>DASPNE010000019.1:0-54133 GCA_035626705.1 Usitatibacter sp. | reverse complement strand
CGGTGTCGCGGTACACCTGCACCCAGGCCGCGAGCACCGACTCGTCGAACGCATGTAAGGCGGTCCAGTCGCGCTCGACGCATTTCGGATCGACGGCGAAGCCGCGGCGCGCCAGCACGCGGATCGCCTCGTCGTACAGGGAGGGCGACCGATGCTGCTCGGAGAGCGCGTCGAAGAGGTCGGCGCGGTGGCGGTGCGGCTCCATCAGCACCGCGTTCTTGTTGCCGAGCAGGAACTCGACGGTGCGGTACTGGAAGGACTGGAACCCGGAGGAGCTGCCGAGCTGGCCGCGGAAGGACGAGTATTCGGCCGGGGTGAGCGTGGAGAGCACGTCCCACGACTGGTTGAGCTGCGCCATGATGCGGGCGACCCGGGCCAGCATCTTGAAGGCGGGCTGCAGGTCGTCCCCGCGGATGTGGGCGCGGGCGGCCTTCAGCTCGTGGATCATGAGCTTCATCCACAGCTCGGAAGCCTGGTGCTGGACGATGAAGAGCAGCTCGTTGTGGTCGGTGGAGAGGGGTTTCTGCGCGCCGAGGACGCGGTCGAGCTGGAGATAGTCGCCGTAGCTCATCGCGCCCTTGAAGTCGAGGCGCGCGCCGTCGGGATCCGATGGATTCTTCATGTTGTGCGCAGCAGGGGGCGAGCGGACAAGTCTAGCCCCTTTGGTAAGATGGCCGCATCCGCTCGCGGCGCCCGCACGTAAGCCCGGAAAGCCGACACAACGCGCCCATGCACGCCACGCTACCGCTCCTTGCCGCGACCGACTTCCCGCCGATTCGCCGGCGCGCGCTCGAGACACTGCAGGTGAACCTCGGGTACGTGTGCAACCAGACGTGCCTGCATTGCCACGTGAATGCGGGGCCGAAGCGCACCGAGGCGATGGACGCCACCACCGCCGCGCTGGTGCTGCGCTACCTGGGGGCGAGCGGCGCCACGGCGCTCGACCTCACAGGCGGCGCGCCCGAGCTCAACGCCAATTTCAGGACCATGGTCCGCGAGGCGCGGGCGCTCGGGGCTCGCGTCATCGATCGCTGCAACCTCACGGTCCTCTTCGAGCCCGGGCAGGCGGACCTCGGCGCGTTCCTCGCCGGCCACGGCGTCCAGGTCGTGGCCTCGCTTCCCTGCTACACCGCCGAGCTCGTGGACCGCCAGCGGGGAGCCGGCGTGTACGACAAGAGCATCGAAGGCATCCGGGCATTGAACGCGCTGGGCTACGGCCAGGCGGGCACGGGGCTCGCGCTCGACCTCATGTTCAACCCGCAGGGGGCCTCGCTGCCGCCACCGCAAGGCCAGCTCGAGGCGGACTACAAGCGCATCCTGGGAGAACGATTCGGCATCGTGTTCAACCGCCTGCTCACGCTGGTCAACATGCCGATCCAGCGCTTCGGCTCGACGCTCGTGTCCAAGGGCCAGTTCAACGCCTACATGCAACTGCTGCGGCAGGCGCACCGGGAAGACAATCTCGACGCGGTCATGTGCCGATCGATGGTCTCGATCGACTGGCGCGGCTATCTCTACGACTGCGACTTCAACCAGATGCTGGGGCTGCCGCTCGCGCTCCAGGGACGCTCGCGGCCACACCTGCAGGACGTCCTGCGCCGCGACCTCGAAGGCAATGCCATCGTCGTGCGCGACCACTGCTTCGGCTGCACCGCCGGGCAGGGCTCGAGCTGCGGCGGCGCGCTCGCATGAACGCGCCTGCGACATCCGCCCCTTGCCCCGAGTCACGCCCTGGCCGCACCTGCCCGGTGTCCTATCGCTATTCGCCCCGGGTCTTCGACCGCGCGCCCGATCTCATCGCCGAGACGCTCTACGTGGTCGGTGGGCTTTACGGCAACCTCGAGGCGCTGGACGCGCTCGAGACGCTGCTCGCCGGCGATCCGGGCGCGCGCGTCGTGTTCAACGGCGACTTCCACTGGTTCGACGTGGAGCCCTCCGATTTCGAGCGGCTGAACGCGCGGGTCCTCGCGCATGGGGCGATTCGCGGCAACGTGGAGACGGAGATCGCCGCGGATGCCGCAGACGCCGGATGCGGCTGCGCGTACCCGTCGGAAGTGAGCGATGAGGAGGTCGCGCTTTCCAACGCGATCATCGAGCGGTTGCGCCAGACTGCGCGAATGCTGCCGGCCGTGCGCGCTGGCCTGGCGAGCCTGCCCATGCACATGACCGCGCGCGTCGGGAAAGCGCGCGTGGGCATCGTGCACGGCGACGCCGCCTCGCTCGCAGGCTGGGGGTTCGCGGCCGATCGCCTCGGCGAGCCGGCGCGACGGCGTTGGATCGATGCGGCCTTTCGCGATGCGCGCGTCGATATCTTCGCGAGCACGCACACGTGCCTGCCCGCGATGCGGCGCATCGAGCATGGGGCGGGCTCCGGGCTGGTCGCCAACAATGGCGCCGCGGGCATGCCGAACTTCGCCGGAACCCGGTTCGGGCTCGTGACTCGCATCGGCACGCGCCCGCTCGAGGCACGCGCGCGCCTGTACGGCGCGCATATAGGCGGTGTTTTCGTCGAAGCCGTGCGCCTGGACTACGACCATGCACGCTGGCTTGCGCGCTTCGAGCGCGACTGGCCTGCGGGGAGCGCCGCCTACCGCGCGTATCACCGGCGCATCGTCGAAGGACCGCGCTTCGCGCTGGCAGCCGAAGCGCGCGCCGCTTAAGCGCCGTCCGGGCGCGCAAGCCGCGCAACCAGGAGTCGTCCATGAGCAAAGGCAAGCTCGCTGTCCTCGGCGCCATCGTCATTCTGGTCGCGTCGTTCTTCGTCCTCGACCTGAAGGAGTACCTCTCGGTCGATTACTTCCGCGCGCTCTTCGCCGAGAGCCCGCAGCGCACCGCGGCCGTGTTTTTCGTGGCGTACGTCGCGGTGACGGGCCTTTCGCTGCCCGGCGCGGCGGTGCTCACGCTGGCGGCCGGCGCGATCTTCGGCTTGCTGTGGGGCACGATCATCGTCTCCTTCGCCTCGACCCTGGGCGCCACGCTCGCCTTCCTCGCATCGCGCTATGTGTTGCGCGAGTCGGTGCAGGCGCGCTTCGGCGACAAGCTCAAACCCGTCAACGACGGCATCGCGCGCGAAGGCGCCTTCTACCTCTTCGCGTTGCGGCTGGTGCCGGCGTTTCCGTTCTTCGTGATCAACCTCGTGATGGGCCTCACGCCCATCCGCACGTGGACCTTCTACTGGGTGAGCCAGCTGGGGATGCTCGCGGGCACGATCGTCTACGTTTACGCCGGCATGCAGCTGGGCCAGTTCCGCGTCTCCGTGGGCCTTGTCGCCGCCTTCGCGCTGCTGGGCGTCTTCCCGCTCGTCGCCAAGAAGGCGATCGACGCGGCCAAGGCGCGCAAGGTGTATGCCAGGTGGACGCGGCCGGCCCGGTACGACTACAACCTGGTTGCCATCGGCGCCGGATCCGCGGGACTCGTCACTTCGTACATCGCGGCCGCGGTGAAGGCAAAGGTGGCGCTGGTCGAGCGCCACAAGATGGGCGGCGACTGCCTCAACACCGGCTGCGTGCCTTCCAAGGCGCTCATCCGCACCGCGAAGTTGCTCTCCCACGTGAAGCGATCGAGGGAATTCGGGGTGAGGAGCGCTTCGGCGCATTTCGAATTCTCCGAGGTGATGGACCGCGTCCGCGACGTGGTGGCTAAGATCGCTCCCCACGATTCGGTGGAGCGTTACTCGAAGCTCGGGGTCGAATGCGTCACCGGCGAGGCGAGGATCCTCACGCCCTGGAGCGTGGAGGTGACCCTGGCCGGCGGGGCGAGGCGCACGCTCACCACGAGGAACATCGTCATCGCCGCGGGGGCCCGACCGTTCGTGCCGCCCATCCCCGGGCTGCGCGAGGCGCAGCCGCTCACCTCCGACACCGTCTGGGACCTGCAGGCGCTACCCCGGCGGCTGGTGGTCCTGGGAGGGGGGCCGATCGGGTGCGAGCTCGCCCAGTGCTTTGCGCGCCTGGGCTCGCAGGTGACGCAGGTAGAGATGCTGCCGCGCATCATGGCGCGCGAGGATCCCGAGTTCGCCGAGCTCGTGACGCGCCGCTTTCGCGATGAGGGCATCGAGGTGCTGACGGGGCACAAGGCGAAGGAGGTGCGGCGCGAAGGCGGGGAGACGCACGTCGTGGTCGAGCACGAAGGGCGCGACAAGACCATCGTTTGCGATGCGATCCTGTGCGCCGTGGGCCGCGCGGCCAACGTGGCCGGCTACGGGCTGGAGGAGCTGGGGATACCGCTCACCAGGCAGAAGACGGTGGAGGTGAACGAGTTCCTCCAGGCGCACTATCCCAACATCTATGCCTGCGGGGACGTTGCGGGGCCATACCAGTTCACGCACACGGCCTCGCACACCGCCTGGTACTGCGCCGTGAATGCGCTCTTCGGCTCGTTCAGGAAATTCCGCGTCGACTATTCCGTGATCCCGTGGGCCACGTTCACCGATCCGGAGGTCGCGCGGGTGGGCCTGAACGAGCTCGAGGCCAGGGAGAAGAAGATTCCCTACGAGGTTTCGGTCTACGGCATCGACGAGCTCGACCGGGCGATCGCCGATGGCGAGGCTCACGGCATGGTCAAGGTGCTCACCGTGCCCGGCAAGGACAGGATCCTCGGCGCCACCATCGCCGGCGAGCATGCCGGCGATCTCCTCGCGGAATTCGTCATGGCCATGCGCCACGGCATCGGGCTGAACAAGATCCTGGGAACGATCCATTCTTACCCGACGCTTTCGGAGGCCAACAAGTACGTGGCCGGCGTGTGGAAGCGCTCGCGGGTGACGGCCGGGCAGATGGCCTTCGCGCAGGCGTTCAACGACTGGAGGCGTGGGGAGGGTGGCTTGGGCGCCGTGGTGGGCAAGCTCACCGCCTTGCGCGACAAGCGCCCCTACCACACGGTGGCCGAGAGCCACGGAGACGACTGATGGCCCGCATCCTGGCCGGCCTCGCGGTACTGTTGCTGGGCGTGCCGGCGTTCGCGTTCGACCACGCGCACAAGGCGTGGGACGACCTCCTCGGAAAGCATGTGCGCTACATCGCTGGCGGGAATGCCTCGCAGGTCTCGTACGCCGGTTTTGCGAAGGACCGCGCGCAACTGAAGGCGGTGCTGGAGCGGTACCAGAAAGTCGCGAAGCCCGAGTTCGACGCGTGGTCGCGCCCGCAGCAGCAGGCGTTCCTCATCAATGCGTACAACGCGCTCACGATCGAGAAGATCCTCCAGCGCTATCCCGGCATCAAGTCGATCCGGGATTTCGGCACCGTCTTCGGGAACCCGTGGAAGGACAAGTTCTTCACCCTTTTCGGGCAACCCTCCTACCTCGACCAGATCGAGCACGAGATCCTTCGCCGCGAAGGCGTGTACGACGAGCCGCGGGTGCACGTGGCGGTCGTTTGCGCGTCCATCGGGTGCCCGATGCTGAGGAACGAGGCCTTCACCGCGGAGCGGCTCGAAGCCCAGCTGGAGGACGGGATGCGGCGATTCCTGTCGGACCGGTCGCGCAACCGCTACAACCCGCAATCGCGCCGGCTGGAGGTCTCGAAGATCTTCGACTGGTACGGCAAGGACTTCGAGCGCGGCCATAAGGGATACACCTCCCTCAAGGCGACCTTCGCGCGGTATGCCGACGTGCTTGCAGACCAGCCCGAGGACCGCGCCGTGGTGCGCGAGCAGAAGGCGGACATCGCGTTCCTCGATTACGACTGGGCGCTCAACGACGCGCGCTAGCGCGGCGCGTTCTAGAATCGGCCCATGGCGGTGCTCTCCATCGTGGTTCCGGTGCTCGACGAGGCGCAAGGCATCGCGGCCACGCTCGAGCCGCTGTGCGATGCACGCCGGCGGGGTGCCGAGGTGATCGTGGTCGACGGCGCCAGCCGCGATGCGACGCGGGAGATCGCGGCTCGGATGGCCGACCGCGTGCTGGTCGCCGAGCGCGGCCGCAGCCTGCAGATGAACGCAGGCGCCCGGGCAGCGAGCGGCGAACACCTGCTTTTCCTGCACGCGGACACGCTGCTTCCGGCCGACGGCATCGAGCAGGTGAAGGTCGCCTTCGCCGCGGGAGCGCGATGGGGCCGGTTCGACGTGGCCATCGCCGGGGCCGATCCCATGCTTGCGCTGATCGCCTCCGCGATGAACACGCGCTCGCGCCTCACGGGCGTCGCGACCGGTGACCAGGCCATGTTCGTGTCGCGCGAGCTCTTCGAGCGCGTGGGCGGCTTTGCCGCCATTCCCCTCATGGAAGACGTCGCCCTCTCCAAGCGCCTGCGGCGCGAGGCGCGCCCGGCGTGCCTGGCGAGCCGCGTCGTCACATCCGGGCGCCGCTGGGAGCGACGAGGCACCTTGCGCACCATCGCCCTCATGTGGCGGCTTCGACTCGCATACGCGCTGGGCGCGGATCCCCACCGCCTCGCGCGGCTCTACGATGTCGAACGCACGGGGGGCTGAACGGCCCGGCGTCGCGGTCTTCGCCAAGGCGCCGGTGCCCGGCACGGTCAAGACGCGGCTCATCGGGCGCCTGGGTGCGCGAGGCGCGGCGCGATTGCACGAGGCGCTCGTCGATCGCGCGCTTGCCACCGCCGCCGAATCCTCGCTGGACCCGGTCGAGCTGTGGTGCTCGCCCGATGCGGGCCATGGGTTCTTCGCCGCCTGCGCCGACCGCCACCGCGTTCGCCTGCGCGCGCAGGCGGGCCGCGACCTGGGCGAGCGCATGGCCTTCGCCTTCGAGGACGCCTTCGCCCACGCCCGCCCCCTGGTTCTCGTCGGCAGCGACTGCCCCGCGCTTCGAAGCCGGGACTTGCTCGATGCCGCCGATGCGTTGCTCGACCACGATGCCGCGATCACTCCGGCCGAGGATGGCGGGTACGTGCTGATCGCGCTTGCCCGGCGCATCCCGGAGTTGTTCTCGGACATGCCATGGGGAACCGACAGGGTGATGCAACACACGCGTGAGCGCCTCGCCGCGGCGTGCGCGCGCTGGCTCGAGCTGCCGCAGCGCTGGGACGTGGACCGTCCCGAAGACCTCGAGCGCATGCGCCGCGAGGGCCTCCTTGCGCAGACGGCATGGTGAAGGCCGCGATCGCGCTGGCCGTGGTCGTCGTGGTGACGGCAGCCTACGCGGCGGCGCTTCCTGCGCCGTTCTCGGGATCGGCGCCGGGTGGGGCGCTTCCACCGGGATGGATCGCGCAGGAGCTGCCGCGCTCGAAGCCCTCGCGGGTCGATCTCGTCCATGACGAGGGCGTGACCGTCCTGCGCGTTCGCTCGCAAGGCGAGGCGGGCGGGGCGGTATACGCGATGAAGGCGCCCGCCCAGGCGGTGCTTCGCTGGCGCTGGAAGGTCGATCGCGTCGTCGAAGGCGCTGACATGTCGGTGCGCGCCGGCGACGATTACGCGGCGCGCGTGTACGTCTTCTTCGATGTTCCGGAAGAAACCCTTTCGTGGGGCGAGCGGGCGAAGATACGGCTGGCGCGGCTGCTCCATGGCGCCCGACTTCCCACCGCGGCGCTGTGCTACGTCTGGGACAATCGCCATCCGCCCGGCACCACCGCCTGGAATCCCTACACGGAGCGCGTGCGCATGATCGTCGTCGAAAGCGGAGCGGAGCGCGCCGGGCGCTGGGTCGCGGCAAGGCGCGACCTCGAGGCCGATTTCCGCGCGGCGTTCGGCACGCAATGGCGCGGACCCGTGCCCGAGGTCACCGGCATCGCGGCAGGCAACGACACCGACCAGACCGGCGCGTCGGCCACGGCGTGGTTCGGCGACTTCGTCCTCGAAGGCCGCGGATGAAGCGCCTGGTGCTGCTGGGCGGTGGACATGCGCACGTGGAGGTGCTGCGCACCCTGGCGCTTTCATCGACGCGCCACTGCGAGGCGACGCTCGTCACGCCGCATCCCTGGCTCACCTATTCGGGCATGGTGCCGGGCCACTTCGCGGGCCACTACGAGCTCGACGACTGCACCGTCGACCTGCGGGTTCTGTGCGAGCGCGCGCAGGTGAACCTGGTGCTCACCGCGGCATCGCTTGTGAGCGCGGGCGCGAACGAGGTCATCTGCGCCAACGGCACGGTGCTGCCCTACGAGGTGCTTTCGATCAACGTAGGGTCGCAGACTCCCGTGGGCGGCGCGCGCGGCGTCGAGCGGCACGCGTTCACCGTGCGCCCGCTGGAGCGCGCGGTAAAGGCGTGGAACGACGTGCTGGTGCGCGCAAGCGACGGCCGCATGGCGGCGGTCACCGTGGTGGGAGGGGGTGTCGCGGCGATCGAGCTGGCGCTCGCCATGAACTACCGCTTCAAACGCGACCTCTTCGAGGTCGCATCGCACGTGCGGGTGCTGACCGACCGCGCCGAATTCGCCCCGAACCTCGCCCCGGGGGCGCGTGCGCGACTGCGCCATCGCATGCGCCGCGCCGGCGTGGAGGCCCATACCGACAGCGAAGTGGTGGAGGTGGGCGCGGGCTTCATCCGGCTCAAGAGCGGGCTCGAGTTCGCGACCGACGCGGTTTTCTGGGCCACCGGGGCGGCAGCGCCCGAGTGGATTCGCCAATCCGGATTCGCCACCGACGAGCGCGGCTTCCTCCTCACCAACGACCTGCTGCAGTCTCCATCGCATCCCAACGTGTTCGGGGCGGGCGACTGCGTGAACGAGCTGGGCCACCCAATGCCGAAAGCCGGCGTCTTCGCCGTGCGGGCGGGCCCCGTCCTCGCCGCTAACCTGGTGGCCGCCATCCGTGGCGAGGCGCTCGCGCCGCACCTGCCGAATCCCCGATACCTCGCGCTGGTTTCCACCGGCGAGCGATACGCGGTCGGGGCCTGGGACGGCCTGTCGTTCAGCGGACGCTGGGCGTGGCGCTGGAAGGACCGCATCGACCGCCGCTTCATCGCCCGTTACCGCGACCTGCCACCCGCGGGCGCTGCAAACTAGCTTCTATGCGGCCTGCGCCTGCGTGGCCGGGAGCGCGCGCGGCAGGATCCGCACCACCTTCACCATGCGGTTCTGCACCTGCAGGATCTCGACGGGGTGGTCGGCCAGGACCACCGTGGTGCCGGGATCGGGAATGTCCTCGAGCTCCTCGAGCAGGAGGCCGTTGATGGTCTTCGGGCCCTCGAGCGGAAAATCGAAGCCCGCCTTGCGGTTCAATACCCGCAGCGAGCAGGTGCCATCGGCGACAACGGTCCCGTCGGGCTCCTTGTGGAAGAGGGCGGCGCTGCCGATCGCCTGGCTGGTGAACTCGCCCACGATCTCCTCGAGGATATCCTTCAGCGTCACCAGCCCGAGGATCTCCCCGTACTCGTCGACAACCAGGGCTACGTGGCGCTGGTTGTCCTGGAAGCGGGTGAGCTGGTCGAGCAGCGGCGTGCCCTCGGGGACGTAGTAGGGCTCGCGCAGGATCGACTTGAGGTCCTCCAGCTGCAGCGGCTGGTCGCGGCGCATCGCGTTAACCACCTTGCGCACGTGCAACACGCCCACCACGTTGTCGAGCCCGCCCTCGCACGCGATGAGCCGCGTGTGGTGCGCCGTGCTGAGCGCGTTGCGGATGTCCTCGATGTCGTCGTTGAGGTCCACGTGCTCGATCTGGCTGCGCGGCGTCATCGTGTCGTCGACCGTCATGTCCTCGAGCTCGAACAGGTTGAGGAAGATCGACTGGTGCTTGGCCGGAATGAACTTGCCGCCCTCGAGCACCAGCGTGCGCAGCTCCTCCATCGACAGGTGGCCCTCGGCGTCGGTCTTGGGCTTGATGAACATCATCTTGAGAAGGCCCTGCACGAACAGGTTCACGAACCACACGACGGGGTAGGCCAGGCGCAGGAGCGGCGTGAGCACGTATGCGGAGGGCAGCGCGATGCGCTCCGGGTAGGTGGCGCCGATGACCTTCGGCGTGATCTCGCTGAAGACCAGGATGAAGAAGGTCACCGACAGCGTGGCGATCGCCAGCGTGAGCTCGCCTTCGCCGAAGAGGCGCACCGAGATCTCGGCCACCAGCACCGCCGATGCCGCGTTGATGAGGTTGTTGCCCAGCAGGATCACGCCGAGCAGCTTGTCGGTGCGGTCGAGCAGCGCCTGGGTGAGGCGCGCGCCGCGATGGCCCTCCTTGATGAGGTGCTTCAGGCGATAGCGGTTGAGCGCCATCATGCTGGTCTCGGCGATGCTGAAGAAGCCCGAGACCAGCAGCAGGCAGGCGAGCGCGCCGAAGAGCCACGACAGCGGGATCTTGTCGACCAAGGCCTATCCGCGCCCGAGGATCAGCTCGAGCACGACCTTGCTGCCCACGTATGCGAGGAGCAGCGCGGTGAAGCCCGCCAGCGTCCATCGCACCGCGCGCTTGCCGCGCCAGCCGTGGAAATGGTGGCCGGCCAGCAGCCCGGCGAAGATGAACCACGACACGATCGCGAAGAGCGTCTTGTGCGTGAGCGTGAAGGCCTTGCCGAAGAGCTGCTCGGAGAAGAAGACGCCGCTCACCAGCGTGAGCGTGAGCAGCACGAAGGCGGCGAAGAGGATGCGGAAGAGCAGCGCCTCCATCTCGAGCAGCGGCGGCAGGCGCTTGAGGAACGGCGGCAGCACGCCGCGATGCAGCCACTTTTCCTCGGCGAGCATGACGAGGGCATGGACGGTAGCCACGGTGAAAAGGCTGTAGGCCAGCATGGCGATGCCGAAGTGCAGGGCGAAGAGGGGATCGGCCCCGTAAGTCACGATGTGGCGCGTGGGCACGACCGCCTGCATCGCCACCGCCAGGAACGCGACCGGCGCCATGATCCCCACGATGCCGGCGAGGCCCTCGTAGGCGAGCCCGGCTACCCAGTAAATGAGGACGGTGAGCCACACGAGCATCGAGACCGCGTTCGCGACGCCCAGGTCGATCCCCTCGGCCGTGATGACGCGCCGGTACAGGAGCATGCCGTGCAGGACGAGGGCTACCGGGACCAGGAAGCTGTCGATCCGCAGCTCCCCGCGCGGGCCGGGGGCGCCCGCGACGGCGGGATTGGCCGCGCGCCAGGCGAGCAAAGACAGCGTCAGCCAGCAAGCCGCGGTGCTAAAATACAACGGTAAATCAGGCATTTCCCTGCCGTTTCCCGATCGACCCGCCCAGTTTACCAATTCCCCCATGCTCGACACCCTGACCGAACGCCTGTCCTCCGTCGTGAAGACCCTGCGGGGCCATTCGCGCATCACCGAGGACAACATCCAGGAGATGCTCCGCGAGGTGCGCCTGGCCCTCCTGGACGCGGACGCCGGCCTGCCGGTGGTGAAGGATTTCGTCGCCAAGGTGCGCGAGAAGGCGCTCGGCCAGGAGGTGGTCGGCAGCCTCACCCCGGGCCAGGCCCTGGTCGGCGTGGTGCACGGCGAGCTGGTCGAGCTGATGGGGGGCACGCACTCCGCCCTCGACTTCGCCACGCAGCCTCCGGCGGTTTTCCTGCTCGCGGGCCTGCAGGGCTCGGGCAAGACCACCAGCGCGGGCAAGCTCGCGCGGCTGGTGAAGGGCACGACGAAGAAGAAGGTGCTGCTGGTCTCGACCGACGTCTACCGTCCCGCGGCGATCGAGCAGCTCGCGACGCTGGGCAAGAGCCTGCAGGTCGATGTCTATCCCTCGGATCCCTCCCAGAAGCCCGTGGAGATCGCGCGCGCTGCGCTGGACCATGCGAAGCGCCATTTCCACGACCTGCTCATCGTCGATACCGCGGGACGGCTCGCCATCGACGAGGCGATGATGCAGGAGGTGCAGGCCCTGCATGCGGCGGTGAAGCCGATCGAGACGCTTTTCGTGGTCGATTCGATGCAGGGCCAGGACGCGGTGAACGTGGCGCGCGCATTCAACGAGGCGCTGCCGCTCACCGGGATCATCCTCACCAAGCTCGACGGCGACGCGCGCGGCGGCGCCGCCCTTTCGGTGCGCCACGTGACGGGCAAGCCGATCAAGTTCGTCGGCGTCTCCGAGAAGATGGATGGCCTGGAGGCCTTCCACCCCGAGCGCATGGCCTCGCGCATCCTCGGCATGGGCGACATCCTCTCGCTCGTCGAGGAGGCCCGCGCCAAGGTCGACGAGAAGGAGGCCACCAAGCTCGCCGAGAAGTTCAAGAAGGGCAAGGATTTCGACCTCGAGGATTTCAAGACGCAGCTGCAGCAGATGAAGAAGATGGGCGGCGTGGCGAGCTTCGCCGACAAGCTGCCGCAGCAGCTCACGCAGATGGCGCAATCCTCCCCGGAGCTGCAGGAGAAACAGCTGCGCCGCACCGAGGGCATCATCAACGCCATGACGCCGCAGGAGCGTCGCAAGCCCGATCTGCTCAAGGCCTCCCGCAAGCGGCGCATCGCGGCCGGCGCCGGCGTGCAGGTCCAGGAAGTCAACCGCCTGCTCGCGCAGTTCGAGCAGATGCAGAAGATGATGAAGATGATGCGCAGCGGCAACCTGCAGAAAATGCTGCGCGGGATGAAGGGGATGTTGCCGGGTATGAGATGACGGGGGCGCGAAATGAGGGATCCGGGATGACTATGCGTGGCCTTGCTCGGCTTTTCCTCGCCACTCCGCTTGCAGTCTTCGCGCAGGCCACCGACCCCAACCTTGCGAATTTCGGCTGGTTCGCCGAGCTGCGCGGCGCCTGCTGGCGCGGGGAACATCCTGACCGCAAGACCACCGATACCCAGTGCTACAGCACCCAGTACGACCGCCTGCTGCGGGGCACCATCAAGGTGACCATCGAGCGGGAGGGGGGCGTGCCCAACAGCTTCGAGGGCGACTCGGTGTACGCGTTCGATCCCGCGCGCAAGGTTGTCGTTTTCACCCAATGGGGCAGCAACGGCAGCTACGGCACCGGCCAGATGGTGGTCGAGGGGCAGGCGCTGCGCTTCACCAACCGCCTGCCCGACGGCAGCGAATCGCGCACCCGGTCGGTCTGGCGGCGCGTGGACGCCGATACCTACCGCGTGACCCGCGAGCGCCGGGAAGGCGATGGCTGGAAGGCGTCGTTCGAGGTGGAGTATCGCCGGGCTCGCTAGGCCCCTGTTTTCACGGTATAATCGTCGGCTTTCTGCAGCACGTTTCCAACCGTTTCAACGTTGCCCGTTTCCAACGGGCGCCAGGAGCCCAATTGGTCGTCATCCGCATGGCTCGCGGCGGTGCCAAGAACCGCCCGTTCTACAACGTCGTCGTCGCCGACTCCCGCATGCCCCGCGACGGGCGCTTCATCGAGCGCATCGGCTTCTACGATCCCAAGGCCGCCGGTTCCGCCCCCAGCTTCCGCCTCGCGCTCGACCGCGTGGAGCATTGGGTGAAACAGGGCGCGCAGCCTTCGGCCGCGGTGAAAAAGCTCATCAAGCGTGGCAAGACCGAAGTCGCCGGCAAGCAGGAAGCCGCGCCCAAGTAGCGAGGGCGGGCCTCTGCCCGATGCGGGCGACGTGTCGCGGCTGGTGGTCATGGGCCGGATAGTCGGCCCCTTCGGCGTGTCGGGCTGGCTCAAGGTGAAGCCCTTCACCGGCGAAACGCAACGCCTCGGGGAATTCGCACGCTGGCTGGTGCATTCCGGGCAGGGGTGGATCGAGATGGCCCTGGAGGGGTTCGAGGTGCATTCCAAGGGCCCGGTGGCGAAACTCGCCGGTTGCGACGATCGCGACACCGCGCAGTCCCTGCGCGGCAGCGACGTGGCGGTCACGCGCGAGGCGCTGGGCGAGGCCGGGCCGGGAGCGCTCTACTGGGTGGATCTCGTGGGGCTCGAGGTGATGGACGCGGACGGCGCTCGGCTGGGCGAGGTCGAGGGCCTCTTCGAGACCGGCGAGACCAGCGTGCTGGTGGTGAAGGGCGGGACGAAGGAGCGGTTGATTCCCTTCGTGCCGGATTACGTGAAGGCGGTGGATCGCGAGGCGCGCCGCATCATCGTGGACTGGAAGGCGGATTACGACGCGTGAAGCGCTACGACGTGGTCACCCTCTTCCCGGCGATGTTCGAGGCGTTGACCGCGCACGGCATCACTCGCAGGGCCTTCGAGGAAGGGCTTTGCGAGCTGCGAACGTGGGATCCGCGCGATTTCACGAGCGACAACTACCGCAGGGTCGACGATCGGCCCTACGGCGGCGGGCCGGGCATGGTGATGCTGCCCCAGCCGCTGGACGACGCGATCGAGGCGGCTCGCGTGCGCCAGCGTTCGGCGGGCGTGGCGGGACCGAAGGTGGTCCTGATGTCGCCGCAGGGTGAGCCGCTGCGGGAAGCGCTGGTGCGGTCGCTGGCGCAGGAGGAGGGCCTGGTGGTCGTGGCCGGCCGCTACGAGGGCGTGGACGAGCGCCTGGTGGAGCGAAGCGTCGACCTCGAGGTCTCGATAGGCGATTTCGTCACCTCCGGGGGCGAGCTGCCCGCGATGGTGATGCTCGATTGCATCGTGAGGCGCCTGCCGGGCAGCCTCAACGACGAGGAGAGCGCCTCGCAGGACTCCTTTGCGGCCTGGTCGGATTCATGGCCGCGGGGATTGCTGGACACGCCGCACTACACGCGGCCGGAAGTGTGGAAGGATGCGCGGGTGCCCGAAGTGCTGCTGTCGGGCAACCATGCAGCCATCGAGCGATGGCGCCGCAAGCAGGCGGTCGGTCGCACGTGGCAGCGGCGCCCGGACCTGGTCGATGGCGACAAGCTGTCGCGCGAGGACCGCAAGCTGCTGGACGAATACCGCAGCGAAGTGCAGCAGCAGGAGCAGCAGCAACAATAAACCTCGCGCATCCGTACGAGCGACGGCTCTGCGCGAAAGGCCGGAAGGCCCAAACCGAAAGGGACAGTGAAGATGGACCTCATCAGGAAACTCGAGCAGGAAGAGATCGCGCGGCTCGCCCGCAAGATCCCCGATTTCGCCCCGGGCGACACCATCATCGTCAAGGTGACCGTGGTCGAGGGCGACAAGAAGCGCGAGCAGGCCTACGAGGGCGTGGTCATCGCCCGCCGCAACCGCGGCCTCAACTCGTCGTTCATCGTGCGCAAGATCTCCAGCGGCGAAGGCGTGGAACGCACGTTCCAGACCTATTCGCCTTCGCTCGCCTCGATCGAGGTGAAGCGCAGGGGCGACGTGCGCCGCGCCAAGCTCTACTACCTGCGCGGCCTCACCGGCAAGAAGGCGCGCATCCGCGAGAAGCTGCAGGGCCTCGAGAATCGCGAGGTGCTGCCGCCCGAGGAGGAAGCTCCCGCCGAGGAAGCCAAGTAAGCGACCGGCGGCCGCAAGCGAAAGGGCGCCCCTGTGGGGGCGCCCTTCTTGTTTCGACCATGGAACCTCAACGGGTCTCGCAGGCCGACGGGTTGCCCGTCTCCATGCCGCGGCGGAAGGCCGCCACGCGTTGCGCCGAGGAGCCGTGGGTGAATGCCTCGGGCACCACGCGTCCCTGCGATTGTTTCTGCAGCCTGTCGTCGCCAACCGCGGCCGCCGCGGCGATGCCTTCCTCGACGTCCCCCGGCTCCAGCAAGCCGGCACGCGCGGCGTGCGCGCCCCACACGCCCGCGAGGCAGTCCGCCTGCAGCTCGATGCGAACCGACATCTGGTTGTACTCGCGTTGCGAAGAGCGGCCACGGGCCGCTTCCAGCTGCCGCATCACGCCGGTCACGCGCTGCACGTGGTGCCCGACCTCGTGGGCGATCACGTAGGCGGCGGCGAAGTCACCGGGGGCGCGAAAGCGCGTGCTCAGCTCGCGCAGGAACGACGAATCGATATAGACCGTCTGGTCGCCGGGGCAATAGAACGGGCCCATCGCGGCCTGTCCCATGCCGCACGCGGTGCGCGTGCCACCCTCGAAACGCACCATCTTGGGCGCAGGATATTCGCTGCCGGAGGCCCGGAAGATCTGCGTCCAGACGTCCTCGGTGCTCGCGAGCACCTGGGACATGAACTTGCCGGTCTCGTCGCGCGGCGTGCTCGTTTCCTGTTGCGGTTGCGAGGACGTCCCCATCTGTCCCGCGGTATTGAGCACCACCGAAGGGTCCACGCCGAAGAACATGGCCACGAGCGCCAGCACCACCCCGCCGATGCCCAGGCCGCCGCCCACGCCGATGCCGCCGGTGCGCTCCGAGTAGTTGCCGCTGCCGCGATAGCCGCCGATCTTCATGTCGCGCCTCCGTTCGAACCCGTTATCCGAAGACGGCGCGAGCAACCCCAAAGTTGCACACACATCCTGCGATTAGGCGCTGTCCTACACTCGGACTGCGGATTCAGGGTGCCTTTCCACGCGCGGGAGCGAGGGGCGCCGGCACGCCCTTGCCGAGCGTGTTGTGGTAATCGTGGCGCGCCGTGTCCACTCTCGAGATGCGCAGCTCCACCGGCCGGTCGCGGAAGGTGAGCGCGATGCGGCGGATCTCCAGCAGCGGCGCGCCCGGCGCGACCTGCAGGAGCGTGGCCGCCTCCCCGCTGGCGAGGATCGCTCGCAGGCGTTCGTCGGTACGCAGGACGTTGATGCCGAAGCGGCTCTGGTATAGGTGGTAGATGGTGTTGTCGCGGGCGCGGAAGATCTTCTCCGACAATCCGGGAAATAGCTCGGCGGGCAGCGTGATGTCGTCGAGGATGCAGGGCGAGCCATCGAGCGACAGCAGGTTGCGCACGCGGATCACCTTCTCGTGCGGCGGCAGGCCGAGCGCGGCCGCCTCCCCGGGTTGCGCCCGCTCGCGGCGAAAATCCAGCATGCGCACTTCCGGATACGCCTTGTGGCCGTCGCGCCGGACTACGTGGAAGAAGTGGAACATGAGGCGCCCGCCGTCATGCTGCGTGACGAAGGTGCCCTTGCCTTGCCGTCGCGCCAGCGCCTGCTCAGCCACCAGGCTGTCCACCGCCTTGCGGATGGTGCCGATCGCGACGCCGAAGGTGCGCGCGAGCTCGGACTCCGACGGGATCGGCTCGCCCGGGCGCCAGCGCCCGGCGGAGATGCCCTCGATCAGCCCGGCGCGGACCTGCTCGTAGAGGTGCGACATGGGAAAACCCTAACATGCAACTCATCTAGTTGACCCGAAGGTTGCCGATTCGCAGAATCGGGAAAGGCGGGCCATCCCCGTGCCGACGGGGATCCAAATTTCCGGGAGATGCAGATGATTCATTTCGTGGTGCACGACGAGAACGATTCCGTCGGTGTTGTCGTGGTCGAGGGCGTGAAGGCCGGGCAGAAACTGAACGGCTGGATCATGGACCAGGACAAGGACCTCCAGATCGAGGCGAAAAGCGACATCCCGATCGGCCACAAGCTCGCCATCCGCCCGCTCGAGAGCGGCGCGACCGTGATCAAGTACGGCGTGGACATCGGCAAGACGATCGCGCCGATCCAGGTGGGCGAGCATACGCACGTGCAGAACCTGCGCACCAAGCGCTGGTAACGAGGAAGACACCAATGGACCTGAGCAAATCGACTTTCTGGGGCTACAAGCGCGAGAACGGCCGGGTGGGCGTGCGCAACCACGTGATCATCCTGCCCGTGGACGACCTGTCCAACGCCGCCGCCGAGGCCGTGGCCAACAACATCAAGGGCACCCTGGCGATTCCGCATCCCTATGGGCGGCTACAGTTCGGCGCCGACCTCGAGTTGCACTTCCGCACCCTCATCGGCACCGGGACCAACCCGAACGTGGCCGCCGTGGTGGTGATCTGCATCGAGGACCAGTGGGCGAAGAAGGTGGCCGACGCCATCGCCGCCACCGGCAAGCCCGTCGCGTACTTCGGCATCGAGCAGCACGGCGATCACGACACGATCATGCGCGCCTCCAAGAAGGCGAAGGAGTTCGTCCAGTGGGCGAGCGAGCTGCGCCGCGAGGAGCGCCCGCTGAAGGACCTGTGGGTCTCCACCAAGTGCGGCGAATCGGACACCACCTCGGGCTGCGGGGCCAATCCCACGGTGGGCAACGCCTTCGACCAGCTCTACGACCACGGCGTCACGATGTGCTTCGGCGAGACCACGGAGCTCACCGGCGGCGAGCACCTGGTCGCCGCGCGCTGTCGCACCGACGAAGTGCGTAAGCGCTTCCAGTACATGTTCGATCGCTACCAGAAGGTGGTCGAGACCCACAAGACCAGCGACCTGCGCGACTCCCAGCCCACCAAGGGCAACATCGAGGGCGGCCTCACCACCATCGAGGAGAAGGCGCTCGGCAACATCCAGAAGATCGGGCGCAAGTGCCTCATCGACGGCGTGCTCGACAAGGCGGAGGCGCCGACCTCGCCGGGCCTCTGGTTCATGGATTCGTCCTCGGCGGCGGCCGAAATGGTGACGCTGTGCGCCGCCTCGGGCTACACCGTGCACTTCTTCCCGACGGGCCAGGGCAACGTCATCGGCAACCCGATCGTGCCGGTGATCAAGCTCTGCGCGAACCCGCGCACCGTAAGGACCATGAGCGAGCACATCGACGTGGATGTGTCGGGGTTGCTGCGCAAGGAGATGAGCCCCGATCAGGCCGGCGATGCGCTCCTCGAGTGCATGTTCCGCACGGCCAACGGTCGCCTCACCGCCGCCGAGGCGCTGGGGCATCGCGAGTTCGTGCTGACGCGCCTGTACGAGAGCGCGTGATGGGGAACGTCCCGGAATTTTCGCGAAATGACAGGCGCGAAAAACCGGGACTGTCCCCGGTTTTGATGGTCAGCGTGTGGCGCGGTGCCGCGGAAGGCGCCTTCCAGTCCTTCGAGGTGCCGCGCCAGCCCAGCCAGACCGTGCTCGACGTCGTCACGTATATCCAGCGAAACCTCGACGCCACGCTCTCCTACCGGTTCGCATGCCGCGTCGGCATGTGCGGCTCGTGCGCAATGACGGTGAACGGCACCGCGCGCTGGACCTGCCGCACGCACGTGGACAAGGTCGTGGTGGATGGCGACTTGCGATTGGGACCGCTGGAGAACCTGCCGGTCGTGAAGGACCTCGTCGCCGACATGCGGCCGTTCTTCGACAAGTGGGCCGCGGCGCAGGGACAGTTCAAGGGAGCCAAGACTCGGCAGGAGGACTTCACGCGCGTCGATCCGCGGTCGACCGCGCGACGCGAGGCCGATGCCGCGATCGAGTGCATCGGCTGCGGCGTCTGTTATGCCTCCTGCGACGTGGTCGCCTGGAATCCCGAATACCTCGGTCCGGCGGCGCTCAACCGTGCATGGACGCTGGTGAAAGACGTGCGTGATGCCGGGCAGGCGAGCCGGCTCGTTGCCGTGGCCGGGGACGCCGGTTGCCACTCCTGCCACACGCACATGAGCTGCACCGAGCTTTGCCCCAAGGGCCTTTCGCCCACCCGTTCCATCGCCGGGCTCAAGCGCGCCACGATGAAGCTCGCGCTCTCGATGGAGGAGCCTTGAGCGCGCGGCGCGAGGCGACGTTGTGGTTGGCGCAACGCGGCACGGCCATGATCCTCGCCGCCTGCGTGGTCGTCCACCTGGCGACGATCATCTTCGCCGTGCGCGGCGGGCTCACCGCAGCCGAAATCCTCGAACGCACCCGCGGCAGCGTCGCCTGGGGGGCGTTCTACTCGGTCTTCGTGATCGCCTCGGCCGTGCACGGCGCAATCGGCCTGCGAACCGTGGCGGCCGAGTGGCTGGGTTTCCGCGGCGATGCCGCCGAAGTCACGGTCACCTTCATCGGTTTCGCGCTCACGGTGCTGGGGCTGCGCGCCGTCGTCGCCGTGGTGGGCGGATGAAGCGCTCGCGCCACCATCCCGCGTACTGGGCCTTCCTCGTCCATCGCATTTCCGGGGTGGCACTGGCGCTTTTCCTCCCCGCCCATTTCTGGTTCCTCGGCTCGGCGCTGCAGGGAGCCGCCGCGATGGACGGCCTGCTCCGATGGACGGACCAACCGGTTGTCATCGCCGGGGAGTGGCTGCTCGTTATGCTGTTGGCGGCCCACCTCGCGGGCGGGCTACGACTGCTCGCGCTGGAGCTGCTGCCCTGGCGCGAATGGCAAAAGACGCTCGCTGCCCTGGCTGCCGCCTTCGCCTTGCTTGCGGGCTTCGCGTTCGCGCTCGCCCGTTGAGCTATGCTGGATTGGTCCTGCCCATAACCACAAAGGAGGAGTCATGAAGCGTTCTTGGATCCGCATTCTCGCCGCCGGCGTCCTGGGCCTCGTGCCGGCCATTGCAGCGGCGCAGTCCTTCCCGAGCAAGCCGGTGAAGATCATCGTGCCCTTCGCCGCCGGCGGCACCACCGACGTGGTCGCGCGCCTGCTCGGCCAGAAGCTGGGCGACGCCTGGGGCCAACCCGTGGTGGTCGAGAACAAGACCGGCGCGGGCGGCAACATCGGCGCCGACACGGTCGCCAAGTCGCCTCCGGACGGCTACACGCTGCTCATGACCTCGGGCTCCATCGTCACGGCAAACCAGTACATCTACAAGAACCTGTCGTACAACCCGGCGAAGGACCTGATCCCGATCACCAACGTCGCCACCAATCCGCTGCTCATCACGGTGCACCCGTCCTTTCCCGCGAAGGACCTCAAGGAATTCATCGCCTACGCCAAGGCGAACCCGAAGAAGGTCAACTTCGGCAGCGCGGGTGTGGGCACGCAAACGCACCTGGGCGCCGAGAACTTCGCGCACGCCGCGGGCATCGAGATGACGCACGTTCCCTACAAGGGTGAATCGGCGGCGCTCACCGACCTCATCGCGGGCGTGATCCACCTGGTGACGCCAAACCTCGGTGGCGCCATCCAGCACATCCAGTCCGGCAAGATCCGCCTGCTCGGCGTCACCAGCAAGGAGCGCGTCGCCCAGTTCCCCGATGCGCCCGCGGTGGCCGAAGTCATTCCCGGATTCGAGAACGCTGGCTGGTTCGGTTTGGTCGCGCCCGTGGGCACGCCGCGCGAGGTGGTCGACAAGGTCTATCGCGACACCGCGAAGATCCTGCAGACCGAGGACTTCAAGGCGCGCCTCGCCCAGATCGGCATGTTCCCCGTGGGCAATTCGCCGGCCGATTTCGGCAAGGCCATCCGCGAGGAGTCGTCGCGCTGGGAAAAGGTCGTGAAGGACCGTGGGCTCGCGCAGCAATAAGCGTCCGGGGGAGCGGCATGCGGGTTGATCCCAAGGCGGTGGAGGACGTGGCGCGCGAGCTCTACATTCGCGCGCTCAAGGTCCTGCCGCCCGACGTGAAGGAGGGCTTCGATCGGCTCGCCGCCACCGAGACAGACGCCACCGCCCGGGGCGTGCTCGGCACCATGATCGCCAACATTCGCGTGGCCGAAGACACCGGCAACCTGCTTTGCCAGGACACCGGCATCCCGATCTACAAGGTCGTGATCGGGCGCGGCGTGGAAGTCGATGGCGCCGAGCTCGATCGCGCGATTCGCCGCGGTTGCGAGCGGGCGACGCGCGAATATCCACTGCGCTCATCGGTGGTGCACCCCATCACGCGGCGCAACGAGCACACCTCGTGCGGCCCGGGCGTGCCGCCGATCCATTTCGAGTTCAGCGACGAGCCCTCCACGCTGCGCATCGAGATGGTGCCCAAGGGCAGCGGCAGCGAGAACAACTCGTGGTTGCGCATGGCGCTGCCGGCCGAAGGCGTCAATGCGATCAAGACCTTCGTGGTCGATTGCGTCCTCGATGCGGGCGGCAAGACCTGCCCGCCGACCGTCGTCGGCGTCGGCATCGGCGGGACCTCGGATCTTTGCGTGGCCCTTGCCAAGAAAGCCGCCACTCGCCCGATCGGCACGCGCTGCCCCGACCCCGAGGGCGCTGCCCTCGAGGCTTCGCTTACCGAGGCAGTGAATTCGCTGGGCGTCGGGCCGCAGGGCCTGGGCGGAGATTCCACCGCCTTTGCCGTGCACGTCGAGCTGGCGGCGACCCACATCACCCTCAACCCCGTGGCGGTCAACATGCAGTGTCATTCCGCCCGCCGCGCGTCGGCAGCGTTTACTCCTGCCGGCGTCGAGTACGGATTCTAGGGCGGCGCTGGTGCATCTATATATATGGCACACCACCACCTGACCCCGCCGGTGACCGAGGCGCAGGTGCGTGCGCTCCGGATCAACGACACGGTAACCCTGGACGGCCGGCTTTTCGGCATCCGCGACGCCAACCAGATCGCCCTATTCGACCACGGCCGCCAGACGCGCCTGGACATGCGTGGGCACGCGGCCATCCATACGGCGCCGAACGTGCGCAAGGTGCCGCCTTCGCCCGAGCATCCCGCCGGCTATGCGCCGGTCTGCGTCGGCACCACCACCTCCGCGCGCATGGAGCGGTTCACCCGTCCCCTCATGGAGCGGCTGGGCGTGCGCCTCATCGTCGGCAAGGGCGGGCTCGGCGCGGCATCGAAACAAACCTTCGCGGAGTTGGGGGGCGCTTACCTCGCCATCATCGGCGGCACGGCCGCCCTGGAAACCACCTGGATCGAGGCGATCGAGGATGTCGACCTCGACGATCTCAACCCCGAGTCGCTCTGGCAGTTCCGCGTCAAGGGTTTCGGTCCGCTGCTGGTGGCGATGGACAGCCAGGGAGGCAGCCTCTACGAGGCGGTCGATGCACGCGCCCGCTCCCGGCGGGCGAACACCTTGGCGAAGCTGGGTGTCAAATAGCGCCTTTGCCGGGATTTGTTACCGGCAGGTGAAATTGCACCGCGAAATAGGTTAAACTCCCGCGTTTTCCGTTCGGGCTGGAGCGCTCGTCGCGTCCCGACGGCCCGTTTTTTCGAGGCATCCCCCACGAGGCGGTGCGACTCGAGGCCCGGCCCAGCCGGGCCCCGCAGGTGCAACAGGAGATTTTCGATTGGACTATACCCAGCGCAACCCGGCGAAGAACCTGTCGGGCATCGCCTTGGTCGTCATCCTGCACATCGTCATCGGCTACGCGCTGGTCTCGGGCCTCGCGCGCAAGGTGGTGGAGGTGATCAAGGCGCCCATCGAGACCAAGATCATCGAGGAGATCAAGAAGCCGCCGCCCGACGTGCCGCCGCCGCCGCCGCCGAAGATGGCCGCGCCGCCGCCGCCGTTCATCCCGCCGCCCGAGATCAACATCCAGACGCCGCCGCCCCCGCCGCAGCAGGTGATCACGACCGTGACCACGCAGCCGCCGCCGCCGGGACCGCCGCCGGTCATCGCCCCGCCGGCGCCTCCCGCGCCTCCGGCCCCGCCGGTGCGCAAGGAGTTCAAGGCCGCCTACCGCGTGGACCCGGTGTTCCCGCGCCAGGCGCAGCGCGATGGCCTCAGCGGCACGGTCGTGGCGCGCGTGCACGTCGCCCCCTCGGGCAACGTGACGCAGGTCCAGATCATGTCCTCGACCAGCCGCATCTTCGACCGTGAGGTGGTGCGGGCGCTGTCGCAATGGCGCTTCAACCCCGAGCCCGTCGGCTTCATCGGCGAATACGAGATCGTCTTCAAGCTTCAGGACTAGTCGTCCTTTCCGGCACCACCCGCGTTGCACTAATCAGGAGAATTGACAATGAGACCGTTCAACCGCCTGCCCGCGATGCTCGTGGCCGCGCTCCTTGCGCTGGCCCCGGCCACCGCGCTTCTCGTGGCGTCGACCGACGCGCACGCCCAGGCGCAACCCGCCCCGGCGCAGCCCGCGGACGCCGCCGCCCAGCCCGCCGCCCAACCGACGCCCGCTCCACCGCCGGGCGCGGGCAAGGGACCGGAAGCCACGAAGGAAGTGGTCGAGAATCCGTACGGCATCGAGGCGATGTGGAAGACCGGCGACTTCGTCACCAAGGGCACCTTCATCATCCTCATCATCATGTCGATGGGCAGCTGGTACATCATGTTCGTGAAGGTCTACGAGCAGTGGAAGCTCTTCCGCCAGGCGCGCAGCGTGCAGGCGAGCTTCTGGCAGGCCGGCTCGGTGCAGGAAGGCATCAGCACCCTCAAGGACGGCAGCCCCTTCCGCTTCATCGCCGAGACCGGCGTGAAGGCCACCTCGCACCACGAGGGCAAGCTCCTCGAGCAGATCGACCTCAACACCTGGGTCACCATGTCGGTGCAGCGCGCCATGGACGCCGTGGCCTCGCGCCTGCAGGACGGGCTGGCCTTCCTGGCGACCGTGGGATCCACCGCGCCGTTCGTGGGCCTCTTCGGCACGGTCTGGGGCATCTACCACGCGCTTACCGCCATCGGCATCGCCGGCCAGGCTTCGATCGACAAGGTGGCCGGACCTGTGGGCGAGGCGCTCATCATGACCGCGGTCGGCCTCGCGGTCGCGGTGCCCGCGGTGCTGGGCTACAACTGGCTGGTGCGCCGCAACAAGGTCGCCATGGAGCACCTGCGCGCCTTCAGCGCGGACCTGCACATGGTGCTCGTGAGCGGCAACGCGAAGCGCGCTGCCGCCGTCGTGGGAGCGAGGTGACGCGATGGCGATGACCGTCGGGCAGGACGTCGGCGAAGGCGAAGACGAGGTCATCGCCGCCATCAACACCACGCCGCTCGTCGACGTGATGCTGGTGCTGCTCATCATCTTCCTGATCACGATCCCGGTCGTGATCCAGCAGGTCCCGGTTGAGCTGCCGAAGGAGCGCAACGTCCCGACGCAGACCAAGCCCGAAAACGTCGTCATCGCCATCAACAAGGATGGCGACGTCTTCTGGAACATGGAATACATGCGCGATTCCAAGGCGCTCTTCGACAAGCTGAAGACGGTCGCGGTGATCCAGCCGCAACCGGAGATCCACATCCGCGCCGACCAGGAGACGCGCTACGAGTCCGTGGGGCGCGTCGTGGCTACCTGCCAGCGCGCCGCGATCCTGAAGATCGGCTTCATCACCGAGCCCCCGGCCCGCACGCTCGCCGGCGGCTGACCGGCCTCGAGGAACATCCATGTCAATGAACGTAGGCTCGGGCGGCGGCGGGGGAGACCCCGACGTCATGATCGACATCAACACCACGCCGCTCATCGACGTGATGCTGGTGCTGATCATCATGCTCATCATCACCATCCCGGTGCAGACGCACGCGGTGAAGCTCAACATGCCGGTGGGCAACCCGCCGCCGCCGACGGAGCCGCCGCAGGTGATCACCATCGAGGTGGATTTCGACGGCACCGTGATCTGGAACGGCGAGACCATCCCGGACCGGCCCACGCTGGAGACCAGGTTCACCTCGGCGGCCGCGCAGCCGGTGCAGCCGGAGTTCCACCTGCGGCCGAACAAACTTGTCACCTACAAGCATGTCGCAGGAGTGATGGCCTCGGCGCAGCGCCTGGGCATCACCAAGATCGGCCTCGTCGGGGCCGAGCAGTTCCTCGACTGACGAACCACGGAGATCGAAGCGATGACCCGCCTGCCTGCCATCCGCGCCCTCGTGCTGGCGCTCTGCATCGCCGGATCCGGCGCCGTGGGGCTCGACGCGGTTGCCCAGAAGGCCGAAGGCGTGCGTCCCGAAGTCGGCAGGCCGCTGCAGGCAGCGCAGTCGCTGGTCAAGCAGCGCAAGGGACGCGAAGCCATGGCCGAGATCGCCAAGGCCGAAGCGGTGCCCAACCGCACCGCCTACGAAAACCAGATCATCGCGCAGATGAAGGCCGCGGCCGCTGCCGTCTCGGGCGACCCCGACGCGGCGATCCGTGCCAACGAGGCGTTGCTCAACTCCGGCAAGGTGAGCGGGCGGGAGGCCACCACGCTGGTCCAGGCGATCGCGGTGGCGCACTACAACAAGAAGGACTACGCGCAGGCCGCGAAGTGGACGCAGCGCTACTTCAAGGAGGGCGGCAACGACCCGGCCATGCGCACCGTGCTGTTGCAGAGCTACTACCTCGGCAACGACTGCGCGAGCGTGAACCGTATGGTCGGCGAGGAGAGCGGCAATCGCCGCCCGACCGAGGAGGAGCTGCAGATCCTCGCCAACTGCTTCCTGCGCCAGCGCGACACCGGCGGCTACGTCTCCGCCATCGAAAAGCTGGTCGTCCATTATCCGAAGAAGGAATACTGGACGGACCTGCTTTCGCGGGTGCAGAAGAAGCCGGGCTTCTCGGACCGCCTGGGCGTGCACGTCTACCGCCTGCGTTACGCCACCAACAATCTGTCGACCGCCGCCGACTACATGGAGATGGCTCAGCTCGCGCTGCAGTCGGGCGTGCCGGCGGAGGCGAAGCTCGTCATCGACAAGGGCTACGCGTCGGGAATCCTCGGCAAGGGCGACCAGGCCGAGCGCCACGGGCGCCTGCGCGACCTGGTGCAGAAGTCGCTCGAGGAATCGCAAAGAAACCGCGCGAACGACGAGAAGGAGGCGCTCGCCTCGAAAGACGGCGACGCGCTCATCAAGGTCGGCCTCAACTACGTCTACGAAGGCAATACCCAGAAGGGCTTCCAGCTCATCGAGCAAGGCATCAAGAAAGGCGGCCTGAAGCGCCCCGAGGATGCCAAGCTGCGCCTGGGTGAAGCGCAGCTCCACGCCGGGCAGAAGCAGCGGGGCGTACAGACGCTGCGCGAGGTGAAGGGCGGCGACGGCGCTGCGGACATCGCTCGGCTCTGGGTCTTGCACGCTCGGGCGTAGCTCTTTCCGGAAGACCGCAGCACCCTCGCGAACCCGGGGCGGTCGCGGCCGGCCCGCTTCGATAGACAGCGCCGTACCCATACGGTACTGGTCAGTGGCAACTCGACTTACGTTTCGGCCGTGACCTTCCCCGGGTTCGCTTGGGGCGCTGCTTACTGCAAACGCGCGAGCGCCACCGGGCAGCATGAAATAATCGCAAGACACCATGAAACGACTCCAGACCGACATCCTCATCCTCGGCTCCGGTGGCGCGGGCCTTTTCGCTGCGCTGCATGCGAAGCGCGCCGCTCCCGAGCTGCAGGTCACCGTGGCCGTGAAGGGCCTGCTCGGCAAGTGCGGCTGCACCCGCATGGTCCAGGGCGGCTACAACGTGGCGCTTGCCCCGGGCGATTCGGTGGAGCGCCACTTCATGGACACGATCGAGGGCGGCAAGTGGCTGCCCGACCAGGACCTCGCTTGGACGCTCGTCACCAAGGCGGTCGAGCGCATCCGCGAGCTCGAGAACGAGCTGGGCTGCTTCTTCGATCGCAATCCCGACGGCACCGTGCACCAGAAGGCGTTCGCGGGCCAGACCTTCGACCGCACCGTCCACAAGGGCGACCTTACCGGCATCGAGATCATCAATCGCCTCGCCGAGCAGGTCTGGGTCGCGGGCGTCGAGCGGCTGGAGGAGCACCGCGCCACCGAGCTCGTGCTCACCGAGGCGGGCCGCGCGATCGCGGGCGTGGCCATGATCGACATGCGCACCGGCGAGCTGCTCTTCGTGCAGGCGCGCAGCGTCCTGCTCGCCACCGGCGGCGGTCCCACGATGTACCGGTTCCATACGCCTTCGGGGGACAAGAGCTGCGACGGCCTGGCGATGGCGCTTCGCGCGGGGCTCGCCCTGCGGGACATGGAGATGGTGCAGTTCCATCCCACGGGCCTGCTCGCCGGGCCCGGCACCCGCATGACGGGCACCGTGCTCGAGGAAGGGCTGCGCGGCGCCGGCGGCTACCTGCTGAACGGCGCGAAGGAGCGCTTCATGTCTAAGTACGACTCGCGCGGCGAGCGCGCCACGCGCGATGTCGTCTCCCGCGCCATTTATGCCGAGATGCGGGCCGGCAACGGCACGCCGAACGGCGGCGTGTACATCGCCATGTCGCACCTGGGCCCCGAGAGCGTGGCGAGGACCTTCAAGGGCATGGTCGAGCGCTGCGCCGATTGCGGCTTCGACCTGGCTGGCGGCCTGGTGGAAGTGGTGCCGACGGCGCATTACATGATGGGCGGCGTCGAGTTCAGCGCAGATTGCAAGACCGCGATCGAGGGCCTCTTCGCTGCAGGCGAGGACACGGGGGGCGTGCACGGGGCCAATCGCCTCGGCGGCAACGGCGTGGCGAACTCCACGGTCTTCGGAGCGATCGCCGGCGACAGCATGGCCGTCAACACGACGGGCGCACGCGTTTTCCGCGAGCCCGCTGCCGGCGCGCTCGAAGCGGCCGAAGCGCGCGCCCGGCACCCGCTCGGCCGCAAGGTGGGCGACCTCGGCCGGATTCGCGAGGCGCTCTATGCAGTGATGTGGGACGACGTGGGAATCCTGCGCGACGCCGCGGGCCTCGCGCGGGCGAGCGGCAAGCTGCGCGAGCTGGAAGGCGAGCTGGCGGAAACCGGCATAGACGGCAGGGACCTTCGCTACAATCTCAGCTGGCATGACTGGCTCAACCTCGCGAGCCTCGTATCGGTGAGCCGCGCGATCTGCGCGGCGGCGCAGGCGCGCGAGGATTCCCGCGGCGCGCACTTCCGCGAGGATTTTCCGGCCACCGGCGCGCTGGACGCATCGCAGTTCTCGCGCGTGCGCCTGGATGGTGACTACCGCATAGATTTCGGGGCGGTGAAGTTCAACCGCGTGCGCCCGGGCAACTCGCTCATCAAGGAATGACCATCGAACGCATCTCCACCGTAGACCTCGAGGGCCTGATGAAGGCCGCCCTGGTGCGCTCGGGCGCCACCGTGGCCATGGCTGCCAGCACCGCTCGCGCGCTCTGCGTGGCGGAGCAGGAAGGCATCGGCTCGCACGGCGCCTCGCGCATCCCTCAATACTGCGGCCACCTGAAGATTGGGCGAGCGAGCGGCACCGCCGTGCCGTCGATCGCGCGCGATTCGCGCGGCGCCTGCCTCGTCGATGCGAAGGGCGGGCTCGCGTTCGAGGCCTGCGATCTCGCGGGCGCGGAGGCCGTGCGTCGCGCCGCGGAGTTCGGCGTGTCCTTCGTGTCGGTAACCAACAGCAACCACTTCGGTGTCGCCGCCTACCACCTCGAGCCGGTGGCGGCCGCCGGGCAGGTTGGGCTCGCCATGGGCAACTCGCCCGCCGCCATGCCGGCCTGGGGCGGCAAGCGCGCTCTCTTCGGCACGAACCCCATCGCGGCCGTATTCCCGCGGCGCGCGGGTCGCCCGCTTTCAATCGACCTTTCGCTTTCGGCGGTGGCGCGCGGCAAGATCATGGTCGCCGCTCGCGACGGCAAGCCCATTCCGGAAGGCTGGGCGATCGACGCGCAGGGCCGGCCGACCACCGATGCGAAGGCGGCGCTAGCCGGCAGCATGCTGCCGGCCGGTGGGGTGAAGGGAGCGATGCTGGCGCTCACCGTCGAGCTGCTCGTCTGCGCGCTTTCCGGTGCCGCATTCGGATTCGAGTCCGACAGCTTCTTCACCGACGAAGGCAAGCCCACGCGCATCGGCCAGGCGATCCTGGCGATCGATCCGGCGGCGCTTGCCGGGCGCGAAACGTACCTCGAGCGCGTCGAAACGCTCGTGGCGGCGATGCTCGAGGACCCCGAGGTGCGATTGCCGGGCGAACGGCGCGCGGCCAATCGCGAAAACTCGCTTCGCGATGGCGTCGCGGTGCCCGGCGACCTGATGGCAAGGATTCGCGAGCTTGCCGGCGAGGCGAAGGCGGCATGAGCGCCGCGGCGGGCGACGGCTTCGCCGCATGTGTCCGGACGCCTTTCGCCACGCTCGGCATTTCCACCGAAGGCAATTTTGTCACCGGCATCCGTTACCTCGCGACGACGCACCCAGCTCGCGCGCCGCGCGGGAATACGGTGGCCTACCTCGCCTGCGTGCAGATCCAGGCCTACCTGGACAATCCGCGGTTCGAGTTCGACTTGCCGCTGAAGCTGGCAGGCACGCGGCATCGCCTTGCCGTCTGGGAAGCCATGCAGCGCATTCCCGCGGGGAGGGTGCGGACCTACGGCGAGCTGGCGGGCGAGCTCGCTTCCTCGGCCCGCGCGGTGGGCGGCGCTTGCGGGGCCAATCCCATTCCGCTCGTCGTGCCCTGCCACCGCGTCATTGCCGCCGGCGGCCGCATCGGAGGTTTCATGGGCGCGCGCGCCGAGGGCTTCGAGCTTTCGATCAAGCGGTGGCTCCTGGCGCATGAAGGCGTTGCCTGAGGCCGACGCGCGGCTGCTGGACCGGTTTTCCGACCGGCTGTGGCTCAACGACGGTCTCGCGCGCAACACGCTCGAGAGCTACCGGCGCGATGTCCGGCAGTTCGCCGCCTGGCTTTCCGAGGCCCAGGGCAAGCGGCTCATCGACGCCGCTGCCGCCGACATCCGCCGCCACCTCGCCTGGCAAGTCGAAGCGAAGAAGTCGCGGCCGCGCACGACCAGCCGGCTGGTGTCGGCGCTCAAGCGCTTCTTCCAGTTCGCCGTGCGTGAAGGCCTGCGCGCCGATGATCCCGCAGCGGGCCTCGAGTCGCCGAAGCTGCCGCGGTCCCTGCCGAAATCGCTCAGCGAAGCCGAGGTCGAGGCGCTGCTCGCCGCGCCGGATGCCTCCACCGAGCAAGGCCTGCGCGACCGCGCGATGCTCGAAACGCTCTACGCGAGCGGGCTGCGCGTCTCCGAGCTGGTCGGGTTGAAGACGATCCAGGTGAGCATGGACATGGGCGTGGTGCGCGTGCTCGGCAAGGGCGCCAAGGAGCGGCTCACTCCGCTCGGCGAGGAGGCCGTGGACTGGATCGCACGTTACCTGCGAACCGCGAGGCCAGCGCTGCTGGGCGCGCGCAAGTCGGATGCGTTGTTCGTCACCGCCCGCGGCGGGCCGATGACGCGCCAGGCGTTCTGGAACCTGGTGAAGCGCCACGCTCGCGCGGCGGGAATCGCCAAGCCGATCTCGCCGCACACGTTGCGCCACGCCTTCGCCACCCACCTCATCAACCACGGCGCCGACCTCCGGGTGGTGCAGCTGCTGCTGGGCCACGCCGACATCTCCACCACGCAGATCTATACGCATGTCGCGCGCGAGCGGCTCAAGTCGCTGCACAAGAAGCACCACCCGCGCGGCTGATGGAAGCCACGTTCGCCGGGCTTTCGCCCTGGCTCTTCGTCGTGGCGCCACTGGTGATCGTCTGCGCCTACGTCGTGTTCGGGCTCACGGGCTTCGGCGCCACCATCGTGTCGGTGCCGGTGCTCGCGCATTTCCTGCCGGTGAGCTACCTCGTGCCGCTCCTTGTGGTGCTCGACCTCGCTTCCTCGGCGATTCTCGGTCAGCGCAATCGCGCGCACGTGTCGAAGGCCGAGTTGAAGCGGGTGGTCCCGCTGATGTTCGTCGGATTCGTCGCCGGCGTGACCGTCCTGGTGGGCGTCGATGACCGCTACCTTCGACTTGCCCTGGGCCTGTTCGCGGCGGCGATCGGAATTCACGGAATGCTCAATCCCACGCTCACTCGAACCATCTCCGCGTTGTGGAGCGTCCCGACCGGCCTCGTCGGCGGCGTCGTGTCGACGATCTTCGGCGCAGGCGGGCCGATCTACGCGACGTACCTGTCCGGAAGGTTGCACGACAAGGCCGAGCTGCGCGCCACCGTCGCCGTGCTCATCGTGGTGTCGGCGTTCAGCCGCGTGATCATCTACGCGATCGCGGGCCTGCTGCTGCACCTGTCGATCTGGGTGGGCGTCGCGATGCTGGCGCCCTTCGCCTGGCTCGGGATGACCATCGGCCAGCGCATCCACGTGGGGCTGTCGCAGCCGCAGATGCGACGGGCGGTCGGCGCAATCCTCGTCGCGAGCGGCATCTCTCTGCTCGCGCGCACGCTGCTCTAGCGCATGGCTTCGGTCACTCCCGCCACCAGCCTGCTGCGCAAGCATGGCATCGAATACACCGAGCACGAGTTCGCGTACGTCGAGCACGGCGGCACATCGCACTCGTCGGCCTCCATGGGCGTGGACGAGCATCAAGTCATCAAGACGCTGGTCATGGAAGACGAACGCGGCGAGCCGTTGGTCGTCCTCATGCATGGCGACCGGAAGGTCTCCACCAAGGAGCTCGCGCGGCAGGCGGGGGCCAAGCGCATCGCGCCGTGCAAGCCCGAGGTGGCCACGCGGCACTCGGGTTACCTGATCGGGGGCACTTCCCCGTTCGGCACGCGCAAGCGCATGCCCGTATACGCCGAGCGCTCGATCATGGATTTGCCGCGGATCTACATCAATGGCGGCCGGCGCGGCTATCTCGTCGGCATCGCGCCTGCCGATCTCGTGCGCGTGCTCGCTCCCGTGCTTGTTGACGTCGCGCTGGTGGAGTAGCCTCGGGCCCAACGCACGACGGGAGGTTGCCGATGAGCACGACAGCGGAAGCGAAGGCGCTCGACGCGGGCCTGGCCCTCGTGGTTCCCGGAAGGCGCGAGGCCGCCGGCGCGGGCTGGACCTGGGTCGTCCAGGGATGGAGGCTCTTCATGGCCGCGCCGCTCATGTGGGTGATCGCGGTGGTGATCATGTTCGTGCTGGCCATCGTCGTGAACATCCTGCCCTTCGTGGGCTCGCTCATCTTCCAGGTGCTCCAGGCCGTCTTCATGGGCGGCTTCGTGGCCGCCTGCCGCTCGCTCGAGACGGGCGGCGAGTTCGAGCTGGAGCAGCTCTTCGCCGGGTTCAGCAAGCGCTTCGTGCCCCTGGCCATCGTGGGCGGGCTCCTGCTCGTGGGCTGGATCATCATCGCGCTCGTGTTCGCGGGCGTGGTCGGCTTCTCGATGCTGGGCGCGTTCATGACGGGCGATCCCGCCGCGGTGGCCGAGTCGATGGCGGCGTCGATCGGCCTCATCCTGCTTGCCACGCTGCTCATGCTCGCGCTGATGGTGCCGCTTCTCGCGGCCTACTGGTTCGCGCCGGCCCTGGTGATGATCCACGACATGAAGCCCGCCGCCGCGATGAAGGAGAGCTTCTTCGCCTGCTTTCGCAACTTCGTCCCCTTCGCCGTCTACGGGCTCGTCATGTTCGTCACGCTCATCATCGCGATGGTTCCCTTCGGCCTGGGCCTGCTGGTCTGGGTGCCGCTCGCGATCACGTCCACGTATGCGGCGTACCGCAGGATCTTCACCGACGAGGCGGCGGTCGCGCCGGTCGCGGTGCCGCCGTCGATGGCCGGTTAGACGACTCGCGCGATGAGCGTGAGCACCAGGGAAAGCAGCACGGTCGTCGTGATCGGAATGTAGAGCGGCCGCCCTCGCCAGCGCACGGTGATGTCGCCCGGCAGTCGGCCGAGCCCGAAACGCGAGAGCCACGGCGTGAAGATCGCGATCACGATCACGCCGACCGCGACCACCAGCAGCCACTTGAGCATCGGCTATTCGCCGGCAGCCCGGCGACGCTCCAGCGTCACGCCTACCTTGCGGACATTGCGGATGTGCCCCAGCTTCGCCACGGACAGGCGCACCCAGGGCGCCCTGAATTCACCGGTGATCACGGAGCAGACATGCTCGGCCAGCGCCTCGAGCAGCTTGAACTTGCGCTCGGCCAGGTCGCGCACGACGCGCTGGACCACCTCGCCGTAATGGACGGTGTCGTGGATATTGTCGGTGCGGCCGGGCTCGCTGCCCGGGATGCCGATCTCGATCTCCATCTCGAGGGTCTGCGGGCGGAGCTTCTCCCACTCGTAGATCCCCACCCAGGCGTCGACGCGGAATTCCCGGATGAAGATCGTATCCATGGGGCGCTATTGTAGAGTATGGAAATGACGGCTTTCCTCTGTGCGCTGGGAGGTTACCTGGCCGGCTCGATTCCCTTCGCGGTGCTGGTGAGCCGGTTGATGCGCCTGCCCGATCCACGCAGCTACGGCTCGCGAAACATCGGCGCCACCAACGTGCTGCGCTCCGGCAACCGGGTGGCGGCGCTGCTTACCCTCGTGGGCGACGCGGCCAAGGGCTGGGCCGCTGTGCTGGTCGCGCGCCTCATGGGATTGCCCCTCGAGCTGCTCGCGCTCGTAGGCTTCGCCGCCTTCGTGGGGCACGTCTTCCCCGTCTGGCTCCGCTTCCAGGGCGGCAAGGGCGTGGCCACCGCTGCCGGCGTGCTGATCGCCTTCGATTGGCGCCTGGGCCTCGCGGTGATCGTCGCCTGGCTCACGGTGGCGGTAGTGAGCCGCTATTCCTCGCTCGCCTCCCTCACGGCGGCGCTGTTCGCTCCGGCGGCGGCGTGGCACCTTTCGGGCAACGGGCCCGTCCTCTGGGCGGTCATCGCCATGAGCATCCTGCTGTTCGCGCGTCATCACGCCAACATTCGCAAGCTCGTGCGTGGCGAGGAAAGCCGCATCGGTGAGAAGAAAAAGGCGCCGGTGGCTCACGGCGAGGCCACCCCGTGAGCGAAGACGATCTCGACTTCACGCGGCCCGCGCCGAAGCCCGCGCCCCCGCCGCCCGAAAAGGTCGCCGCCTCGAAGAAGGAGGCCGCGACCGGCAGCCCGCAGCTCGCCAAGACCGGCTTCTACGTGGCGATGGCGAGGCACGCCTCGGGCCGGGTCGCGCCGCGCAACGGCGAGCGCCATTCGATCCTCGTCGTCGAGGACGACACCGACCTTTCGGCTCTCGTTTCCGAGGTATTGTCGAAGGCGGGATTCCAGGTCCGGACGGCACGCGACAAGGGGCAGATCAACACCGAGTTCAACCGCCCGCCCCTTCCCGACGTGATGCTGCTCGACGTGGCGCTGCCCGATGCCGACGGTTTCAACATCCTCGAGCGCATCCGCGGGAACGCGCGCATCGCCAAGCTGCCGGTGATCATGATGACCGGCAGGTCCGAAGTGACCGACGTCGCGCGCGGGCTTTCGCTCGGGGCAGACGGCTATGTCACCAAGCCGTTCAAGGTGAGCGCTTTGGTCGCCGTCGTGAACACGGTGCTGGGGCTGGATTAGGGGACGGACCCCGGCCCGCGTCGTTTTCTCGGCGGCCACAACCACCATGTCGCCGCCACCAGCGCGCCGAACCCCACGTACAACAGTGTGAAAACCCACGCCGGCCAGCTCCAGAAAAGCCACGCATGGATCCAGCGCTGGATGAATCCCTTCTCGGTCACCTCCCCGCGCAGCGTGTCCTCCCAGAGGGTGAGCGGGCACGCGTAGCCCAGCACCGCCTCGCACACCACGAACCCGATGGCCCCCAGGTGCGCGGTGCGGAACCACGGGTTGAAGGCGAAGGGCCGGTCGAGCGCCACGCCGAGCCAGGTGGCGAGCAGGCCACCTACGACGAACAGCACGAACAACGCGTGGATGACGAGGACGAGGTCGGCGAGGGCCGGGCTCAAATCTTGACTGGCGTTGGCCGTGCGATGTGGGCCCCCGCCGGCACGGGGGCGGCGCCCGCGGTGGCGCGTCCCGCTCCCGCTTTCAGCGCCGGATACGGGTACATCATGTTGAGCGCCTGGCTTTGCCCGTTGGCCTGGACGATGCGGCAATGCTCGCGCCGCAGCAGCCGCGGGTGGGCCACGCCGCACGAGTGGGCGATCATCTCGATGTCCTTGTTGATGCCCATGGCGTAGTTGGCCACGCGCTGGTACTTCTCCTCGACCACCAGGCCGCGCTGCAGCCGCGGGTTGTGGGTGGTGATGCCCGTGGGGCACGTGTTGGCGTGGCAGCGCAGCGCCTGGATGCAACCCAGCGAGAACATGAAACCGCGGGCGGTATTGATGAAGTCCGCGCCCACGCACAACGCCCACGCGGCGCGGGCAGATGTGACGAGCTTGCCCGAGGCGACGAGACGGATGCGTTCCTTGAGCCCGGACTCGGTGAGCACGTCGGCGGCTCGCGGCAAGGCTTCCTCGATCGACAGGCTCATGTGGTCGAAGAGGGCCTGCGGCGCCGCGCCGCTACCGCCCTCGCCCCCGTCGATCACGAGGAAGTCGGGCGCGTATTCGAGGCCGCGCCGCAGGATGTTTTCCGCCATGTCGTTCAGGAACCAGAAGCCGCCGATGGCCGTCTTGATGCCGACCGGGCGCCCCGTGAGCGAGCGGATGTAGGCGACCTGGTCCAGGAGCTCGGTGGTGTTCGCGGCATCGCGGTGCCGGTTCGGGCTGATCGAATCCTGGCCCTCGGGAATACCCCGGATCGCGGCGATCTCGGGGGTCACCTTGCCGCCGGGCAGCACGCCTCCCTTGCCGGGCTTGGCGCCTTGCGAGAGCTTGATCTCGAAGGCCTTGACCTGCTTGGCCAGCTCCTTCGCGCGTTCGGGCGAGAAAGCGCCGTCCTTGTCGCGGATGCCGTACTTGGCGGTGCCGATCTGCATGATCACGTCGCAGCCGCCGGACATGTGGTGCGGAGAAAGGCCGCCCTCGCCGGTATCGAGCCAGCATCCGGCGAGCGCCGCGCCGCGCGAAAGCGCCTGCACCGCCGGCTTCGAGATGGCCCCGAAGCTCATGCCGCTCACGTTCACGAGCGAGCGGGCGGAGAAGGGGTGCTCGCAGAAGCCCTCGCCAATCACCACGGGCGGGGTGGCCTGCTTCTCCCACTCCTGCACCGGGAAGGCCGCGTTCACGAACAAAATCGCGCCCGGGGCCTTCATGTCGTAGGTGGAGCCGAAGCCGATGAGGCCACCGCCGTCTTCCTGCTTCGCGACGCGGTACACCCAGGCGCGGGTGGCGCGGTTGAACGGCATCTCGTCGCGGTCGCCGGCGAAGAAGTACTGGCGGAAATACTCGCCCTGCTTCTCGAAGAAGTAGCGCAGGCGGCCGATGACGGGATAGTTGCGCAGGACCGCGTGCTTCTTCTGGGTGATGTCTTCCACGAACCAGAAAAGCACCACGACGCAGGCGACGATGCCGAGCAGCGTTCCCACGCCGACCGACAGGATGCTCAGTACTTCCGACATCGGTCTTTCTCCCCTCGGGTGCGACCCGTTCGTGCCGCTCGGTTTATTGTCAGCGCGGCCTCGCGGCTAGTATATTCCCCCGTTACCTCCCGGAAGCCCCATGGTCCGGTCGAACCAACCCCATCTGGTGAAGCCCATGAGAACGAGATTCCCGAGCGCATTGGCCCTGGCCGCGCTTTTCCTGCCCCTGGCCGCGCTCGCGCAGAAGAAGCCTTCCGACGTCCCGCTCGAGGACTTCTTCAAGCGCCCGCAGTACGCGCAGATGTCCCTCTCGCCCGACGGCAACAAGCTGGCCGCGCTCACCCCGCTCAAGGGTCGCGACAACCTGGTGATCGTCGATTTGGAGAAGCGCACGCGCAACATCATCACGGCCTTCGAGAACCTCGACGTGACGGGCGTGTTCTGGGTGAGCAGCAACCGTTTGTGCATGCGCGTGATCGACGGCCAGGTGGTGAGCGGCAACCCGGTTTATCGCGGCATGTACTGCATCGATGCCAACGGCGAGGACCTGCGCAACTTCACCACCGTGGGCACCGACGGCAGCCGCAGCCAGATCACCCCGCTTTCGCCCATGTACGAAGAGTCGGACGACTACATCGTGGCCATGCGCCAGCGCTCGCGACGCTCCATGGACGTCTATCGCTTCAACACCCGCACGGGGCGATACACGCTGCTCACCGACGATTCTCCAGGGGACGTGATCGAATGGGTGCTCGACCGCAACCGCGTTGCGCGCGTGGCGGTGAGCTACCCCATGCGCGAGATCGGGCAGACCGGCATGGAGCGCACCGCGACCGTCTGGCTGCGCTCCGGCGAAGGCGCCAAGTGGGAAAAGATCGCGGAGTACAAATCCGGCTGGTCCGATTCCGACACGTTCGATCCCGTCGCCTTCGATTTCGACAACGAGACGCTCTACGTGGCGACCAACAAGGGACGCGACAAGGAGGCGATCTTCGCCTACGACACGAAGAACCGGAAGATGGGCAACCTGCTGCTCGAGCATCCGCTGATGGACGTGAACAGCGGGTTGGTGTTCAGCCTTGCGAAGAAGAAGCTCGTCGGTGTCGCGCTCAATGCCGACAAGCCCATCCGCGTCTGGACCGATCCGCAGTTCGCCGCGGTGCAGAAGGGCATCGACGCCGCGCTGCCGAAGACCCACAACTCGATCACCTACGCGCTGCGCAACGAGAAGAAGGCGCTCATCTACGCGTATTCCGACGTGGATCCCGGCACCTATTACCTCTACGACGCCGACAAGAAAGGCATCGAGCCGATCGCGAAGACGCGCGAGTGGATCGACCCGAGCCTCATGCCGGAGCGCAAGTTCATCACCTACAAGACCCGGGATGGCGTCGAGATTCCCGCTTGGGTGACGATCCCGAAGGGGGGCGGCAAGGGCCTTCCCTTGGTGGTCAACATTCACGGTGGACCCTGGGTGAGGAGCTACGGATGGTACCCATGGGGGACACGCTGGCCCGAGGCGCCGTTCTTCGGCTCGCGCGGCTACGTGGTCCTAGAGCCGGAGCCGCGGGGCTCGCGAGGCTGGGGACGCAAGCACCTTTTCTCGAGCTTCAAGCAGTGGGGCCTCACCATGCAGGACGACCTCACCGATGGCGCCCTGCACCTCGTGAAGGAAGGGCTCGTCGACAAGAACAGGATGTGCCTGCACGGTGCGAGCTATGGCGGCTATGCGACGCTGCAGGGCCTCGTGAAGGACCCCGGCCTGTGGAAATGCGGCAGCTCCTTCCTCGCGGTCACGGACCTGGTGAGCTGGCCGTCCATGACCTACACGGATACGTCGACCTTCTCGGACTTCATGCAGAACGAGTTCCTGCACATGGTCGGCGACCCGTCGAAGGATCGCGAATACATGACCCGCTCGTCGCCGGCGCGCAACGCCGACAAGATCAAGGTCCCGGTGCTCCTGGCCATGGGCGGCGACGACGTCCGCGTGCCGCTGGCGCACGGCGACATGATGAGGAGCGCGATGCAGTCGGCTGGCGTGAAGCACGAGTACGTGGTGTACAACGGCGAGGGCCACGGCTTCAACAAGGACGAGAACGTGTTCGACCACTACCGGCGCGTGGAGAAGTTCTTCGCCACATACCTGAAGTAGTTCGAGCGATGTTCGAAAAGCCGGGCATTCGCCCGGCCTTTCATTGCGCCAGCGCGTTCATGGCGGCAACACGCGCCGCGCGTATTCGATGGTGGCGGCAAGCACGTTGGCCACTTCCGGCTGCGTCGAAGCGCTGACGCTGCCCGCGACCCGGTCGGCGTAGGCGCGGGCCGTGGCGGCCGCCACGGATGCGCCGCCGAGGTCGGCCAGGACCACCTTCGAGGCGTCGAGGTCGGGCTGCGCGGCGATCCAGTCAAGGAGCGCACCGATGTCCTTCACGGCATCTTGCGGATCACCCTTGCCGAGCTCGCGAAAGGACTTCCCGAAGCCCGAGGAGCCCCGCACGTTGGGATAGATCACGGCGATGCCGAGATCGCCCACGAGGTGATTCATGGGTCCGATGAAGCCGGGTCGCGCCTGCAGGCCCGCGCCGCTCGAAATCGCCACGACGACCGGCCGCTTGCCGGTGAAGCGCTCCGGAGGGTGGTAGTGGAGCCCGGAGATGCCGAGTCCGTCGAAGGAATTCCAGCGGATCATGCGCGGCTCGGCGAGCTCGCGCGTGTTCACGCCGGGGCTGTTGCCGTTGGTCCACCGTGTGAGGCCGTTCGAATCGAGCTCGTAGGAGAACACGTCGCCGGCGGAACGCGCCGACGCGATGTGGAAGCCCAGCTCGCGGGAACGGGGCCGCCACTGCAGGCCGCCGATGACTCCGTGGAGAAGCGGTGGACGGGGCAGCTCCTTCCACGCCTGGAGGTCGTAGAAGCGCAGCACGCTCGCTCCGCTTTCGTTGGTGATGAACGCGGCCAGAGCAGCGTCGCTGGACAGCGCGAAGGCCTCCACGCCACGACCGGCGCTTCCGGCGAGGACGCGCTCCTTGCCCGTTGCCGCGTCGATGTGGACAAGGCGCGGGAATTCGAAGTCGCGATCGCTCCTGGCGAGGATTCCCCGGCCGTCGCGCGTGAACGCGGGGGAGCCGTACCGGATGGGCTCCATTCCACGCCTCGTGATGCGCCGCTGCTTTCCCGAACGGACCTCGATGATCCATACCGCGCTGTCGTCGCCACGCCGCTCGATGCCCACCAGTCGCCGTCCATCCGGTGAAAAGGCGAAGGAGGTCCAAGCCCCGAAGCGCCAGCTTGCAAGGGGTTTGCCCGAGTTGGGCCTCGCCGGATTCGCCAGATGCAGCTCGGTGCGTCGCCCGCCGGCGCCATCCGCGCTACGCGTGGTGTAGGCAAAGCGATCGCCCTTGGGGCTCCATGCCCACCCTTGCGCCGCCGCGCCTTCCGGGCTGATGGGAGTGACTCGCGAGGCCGCCGCGTCGTAGAAAAACAGGCGAGCGCGCGGGGAATCACCCGTCACGAAGACGAAGTCATCCTTCCCGGCCGAAGCCCACGCCTTGTTCGCGCCCCCGTCGCTGATGGTGAGCGGCCTCGGGGGCTTGCCGGGCTCGGAGACCTGGTGGACCTGCCTCACGCCCGCGACGACACGCCCCACCAGTACTTCGCGGCGGCTGGCGTGCCAGGACCAGAGCTCGTGGGAGCGGAACTCGAGGTAAGGCCGAAGCGCCGCGTCGACAGATGCCGGGATCGGTGTTACGCCTTCGAAGCGCACGCCGGCCGGCCCCGGGCCCGGCAGCGGCACCGCGGCGCCCGCGATCCCGATGAAAAGCGCGAAGCAAGCGGCCGCGCGCAGCCGCATCAGGCGTCCCGGGCTACCGGCCGCGAAGCATCCGCGCACCACTCGCTCCACGATCCGGGATAAAGGCGCCCCCCCGGCAACCCGGCGAGCTCCATCGCGAAGATGTTGTGGCAGGCGGTAACGCCCGAGCCGCAGGAATGCACCGCGCGCGCGGCCTCGGTACCGGCGAGCAATTCCTCGAACTCCTTGCGCAATGCTTCGGGCGCCTTGAAGCGGCCGTCGGCTTGCAGGTTCTTCTGCCAGAAGCGGTTGATCGCGCCAGGAATGTGGCCCGCGACGGGATCGATCGTTTCATTGCGTCCGTGGAAACGCTCGGCCGCTCGCGCATCGATGAGCCTGAGCGTCGGGTCCTCGCGAAATCGCTCGACGAAGTGCACGTCCACCGTCGCGCCCAACCGCGGCTTCGGCACGAAGCTGCCCTTGCGCGGCGCGGGCTCGGACTTGCTCGTGGGCCGTGCCTCCCTGACCCAGAGCGGCCACCCGCCGTCGAGCAACGCGACCTTGCCAAGTCCCAGCCAGCGCAGCATCCACCACAGGCGCACCGCGAAGTTGCCGCCCATGTCGTCATAGACGACGACCTGCGTTTCAGGGCCGATGCCGCGTTCGTTGATGCGGCCGGCGAAGTCTGCGACGTCCGGCAACGGATGGCGGCCGGTCCTGCCGGTCTTGGCGCCCGACAGTTCATGATCGACGCTCATGAAATAAGCGCCGGGAATGTGTCCCGCCTCGTAGGCCTTGCGCCCCTTCGAGGCATCCATCAAGTCGTGGCGCGTGTCGATGACGACCCACTGCGGATCGTCCAGGTGTTGCGCGAGCTCCTCGGCCGTCACCAGCATCGTTGTCTCCTGTCTTTCCTGCGCCTAGCTTTCGAATCCCGCTTCCTCGACCTGCTCCTTCTTCTCCACCCGCATGGCCATGATGCCGCTCGCGACGATGACGGCCATGCCGCACCAGGCGAGCCATGTGAGGGTGTCGTTCCAGATGAGGATCGTGGCCAGCGTACCGAAGACGATCGCGGAATAGGAGAAGGCCCCCACCACCAGCGTGTTGCCGGTGCGATAGGCGCGCGTCATCGCGAGCTGCGCCCCGACCCCGGCGAGCCCCAGTCCCAGCAACAGGCCGATGTTGCCCGAGGTGATCGGGTTGAACGCCTGCGCGTTCACGAAATGCCAGCCTGCGCAGATTACCGAGGCGACAGCGCCGAACCAGAAGACCACGCGCCAGTCGGGTTCGCCGAGCCGTCCCAGCGAACGCACCGACAGGTAGGCCCAGGCGGCCAGCACGCCCGAGAAGAGCCCGATCATGGCCGCGCCTTCCTTCCCGGTCTCGAAGTTGGGCTGCAGCAGCAGCGCGACGCCGGCGAAGCCCAGCGCGATCGCGAACACCAGCCAGGGCGAGAAGCGCTCGCGCATGACCACCGTCGTGGTGACCGCGAGGAAAAGCGGCGAAGTGTAGTTCAGCGTGACCGCGGTCGCGAGCGGCAACTGCGTGATGGCGTAGAAATAGCCGATGAGCGAGGCGGCGCCCACGATGCCGCGGATGAGGTGGGTGCCGAGGAACGGGCTCCAGACCCCCACGCCGGCGAGGCGCAGCGCGACGAAGGCCACGAGCATCGTGAAGAAGGAGCGGTAGAAGCCCAGCTCGGCGGCGCTGAATTGCGCCGCGCCGATCTTCACCAGCACGCCGGCCGCCGCGAAGAGGAAGCCGGCGACCAGCATCCACGAGGAGGTCATGCGCGGCCGCGATCTCGTCTCACGCCGCGATTATCTCACCCGCTGGCGGCGCTCCCGGCGAGGCGGCGGAAATCCTGCACCACCCTGCCGCCCTGCAGCACGATCACGCGCTCGGCCGATGCGATGGTCTCCGGGCGGTGGGCGATCACCACGCGGGTGAGGCGAAGCGAGCGGATCGCCTCGTTCACCGCACGTTCCTTCTGCACGTCGAGCGCGCTGGTGGCCTCATCGAGGAAGAGGATCCGCGGCTGCTTGTAGAGCGCGCGGGCGAGGAGGATGCGCTGCTTCTGCCCTCCGGAGAGGGCTGCCCCCATGTCGCCGATGAGGGTGTTGTAGCCCATGGGCATCGCGACCACGTCGTCGTGCACGGCGGCCAGGCGGGCATGGCGCTCGATCGCCTCGCGGTCCGGCAAGGGATCGAAGAAGCTGATGTTGTCGGCGATGGAGCCCGCGAACAGCTGGTCGTCCTGCATCACCGTGCCGACCAGCTTGCGGTAGGCATCGATGCCCAGCTTGTGGATGTCCACGCCACCGGCGAGCACCTTGCCGTCGGTCGGGGCGAGAAGTCCGAGCATGAGCTTGAGCAACGTGGTCTTGCCGCATCCGGAAGGGCCCACGAGGGCCACCGACTCTCCGGGTGCCACGGTGAACGAGCAGTTGAGCAGCACGAACGGCTCGGTGTCCGAGTAGCGGTAGGAGAGCCCGCGCACCTCGAGCGAGGCCTCGAAGGCCTCGACGCTCACTTGCGGCGACTCGGGCTCCGGCGCGGTCAGCACGATGTCGGCGAGCCGTTCGCCCTGCAGGTGCAGCATCCGCAGGTCGATCAGCTTGTCCACCAGCCCCGAGAAGCGCGCCGAGAACTGCTCCTTGTACGCCATGAAGGCGAAGAGCATGCCCACGGAGAAGGCATTGTCCAGCACGAGCAGCGCGCCCAGCCACACGATGCACACGCGCTCGACGCCGAAGAGCAGCATGTTGGCGGAGCGGAAGCCCAGGCCCAGCTTCTGGCTCGCCACATCCTGGTTCATGGCGTCCACGACGAGGTTCAGCCAGCGCGAGCGGCGCTCCTCCTGGCGCCCGAAGAGCTTGATCGATTGGACGCCGCGCACCGTTTCGAGGAAGTGGCTCTGCTGCTTGGCGCTGTGCACGATGTGCTCTTCGGTCGTGCGGCGCAGCGGCTCGTAGAACGCCCATCGCAGCACGCCGTAGATCGCGACGGCGAGTACGGCCACGAAGGTGAGTGCAGTGCTGTAGACCAGCATCATCGCCAGCGTGGCGATCGCCATCACGCCGTCGATCAGCGCCTCCACGAAGCTCGAGGTGAGCGTGCGCTGGATGGTATTGACCGCGCCGAATCGCGAGACAACGTCGCCCAGGTGCCGCTTCTCGAAGTAGCTCACCGGCAGCCGCAGCAGGTGCGAGAAGACGTTCGCGAGCCATTGCAGGTTGAGCGTTGCGCTGAGGTACAGGACCACCCACGAGCGCAGCACCGACAAGGCGACCTGGACGAAGGCGAGGAGCAGGAACCCCATGCCCAGGACGCTCAGCAGGTCGCGATCGGCCGAGACCACCGCCCCGTCCACGACCCATTGCATGTAGAAGGGGCTCAGGACCGAGGCGGCCTGCAGGCACAGGGCGAGCAGGAATACCTGCGCAAGCGAGCGCTTGAGCCCCGCCACCGGTCCCATGAGGTCGCGCAGGCGAACGCGGCGGCGCTCGTCGGCCGCGCGGAATTCCGTCGTCGGCGCAAGCTCGAGCGCCACGCCCGTGAAGTGCTTGGAGACTTCCGCCATGGGCATGCGCCGGGCGCCTGCCGCCGGATCGTGGATGACGGCGCCCTTGGAATCGGCCTGCTTGAGCACCACGAAGTGGTTGAGGTCCCAGTGCAGGATGCACGGCATGCGCAGTCGCGGCAGCTCCTCGAGCTCCAGGCGCAGCGGGCGCGGCGCAAGGTTGAGCCTGCCCGCGGCCTGCATGAGGTAGGCGAGCGTCGCACCCTTCAAAGACACCGTGAAACGGCGCCGCAGCCCGGCCAGATCGATCCGATGGCCGTGGAAGCAGGCGATCATGCCGAGGCTGGCGAGGCCGCACTCGGCGGCTTCGGTCTGCAGGTAGATCGGAAGCCTGCGCGCTGAGCCGAAGCGCAACGCCCCGAGGATTTCCATCAGGTGCGTCCGGCCAGCGCCAGCAGCGGCTCGAAGACCCATTCGATGAGGCGGCGACGGTCGAGCATCACGTCGGCCTCCACCTGCATGCCCGCCTGCAGCGGCTCCGGGCGCCCGTAAGCCTGCACGCTCTGCGAATCCAGACGCGCCTTGATGCGGTAGAGCGGCTCGCGGCTGCCGTCGCCTGGCGCGAACCCCAGCTCCGCGGGCGTGAGCGGGTTGCGCGACACGATCGTGATGCGCGCCGCGTGGCTGCCGAACTTCTGGTGCGGATACGACAGGTAGCGCAACAACACCTGCTGGCCGGGGCGCACGAAGCCGATCGACCGGGAGGGCGAGTAGAGGTGGGCCTCGAGCTCGGAGCCTTCCGGGATTATGGTGGCCAGCGTGGCGCCCGCGGCGACCATCTGCCCCGGTTCCACGAGGACGCTCGCCACGACTCCATCGACGGGCGCAGCGATGGCGGCCCGGAACTGAACCTCGCGCTCGACCCGCTCCTGCTCGATGCCGGCGCGCTGCATGTCGATGGCGGCGAGCTGGGCTTGCGCCCGGGAGCGCGCGGCGGAGGCATCGAAGTCGAGCGTGGAGAGCTCCCGCGCGAAGGCGAGCCGCGAGCGACGCATGGATTCGACGCGGGCCTGCGCATCCATGGCGGCGTCCCGCTCACGATCGCGCGCGGCCGGCGACAGGAAGCCGATGCCCTCGAGGCTTTCGGCCCGGGCAAGCCCGGCGAGCGCGAGGTCCGCCCTGCGCGCCTGGCCGTCCACCTCGCGGTCGAGCTGCTGCAGCTCGCGCTCGATGCCGGCGCGCCGCTGCCGGAAGCCGTCCTGCTCCATCAGCATCGCCTCGTGCACGAAGCGGCGCTGCTCGCTGAGCGCCCGATGGCGCTCGGCCATCCTTCCGGCGATCGCACCCGCCGCGTCGTAGAAGGTGCGGCCCGAACGGCTGTCGCCTATGGCGAGCAGCATCGCGCCTCGTGCGACCGCTTCGCCTTCCCGGATGCGCACGGCCTCGACCCGTCCCGCCTGCTGCGCGATCACCTTCGCTACTCCGTCTGCCGGCGACAACGTCCCGGTCACGCGTGCCTTGCGCGTGTATTCGGTCAGGGCGAGGAAAAGCAGGATCACGCTGGTGATGCCGATCGCGGCAACGGTGAGCATGCCGAAGGCGAGCGGCCGGGCGAGAACGATGCGGCCCAGCCAGGCGCGCTCGCGCGCCTGCTGCGCCTCACTTCGAAAGAGCGACATCGGCTTCGAGAGGCGGGAAATCTTCGGCCATGGCGGGCTCGCGCGCCATCCACACGTAAGCCGGCAGGACGACGATGGCGAGGAGCAGGCACGCGATGTGGAAAGCCCATGAGGACAAGTCTCCTGGCGCGTCCAGCGAGCGCGGGAAGACGAGCTGGCCCAGGAGGGGATACCACGCGAGCGCGTTGAAGATCATGTGGACCACGATCGGCGCCCAGAGACTTCCGGTGCGGCGATAGAGGCAGACGTAGATCACGGAGCTCAAGAAGGCGGGAAAGGGGTTGGCGTGATAAGCGGCAAAGACAATGGAGGTGGCGATCATCGAGCCGAACCAGCCCAGGCGCCCCTCCCACGCCCGGTACAGGAACCCACGGAAGACGAGCTCCTCCACCACGGGTGCAAGCACGGCAACGACCACAAGCGATCTCACGAGGTCGGCAGGAGTGAACGCCCTTTCCAGCTCGCCGGCATCGGACGGAAGCGCGCGAATGTTTCCCGCGACGTTTGCTTCGCCTCCGGATATCCACCACCACAGGACGACAATGCCTGCCCAGGCGAAGCTGTTGATCGCGTGAAAGATCGCGACCCACGCCGTTTCGCGCCATCCCGCCGTGTCGATTGGTGCTCGAAGCAGGTCGGCAGCGCGACGGCGTAAGCCTGGGAACGCAGCTATCAGGACGGCGCCGAAGACAAACGGGACCGCCTTGTCGACGAGCGCCGCAACTTCTGGCGACCACGCGTCGATCCGGAGGAGCCACATGGTTGCCGGCGTGGAGAGCAGCACCACTGCGAAGGTGAAAAAGGCGACCTGCAGGCCGGAGGCGGAATGCTTCATGGCTGGCGAGGGCCGCTCGTGGCGGCCCTGGCTTTGCTCAGGGCGCGGGCGTGCCGCCGTCGATGCGCTCGATCATGTAGGACGCAAAGTCGATCAGCGTCTCGTAGGACTGCTTGAGGTTTGCCAGCGCGCTCAGGTAATCCGCGACGCTGCACTCGCCACCGCCGACCGCTTGCAGCTCCTCGGCGGTGAGGCCGGTACCGGGTTTGTTCTCGCTCATCTTCGTCTCCTGGTTAGTCCAACGTTTCCGGGCAGGTCGTGTCCGGGGTATACGGGCCGCTCGGGTTGCGTGGGTATTCCTCGGTGGGCCATTGCGGCGTCGTGGGCGGCAGTCCCGGGCCGCCTTCGGGCGGCACGTAGCCGCCGGACACCCTGTCCGCTTCCTTGTGCTGGATCTCCTTCATGCATCGCTCCTTTGGTGTGGGGGGCCCGACGGGGCGCTCGCCGGAATTCCGGGTCTCAGACGGGTTCGGAGGAAGGGGGGTCCTTGCCGAGGAGGCGGGCGCGATCGACGGGGCCGCATGCCGATTCCAGTTGCGCGTGATAGGTGATCTCATCCAGCGCCGCGGAAAGCGGCAGGCCACCTGCGATTCGCAGCACTTCCTCGAGGCTCAGTTCCTTCACCATTCCTCCCGATGCGGGCATCTGATGGCGGGACCGGTTTCGCGCCCCGTCGGTGAAGCGAATCCTGATGAATCGCGGCATCGCGATCACGCGAGAATCGACAATCGCTTGCGAAGGATTTCCTTGCGCGCGGCGCCGGCCGGGCGAATATGGTTGCGAGCATGGATCGCATGCCATATCGCTTCCGCATCGCGCTGCATCGCTGCCAGGGCAGCTACTTCGCCAGCGCGCTCGACCTCCCCGGCTGCGTCTCGCGCGGCGCCTCCGAGGTCGAGGCGGTGGAAAATGCGCGCACGGCGATCCGCGCGTATTTGCTGGTCGCGCGCCTCATCTCGGAAGAGCGCGCGATGGTGCAGCTGGAGATCTCCGCGTAGGGATTTGCGCCGGGCGGCTGGTGTAACCTAGCCCGACACCCTCACGCAACCGTTTGCTGCGCAGCAGCAGAGAGGAGATTCTCGCCATGGCGAAATACACCACCGAGAACATCCACGCCGTGGCGCTGGTGGGCCACGGCGGGGCCGGCAAGACGACACTGGCCGAGGCCCTGATGTGGAAAGCCGGAGCGATTGGCGCGATGGGAAGCACCGAGCGCGGCAATACCGTCTGCGACTTCGACCCCCTCGAGAAGCAATACGGCCACTCCCTGAACTCCTCGCTCGTAAATTTTCCCTACAAGGGCATCCACGTACACCTCGTCGACACGCCCGGCATGCCGGATTTCGCCGGCCAGTCGATCGCCGCGCTCGCGGCCGTCGACCTCGCGATCATCGTCATCAACGCCCAGAACGGCATCGAGCTCAACACCACCCGCATGATGCGTTCGGCGGGCAAGCGCAAGCTGGACCGCATGATCCTGGTGAACAAGATCGACGCGGAGAACGTGGACCTCGAGGCGCTCCTCAAGCGCATCCAGGAGGTGTACGGCAAGGAATGCCTGCCCATCAACCTTCCGGCGCACGGGCGCAAGAACGTGGTCGACTGTTTTTTCAATCCCGACGGCGATTCCGACTTCAGCTCGGTGAAGGCGGCGCACTCGGCGATCATCGACCAGGTAGTCGAGGTCGACGAGGACCTCATGGCCACGTACCTGGAGCAGGGCGAGGAGCTTTCCCCCGAGCAGTTGCACGCGCCTTTCGAGAAGGCGCTGCGCGAAGGCCACCTCATCCCCGTGTGCTTCGCCTCGGCGCGCACCGGGGCGGGCGTGACCGAGTTCCTCGATATCCTCGCCCGTCTCGCCCCGAATGCCACCGAAGGCAATCCGCCGCCCTTCCTGCGGGTGGAGAACGGCAACGAGGAGGAATTCCACGCCGAGCCCGACCCGAAGAAGCATGTGCTCGCGCATGTCTTCAAGGTGATCGTCGACCCGTATGTCGGCAAGGTCTCGGTGTTCCGCGTGCACCAGGGCACGATCACGAAGGACACGCAGCTCTTCGTGGGCGAGAACAAGAAGCCCTTCAAGGCCGGGCACCTCTACCAGCTGCAGGGCAAGGAGTACGTCGAGGTCGATGCCCTCGTGCCGGGCGATATCGGCGCCGTGGCGAAGATCGAGGACATCGACTTCAACGCCGTGCTGCACGATTCCCACGACGAGGACCACATCCGGCTGCGCTCGCTCGACTTCCCGACGCCCATGCACTCGATCGCCGTGGAACCGAAGAAGAAGGGCGACGAGCAGCGCCTCTTCGACGTGCTGCACAAGCTCGAGGTCGAGGATCCGTGCCTGTGGATCGAGCGGCACCCGACGACGCACGAAACGGTGATCCGTGGCCTGGGCGATCTGCACATGCGCACCAAGCTCGAGAAGATGAACGCGCAGTACAAGCTGGACGTGAGCACCAAGCCGCCCAAGATCCCCTATCGGGAGACGGTCACCCGGCGCGCCGAGGGGCACTGCCGCCACAAGAAGCAGACGGGCGGCGCCGGGCAATTCGGGGAGGTTTTCCTCAAGATCGAGCCGCTCGCGCGCGGCGCGGGCTTCCAGTTCGCGAGCGAGGTGAAGGGCGGCGTGATACCCACGGTCTTCATCCCCGCGGTGGAGAAGGGCGTGCGCCAGGCGCTCGACCACGGCGTGGTCGCGGGTTACCCGGTGGAGGACATACGCGTCATCGTGTACGACGGCAAGAGCCACGACGTGGACTCGAAGGAGATCGCCTTCGTCACCGCCGGTCGCAAGGCGGTCATCGACGCGATCCTGAAGGCCTCGCCGATCATGCTCGAGCCGATCGTCAACATCGAGATCACGGCGCCCGACCGCTTCGTGGGCGACCTCAGCTCGGACCTTTCCAGCAAGCGCGGCCAGGTCACGGGCACGGAGTCCACGGGCGGCGACCTCATGTCGATCCAGGGCATCGTGCCGCTCTCGGAAGTCGCCGAGTACCAGTCGCGGCTTCGCTCGGTCACGGGCGGGCAGGGCGCCTACACGGTGGAGTTCAGCCACTACGCCGCGGTGCCGCCGCAGACGCAGCAGCAACTGGCCTCGCAGTTCAAGCTGGAGCGCGAGGAAGACTGAGGCGGCGGGATGGAAATCGGGCACTGCAAATTCCCTGCCCGGCGGGCCGCGAAAGGCGTTGCCGAGATGCAAAAAAATCGGGAATTTCGAATTGACTTCGGCCGGCCGTCGCGGCATTTTTGCGCCACATGTGCGGCTCCCCGTGGAGCGCGCGAAGGGAGGGTCCGATGATCGTGATTCGAGACCAGCAGTTGCGGCTATTGGTGCTGGGGCAGTTGATCCGCGAGCTGAAAAAGGAAGCGGGAGAGCAAGCGCCTACCCCGCCTGCCGGCTTCACCGAGCAGCAAATCACCGAGCTGAGGGGGCTCAGCTCCGAGGAGCTGGTGCAGCTTTCGGAGATGACCGAGCCCCGGGTCGCGGTGCAGATCGACGCGGGCTCGCTCGAGCACGGGCTGCGACAGGTCGACTACCTCAACAAGCGCTCCCGGCAGCTCGAGCACTTCATCCGCCACGGCGCCACCTCGAACATGCTGACGAAGCTCTTCCGCATCTCGTCGGCGGACGTGACGCTCAAGCGGCGGCTCTTCGCGGGCACGAGCCCGCTCCTGCGCCGCCCGGCGATGCCGCCGCATCCGGTGCGCGAGCAGATCCAGAACCGCTGGTTTGCGATCCGCAAGGGCAAGGAGCGCGAGCCGGTGCGCGCCGAGGATTACCAGGAGCTCTGGGCGGACTTCCCGAAGTACACCTACGCCACCCTCTGGGCAGTGGTCCACGAGTTCGACCAGGAATAACGAGGAGGAGGAGCAGGAAGAAACGGGGCGGCTCCGGCCGCCCCGTTTGACTTGCGCGAAGTGCTCAGAGGTACTGCGACAGCTCCCGCTGGACGAACTCGTGGAAGTGGACCATGCCGTCCTCCATCGGGGATTGGTAGGGACCATGCTCCTCGCGGCCATCGGCCAGCAGCGCGCGGCGGCCCTCGGTCATGCGCACGCAGATCTCCTCGTCCTCGACCGCGGTCTCGTGGTAGGCCTTCTGCTGCGCTTCCATGAATTCCGGCTCGAAGAGCGCGATCTCCTCCGGGTAGTAGAACTCGACCACGTTGAGGCACTTCTCCGGGCCGCGAGGATATAGCGTCGAGATCACCAGCACGTGCGGGTACCACTCGACCATCACGTTCGGGTAGTACGTGAGCCATATCGCCCCATGCGGCGGCGGCGCCCCGTTGCGGAAACGCAGCACGGCGTCGTGCCATTTCTTGTAGGTCTCGGAACCGGGCGTGCCGAGGGCCTGGTTCACGCCCACGGTCTGCACGCTATGCCAGTCGCCGAACTCCCAGCGCAGGTCGTCGCAGGTGACGAAGCGGCCGAGCCCCGGATGGAACGGCCCGACGTGGTAGTCCTCGAGATAGACCTCGATGAAGGTCTTCCAGTTGAAGTCGTACTCGACCGACTCGACCTTGTTGAGGACGTAGCCCTCGAAGTCGAGCTCTTTCGCCACCCCCAGCTTCGCCAGGTCGCGCGCGACATCGCGCTTGCCGTTGAAGAGCATGCCGTTCCATTTCTGCAGCCCCTGGCGCGGCAAGTCGAGGCAGACCTTCTCCGCGAACGCCGGGGCGCCGAGGTGCTGGCCTCGGCTGTCGTAGCTCCAGCGATGCAGGGGGCACGTGATGGTGCCTCCGGGCAGCGAGCCGGCGCCCTCGAGCATGATGGCCTGCCGGTGGCGGCAGACGTTCGACACCAGGTCGTGCCGGCCATCGTTGTTGATGAGCGCCCAGGCGCCATTGGAGCGCCAGTCGAGCACGCGATAGTCGCCGGGATCGGGCGCCATCTGTTCGTGCGCCACGTAGCCGGGGCCGTTGGCGAACAGGATCTTCTCTTCGATCGCCGCGACGTTCGGGTCGAAATACCACGCGAGCGGCAGGTTGGGAGCCGAGCGCGTGAGTGCTTTCTGGCTGGCCAGGTCCGTCATTATCCGCACCTCCAGGAAACGAAGATAGGAACAACGCGGGCTAATCGAGTCAGCTAGCTTTTAACTCTGCAGCTCCGTCCCGACGGGTTGATGCCTTGAGACGTCTTATTTTGGGTCGAGTTTCCTTAGTTTTCAAGACCTTCGTGTAAACTTCGATTTCAACCGCAACCCCCCGCAACGCCCCCTTCCGCATGGCAGGAAATCCACCGGCAGCCGAGGCCGGAAACCTCACTTTCGAGCAGGCCCTCGAGGAGCTGGAAAGGCTGGTCGCTCGCATGGAGGACGGCAAGCTGCCCCTCGAGGAATCGCTCGCAGCCTACCAGCGTGGAGCCGAGCTCATCCGGTTCTGCGAGTCGCGCCTGTCGGACGCGCAGGCTCGCATCGCCATCCTCGAGGGCGGCGAGCTGCGCGACTTCAAGCCCGAATCCTGATGCCGCTGGATCCACAGCTCCCGCTTTCGGGGGACTTCCAGGCATGGGCGCGCGAAGTGGCGATGACGACCGAGGCGACGCTTGCCGAGCTGATGCCGCAGGGCAGGGCCGCGCCCGCGCGCCTGCACGACGCCATGCGCTACTCCACCCTCGGCGGCGGCAAGCGTGTGCGCGCCATGCTCGTACATGCCGCCGGTGAGCTCACCGGTGCCGAACCGCAGCGCCTGCGCATCCCGGCGTGCGCCGTGGAGATGATCCACGCCTATTCCTTGATCCATGACGACCTGCCTTGCATGGACGACGACGTCCTGCGGCGTGGCAAGCCGACATGCCACGTCGAGTTCGACGAGGCGACGGCGCTTCTCGCCGGGGACGCCTTGCAGAGCCTGGCCTTCCAGCTCCTGACCGAATACCAGCTCGCCGACGATCCGGCGCAGCAACTCAAGCTCATCCAGCTTTTCGCCGTCGCCTGCGGCTCGCGCGGCATGGCGGGTGGCCAGGCGATCGATCTCGACGCGGTGGGCAAGACCCTGACCCTTCCCGAGCTCGAGTACATGCACATCCTCAAGACCGGGGCGCTCATCCGGGCCTCGATCCTGATGGGCGCCTATTGCGGGCGGCCGATGTCCGGGGACGAGCTGGCACACCTCGATCGCTACGCCAAGAACATCGGCCTCGCTTTCCAGGTGGTGGACGACATCCTCGATGAGGAAGGCGATGCGCACACGCTGGGCAAGACCGCGGGCAAGGACCGGGCGGCGGGCAAGCCGACCTACACCAGTCTCCTCGGCCTGCCCGAAGCCAAGCGCCTGGCCGAGGACCTGCTCGACCGATCCAAGGAAGCGCTCGCCCCCCTCGGCGCGCCGGCCGCACGCCTGCGACAGCTCGCGGACTTCATCGTCCGGCGCGAGCATTAGAATGGCCCCATTGCCATGAGCGCCTTCCCCCTCCTCGAATCGGTCGGCGATCCCGCCGACCTTCGCGCCTTCGATCGCCGCCAGCTCGCCGCCCTCGCCACCGAGCTGCGCGCTTTCCTTGTCGAATCGGTGTCGGCGACCGGGGGGCACCTGTCCTCGAACCTGGGGACCGTCGAGCTCACGATCGCGCTGCACTTCGTCTTCCATACGCCCGAGGATCGCCTCATCTGGGACGTCGGGCACCAGACCTACGGCCACAAGATCCTCACCGGCCGGCGCGAGGGCATGCGCAGGCTGCGCCAGAAGGGCGGCATCGCGGGATTCCCGCGGCGCGAGGAAAGCGTCTACGACACTTTCGGCACCGCGCATTCGTCGACTTCGATATCGGCCGCGCTGGGCATGGCGGTGGCGGCGGAACGGCTGGGCAAGGAACGCCACGTGGTCGCCGTCATCGGCGACGGCGCGATGACCGCCGGCATGGCTTTCGAGGCGCTCAACAACGCCGAGCAGACCGGCGCCAACCTCATCGTGATCCTGAACGACAACGACATGTCGATCTCGGAGAACGTGGGCGCGCTCAACAACTACCTGGCCAAGCTCATGTCGGGGCGCTTCTATGCGGCCACGAAGAAGACTGCCGAGAAGGTGCTTTCCGCCGCGCCAGGCGTGAAGGAGCTCGCGAAGCGCTTCGAGGAACACGCCAAGGGCATGATCACCCCCTCGACGATGTTCGAGGAGTTCGGTTTCAACTACACGGGACCCATCGACGGCCACAACATCGACGTGCTCGTCGATACGCTCTCCAACGTGAAGCGCCTCGAGGGCCCCCAGTTCCTGCACGTGGTGACGCGCAAGGGACAGGGCTACAAGCTCGCCGAGGAGGACCCCATCACCTACCACGGGCCCGGCAAGTTCGATCCCGGCGTGGGCATCGTGAAGGCCAAGCCCGCGCCGGACGCCCGCCCGCGGCCGACGTATACGCAGGTCTTCGGCGACTGGCTCTGCGACATGGCGAGGATCGACTCGCGCCTCGTGGGCATCACGCCCGCGATGCGGGAGGGCTCCGGGCTCGTGCGCTTTTCCCGGGAGTATCCCGACCGCTACTTCGACGTGGGCATCGCCGAGCAGCACGCGGTCACCTTCGCCGCCGGCATGGCCGCTGACGGCATGAAGCCCTTCGCCGCGATCTACTCGACCTTCTTGCAACGCGGCTACGACCAGGTGGTGCACGACGTGGCCATCCAGAAGCTGCCGGTGCGCTTCGCCATGGACCGGGCGGGCCTTGTCGGCGCGGACGGACCCACCCACGCCGGCAGCTTCGACATCGGCTATCTCGGCGCCTTGCCCGGCATGATCCTGATGGCGCCGTCGGACGAGGCGGAACTCGCCGCCGTCATCGCCACCGCCTGCGAGATCGACGACCGGCCGTCCGCCTTCCGCTACCCGCGCGGCGAGGGGATCGGCATCGAGATTCCCGAACTCGCCAGCCCGCTGGAGATCGGCAAGG
>DASPNE010000018.1:0-129695 GCA_035626705.1 Usitatibacter sp. | reverse complement strand
TTCTTCTTCGCGGTGGCGGCCGTCGCCGACTACACGCCCGTGCAGGCTGCGTCCCGCAAGCTGAAGAAGTCGTCGGAGCCGCTGGAGCTGAAGTTGAAGCCCACCGAGGACATCCTCGCGCACGTGGCGCGGATGCCGGGCGGGCCCTTCTGCGTCGGGTTCGCGGCGGAGAGCGAGAACCTGGCGGACTACGCCCAGGCGAAGCGCGCCAAGAAGAAGATCCCGATGATCGTCGCGAACCTGGTGCAGCACACCATCGGCCGCGAGGAGAACGAGGTCACCATCTACGACGACCACGGCGCCCATCCGCTTCCCCGCGCGCCGAAGTCCAAGATCGCGCAGGGCATCCTCGCCCACGCCATCGCGCTGCACGAGCGCCGGCCCCACGGCGCGACCGTGACGCCGATCAACTCCGGCAAGCGATAGCGCGATGGCCAGGAAGCTGGACGTCCGCGTCCTGGACGAGAAGATCCGCGCGCACCTGCCGCGCTACGCCACCGCCGGCTCCGCCGGCCTCGACCTTCGCGCCTGCATCGACGAGCCCATCACGCTGCACCCGGGACAGAGCGCGCTCGTGCCCACGGGGCTCGCGATCCACCTCGCCGACCCGGGGCTCGCCGCGATGATCATTCCGCGCTCCGGCCTCGGCCACAAGCACGGCATCGTGCTCGGCAACCTCGTGGGCCTCATCGATTCCGACTACCAGGGACAGCTGATGGTGTCGTGCTGGAACCGCGGCGCGCAGCGCTTCGTGGTGAACCCGCTCGAGCGCATCGCGCAGCTGGTGGTGGTTCCCGTGGTGCAGGTCGAGCTGGACATCGTCGAGTCGTTCGACGAAAGCGACCGCGGCGCGGGCGGCTTCGGCTCCACCGGCCGCCACTGATGCACGGCATCGTGCTGTTCGCGCACGGGGCCCGAGACCCCGAGTGGGCGCGGCCGTTCGAGGCGATCCGCGACCGCATTCGCCGTGCGCGCCCCGAATGCCCGATCTGCATCGCCTACCTCGACGCGATGCAGCCGGCGCTCGAGGCCGCCATCGCGCAGCTCGTGGACGATGGCGCGGCAGCCATCACCGTCTTCCCGCTCTTCATGGCGCAGGGCGGCCACCTCAAGGAAGACCTGCCCCGCATCCTCGAGCGGGTGCGCGGCGCCCATGCCCACGTGCCCATCGCGCTCGCCCCGCCCGTCGGCGAGGTCCCCGCGCTCCTCGACGCCATAGCCGGCTGGGTGCTGCACCAGCTCGATTAGAAAAATAGTCTTGTCGAATGGCATGCGCGCGCGTAGATTGCGCCCATGTCGGCCGTGCACCTCGTCCGCGACCCGCGCCAGGCGGCGCTGCTCGCCGCGCCTATCCGCCAGCGCATCCTGGAAGCCCTCGAGGAGCCCGCCTCGGCGAGCGCGCTCGCGGACAAGCTCGGGCTCTCGCGCCAGCTGGTCGCCTACCACTCGCGGCAGCTGGAGGCCCACGGCTACGTCGAGCTGGTGCGGGAAGAAAGGCGCCGCGGCTGCACCGAGCGCATCCTCAAGCGCACGGCGCGTTATCTCGTGGCCTCCAATGCGATGTTCGGACGCGCGGGCCTCGATCCGGCGCGCATGCGCGACAAGTTCTCCGCCGATTACCTGCTTGCGCTCGCCGAGCGAATGACGCGGGAAGTGGGTGCGGCGCAGGCGGCCGCGCAGGGCAAGGGCATGCGCCTGCCCACGCTTTCGAGCGACGTCGAGATCCGCTTCCGCGCGCCTGCGGAGCGCGAGGCCTTCGCCCAGGAACTGGTCGAGGCGATCGCGCGCCTTGCCGCGAAATACCACGACGAGTCCTGTCCCGGCGGACGCAGCTATCGCCTGGTCATGGGCGCCTATCCCATCCGGAGGAGCCATGAGCGAAAAGCGAAAGCCGGCTAGGCAGCTGAAGTTGGAGGTGGACATCGACGCCTCCCCGGAAGCCGTGTGGCAGGCACTCACCGAGGGCGAGCAGATCGCAAACTGGTTCGCGCCGGAAGCTGCTTCCAGCGGCACGGGCGTCGGCGGCGAGGTCACCTTCGGCTGGTCGCCGGAAATGCGCTGGACCACGAAGGTCGACGCCTGGGAGCCCGGCAAGCGCGTTCGCTGGCTCGATTCGCCCTCGTTCATGGGCGAGGGCACCGCAATGGCGACCGATTGGTTGATCGAAACCGCCGGGGGCAAGACCCGCCTCACGCTCGTCCAATCCGGCTTCGGCGGCGGGGAAGGCACGTGGGACGACCTCTTCGACGGCACGGAGGTGGGTTGGACGTATTTCCTGCACCACTTGCGCGTCTACCTCGAGAAGATGCCGGGCAGGCAGCGCCACATGATCGCAAGCCGCTTCGCCGTCAACCGGCCCCGCACTTCGGCCTGGCAGGCGCTGCTCTCCCCGCGGGGCGGCCTGCTGCGCGCCGCCTCCGCGGGGTTGCCGGGCGACACCGTACAGCTCGCGATCGCAGATCCGCCGTTGCGCGCCATCGTCGACATCGCCATCCCCGGCCACGCGCTCGCGCTGCGCATGCCCGAGCACGACGCGCTGCTGTTCCTGGAGCTCGAGGGAAAGAACGAGCCCTTCCACCTCGGCGCCTGGCTCTCGGTGCACGATGAGCGGCACGCGGGCGGGATGAAGGCCTCTGCCCTGGAAGCCTTCGAGCGCGTCCGCGCCGCGCTCGCCTGAGGCTGCCTAGCGCTTCGCGCCGCAGATGCCGAAGCCGTCGTTCCAGCCCATCGAATACTGCGGATCCGCCGAGAAGCGCTTGGCGTCCTTGCGCGCGTACTGCGAGCCCTTGGCGGATTCGCAGCCGTCTATGTAGCCCTCGCGCACCGCCGGGGGATAACCCGCCAGGTTGTAAGCCGGGCGCGAGGCCTTGGCCCGCCGCTCGGCGGCCTGGGCGGCATTCTCGGGCTTGTCGCGGATCACCGCCGCCGGGGGCTGCGCCGCGCAGCCTGCGATCACCAATGCAAGCGCACATCCGGGTGCTGCGAGTCGTGCCATGGGTAGCCTCACGCGTTAGCATTGGGCATGATCGCCCTACGCCCCTTCGACCCCTTGCGCGCCCCGAGGGTTCTGCTCGCGGCCGCCGCCGTCGCCTTGTCTTCGCCCCCTGCGGACGCGGAGACATTGCCGAAGACCACCCGCGTGAAGGTCGCCGGGCACACCCTTTCGGTCGAGGTGGTGCGCACCGACGCGGAACGCGCGAAGGGCCTCATGTTCCGCGAGAAGCTCGGGCGTGACGACGGGATGCTGTTTGTTTTCGAGGAGCCGGCCTACCACAGCATGTGGATGAAGAACACGCTCATCCCGCTGTCGGTGGCGTTCGTCGACGCCAACGGGACGATCCTCAACATCCGCGACATGGAGCCCCACTCCCTGGACAGCCACATGTCCGCGGGACCGGCCACCTACGCGATCGAGACCAACAAGGGGTGGTTCGCGCAGAAGAAGGTCAAGGCCGGCGACAAGGTCACCGGCCTGCCGAAGTAGGCTACGCGCCGAACACGGCGCGACGGAAGAGCCCGCCGCTCGCCACCATGAAGAAGAGCATCGGCATCGACAGCGCCGTGTTGATGCGCGAAGCGAGGAAGGCCACGCGCCGAGCCTTCGCCTTCTCCTCGTCGGTGGCCGTCACGATGCCCAGGATCTTCTTCTGGTTCGGCCAGATGAGCGCCCAGACGTTGAAGAACATGATGAGGCCGAGCCAGGCGCCGATGCCGATGGGCACGTAGGCGCGCTCCTTGAAGAGCAGCGCATCGTCGGCCTTGCCGCCCAGGATCCACAGCCCCATCAGCACCGTGACCAGCGCGGCGTAGCGGAAGAAGAAAAGCGCGCGCGGCGCCACGTGCTTGGTGATGCCGCCGCCGCTCGGCGGATTGTCCGCCGCGGCCGCCTTGAGCGCGTCCACCTGCACGAAGTTGAAGTAGTAGAGCAGGCCGACCCACATGACTCCGGCCATGATGTGCACCCACCGCCCGATGCCGTACTGGAGGAATTCCATCTCAGCCTCCCATCATCGCGCGCGCGAGGTAGTAAAGCACCACTGTCAGGACGAGCCCCGTGATGACGGTGCCCCATAGCGAATCCAGAGGATTTTTCATGGTGATGTGCTCCCGGAATGGAAGGGACCGTGCGCGCGGATTCTAGCACCGCGGGTTTACAATCGCGCATGACGGACCCCCATCCCTACGCCCGCCTCACTCCCGATGTCGTCTTGAACGCCCTCGAGGCGTACGGCCTGCGCTGCGATGGCCGGCTGCACTCCCTCAACAGCTACGAGAACCGCGTGTACCAGGTGGGCGTCGAGGAGATGCCCGGCATGCCGCCGTCGCCGTCCGGGTTCGTCGTCGCCAAGTTCTATCGCCCGCTGCGCTGGAGCGATGCGCAGATCGCCGAGGAGCAGGCCTTTGCGCTCGAGCTCGACGCGGCCGAGATTCCCGTGGTCGCCCCGACCGCATTGGGCGGAAAGACGCTGCTGCACGCCGAAGGCTTCACCTTCGCCGTCTATCCGCGTCGCGGCGGCCGTGCCCCGGAGCTGGACGATGAGGCCACGCTCGTTTGGCTCGGGCGCTTCCTCGGGCGCATCCATGCGGTGGGCGCCACGCGCGCCTTCGAGCACCGTCCACGGCTCGACATCGAAAGCTTCGGCGACGAGCCGCGGCGATTCCTGCTGGAAGCCGGCCTGATTCCCGAGGACATCCTGCCCGCCTGGCGGCAGGCTGCCGACCTCGCCCTCGAGGGCGTGCGCGCGGCGTTCGCGCGCGCGGGCAACGTCACCCAGATCCGCACTCACGGCGACTGCCACGCCGGCAACGTACTGTGGGCTCCCGACACCGGCAACCAAAAGGGTGGCCCGCATTTCGTGGACCTCGACGATGCGCGCATGGCGCCGGCCGTGCAGGACTTCTGGATGCTCGTTTCCGGGGACCGCTCGTCGATGGGCAGGCAGATGCGGCGCATCCTCGAGGGCTACGAGGACTTCATGGATTTCGACGATCGCGAGCTCCACCTGGTCGAGGCGCTGCGCACGCTTCGCCTGCTGCATTACAGCGCATGGCTCGCTCGTCGCTGGGACGATCCGGCGTTTCCGATCGCCTTCCCGTGGTTCAACACCGCGCGCTATTGGCAGGATCGGGTCCTCGAGCTTCGCGAACAGATCGCCGCGATGCAGGAAGGACCTTTGGTTCCGGCGTAACGCGGTTTACATTTCGAAGCAATGGGCTGGAAACCCGCGGGGTAATCTCTGCTCCAATACGCGGACTCCAATAAGAAAATCCTTCGATGAGCTCGCTGCCCCCGGACCCGCCGCCCCCCTCGCTCGACCGCCCTCGCCGCGGCTGGATCTACCCCGTGGTCGTCGCGGCGATGATCGGGCTGATGGCGCTCGGTGCGTGGTGGATCTGGGGACGAGGCGACCCGCCCACGCCGTCGGGCGCCGTGGCGGCCAAGGCCAAGGCGGGCAAGGGCGGCCGGCGCGGCGGCGGCGACCCCAACCGCGCGCAACCGGTGCAAGCCGTGGCGGCCCGCAAGGCCGACATGAACATCGTGCAGACGGCCCTGGGCACCGCCACAGCGCTTCGCACCGTGACCGTGAAGCCGCGCGTGGATGGCCAGCTGCTGGCGGTGCTCTTCGACGAAGGGCAGATGGTCAAGCAGGGCGAGGTGCTCGCGCAGATCGACCCGGTTCCGCTCCAGGTTGCGCTCGCCCAGGCCGAAGGCCAGCTCGCGCGCGACGCGGCACAGCTCAACAATGCGCGCCTGGACCTCGAGCGTTACCGCAAGCTCCTGCAGCAGGATTCGATCGCGACCCAGCAGGTGGACCAGCAGGCGGCGCTCGTGCGCCAGCTGGAGGGCACGGTCAAGGTGGGCCAGGCGCAGGTCGATAACGCCAAGCTGCAGCTTTCGTATACGCGCATCACCGCGCCGATCGCGGGGCGCACCGGCCTTCGCGTGGTCGATGCCGGCAACATGGTCCGCGGCTCCGATGCCAATGGCGTCGCCGTGATCACGCAGGTCGACCCGATGGGCGTGTTGTTCACCATTCCGCAGGACACGCTGCCGCGCGTGCTGGCGCGCCTGAATGCCGGCGACAAGCCCGTAGTGGAAGCCTGGGATCGCGAGCAGAAGAACGTGCTCGCCAAGGGCGAGCTCATCACCACCGACAACCAGATCGACGTCGCCACGGGTACCGTGCGCCTCAAGGCGTCGTTCCCCAACAAGGAAGGCAAGCTCTTTCCCAACCAGTTCGTGAACGCGCGCATGGTGGTCGACACGCGCAAGGGCGTGGTGGCCGTCCCTTCCGCGGCGGTGCAGCGCGGCACCCAGGGAACGATCGTGTACGTGGTGAAGGAGGACAACACGGTCGCCATCCGCCCTATCGTCACGGGACCCGTGGAAGGCTCCCTCACCGCCATCGAGTCCGGGCTGCAGGAGGGCGAGCGCGTGATCACCGATGGCGTCGATCGCATTCGCGAGGGCGCGAAGGTGGAAGTCACGCAGCCCGGCGCATCGCAGCGGCCCGCGGGAGCGCCGGCCGCCGGGCCCGGCGAGGGGAAAGGGCGCCGCTCCGAAGGCGGGACGCCGGAGAAGCGCGAGGAATTCCGCAAGCGCCGCGAGGCGCGTGAAGGCAGCGGCAAGCCGCAGCAGTGAACCCGTCCCGCCTCTTCATCCTGCGCCCGGTGGCCACGGCGCTGCTCATGATCGCGATCTTGCTTGCCGGATGGGTGGCCTATCGCCAGCTGCCGCTCTCGGCCCTGCCGCAGGTGGACTACCCCACGATCCAGGTCGTGACGCTCTATCCGGGAGCGAGCCCGGACGTGGTCACTTCCGGCGTTACCGCCCCGCTCGAACGGCAATTCGGGCAGATGCCGGGACTCAAGCAGATGTCCTCCACGAGCTCGGGAGGCGCATCGGTGATCACGTTGCAGTTCGAGTTGAGCGTCGAGCTCGACAGCGCCGAGCAGGAAGTGCAGGCCGCGATCAACGCCGGCGGCAACCTCCTGCCCGCCGACCTGCCTTCGCCGCCCATCTACAGCAAGGTCAATCCTGCGGACGCCCCCATCCTCACGCTCGCCGTCACGTCGAAGACGATGCCGATGACCCAGGTGCAGAACCTCGTCGATACACGGCTCGCCACGAAGATCTCGCAGGTGCCGGGCGTGGGGCTGGTGACGCTGTCGGGCGGGCAACGCTCCGCCGTGCGCGTGCAGGTGAATCCGCGCGCCGCCGCGGCCGCCGGGCTCTCGATGGAAGACCTGAGGAGCGCCATCAACGCGGCCAACGTGAACCAGGCCAAGGGCAGCTTCGACGGGCCCGACCGCGCCTACACCATCGACGCCAACGACCAGCTGCGCAGCCCCGAGGAATACCGCCAGATCGTGGTCGCGTACAAGAACGGCGCGCCCGTCTACCTGCGCGACATCGCCGACGTGGTGGAGGATGCCGAGAACGCGCGCCTGGCCGCGTGGATGAACCAGGTGCCGGCAATCATCGTGAACGTGCAGCGCCAGCCCGGCGCCAACGTGATCGAGGTGGTGGATCGCGTGAAGGCGCTGCTGCCCGCGCTCACCGCCTCGCTGCCCCGCGCCATCGAGACGCAGCTCCTCACCGACCGCACCGTGACGATTCGCGCCTCGGTGCACGACACGCAGTTCGAGCTGATGATGGCGGTCTTCCTCGTGGTCGCCGTGATCTTCGTGTTCCTGAGGAGCGCCACGGCGACTTTGATCCCCGCCGCCGCGGTGCCGCTGTCGCTCATCGGCACGTTCGGCATCATGTATTTCATGGGGTACAGCATCAACAACCTCACCCTCATGGCGCTCACCGTCGCCACGGGATTCGTGGTGGACGATGCCATCGTGGTGATCGAGAACATCGCGCGCTACGTGGAGGAAGGCGATAGCCCCATGGAGGCGGCGCTCAAAGGCTCCAAGCAGATCGCCTTCACCATCATCTCGCTCACCTTCTCGCTGGTGGCGGTACTGATCCCGCTGCTCTTCATGGGCGAGGTGGTGGGCCGGCTCTTCCGCGAGTTCGCGGTCACGCTCGCCGTCGCCATCCTCATCTCGGCTTTCGTCTCGCTCACCCTCACTCCGATGATGGCGGCGCGCCTGCTCAGGCACACCCCGCCGGAAAGGCAGGGACGCTTTTTCCGCAAGAGCGGCGAGATGTTCGACCGCCTCGTCGCACGGTACGACCGCGCGCTCGTGTGGGTGCTGCGCCACCAACCGCTCACGATGATCGTCTTCCTGGTGACGGTTGTGCTCACCGCGTTGCTCTATTTGGTCATCCCGAAGGGGTTCTTCCCGCTGCAGGACACGGGCCTTATCCAGGCGGTGTCCGAGGCGCCCCATGCAACCTCCTTCGCCTCGATGTCGGAGCGCAGCCGCTCGCTCGCGGGCCTCATCCTCGAGGACCCGGCAGTCGAGAGCGTTTCGTCCTTCATCGGCGTGGACGGCACGAACATGACGCCGAACGCCGGGCGCCTGCTGATCCAGCTCAAGCCCCATGGCGAGCGTGAAGGGGTGTCCACGGTCATCGCGCGGTTGAAGGAGCGGGTCGCCCGCCAGGATTCGATCCTCCTCTTCATGCAGCCGGTGCAGGACCTCACGATCGAGGACCGCGTGAGCCGCACGCAATACCAGCTCACGCTCGAAGGCGCCAACCAGCAGGAGCTGCGCGAAGCGGCGGCGCGCCTGGTGGCGCGACTGAGGGAGCTTCCGCAGGCGACCGACGTGGCCTCCGACCTGCAGGACCAGGGGCTGCAGGCCTACGTGACGATCGACCGCGACAGCGCCGGGCGCCTCGGCATCACGCCCGCAGCCATCGACAACGCGCTCTACAACGCCTTCGGCCAGCGCCTCGTCTCGACCATCTTCACCCAGTCGAGCCAGTACCGCGTGGTGCTGGAGGTGAAGCCCGAGTTCCGCCGCGGCCCGGCTGCGCTGGCCGATGTCTACGTGCCGGGCACCGGTGGCGTGCAGGTGCCGCTCACGGCCATCGCCACGGTGAGCGAGCGGCCGGTCACGCTCGCGGTGAGCCACATGGGACAATTCCCGGCGATCACCGTGTCGTTCAACCTGGCTCAGGGGTACGCGCTGGGCGAGGCGGTGAAGGCCATCGAAGCCGCCCAGCAGGAGATCAAGCTGCCCGCCAGCGTGCGCGCGAACTTCCAGGGCGCGGCCAACGCCTTCCGGGCCTCGCTGCTCAGCACGCTGCTGCTGATCCTCGCCGCGATCGTCACCATGTACATCGTCCTGGGCGTGCTCTACGAGAGCTACATCCACCCGGTGACGATCCTCTCGACCCTGCCTTCGGCGGGCGTGGGCGCGCTGCTGTCCCTGCGGCTGGCGGGCCAGGACCTCGGCATCATCGCCATCATCGGCATCATCCTGCTCATCGGCATCGTGAAGAAGAACGCGATCCTGATGGTGGACTTCGCCCTCGATGCCGAGCGCGAGGAAGGCCTGCCCGCCGACGAGGCGATCCGCAAGGCGGCGCTGCTGCGCTTCCGCCCGATCCTCATGACCACCATGGCGGCGCTGCTGGGCGCGCTGCCACTCATGCTTTCCTTCGGCGTGGGCGCCGAGCTTCGGCGGCCGCTGGGCATCGCTCTCGTGGGCGGGCTCATCTTCTCGCAGCTGCTCACCATCTTCACCACGCCGGTGATCTACCTCTACTTCGATCGCTGGGCCCGGCGCTGGAGGGATCGGCGCAAACAGCCCGAAACGCGTGCGGTGGTGGCTGACGGAACGCCCGCATATCACGCCGATGACCGCCGATGACGCGCCGATGAATTTTTCAGTTCGCAGTCGTGGTTACCGCAGCCATGAAACACGCGCACTGATCGGCGGCGCATCGGCGGGCATCGGCGTGAAATTCCAACGCAGGGATAGCTCCCCGTGAACATCGTCGAGCCCTTCGTCCGCCGCCCGGTCGCGACCACGCTCCTCACCATCGGCGTGGCGCTGGCGGGCATCGTGAGCTTCGGCCTGCTCCCGGTGTCGCCGCTGCCGCAGGTGGACTTCCCGACGGTGTCGGTGAGCGCCTCGCTGCCGGGAGCGAGTCCCGAGGTGATGGCGGCGACGGTGGCCACGCCGCTCGAGCGCGCGCTCGGGCGCATCGCGGGCGTGACGGAGATGACGTCCAACTCCTCGCTCGGCAGCACGCGCGTCACGCTGCAGTTCGAGCTTTCGCGCGACATCAACGGCGCGGCGCGCGAAGTGCAGGCGGCGATCCAGGCGGCGAGGAGCCAGCTGCCCTCGAGCCTTCCCAACAACCCGACCTATCGCAAGGTGAACCCGGCCGACGCGCCGGTGATGATCCTCGCGATGACCTCTCAGACGTACACGCGCGGGCAGATGTACGACATCGCTTCCACCGTGCTCGCGCAGCGCATCGCGCAAGTTCCCGGCGTGGGGCAGGTGACCGTGGGGGGTGGCTCCCTGCCCGCGGTGCGCGTGGAGCTCAACCCCACGGTGCTCAACAAGCTGGGCGTGGGATTCGAGGAGGTGCGCTCGGCCATCGCCGCGCACAACGTGAACCGGCCCAAGGGCTTCCTCGAGGACGACGAGCGCTACTGGCAGATCCTGGCGAACGACCAGGCGAGGAGCGCGGCCGAGTACATGCCCATCATCGTCGCCTACCGCAACGGCGCCGCGGTGCGCCTGTCGGACCTCGGGCGTGTGGAGGACAGCGTCCAGGACGTGCGCAACTACGGCGTGGCCAACGGCGTGCCGGCCGTGATGCTCATCATCAACCGCCAGCCCAACGCCAACATCATCGAGGTGGTGGACCGGGTGACCGAGCTCATGCCGGAGTTCCGCGCATCCATCCCGGCGGCGGTGAACCTCGATCTCGCGATGGAGCGCACCACCACCATCCGAGCCTCGCTCCGGGAGGTGGAGCAGGCGCTGATGATCTCGGTCGCCCTGGTGATCCTCGTGGTCTGGATATTCCTGCGCAGCGGCCGCGCCACCCTCATCCCGGCGGTCGCGGTCCCCGTGTCGCTGATCGGCACCTTCGCCGCCATGTACCTCCTGGGCTACAGCCTCAACAACCTGTCCCTGATGGCGCTCACCATCGCCACCGGCTTCGTGGTGGACGATGCCATCGTGGTGCTCGAGAACGTGCAGCGCTACATCGAGAAGGGCATGGCGCCGATGGAGGCGGCCCTCAAGGGCGCGCGCGAGGTGGCCTTCACCGTCGTCTCCATCAGCGTCTCGCTCATCGCGGTGTTCATCCCCATCCTCTTCATGGGCGGCATCGTCGGGCGCCTCTTCCGCGAGTTCGCGGTGACGCTTTCGGTGGCCATCGCCATCTCGCTCGTGATCTCGCTCACCACCACGCCGATGATGTGCTCGCTGCTGCTCAAGCCAAAAGGGGAGGAGCGGCCCTCGCGCTTCGCGCGCTGGAGCGAAGCGGGTTTCGAGCGGATGCGGCGGGGCTACGAGCGCAGCCTCGCCTTCGTGCTGCGCTATCCATTCCCGGTCCTGCTGGTCTTCATCACCACCATCGGCATCAACGTCTGGCTCTACACCGTCATTCCCAAGGGCTTCTTCCCGCAGCAGGACACCGGCCGCCTCATCGGCTTCGTGCGCGCCGACCAGTCGATCTCCTTCCAGGCGATGCGGCAGAAGCTGGACACGTTCGTCGCGATCATCCGGGCCGACCCCGCGGTGGAAAGCGTGACCGCGTTCACCGGGGGCGGCCAGCGCAACCGTGCACAGATGTTCGTCGCATTGAAGCCGCTCAAGGAGGGCCGCGAGAAGATCGACGTGGTGCTCACGCGGCTGCGCGCCGCCACTGCTAAGGAGCCGGGCGCGAACGTGTTCCTCAATCCCATCCAGGACCTGCGAGGCGGCGGCCGGCAGGCGGATGCCTCGCAGCAATTCACGCTGCGCGGCGAGGACGTGAACGAGCTGCGCACCTGGGCGCAGCGCCTCGAGCGCGAGATGCGCAGCCTGCCGGAGATCACCGACCTCAATTCGGACCAGGAGAACCGCGGCCTGCAGATGACGCTCGTGATCGACCGCGCGACGGCTTCGCGCCTGGGCATCACGATGCGCGCCATCGACAGCACGCTCAACCTGGCCTTCGGGCAATCGGTCGCATCCACGATCTACCAGGACCGCAACCAGTATCGCGTGATCATGGAGGCCGCGCCGGAGTACACGCAGAGCCCGGCGGTGCTCGATTCGATCTACATCCTGGCGCCCAACGCGACGCAGCACGCCGGCGGCGTGCGCGGCCAGGTGCCGCTATCGGCCATCGCCCGCTATGAGCCGACCCTGGCGCCGCTCTCGGTTAGCCACCAGGGGAGCTTCGCCGCGACTACGATCTCGTTCAACCTGGCGCCCGATGTCTCGATGTCCGAGGCCTCGGAGGCGATCCGCGACGCCCTCGCCCGCATCGGGGCGCCGACCAACATCTACGCCTCCTTCGAGGGCACCTCGCGCCTCTTCCAGCAGGGCCTGGACAACCAGCCGTGGCTCATCCTCGCCGCGCTGCTCACGGTGTACATCGTGCTGGGCATCCTCTACGAAAGCACCATCCACCCGATCACGATCCTCTCGACCCTGCCCTCGGCGGGCGTGGGCGCCCTGCTCGCGCTGCTCCTTTTCAAGACCGAGTTCTCCATGATCGCGCTCATCGGCGTGATCCTGCTGATCGGCATCGTGAAGAAGAACGCCATCATGATGATCGACTTCGCGCTCGCGGCCGAGCGCGACCACGACGCGAGCCCGCGCGATGCGATCTTCGAGGCGTGCGTGCTGCGATTCCGGCCCATCATGATGACGACGGTGGCCGCGCTGCTGGGGGCGATCCCGCTGGCGCTGGGCAGCGGCGATGGCGCCGAGCTTCGCCGGCCTCTCGGCATCTCGATCGTCGGCGGTTTGATCCTTTCGCAGCTGCTGACCCTTTACACCACTCCCGTTGTCTATCTCTACCTGGACCGCGCACGGCACTGGACCGCCCGACGCTTCCGCGGACGGGGGCGCGTGGGCGTTGCCGCCCACTGATTAAAGCCGAACGCAGATCGCCGCAGATGACCGCAGATGAAATGAATTGTGTCGTGCTCGGGGTTCGCGCGGTGCCGAGCCGAAGCCGCGAAGGCAAACCCTGCCCTTATCCGCGGTCATCTGCGTGGGGCTGGCTGCGGCGATCTGCGTTCGGCTTTTGCTTCCTGCTTGCCGGATGCGCAATCGGACCGAACTACGAGAGGCCTTCAGTGGAAACGCCCGCAGCCTTCAAGGAAGCGAGCGGCGATTGGGCGGCCGCGAACCCGCGGGACCACGTGCCCAAGGGCCAGTGGTGGAAGGTCTTCAACGACGCCACGCTCGACGCCTTGATGGAGCAGGTGGCCGTTTCCAACCAGACGCTCGCCGCGGCCGAGGCGCGTTATCGCAATGCGCGCGCCGCGGTGCAGTCGGCGCGCTCGGGGTTGTTTCCGACCGTGGGCGCGAGCGCGGGGGCCTCGCGCAGCCGCCGCGGCGAAGGCGGCTCCAGTGCCAGCTACGACATCGGGCTCGACGCGCGCTGGGAGGTAGACCTGTGGGGCCGCGTGAGGCGCCTCATCGAAGCGAGCCAGGCGGGAGAGGAGGCGAGCGCTGCGGACCTCGAGAACGTGCGCTTGTCGCTGCAAGCGGAGCTCGCCACCAGCTATTTCCAGCTACGCGTGACCGATGTGCAACGCGACCTGCTCGAGGACACCGTCAAGGGCTTCGAGCAATCGCTGCGCGTGACCCGAAACCGCTACGAGGCCGGCGTGGTCGCGCGCGTGGACGTGGTGCAGGCCGAGTCGCAGCTGAAGAGCACGCAGGCCCAGGTGCTCGACCTGCAGGTCACCCGAGCCAGCCTCGAGCACGCCATCGCGGTCCTGCTCGGCAAGGCGCCTTCATCTTTCGCGCTCGAGCCCGTCAAGCTGCAGGTGAGCATTCCCGAAGTGCCACCCGGCGTGCCCAGCACGCTGCTCGAGCGCCGACCCGATATCGCCGCGGCGGAGCGCCGGGTCGCGGCTGCGAACGCGCGCATCGGCGTGGCGCAGGCGGCGTACTTCCCCACCCTCGGGCTCAGCGGCAGCGGCGGATTCGCGAGCGGCGCGCTATCGAGCCTGATCTCGGCCCCCAATCGCGTGTGGTCCCTGGGCCTGGGACTCGCGGCCACCGTGCTCGATTTCGGCGCCCGCGCGGCCGAAGTGGATTCGGCACGCGCCTCGTACGACGAGACCGTGGCGAACTACCGGCAGACCACGCTCGAGGCGTTCGAGGAGGTCGAGAACAATCTCGCGGCGGTGCGTTGGCTCGCCGAGGAGATGAAGGTGCAGGAAGACGCGGCCCGCCTCGCGCGTGAAAGCGTGGTGCTGACGGTGAACCAGTACAAGGCCGGCACCGTGAGCTACCTCAACGTGGTGCAGGTGCAGGCCACGCAGCTCGCCGAGGAGCGGCAGACGGTGCAGCTCCTCGGCCGCCGCCTCGCGGCGACGATTGCCTTGATCCGCGCCCTCGGCGGCGGGTGGTAACGGTCTAGCGAAGGTGGCGGCGCTCGGCCTGGCCGAAGTGCACGCGCTGGGCGCCGCCCTGCAGCGCCATGAACTGCTCGGCGGTCATGTGCACGAGGTGCTCGTGGTCGCCGGCCTCGAAGAACACGTCCTCGCGAGCGCCCAGGCTGTCGTCCAGCAGGGTTCGTACGCCGTAGGGCACGCCGAGCGGCGGGATGGCGCCGGGGGCACAGTCGGTGAAGACCCGTGGAAGGTCTTCCTCGTCGGCGAGGCGCAGGCGGCGGTCGAGCTCGGTGGCGAGGTGTCCGATGTGCACGCTGAGCGTGGACGGCAGGACAGCCAGGAGCAGGCCGTCGTCATCCTTGAGAACCACCGCCTTCACGAGGCGATCGCCGGGGATGTTGGCCGCGTCCGCTGTCTCGATGCTGCTCGCGGAGCGCGGGTGGCTCACGATGTCGTACCGGGCCTCGTGCCGCGCGAGGTAATCCTCCACTTTGGGGGCGATCGCCATGCCGTTTCCTCCGTTGCAGCGTTGGATCGGCGCGCGCAGGGGCAGTTCAGCGGCGGGTTTCCGCCGGTGGCGCGATTCGGATACGCTGGTCCGCCACCCGGAGCCAAGAATGCCCGCGAACGACTTCGACCACCTGCGTGAATGGATCGGCCGCACCGAGGCGCGGCGCGACTTCCTCGCTCCCGCCTCGCTGTCGGCCCTTTCGGCGCTGCTCGATCGCGATGATCCGCCTCCCCGCGAAGGCGATCCGTTGCCGCCGCTCGCGCACTGGCTCTATTTCCTTCCCGTCCACCGCCAGTCGCTGGTCGGCCCCGATGGCCACCTGGCGCGGGGCGAGTTCATCCCACCGGTGCCGCTGCCGCGACGCATGTGGGCCGGCAGCAGACTCGAGTTCCTGCGGCCGCTCCATGTCGGCACCGAGGCGACCCGGACTTCGCGGATCGCCGACGTGAAGGTGAAGCAAGGCCGCAGCGGGGACCTGGTTTTCGTCACCGTGCGGCACGAGGTCGCCGAGGGCGCAGGCACGGCCGTCGTCGACGAGCACGACATCGTCTTCCGCAGCGAATCGGGCCAGGCGGTGGCCGATGCGGTGCCCGCGCCCACCGGCGAGGCCTGGCGGCGCGAGATCCGCCCCGACCCGGTGCTGCTCTTCCGTTATTCCGCCGTGACCTTCAACGGCCATCGGATCCACTACGACCATCCCTACGTGACCCAGGTCGAGGGTTACCCGGGCCTCGTAGTGCACGGGCCGCTCACGGCCACGCTGCTGGTGGACCTGCTGCGCCGCAACGCCCCGGAGCTCACGCTCAAGTCCTTCAGCTTCCGCGCGAGGCGCCCGCTCTTCGACACCGCGAGCTTCTTCACCTGCGGCACGGCCGACACCGCGGCGCGCACGGCGCGGCTCTGGACGCGCGACCACGAGGGCGCCCTCACCATGGAGGCTACCGCATGCTGGTGAACTGCGTCGCCTACCAGGATGGCCGCAAGCTGGGGGACATTCCCAAGGCCGACATCAGCGACTACGTGAAGCGCCCGGAGTGCTTCGTCTGGGTGGCGCTCAAGGATCCCGAGCCCGGGGAGCTGCTGGAGATGCAGGCCGAGTTCGAGCTGCACGAGCTCGCCATCGAGGACGCCATGAGCGGCCACCAGCGGCCCAAGATCGAGGAGTACGGCAACTCGCTCTTCACGGTGCTCAAGGTGCCTCAGCTCAGGGACGGCGAGCTGGGCGAGCTGGGGGAGCTCGACCTCTTCGTGGGGCCCAATTACGTGCTGTCGGTGCGCCACGGCACCGAGCCGGGCTTCCAGGCGGTGCGCGACCGCGCCGAGGCCGAGCCCGGGCTGCTGCGCGTGGGCGCGGGCTTCGTCTTCTATGCCCTGATGGACAACGTCGTCGATCGCTATTTCCCGATGGTGGACCGGCTCGAGGTGCAGCTGGAAGCCATCGAGGAGCGCATATTCACGGCCAAGTCGCATCGCGCCAACATCGAGGAGCTCTATGCCCTCAAGCACCAGTTGATGGTGATGCGCCACTGCGTGGAGCCGCTGATCGAGGTGGTGCACAAGCTCTACGGCGGGCGCGTGCCGCAGGTCTGCCAGGGGGTCCAGGAATATTTCCGCGACATCTACGACCACCTGCTGCGGGTGAGCACGCAGCTGGACGGCCTGCGCGACATGGTGATCACCGCGCTCTCGGTGAACCTCTCGATGATCAACATGGACAGCACGGACGTGACCCGGCGGCTCGCGGCCTATGCCGCGCTGGTCGCGGTGCCCACCCTCATCGCCGGCGTGTACGGCATGAACTTCAAGCACATGCCCGGGCTGAACGAGCCATGGGGTTATCCGGCGGCCATCGGGCTCATGGTGGTGATCGACCTCTTCCTGCTGAGGCGGTTCAGGAAGATCGGGTGGTTGTAGAAGAACTGGGGGAGAGGGGAACCTACTCCCTTTCCGTCTTCGACTCCTCCAGCAGCCACTGCCTGAAGTCCGCCGTGGGACCGTTGCTGCCCTCCGGAGTCACGAGCCAGTAGGAATAGCTCGCGGGTGCGGCGATGTCGAAAGGCATCACCAGGCGGCCCTCCTCGATGTCGCTGCGGACCAGGGGCTTCATCGCGAGGGCCACGCCCATGCCCTCGAGGGCGGCTTCGAACGCCAGCGAGGCGTCGCTGAAGCGCGGGCCGCGCGATGCGTCGACCCCTTTCACGCCGACGGCCTCGAGCCAGTCGTCCCAGCTCGGGCGCGCGCCCTCGTCGATCACGGTGTCGTCGTGCAGGAGCACGTGGTGCCTCAGGTCGGCGGGCTCGCGCAGGGGCCGCGCACCGCGCAGCAGCCGCGGGCTGCACACCGGAACGTAGGTAGCGGAGAACACCTCGTCCACGCGCGAGCCCGGGTAGTCTCCGTCGCCGAACCGGATCATCGCGACCGGCGTATCGTCACGCGCGTTCACCGGGACGGACGGCGCCTCTTCCCCACGGACATCGATCATGGAGGCGCGGCTCGCGAGGTGCAGCTCGAGGTTCGGATATGCGTCGGTGAAGCGCGCAAGGCGCGGGATCAGCCAGCGGGCGGCGAAGTTGGGCGGCGCGATGACGGCGAGCGCGCCGTGCTCGGTGCGAAGCCGCACTTTCTCGACGGCCGCGGCCAGGCTCTGCAGCCCGTCGCGCACCAGCGGCAGCATCGCTTCGCCCTCGGCGGTGAGCTCGAGGGCGCGGGTGAGGCGGCGGAAAAGCGCCACGCCGAGGTGCTCCTCCAGCAGCTTCACCTGGTGGCTCACGGCGCCGGGCGTCACATGCAGCTCTCGGGCGGCATTCTTGAAGCTGAGCAGGCGCGCCGCGGCCTCGAACGCTCGCAGCGCGTTGAGGGGGGGCAACCGCGGGCCGGCCGGGCTCACCATGCCTTAGTTTTTCTCATTCGTCGGCGGAAAACAAATCGGTTGTTGCACTGCAGCATAGTACCTATATTTGACCCGTGGCACCCGATTCACCGGCCCGCCGGGCCTCAAGGTGCCGCCAGACGTAAAGGACAAGTTCATGAATTTCAAGCAGAAGCACCCCGATTTCGCCGTTATCGAGAGCCACATCCACCGTGCGCGCGTGGAACGCGCGGTAGTCGTCTCCGCCATGGTCGTGGAAGCCGTCCAGGTTGCCGTCAAGGGCCTGAAGACGCTCGCGGCTGCGGCCCGCCAGCAGGCCTCGCGCGCCTCGATGCTGCAACCCGCGCTTACCAAGCGCGCCATCGCCAAGTAACGCGATTCGCTTGCAGTACCCCCGGGCGCCTCTCCCCTCCTCCCGGCGCCCGGGACCCCGAACCCGGCTTCGCGGCGCGTGTCCGACACCGCCATGAGCCCACCTAACCTGTTCCTGCTGCCCGGCCTCCTCGAGGACGCGGGCGGCTTCCACCAGGTCATCGATGCCTTGCGCGACATCGCCTCGTGCACGGTGGCCGACCTCACCCAATCCGACACCATCGCGGGCATGGCGACCGACGCGTTGCGCCAGGCGCCCGAGGGTCCGCTCCTGCTCGCCGGACATTCGATGGGGGGCTACGTCGCCCTCGAAATCGCCCGCCAGGCTCCGGAGCGCCTCGCGAAGCTGGCGCTGCTCAATACGAATGCGCGCGCTGACTCGCCCGAGTCCATCGAGAACCGCCGCCGGCTGATGGCGATGGCCGATCGCGATTTCGACGGCGTGGTCAACACTCTGCTGCCCAAGCTCATGACCGAGGAGCACCTGCAGGATCCGGTGCGCACGGGGATCATCGGCTCGATGAAGATGGCCATCGGCAAGGAAGCCTTCAAGCGCCAGGAAACCGCGATCATGGCGCGCGTCGACAGCCGGCCGCACCTCGCGGCGATTCGGTGCCCCACGCTCGTCATCGCCGGGCGAAAAGACGCGGTGATGCCCGTGGAGCTCCTGGAGGAGCTCGCCCGCGGCATTCCCGGCGCCCGTCTCGAGATCCTCGAGGACTGCGGCCACATGGCGGCGATCGAGAAACCGGCGGAAGTGACGCGGCTGCTGCGCGAATGGATCACGGGACGGGCGCAGCCCGCCGACGAGGGCTCGACGCAGTCGCTGCCCAAAGGCCTGGCCTGAACGAACATCGCGGGATCGCGCCTGTCGAAGCTGCGCCCCCTCGACAGGAGTCCCGCCATGAACCTGCAGCTCACGCTCGGCCCGCTCATCGCCCTCATCGCCGGGATCCTCATCCTGGTGATGCCACGCCTGCTCAACTTCATCGTTGCCATCTACCTCATCGCCATTGGCGTGATCGGGCTGGTGGGGGGGTTGAAGCTGTAGGGGCAGGGATGAAAGATGAGGGATGGGGAATGAGGCTCGCGCGGGCGATAATCGGGCCATGTCCCTGCCTTCCCTCTCGTTGCTCGAGACGCGCGTGCTCGGCGTGCTCGTGGAGAAGCAGCACACTGTTCCCGACAGCTATCCGCTCACGCTGAACGCGCTCGTCTCGGGTTGCAACCAGAAGACGAGCCGCGACCCGGTGCTCGAGGCGAGCGAGGCGGAGGTTCAGGGCGCGGTCGACCGGCTGAAATCGCTCTCGCTCGTGATGGAGACGAGCGGTGGGCGCGCGATGCGGTATTCGCACAACGCCGGCAAGGGGCTGGGACTGCCTCCGCAATCGGTGGCGCTGCTGGCGGTGCTTTTCCTGCGCGGCCCGCAGACCGCGGGGGAATTGCGCATCAACAGCGAGCGCCTGCACCGCTTCGGCGACATCCTCGCCGTGGAGGCATTCCTGCGGGAGCTGGGTGAGAAGGGCTTCGTGCGCGAGCTCGCGAAGCAACCTGGAGCCCGCGAGACACGCTGGGCGCACCTGCTCTCGGGCGAGCCCTCGGCGGAGCTTGCGACCACCCCGGTCGTGCCGACCCAGGCGGTGAGCGTGGGTGAGCTCGCGGCGTTGCGCGCCGAGCTCGACCAGTTGCGCCAGGAAGTGGCGGGACTGCGCGAGGTCGTGGCCAGGCTGTCCCGCGAGCTCGGCGACCCCCCGTAGGCGAAGGCCTCAGGCCTCCCAATCCCTCCAGCCGCCGACCAGCGGGAAGTACAGGCCCATGTTTCCGGCCGCCCCGCCGAAGGCCACTGCGTAGCGCATCATCCGGTCGCGATAACGCGCCTTCTCCGTATCCAGGAAACCCTCCAGATCGGTGCCCTCGTGGGTTGAGGTCTTGTAATCGACGATCCAGCGCCGACCGCCGTCGGAGAACATGCGATCGATCACCAGCAACCTCACGCCTTCGGGCCCGGGAACACGTATCCGGTACTCGCATCGCGCATCGGGGCGCGTGGCCAGCACCCACCGGCCCTGCTCCTGTGTGATCGCGTTGCGCAACGCGTCCAGCACGCGCGCAGCCGCCTGTGCGAGGTCTGCCGGCGGAACGCCGCGCCGTTCGAGCTCCGCGGACACACGTGCGGCGAGCGAATCCACGCGAGCAACGTCCCAGCGCGCCAGGCCTTCCTCGGCGATGCGTTGCAGCCAGCCGTGCGCGATCGTGCCGATGTGCCGTGCGGTCTCACCCACCCAGGAGAACTCGATTTCGCGCTCCTCCTCGACGGGCCGCGGGGGCGCAATGACCGAGGGAGCCGCCACCACGGCCGGCAGCCGTGAAGTGTCGAGGCAGCGCAGCCATGTCTGGACGGAGACCTCGGGGGCGCGCTGGCCGATGCGCTCCAGGAAGCGCGGCTTGGCGGCCTCGAAGTCCGGCAATGCGGCTTCCCAGGCCTTGCCGAGCAGCGTGGTGCTGGGAGCGCGCCGCAGCGCGGGGCCCTCGGGCTTGAGCTCCAGGCGCGCATATCCCATCAGGTGCAAACGGGCCCGCGCGCGGGTGACCGCCACGTAGAGCAGCCGCTCGAGCTCGTGCTGCGAGGCGGCACGGTCCAGCTCCCGCAGGTAGTCGTACGCGGGCTCGTTGCTCATCGTGGCGGCGCGGATGGGTGCCATCAGCATCGCGCCGTCGCTTCGCACCTTCCAGCGGCACAGCGGGTTGTCGGACACGCGCGGCACACGATCCATGCCGGGGACGATCACGGTGTCGAACTCGAGGCCCTTCGCCTTGTGGATCGTCATGAGCTGCACGCGGACGTCCTCGCCGCTGTCGGGCGCTGCATAGAGCCGCTCGAGGTTGCGCTGCAGCGCGGCGGCGTCGGGCAGGTCGCCCGCATCCTCCAGCTGGTCGAGCTGGTCGAAGAAGGTTTCGGCATCGTCGAGATCGGACGCGCCAGGCGCGCACGCCGGCCCACCGAGGGACATCCACGCGGCCTCGACCCGCTCGCGCAGGGAGCCGCGCAGCCGGTGCTCCACGAACGGCTCGAGCGCACGGCGCACGTGCGCGATGCGACCACGTCCGGACTCGCTCACGCCCGCCAGCCGGGCTTCATCGCCCGTCAGCTCCCAGATCGTCGCGCGTGCGCCCTCGCGAGCGGAAATTCCGCCGGTGAGGGCATGCAGGTCGGCGAGCGAAAGGGCGCACCATGGCGCGCGCAGCAGGCCGAGCCAGGCGATTCGATCGGCCGGGTGCGACAGGGCCCGCGTGATGGCCAGCAGGTCCTGGATGACCTGCCGTCCTTCGAGTGGCTCGATGTCGACGGCGCGGAAGCGAATGCGGGCTTCGCCGAGCGCTCGCACGATGCGGTCGAGGTTCGAGCGATTGCGCACCAGCACCGCGATGGACCCCTCGGCCTGCTCCGCCTGCGCCTCGCGCACGATCTCCACCACGCGACGCGCCTCGTCATCGCGGGCGAGCGCGGCGTCGGTGCCGAGGAAGGGGTGCCACCGCACGGCGACCCCCGGCAGCTCGGGGTGGTGCGCGCTCGACCTCGCGTACTCCACGGCGCCCGCGCCGATGTCGCCGCCCTTGGGAAAGATGTCGCCGAAGTGGCGGTTGACCCACTCCACCACGCCTGCCTGCGAGCGGAAATTGGTCTGCAGGCGCAGCGCGGCGAGCGGCACTTGCGGCAGGCCCTCGCTCCATGCGCGCAGGAAGAGCCCCACGTCGGCCTCGCGAAAACGGTAGATCGACTGCATCGGATCGCCCACCAGGAAGACGCTGCGCCCGTCGCGCCGCTCCCAGCCCGCGGTGAGGAGCCGGAAGAGCTCCCACTGTCCGTGCGACGTGTCCTGGAACTCGTCGACGAGCAGGTGCCGCAGCTTCACGTCGAGCGCCAGCAGCAGGTCCGTGGGCTCGTCCTCCGAGCCCAGCGCCTGCACCGCTGCCCGCGCCATGCCGACGAAATCGATGCGGCCGCGCTCGGCGAAGACGCGCTGCAACTGGGCGTCGGCACGGGGCAGGATGCGCACGATGGCGCCGATGGCTTCCCATTGCTGCGGCGTGAATCGCGCTGGCGGCATGCTTCGCGCCGCGTGCAGGGCGCGGCAGAGCGCCTCGTCGGCGCAGAGCCGCTGCAACAAGGCGTGCATGCGGTCCTTGGCCGTCGCGAGCGGCCCCTTGACCGCGGGAAAGCCCTGGTTCTTGTTCACCTGCGCGCGCCAGCCCGCCTCCTTGTCGGTGCCGTTGCCCTTGAGCAGCAGGTCGGCCAAGCCGTGCCATAGCTCGGCGCCGGTCTCGTCGCCCGGGGGATATCCGCCCAGGTCGACGAGGCGAGCGATGCGCGAAGCGGAGCCGGTCTCGACCAGGTTTTTCGCCGCGTACCTCGCGAGCGCGGCGATCTCGGCCTGCTCCTGCGGCGGCATCAGTGCCCGCAGGCGCCCGAGGATGCGAGCGCGTTCCGCGCGCAACGCGCCCTCGAGCTCGGCCCGCGCCGCCTCGTCGGCATCGAACCCCGCCACGCGCGGCAACCACTGGTCACGACGTGCGAGCATCGCCTCGAGCAAAGCGCGCAGCGCATTCCAGTCGCCGTCGAGGTGTCGCAGCAGCGTGGTGACGGCCTGCGCATCCTCGCCGCGACGCCCGAGGCAGTCGAGGGCGCGTTCGGCAGCCTGCGCGTACAGCTCGCGTGCATCCTCGACGATTGCCGGCGCGGTGCCCAACCCGGAAAGCACTGGCATCTGGCGCGCGAGCGCGGCCGAGAGGGAGTCGATGGTCTGGATGCGAAGGCGCGCGGCGTTCTGCAGCAGGCCCCAGCCTGCCGCGGCATCGCGAACCAGCGCCTCGCGCGCGAGCCGCCACGTGAGCCGGTCGTTGTCGCGCTCCGGGGGATGGTCGTCGCGGGCCCGGCCAAGTGCCGCCAGCACCCGCTGCCGCATCTCCGCCGCGGCCTTGCGCGTAAACGTGATGGCGAGGATCTCCTCGGGCCTGGCGACGGTAGCGAGGAGCGCCAGGTAGCGCTGGATCAGCAAGCCGGTTTTTCCGGAGCCTGCGGGCGCTTGCACGATGAACGAGCGCTGCGGGTCGAGCGCGGCCTCGCGCTCGCGCGCATCGACGATGACGCCTGCGCTCAAGCGCTTTCCTCCCGGTCCTCGTCCTCGTCGCCCTCGTCGAGGGGGCTCAGCCGCTCGTGCACCCGGCATAGCGGCTTCAAGTCGCACCAGCGGCATGTGGCGAGCAGCTGCTTGGGATCGACGCGCGCATCGCCGTTCGCGAAACCCTCGCCCAGGCGATCGACTTCGATGCGCCACTGCGCCATGAGCTCTTCCCAGGTAGCCGGCGCGCCGACGCCGCGATACTTGTCGACCGCCGGCACGCCGGGGATGGCGTCCGCGTCGCGCGATACCCCGGAAAAGCCACGGTCGCCCGCCTTGAGGCGCGCGTACGCGACCGCGCGCACATCGCCCTGGCCGGCGGCCAGCGCGTAGAGCGGCAGTTGCGGATCGTCGGGCCGTTCCCCCATCCAGGCGCCCACCCGCACGTTGCCGGATTTGTAGTCGATGATGGCGAGGCCGCCGCCTTCGAGCCGGTCGATACGGTCGATGCGCCCGTCGATCTGCAAGCGGCCCGCAGACAGCGGCATCGATGCTTCCCGCAGCCGGACCTCGAAGGGCGGCCGGGTCGCTTCGAGCGCGAGCCACTCGCGCGCGATCTGCGCCAGGCGCTCACGCTCCATCTCGGCGAAGGGTCCTTCGAGGCGCCCAGGGCGATCGTCATGCACGCGCGCGAGCGCTGCGTCGACGGCCTCGCCGATGAGGACGGCAAGCGTCGCCTCGTCGGTGGCGGCGAGCGTGGCGCTGTCCTTGAGGCCTTCCCAGAGGCGCGCCATCATCACGTGAAGCAGCTGGCCGCGATCCATCGCATCCAGTCCCGGTTGCGGCGCTTCCAGGGAACGTGCGTCGAGGCGGAAATGCGCGAACGCGCGGAATGCGCAGGCCGCCTGGTCCACGAGGATCCGCGTGCCTCCCGGCGCGGGTCCCTTCGCCACGGGCGGGCCAATGTCGTCGACGCGCCGGGACATCGCGTCCCTGCGGACAGCGAACAACACCTCGCGCATCAGCGGGTACGCGGGAATCGAGAGCGACTCCAGGGCGGCAAGCGCGACGTCCGCCACCAGGGGGCTCGGCACCATCTCGCGGTCCCCGTCCGCGCGCGCGCTGCTGAAGACCACTTCCGCTGCCGCGCCCCGCCAGCCGTGCGTGATCGCCTCGTCCACCCGGAAGGCCGCCTCCGGGCTCGCCTGGGGGATTCCCGCGCGGCGCTGCAGCGACGCGGCGATGAGTGGGTGGGGACGCGCGGCAATCGGCCAGGCGCCCTCCTCCAATCCACTCACCCAGAGGTGATCGAAGGCGAGGCCGACCGACTCGAGCAGGCCCACGACCTGCACGGGCGCCTGGGCGACCTTCGGCTGGAAGAGGGTTTCGCCGCAGAGCCGTTGCAGCCGCGCGAGCGCCTCGGCCGCGTTCCATTCCCCGGCAACCGGCGTGAGGGTGGCGAGCTCACCCAGCAGGTCACGCCACTTGCGCAGCGCCTGGTGCTCGGAGGAGTCGAGCGCGCGCTCCCCCGGGTAGCCCACCGCATCGAGCATCCGCGTGAAGCGGCGCGCCCACTCGAGCGGGGCCGCCCGCGCCGACTCCTTCGCGGCTTCTATGAGCCCGTCGAGCGCCCGGTCGAGGCGCGGGCACGCAGGCGCCGCATAGCGGCGCGAGACGTGCGAGAACATCTTGCGCAGCGCCACGAGGGAGACGCTCGCGGGGGCCGCCCGTCGCAGCGCCGCATCGAGCCGCGCGCGCGCAGCCAGCTCCGCCTCGGAGCCTGCGATGAATGGCGAGCGCAGCAGGCGACTCGCGCGGTCGAAGGTTACCGGGCCGAGCGCGATCGCGATGACGGCGAGCGCCGCGTCCACCAGCGGCCAGGCGGACAGCGGCTCCCCCATGGAGATGTCGAAGAGCGGCGCCCGATCGTGGCCGGCGAATGGCTCGTTCGGCGCCAGCACGCGCGCAAACACCCGTTGCGCCTCGCGCCGGCGCTTGGCCAGATCGGGCACGACGACGCCGATGCGTGGCAGTCGGCCGGGCGATGCCGCTTCGAGGCGTGAACGCGCCCAGCGGGCAGCCTGCTCGAGCTCGGCGCGCGGGTGCTCGAGCTCCACGCGCGACAGCCATGCCGGCACGGCGGGCGCATCGCACAGCACGACCTCGGTGCCGGCGCGCCTGCATGCCTCGAGGAAATCCGACTGCTGCGGGGTGATGCGCTCGAAGGCATAAGCCACCAAAGTCCGTGGGGCTTCGAGCGCGCCGTCGCCGAGCAGCTCGCCCACCAGCGCCGGCAGGCGTGCCCCGTCGATCAGGTTGGCGCGCTCGGTGCGGCGCCGGTAGTCGTCGGCCCAGTGCGCGAAGGCCTCGGCGTCGATCCCGCAGGGCTCCATGCGCAGCGCGCCGGCGATGCGCCACGAATGCGCCAGCGCCCACGCTTCGGCGGCCAGCGCCGCCGTGGCGGGAACCGAGAGCACCGCGTCGCGCCACGGGCTCGCGCGAATCGCCTCTTCCCAGACCAGCCGCTCGGCCGCATCGGAAAGCAATGCCGGCAGCCGCGTAACCGCCGGGCAGAAAAGGGCCGCTTCGTGGCAGCGCCGGTTGAAGGGCCCGAAGGCGACGATGTCGGAGGCCTCCCAGAAGGCGCAGCCGCGGGCCGCCTGCAGCGAATCCACCTGCGCTTCGAGCGCCTGCGCAAGCCTCAGGCTGGGAGTGACGACGGTGATGTCCGCGCGAGGCCCCAGCGCGAGCCGATCGAGCAGTGCCGCGTGCTCGATCCTTTTCGTCGGGTCCACGCACGGCGCCGGGGCCGCGATCGGCGGCGGCGCTTGCATCGCGAAAAGGTCGCCTTGCCGGTCGTCCCGCAGCGTCTTGGGCATGCGACGATTCTACCGGCGGGGTGGCTCGCCAAACGAGCCAGCGGACCTTCAGGCCTTGCGCCGCGACTCCTGCACGGGGCGCGAAACGAGGACGCCACGTACCGGCGTATCCGCCTCCACGCCCAGCAAGCCACCGCTACCGTCCGGGGGTGGCTTGAACCACACGGTGTCCCCGCCTACCGCCGGCGTGTCGTCGCCTTCGAAGCGGGCGCTGCCCTGGAGCAAATACACCACGGCGCGCTGTCCGGGGGCGATTTCGAACTCGGCGCGCTTGCCGGGCTCGATGCTGAATTCGCGCCCCGATTGCAGGGCCTCGTCGATTTCGCCAGGCTGCGCGCGGCTGTCCCCGCCCGGCCCGGCGTGCTGGATTCGCTCGATGAAAACGTTCACGCACCCTGTGACTGCCACAGCCGAGGGCGCGTTCCCGCTATGCTCCGGTAGAACTCGACGCCCGCGCGAAGGTCTTCACTGGGCCGACCCGGAGGAAATGGCTCCAATGGAAGACGCGCTGTTCCTCGCCCGCACGCAGTTCGGCATCAACATCGGGTTTCACATCCTGTTCCCGACGCTGACCATCGCGCTCGCATGGTTCCTGCTGGGCTTCCGCGTGATGTACGAGCGAACGCGCGATCCGGCGTGGCTGGCGACCTTCAAGCTGTGGACGAAGGTCTTCGCGCTCTCCTTCGCGATGGGAGTGGTGAGCGGCGTGGTGATGTCGTTCCAGTTCGGCACCAACTGGCCGCGATACATGACCACCGTCGGGGCCATCGCCGGCCCGTTGCTCGCCTACGAGATCCTGACGGCGTTCTTCCTCGAGGCCACCTTCCTCGGCGTGATGCTCTTCGGCATGAACCGGGTCCCGGACTGGCTGCACATCGCGGCAACCGCGCTGGTGGCCGTGGGCACGACCCTGTCGGCTTTCTGGATCCTCGCGCTAAATTCGTGGATGCATACGCCCGTGGGCCACATCTTCCAGGACGGGCAATGGATCGCGCAGGACTGGCTCACGGTGATCTTCAACCCTTCGTTTCCCTTCAGGCTCACGCACATGCTGATCGCCTCGGGCTTGACCGCCGCGTTCGTCGTGACGGGATTGTCGGCATGGCGCCTGCTGCGCGCGCCGGGCGACGAGGGCGCCGGCAAGACGATGCGCGCCGGCGTTCGCGTGGCGGCGGTGCTCATTCCCATCCAGATCGTGGTGGGAGACCTGCACGGGCTCAACACGCTCGAGCACCAGCCGCAGAAGATCGCGGCGCTCGAGGCGCTCTGGCACACCGAACGGGGCGCGCCGCTCGTGCTGTTCGCCATCCCCAACGAGGAGCGCAAGCGCAACGACTGGTCGATCGAGATTCCCTATGCCGGCAGCCTCATCCTGGCGCACGACGCAAACGCCGAGATCAAGGGGCTCGACGCGTTCGGCGCCGACATTCCACCGGTCAAGCCGCTCTTCTTCGGCTTCCGCGTCATGGTGGGCATCGGCATGCTGATGTTGCTCGTATCGTGGTGGGGCTGGTGGGCGACGCGACGGCGCGCCCCGGCGCCGCGCTGGTTGTTGTGGGTATTCGCGGGCATGACGTTCTCGGGCTGGATCGCCACGCTCGCCGGCTGGATCGTGACCGAGGTCGGTCGCCAGCCCTGGCTCGTGCACGGCGTGCTGCGCACCGCCGACGCCGTGGGCGACGTGAGCGCTGCCAAGCTGGGCGCGAGCCTCACCGGATACATCCTGACCTACGCGGCGATGCTCATCGCCTACCTCGTGGTGCTCACCCACATGGCCGGCAAGGGCGCGAGCAACCATGCGCCCTCGTCGCACGCGGCTACCGTCGAGCTCGCGGGCGGCGCGGCGCCGAAGGCGGGCTGACATGGACCTCTTGCCGGTCGTCTTCATGGCGCTCATGGGCCTGTCGGTGCTGCTCTACGTGGTGCTGGACGGCTACGACCTCGGCGTAGGCATGCTCATGCCTGGCGCCGACGAGCGCGAGCAGTCGGTGATGGTCGCCTCGATCGGCCCGTTCTGGGATGCGAACGAAACCTGGCTCGTCCTCGGGATCGGGCTGCTGCTTTCGGCTTTCCCGGTCGCCGTCGGCGTGGTCCTTCAGGCGCTGTACCTGCCGGTGGTGGCGATGCTCGTGGGCCTCATGCTTCGCGGCGTGGCCTTCGAGTTCCGCATGAAGGCCCTGGGCTGGCATCGCGAGCTCTGGAACTGGCTCTTCTGGGCGGGCTCGTTCCTCGCCTCCTTCTGCCAGGGCGTGATGCTCGGTCGCTACATCACGGGCTTCGAGCCCGGGCCGGGATACTGGCTTTTCGCCCTGGTCGTGGGCGCGAGCGTGTGCGGCGGCTACGTGTTGCTGGGCGCCACGTGGCTCGTGCTCAAGACCGAGGGCGAATTGCAGCAGAAGGCGCTCGCGTGGTCGCGCTGGGGATTGTTGTGGGTGGCGCTCGGCGTGGCCCTCGTGAGCCTCGCCACGCCGCTCGTGAGCGAGACGGTGCGCGACAAGTGGTTCGATTTCCCGCGCACGCTATGGCTCATGCTGCTGCCGGCCGCGACGCTCGCCGCCGGCGCGTGGCTCTGGCGCGTCACGGGCGCCATGCGCAGGTCGCGCGCGTCGCACCGGGACTGGCGGCCGTTCGCGGCCGCGGCGGCCATCTTCGTGCTCGCCTTCGCCGGCCTCGCCTACAGCCTCTTCCCCTACGTGGTGATCGACCGGCTCACGATCTGGGAGGCCGCCGCCCACCCCTCGGCGCTCAAGGTATTGCTCGTGGGCGCGGTAATCGTGCTGCCTTTCATCTTGCTCTACACGCTCCTTTCGTACCGCATCTTCCGCGGCAAGGCCCGCGCGGGACTGTACGACTAGAAGAGCGCCTCGCACTCGGCCGCCGGCAGCGGCTTGGCGAAGAAGTAACCCTGCATCTCGTCGCAGCCGTTGTCGCGCAGGAAGTCGCGCTGCGCCTCGTATTCGACGCCCTCGGCCACCACCTGCAGGTGCAGGCTGTGGCCGAGCGAGATGATGGCGCGCGCGAGGATGCCGTCGTCGGGCCCGCCGGTGGCGCTGATGTCGCGCACGAACGAGCCGTCGATCTTGAGCGCGTTGAGAGGCAGGCGGCGCAGGTAGGAAAGGCTCGAATAGCCGGTGCCGAAATCGTCGACGGAGAGCCGCACGCCGAGGTCGCGCAGCGATTGCAGGGTCGCGATCACGTTCTCCACGTCGTGCATCACCATGCTCTCGGTGAGCTCGAGCTCGAGGTGGCCCGCCATGCCGGTCTGCGCGAGCACTTCGCCCACGAGGCGCGTGAGCCCGCCCACCCAGAGCTGGCGCGCCGAAAGGTTCACCGAGACCACGAGCCGCGGATGGCCCGCCGCGCGCCAGCGCGCGCCCTGCTCGCACGCGCGGCGCAGGACCCACTCGCCGATCGGCACGATGAGCCCGGTCTCCTCGGCGAGCGGGATGAACCGATCGGGCACGATCAGCCCGCGCTCGGGATGCTCCCAGCGCACCAGGGCCTCGACGCCGTCGACCTTGCCGGTGGCGAGGCTCACGCGCGGCTGGTAATGCAGGCGCAGCTCGTCGCGCTCGATGGCGCGGCGCAGGCTCTGCTCCATCGACAGGCGCTCGTTGGCGAGCTCGTTCATCTCGGCGGTGAAGAACTGGAAGGTGTTGCGCCCCTGGCTCTTCGCGCGGTACATCGCGGTGTCCGCGTTCTTGAGCAGCGTCTGCACGTCGGGCCCGTCCTGCGGAAAGAGGCTGATTCCCGCGCTCGCGGTGATGTGCAGCTCCCGGCCGCCCACCTGCACCGGTTCGCTCACCCGCGCTATCAGCCGGCGCATGGTGCGGAAGATCATGTCCTCGCGCGTCTGGTCGTTGAGGATGAGCACGAACTCGTCGCCCCCCAAACGCGCCACGGTGTCGCCTTCGCGCACGGCGCTTTCCAAACGCTCGCCCACGTGGCGCAGCACCTCGTCGCCGAAGTTGTGGCCGAGCGAGTCGTTGATCACCTTGAAGTGGTCGAGGTCCATGAACACCACCGCCACCGAGCGCACGTTGCGCTGCGCGAAAACCGCCTGGCGCAGCCGGTCGTGCAGCAGGTGGCGGTTGGGCAGCCCGGTGAGCGCGTCGAAGTTGGCCTGGCGCTCGAGCTCCTCCTGGTAACGCTTCCGTTCGATCGAGTACTGCATGGCGCGCAGCAGCAGCTCCCGGTCGATCTTGCCCTTCACCAGGTAATCCTGCGCGCCGCTCTTCACGGCGTAGAGCGCGAGCTGCTGGTCGTCGTTGCCCGAGAGCACGATGATGGGCACCTTGGGCGAGTGCGCGTACACCTTGGAGAAGGTGTCCAGCCCATGGCTGTCGGGCAGCGACAGGTCGAGCAGGACGAGGCCGGTGTCCTTGAGCGCGAGCGCCTCCAGCCCGCGCGCGAGCCGGTCGACGCAGCGCAGCCGGAACGGAGTCGCCGGGTCCTCGGCCAGCATCTCCCGGATGAGGCGCGCGTCTCCCGGGTTGTCCTCGATCAGCAGGACCTGGTGGCCGGGCGCTTCGGCCTTCATCTACCCGGCGGGGGAAGCGTCACGACGGTGAGCCAGAAGCGGTCGATCGACTGCACCACGACGATGAACTTGTCGAGGTCCACGGGCTTGGTCACGTAGCAGTTGGCGTGCAGGTCGTAGCTGCGCAGGACGTCCTCCTCGGCCTTTGAGGTGGTGAGGATCACGACCGGGATCGCGCGCAGGTCGCCGTCGCGCTTGATCTCCGAGAGCACCTCGCGCCCGTCCTTCTTCGGCAGGTTGAGGTCGAGCAGGATGATGTCGGGGCGCGGGGCCTGCGCATGGGCGCCACGGCGCTTGAGGAAGTCGAGCGCCTCAACACCGTCCTTCACCCAGTAGAGGTTGTTGTAGACCTTGCCTTCCTTCAGCGCCTCCTTGGTGAGGCGGTAGTCGCCGGGGTTGTCCTCGACCAGCAGGATCTCGACCGGTTCTCCTCCGTTGCGGATCATGTCGCTTTTTCCTTGTGGTTCCGGGCCAGGGTGAATCCGAAGGTGCATCCGGCGCCGGGCGTGGACTCCACCCAGATGCGCCCGCCGTGGCGCTCGACGATCTTCTTGCAGATCGCGAGCCCTATGCCGGTGCCGGGGTACTCGGCCTTGTTGTGCAGCCGCTGGAACATCATGAAGATGCGGTCGGCGTATTGGGTGTCCAGGCCGATGCCATTGTCCTTCACCGTGAAGGCCCAGGAGTCCCCGCGTGACTCGCCCGCCACGTGGATGCGCGGCGCATCGACGCCGCGGAACTTGATCGCGTTGGCCACCAGGTTCTGGAAGAGCTGGGTGAGCTGGTTGGCATCGGCGACCACGCGCGGCATCTCGCCGGAGGTCACCCGGGCGCCGCTTTCCTCCTGCGCCTTGCGCAGGTTGGAGAGCGCCTTGGCGAGGGCTGCCGAGCTGTCGGTGGGCTCCAGGTCGCGCCCGCGGGTGCCCACGCGCGAATACTCGAGCAGGTCCTCGATCAGCTGCTTCATGCGCGCCGCGCCGTCGACGATGAAGTCCATGAACTCGCGCGCGTCGCCGTCGAGGCGATCGCCGTAGCGCCGCGCCAGCAGCTGCGTGTAGCTGGAGATCATGCGCAGCGGCTCCTGCAGGTCGTGCGAGGCGACGTAGGCGAATTGCTGCAGCTCCTCGTTGGAGCGGGTGAGCTCCCGCGCCTTCACCTCCAGCATGTCGTGGGCCTCGCGCAGCTGCGATTCGTTGTTGCGCCGGCGCGTGATGTCGCGGCCGACGCCGCGGTAGCCGCGGAAGGCGCCCCCCTCGTCGAACACGGGCTCGCCGCTCACGCTCACCCAGTGCAATCCATCCGCATCGCGCCGGCCGAACTCGAAGTCGCGAAACGGCTTTCGCTGGGCGAGCAACGCACGGTGCGCATCGAGGGCCTGCGCGCTCACGCCCACCATGTCCGTTTCCCAGCGGCGCTTGCCGAGAAAACGGTCCGAGCCCTCGGCCACGGCGCCGCCCGAGATCTCGGTGAAGCGCAGCTCGGCGTCCTGCTCCCAGTACCAGTCGGACGAAAGCGCGGTGAGGCTGCGGAAGCGCGCCTCGCTCTTGCGCATCGCCGCCTCGGCCTGGCGCCTGAGCATCAGCTGGCCGATCTGCTGGCCCACGGCGAGCGTGACGTTGAGCAGCCACGGGTCCTGCTGCCGGACGTCGCGGCTGAAGAACTCCATGGCGCCGAGGACGCGCTCTCCCATGAGCACGGGCAGCGCGAAGGCGGCCCTGAGCCCGGCGGCCCGCGCGAGCTCGGCGCGCAGGAAATCCGGCTTCTGCGTCACGTCGGCGATCCACACCGAGCTGCCGGTGGCGAGCACCTCGCGGATGAGTCCGCTGCGGCCGGGGACGAACGTGGCCTGCGAGCTCGCGTCGAGGAACGCCTGGATCGCCTCGTCAGGCCGGCTCCAGGTCTCCACGCGATAGAGGCGGTTGTTGCGCTCGTCCAGGCTCCAGCGCGCCCCGCACGCCCAGTCGAGCCGCTCGCACATCACCTCGAGGATGCCGCGGATCGCCTCGTGCAGCGGCTGGTCGCTGCCCATGTGCCGCGACACCGCATGCTCGATCGCCTCGCGCAGCTCCGCGCGCTTGCGGTCGGTGATGTCTATGATGGTGCCGATGAGGCCGACGGGACGGCTTTCAACGGGCCCGAACGTGGCCTTGTAGTAAAGCGTGTGGCGCAAACGGCCGTCGCGGGTGGTGACCGGGATCTCGTAGCTCTGCGCGCCCGGGTTGGCCCAGAGGTCCTCGTCCATCGCCTGGTGGCGCGCGGCGATCGCGGGAAACCCGGGATACAGGTCCTTCACGGCCGCGCCCACCATGTCGTCGCGGCGCATGCCGAAGAACTCCTCCCACGCGCGGTTCACGCCGAGGTAGCGGCCGTCGCGGCCCTTGAAGAAGACGGGGATCGGCAGCACCTCGATCAGCTGCTGCGCGATGCGCAGCTGCTCGGCGAGCGAGTGGCGCTGCGAGTGGAAAACCGCGAGCACGGACTCGAGGTCCGGCTGCTGCGTCTGCATGGTGCTCCCCCTGGCGGGGCCGTTCGTGAGCGGCCCTCTAGGGGAGGAATTCTACGGGAGGGCGGGACGATAAGGGGTGCGGTCTTTCTTTCCCCTCTTCCCCTCTCCCCTACTTTTCTATGAGGTGCTTCTTTTCCTTCACGTCCTTCCAGTCGTCGGCGTCCGCCGGCGCGGGCTTCCTCTCGACGATCGGCTTCCATACCTTGGAGAGCTCGGCGTTGAGGGCGATGAACTCCTTCTGCGGCGTGGGCACGTCGTCCTCGGCGAAGATGGCCTCGACCGGGCATTCGGCCACGCACAACGTGCAGTCGATGCACTCGTCGGGATCGATCACGAGCATGTTCGGGCCCTCGCGGAAGCAGTCGACCGGGCAGACATCGACGCAGTCGGTGTACTTGCACTTCACGCAGGACTCGGTGACGACGTAAGTCATTTCTGGGACGCCCGCAAGGGCTCGAAGCAGGGAAGAAAAGTCCGATATTTTAGCAGAGGGCCGCATGCGGCCCTGCCGCGGCGCTTTGCCACCTTCGCCCGCTTTGGTCTACGATTACGGTCATTCCGGCCGCCATTGCCATTCCCCCCCAGGCGGACTTCCGAAAACACTTATCCGGCGAGGCGCGAGCGTGAGCGAGAAGATCATCCACATCACCGACGACACCTTCGAGAGCGAGGTCCTGCAGTCGCAGACCCCGGTCCTGGTGGACTACTGGGCGGAGTGGTGCGGCCCGTGCAAGATGATCGCGCCGGCGCTCGACCAGATCGCCTCCGAATACCAGGGCCGCCTCAAGGTCGCCAAGCTGAACATCGACGAGAACCAGGCGACTCCCCCCAAGTACGGCATCCGCGGGATCCCCACGCTCATGCTCTTCAAGAACGGCAACGTGGAAGCCACCAAGGTGGGCGCCTTGTCGAAGACGCAGCTCGCCGCCTTCATTGACAGCAATATATAGAACACGCTAACCTCGAAACATCCTGGCTGTTCGCTCGAACAGCATCCCCGCGTTCCGCAACACCCCCTTTCGCAGCAGCCAGGCCGACCGCCGAAACCCCTTAGCTGCTTCCACGGCCCGTGAGGTCTTCCGGGCCCGTCCACACACCACACCACCTCCAGCAGGCCCGCTGCATGTATCTATCCGAACTCAAGCTCAAGCACGTCTCCGAGCTCGTCGACATGGCCATCGCCTACGAGCTCGAGGGCGCCAACCGGCTGCGCAAGCAGGAGCTCATCTTCGCGCTGCTCAAGCACCAGGCGAAGAAGGGCGAGGCGATCTTCGGCGACGGCACGCTCGAAGTGCTGCAGGACGGATTCGGCTTCCTGCGATCGCCCGACACCTCGTACCTCGCCGGGCCCGACGACATCTACGTCTCCCCCTCGCAGATCCGGCGCTTCAACCTGCACACCGGCGACTCGATCGAAGGCGAGATCCGCACGCCCAAGGACGGCGAGCGCTACTTCGCGCTGGTCAAGGTCGACAAGGTCAACGGCGAGCCGCCCGAGAATGCCAAGACCAAGATCCTCTTCGAGAACCTCACGCCGCTGCACCCCGACGAGTCGATGCGGCTCGAGCGCGACATCAAGGCCGAAGAGAACCTCACCGGGCGCATCCTCGACATCATCGCCCCCATCGGCAAGGGCCAGCGCGGGCTCATCGTCTCGCCGCCCAAGGCCGGCAAGACGGTGCTCATGCAGCACATGGCGCACGCCATCACCGCGAACCACCCCGAGGCCGTGCTCATCGTGCTGCTGATCGACGAGCGCCCCGAGGAAGTGACCGAGATGAGCCGCACGGTTCGCGGCGAGGTTGTCGCCTCCACCTTCGACGAGCCCGCGACGCGCCACGTGCAGGTGGCCGAGATGGTGATCGAGAAGGCCAAGCGCCTGGTCGAGCACAAGAAGGACGTGGTGATCCTGCTCGATTCGATCACGCGCCTCGCGCGCGCCTACAACACCGTGGTCCCCGCCTCGGGCAAGGTGCTCACCGGCGGCGTGGATTCCAACGCCCTGCAACGGCCCAAGCGCTTCTTCGGCGCGGCGCGCAACATCGAGGAGGGCGGCTCGCTCACCATCATCGCCACCGCGCTCATCGACACCGGCTCGCGCATGGACGACGTGATCTACGAGGAATTCAAGGGCACCGGCAACATGGAGATCCACCTGGATCGCCGCATGGCCGAGAAGCGCCTGTATCCGTCGCTCAGCGTCAATCGCTCGGGCACCCGCCGCGAGGAGCTGCTGATTCCGCCCGAGATCCTGCCCAAGGTGTGGATCCTGCGCAAGCTGCTCTTCGGCATGGACGACCTCGAAGCGACCGAATTCCTGCTGGACAAGCTGCGGGCCACGAAGAACAACGACGAGTTCTTCAACTCGATGAAAAAGGGGTCGTGACCGCGGCGAAGCAAAGCGGGAACTACTCCGGAGCGGACGCAGGTCGCGGGCCCGGCCGGAGACGGCTCCGGGCCCGCTCACCGTCGGCGGGCGGATGCCCCCCCCCGCGGCGGGTGCCCAATAGCGTCACATTCCAGCAATTAGCCGGCCAGTTTTATCGCTACATCCGAAAAAACCCTGTCGGCTCAAGGACCTGCCTAACCGCAAGCTCCCGTCACAACCCCTTGCTTTGATTGAAGTTTTCCGGGATAATTGGTGTTTCCCGGGCAGCGGCGGAGTCCGCGCCCTTCCACCAGGCGTACAACGGCGAGAACCATGAAAGACGGCATCCACCCCAATTACCGCGAAGTCGTGTTCCTCGATACCAGCTGCGACTTCGGCTTCGTGACCCGTTCGACGGTCGCGACCAACGAGACGATCAAGTGGAAGGACGGCAAGGAGTATCCGGTTTACAAGATCGAGATCTCGGCCGAGTCGCATCCTTTCTACACCGGCAAGCAGAAGATCGTGGACACGGCCGGGCGCGTCGACAAGTTCAAGAAGCGCTACGCCCGCAAGGGCCCCGCGGCGAAGGCGGCCGAATAACGCCTGCGCTCCAGCGCCTGAAAGGCAGCCTCCGGGCTGCCTTTTTCATTTGGGGACCGGCCCCGCGCTTGGTTTGGGGTCCGTCCCCGGTTTTAATGACGCCATGAACCATAGCGCTTCGGGCCACATCGCCTTCGACGGCACCCGCACGCCGCTCAAGACCGCGTTGTTCCTCCTCGTCTGCACCGCGTGGCTGCTCCCGGGACTCGTCGGGCACGATCCGTGGAAAGTGGACGAAGCGGTCGCTTTCGGCGTCGTCACCGAGATCCTTCGAAGCAACGACTGGATCGCCTTCCGCGTGGCGGGAGAGCCTTTCGTCGACAAGGCGCCGCTCTTCTACTGGGTCTCGGCGCTTTTCGCCAAGGCCTTCGGCGGCTTGCTCGCGCTGCACGATGCCGCGCGCCTGGCTGCGGGATTCTTCATGGCGGCGACCCTGGCATTCGTGGCGCTGGCCTGCCACGAGCTCCTCGGCGAGCGTGCCGTGCGCCTGGGCGTGCTGCTGCTCATCGGTTGCCTCGGCCTGCTGATCCGCGCCCACGAGATGACCACCGACCTCGCGGGCCTGGCCGGCATTGCGCTCGCCCTGTACGGGCTCGCCCTCTCGGCGCGCCGGCACCTGGCGGGCGGGGCCGCGCTTGGCGCAGGCATGGGGGTGGCCTTCCTCGGCGATGGCTTCCTGCCGCTCGGCATGCTGGCGGCACTGCTCGCGCTGCTGCCTTTGGCGGGTGCGTCCTGGCGTGGCCGGGAATATGCCGCGACCGTGGGAATCGCCTTGCTGGTGGCGCTGCCGCTGCTCGCCTCGTGGCCGGCCCTGCTGTACTTCCACGCGCCGCAGAGCCTGCTTGCGTGGTTCGATCCCGCCACCGCGTTGCGCTGGCGCGACAGCGGCGCCGATGGCTGGGAGCCCTTCTATTTCGTGAAGGCCGTGCCCTGGTATGCGTGGCCCGCGTGGCCCCTGGCCGCCTGGACGGTGTGGCGCGCCCGTCGCAGCCTGCGGCAGCGCCGCGACGTGCAGCTTTGCCTCGCCGCGTTCGTCGCGTTCTTCGTGGTCGTCTCGGCCTTTGGCGAGACGCGTGAGGTCAACGCGATGCCGATGCTGCTGCCGCTCGCGATCCTGGGTGTTGCCGAGATCGAGACGTTGCCCCGCGGGGCGGCCAGTGCCCTCGACTGGTTCGGCGTCACCACCTTCTTCCTCTTCGCGGCGCTGGTGTGGGTCGGGTGGGCCGCGGCGCTGACCGGCAAGCCGGTCTTCGCCCATGCGTGGCTGCAGAAGGAAGTGCCCGGCTTCACGTATCCGTTCAGTTTCGTGCCCTTCGCGCTCGCCGCGTTGCTCACGCTCATCTGGCTGGTGGTGGTGGCGCGTTCATTGCGGTCCTCCCGGCGGGCCGTCGTCAACTGGGCTGCAGGCATCACCATGGTGTGGATGCTGGTGATGACCCTGGGCGTGCCGCTCGTCGACCAGGCGAGGAGCTACCGCGACGTGGCCGGCCGGATCGCCGCCGCGCTGCCGAAGGACACCGTTTGCGTCGCGCGCCGCAACGTGGGCGATGCCCAACGCGCCTCGCTCGATTACTTCATCGGGCTGCGCACGGTGCGCGAGGAGTTCCCGCAGTCGCGCCGATGCAAGTCGCTGCTGGTGCAGGCTTCGCCGGATCGCCTGCCGCTGCCCGAAGTGGAGTGGGCGGAGGCCTGGCGCGGCTCTCGCGCCGGGGACCGGCACGAGCTCTTCATCCTCTACCGCCGCCGCTAGCCTGACCAGGCTTCGTCCAGGATCTCGATCCAATGGCGCACCGGCCGCGCGGTGCCCGACTGCACGTGCGCGAGGCAACCGATGTTGGCGGTAGCGATCGCTTCGGGCCGCCCGGATTCGAGCGCGCGCACCTTGTTGCGCAGCAGGTCCTGCGAAATCGCCGGTTGCAGCAGCGAATACGTTCCCGCCGAGCCGCAACAGAGGTGCGCGTCCCGCACCGGCGTGAGCGTGAAGCCGGCCTGCATCAATATCGACTCGACGACCCCTCGCTGCTTGAGCCCGTGCTGCAGGCTGCAGGGCGACTGGAAGGCGATCGCGCGCCCCTTGCCGTCCACGCGTCCGGCGATCGCCCCCTGCTCCGCCGCGACCACGGCGCCGATATCCTTCGCGAGCGCGGAGACGCGCGCGGCTTTTTCCGCGTAGGCGGGATCCTCGCGCAGCAGCCGGCCGTAGTCCTCGACCAGCGTGCCGCAACCACTGGCGGTCACGACGATCGCCTCGACGCCCGCCTCCACGTGCGGCCACCAGGCATCGATGTTGCGGCGCATGTATCCGAGCGCGTCGCGCTGGTAATCGAGGTGGAAAGGCACGGCCCCGCAACAACCGGCACCCTCGGCCTCGACGAGCGAGATTCCGATCCGGTCGAGCACTCGCGCTGCCGCGGCATTGATGGATGGCGCCATCGACGGCTGCACGCACCCCGCGAGCACCAGCATGCGGCGCGAGTGCCGGGGTGCCGGCCAGGCCCCCGCGGGACGAGCCGGGAGCACCTTCGCCCGCAGTGTTCGCGGCAAGAGCGGCTTGAACATTCGGCCGAGGCGCAGGCCCGCGCCGAAAAGCCCGCGCGAAGGCAGCAACTTCGCCAGCAGCCAGCGGCGCAGGCGGTCCAGGGGAGCGCGCCGCACCTTGCTTTCGACGACGGCGCGGCCGATGTCCACGAGCTTGCCGTATTCAACGCCAGAGGGACATGTCGTCTCGCAGGCACGACAGGTGAGGCAGCGGTCGAGGTGAAGCTGCGTGCGCCAGGTGACCGCAGCCCCCTCCAGCATCTCCTTCATGAGGTAGATGCGCCCGCGCGGGCTGTCGAGCTCGTCGCCCAGGAGCGTGTAGGTGGGACAGGTCGCCAGGCAGAAGCCGCAATGCACGCACTTGCGCAGCACCGCGTCGGCCTCCCTGCCCTGGGGCGTGTCGCGGATCCAGTCGGCGAGCCGCGTCTGCATCAGGAACCCAGGGGCTTCATGCCCTCGCGCTCCATGGCGCTCGCGAGTGAGCGCGAGCCGGGCGAGAAGTAGGGCTTGTACATGCGCATTCAGGTGAAATCGTACATGCGGCCGGCATTGAGCACGCCCGCGGGATCGAAGGCCTGTTTGAGCCGGCGATGGATCTTGAGGATCGCGGGCTTCAGCGGATGGAACGCGCCGGCGGCCTTGTCCGTGCCGCGGAAAAGCGTCGCATGGCCGCCGGCCTTCTCGGCGCTCGAGCGCACCGTGAACGCGTCGAGGGCCGCGCTTGCCCAGCGAAGGCCGCCGCCCCATTCGATGAGCTGGGGCGCCGCCAGGTCGAGGCCAGCGGCGGTTTGGGGCACCGAGATGCGCCACAGGGGCTGCGCGGGATCGAAGAACGGCAGGCGATGCTCGCGCAGGGCGTCCCACCATGCGGGCCCGTCGTCCATCGCCTCGCCACCCATGCGCGCGCGCGCAGCGGCGACCGCGGGCTCCGCGCCCGAAAGGCGCACGCGCAGCACGCCTTCGTGCCATGCGGTCGCCGACAGCGGCAAGGGCTGGCCCGCCCAGCGATTGGCCTGCTGGGTGGCCGATTGCTCGTCGAGCTCGAAGGCGAGCGTGGCTTCGGCCGAAGGCCGCGGCAGGACCTTGAAGGAGATCTCGGTGATCACGCCGAGCGTGCCGAGGGCGCCCACCATGAGGCGCGAGACGTCGTAGCCCGCGACGTTCTTGATCACGCGGCCGCCGAACGACAGATCCTCCCCCCTGCCGTTCACGATGCGCGTGCCGAGCACGAAGTCGCGCGCCGCCCCGGCATAGGGGCGGCGGGGCCCCGACAATCCCGTGGCGACCACGCCACCGATGGTGGCAGCGGGGCCGAAATGCGGCGGCTCGAAGGCGAGCATCTGGCGCTCGGCGGCGAGGGCCTGCTCGACCTCCACAAGGCGCGTCCCCGCGCGCACCGTGAGCACCAGCTCCTTCGGCTCGTACGCGACGATTCCCTTGTACGCAGAGACGTCGAGCAATTCGCCCCGGGGCTCGCCACCGTAGAAGTCCTTGCTGCCGCCCGCGCGGATGCGCAAGGGCCTGCCCGCGGAAGCCGCCGCAGCAACTCGCTCGCAAAGATGCGCGATGAAGTCGGTCATCAGAATCGTGGGATATCGGCGCGCGGCACCTGCCCGCCGTGCACATGCATCCCGCCCCACTCGGAGCAGCGCTTGAGGCTCGGCACCGCCTTGCCCGGGTTCATGATGCCCGCGGGATCGAATGCGGCCTTCACGGCGTGGAACGCGGCCAGCTCCGGCTCGCGGAACTGCACGCACATCTGGCGCAGCTTCTCTATGCCCACGCCGTGCTCGCCTGTGATCGTGCCCCCGACCTCGACGCAAAGCTCGAGGATGCGCCCGCCGAACTGCTCGCTGCGCTCCAGCTCGCCCGGCTTGGACGAGTCGTAGAAGATGCACGGATGGATGTTGCCGTCGCCCGCGTGAAAGACGTTGCCGACGGTGAGGCCGTACTCCGCGGCAAGCTCGGTGATCCGATCCAGCACGTCCGGCAGGCAACGACGCGGGATGGTGCCATCGATCGTGTAGTAATCGGGGAGAACGGTGGCCAGTGCCGCGAACGCACCCTTGCGCGCCCGCCACAGGCGCTCGCGTTCCGCGGCGCTCGCCGCGACGCGGATCTCCTGCGCTCCGCAACGCTCGAGGATCGCGCGCACGGCGTGCATGGCCTGCGCCGCCTCCTCGTGGCTGCCGTCCACCTCGGCCAGCAGCAGCGCGGCCGCGCCCGGTGGAAAGCCGAGGCGCATGAATCGCTCGCAGGCCTCGATCACGATGCGGTCCATCATCTCGAGCGCGGCGGGCACGATGCCCGCGCCGATGATTTCGCCCACGGCCTCGGCCGCCTGGCGCACGCTCGCGAAGGCGGCAAGCAGCGTTTCGGTGCGCTCCGGCAGTGGCGTGAGCCGCACGACCACGCGCGTGATCACGCCGAGATTGCCCTCGCTGCCCGTGAGCAGCGCCATCAGATCGTAGCCCGGCGCGTCCAGCGCACAGCTGCCGGCCTCGATCACGTCGCCATCGGCATCGACCGCGCGGATTTGCAGGAGGTTGTGCGTGGTGAGCCCGTACTTGAGGCAGTGCACGCCGCCGGCATTCTCGGCCACGTTGCCGCCGATCGAGCAGATCGACTGGCTTGAGGGATCGGGCGCATAGAAGAGGCCGTGCGGGGCCGCGATGTCGGAGACATGCAGGTTGCGCACTCCCGGGCCGACGGTCGCCGTGCGCGCCAGTGGATCGAGCGCGTGGACTTCGCGCATGCGCGAGAGCACCAGCAGCACTCCGTCGCTGCGAGGAATGGCGCCGCCGGAGATGCCCGTGCCGGCGCCACGCGAGACCACTGGGGTTCCAAGCCGGCCGCAGGAGCGCACGATGTCGCGGACCTGGGATTCGTGCTCCGGGAGCACGGCTAGCATCGGCGTCTCGCGGTGCGAGATGAAGGCGTCGGTCTCGAAGGGCTTGAGCCCCTCTTCGTCCGCGATGACCTGCAGCGGCGGGCGTATGGCGCTCAGCGCCTCGAGGACCGAAGCGCCCATCAGAAGCGCGGGATGTCGGGGTGCGGCAGCGCCCCGCCCTTCACCCGCATCGCGCCATACTCGGCGCAGCGATGCAACGTGGGCACCATCTTCCCGGGATTGAGCAGGCCCGGAGGATCGAAAGCGGCCTTGACCGCGTGGAACTGCGCGAGCTCCGCGGGCCGGAACTGGCTGCACATCTGGTTGATCTTCTCGATGCCGACGCCGTGCTCGCCGGTGATGGTGCCGCCCACCTCGATGCACAGCTCGAGCAGCTCGGCGGCGAAGGCCTCGGTGCGCTCGAGCTCGCCCGGCACGTTGGCGTCGTACAGGATGAGCGGGTGCAGGTTGCCGTCCCCGGCATGGAACACGTTGGCGCAGCGCAGCCGGTACTTCTCGCCCATCTCGGCGGTGCGCTTGAGCACGTGCGCCAGCGCCCCGCGCGGGATCGAGCCGTCGATGCAGTAATAGTCGGGCGAGATGCGCCCCACGGCGGGAAACGCCGCCTTGCGGCCGGACCAGAACTTGAGCCGCTCCAGCTCGCTCGAGGAGCAACGCACGTCGGTCGCGCCGCACGCGCGCATCACCTCGATCATCCGCGCCACCTCGTGGGAAACCTCCTCGCGCGTGCCGTCGGATTCGGCGAGCAGGATCGCCTCGGCCTCGAGGTCGTAGCCTGCGTGCACGAAGTCCTCGACCGCGCGCGTCGCGAGCTTGTCCATCATCTCGAGGCCGGCCGGGATGATGCCGGCGCCGATCACCGCCGCGACCGCCTCGCCCGCGCTTTCGACATCGCGGAAGGAAGCCATCACGACCTGCGCGGTCTCGGGCTTCGGCAGCAGCTTCACCGTCACCTCGAGCGTGATCGCGAGCAGGCCCTCGGATCCGGTCGCGAGCGCGAGCAGGTCGTAGCCGGGCGCGTCGAGCGCGCGCGAGCCCAGCTCGACCACTTCGCCCTCGATCGTGATCGCGCGAACCAGGGCCACGTTGTGGACGGTGAGCCCGTACTTGAGGCAATGCACGCCGCCGCTGTTCTCCGCCACGTTGCCGCCGATCGAGCAGGCGATCTGGCTCGAAGGATCCGGCGCGTAGTAGAGCCCGAAGGGCGCCACGTGCTGGGAGATGCTCAGGTTGGTCACGCCGGGCTGCACCCGCGCCAGGCGCGCCGGCACGTCGACTTCGACGATTTCCTTGAACTTCGCGAGCGACAGCAGGATGCCCTCGGCGAGCGGCAAGGCGCCTCCTGAAAGGCCCGTGCCCGATCCGCGCGCTACGACCGGCGTGCCTGTGTCCCGCGCCACGCGCAAGATCGCCGCCACTTCATCCTCGTCCGCCGGAAGCGTCGCCACGAGCGGCGTCTGCCGGTAGGCCGAAAGCCCGTCGCATTCGTACGGGCGCAGCGCCTCGGGGGCGACGAGCACGGATTCGCGGGGCAGGCCGGCCGCGAGGCGCGCGGCGAGCTCGGCCTGGCGGGACTGTCGCTGGGGAGAAGCTTCCCGGACGGCACTCATGGGAATGGAGGGAGGAATCGCACGACTACAATATCAAAAATGGAACCCACGATCTGGTACGTGATCGCCGGCGCGCTCGTGGTCGTGGGGCTTCTCGGCACCGTGTTGCCGGTGCTCCCCGGAACGCTCCTCGTGTTCGCCGGCCTGTTCATCGCCGCATGGGCCGGGGACTTCGCGCGCGTGGGCGCGGTGGGCCTTTCGGTCATCGGCGCGCTCGGCCTGCTCGCGCTGGTGGCCGACTTCGTCGCCTCGTTGCTCGGCGCGAAGCGCGTCGGCGCAAGCCCGCAGGCGCTCCTCGGCGCGACCGCGGGCGGACTGATCGGCATCTTCCTCGGCATTCCCGGGATGATCCTGGGACCCTTCATCGGCGCCGTTGGCGGCGAGCTCCTCGCCAAGGGACGCCTCGCCCAGGCGGGCAAGGTGGGCATCGGCACCTGGCTGGGCCTGGTCGCCGCGGCGGTGCTCAAGGTCGTGATCGCATTCCTCATGATCGCGACCTTCGCGGCCTTTTACATCATGAACGGGTGAGGGCTAGGACATCACCGCGAGCTGCTCGTTGGCGGCATCGAGGCGGGTAACGAGCGTGTTGAGGAAGCGCTCGTCGAAGAGGCGGCGGCAGGAGAGCGAAGCGTTGCGCAGGTCCTCGGCGCGGATCTTCATGATGATGCAGTCCGAGGTCGTGGTCACCGTGGCCGAGCGCCGCTGGTTGTCCTTGTCGGGCGCGAGGTAGGACATCTCGCCGAAGCAGTCGCCGGCGGTGAGCACGTTGAGCGTGCGCTTGCCGCGCGTCACGCGCACGTATCCGCCCGCCAATATGAAGAAGGAGTCGCCGTGGTCGCCTTCCTTGATGAGGGCGGTGTCGGGCTTGAACTTGGCCCACTTGGAGATCCTGAGCACTTCCCAGAGCTCGTTTTCCGGGAAGTCGCGGAAGAAGGGCAGCGTGCGCATGAGCTGGAAGCGCTCGGTGTCGGACTGGTCGCGCTTCTCCTCGAGCTTGTGCTCCTGCTTCCAGATCTCGCCCAGCGCCATGGCGAACTCGTCCCAGGTCTGGAAGCGCTTCGCCGGCTCCTTCGCCATCGCCTTCATGACCAGCGCGTCGAGCTGCGCGGAGATGCCGTCGCGGTGCGTGCTCGGCGGCTGCGGCTCGGTGTTCACGATCTGGTAGATCACGCTCATCGTGTTGGCGCCGCTGAAGGGCAGCTTGCCGGAGAGCAGGTAGTACATCACCACGCCCAGGGCATAGATGTCGGTGATGTGCGAGGCCTGCGCCGCGCCGGTCACCAGCTCCGGTGCCATGTACGCGGGCGAGCCCACGTTGGAGATCATGGTGCGGTCGGCCACGCGATTGATCGCCGCGCCGAAGTCCGCGATCTTGATCTCGGTGCCTTCCTTGTGGAGGATGTTGCCGGGCTTCAGGTCGCGGTGGGTGAGGCCGATCGTCTGCGCGAAGGCGAGCGCGCGCACGCACTTGAAGATGATCTCGGCCACCTCGCGCGTCTCCAGCAGCGACTCGGGCTGGCAGAACTTCTCCAGCGTGCCGCCGTCGACGTACTCCATCACGATGTAGCTGGACTTCTCCTCGACGACCGCGTCGTAGATCTGGACGATGTGGGGATGGTTGAGCTTGCCCGCGAGCGAGGCCTCGTTGAGGAACATGCTCTTGTAGAAGGCGCCGTCGCCGCCGTCGTTGAGAGCGTCGGGATGCGAGACCTTGATCGCCACCTTGCGCCTGGCGAACGGGTCGTCGCAAAGATAGACCTTGCCCGTGGCACCGCGGCCGAGCTCGGAAATGACCGGGTACTTGCCGATCGACTGGCGCGTGACGCTCATGCCCGCGCTTCTTTTGGGACCGCCTGGTTCATGGCGGACCATTATCAGGGAAAACGCCCCCCGCCGGGACCGCCTCGACGAAGTCCTTGCGCTGCGGCCCGGGCGGCCTCGCCCGGTCCCCCACGGCTCAGAACAAGCCGGTGATCTTGCCGTCGTCGCCGACGTCGATCGCGCACGCCGACGGCACCTTCGGCAGGCCCGGCATGGTCATGATGTCGCCGCAGATCATCACCACGAACTCGGCCCCGGCTGCGAGCCGAACCTCGCGGATGTTGACCACGTGCCCGGAGGGCGCGCCGCGAAGCTGCGCGTCGGTGGAGAAGGAGTACTGGGTCTTGGCAACGCAGATCGGATAGTGCCCATAGCCCGATTCCTGCAGCTTCTTGATCTGCGCGCGAACCTTGGAATCGGCGGTGATGTCGGCGGCGCCGTAGATCTTGGTGGCGATCGCCTTCATCTTGTCCCACAGGGGCGCCTGCTCGTCGTACACGAACTTGAAGTCGTTCGGCTCCTCGCACAGGCGCACGACCTCCTTCGCCACATCCACCGCGCCCTTGCCGCCTTCGGCCCAATGGCGCGCGAGGATCACCTTGGCCCCATGGTGGGCCATCTTCTCCTGCAGCAGCTTGACTTCCGCGTCGGTGTCCTCGGTGCGGTGGTTGATCGCGACCACGCAGGGCAGCCCGTAGTTGTTGCGGATGTTGTTCACGTGGCGCTCGATGTTGGCGATGCCCTTGCCGAGCGCATCGAGGTTCTCGCGGCCGAGCTCCTTCACCTCGATGCCGCCGTGGTACTTGAGCGCCCGGATGGTGGCCACCAGCACCACGGCCGAGGGCCGCAGCCCCGCCTTGCGGCACTTGATGTCGACGAACTTCTCGGCGCCCAGGTCGGCGCCGAAGCCCGCCTCGGTCACGACGTAGTCGCCCAGCTTGAGCGCTGTCTGCGTGGCGAGCACCGAGTTGCAGCCGTGGGCGATGTTGGCGAAGGGGCCGCCGTGGATGAAGGCCGGCGAATGCTCGAGGGTCTGCACCAGGTTCGGCGCCAGCGCGTCCTTCAGCAGCGCGGCCATGGCCCCATGGGTCTTCAAGTCGCGCGCCAGGATGGGTTTCTGGTCCTTGGTGTAGCCGCAGACGATCTTGCCCAGGCGCTCCTTCAGGTCCTTGAGCGAGGTCGAGAGGCAGAAGATCGCCATCACCTCGGAGGCCACGACGATGTCGAAGCCGTCCTCGCGCGGGAAGCCGTTGGCCGGACCGCCGAGGGCGACCGTGATCTGGCGCAGGGCGCGGTCGTTCATGTCCAGCACCCGCTTCCACGCGATGCGGCGGACGTCGAAGCCCAGCTCGTTGCCGTGGTTGATGTGGTTGTCGATCATGGCGGCCAGCAGGTTGTTGGCGAGCTGGATCGCGTTGAAGTCGCCGGTGAAATGGAGGTTGATGTCCTCCATCGGCACCACCTGGGCGTAGCCGCCGCCCGCGGCGCCGCCCTTCATGCCGAAGACCGGTCCGAGGGACGGCTCGCGCAGGCAGATGACCGTCTTCTTGCCGATGTGGTTGAGCGCGTCGCCCAGGCCCACCGTGGTCGTGGTCTTGCCCTCTCCCGCGGGCGTCGGGCTGATGGCGGTCACGAGGATGAGCTTGCCGTCGGGCTTCTTGCGCAGCGACTCGCAGTAGTTGAGCGAAACCTTGGCCTTGTAGCGGCCATAGGCGTCCATCGCCTCGTCGGGAATGCCGAGCTTTTTCGCGACCTCGGCAATGGGAGTCATCTTCGCCTTCTGGGCGATCTCGATGTCGGAGAGCATGGGATTCCTTCGATTGGTCTTGCCGGAGTATAGGAAAGCGTCAAAATGCGGGGCCTTGACGGGTGTCAAGAGCAGGGATGAGGGATGAGGGGAAACGGCACATGCATCCGAACGAAGCGCTGGTGAGGGAGTTCTACGCGGCATTCGCGCGCCGGGACGCCGAGGGCATGGCGAGGTGCTACCACCCTGACGTGTTCTTCTCCGATACGGTGTTCCCGAAATTGCATGGCGCCCATGCGTCGGACATGTGGCGCATGCTGCTTGCCCGGGCGAGCGACCTGGAGGTGACGCTGGAGGAAGCGAGCGCCGATGCAGACGGCGGGCGGGCGCGCTGGACGGCGCGTTATACCTTCAGCCGCACCGGACGGCCAGTCGTCAACCGGGTCGTGGCGATGTTCGCGTTCCGCGACGGGCTTATCGTGCGGCACTACGACAGCTTCCCATTCTGGCGGTGGGCGAGGCAGGCCCTGGGCCCGCCGGGATTGGCGCTCGGCTGGTTCGCGCCCCTCAAGTGGAAGGTGCGACGCGACGCGGCGAAAGCGCTCGACAGCTATCGCGAGCGCCACGCCGGCTCATCTCACTGAGCGGGGCCCGCGCGGGGATTCACCATCGGCTGGCCGAAGAATTCGCGCATGAGGAAGTCCTCGACCTCGCGCGTGTGCTCGGGGCGCGCGGAGAGCACCACTACGCGTCCGAGGCGATAGGACTCCCAGTGGAAGTCCCCCGAGTAATGGCTGCGGATGAGCTCGATCATCTTGCGCACCATGGCGAGCTCGACGTTGCCACCCAGCCCGGCATCCACCTCGTAGACCTCGCGCCACTGGCCGCGCGCATCGCGGCGCCAGCCGTTGAAGGCGAACGAGCCGGTGCGCGTGCCCTTGTGCAGGATCGAGAAGACCCCGCTCACGCCGTCGCGGCCGGTAAGCGTCTGCAGGTTGCGCGTAGCCGCGTCGGGCTGCTCGGTCGCCGGGGGCGGGCGCCGGCGGGCCTCCTCCATGGCGCGCCTGCGCTCACGGCGCGCCTCGATCATGGCCAGCATGTCCACCGGGGGCGGCACGACGGAGCCGGGCGGCTCGACGGGTGCGGCCGGGACCGTCTCCGGCTCCGGTGCCGGCGCAACCGGCTCGGGCGGAATCCGGGGGCGCGGCGTGCGCACAGGCGGCGCGGGCCTGGCTGCAGGGGCCTTGGGGACCTCCACGCGCGGCGCGGACGCCACCGCGGGGGGCGCCTCGGCATCGAGGATGCGCACCGTCATCGGCGGTGGCGATGCGGGGACCTGGGACAGCACGGGCATGCGCGGGCGGATCGCGAGCAGCGAAACGTGCGCCAGGACCGACACGGCCACTGCCAGGCACAGGCGGCGTTGGGCATTCACTTCGGAACCAATATACCGCCACGCCGCAAAGCGGCCGGGCGCCTCACTTGCCCCTTAGGACGAGCACGTTTCCGGCGACGGAGACCGCGATCCCCGCCCAGGTAAGAGCGTGCCACCGGAAGCCCTCGAACGCCGCGGAGATCACCAATGCCACGATCGGCACCATGACCCCGGTGTAGCCGGCGCGTGCGGCGCCGATGCGCTCGAGCAGCGTGAGGTAGCCGGCGAAGGCGGCGACGGAGCCGAACACGGTCAGGTAGAGGAGCGAGGAGATGTACGCGGGCGTGGCCTCGAAGTCGAGCGACCTGCCCGAAAGCAAGGTCACGGCGAAGGAGAGCAACGCGCCATAGAACATTCCCCATGCCATCGACTGCCACAGCGGCAATCGCGCCCTCTGGTTGCGTTGCGCCACCACCGAGCCGAACGCGGAGACGATGACCGCAAGGGCCGTGTAGGTAGCGCCGAGCACGGTGTTGCCCTCGCCGCTGCGCAGACGGGAGAACTCGGGCGCGAAGACCATGGCGATGCCGGCGATGCCTAGCAGCGACCCCGCGGCGATCTTGGCCGTCATCGGGATGCCGAAGAACACCCGCAAGCCGATCATGCCCAGCAGCGGGCTCGCGGAGTAGCCGACGGCCACGAGCCCCGACACCACGTGCGCCTCGGCGTAGTACACGAAGATGTAGCTCACGCTGTACATGAGCGCGCCGCACAAGGCGATCCACGCATGCTGGCGCATCGTGTAGCGCAGCGGCAGGCCGCGCGCGAAGCAATACGCGAAGAGCAACAGCGAGGCGAGCAGGAAGCGATAGGAGACGCTCGCCTCCGGCGCGACCTTGCCCAGCTGGAACGTGATCGCTATCCAGGTCGACCCCCAGATGAGGACGCAACCCGCGAAGAGCTGGAGGTTGGACAAGCCTATTTCGCCAACCCGACCTGGTCGAGCACGAACGCGTAGGTGAACGCGAGCTCCTTCAGCGCGTCGTAGCGCCCCGATGCGCCGCCGTGCCCCGCTTCCATGATGGTCTTGAGCAGCAGCACGTTGCCGTCGGTCTTGAGCGTGCGCAGCTTGGCCACGTATTTCGCGGGCTCCCAGTACATCACCTGGCTGTCGTTGAGCGAGGTCTCGACCAGCATCGCCGGGTACGCGCCCTTCTTCAGGTTGTCGTAGGGCGAATAGGAGCGCATGTACCGGTAGTAGCGCTCCTCGTTCGGGTTGCCCCACTCGAGGTACTCGCCAACCGTGAGGGGAAGCGAGGCGTCGAGCATCGTGCTGATCACGTCCACGAACGGCACCTGCGACACTACCGCCTTGAAAAGATCGGGGCGCATGTTCACCACCCCGCCCATGAGCAGGCCACCGGCGCTGCCGCCCTGGATCACCAGGCGGTCGGGCGCGGTGTACTTGCGCCGGACCAGCGACTCGGCCGCCGCGATGAAGTCGGTGAAGGTGTTTTTCTTCCTCAGCAGCTTGCCGTCGTCGTACCAGGTGCGCCCGCGATCGCCGCCGCCGCGGATGTGCGCGATGGCGAAGATCATGCCGCGATCGAGGAGCGAGATCCGCGTGGAGCGGAAGTACGCGTCCATCGGCACGCCGTAGGAGCCGTAGCCGTAGAGCAGCAGCGGCTGCGGGGATTTGTCCCGGAGCGATTGCTGCCGCAGCGACTTCCGGTACACGAGGGAAATGGGGACGCGGGTGCCGTCGCGGGCGATGGCGGTAAGCGCTTCGGAAGCATATTCCCCGGAGTCGTATCCGCCCAGCACCGGCTGCTGCTTGAGCAGCGTGCGGGTGCGTGTCTCGACGTCGTAGTCGAACCAGGATCGCGGGGTCACCAGGCTTTCATAGGCGAAGCGGAAGACGCGCGTGTCGTATTCCGCGTTCACGCTCGGACTGGCGGCATACACCGCCTCGTCGAAAGCCACGTAATGATGCCGGCCGCTGGCGAAGTCGGTCACGCGCAGCTTGAGCAGGCCCTTGTCGCGCTCGAGCATCACCCAGAAATGCCTGAAGAGGTCGATCTCCTCGAGCATCACGAGCGGCCGGTGGGCGACGACCTCCCGCCAATGCTTCTTCGCCGGGTCGGCCACGGGGGCGCGCACCAGGCGGAAGTTGCGGCCGGCGTCGTTGGTGCGGATGTAGAACTCGCCTTCGTGGTGGTCGAGGTAGTACTCGTGCCCCTTGCGACGCTTCTCCACGATGCGGAACTCGCCGGCGGGATCGTTCGAGCGCAACACCCGCATCTCGGAGGTGTCCTTCGAGCTGATGCCGAGGACCACGAAGGCGTCGCTGCGCGTCGTGCCCACGCCGATGTCGAAGAGCTCGTCGGCCTCCTCGTAGACGAGCTCGGAGGGCCCGTCGAGGGCGCGCCGATGCAGCCGGTAGCTGCGCTTGGTGGTCTCGTGCTCCTCCACGTGGAAGAGCGTTTGGCTGTCCGAAGCCCACGCGAGCGAGGTCACCCGCTCGGCGGAGTCGCGGGTGTGCCGGCCGCTGGCCAGGTCCTTCACGTGCAGCCGGTATTGGCGAAAGCCGGTGAAGTCCACCGTGTACGCGAGCTTGCTGCCATCGGGGCTCACGTCGAACGCGCCGAGGGCGGTGAACTTGTGGCCCCTGGCGAGCTCGTTCACGTCGAGCAGCACTTCCTCGGCCGCTTCCATCGACGCCTTGCGGCGGCAATAGATGGGGTACTGGAGTCCCTCGACCTCGCGGTGGTAGTACCAGTAGCCGTCCTTGCGGTAGGGAACGCTTTCGTCGGTTTCCTGGATGCGCGAGAGCATTTCCTTGTAGAGCCGCTCGCGGAAGCCCTCCAGCGGCTTCATGACGGCCTGCGTGTAGGTGTTCTCCGCGTCGAGGTAGGCGATGACCTCGGGGTTTTCCCTGTCACGCAGCCAGAAGTAGGGATCGACGCGCTTGTCGCCGAACTTCGTGATCACCTTCGGCTTGCGCGGCGCCTCGGGGGGCGTCAGGGTTTCGGCCGCCTGGGCGGCGAGCGATGAGGCGAGCGGCAGGGCCATGGCGAGGAGGATGAAGCGGGGGAGCATCGGGGAGGCCGGCGTGAGGCGGGAATTATACGGACCGGCGGTTGGGCGACGGCGCCCTCCCGTCAACCGACCCGCGCGTGCGGCGTTGAGCAAGCGAGGCGCCTGCCGGCTGATCGCGCGCGCAAGGGACTGGCCTCGCCACACGATCCTCGCGGGGGCGGGCCCGCGGGAGGAGTGGGGGGCTGGCCAAGGCTGCGGGTAGAATCGGCACTCCGAGGTGCCTTTTCGATGTTCGCGCTCGCCGCCCTGCCTTCCGCCTCCAAGCCCCAGCTCTACGAGCACCTCCGCGAGCAGGCGTTCGCCCTCCTGTCGGGCGAACGCGACCCGATCGCGAATGCGGCCAACCTCTCCGCGCTCCTCTTCCACAGCCTGCCGCAGCTCAACTGGGCCGGCTTCTACTGGATGAAGGGCGGCGAGCTCGTGCTGGGACCGTTCCAGGGGAAGCCCGCCTGCGTGCGCATCGCCCTGGGCAAGGGTGTCTGCGGCACCGCGGCGCGGGATCGGCGCACGGTGGTAGTCGAGGACGTCGACTCCTTTCCCGGCCACATCGCCTGCGACAGCGCTTCGCGAAGCGAGATCGTGGTGCCGGTGATCGTCGCAGCGACCGTGCTCGGGGTGCTCGACATCGACAGCCCGGTGACCGGCCGCTTCGATGCCGACGATGCAGCCGGGCTGGAAGCCATCGTCGCAGACTTCATCGCCGCCACGGACCTCGGCGCCTGACATGTCCTACATCGACGATTCCCTGGTCGAAGGCGAGCGGCTGCTGCACCGGGCGCGCATTTCCTGGTGGTCGGTGTCGGGCTTCATCGTCCTGGGGCTGGTGCTGCTGGTGGTCGGGATCGGCCTTTTCTTCCTGCTGTACGCCTGGATCAAGGTGAAGTCCACGGAGGTGGCCATCACCAACCGGCGCGTGATCGCCAAATTCGGCTTCATCCGCCGCAGCACCGTGGAGATCAACCTCGAGAAGGTGGAAGCGCTGCGCGTGGAACAGAGCTTCCTCGGCCGCTTCCTCAACTACGGGACCATCTTCATGTCGGGCGCGGGCACATCGGTCGCACCCATCGCCGACATCGCCGACCCGCTGGTCTTCCGCAGGAAGTTCATGGAAGCGACCAACCGCCCGTTGACGAGGCAGCAAGCCTCGTAGCGGGGCGGTTGGAGAGCGCGTGACGCTTCGTTCGCTCCTCGTCGACTTCAACTCCTACTTCGCCTCCGTGGAGCAGCAGGTCGAGCCACGTTTGCGCGGCAAGCCCGTGGGCGTGGTTCCCATGCTCGCGGACACCACGGTGTGCATCGCCGCGAGCATCGAGGCGAAGACCTTCGGCGTGAAGACCGGCACCAAGGTCGCCGAAGCCCGGCGCCTGTGCCCGGAGATCGAGTTCGTCGTCGCCCGGCACGAGATCTACATCGACTTCCACCACAGGGCGGTGGCCGTGGTGGATACGTTCGTGCCGGTGCGCAAGGTGCTCTCGATCGACGAGATGGACTGCGAGCTTACCGGGCGCTGGCGCGAGCGCGAGCGCGCGCTCGACATCGCGCGCCGGGTCAAGGCCGGCCTCGCCAGCCGCGTCGGCGAGTGCCTGCGCACCTCGATCGGCATCGGCCCCAATACCTTCATCGCCAAGACGGCTTCCGACATGGTGAAGCCCGACGGCCTGGTGGTGATCGAGAAGTCCGAGCTGCCCGACCGCCTTTTCAAGCTGGGGGTGCGCGAGCTCTCCAGCATCGGCAAGCAGATGGAGAAGCGCCTCGCCGCCCACGGCGTGCGCACGGTGCGCGACCTGGCCGAGCGCTCGAAGGAAGAGCTGAGGACGATCTGGGGCGGGGTGGGCGGCGAAATCATGCACTCGCGCATCCGCGGCGAGGAGCAGCACGAGGCCGGAGGCGATACGCATTCGATCTCGCACTCGAGCGTGCTCGGTCCCGAACGGCGCAACCCCGAGCACGCCTTTGCGGTGATGAACCGCCTGGTGCAGAAGGCGGCGATGCGCCTGCGCAAGTCGGGGCATTACGCGACGCGGCTTTCCATCGGCCTCAAGTACCTCGACGGCTCGCGCTGGGATGCCGACATGCGGCTCGTGGATACGCAGGACACCGTCACCTTCCTGCACGCGCTCGACAAGCTCTGGGAGGGCCGCCCGAAGGACCGGCGCACGATCCTGCAGGTGGGCATGGCGTATTCGGACCTGGTCGCGGAGGACAAGCGCAGCGGCTCGCTCTTCGCCTCGGAGGCCAGGTCGAAGAGCCTCTACTCGACGCTCGACAGCCTGAACGCGCGTTTCGGCAAGCAGGCGGTGTACTTCGCCAGCGCGCACAAGGCGCGGGATCGCGGCGGGATGCACATCGCCTTCAACCACATCCCCGATCCCGAGACCGACAAATGATCCGTGCCGCGACGGTGGCCGGCCTGCTCGCGGCCGCCTGCGCGGCCCCGGCGGGTGCGCCGAAGGTCGAGGTCACCTACGACGTCCTGATCCGCGGCGGCACCGTCTACGACGGCAGCGGCGCCCCCGGGCGGGTGCAGGACGTGGCCATCCGCGGCGATCGCATCGCGGCCATCGGGCGGCTCGACGCGACGGCGCGCAAGATCGTCGATGCGCGTGGCCTCGCGGTGGCGCCGGGCTTCATCAACATGCTGTCGTGGTCCACCGAATCGCTGCTCGTGGACGGGGACTCCCAGAGCGAGATCCGCCAGGGCGTGACGCTCGAGGTGATGGGCGAAGGCAGCTCCATGGGACCGCTCACGCCGGCCATGAAGCAGCGCATGCGGGCCGCGCAGGGCGACCTCCGGTACGACATCACCTGGACCACGCTCGCCGGGTATCTCGCGGAGCTCGAGCGTCGCGGTGTCTCGCCCAACGTGGCCTCGTTCGTGGGGGCTGCGACGGTCCGCGCGAACGTGCTCGGGCTGGACGACGTGCAGCCCACGCCGGCGCAGCTGGATGCCATGCGCGACATCGTCCGGCGCGAGATGGAAGCCGGGGCATTGGGCATCGGCTCGGCGCTCATCTACGCGCCGGGCAGCTACGCGAAGACCGAGGAGCTCATCGAGCTGTGCAAGGTGGCCGCGCGCCATGGTGGGAAATACGCATCGCACATCCGGGGCGAAGGCGCCAACCTGCTGCAATCCCTGGACGAGCTCTTCCGGATTTCCCGCGAGGCCGGCATTCCCGCCCACATCCACCACATCAAGTCGACCAGCACGCCCTCGCGCATGGAGCGCGCGCTCGAGCGCGTGGAGCGGGCACGCGCCAGCGGCCTCGATGTCACGGCGAACCTTTACCTCTATGCCGCCAGCTCGACCGGCCTTTCCTCGCGCCTGCCCGCGTGGGCCCATGACGGCGGGCCCGATGCCCTTTATCGCCGGCTGGACGACCCGGTGCAGCGAGCCCGCATGGGCGCGGAAATGCGCCGGCGCGAAGGACCCTTGCCGCGAACCCTGTTGCTGCGTTTCCGCTCCGAGGCGCTGAGGCCGCTCACCGGCCGCACCCTGGCGGAAGTGGCGCGCGAACGCGGCGTGGACGAGGTCGAGGCGGCGCTCGACCTGATCCGCGAGGACCGCTCCCGTGTCTCCGTCGCGTTTTTCTCGATGCGAGAGGCCGACATCGCCGCGGCGCTCGCAAGGCCATGGGTCGCGATCGGCTCCGACGGCGCCTCGATGGCCACGACGCCCGTGTTCATGCGGGACTCCACCCACCCGCGCGCCTACGGCAACTTCGCGCGCCTCCTCGGCAAGTACGTGCGCGAGGATCGGGTGATCTCCCTGCCGGAGGCGATCCGCCGCCTCTCCGGCTTGCCGGCATCCATCCTCGGGCTTTCCGATCGCGGGCTGGTGCGGGAAGGCATGCACGCGGACCTCGCCCTCTTCGATCCCGCCACGATCGCGGACACCGCTACCTATGAGCGGCCGCACAGCTACGCCGTGGGCATGCGCCACGTCTTCGTGAACGGCGTGCAGGTGCTGGCCCACGGCGAGCACACCGGCGCGAGGCCGGGCCGCGCCGTCTGGGGGCCGGGGCGGCCAGGGGTACCGTGATGAGGCCGCTGCAGGACAAGGTTGTCGTGATCACCGGGGCCTCCAGGGGCATCGGCGCCGAGCTCGCGCGCCAGCTCGCCGCGCAGGGCGCGAAGCTGGTGCTTGCGGCCCGCAGCGAGCGCGAGCTGGAAGGTGTGGCGGCCGATTGCCGCGCCCGCGGCGCTGCGGTCCTCACGGTGAAAGCCGACGTCTCGAAGGAACGCGATTGCCAGGCAGTCGTGTCGGGTGCGGCCCTCGCCTTCGGCGGCATCGATGTCCTGGTCAACAACGCAGGACTCACGATGTGGGCGCGCTTCGAGGAGATCGATGACCTCTCGATCATCGAGCGCATCATGCAGGTGAACTACATGGGCGCGGTGTACTGCACGCGCCATGCGCTGCCGTACCTGCGCCGATCCGGGGGCGTGCTGGTCGGGGTTTCCAGCCTCGCAGGGCGCACGGGCGTGCCCACGCGCACCGGCTACAGCGCCTCCAAGCACGCCATGGCGGGATTCTTCGACTCGCTGCGCATCGAGCTCGCAAGCTGCGGCGTCGCCGTAACGATGATCTATCCCGGCTTCGTCTCGACCGGCATCCGCGAGAACGCGACCGGGCCGGACGGCAAGCCGATCCGGGTGAGCCCGGTGAAGGAAGGGGAGGTGATGGGGGTGGAGGCGTGCGCGCGCATCATCGTGGCCGCCATCGCGGCACGCAAGCGGGAAGTCGTCATGACGGCGAGGGGTAAAATGGGCCTTTGGCTCAAGCTCGTCGCCCCGTCGCTCGTGGATGCGATCGCGCGACGGGCCGTCGAACGCGGACGTTGATGGAACTCTCGGTCTGGCTCACCTACGTGCTCGCGGCGATCATCCTTTGCGTCTCGCCGGGCCCCGGCGTGTTTTCCTCCCTCTCCAGCGGCCTGCACCACGGATTCCGGCTGGGCATCTGGAATGCGGTGGGCATGCAGTTCGCGAGCCTCATCGTCGTCATCGTCGTGTCGGTGGGGCTGGGCGGGCTGCTGCTCGCATCGGAGTCGCTCTTCAACGCCGTGAAATGGCTGGGCGTCGCCTACCTGGTCTACCTCGGCATCGCGACCTGGCGCGCGCCCGCGCGAGGCTTCGAGGACACGGCCGACGTCCGCGTCCACTCGGCGCGCGAGATCTTCACGCGCGGCTTCTTCGTGAACATCACCAATCCGAAGGGCATCATCTTCTTCGCCGCGGTGCTGCCGCAGTTCATCGACCTCGCGCGCCCGCAGCCGCAGCAGTACGCGATCCTGGCGGCGACCACCTTCGCCGTGGACCTGGTCGTGATGGGCGCCTATACGGCGCTCGCGGCGCGCGTGCTTCGCGTGATGCGCGACCCCGGCATGCTGCGCTGGATCAATCGCGCGCTCGGCGGCGCGTTCGTGGCGGCGGGGGTCGCTCTTGCGAGTTTCCGCCGCGCCGGCAGCGCCGCGGCGCCATGACCCCGGTCCTCCTCAAGGGGGACGGGGCGAAGCTGGAGGAGTTTTCGTGACCAATGACAACGAGGAGCGAACATGACTATCAAGGTTGGTGACCGCCTGCCCGAGGGAACGCTGCAGGAATTCATCGAAGTCGAGGGCAACGGCTGCAGCGTGGGGCCCAACACCTTCAAGGTCGAGGACCTGGTGAAGGGCAAGAAGATCGCGATCTTCGCGCTGCCGGGCGCGTTCACGCCGACCTGCTCGGCCAAGCACGTTCCCAGCTACCTGCAAAATTACGACGCGCTCAAGGCCAAGGGCGTGGACGAGATCTGGTGCCTCTCCGTGAACGACCCCTTCGTCATGGGCGCTTGGTGCCGCGACCAGAAGGCCGGCGGCAAGATCCGCTTCATGGCCGATGGCAGCGCCGAATACTCGAAGAAGCTGGGCCTCACGCTCGACCTCACCGCGCGCGGCATGGGCGTGCGCGCCAATCGCTACTCGATGCTGGTGGACGACGGCGTCGTGAAGACGCTCAACGTCGAGGCTCCGGGCAAATTCGAGGTCTCCGACGCGGACACGATGCTCAAGCAGCTGTGACCGCAGCCGGGTGCGCGGCCGCAGCTAGCGCGAGAAGAGATAGGCCAGGAGGAAGAACAGCAGGACGCCGACGACGAGCCAGGTGACCTTGAACCAGGACAGCGGGCTCTCGCCGGCGACTTCCCCGGTCTGGCCGTTCACCAGGAACCGGTAGGTCTTGTCCTTGAAGCGGTAGGCCGAGACCCAGACCGGCAGCAGCACGTGCTTGAAGCGCACGTCGGCGTAGCGCGTCGATACGCTGATCACGCGCTGCCGGTCGCCGCCGATCCGCGCGCGGATCATCGAGTGGATGTTGGCGTCGATGACCTCCTTGGCCGCGGGATAACCTTCGCGCAGGCTCACCTCGTAGGCCTCGCCGCGGTAGCCGCTCACGTACTCGGGCCGGTAGGCGACGAGCCCGTTCAGGTTCCATCCCATGGCGGCACCCCGCAGCGAGCTTGCGAGCGAACGCGAGGCGGGCACCAGGACGTCGTCGTGGAAGCGCTCCACGCGCCCTTCCACCGGGAACCAGTCGGTGCGCACCACGCGGCGCATCTCCACGCCCTTGCTGGTGCGCACCTGCTGCTGCTCGTAGTGGTCCTCGCCGCGCTCCCCGCGGAAGTCGCTCTCGGTATGGCAGTCGTAGGTCCAGTAAGGCAGGTACGTGCCCTTCATCGCCGCATCGGATTGGGCGTAGCGCTTGAGCTCGTTCGGGGCGAGCCTCAACCCGGCGACCCAGCGCCGGAACTCCTGCTGCGCGCGCTTGCGGTCGACCTGGAACGGCACGATCGAGCGTGGATGGATGCGCCGGCCGGCGTAATCCTTCGATACGACGGGCGCCGCGCAATAGGCGCACTCGGCCGCGAAATGATGCGCCGGCAGCTCCTGCTCCGCGCCGCACCGTGCGCAGCGCAACCGCTCGGCGACGAAGGCTTCCTCGCGATCCTCGAGGGACTTGAGGTAAGCCTCGAGGTCGAGCTCCTCGACCCGCCCGTCGTCCTCGGGAATGTCGTTCGCGGTGCCGCAGAAGTCGCACTCCAGCGTGCGCGTGCCGGGAGCGAAGGAGAGCTTCGCCCCGCACGCCCTGCAGGGGAACGCGCGGATGAAGCTCGGTGGTGAGGGATCCCGGCGCGCGCCGGGATCCGGGGCGGCCCCGGCTTGCGCCGGGGAATCGCTCATTGCGGGATCGGGGGAGGCATGTTGGCGAAGACCGGCGCCAGCTCCGGCACATCGCCAGCCTTCGCCCACTGCGCCATGCCCGCTTTCCATACCAGCGAGTTGCGCGTGAGCTGACCCGCGGCGGCCTGCTGCTGCAGCGCGTTCATGTCGAAGGGCCCGGTCTGGTTCTGTCCGACGGCGACGTGGAAGCCCGCAGGCCCGGGAACCGGAGGCGGCCCGGAAGGCGCCGCACCGCCGCCCGTGCTCCCGCCGGTCATCGCGTTCATCATCGAGTGGCCCATTGCCACGCCCGCCCCCAGCCCTACCGCGGCGCCTGCGGCCCCGCCCGGGTTGTTGGCGGCATCGCGGATCGCCGAGGCCGTCTCGTACTGCGTGTACGCCTGCAGGTTGCCCACGGCGGCCATGGCGCCGCGCTTGTCGATCGCCTTCTCGACTTCCTCGGGCAGGCCGATGTCCTGCACCTGGACTTCCAGCAGCTCGAGGCCGAACCCGTCGAAGTCCGGCTGCAGCCGCTCGCGCAGGCGATTGCCCATCTCCGTGACCTTGGCTTCCAGCTCGACCACCGGGATGCCCAGCTCCGGCATCACTTCCTTGATGCGCAGGCCGATCTTGCCGCGCAGGTTCTCGGAGATCTCCTGCAGGGTGAAGCGGTTGTCGGTGCCGACCAGGTCCTTCACGAAGGTGCCCGGATCCTTCACGCGGATGGAGTAGATGCCGAAGGCGGTGGCGCGGATGATCCCGAAGTCCTTGTCGCGCATCGTCGCCGGGCCGGGAGTGCCCCACTTGAGGTCGGTGAACTTGCGCGTCGAGACGAAGTACACCTCCGCCTTGAACGGGCTGTCGAACCCGTACTTCCACCCGCGCAGGGTGGAAAGGATCGGCATGTTCTGCGTGGTGAGGGTATGCGTGCCCGGCTTGTAGACGTCGGCCAGCTGCCCCTCGTTGACGAAGACCGCCATCTGGCCTTCGCGCACCACGAGCTTGGCGCCGTACTTGATCTCGTTCTGGTAGCGCTCGAAACGGTAGGCGAGCGTGTCGTTGGTATCGTCGAGCCATTCGACGATGTCGATCAGCTCGGCCTTCAGCTTGTCCCACAGGGCCATGTCAGCTCTCCTCGGCAGGGGCGGGAAAGGAACAAGTTTACGGTAACCTTGGGCGGCCCTTTGCGTGAATATTGCCGTTCGCCGCCGCCCCGGCGCAGCGTTTTCCCATCCTCATCCCTCATCCCTCATCCCTCATCCCTCGTACATGCTTTCCGTCTCCGCCCTCAACGTCTACCCCGTCAAGGGCCTCAAGGGTATCTCCGTCACCGAAGCGCGCGCCACCGAGCGCGGTCTGGAGCACGACCGGCGCTGGATGGTGGTAGACGGCGAGGGCGATTTCCTTTCGCAGCGTGAGCATCCGCGCATGGCGACAATCTGGACAGAGATCGATGACGGCAGGCTCGTCCTTTCGGCCCCCGACCGCGATGCCGTCGAGGTGCCCATCGACCCGACCCTGCGCGCCACGCGCCGGGTTCGCGTCTGGAGCAGCGTCGTGGACGCGGCCGCCGTGCCGGGGCCCGCCAGCGCGTGGTTGTCGGACTACCTCGGGATCGACTGCGCGCTGGTCTACATGCCCGAGGAGACCGAGCGGGAGTCCAGGCCGGAATTCGCCGGCGAGGGCCGGCTGGTCGGGTTCGCCGATGCGTTCGCGTACCTCCTGCTCGGCGAGGCCTCGCTCGCCGACCTGAATGCCCGCCTGCTGGCAAAGGGGCACAAGCCGCTGCCCATGAACCGCTTCCGTCCCAACCTCGTCGTCTCCGGAGGCGCGGCGTATGCCGAGGACACATGGGGCGACGTGCAGGTGGGAGATGCCTTGCTGCGAACCGCGAAGGCGTGCGGCCGCTGCCAGGTTACGACGACCGACCAGGCGACCGGCGAGGTTCGCGGCCCAGAGCCGCTCGCCACGCTCTCGAGCTATCGCAACCATCCCGAATACGGGCCGCTCTTCGGCATGAACCTCGTCACGCTGCAGGCGGGCACCGTGCGGGTGGGCGACATCGTCGACCCGCTCGATCCGCATCGGAGACCCTGATGGAGCACCACGCGCAACAATCGGCATCGCCAGCGGCGACGCCTGAGGGGGCGGCGGCGAAGCCTCGCAGTTGCAGCAACGGGCCGTGGCGTTCACTTCGCCTCCTCGTCCCCGATCACGATGCTCGGCGCCGCAGCCTCCGCGGCCCTGCGCGCACGAAACCATGCAAGCCGCGCCATGGCCAGGTTGCGGCCGGGGGCGGCGGCCACGCGAAGCATGCGCGCCAGCCTGAAAGCCTGGTCCGACGTGAGCAGCGCCCGCGCGGTGAAATCGTTGCCGACCCAATACCAGATCGCCACCCGCTTGCGGCCCTTCGCGTCCGCGACGACTTCGAGGTCGATGAAGCCTAGCTGGTCGATCTCCTTCAGCACGCGCACGTCCTCGGCGCGGCTCCAGAATCGCTCGACCACGAGCTGGTAGGCGATGATGCCGACCAGCACCGCGGCGGCTGCGGCGATGTGCAGGAGGCTTTGCGGCTCGTCGCTCACCACGCCTCCCGCCGGCGAACCTCGGCGGCGGCCTCCTCGAGCCTTTTCGCGACCGTCAGGGCGAAGCCGGGATCCCATGTCGCCCACTTGACCGAGCCCACGACGCGCAGCTGCAGCTCGACATCGGCTTCGATCGAGCCGCGGCGCACGTGCCGCTTCACCAGCACCGACACCTTGCTGCGGGCGCCTATCCGGTCGCGGTCGCCCTTCACGCGGCCCACCGTCTCCCCGGCCAGGAAGGCGCGAACGAAAACCGCAGCAACCAGCAGGAAAATTGCGAGCATGACGAGCTCGGCAATTCCCACCGGCGCGCCTAGGCCGTTGGCCGGGCAGCCGCGTGTGGCCTGAGCAGGAAGGCGGCCAGCGCCGGCAGCAGGAAAAGCGCGCCCAGCATGTTCAGGAAGAACATGAAGGCGAGCAGAATGCCCATGTCGGCCTGGAACTTGAGCGCCGAGAGCGCCCAGGTGCCCACGCCGATCGTCATGGTGACGGCGGTGAAGACCATCGCGGTGCCGCGCTCGTTCAGCGCCTCGTAGAAGGCGGCCGCCAGGTCCTTGCCCTCTTCCAGGTGGATCTCGATGCGGTCATAGAGGTAGATGCCGTAATCGACGCCGACCCCCACGCCCAGCGCGATCACCGGCAGCGTGGAGACCTTGAGGCCGATGCCGAGCATCGGCATGAGCGCCTCGCACAGGACCGATACCAGCGCGAGGGGAATGAGGATGCAGAGGGTCGCCCGAAGGCTGCGGAAAGTGATCATGCACATCACCAAAAGCGCCCCGAAGATGGCGAAGTTCATCTCCCAGCGCGCCTTGTCCACCGCCTCGTTGGTGGCGGCGGTGACGCCCATGTTGCCGGTGGCGAGCTTGAATTCGAGCTTGTCGCTGTTGTTCCTCGCCGCGAAGCCCTTCACCTCCGAGACCAGGCGCGCGATGGTCTCGCCCTGCTGGTCGGTGGTGTTGACCAGCACCTGCATCGCGCTGCAGTCGGGGTTCAGGAGGCCCGTCGAGGTATCGATCGGCGTGACCGCCTGTGCCATCACCTGCGGGTCGCGCGGCAGCTGCCGCCATTTCAGGTTTCCCTCGTTGAAGCCCGCGTTGACCACCTTGGCCAGGCCCGGCAGGGAGATCACCGATTGCGCCCCGGGCACGTTCTGCATGTGCCAGTCGAAGCGCTCGATGGTGGTCATCACGTCGTACTGCGTGCAGGCGCCCTGCACGTTCTTCGTCTGGGCCACCACGCCGAGCGTGTTCACGCCGATGGCGAACTTCTCCACGATCCTGCGGTTGTCGAGGTTGTAGCGCGATTCGGGGCGCAGCTCCGGTACGCCGATGCCGTAGTCGCCCACCTTGAGGTCGTGGGCCTTGTAGAGGCCGAGGGCCAGGATCAGGGCGGAGGCCGCGATGATGGTCAGGGCCCGCGGACGCTCGACCCCGCGCGCGGCCGCGCGCCAGAAGCGCTGCACCGCGCCTTCCTGCCCGGCCTGCCCGGCGGCGGCGCGCCGGGACATGCTCAGGTACGAAAGCAGGATCGGCAGGAGCATCTTGTTGGTGATGATCATCCATGCCACCCCGAGGGAAGCCGTGATTCCCAGCTCGCGCACGATGTCGATCGGGATCAGCATGATTACGGCGAAGCCGAGCACGTTGGTGAGCAGCGCCAGCGTGCCGGGAATGAAGAGCTTGGCGAAGGAATGCTTCGCCGCCGTGAGGCTGTCGGCGCCGGAAAGCACCTCCCGTTCCCAGGTCTTGGTCATCTGCACGGCGTGCGAAACGCCGATGGAGAAGATGAGGAACGGCACGAGGATGGAAAGCGGGTCGATGCCGAAGCCCAGCAGCGGCAGGGTGCCCAGCAACCAGAGGACCGGCATCATCGCCACCACCAGCGCCACCAGCGTGAGCTTCACGTCCTTCACGAACCAGAGCATGAGCGCGAGCGTGATCACGAAGGCCACGCCGAAGAACATCACCACCCCGCGCGCGCCGTCGCGGATGTCCCCCACCGCCTTGGCGAATCCGATGATGTGGACCGAGTGGCGATCGGACTCGTACTTGGCGCGCAGCGCCTCGAGCTTGCCGGCGACCTCGAAGTAGTTGAGCCGCCGGCCCGTCTGCGGATCGATCTCGAGCAGCCCCGCCGCGACCAGGGCGCCCGAGAAATCGGTGGCGACGGTTCGGCCCACTTCCGTCGACTTGTTCACGTTCGCGCGCACCGTGGCGAGGTCCGCCTCGGATCCCTGGAAGGTGGCCGGAATCACGTTGCCCCCGGCGAAGCCCTCCTCGATCACCTCGATGAAGCGCGTGTTGGGCGTGAAGAGGGATTTCACCGACGGACGATCGACGCCGTTCAGCAGGAACACGTCGTCGGTGAGGCCCTTCAGCTTCGACATGAACTCCTTGTCGAAGATGTCGCCGTCCTTCTGCACGATGGCGATGGCCACGCGGTTGGCGCCGCCGAACACCTTCTCGTATTCGCGGTACACCTTCATGTACTCGTGGCGCAGCGGCACCATCTTGTTGAAACCTGCGTCCACCGCCAGGCGAGATGCCGAGGCGGCGAAGAGGACGGTCATGGCGGAAAACACCACGAGCCACACCTTGCGGTGGTCGAAGACGAGCGCGGAGGCGCGCCGGATGAGGCCGTCGAGGCTCACTGCCGCGCCACGGGAAGCGCCATGGTGCGCACCCCGGCCTCGCCCAGCAGCAGCAGCGCGCCGGCGGCCGCAGGGACAGGACGCGAAAGGGCGCGAGTCGTGCCGGTGTCGAGGCGCGTGAAAGTCCTGCCGGCGTCACGGCTCAGGAGCGCAGTACCCGCGGCACCGACCACGACGAGCGATCCGTCCGCGAGCCGGGCGCCACCCATGAGCGTGGAAGTCGAGGCGTTCTCGACCTGGGTCCATGTCCTGCCCGCGTCGGTCGAACGATAGATCCGCCCGCGCAATCCGAAGGCGACGATGGCGCCGTCGTCGGCGACCACGCCACCGAAGAGCGAGCCCTTGTACGGCGAGGCGACCGTCGCCCAGGTCTTCCCCGCGTCGGCCGAAGCGAGGAGGGTGCCCGCCTCGCCCAGGATGACCAGCTTGCCGTCGGCTTGCCGCACGATGGCGTTGAGGTGCTTGTCGTCGGGCAGGACCTTGCGCTCGGTCCAGGTCTTGCCGCCATCCACGGTCTCGTAATAGGCGCCATAGGCCCCGACGGCGATGCCGCTCGCCGCGTCCAGGAAGAGCACGTCCATCAGGGGACGCTGCTGCGCGGGCGCCGAGAACTGCTGCGTCCAGGTGTCGCCGCCATCGTTGCTCGCGAGGATGACCGAGTCGTGGCCGACGGCCCATCCCTGCTTCGCGTCGACGAAACGCACTGCCGTGAGCAGGGGGGCGGGCGGGGACTTCGCGCGCCTCCACGACTTGCCCTCGTCGTCGCTCACGACGATGTAGCCGCGATCGCCTACCGTCACGATGCGGGTCGGGCCCACGCGTGCGCCGTCTATCAGCAGCAGGCGCTGCAGCGTCGTCGGCCCAAATGGAGCCGATGCGTCCGCCGCCGGCGTTGCGGCCGGCTGCTGCGCGCCGGCGCAAAAGGCGAGGCCGCAGCCGATGGCTGCGGCCCCGAGGAAACCGCGCAAGCGCCTCACCGCGAGCGCGGGATCAGCGCGTGCCGGTGCCGCGCAGGTTCGACGGCGTGTAGTCGCCGGGCGTGCGCTTGAGGGGCTCGTAAATCGTCCTTTCCTCGTTGCGAAGGCCCATCGCGATGTAGCGGCCCGACTGCAGGTCGTTGTGGACCTCCACCGTCGGGAAGATCGTCGGGATGTTGTACCAGTTCTCGCTGTGCTGCTCGGAGAAGCGCCACAGCTCGCCGCGCCCGTCGTACTTGTCCGACAGCACCGGCGTCCAGCTGTCCTCGTCGAGGTAGAAGACGCGCTTGGAGTAGATGTGGCTGGTGCCCGGCTTCAAGGTCGCTTCCACAACCCAGACGCGGTGCAGCTCATAACGCGCGTGGTCCTGGTTGATGTGCCCCGGCTTGAGGATGTCGGCATACTTGAGCTTGGGGTCCGAGAGCCGGTAGGAGTTGTACGGCACGTACATCTCGCGCTTGCCCACCAGGCGCCAGTTGTAGCGATCGGTCGCGCCGTTGTACATGCCGAAGTCGTCGTTGGTTCGCAGGCCGTCCGCGGCGGTGCCGGGGTTGTCGTACGCCACGTTCGGCGCGAGGCGCACGCGGCGCTGCCCCGGGTTGTACGTCCACGCGCTCCTCGGCTCCCTGGTCTGGTCCACCGTCTCGTGCACCAGCAGGATCTGGCCGGCGAGGCGCGCAGGAGCGGTCGTCGCCTGCACGTAGTTCAGGATCTTGTTGTTCTCGCGTTGCTGCGGCGTCTTGCTGAGGTTGCCGTACGAGAAGTCGTACTCGTACTCGAACTTCACCAGCGCGTAGTCGCCGCTGCGGGTGACGGCGGCCTGCGACCAATGCATGCCGAACGTGTCGCCGCGGTAACGCAACAGCGCGTTCCAGATGGCCTCGTTGCCGTCCTTCGGGATCGGGAAGGGAATGCCGCCCATGCAGCCCGTGACGCCGTTGCCCCCGGGCGCGAGTTTGGCCTTCGCCGCGCACTCGCGCGTCTCGCGGTAGTGGCCCTCGGGGGCCGAGGCGCTGCGTCGCGTGGGATACACCACCATCTTGTAGGTGGGATATTTCTTCAGCATCGCCATCTGGCCCTCGGAGAGTTGGGCCTTGTGCTGGTCGGCGTTGGCGCCGGTGATGGTGAGGGTCGCCCGGTCCGAGGCGAACGGATCGGGATAATGCGATCCCACCTTGTAGCCGGCGACGGGCCGGGTGATGCCGCCGTCCCACGCCGGGATGGTGCCGGCCGCGTTGCCGGCCTTCTCGCCTCCCAAAGGAGTAAGCGAGGTGCCGAGCTTCGCGAGATCGGCGCTGGACAGCTCCGCCGCGGCAGGCGCGGCAAACGCGGCGCCGACCGCGAATGCGGCGATCGACTTCAGGGTCACGAATTTCATCGAGCTCCTCCTGTAGTTATTCCGTGCAGCATTACCCTCTCCCGAACCCTCTCGCCTGGACGTTGCCCCCATCAGCTGGGGACCCCCGGGGAGAAGGGCCAATCGCGGGACAGGGTTTCGCGAATGCGGGCGTCCCTAGAACGAATAGCTCACGACGAGCGAGTAGAAGTCGCGGTCCTTGAGCGGGTTGGCGCTCGAGCACCACGTGGCCGGCTGGCCGGGCGTGACCGCCGAGCCCGGGGGCGGCACGTCCGTTCCGCAATAGGTGCGCCCGCCGAAGTAGTTGGTGTACTGCATGTCCACGACCCAGCGCCGCTGGTAATCCCAGGAAACGCCGATCGAAGCCGACTTGACCTTCTCGTTGAAGTTAGGGCCGCTGCCCTTCACGTCGTGCGTGAAGGCGAGGCGCGGTGCCACGTTTCCGCCCGCCAGCGCGTTGCTGTATTCCAGCCGCCCGGCGAGGCGATAGCCCCACGAGAACTCGGTGAGGAAGCTGTCCGAGGGCTGCACCGCGAACGCGCTCGAAAGCACCGCCCCGAAGGCCGTCGCGGGCAGGTATACCGCCGGGGCGTTGTACTTGAGCTCCCCCAGGTTGTGGAACCAGTTGGCCCCGACTTCGCCCACGAGGATCGCCTGCTCCGCGCCGAGCGCATTGGGCCACGACTTGGTGCCGGTCACCTGGAACTGGCTCGCCTTCACGCGGCGGTAACCCTGGATATAGCTGCCATCGGGCACCAACGCGGCGGCGGTGGCCCCAGCCGGCGCGCCGGGAATCTGCGTGAAGCCGGTGATGAGGTTGGGCAGGCCCAGCGCGGCCAGCAGCAGCTCCGGCGTGGACAGCTGCAGCGGCAGGTTCGGCCGGTAGGAGAATTCGCCCTGCAGCGCGATGCCCGCGGGCCCGGCGGTGTTGAAGCTCACGCCGTAGAGCCGGATGTCCTCGGGATATTCCGCGAACGCCACCGCAGTGCCGGTGTGGCAAAGGGCGCGCAGCGCCGTGTTGGTGGCGGCAGCGGCGCAAATGGTGGCGCCCAGCGGCGTCCCGGTGAGGATCGAGGTCGGCGTGCCCTTGGTGCCCGAGAAGATCGGCACGCGGCTGTGGTAATTCATGAAGTACAGGCCGAACTCGGTGCTGTTCAGGCCCTGCGCGAGGTAGCGCAGCGCCAGCCCGTACTGGCCGTCGTCGCTCGGCGAGCGCTCGTCGGCGCGCGGCGCCCAGATGGATGCCGCCGGGTTGAACGGACCGAAGAGCGCCTGGGCAGCCGGGCCAAGCTGCGGAATGATCGGCGGCACCGGGTTGGACGGGGCGAAATGCTCGTCCTGGCGACGGCCGAACGAAAGGATCACGCGGTTGCCATCGTCGGAAGCGAAGTCGTTGTTGGAGAAGTACGAGCCGCGCGGATCGAGGCGGACCTTGTCGTGGTTGGTGAGGTAGAAGGCCTCGAGGGTCGCGGCGTTGGTGAGCTGCTGGCTCGCCCACACGCCCGTCGTCGGGATGAAGGCTTCCTTCAGCTCCGAGCCCGGGATGCGCAGCTTGGAGAGGTCCACCGGGTTCACCACGTTGATGCCGTTGGGGATGAAGGTGCTCTCGCCCCAGCTGATCACCTGTCGCCCGAGGCGCACGTTCAGGTTGCGCCCGGCGACGTCGAAGGAGCCGCTGAAGAAGCCGTCCAGCCCGACAACGTCCTTGCCGAGGCGCTTGCGCCCCGTGGGGCCCAGCTTTTCGCTGTCGTGCAAGTCGAAGTCGTAATACGCCGTGCCGCGGCCGAAGAAGCCGAAGTTGCGCCACTTCACCTCCGCGTCCACCGTGGCCTTGAGGATGTTGGCGAAGGGCTTGCTGCTGTCGAAGTTGAGGTTCCCGTCGTCCTCGTTCACCGAGCGCGAGGTGCCGCCGTTCGCGATGCCGATGAGGGTCGGGTCGCGATCCTCGGCGCGCACCGAGATGCCGTAGCTCACGGTGGTGTCGACGTTCGCCCGGATGCCGTTGGGCAGTTCGAACTGCAGGGCGGACGCGGGGACGGCGACGCCGAGCAGGCTCATCGCGAGCGCGAGCGGCTTGACCGCGTGGCGGTGGAATCTCATGGGGTGGTTCTCCTCGTGGGGGGGGAGTTATCTGTTCTTCGGAGAGCGGCGCTATTGTGCCTTCAGGCGAGCGACTCGAAAAGGCCCGCCGCACCCATGCCGGTGCCGATGCACATCGTCACCATGCCGTATTTCCCGCCGGTGCGCTTCATGCCATGGACCAGCGTGGCGGTGCGAACCGCGCCCGTGGCCCCGAGGGGGTGCCCCAGGGCGATCGCGCCGCCCTGCGGATTCACCTTCGCCGGGTCGAGCCCAAGCTCCTTCATCACCGCCAGGGACTGTGCCGCGAACGCCTCGTTCAGCTCGATCCAGTCGAGGTCGTCCTGCTTTACTCCGGCGGCGGCGAGCGCCTTGGGAATCGCCTTGATCGGCCCGATGCCCATGATCTCGGGAGGCACGCCGGCCACCGCGAAGCTCACGAAGCGCGCTAGGGGCTTCACGCCATACCTCTTGAGCGCACGCTCGCTCATGAGCACCACCGCGGCCGCACCGTCGGACATCTGCGAGCTGTTGCCGGCAGTGACGGTGCCTTTCGCCGCGAAGACGGTCTTCAGCTTGGCGAGCCCTTCGAGGCTGGAATCCGGCCGCGGGCCTTCGTCGGTATCGGCGACCATTCTGCGGCGCGCGACCCTGCCCTTCGCCAGGTCCGGCGTCGCGGTTTCGATCTCGTAGGGCGCGATCTCCTCGCGGAAGCTCCCCGCGGCGATGGCCTGGGTGGCTTTCTGGTGGCTCGCGAGCGCGAAGGAATCCTGCTCGTCGCGGCTCACCTTCCACTGTTGAGCCACCTTCTCGGCGGTGATCCCCATGCCGTAGGCGATGGCGACGTTCTCGCCGTTGGCGAAGACCGCTTCGTTGAGGGCCACTTTGTTGCCCATCATCGGCACCATCGACATCGACTCGGTGCCCGCGGCGATCACCACGTCGTCGTCGCCGGTGCGGATGCGGTCGGCGGCGAGCGCCACGGCCTGCACGCCGGAGGAGCAGAAGCGGTTGATTGTCATCGCCGGCACGCTGTCTGGCAGGCCGGCCAGGAGCACGCCGATGCGCGCGACGTTCATGCCCTGCTCGGCCTCCGGCATGGCGCAGCCCACGATCACGTCGGCGATGTCGTGGGGATCGAGCCCGGGAACTTGCGCGATCGCCCCCTTCAGCACGTGCGCCAGCATGTCGTCGGGACGGACGTTTCGGAACATGCCGCGCGGCGCCTTGCCCACCGGCGTGCGCACCGCCGCGACGATGTAGGCGTCCTGGACCTGCTTGCTCATGGTTCTCTCCTCGGGGCTAGCCCATCAGTAAAGCGATGACGACCGGCAACAGCGTGAGGGCGACGATCGCCAGCACCACGCCGATGACGGCTTTCTTGATGAGGGGGCGCATAGCGAGCAGCTTCTCGACCTGCGCGCGCTGCTGCGGGGTCATGCCGGCGAGCACTTCGCGCTGCGCGGTGGTGAGGTCCGCCTTGGCGAAAGCGCCTTGGGTGAAATCCACCTGCGGCCCGGCCACCGCGGCGGCGGCGAATGGTGCGTCCTCGAAGGCGGGCTCGGGATCGAGCAACGCGGCGTTCGATGGCGGCAGCATCTCCAGGTCGAAACCGTAAGGCACGCCAAGGAGCTTGTCGGCGCGTTCGGCCTCGATGCGCCAGGTGCGGCCGGCGGCTTCCTCATCCGCATGCCCGGGCAATCTCGCGGGGACCTGGAAGCGGAAGGCGAGCCGCGCGCCCGACGGCCCCTGCGCAACGGTACCGGTGACGTGCTTCGACCAGCGCACCTTGGGCATGCCGTCGTCGGCCTTGCCCTCGTAGCAGGCGAGCTTCACCCGGAAGCCCTCGCCCGCCGACACACCGCGCGGGAATGCCATGTGGCCCTGCACCACCGACCCCATCCTTGGCGGGGCGCCTGAAGCGAGCTCGAGCACCGCGCCGCCGCGCCGCAGGTAGCTCACCGTGCCCGCGATGGCGCCGAAGAGCAGCAACACGCCGATGAGCGGGAAGACCAGCGCCAGCAGGGCCAGCCACTCGCCGTTGTGGACGGCCTCCATCGACACCGCGATGCCGATCGGGAAGGCGATCACGTTCCACATGAAGGTGAACGCCCAGGTGAGGAGCAGCTTGCCGGCGCCATCGGAACGCAGGCCGCGCTCCGCCTTGCGTGGGCGCTCGCCGCGAACTGTGCGCGCCGCGACCCAAGCCGCGCCCAGGCCTACGCCGCCGAAGCCGAACGCGAACGGCGCAAGGAAGACCAGCGTCTGCCAGCTCACCTCGCGGTCGACCACCGACTCCGCAGGCGCCTGCGGATTGACGAACACCGTGATCGGGCGGCGCGCCGCTCGCGCCTCCGAAAGGCGCGAATGAAGCGCCTCGGAGACCTGGTCGTCGCCCTTGAGGGGGAACACGGTGAGCCTGTCGCCGCGGAATTCGCGTCCGTCGATGCTGTAGCGGTAGTCGATGTCTCCACCGTCATAGCCCTCGACGTAGGCCGCGACCTTAACCCAGTCGCGCGCGCGCCAGCCGTCGTGGACCGTGGTTGCCATCGCCCACGCGGCGAACAGCCCGATGCCGCCGAAGGGCAGGCCGAAGAGCAGGCAAAGGATGATGGTGTTCGCCTTTGCGCTGCGGCTCATTCCGGCTCCCGCGTCGTGCCCGTCACAGGCGCGCCCGCTTCAATTGCGAAGGGGCTTGCCGGTCTTGAGCATGTGCTCGATCCGCTCCTGCGTCTTGCCGGTCTTCGCGAGTTCAACGAAGTGGCGCCGCTCGAGGTCGAGCAGCCACTTCTCGTCCACGAGGCTGCCGGGCTCCACCGGCCCGCCGCACAATACCTCCGCGATGCGCGAGGAGATCTCGTAGTCGTGGGCGGAGATGAAGCCGCCCTCCTTCATGTTGACGAGCATCATCTTGAGCGTGGCGATCCCGGTGTCGCCGGCCACGGGAATCTGCGGCGGAGGAAGCTGGGGGCGCGCGCCCGACTCGGCCATCGCGCGGGCCTGCTGCTTGGCCACGTGCAGCAGCTCGCCCGGGTGGAAGACCACCACGTCGCCCTGGCGCAGGAAGCCGCGCTCGCGCGCCTCCTCGGCGCTCTTCGACGTCTCGCCCATGGCGACCTGCCTGAACACGCGCGCGAGCTCGGGGAACATGTCACCGCCTTTCGCCCATGCAGCCGTCCTGCCGGCGAACTCCTTGAGGCCCCCGCCCGCGGGGAGAAGCCCCACGCCCACTTCGACCAATCCGATGTAGCTCTCCAGCGCCGCCACCACCCGTTGCGAGTGCATGACGAACTCGCAACCGCCGCCGAGGGCCATGCCCTCGACCGCCGCGACCGTCGGCACCAGGCTGTACTTGAGGCGCTGCGAGGTCTGCTGGAAGAGCTCGATCATCTTCTCGAACTCCTCGAAGCGGCCCGCCTTGAGCGATTCGAGGGCGGCCTTGAGATTGGCGCCGACCGCGAAGGGCGGCTCGTGCCAGATGACGAGCGCATCGAAGTTCTTCTCGGCCTCGTCGATGGCGCGATCGAGCCCGAGCAGCACCTCCGTGCCGAGGGAGTGCATCTTGCTCTTGAAGGAAACGATGGCGATGCCGTCGCCCTGGTGCCACATGCGCACGCCATCGTCCTCGAAGACGGTGGTTCCCCGCTCGGGCGCCTTCTCCCCGATCAGCATTTCGGGAAAGAGCTGGCGCGCGTATACGGGAAGCGTCGATCGCGGCTGCACCCGGCCGGTTTCGGCGGAGTAGGACCCTTCCGGTGAATGCACGCCCTTGCGGCCGTCCGTGACCCACGCCGGCAACGGCGCCATCGACATGGCCTTGCCGGCGGCGATGTCCTCGGCGATCCACTTCGCCACCTGCTCCCAGCCTGCGGCCTGCCACAGCTCGAAGGGTCCCATCTTCCAGCCGAAGCCCCAGCGGATCGCGAAGTCGAGGTCGCGAGCGTTGTGCGCGATCTCGGCCAGGTGCACGGCGCTGTAGTGGAAGACGTCGCGGAAGATCGCCCACAGGAATTTGGCCTGCGGGTGGGACGACGCGCGCAGCTTCTCGAACTGCTTCGCAGGCGACTTCTCCTTGAGGATCGCCTGGACCTCTTCCGAGATGGCGCCGGCTTGCGGCACGTAATCCTGCTTCACCACGTCGAGGACCAGGATGTCCTTGCCGCGCTTGGTGTAGAAGCCGGCCTTCGTCTTGGAGCCCAGCGCGCCCTTGGCGATCAGCGCCGCAAGAAACGCCGGCGCCCGGTAATGTGGATGCCACGGATCCTTGGGAAGCGTATCGGCCATCGTCTTGATGACATGGCCCATCGTGTCGAGGCCGACCACGTCGGCGGTGCGATAGGTCGCGCTCTTGCCGCGGCCGATGGCGGGACCGGTGAGCGCGTCCACCTCGTCGAAGCGCAGGCCGAACTGCGTCGTATGGTGCATCGTCGCGAGCATCGAGAAGACGCCCACGCGATTGGCGACGAAGTTGGGCGTGTCCTTCGCCCGGACCACGCCCTTGCCGAGCGTGGTGGTGAGGAAGGTCTCGAGGCGGTCGAGGATCGCCTCCTCGGTCTCGGCCGTAGGCACCAGCTCCACCAGGCGCATGTAGCGCGGCGGGTTGAAGAAGTGGATGCCGCAGAAGCGCTTGCGCAGCGCCACCGGAAGGGTCTTCGACAGCTCGGTGACCGAAAGGCCCGACGTATTCGAGGCAAAGATGGCATTGGGCGCGATGTGCGGAGCGACCTTCTCGAAGAGCGACTTCTTCCAGTCCATGCGCTCGCTGATCGCCTCGATCACGAGGTCGCAATCGGCCAGCAGCGGGAGGTGCTCGTCGTAGTTCGCTGGCGTGATCTGCTTGAGGACCGCGGCGGTGGCGATCGGGCTCGGATTCATCTTCGCCAGGCCGGCCAGCGCCTTGTTGGCGATGGCGCTCCTGTCCTTGCCCTCGGCAGTGGGAAGGTCGAACAGGATCGGCTGGACGTTGGCGTTGGCGAGGTGGGCTGCGATCTGCGCACCCATCACGCCGGCGCCGAGGACGGCCGCCTTGCGGATGACGATGCGGGCGGTGATGCCGCCGTTCTCGGCCATCTCGCGGGCCATGCGCTCGCCGCGCGCGTACTTGAGGGTCGCATCGAGAGTGGTGTCGGTCATGTCGAGGCTCCGATCGGACGGGCGTCCGGAAGAATTCAAACGAGCGTTTGAATTCTACACCTCGATGGGCGCGTTCGTTTCCGGCGGAACGTTGCGGGGCCGGCGCTCGGCATCGACGGCGACATAGGTGAGCTGGGCTTCGGTCACCTTGACGGCCTGGCGCGTGCCGCTGCGCTTGCGCTGGGCAAAAACCTCGACATCCACGGTGATCGAAGTGCGGCCCACCTTCAGTACGCGGGCGTAGAAGCTCACGAGGTCGCCTACGAACACCGGCTCCTTGAAGACGAAGGAGTTCACCGCCACGGTGACCACGGGGCCCTGCGCGCGCTCCCAGGCCGGGATGCTGCCGGCGATGTCCACTTGCGCCATGACCCAACCGCCGAAGATGGTGCCATGCGCGTTGGTGTCCGCCGGCATGGGAACGATGCGCAGGACGGGTTGCTCGTGCTCGGGAAGCAGCTCGGTGGCCATGGCGCCATGGTAGCGCGCGCGCTAGGCGGGCTTTGCCACCATCAGGTAGAAGACCACCACGAGCGCGAGGAATGCCGGGATGCCGAGGGCGATCCAGATGCGGAAAAAGCGCCAATAACGCGGCGGCAATTCGCGTCCGTGCCCCGCGGCTTCGCGCGCCATCTCGCGCATCTGCATTTGCATCCAGACGACGGGCAACCAGCAGCCGCCGGCCAGCAGGTAGAGGGCGGTGGACCACACTATCCAGCGGCTCGTGAGAGGAAAGCCGGCAAGGTGCGCCAGCCAGAACCCCGTGAGCGGCTGCACGATCACCGCCGTCGTGGTGAAGATCCAATCAGCGACGACGACCCACCGCGTCACGAAGAAAACGACGCGGGCGTCGCGGTCGAGGCTCGCCACCAGCATGTAGAAAGCCGAGCCGATGCCCGTGCCGAAGAGGATCGTCGACGAGACGACATGGATCCACTTGAGCACCAGGTATTCGCTCATCGATCGCGCTCCAGCTGGTGGAGGAGGAGGATGCCCGCGAGCATGGGAAGGTTCTTCACCACGGCCCCGAACGGGTGCAGCCATTGCTCCGGGAGTGCCACGGTGATGATCGCGGTGTATGCGAGGATGAGTACGCCTTGCGCGGCCCACAACCAGCGGCGCCTCTTCATGAAGAGCGTGGCAAGGCCGATCGCGAAATCCAGGGCCGCGGCTCCATAGAGGGCGAGGCTCGCCAGGGTGCCGTGAAGCCCCACGCGCGCGAGCAATTCGAGGCTTTCGTCCACGGGATAGATGCCGGCCGAGACCACGCCGGCGGTCAGCCACACGGCCGCGATCGCCACTCGCAACACCGGCGCGAGCCACGCCAGCCTCGCCCAGGTCCTCAGCGATTCGCGCGTCTCTGGCGGGACGAAGTGCCCGGGCTGCCGGGGCGGGCGCCCCAACAGCCGCATGGCGCCGGCGGGATCGGCGACGTTGCCCCGCTCGAGCATCGACAACGCGTCCTGGTCCAGCAGGCCCAGGCGCAGGCGGCTTGCCCACGCGACCATGCCGCGCGGCACTTCGATGAAGCGCGGCTTGCCAAGACCCAACGCGCCGCGCAACGCGGCCAGGTACGCGCGCATCTCGGTGGGACGCGGCCCCACCAGCGCGACACGCTCTCGGGTGAAGGCATCCTCCCGGACGATGGCCGCAACCGCCGCGGCGACGTCGTCCACGTGGATGGGCTGGATGCGCTGCCTTCCATCGCCGGGAAGAAAAATCACGGGCAAGCTTGCCGACGCCATGAACAGCCGGGCGCTCGCGCCATCGGGGCCAAAGACGAGCGACGGCTGCAGCACCATCGACGGCACATCTAGCGCCAGCAGCGCCTCGTCGGCCGCGCGGCGAGCGCGGTGGAACTCGGTGACGGCGTTCGCGTCGGCGCCGAGGGCGGAAAAGTGGACGACCTTGGTCCCGGTGCGAGCGCACGCGCCGAAAAGCGCCGTGGGCCCGCTGACATGCACCTCACGGAAAGTCTGCCTGCCCGCCTCGCGGAAGATTCCGGCCGCATTGATGACGACGTCGAAATCGGCCACGCGCGGCACCCACGCTTCCATGGCGGTGTCGCGGGCGAGATCCATCTCGGGCCTTCCGGCGGGCACGACGCGATGGCCATCGAGCTCGAGCATGCGCGCCACGTGGCGGCCGATGAACCCCCGGGCGCCCAGCAGCAGGATGTCGCTCACGATTGCGGAACCGTCATGGGGCACGCCACCTCCAAGCTTCGTCCGCCCGCCCGCGAAATGGTTTCGACATGCCGCATGCCGATTTGCCGCGCCTGCTTCGCGCAGCCCTGCTTTCGGGCGCGGGGGCGAGCCTTGCCTCCGCGATCGTGCTCGCGATGCGCGGGCGCCGCGAGCTGGGCAGCGCCGCGACGCCGCTCAACGGACCGAGCCAGTGGGTCTGGGGAAGGCGGGCTCCGTTTGCCGATGGCTTTTCGATTCGCCACACCGTGGCCGGCTACGCAGTCCACCACCTCGCCGCCACGTTCTGGGCCGTGGGCTACGAGGCGCTGCGGCTTCGCTGGAAGCGGTTTTCGGCGGCTGCGGCCACGGCAGCAACCGCGAGCCTCGTGGACTTGAAACTCACCCCACCACGACTGCGGCCCGGCTTCGAAAGGCGCCTCTCCGGCGCCTCCATCGCGATGGCTTATGCCGCCTTCGCGATGGGCCTCGCGATCACTGCACGCAGCCGGCCGCGATGACGGCTTGCACCCGCGCCCCGAACTCCGCGCTGTTCAGGAAGCCGAAGTAGCGCACATCGTTGCGGAAGTGGTACTGCGAGCCCGGCGTATCGAGCTGGGTGATCCAGTACTGCACGCCCCCGATGTCGCCGCCGCGTCGCAGGAACGAGTAGTACATGTCCGTCACGAACTGCGTGTTCGTGCGCCCGCGGTTGCCGTATTCGGGATTGAACATGAACGCCGCCGAGATCTCGTCGATCTTCTGTGTGACCGGCCCGGCGCCCTGGCACTGGGCGGCGCGGATCTGGCCGAGCCAGAACTGGAAGGAAGGCGTGTCCGGCAGGCGGTTGAGCAGCCCCCGGAAGAAGTCCACCACCATGTCCACTTCCGGCCTCGCCGAGGTGTTGCCGAAGATCGCCTGCGTAAAGCTCCGGAACTCGTTGGAGAACATGAAAGAGAACAGCACGACCTCGCGCGGCAATCCACCCTGGATCTGCCCCACCCAGAAGTTCAGCCCGCCACCGTCGGGCCCGCGATTGAAGAACGTGTTGTACAGATCCGTCACGAAGGAAGCGTCGCTCTTGTTCGCAGCGAGGTATTCCGGGCTGTTGAAGAAGTAGCCGGCCATCACGAAGACGGTTTCCAGCGGGTTCACTCCGAGGGCCTCCAGCCTGGCGGCCTCGCTTTCCCAATACTGCTTGCCGGCCGAATCGGGATCGCGATTGAGGATCGAGCGGTAGTAGTGCGTCACCAGCGAGCGTTCCCCCGTGCCCGTAATCGGCACGGTGGCCAGGCCCGCGCTCGTTTCCGCCACCAGGGACCCTGTTTGGGCTCCCTGCGCCTGCGGCGTGAAGCGCACGAGGGCCGTGCACGAGCCGCCCGCCACGAGGCTCGCGCAATCGTGCGAGGCGAGCGCGAAAGGCGAAGCTGTCGCCAGCGACGAAATCGTGATCACCGATGATCCCGGGTTGGTGAACGTGACGGTGATTCCGGGCGAAGTCGTGCCCATCGATTGGCCGCCGAATGCAATCACTGCGGGAGCGGAGTGGAGCGGCGACGGCGGCTGCACGACCACGATAAACGGTGGTGACGTCGCGGGAAAATTGTCCCCGTCTCCGGAATAGGTCGCAGTGAAAAGGTGCACGCCCACCGCAAGGTCGGTGACCGCAACCTGCGCCACGCTGGATGACACGCTGGCGGGTCCGTAGGAGCGGCTGCTGCTGATGTCGTTGAAAACCACCGTGCCGGTCGGGCTCGACCCGAGGATCGACGCCGCGAGCACGACCGTCTCGCCCTGGGCGGGACGCTCGTTGCTCGCGACGGCGGTGACTTCCGTGTTCACGATGGCGGCCACCGTGTGGGCGAGCATCGACGAGCCGTTCCCACTGTTGTTGGAGTCCCCCGCATACACCGCGGTGATCGTGTGATCACCCGGAGTGAGCGTGGCGATCCGCAGCACCGCGACACCGCCTGCGACCGGAATACCGAATCCGAGGTCGGCGTTGCCGTCCTTGAACTGGACCAACCCCGTCGGATTGCGGCCAGTGACCAGTGCCGAGAAAGCCACTTCCTCGCCGGTGCGCGAGCTCGCCGGCCCCGAGAGCGACACCGCCGTCTGCGATGCCGCGGCAATGACCTTGTGCACCAGTGCATCCGAACGCGCCGCGGGGTTGTTCGCATCGCCCGAGTAATCGGCGAGGATTCCATGCTCGCCCACGGCGAGCGCCGAAGTGGCGAGGGTTACGCTGGCCACGGCGGCGTTGACGCTCGACGCGGTCAGCGGGGCGCCGAGGGCCGAGCCACCGTCGCGGAGCTGGACCGTCCCGGAGGGGCTCGCGGCGCCCACGACGGTCGCCTTGAACGACACGTTGGTGCCCTCGATCGAGGAGCGCGGGCCGCTCACATAGATCCCCGCGAGGATGCAGGGGGAGCCCGAGATCACCGCTTCGGCCTCGCTCGTCGCGACGACGTCGCGCAGCGTCTGCTGGCTCAGCATGTCGTCGGCGCTGGACCCGTAGCCGATGCAGAAGCGCGCGCCGGGGATCGGTGCGCGGGGCACGTTGTTGAGGATGTTCTGCGCCGCGCCGTTGCCGCTGATGGTGGCGGTGTTGAACGCGATGAGCTGGCCGGTCACGGTCGTCCATCCCGCGGGCGTGAGCTGCACCAGCACCGGCGCGCCGTCCTTGGAGCGGGCCTTCGCACGCGCCTTCTCGCCCGGCGCGGACTTCACGAAGTCGAAGAACGCGGCGGGCACGAGACCCACCACGTACACGCCGACCGTGCGCCCGGTGTCGCTCTGCCGGTAGTTGATGGCGGCGTCGATGTTGAGGAGCCCGCCGCCCGAGAGCGCGGTGGTGACGGGAATGACCTTGGGAATCTTCGCGGCAGGGATCGAATTGGCGACAGCCGGATCCAGGTCGAGATGCCAGTCGTTGGTGCTCAGGTTGCCCAGCGCGTTCTCGCGCAAGACCACCACGGGACGATCGCGTGGCGAGAACGTGCCGTCACCGAGCGCCTGGCACTCCTGGGCCGCGGTGCAATTCTCCCCCCACGCGAACACCGTACCGTCGTTCCGGAGAGCAAAGGACGATTGCGAACCCGCGGAAATCGATCGCACCGAATCGATCTCCAGCACGGCCCGCGGGACGCTGTAGTACTGGGGCGATTGATCCTCGTCATCACCTGGCGGCTGCGTGCCCAACGCGGCAGTGCCGATGCCGTAGGCCACGAGCGTGCCATTCGCGAGTTGGATCATCACGTGGTTGCCGCCGATCGAGACGTGCGTTGCCGTCGTGATGCCCTGCACCTGCACCGGCGTGGGGTTCGCGGGACCGCTTCCGCTCATTGTCGGATTGCGTCCCCAGGTCCACACGCTGCCGTCGGTCTTGACGGCCACCGTGGTGTAGAACCCGCTGGCGACGGCCGCGACGGAAGTGCCCAGGCTCGTGATCTGCACTGGCTGGACGCGGTTGAACAATGTGCCGTCTCCTAGTAGGCCATTGTGGTTCTCGCCCCAGGCCCAGAGCCCTCCCTGCTGGTCGATGGCAAAGAAGGAGTTCCAGCCGCATGAGATCTTCGCGATCTGGGGAAGTCCCGCGACCTGCACGATCTGTCCCGAGTTCTGGCCCAGCATTCCCATCCCCGCCTGGTGCACCGTGCCGTCCGTCTTGAGATAGAGCGAGTTGGCGGAGGTGCACGCCGCGATGGAGCTCACGCCGCTGATGTTCGCCTTGGCCGGAATGGAGGTCGGGGGCGCGAAGCCCTGGCCGAGCTCCCCGGCGACGCCGTTGCCCCACGTCCAAACGAAGCCGTCGCTGTCGCGCGCCATGGAATAGAAGTAGCCCGCGTCGATTTGCTCGATGTTGTTCGGCAAGCCCGCGACCGGCTTCGGGAACGAGGTGACGGTGATGAGGCCATTGCCGAACAAGCCTTCCGAGTCGAGGCCCCAGGCCCAGATCTCGCCGGCCTGCGTTAGCGCGAAGAAGGTGGCGCGCCCTCCCTCGATGGCGAGCACCGGCGGCAATCCCGCGGGTTGTGTCCTCACCCGTCCGCTGGTGCTCGGCACCAGCGAGCCCGTGCCGGATTCGCCGAACAGGTTGGAGCTGTACACATAGCTGCCACCGTTCTGCAGGACGATCGCGGCGCTGTCCGAAGTCGGGCTGGCCATCGACAGGGAGCGGATCGGGGTGGCCGCGGGAATCGACGGAGAGATCTCCGCCACATTGAACGAGTTTTCGAAGCGGAACAGGCGGCCCGAGGCCATTGCGATGTAGCCGAGGTTGCCCGCGTCGAAGTCGACGATGGCCTCTGGCGGCAAGCCGGTGACCGCCCCTGGACTCGTTCGCGGGGCGCCGCCCGAAAAATTCATCTGGCCCCAGGCATACAGTGCGTTTCCCACCAATGCGGCGGAGGTAGAGCCACTGGCGGCGATGCGCGAAACGTTCGACAGCCCTGGAATTTGCGTCGGTGTCGTCCTGAATTGCTGGTCTCCCAAGCCGAGCTGCCCGCTCAGGTTGTCCCCATACGCCCAGATGGTCCCGTCGGATTTGCGCATCAGGATGTGGCGCTCACCCGCCGCGATCTCGACCGCCCCCGAGAAGATTTGCGCCGGAACCGGATTTCCCTCGCCGGCTCCGGAAGCGTGCAGGCCCCAGATCCAGACGGTGCCATCGCTCTTGCGTGCGGCGCTGAAGCGCCCTCCGGCCGCGACCTGGACGACGCCGGAGAGCCCTTCGATGCGGCCCGGCTTCGCTGAATTGCGCTCGACACGCACGCCCAGTTGGCCGTACTGGCTGCTGCCCCATGCCCACACGCGGCCGGTGCTGTCCAGCGCGACGACATGATCGAGGAACACCGACAGGCCCGTCATGTTGGCGAGGCCGTCGATCTTCGTCGGGCTGGGCCTGACCAGGGCGCGTGAGGAACCCAGTTGCCCGTAAAGGTCGCTGCCCCATGCGAGGACCGTTCCATCGCTCTTCAGGGCAAGGGCGTGCGCGGTGGCCCGGGATGCGGCTACCTGCGGCGTGCCCGACTGTGCGGCGAGCGCTGCGAGGCCGGCCACGACGGCAAAAGCGCGAAAAAGCTGCCCGAAGCAGTAGCGCACGCTGTACCTCCCTTGGTGCGCCGGTCTCTCTCTGGAGCCGGTCTCCCGCTAGCTTGGGGGGAAATCGGTCACGCTTGCAAGCGGGTCAGTTCGGCGCCTCCGGCGTGAAAATTCACGCCTCGGGCAGCACCAGTACCTTGCCGCGCGCCTCACGGTTTTTCACCGCGCGCAACGCCTCGGCGGCCGCCGCCAGCGGGTAACGCGCCGAGACGTAGGGACGCACCTCTCGTTTCGCCAGCCACTGGACCAGCTCGCGCGTGTTCGCGGCGTTCGCCTCGCGCTCCTTGCGCGTGAAGTCGCCCCAGAACACGCCGACGATCGCGCACCCCTTCAGCAGCGCGAGGTTGAGCGGGACCTTCGGGATGTCGCCCGCCGCGAAGCCCACGACGAGCAGGCGGCCGCGCCACGCCATGCTGCGCAACGCGGGCTCGGTGTAAGCGCCGCCGACGGGATCGTAGGCGACATCCACGCCGCGGCCTTCGGTGAGCGCCTTGACGCGCTCGCGCAGGTCCTCGCGCGCGTAGTCGATGGTCTCGTCCGCACCCTGCGCCCTGCATGCTTCCAGCTTTTCGGCGCTCGAGGCCGCCGCGATCACGCGGGCGCCCATCTTCTTGCCGAGCTCGACCGCCGCGAGGCCCACGCCCCCGGCGGCACCGAGCACGAGCAAGGTCTCGCCCGGCTGCAATTTGGCGCGATCCTTGAGCGCGTGGTACGACGTGCCATAGGTAAAGAGGAAGGCCGCCGCGGCTTCGAAGTCGATGCCTTCGGGCAGTGGCACCACGCGCGCGATGTCCGCGACCGCCTCTTCGGCGAACGCGCCATGGGGCACGATCGCGAGCACGCGATCGCCGCGCTCGAACGGTTTCGCCTCGGCGCCGGCCTCGACGACCACGCCCGCGAGCTCGCAGCCCGGCGCGAACGGCAGCGGCGGCTTGAACTGGTACTTGCCTTCCACCATGAGCACGTCGGGGAAGTTCGCCGCGGCCGCTTTCACGTCGATGCGGATCTGTTTCGGCCCCAGGGGCGGAAGGACAAGGTCGTCGACCGAGAGCAGGTCCAGCGATCCGAGTTGCGTGCAGACGAGCGCCTTCATCCGACCTTCAGCACCAGCTTGCCGAAGTTCTCGCCGCGAAACAATTTCAGCAACGCCTCCGGGAACGCATCGATGCCGCCCTCGACGATGTCCTCGCGGCCCTTGAGCCTGCCTTCCGCCATCCAGCCCGCCATCGCGCGCGCCGCCTCCCCGTAGCGCTCGGCATAGTCGAACACCACCATGCCCGTCATCGAGGCGCGGTTCACCAGCAGCGAGAGGTAGTTGGACGGCCCCTTCACCGCGTCGGTGGCGTTGTACTGCGAGATCGCCCCGCAGATCACGATGCGCGCGCCGCGCGCGAGGCGCGCCAAAGCTGCTTCCAGGATCTCGCCGCCCACGTTGTCGAAGTAGACGTGCACGCCGTCGGGGCAATGCTCCTTGAGCTTGGCCTTCACGTCCTCGGACTTGTAGTCGATGGCGGCATCGAAGCCCAGCTCTTCCACCAGGTAGCGGCATTTCTCCGCGCCACCGGCGATGCCCACCGCGCGGCATCCCCTGATCTTCGCGATCTGTCCCACGATCGAGCCCACGGCGCCGGCAGCCCCGGACACCACCACGGTCTCGCCCGCCTGGGGCTTGCCGACATCGAGCAATCCGAAATACGCGGTCATGCCCGGCATGCCGAGCGTGCCGAGGAAGACGGGCAACGGCACCCGGCGCGTGTCCACCTTGTTCACGCCCTTGCCGTCGGAGAGCGCATATTCCTGCACGCCGAAGGTGCCGACGACGAAGTCCCCTTCCTTGAAGCCGGGATGGCGTGAAGCGACGACGCGTCCCGCGGCGCCGGCGCGCATCACCTCGCCGATGGCGACCGGGCGGATGTACGACTTGCCCTCGTTCATCCAGCCGCGCATCGCCGGGTCGAGGGAAACGTGGCTCACCTCGACCAGGAGCTGCCCCTCGCCCGGCCCGGCGACGGCCTCCTCGGTGAAGCTCCAGTCGCCGCGCTTGGGCAATCCGACGGGCCGAGCGGCGAGGCGCACCTGGCGGTTCACGCGCGGCAAGGTCGTGCTCATCCAGGCGCTCCTTTCAGGGGCGCACGCCTGGGAGACACCCACATGGTGATGGCCGCCCGGCAGACCGCCAGCCCGTCCGCATCGCTGATCTCGACCACGACAGGCACTTCGCGAGCGGGACCCTCTGCGATATCGGCGACGATCGCCACTGCGCGCACATCGCTCTCGGCCTTGCGCAGGTAATCCACCTTCATCCCCTTCGGCAGCCAGCGCATTGTCGGCGGGATCGACACCTCGGTCATCGTGCCCGCGGCGAGCTCGGCGAGGTTGCACATGGCGATCGCGTGCACCGTTCCGATGTGGTTGGTGATGGCGCGGCGCTTGCGCATCGACACGCATGCGTAGCCGGGACGAAGCTCCTCGAAGCGCGGCGAAATGGTGGCGAAATACGGCGCGTTGAAGCAGACCAGGCGCGAGAAGAGCGACCTGCCAAGGGGCATGCGCTCCATGCGCCGCCATGCCTCGAGGACCTTCAAACCTCGGTCGCCCAGCCGCTGTCGGGCTCGAAGCGCAGGCCGTGCTGCGCCTTGAGCTCGTTCAGCACCTTGAGCCATTCCTGCTTGCCGCGCGCGCGGATGGCCTGGATCGGTCCTCCGCGGTGCGGCGCGAACCCCGTGCCGAAGATCATGCCCACGTCTACCAGGTCGGCATCGGCCACGATGCGCTCGCGCAGGCAGGCGACCGCTTCGTTCAACGCCGGCGCCACCATCCGATCGGCAAGCGACTTGAGGTCCAGCGATCCGCTGCCCAGGCCCGACTTGCGCGGCTTGCCCTTCACCCAGGTATAGAAGCCCTGCCCGCTCTTCATGCCGAACTTCTTCGCCTCCACCAGCGACTGCAGCTTCTTCGGGATCGGCGAGCCCGGCCTGGCCAGCTCCTGGCCCACCGCCCAGCCGATGTCGAGGCCCACCATGTCGGCAAGCTCGATGGGGCCCATGGGCATGCCGAAGTCCTTCATCGCGGCGTCGATCGTTTCCGGCGGCACGCCTTCATCTACCAGCAGCATCGCTTCCAGCAGGTACGGTGACAACACGCGATTGACCAGGAAACCCGGCGCCGACTTGCAGGGCAGCGGCAGCTTGTCGATCTGCCGGGTGAAGGCTTGGGCGGACTGCATCACCGCGGCCGAGGTCTGCGGCCCCTGCACGATCTCCACCAGCTGCATCTGCGCGACCGGGTTGAAGAAGTGGATGCCGACGAGTCGCGACGGATCTTTCAGGATGCCGGCGAGCTCCTGCAACGGGATGCTCGAGGTGTTGGAGGCGAGGATCGCGCCGGGTTTCATGCGCGGCTCGACCTGCGCGAAGACCTTTCGCTTGACTTCGGCGTTCTCGACGATCGCCTCGATCACGAGGTCGGCATGCGCAACCCCATTGCCCGCGACGTCGGGAATGAGGCGATCGAGCGCGCCTTGGACGAGATGCGGCTCCTTGAGGCGCTTCTTGTACAGCTCCGCCGCGCGCTTGATGGCCGGCGAGATGCGATCCGGCGCGAGGTCCTGGAGGGTGACGCTCAAGCCCCGCAGGGCACACCACGCCGCAATGTCTCCACCCATCGCCCCCGCCCCGATCACGTGGAGGTGGCGAACGGGGTCAGACCCCGGTTCTTTCCCCAACGCCTTCAATCGATCCTGCAACCCGAAAATCCGGATCAGGTTCTTCGTCGTCGGATGCGCCGCGAGGCTCTGCATCGACGCCGGATGCTCCGGCGGCACGTTGCGCACGTCGCCACCGAAGTCCTTCCAGAGGTCGATGATCGCGTAGGGCGCGGGGTAGTGGTCCTGCCGCGCGCGCTCGGCGACTTGCTTCCGCGCCTTCGAGGCGACGATGGAGCGAACGCCGGGCCAGTTGGTCATCGCCGCGGCGAGGACTGGGCCATTGCCACGCGGCGGCTCGAGCAGCATCTTGCGAGCCGCATTCTCGAAATGGCGCCGCGGCGTCACGGCATCGACGAGCCCCAGCCGTTTTGCGCGACGCGCGTCGATCGCGCGACCGGTGAGCATGAGGTCGAGCGCGTTGGCCGCCCCGATGAGCCGTGGCAGACGCTTGGCCCCGCCCCATCCCGGCACGATGCCGATCATCACCTCGGGCAAGCCCATGCGTGCCTTGGGGCTATCGTCCATGACGCGATAGCGGCAGGCGAGCGCGAGCTCCGTCCCCCCGCCCATGCAGAATCCGTGCACGAGTGCCACCGTCGGGAAGGGCAGCGCCGCGACCGCGTCGAAGACCTCATTGCCGAGAACCGTGAAAGCCATGGCCTCGGCGGCGTCCTTGAGGCGCATGAACTCCTCGATGTCGGCGCCGGCCGCGAACCCGTTGTCCTTCACGGAAAAGATCGCGAGGCCCTTTGGCGGCATCGAGCGCAGGTGCTCGACCACCTGGCGCAGCTCGCGCAGCGCCAAGCTGGAAAATGTATTGGTCGAGCTGCCCTCGCGATCGAAGGCGAGCCAGGCGAGGCTGTCGCCATCCACGGTGAGCTTCCAGTGCGTGAGCTCCATCATTTTTTCCTTCTTATGTAGAGCGTCTTCTCGACGTCGGCCACGACCGTGCCCGAGCCATCCACGATGTCCACGCGGAACACCGGCTCGAACTTCGCGCCCGACTCGGTCATGCGCCTTGCTTCTTCCACTCGGTCCGGCGGCATCTCGAATCTGGCGGTGACCGTGCCCCGTGCCGGCTTGAGGAAGCGCACCGTCCCCGCCTTGTCCCAAACCACGTATTCAGGACCCAAATTCTTCATCATGAGGATCATGAAGAAGGGGTCGGTCATCGCGAAGAGCGAACCTCCGAAATGCGTGCCGACGTAGTTGCGGTTGAGGAGCTTCATGCGCAGCTCCACCGTGGCCGAGCGGAAGTCGGGCGCGATCTCGCGCACGCGGATGCCCGCGCCGCGGAAGACCGGCCAGAGGTTGAACAGCCAGCGCATGCCTGTGGCTCCAAGCTCGAACCTGGTTAGAAATCCCTGCGACATATCGTCATAACCGATTCACCACAGAGACGCTGGGACCTCGGGGAGAAAAGGATCGCTGTTGTGCCTACGAAATCCCGCACGTTCGAGTACGTCTCTCTTTGTGGTCTTTCGTGGTCTCTGTGGTTCAGTGGGCTCTCTCAACCAGCATCGCGCCACCCTGCCCGCCGCCGATGCAAAGCGAGGCCACCCCGTAGCGCCCCCCCGTGCGCTCGAGGACCTTGAGCACGTGCAAAACGACGCGCGCGCCCGAGGCGCCGATCGGATGGCCGATGGCGATGGCGCCGCCGTCCTGGTTCAGCTTGGCTCGGTCGAGCTTGCCGAAGGCGCCGTTCAGCCCCAGGTGCTCACGGCAGTAGCTGTCGCTCTCCCACGCGGCGAGGCAGCCCAGCACCTGCGCGGCGAAAGCCTCGTTGATCTCGACCGCGTCCATGTCGTCCAGCTCGAGGCCGTGCTTCACCAGCAGCGGCGTTATCGCGTGCACCGGTCCCAGCCCCATCTCCGAGGGATCGAGCGCGCCCCAGTGGGTATCGACGATGCGGCCGAGCGGCTTCAGGTTGTGCTCGCGCACCGCGTCCGCCGAAGCCAGTACCAGCATGGCGGCCCCGTCGGTCACTTGCGAGCTATTGCCGGCGGTGACGTTGCCGTAGGTGCGATCGAACACGGGCTTGAGCTTGGCGAGCTTTTCCACGGAGGAGTCGCGCCGCACGCCGTCGTCCTGGGCGTACACCGTGCCGTCCGGCCCGTACATCGGCTCGACCTCGGTGAGCCGGCCGTTGTCCTGGGCGAAGGCGACGCGTCGGTGCGACTCCACGGCGTATTCGTCCATCATGGCGCGCGTGATGCCGAAGCGCTTGGCCACGATCTCGGCGGTGGACCCCATCGAGATCTTCACGATCGGATCGGTGAGGCCGCGAAGGATGGCGATGACCGGCGCCAGGTTGGAGAGCCTGAACTTCATCGCGAGCCCGGCGCGCTGGCCGAAGCCCTTCGCCGCGTACCACTGCGCGAGCCAGTTCACCATCGCGGGCCCGTAGAGGAGCGGCGCGTGGCTCATGGCGTCGGTCCCGCCCGCCAGCACCAGGTTGGCGCGGCCGGCGAGGATGTTCACGAACGCCGAGTCGAGCGCCTGCAGGCCGGAGGCGCAATTGCGCATGACGGTCCAGGCGGGCACCTTGTCTCCGCAGCCCAGTCGCAGCGACACCACGCGCCCAATGTTGGCCTCGTCGGCCGAGGGCATCGCCGCGCCGATGATGACCTCGTCGAACGCGGTGGGCGCGAACGGCTGGCGCAGCAGCAGCGCGCGTCCGGCGTTGACCGCAAGGTCCGAGCCGGTGAAGGGACCGAGGCCGGTCCTCGCCTTGAGGAAAGGCGTGCGCGCGCCGTCGACTACAAAGACGCGGCGGCCAGCTTCTTCTTCGCTTCCGATTGCTGCCATGGTTCCTCCGGATTGGCTCCGCGCGACAGGTCGTGCTCGAAGTCGTCCACCATGATCACCTCGCGCCGCAGGCGGTCGGTGTGCACCAGGTGGTCGAATTCCTCCTGTGCGATGAGCTTCTGGTTGAGCGCGGCGAGGCGCCGCTCGGCGAGCGTGCGCTGCGGAAGCCTTCCTTCCTTTTGCGCGGCGCGCATCTTTGCCTCGATCGGCTCGGCCTTGACGACCGCCTCCATCGCGAGCTCGAGCTTGCCGATGACGTCGCCCTCGCGGCGCGGAATGTAGGCGCCGGCCGTGAGGCGATCACGCGCCGCGCCCGGAGTGATCAGGATCTGGGCCACCTTGGATCCGACCTTGTCTCGAGGCGCATCGAGCGTGAGCCCCTTCGGGAACACGAGCACGCGCAGGAACGCGGCCACGAAGCGGCTGGGGAAGTTCGCGATAACGCCGTCCATGGCCACCTGCAGCTTGAAGAAGGCGTCGTACATGGACCAGTGCAGCAGCGGCAGGTCTTCCTTCTGCCGCCCCTCGTCCTCGAAGCGCTTGACCGTCGCCGAAGCCATGTACAGGTACGAAAGCACATCGCCCAGGCGCGCGGAGATCTTCTCCTTGCGCTTCAAGCTGCCGCCGATCACGAACATGGAAATGTCGGAGAGCAGCGCGAACGCGGAAGAAAAGCGCGTCATCATCTGCAGGTAGCGCCGCACCTCGGGGCCGCCGGGCACGGCCACGCCCTTGCCTCCCGTGAGGCCCATGAAAAGCGCCCGCGCGGCGTTCGCCACGGTGAAGCTCATGTGGCCCCACAGCGCGGCGTCGAAGGCCTTCAGGTCGTTGGCCGCGGCAGCCTCGATCTCCTTCAGCACGAACGGGTGGCAGCGGATGGCGCCCTGGCCGAAGATGATCATCGAGCGCGTGAGGATGTTGGCGCCCTCGACCGTGATCGCGATGGGGATGTTGCAGTAGCCGCTGCCCAGGTAATTGTTGGGCCCCATCATGATCCCCTTGCCGCCGTGGATGTCCATGGCGTCGTTGAGGATCGCGCGCATGCGCTCGGTCATGTGGTACTTGCAGATGGCCGAGATCACGCTCGGCTTCTCGCCCGAGTCGAGCGCCACCATCGTCATGCGGCGCGTCGCGTCCATCTGGTAGGTGTAGCCGCCGATCCGGGCGAGCGGCTCCTCGACGCCTTCGAACTTGCCGATGGGCGTGCGGAATTGCGAGCGCACGCGCGCATAGGCCCCGGTGGCGCGGCTGCCCAGCTTGCCCGCGGCCATCGACATCGACGGCAGCGAGATCGAGCGGCCGGCGGCGAGGCACTCGACCAGCATGCGCCAGCCCTTGCCGACCATGTCGCGCCCGCCGATGATCCATTCCATCGGGATGAACACGTCCTTGCCCGAGTTGGGGCCATTCATGAACGCGGCCGCGAGCGGGATGTGCCGCCGGCCGATGTTCACGCCCTTGTGCGAGGTCGGAATGAGCGCGAGCGTGATGCCCACCTCTTCCTTGTCGCCCAGCAGGTGGTCGGGATCGAAGAGCTTGAAGGCGAGGCCGAGGATCGTCGCCACCGGGCCCAGCGTGATGTAGCGCTTTTCCCAGGTGAGGCGCACGCCCAGCACCTCGCGGCCTTCGTGCATGCCCTTGCAGACCACGCCGAAGTCGGGGATGGCTCCGGCATCGGAACCGGCCTCGGGATTCGTGAGGGCGAAGCAGGGGATCTCGAGGCCTTTCGCGAGCCGTGGCAGGTAATGGTTCTTCTGCTCGTCGGTGCCGTAGTGGATGAGCAGCTCCGCGGGCCCCAACGAATTGGGCACCATCACGGTGACCGCCGCTGTGCCGCTGCGCGTGGAGATCTTGGTGACGATCTCCGAGTGCGCGTAGGCGGAAAATCCGAGTCCGCCGTACGACTTCGGGATGATGATGCCGAGGAATCCCTTGTCGCGGATGAACCTCCAGACTTCGGGCGCGAGGTCCATGCGCCGGTGCACGGTATCCCACTCGTCGATCATGCCGCACAGCTCCTCCACCGGCCCCGCGAGGAAGGCCTTCTCCTCGTCGGTGAGGCGCGCCTGCGGATAGGCGAGCATCTTCTTCCAGTCGGGCCGGCCGCTGAAGAGGTCGGCGTCCCACCAGATGCTGCCCGCGTCGAGGGCCTCCTGCTCGGTCTGCGACACCTGCGGCAGGATCTTCTTGTAGATGCCGAAGATCGGCCGCGTGACCACGGCGGAGCGCAGCGATCTCCAGATCGACAACAGGGCGAACACGGCGACCGCGGCCCAGAGCGTGGCAACCAGGCCCATGGGGGCGCCGGTCAGGATGTCGATGGCGGTCACCAGCGCCGCCAGCGCCAGCGTCCACGCGAGGCCGTTTGCACGGTGGTAGGCCAGCGCCCAGCCGACCACCAGCGTGGCGGGCAGGATGAGCATCAGGGCTTTCATGTCGAACCTCCCTTCAGTCGCCCGAGACGAGCTCGAGCTTTCGTGTATCGCCCAACGGCGGCGCCTTGAGTCCCGCTACCAGGAAGGGCGCGAGGCGTTGCAGCAGCAGCTCGTCGTTGTCGCGCTCGCGCTCGTTCGGCGCCACCTGGGCGAAGAGCTTGAAGGCGTCGGTCCCGGCGAGCGTGTACGAGAGGGCGCCCATGACGAAATGCAGCCGCCAGGTGAGCTCCTGCTTGGACAGGTGCGGCAGCGCGCGTCCGAACGCGTCCTTGTAGCGCGCGATCATGCCGGCGTATTGCGCCGACAGGAACTGGCGGATGAACGGCGCGGGATCGGCATAGGCGCGCCCCAGCAGCCGCAGGAAGTTCTTGCCCCCGCGGTTCTCGTCGCGCGCCAGCTTGAGCGCCGGGATCATCATCGCGAAGAGGATCTTTTCGCATGCGCATGGCTTGCCCCCGGCGTCCCGCTCGAGCTTCTCCAGCCGCTCGATGCGCTCCTGGTTCATCGGGTCCAGCCGGCGCGTGAGCACCGCCTGGAAAAGCTCCTCCTTCGAGCCGAAGTGGTAGTTCACCGCGGCCAGGTTCACCGAGGCCGCCGAGGTCAGGCTGCGCAGGCTCGTGGCCTCGAAGCCGTGCTCCATGAAAAGCAGCTCGGCCGCGTCGAGGATGCGGGTTTTGGTTCCCGCGGAAGCAAGATCGGGGAAGCCCTTGCGGGCTGGACGGGTAGCCGCCATGGGTGCCAAGGGTGGACGAGCCGGTTTGAAACGGATGATTCAAACGATCGTTTGAAATTCCATCCTAAGCCCCGGTTCCCGAATAAGTCAATTGAAACGCCGCCGTAACCGAGTCTGTGACCGGCTTCATACCGCCGCTTGCCTCCGCGGGCGGAATGTGCGCCCATGGATGCCACGAACCCGGAGGACGAAGCGATGAAGGCGATGGTGCGGGAGCTTGAAGCGCGCTTGATCAGGGCCTCGAGCGCCGTGGAATGCCTGGCGGTGCTGATCGAGCTTGCCGAGGCGCACGCCGATGCGCATCGCAACCGCGAGGGACTGCGGTGCGCCCGCGAGGCCCTCAACATTGCCCGGGTCCGCAACGACCCCGTGGCGACCGGGCGCGCGCTCGCCGCGGTCGGGCGATGCCAGTTCCAGAAGGGCGACTACGCCGCCGCCGTGGCCGCGGGCCTGGGTGCCGTCGACGGCTTCGATGGCCGTGACCTCCCCCGCCGGTCCCGCGCGCTGCAGGACGTGGCCCGCGCCCTGGTCGCCGTCGAGTCCTATGACCTCGCCGAAGAGATCGCCGAGCGCGCGGCCGTGGACGCATTGCGCGGCGGCGACGCTGCGACCGAAGCGCGGGCCCGAACGCTGTGGGGCTCGGTGCTCGCGCAACGCGACCGCTTCGGCGCCGCACGGCGACAGTTTCGCGAGGCCGGCGCGATCCAGAGACGCTTGGGCGACACCACGCTGCTCAAGCGCTCAGCCTCGAGCATCGCCGAGGGTTACCGCATCCAGGGCAACGAGTCGCTGCGCGCCGGAAACCTCGCGCAGGCGCGGCTGCAATGGCGCCAGGCGATCCGTGTCTACCGCGTGGCGATCGGCACCGGGACGTGCGCCGCCGACGACGCGATGGCGCACGCCGCCATCGCCGAGTGCGAATGCCGCCTGGAGCGGCCCGAGCAGGCGCTCGCCGAGGTTCGCCGCGGACTCGAGCACGCGCTGCTATCACGCAGCCCCCTCGTGCTGGCCCGCTGCCACCTGTGGGAGAGCCATGCGCTCAAGGCCCTGGGCAGGCTGGAGGACGCACGCGCGGCGATCGAGCGGGCGCGCGACGCGGCCGAGCAGCTCGATCACGCCGCGATCCTCGCCGAATGCCTCAAGGCCGAATCGATGCTGAACGACCTCGCCGGCCGCTTCGAATCGGCGCAGGACCTCGAGCAGCGCGCCGAGCGCGTCGCGATGGAGCGCGAGGCCTTCTTCGCGCGAGTGCGCGACGAGGTGGCGATGCTGTGGTCGCGCCATGTCGAGCCGCGCGATCCCGTCTCGCTGCGGGTCGTGGCTTGATACCATCGGATGCGTGATTTCACGCGTCCTCGTTGCGTCCATTGCGGCGTCCTGTGCGCTTCCCGCGGCGGCCCTGGTTATCCGACCGGACCGCGACGACTCCGAGTATCTCGAGCTCGCAACGCATTACGCCTCCGCGATAGCGTTCCCCGCGCCCGGCGGTGAGGGCGTGCTGGTGGCGCCGCGCTGGGTGTTGACCACCGGTACGCGCGCGCGAAATCTCCAGGCCGCCAAAGGCGTGGCACTTCCGATTGCGGGCCGGCGCCACGAGATCGAAGCTTTCTTCTTCCACCCTGACGCGAAGCTCGACGCGGCGCTTCTCTACCTGCGCGAGCCGGTTCGGGGTGTCGAGCCGGCGCGACTCTATCGGGGAACGGACGAAGCCGGCGATGCAGTGGCTGTATTGGGGCATGCGGGAGGAAGGAAGCGCGCGGGCATCAATACGGTCGATCGGGTGACCCCGACTTCGATCGGCCTGCGCATCAAGCCGCCGGCCGAGGCTTCCGATCTCCAGGCTGCGGCCACCCGGGAGGAAACCGGCGCTCCCGCCTTCATCGGCGCGGCGGGCGGCCGTGCCGTAGCGGGGATCCTGCAATCGATCGACGGCGAGTGGCAGAACTACGTCCGTGCCTCGGCGATAGTCGACTGGCTGGAGTCGACGCTACTGGAGGCCGCGAAGAAGGAAGCCGAAGCGCTGCTCGGGGCGAACTAGCCCAACGCCTGCTTGATGTCCCAAACGATGTCGTCGAGCGTTTCCAGCCCGATCGACAACCGCACCATATCCGGCGGCACCCCTGCCTTAACCTGCTCCTCCTCGCTCAATTGCCGGTGTGTCGTGGACGCGGGATGGATCACCAGCGACTTGGCGTCGCCGATATTGGCGAGGTGGCTCACGAACTGCAGCCGCTCGATGAACTTCACCCCCGCCTCGAAGCCGCCCTCGATTCCGAACGACATCAGCGAACCCGCGCCCTTGGGCAGGTAGCGCTTCGCCAACGCGTGGTACGGACTCGAGGCGAGCCCCGGGTAATTCACCCATTTCACCTTCGGGTGCGACTCGAGGAATTTCGCCACGCCGATCGCATTGGCCACGTGCCGATCCATCCGCACCGGCAGCGTTTCCAGTCCCTGCAGCAGCAGCCACGAGTTGAATGGCGCGATCGTGGGCCCGAACACGCGCATCACCTCCATGCGCGCCTTCATGGTGAAGCCGAAGTCGCCGAAGGTTTCGAAGAAACGCACGCCGTGATATCCCGTGGAGGGCTCGGTCATGCCCGGAAACTTGCCGTTGTCCCAGGGGAACTTGCCGCTCTCGACCACCACGCCGCCCATCGAAGTGCCGTGCCCGCCAATGAACTTGGTGGCCGAGTGCACCACGATGTCCGCGCCGTGCAGGAGCGGCTGGCACAGGTACGGCGAGGCGGCGGTGTTGTCGACGATGAACGGCACGCCGGCTTCGCGCGCGATGGCGCCGATCGCCGCGATGTCGATCACGTTGATCGCCGGGTTGCCCAGCGTCTCGGAGAAGATCGCCTTGGTGTTGGATTTGAGGGCGCGGCGAAAATTCTCGGGATCGTCGGGATCCACCAGCGTGGCCTCGATGCCCAGCTTGGCGAAGTTCACCGTGAGCATCGTGTACGTGCCGCCATAGAGCTTCGCCGACGACACCACGTGGTCGCCCGCCTGCAGGAGGTTCAGGAGAGCGACCATTTCCGCGGCCTGCCCCGAAGCCGTGGCCACGGCGGCGCGGCCCGCCTCGAGCGCTGCCATCCGCTCCTCGAACACCGCCGTGGTCGGGTTCGACAGGCGCGTATAGACGTTGCCGAAGGTCTGCAGGTTGAAGAGGCTCGCGGCGTGGTCGGCGCTGTCGAAGACGTAGGAGGTCGTCTGGTACAGCGGCACCGCGCGCGAGCCCGTGTGCGCGTCGGGCACCTGCCCGGCATGCAGGCACAGCGTCTCGAACCCGAATTCCCGGTCGGCCATCCCTACTTGCCCGCCGACGCTTCCCCGATCTTCGCGCGATCCAGCACCGTCATGGCGCTCGCGGCAAGCCCGGCGATGTCGGAGAGGTTGCTCGGGATGATGAGCGTGTTGTTGGTCCGGGCCAGGTTGTTGAAGGCCTCGATGTATTTCTCGGCGACCTTCAGGTTGGCGGCACTCATCCCGCCTGGCTCGCCGATGGCGGCGGCCACCGCGCGCACCGCATTGGCATTGGCATTGGCGACCAGCTCGATCGCCTGCGCCTCGCCCATGGCCTTGTTGATCTGGGCCGTCTTCTGGCCCTCGGACTCCAGGATCGCCGCCTGGCGCTCGCCGTCGGCGATGTTGATCTCCTGCTGGCGCTTGCCCTCCGAGGTGGCGATCACCGCCCTTTTCTCGCGCTCCGCGGTGATCTGCGCCTGCATCGCGCGCAGGATCGACTCCGGCGGCGTGAGGCTCTTGATCTCGTAGCGCAGCACCTTGATGCCCCAGGTGCGCCCGGCCTCGTCCAGCACCTGCACCACGGTGTGGTTGATCTCGTCACGGCTCTCGAAGGTCTTGTCGAGCTCCATCTTGCCGATCACGCTGCGCAGCGCCGTCTGCGCGAGCTGGGTGACCGCCTGCACGTAATCGGAAGACCCGTAGGAGGCGAGGCGCGGGTCGATCACCTGGAAGTAGATGATCCCGTCCACGGTGAGCTGCGTGTTGTCGCGCGTGATGCAGATCTGCTCCGGGACGTCGAGGGGGATCTCCTTCAGCGAGTGCTTGTACGAGACGCGGTCGATGAAGGGCACGATCACGTTGAAGCCGGGCTCGAGGATGCGCGCGAACTTGCCCAGGCGCTCCACCACCCAGGCGTTCTGCTGCGGCACGATGCGCACGCCCTCGACGATGACCACCACGATCATCGCCACGAAGAACGTGGCGACCGTGACGCCGGTGCTTTGCGTGAGGAATGCGGCGGCCACGGTGAGCATGACCGCGATGGCGGTTTTCCAGAACATGTTGCCTCCCTTTCTTGGTTGTTTTGGAACCGGGCCGGCTAGCGGCCCGGAGGCGCGGCGACCACGACCAGCGTGTTTCCCTCCATGGCCTCGATGTACAGCGTGCTGCCCGGCGCGGGGCGCGGATCGGCCTGCGCCACGCGCGCGTCCCAGGAGGTGCCGCGATATTTCACCCGGGCGATTCCCGCGCCCTCGTTGGCCCATCCCTCCAGTACCACGGGCTGCCCGCGGTCCAGCAGGTTTCCACGTCCCCCGTCCGCGCCGCGGTTCGCCCCATGCCAGTGATGCACCAGCATCGTGCCGCCGACCGCGACGATGCTGCCTGCAATGGCCTGGATCATGACGTCAGCCCCTACCCAGGCGGCCAGCGCGCCGGCGAAGGCTCCTACCCCGATGACCAGGAGATAGAACGTGCCCGTGAGCAGCTCCGCGATGATGAGGACGAAGCCGGCGATGACCCACAGCAGCCACACCTCCATGTTGCCTCCTAGAAAGTAAACCGTGTTACACCGGGCGTGTTACACCGGGGACAGACCCCGAATCGCTTAAGAAAGAGGCAAAACCGGGTCTGTCCCCGGTGTAACAAAGTCAGCCGGACGGCGGGCTCGCGCGTTTGGCGGAGATGACCTTCGTGTTGACGCCTACCCAGCCCAGCCCGCCGAAAAAGCGGCCATGCTCGATCTTGACGCAGCGGTTCTCCACTACCTCGAGTCCGGCCGCTTCCGCCCGCGCGCGCGCGGCAGGGCTATGCACGCCCAGTTGCATCCAGAGCACCTTCGCGCCGATCGCGATGGCGTCCTCCGCGATCGCGGGGATCTCCGCGCTCTTGCGGAAGCAATCGACAATGTGCACGGGCTCGGGAATGTCGCGCAGGGACTTGAAGCAGCGCTCGCCCAGGATGGTTTCGTACGTGGGATTCACCGGGATCACGCGATAGCCATGCTCCTGCATGTACTTCGCCGCGAAGTAGCTCGGCCGGTGCCATTGCGCCGAAAGCCCTACGACCGCGATTGTCCGGTAGCGGCTGAGGATGCGGCGGACCTTTTCGCTGTCGTCCATGGCAGTCTCACCAACCTATAATTCCACCGATGGATTCTACCTTGATGCTTCGACTCGTCCGCGCCGGCAAGCTGCTCGCCGCTGCGATCCCCGCTTGCGCGCTGCCCGCCCTCGCGGCCAACCACGAGCTCACCATCAACCCGTTGCCCGCCGGGCGCTTCGAGGTCGCCTGCTCCAACATCGAGCAGGACACCTCCCGCCTGGTGGCGGGATCGGAGCCGGCCGATTACTGGGCGGGCCGCGTCGTGGAAGGGCGCCCGCGTTACATCAGCGAGCTTCTCGTGCATCCCGGCTCGGCGTTGCGCGTGGACGCCCTGGTGCCGGACCTGCGCCAGCTCTACCCCGGGAACGCCGGCGACGTCGTCGAGTTCACGGCGATCGTCTGCCATCCCACGCCCCGCGACAATCCCGACCCCGACTACCCCTTGCCGGGGACGAGCGACGTGGTACCCCACATGCTTCCGCCCGGCGCGCAGCCCAAGCTCCTCACGGCCGCGGAATACGCCAGCGCCTTCGGCCTCGACCCTTCGGCGCTTCCGCCGGGCGCTGTGATGCAGCTGCCGCTCATCGTGTACTCGCATGGCCTGGGGGGCAGCCCGATCGGCAAGGGATACATCGCGGTGATGAGCCAGCTCGCGGCCCAGGGCTACATGGTCGCGGCGATCTTCCACGGCGACCCGCGCTTCTCGCGCGTGCGCATCGAGGACCTGAGCGATGCCTTCTACGCGCTCACCAACTTCGACCGCATCGTGGAGATGATGCTCATGCGCCCGGTGTCGCTCAAGGCGATGACCGACGTGCTCCTGGGCCATGCCGGCTACGCGCCGGCGGTCGATACCGAGCGCATCGGCGGCTTCGGTGCGAGCATGGGCGGCCAGGCGATGGCGCACCTGCTGGGCGCCCGCATCACCGCAACGCTGGGCAAGTCATGCCGCGAGACGGTCACCGATCCGCGCATCAAGGCGGCCGTGGGCTACGTGCCTTATGCGGGCCAGTCCTTCCTGCCCGCGTTCTGCGACGACCAGGCGGGAGCCGAGGGCGTCGAGCGGCCCTTCCTGGCGATCACCGGAAGCGCGGACACCACGGCCCCGGAATACCTCGCCGAGCAGGCGGTGAACCGATTCAAGGGTTCGCGCTACATGGTTTCCCTCGCAGGCGGCGAGCACGAGCTGCGCGCCGAGGACGCGGGGGACATCTTCACGTGGATGATCACCTTCTTCAACGCCTACCTCGACGTTCGCGCGGACAGCGGCGCCTGGGCACGGTGGATCAAGATGGGACGCGTGAACGGCGGGCGCACCGACTCACTCGTCGTGGACGTGCACGTACCCACGACCTTCGACGGATCGGTGCACCAGGCCCCAGTGCGGGAGTTCTACAACACCGACCTCGACCACTACTTCCTCGCAGCATGGCAGGGCGAGGTGGACATCATCCTGTCGGGAGGCGCGGGCCAGGGCTGGGTCCTCACCAACGAATCGTTCAAGGGATACCGCCAGCTCGCGCCGGCGTTGTTCTCTGCGATCGCGCCGGTGTGCCGCTTCTACGGCGCGGCGGCGGGCGGGCCCAACTCGCACTTCTTCACCGCGAGCCCCGACAGCTGCGAGGCCGTGAAGCAAATGGGCGGATGGTTCTACGAGGGAATCGGTTTCTACGTGCTGCCGCTCACCGCCACGGGACGCTGCCCCGCGGGCCAGTTCGAGGTGATGCGCGCGTACAACGATCGCTGGCGCCAGAACGATTCCAACCATCGCTATTCCACCAGCGACTCGACGATGCGGGAGATGGCACGCCGCGGCTGGATCGTCGAGGGCACGGCCTGGTGCGCGTTGCCGTAAAGAAGCAGGGGGAAAGCGGAAAGGGGAAAGCCATCCTCAGGAGCCGGGCGCGAGGTCGATTCCCAGCGCCCCTGCCCGTTCTTCCCACCATCGCCGCGCATCCCGCTCGCTCCACGGGTGGTTGCGCGCGATGCCTGCGAGCACCGCGGAAACCTCCTCGATGTCGCGCGGTCGCTCTTCGCGATCCTTGCGCAGGCACCGCGCCACCAACGCCTCCAGTTCCGCAGGCACATCCCGAGCGCCGCCGTGCGCGAGCGTAGGCGCCGGATCGTTGAGGATTCGGTAGACGAGGTCGTGGTCGGTCTCGGCCTTGAAGGCGTGGCTGCCGGTGACGATGAAGTAAGCCACCGCCCCCAGGGCGTAGATGTCCGCGCGCGCGTCGGCATCCGCCGGATTGCGAAGCCGCTCCGGCGCCATGTAGAGCGGCGTGCCCAGCACCTTTGCGAACTGCGTGATGTCGCGGGTGTGGGGGTTGTGGATTTCCTTCACCAACCCGAAGTCGAGCACTTTCACCACGTCGTGCTGCGCGCCCCGCACGCACAGCATCAGGTTCTGCGGCTTCACGTCGCGATGCACGAGGCCATGCTGGTGCGCCTCGCGCAGCGAGCCGCAGACCTGGCGCAGTGCGTGCACGGCACGCGCCACCGGCATCGGTCCCTCCCGACGCACCAGGTCCTCGAGCGAGATGCCGCGCAGGTATTCCATCGCGTAGTAGAAGGTCCCGTCGCGGGTGCGCCCGTAGTCGTAGATCTCGATCGTGTTCGGGTGGGAGAGCTGGCTGCAGACCTGCACCTCCCGCTCGAAGCGCGTGACCACCTCGTCGCTCGCCAGCGCCATCTTGAGGACCTTCACCGCCGTCGGCCGCTTGAGGTGGCTGTGCCGCGCCAGGTACACGCGGCTCATGCCCCCCTCGCCGATCTCGCGCTCGATGGTGTACTGGCCCACCCGGCGCGCTTCCTGCAGCCGAAGGCGCACCGCCCAGATCGACGAGGCACCCGCGGCGAGGAGGGACACCAGCAGGAAGATGAAGAGGCCCACGAACGCGACCTGCACGTACTGCAGCGGCGCGAAGGCCTCCGCGGTCTCGATTTCCACGGCGACGGCCATCTCCTTTTCCGGCAGCCATCGCCACGCCCCGATCACCATCGCCCCGCGATAGTTGCGGTACGGCTCGACCAGCGCGCCGCGCTCGACACCCTCGCCATGGCCGGAAAGCGCCTCCTGCACGATGCGGGTCAATGGGAGCTCCCGCCACGACGTACCGGCCGGCAACGGCCCGGTGAGCTCGCCCGGCGGCTCCCGCAGCTCGAAGGTGAGAATGCCGTTGTCGCCGGGACCCAGGAGTCCGGCGCCGCGCAGGTCGCCCAGGTAACGGCTTTGGGTCAGGATACGGCCACGGCGGTCGAAGGCGTAAGCCTCTCGGGAAGTCCGCGACGTGTTGCTGGTGAGCAGCTTGCCGAAGCGCTCGTCGGCGACGCGGCCGAAGCCCAGCGCCGCGATCACCTTGCCGCCCTCGTCGCGAACGGGCGTTTCCACCCAGACGAGCGGACGCTCGAAGCTCGCGGCGGCACTGGCGTTCACGCGCTCGCGCTCGAGGAACGGGCGTATGAAGACGGTGCGCCCCTCGAAGGCCGGCGCGATCCGCTGCAGGAACTCCTTCGCATCGATGCGCTGGCCACAATAGCCCTGGTCGTTGGACGCGACGATCGTGCCATCGGGAAGCGTGAGGTTGAAGGCGACCGCCTCTTCGAGCACCGCGTACGGCGCGATCTCCTCCATGAGCACGCGCCGCGGCGAGGAAGCGCAAACTTCGGCCGGATTGGCGCCCTGCCTCGAAAGCCGGACGAGCTCGGCCGCGGCTCGCTGCACGTCGGGTGTCGAGGCCCAGCGCTCCGCATCGCGCTTTTTCTCGTCGATCCAGATCATCATGCCGCCCGATTGCGCCTCCAGCAGAGACTCGAGGCCAGCGAAACGAATGTCCTCGAGCGAGGCGCGCACCTGCGTGTAGGTCCAGGTGCCACCCGCCGCGATTGCCAGCAGCAGCACCACCATGAGCGCCACGGCGCTCCAATAGCGGTCCTGGCGCTCCTCGGCCGGCAAGGCCCCGAGCGGCCGGAAGGTCGCGGGCAGTCCTTCCGGGATTTCCTTGCTGGTGGTCGGGGCGAGCGGTTGCGCCATGCGCCCATCATACGGAACGGGTTTGGCAAACCATGGTCCGAAAGAACTAGTGGCCGGCCCTCGAACGCGGCTTCGGCAGTCGCGCACGCTGCCGAAAATGATCGGCCCAGCCTTTCGCCCCTCTAACCTTCTCCATGGCGCCCCCCGATACCGGCCCCGCCTCGACCAGCCTGTTCCGGCCGGGAGAAAACTGCTGCGCCATCGCGCGTGCGGGCCGCGCGGCCTTCATCGTCGATGCCGAGGATTACTTCCGGCTCTTCATGCGCGCGGCCGAACGCGCGGAGCGCTCGATCCTCATCCTCGCCTGGGACTTCGACAGCCGCACGGTGCTGCGCTTTGGCGAAGATGGCAAGCCGCAGGAGACCATGGGCGAGTTCCTGAACGCCTTGTGTGCGCGCAATCCCCGCCTTCGGGTGCGCATCCTGGATTGGGATTTCCCGATGGTGTACAGCACCGGGCGCGAGTACTCGCCGATCTTCGGATTGGCGTGGAAGCCGCACCGGCACATCCAGTTCCGCTTCGACGACACCCACCCGCTCGCGGGCTCGCACCACCAGAAGGTGGTCGTGATCGACGACAAGCTCGCGTTCGCAGGTGGCCTCGACATCACCAACAAGCGCTGGGATTCCCCCGCGCATGCGCCGGACGACCCGCGCCGCACTTTCGAGGACGAGCCCTACCCGCCTTTCCACGACGTCATGGTCGCGGTGGACGGGGATGCCGCGGCGGAGCTCGCCGCGATTGCGCGCAGGCGCTGGACGAACGCCACGCACCGGAAGGTGAGAGCGGTGAGGACATCGGGCGATCCCTGGCCTGCCGAGATGGCGCCACACATGCGCGATGTCTCCATCAGCATTGCCTGCACCGAACCCCCCGGTGGCGGTCACCAGGGCGTGCACCACGTCGAGACGCTCTACCTCGAGATGATCGCCAGGGCCCGGCGCTACATCTACATAGAGAACCAGTACTTCACCTCGGAGAAGGTGGGTCTCGCCCTCGAAGCGCGCCTCAGGGAACCCGATCCGCCGGAGATCGTGCTCGTGACCCGCCTGCTCAGCCACGGCTGGCTCGAGGAGGCGACGATGCACGTGCTCCGCACCCGGCTCGTGCGGCGCTTGCGCGAGGTGGACCACGCCAAGCGCTTCCATGCGTATTTCCCGCACCAGGAAGGCTTGTGCGAGGGCACGTGCATCGACCTGCACTCCAAGGTCATGGTCGTGGACGACGAATGGCTGCGCATCGGCTCGTCCAACATCAGCAACCGCTCCATGGGCGTGGACACGGAGTGCGACGTGACGCTCGAAGCCCAGGGCGACCTCGCGCGGCGCCAGCAGATCCGCGCCTTTCGCGACCGGCTCATCGCCGAGCACGCCGGGGTGGAGCAGGCGCAAATGGCCGCAGCGATCGAGGAGCTGGGCTCCATGGCCGCAGCCGTCGAGAAGCTGAGCCACGGTTCCCGGCGTTTGGAGACGTTGCAGGCGCCCGAAGTCCCTGAAGCGATGCTGATCGCGGCGAAGATAGGCGACATGGAAAGTCCCATCTCGATCGACGGCCTCGTGCAAGACCTGGCGCATGACGAGGCGCCGATACCCCCGGCGCCCAAGCGGGCGCTGTGGATCGGGGGCGGAATCCTCGCGTTCGTGGGGATCCTGGCGCTGTTGTGGCGCTACACGCCGCTCGCCCAGGTCATTACCGCCGAAAACGTGATCGCCGTGGCGCGCGCCTTCGCCAACCATTGGTGGGCGCCGCTGCTGCTCGTGTTCGCCTACACGCCGGCCTCGTTGGTCATGTTCCCGCGGCCCTTGCTCACCATGACCGCGGTGGTGGTGTTCGGGCCCTACGAGGGATTCGTCTACGCCATGGTGGGCGTGATCCTGGCGGGGACGGCCGGATACGCGATCGGACGCCTGGTGCACCGCGATACCGTGAGGCGCGTGGCTGGCCCGCGGCTCAATCGCCTCACCGGCTTCCTGCAACGCCGCGGCATCGTGGCGGTTACATTGATCCGCTTCGTTCCGATCGCGCCGTACCTGGTGGTCAACATCGTCATGGGCGCGATGCGCATCCGCCTGCACCACTTCGTGATCGGCACATTCCTCGGCATGCTGCCCGGTGCGCTGGCGGCGACCGTGCTGAGCGACCAGGTCGCGACTGCGCTCATGAATCCACGTGGCGTGAACCCGTGGCTGATCGCCGGCGCGGTGTCGTTGCTGCTCGCGCTGGCCTTCTCGGGCCACAAGTTGCTGTCCTACCTCGATGGACGCGAGCGGAGGGCGCACCGGCGCCAGGCGCCCAAACGCGCCTGAGGGCATGGCGGCCCTCACGATCGTCTCGTACAACGTGCATCGCGCCATCGGGCGCGACCGGCACTGCCGCCCCGAACGCATCCTCGCGGTGTTGCGCGAGATCGACGGCGACGTGGTGGCGCTGCAGGAAGTGGAGGCGGGCGATTCCGGTGCCGAGATGCTCTGCTGGCTCGCGGCGCAAACGGGCTTCCACTTCGTGGCGGGCACGACGCTCATCCGACACGACGGGCACTACGGCAACGGGCTGCTTTCGCGCCTGCCGATCGTGCACTCGACGCTGGCGGACTTGAGCTGGCGCGGACGCGAGCCTCGCGGCGCGATCGCGGCGGACATCGCGATCGGTGGCGAGGAGCTGCGCGTGGTGGCCACGCACCTGGGCCTTCGCCCCGCCGAGCGGCGCGACCAGGTGACGCGACTCATCAAGCTCTTCACCGACGTGCCGCGCGAGAAGGCCGTGCTGCTGGGCGACCTGAACGAATGGTTCCTGTGGGGTCGGCCGCTTCGGCGGCTGCACCGGTACTTCAAGCACACGCCGCACGTGGCGACCTTCCCTTCGATGGCGCCATTTCTCGCGCTGGACCGGATTTGGACGCACCCGCGAACGCTGCTGACGAACTTGCGCGCGCATTCGACGCCGCTTGCGCGGATGGCTTCGGACCATTTGCCGCTGGTAGCTACGCTGGAGGTTTGACGCGTTAACATGCCGCGTCCCCCCGCCGCGGAGCTGCAATGTTTCGTAACGTCGCCCTCGCCTTAACCACCCTCCTCCTCTCCCTTTCCGCCGCCGCGCTCCCACCGAACGTCGAGCACGTCGAGACCTTTCGCGGCATCTCGCAGTACCGCCTCAAGTCCAACGGCATGACGATCCTGCTCTCGCCCAATGGCTCGAGCCCTGTCTTCACATTCATGGTCGTCTACCACGTGGGCTCCCGCAACGAGGCACCGGGCAACACCGGCTCGGCACACCTGCTCGAGCACATGATCTTCAACAAGTCCACGGAGAACTTCGGGCGGGCGCGCGGCCACAAGACGTTCCAGGAAGTGCTCTATGAGGCGGGCGCGGACGCGGGCTCCTCCAACATGACCACCTGGTACGACCGCATGAACGGCTACTCGACGTTGCCGAGCGACAAGCTCGAGCTGGCGATGAGGATCGAGGCCGACCGCCTGCAGCGCGGCCTGATCCTCGACGAGGAGCGCAAGTCCGAGATGTCGGTGGTGAGGAACGAGTTCGAGATCGGCGAGAACAACCCGCTGCAGGCGCTCTTCAAGGCGACCGTCGCCGCGAGCATCACCGCGCATCCCTACCACTGGTCCACGATCGGATACCGGTCCGACATCGAAGGCGTCACCACCGAGAAGCTGAAGGAGCACTACAAGACCTATTTCTGGCCCAACAATGCGCAGGCGGTCCTGGTGGGCGATTTCGACACCGAGCGCGCGCTCGAGATGTTCGACCGGCAGTTCGGCGCCTTCAAGCGCTCGCCGCACGAGATTCCCAAGGTGATCACCGTGGAGCCGCCCCAGGAGGGCGAGCGCCGCGTGGTCGTACGCCGTCCCGGCACGCTCGGGCTGGTGATGATCGGCTACATCCGGCCCGGCGCGGCGCACCCTGATTACATCCCGCTGGAGGTGCTGAACAACATCCTCGCCGACGGCGTGAACTCGCGGCTTTATCGGGCGCTGGTGGACAAGCAGCTCGCGAGCAACGTGAATTCATACAACTTCCTGCTGCAGGATCCCTTCCCACTGCTGGTGTTCACGACTCTCGCGCCCGGCAAGACGCACCAGGAGGTCGAGGCGGCGATCAAGGCGACCATAGCTGAAGTGGTGGAAAACGGAGTTACCGACGAAGAGGTGAAGCGCGCCCAGCAGCAGCTCGAGGTTTCCGTCATCCGCGCGCGTGACGGCACCTACAACTATGCGTCCGCGCTGGGCGAGGCGGTCGCCTCCAGCAACTGGAAGAAATTCCTCACCTACGTGGACGAGATCAAGGCGGTGAAGCCCGAGGACGTGAAGCGCGTCGCGGCGCGCTACCTCGTGAACGAGCAGGCCACGGTCGGCTGGTTCGTGCCCGGAGCCGCCCCGAAGCGGCCCGAAATTGCGGCCGTCGTGCCGACTACATTGCCCGCGAGCGCGCCGGAAAAAGCCACTCAGTCGGCGGCCGCCGCGCCCGAGGCCGAGAAGCGTTCCTTCGCGCAGCGGACTTCCCGGAGGGTTCTTGCGAACGGGATCATCGTCGACGTGGTCGAGAATCGCGCCGTCCCGACGGTGGCCATTCGCGGCATCGCGCTCGCGGGCGACACTGCCGCACCCGCAGGCAAGCCGGCGCTGCCGGCGCTCACGGCCAAGATGCTCCAGCGCGGCACGAAGTCGCGCACCAAGGAGCAGATCGGCGCCCTGCTCGATGACGTCGGCGCCACGCGCACCTATGTCACGGCGCTCAACGACGCGAACCTGAGCCTGAACGGCATGGCGCGCGACCTGCCGCTGCTCCTCGAAGTGCTCGCCGACGAGCTGCGCAATCCCGCCTTCGGCGCCGAGGAGCTCGCCAAGGCGAAAAAGGAGTTGGAGACCGACTACCTGCGCGCAGACGACAACACCGGCCAGCGCGCGCAGCAGCGGCTGCGCCAGGTCGTCTATCCAAGGGAGCATCCCTACTACGCCCCGACGCGCGAGGAGAAGGTCGCCAATGTCACGGCGCTGGGCGAAGCGGACCTTCGCGCCTTCCATTCCGCGCGGTACAGCGGCGCGAATTTGATCATCGCCATCGTGGGCGACGTGGACGCGGCGAAGGCCCACGGGCTGGTGGAAAAAGCGCTCGGCGGCATCCCGCGCGGCGAGCGCATTTCTTTCGCCCGGGTGCCGCGCGCGCAAGCTGGCGCATCCCCGGTGCGCGAGGCAGTCACGATGCGCGGCAAGGCGAACATGAACCTCATCTTCGGCACCGCGAGCGGCCTTCGCCGCACCGACAGCGACTATGAAGCGGCGCTCGTGGCCAACGCAGCGCTCGGCCAGACGGCGCTCTCGTCACGCCTGGGCAAGCGGGTGCGCGATACCGAGGGCCTCACCTACCAGATCTACTCGCGCTACCTGATGACCGATGAGCTCGACGGGCTGTGGTTCGCCGACGTTAACGTCGCGCCGCAGAACCTCGCCAAGGCGATGAAGTCCACGCGAGAGGTGATCGAGCAGTACGCACGCGAGGGCGCGACCGAGGCCGAAGTCGAAGCGCAGAAGAGTTTCTTTGCCGGCAATTACCAGGTGAACCTGGGTTCGAACGCGGGCATCGCCAACGCGCTGGTCGCGGCGGAAAAGTTCGGTTTCGGCCCGCGCTATCTCGACGAGTTTCCGCGGCGCATCAAGGCGGTGACCACGGCGCAGGCGAACGCGGCGATGAAGAAGTACTTCCACGCCGACCGGCTGAACGTGATCGTCGCGGGGGACCTGGACAAGGTGCCGGAGTGATGGCTACTGCACGCACCCGGCGGCGATCACCGCCTGGACTCGTGCGCCGAACTCGGGGCTGTTCAGGAACCCGAAGTAGCGCACGTCGTTCGGGTATCGCGCGCCGGAGCCGAGCTCGTTGATCCAGTAACCCACGCCGCCCACGTCGCCTCCCCGGCGCAGGAACGAGTAGTACATGTCCGTCACGAACTGCGTGTTGCTGCGCGCGCGATTGGTGTATTCCGGGTTGAACATGAACGCCGCCGAAATGTCGTCCACGGCTTGATACACCGGCCCCGCGCCCTGGCACTGCGCCGTGCGCAGCCGACCCAACCAGTAGTTGAACGACGCGGTGTCGGGAAGGCGGTTCAGGAGCCCGCGGAAGAAGTCGACCACCATGTCCACCTCGGGCCGCGCCAGCGTGTTGCCAAAGATTCCCTGGGTGAATGTGCGGAACTCGCTCGAGAACATGAACGAGAACAGCACCACCTCGCGCGGCAGGCCGCCCTGGATCTGGCCCACCCAGTAGACGAGGCCGCCCGCATCGGGCCCGCGGTTGAAGAAGGTGTTGTAGAGGTCGGTGACGAACTGGGTATCGTTCTTGTTCGCGGCCAGGTATTCGGCGCTGTTGAAGAAATAGCCGGCCATCACGAACCAGGTCTCGTTGATGTTGACGCCGAGGGCGGTGAGGCGCGCGGCCTCGCTCTCCCAGAAGCTCTTGCCGGCAGCGTCCGGGCTGCGCTGGAGGATGGCTTGGTAGTAATGCGTGACGAGCGATCGCTCGCCGGCGCCAGTCAGGCTTACTTCCGTCGCCAGAAGCGGCGTCACGATCCGCAGTATTCCGCTAGCCGCCCCGTCGGTGGACGGCATGAAGGTAACGGTCGCATTGCATGCGGCGCCCGCCGCCAAGATCCGCGGAAGAGTTCCACAATCGTGGGTTACGCCGAAAGCAGCGTCGGTCGTCGTGATCTGCTCGATGGTCAGCGTCGTCGATCCGGCATTACTGATCACCACGGTTTGCGGCGGCGCGGTCGTGAGGGTTGATTGGCCGCCGAAGGCGAGAGAAGTGGCGCTCACCGTCAGAGCGCCATCTGGCTCCGTGATGCTGACGAACGAGGCCGTGACGCCCCCCACGTTCAATACCGTCGTCGTGGGTGTCGACGCCGCCGATGCGGTCGTATGCCGCACGCAGATCGCTTCTCCGTCGCGTATCTCCCCAAGCAGTGTCGTAAAGATGCCGTTGCAGCCGATGGAGTACTCGCCATTCGAAACAGACACCGTGCTGGGTGCGTTGATGCCGGTGATCGCTGAGATTGCCGACGTTGCGACGGCCGCGCGCGAGGCACGGTCCAAGGAAGGAAAAACAAACGCATCGGGAGCCGTATCCGTCGACTCCGGTGCCACCGAGCTGCGCAAGAAGCGCAGGTTCTGTATGGAAAGCTGCAACGGAATCGTTCCGTACGCGTCGACGATCACGGTGATCGTGTGAGTTCCCGGAAGCAGCCCGCTGATGTCTATCTTGGCGCTGTCCGAAACGGCGGTCCCATAGGTCGAACGGCGCCCAACGAAGTAGAGCAAGTCGTCCACCAGCAACGAGAAGACACCGTCCCCCGCACCGAGGAATTGAAAGTCGAACTGCATGTGGTGCGACGGCTCCGACAACGTGAACTCCGTGGACACGCTCGCCTGTTCGAGCTGGCCACTCGCCTTCGGGGAACGGTCCGTGGGAGCAACCGGCGACGGCGCACATACCCCGATCACCGTGGGTGTGCTGCCAGCCACGAGCCCCCCGCCTGGGACCGAGGTGCCCTGGGGACACGGGGTTCTGGAGCGGAGCAGGGAGTCAGCGACGGAGCTTGCGATATTCGTCGTTATGCGCCTCACCTGCGATTGCAACGTCAGCGGGCATGAAGTGGCGGACACCATTTCGCACCGCCTGTTGGCTGGGTATGCCGATTGACGACTCGCGATCAGGGAAGCGGCATCGAAGCCGCCCGCCTCGGACGCGGCTGCGCCGCTCAGCGGATACCCGAAGGTCAGGGGGGTTCCGATCGCACTATTGATGTAGTAGTGATAGGGCCAAGAGTGGCGTTGCTGCGCAAGCGCCTCGCCCGTCAATCCGCTCTCGTTTCGCGCGTCCTCGTCCGTCACATCGAAGTTGAAAGCGCTCGACAGCGTCCAGTTCGTCGAGCCGTAATACTCCTCCGTGCGGCTCTCGTCCTCGCCAAGGCCGATGATGTCGAGCAACGCCCTGGAATCCACATATTGTTCCGCCCAATCCGCGTGCTCGCCATAGGAGCAATTCGTGATCGCCGTCCCGCAGAATGAGTCGAGGAACGATGCAACCACGCGTGCGCGCCCCTTCAACCGCTCGCTCGCGCGATGCGCCACCATGGAGCCCGCGCTATGCCCGATCAGGTGGACGAACTGAGGCGACTGGGTAACGAGGAAGTCCCCGAGCTCGGCGCCCAATTGCTTGGCATTCACGAGCGCTCCCCACGGACCGGGCCTCGAGCACTTGAGGCTGGTGGGCGGGCAGTCGGCTTGCTCCGTCCAGTCATAGGACACGACTCGCCAACCGGATGCGCTTCGGCATTGCCGCGACACCCAGGCCGGATCCCCAATCTCCCGGCCGCCGTACGAGCTGCCGAGGCGCTCACAGATCAGCCGGACCAACGTATCGGGCCAAGCCGCCGGCGATGCCTGCCAGCCGTGCACCACCACAATCCAGTTTGGGCTTGGCTGCGAGGAGGCTGCGGCGACCGGCTCGGTCGCCACGGGGGGCACGTAAGGAAAGACCGCGAATCTTCTGCTGCCACTGGGAGCCGCGCATTGGTCTCCCCAGGCCGCACAGCTCGCGATGTTCCAGTCGTACGCCTTGCGCTCCGCCACGGCACCCGCGGGTAGCGGCCATGATGAGGCCGTGCCCTGAACGACCGCCGAGTAAGCCAAAGAGCGCGTGGCTCGGTCGGTGATCTTGATGAGATAGCTCGCCGCCCCGTCTACAGCCGACCAAGTGAATACCGGCCGGGCGGCGACATCGCCACTCGGCGCGAGAGGCGTTGGCGATGACAGCGCGGTCATCGATCCGGTTGAAAACTGGAGCTTGGTGCTGAGTGCAAACCCGCTATCGCATCCGCCGCCGGCTACTGGACACGCCGCAATATCCCAGCGGTAGGAACCGTTAGCGACAATGAATCCCGGGGGAATGGTCCAGCTCGTGGATCCCATGGGCAGCTGCGGACTGGTGTAGGCCACGCCCGTGCCGATGTTCCGCACGGTGACGAGGTAATAAGCGCCCGAACCGCCGCTCCATTGGAACGTGGGCGCGAGCGTGGAAATCATCCCGGAGGGCTGCGATGGCGAAGGTGCGACGAGCGCCTGGACGACCACCGCGACACTTCGTGGCGTGGAGCAATCCGAGGCCGAAGTCGCGCTGGACGAGCGGCACACTCGGATCTGGATTGTGTTCGCGGCGGATCCCGGGTTGATGCTCGCGCTGATTTGGCCGGAGCTGTTCACGATTGCACCCGTCGCCGTACTCCATGATGACGTCCCGCCAGCCATGTAGTGCACCACGTTACCGGCGGAAAAACCGCCTCCGATCAGGGTGAGGGATTGCGGTCCCCGATTCGCGAGCAGTGTCGTAGGGCTAATGCTGCTCACCGAAGGCGTCACCGGCGTGGGCGAATAGGCGACCGAGAAGGTCCGACTCGCGGTGGCGCCGCTCTCATTGGCGAGGGTGATGCCCCAGCTCGTCGTTCCCGCGGGGTCCGCAGCGCCAACCACCAACGGTGTTACCGTCATGCCGGTCGCGGAGATGTTGCTCACCTTCGAGTTCCAATCGGCGTCTCCCTTGTTCCAGCTAGCATTCCCGCTCGTCGTCCCCGACCATCCGAAAGCGATCGTGGTGACGCCGTCAAGCGCGGTGCCTGTCAGGTTGAACGATTTGCTGCAGGGCGCCGAAGTGCATGCCACGTTCGTTGGCGAAATGGCCGACAGGCTCAACGATGGCGGGTTGTAGCTCACCGCAAAGGTACGGCTGAGAGTAGTGCCGCTCGAGCTTCGCAAGGCGACGGTCCAGGTGGTGTTCCCCGATGGATCCCCAGAGGCGACGACAGTCGGTTGAATTGTCATTGCACTCGCGCTGGAAACGTTGACCTTCGAGTTCCAGTCGGAGTCTCCCTGGTTCCAGACGTCACTGCCGCTCGTGACGCCGGTCCATGAAAAAGTCACACGATTGGCGGTGTTGAGCGCAGTACCCCCCAAGGTGAAGGTGCGACTGCAAGGCGCGCTCGAGCAGGTAACGCTGGTAGGACTGAGGCTCGTGAAGCTGAAGGGGGACGGAGCCGTGTAGCTTGCCGTGAAGTTGCGGCTGTCCACCGTGCCGTTCGAAGCGCGAAGGGACACTGTCCAGGTGGTCGTTCCCGAGGGGTCGCCCACTGCCGCGACCGTCGGCTGGATCGTCATGCTCGTTGCGCTGTTGACGTCTACCTTGCCATTCCAGTTGCTGTCGCCCTTGTTCCAGGTGGCGCTGCCGCTCGTTGCACCACTCCAGACGAAGCTCACCCGATTGACGCTGTCGAACCCGCGCCCCCCGAGCGTAAAAGCCTTTTCGCAAGGTGCGCTCGTACATGAGGTGGAGCTAGGCGAGATGCTGGTGAACCTAACCACCTCGGTGATTGAGGACGTCTGCGCGATGTAGCCCGCGCACGCTGAAGGCCATGTCACGATCCACCACGTCAAGCTGCTGCCGCTATAAGGACCGCTCTGCACCGTTCCAGTGGTACCTGCCGCCGCCGTACAAAGGATGTTCGAGGACGATGCCGTGCTCGCCGTGGAGCGAATGAAACTGCCCGAAGACGTGATCACGGTCGATCCCACGCCAATTGCCGCATTTACCCATTGGGCGCACGTCAGCGCAAATGCCAAGGCGAGGATGCGGATGGATTTCCAGTTCTTGTTTTTCACGGTGTGATACAGCGGCTGCGGGGCCAGTCCACGGTACCGCAAGTAATAACTTCACGCATCCAGAAGATCGAGGAGGTTGTCCCCTCAGCGCCCCACCAGCGTCCTCCACCAGACCGCGTAAGGCTGCGCCAGGTACCACTTGAGCGGCACGCGCCCGTAATACCTCTTGACCACGGCCATCGCCTCGCGATAGTGAAGTGCCCGCTGGCTGCTCGTCTTGGTGCCGCCGTGCTCACGGTTGACGGCGACGAAGTCGTCCACGAACGCGGGGGCGCCCAGCTTGCGATAGAGCCTCCACCAGAGGTCGTAGTCCATCGCCATGTGCAGGCTCGCGTCGGCGCCGCCCACAGCCTGCCAGGCGCTGCGACGAATCAGCGTTGCCGGCTGCGAGACCAGGTTGAGTTGCGCCATGAGTCGCTCGTCGAACGGGCGCACGAACACCGGCGTCGTGCGCCCGTTGCGCTCGGCGTAGTTCCAGGCGCGGCCGTAGGCCATGGGCGCCTGGGGATTTGCCTCGAGGGCAGCGAGCAGCTTGGCGAGCCCGGCAGGCAGGTACCAATCGTCGCTATTCAGCCAGCACACGAAGGGCGCGCTGCCTAGTGCCAGGCCTTCATTGATCGCCGCGGACTGGCCCTCGTCCTTCCGGCTGCGCCAGCCGGCCAGGCGCGGCTCCCACTTTCGGATGACCTCGAGCGTCCCGTCCGTGGACCCCCCGTCCATCAGGAAGACTTCGGTGGCGAGCTCCTGGCGGAAGATCGACTCGAGCGCGCAGTCGAGGAAACGTCCTTGGTTGAACGAGGGAACCGCGATCGTGAGGCGCGGTGGAGACACCGATTACCTGCGCGGACTCTTGAGAAAGTCACGGTAGGCCAGCGCCAGGCCCTCCTCGAGGCCCACCCGCGGCCTCCAACCGAGGGCCTTGAGGCGGCTCACGTCCATGAGCTTGCGCGGCATGCCGTCGGGCTTGGCAAGGTCCTGCTCGATGCGGCCGTTGTAGCCCACTACCTTGCCGACCAGCTCGGCGAGGCTGCGGATGCTGATGTCCTCGCCGGAGCCCACGTTGATGTGCGAAAGCCGCGGCTGGGTGCTCGCGTCATATATCGCCTTGTCGAGCTCGAGCACGTGCAGGCTCGCCTCGGCCATGTCGTCCACGTAGAGGAACTCGCGGCGCGGCGTGCCGGTCCCCCACATCACCACTTTTTCGGCGCGCGCCTCCTTCGCCTCGTGGAACCGGCGGATCAGCCCCGGGATCACGTGGCTGTTCTCGGCGTGGTAGTTATCGCCCTCGCCGTAGAGGTTGGTGGGCATGACGCTGCGGAAATCGGTGCCATGCTGGCGGTTGTACGACTCGCACATCTTGATGCCGGCTATCTTTGCGATGGCATAGGGCTCGTTGGTCGGCTCGAGCTTTCCGGTGAGGAGCGCCTCCTCCTTCATCGGTTGCGCCGCATCACGCGGGTAGATGCAACTCGATCCCAGGAAAAGGAGCCGGCGCACGCCCGCCCGCCAGGCCTCGTGGATCACGTTCGCCTGGACCATGAGGTTTTCGTAGATGAAGTCCGCGGCATAGGTGTCGTTGGCGTGGATGCCGCCCACCCTCGCCGCTGCCATCACCACGATGTCGGGGCGCTCGCGCGCGAAGAAGTCGTGCACCGCGGCCTGCTCGAGGAGGTCGAGCTCCTCGCGGCCGCGCACCACGATGTCGTAGTTGCCGCCGCGCCGCTCCAGCGCACGCACGATCGCCGAGCCCACCATGCCGCGATGGCCGGCGATGAAGACCCTGCTCACTCGTGGTAGTCGTACGCGGCGAAGCCGTGCTTCTTCACCAGCTCGTCGCGCTCGGCCGACTTGAGGTCCTCGCGCATCATCTCCTCGACCAGCTCGGCGAAGCGGATTTTCGGCACCCAACCCAGCTTCTCCTTCGCCTTGGTGGGATCGCCGAGCAGGGTCTCCACCTCCGTCGGGCGGAAATAGCGCGGATCCACGGCGACGATGCACTTGCCGGATGCGTCGAAGCCCCTCTCCTCGGCGCCCTTGCCTTTCCATGCGACCTTGATGCCGACTTCACGCGCGGCCGCCTCGACAAAGTCGCGCACGCTGTGCTGCTCTCCGGTTGCGATCACGAAATCCTCGGCCTGCTTCTGCTGCAGCATGAGCCACATCATCTCGACGTAGTCCTTCGCGTGCCCCCAGTCGCGCTTGGCGTCGAGGTTTCCGAGGTAGAGGCAGTCCTGGAGACCCAGCTTGATGCGGGCGAGCGCTCGCGTGATCTTGCGCGTGACGAAGGTCTCGCCGCGCAGCGGGCTCTCGTGGTTGAAGAGGATGCCGTTGCAGGCGTAGATGCCGTACGCCTCGCGATAATTGATCGTGATCCAGTATGCGTAGAGCTTGGCCACCGCATAGGGACTGCGAGGATAGAAGGGCGTCGTTTCCTTCTGCGGGATCTCCTGCACCAGGCCGTATAGCTCCGAGGTGGACGCCTGGTAGAAGCGCGTCTTCTTCTCGAGTCCCAGTATTCGGATCGCCTCGAGGATGCGCAGCGCGCCGATGGCGTCGGAGTTCGCGGTGTACTCGGGCTCCTCGAAGCTCACCGCCACGTGTGACTGGGCGGCGAGGTTGTAGATTTCGTCGGGAAGGACCGTCTGGATGATGCGGACCAGGCTCGAGCTGTCGGTCATGTCCCCGTGATGCAGGAAGAGCTTCACACCCTTCTCGTGCGGATCCTTGTACAGGTGGTCGATACGGTCCGTGTTGAAGAGCGAGGTGCGCCGCTTGATGCCGTGGACCTCGTAGCCCTTCCCCAGCAGCATCTCCGCGAGATACGAGCCATCCTGGCCGGTGATACCGGTAATGAGCGCCTTTTTCATTCGTTGCCTCGGTTGGATTGCAAGTGGGCGGCCTGCGCCGCCACCATTTTCTGCACCATCTGCTCGAAACTCACCGTGGGGGCCCAACCCAGCTCGCGCCGGGCCTTGGACGCATCGGCCAGGAGCTGCGCCGACTCGAGGGGCCGGACCAGCCCCGGGTCGCTCACGACGCAATCGCGCCAGTCGAGGCCCACGCTGCGGTAAGCGGTCTCGCACAAGTCCCGCAAAGTATGAAGCTTCCCCGTGCCGATCACAAAGTCGTCCGGCTGCTCGCGTTGCAGCATGAGCCACATGGCGCGCACGAAATCGCCCGCATAGCCCCAATCCCGCGAGATCTCGAGGTTTCCGAGCGCGAGCTTGCCCCCCTCGACGATGGGCCGGCCGCGCTCGTTCAGGTCGGGCGAATCCGAGATTCCCAAAGATGCGCACGCGGCCCCGTAGGCAACCTTCTGCGTCACGAAGTGGACCGGCCGGCGCTCGCTTTCGTGGTTGAAAAGCAGGCCGCTCGAGATGAAGAGGCCATAGCTGCCTCGGTAGATGCGCACCATCTGGTGGGCATATACCTTCGCCGCCGCATACGGGTTCACCGGATTGAAAGGCGTGTCCTCGTTCTGCGGCGTCACCACGGCCTGCCCAAACATCTCCGAAGACGAAGCGTGGTAGACGCGGCACTGCGGCCGATGATGTCGCAACGCCTCGAAAAGGCGAATGGCGCCCAGGCCATTGACGACGAGAGTCTCCGGCGCTCGAGCCCAGGACTCTCCGGGCCGCGATTGCGAGGCGAGGTTGTACACCTCGTCGGGCTCCGAATCGAGGATCGCGGTGGCGATATCCACGCCTTCGCCCATGTCTCCGAAAAGCACGTCGATGCGATCGGCAAGGTGGCTCGAACAGTTCGGGCGGAACCAGCTGTCTCGCCTCGCGAAGCCGAAAACCTTGTAGCCCTTTTCGAGAAGGTATTCAGCCAGGAACGAGCCGTCCTGCCCGGTGATGCCGGTGATGAGGGCGCGCTTCATGCCGCGATTTGGTGCGCGACACGCTTCGGGGCCGCTGCGGCTTCCTCGTAGAGGCTCACCATCGCCGCGGCGCTTGCCTGGCGGTTGAACTGCGCGGCGCGAGCGCGCCCGGCAGCCGCCATCCACTGCCGCTTCGGCGCATCGTTCGACAGGGCGAGCATCGCTTGCGCCCAGGCTTCGGTGTCCTCGGGCGCGAGCAGGATCGTGGCCTCGCCCGCGACCTCCGGCAACGCCGTGGTGTTCGAGCAAATGGTGGGCGCGCCGAACTGCATGCCTTCGAGCACTGGAAGCCCGAAGCCTTCGAAAAACGACGGATAAAGGTGAGCCAGGCAGTTGCGGTAGAGCCAGGCGATCTCATCGTCGGGCAGGTAGCCCGTCATCGCAACGTGCCCGCTGATGCCGAGTTTCGACAGCTCCCGTGCGAATTCCCCCATGAGCCAACCTCGCCCGCCCGCGAACACGACGGGCCGCGGCTTGCCTCCGAGGGCGAGGTATCGCGCGTAGGCACGCGCCAAGCCCAGGTGGTTCTTGCGCGGCTCGATCGTGCCGACGCTCAGGAGGAAGTTTCCTTGCTCGAGCATATCCAGGCCGCGTGGCCTGCGGCCCTGCGCCGACAGGTCTGTAAAACGGGAAGTAGGATGGATCACGCGAACGCGCTCGGCCGAAAAATGCGGAAAGGTGCGCAGGAAGTGCTCGCGGGTGGCCTCGGAGATGGCGACGATCCAGTCAGCGGCGACTGCCGCGCGGAACATGCCCTGGAAGCAACCGACCCTGTTCGCCTCGGTCGTCCAGCCCGGATCGACCGTGAAACCGAGATCGTAGCAGGTGTACACGAGACGGCTCTGCGCGAGCGGGGCCGGACACCAGAAGTTGTTGGCGTGGACGATGTCGGGATTGCCGAGCGCCTGCTCCAGGCCCGGCGAATTCCAGAAAGCGGCCGCGGAATTCCTCGAAAAATGCCGCGGTCCGTAGCCTACGTTTCGCCCCCGATAGGGGCGGGCGAGACCCATCGACGGGTCGAAATAGAAGTCGCCGAAGCTCGAATACAGCGTGAGGTGGTGCCCTGGGCGGCGATCGAGCATGGCCGCGAGCATCGCGTGTGCGAAATGACCGCACCCCGCTTTCCCCCTGCCCGCCTGCGAAATGTCGTACCCGATGCGCATCGCGGGCGAAGCTTACCGGGGACGGACACTTTTTTCACTACAGCCTTTCAGGCCGTTGAAAAGGTGCCAGTCCCCGGTTTCGTACGGCGCTAACGGCCCCGCGCAGTTACTGCAGGCAGCCCTGCGCCACCACCGAATTCACCCGGCTGTTCATCTCGGGAGTGTTCACGATCGCGATGCGAACATCGTTTCGAGTCTGGCGCCCGGCATCCAACTCGTCGACCCAGTAGCGCACGCCAGACGTTTCGCCGCCCCTGCGAAGGAACGAGTTGTAAAGGTCGGCCACGAACTGGGCGTTGGTACGACCGCGGGCCGCGTATTCCCCGCCGAACTGGAACTGCGCCGAAATCGCCTGGACCGCCTGGTACACCGCGCCGGCACCCTGGCACTGGGCGGTTCGGAACTGCCCAACCCAGTAGGTGAAGCCGCTACTGTCGGGAAGCCGCCCGAGCATACCCCGGTAGAAGTCCATCACCACGTCCACCTCGGCGCGCGCGGCGGTGTTGCCGAAGATCCCCGCGGCGAAGGCGCGGAACTCGCTCGAGAACATGAATTGCAGCAGCAGCACCTCGCGCGGCAGGCCCGCGGCCAGTTGCCCCGTCCAGTAGTTCAAACCTCCGGAGTCGGGTGCGCGGTTGAAGAACGTGCTGTAGAGATCCGTGATGTATGCGCTATCGCTCCGGTTGAATGCGGCGTATTCAGGGCTGTTGTAAAACGAGCTGGCCATGGCGTACACCGCTTCGATCGGGTTCGCGCCGAGGGAAGCGAGACGTTGCGCCTCGGACTCCCAGAACGCCTTGCCGCTCGAATCCGGATCGCGTCTCAAAATGGACCGGTAGTAGTGCATCACCAAGGACTTCTCGGCGCTACCGGTGAGCGTCGCCGCGTTGGGGCTGCCGGTCCCATTGCTTGAGACGGTCAAGGTCCCGTTGACGGCAACGCTGGAGTTGAGGCCGCCCTCCGCCACCGCCGGGTTGAACGTGACGGTGATGGCGCAGCTGGCACCCGCAGCGACGGAGCCGCAGTCGTTGGTCTGGGCGAACTGGCTGCTGGCGGCAATGCCGGTGATGGTGAGCGTGCCCCCGCCTACGTTCGTCACCGTGATGGTTCGCGGCGGGGATGTGGTCCCCATCGACTGCGCGCCGAAGTCTATCGAGGTCGGCGAAAGCGACGCCTGGGGGGTCGCCGGCGCGGCGCCGCTGACCGTGAATGCATACGACGCGATGCGGCCGACGAGTGGCGTGTGCTGCGGCGTCGTATTGAAGCTCGGGGCGTCCAGGCCGTTGGTCGCGAAGGCGTAGAGCGTATGCGCGCCTACTGAAAGACCGGTAAAGCTCGCGGTGAAAGGACCGCTGCCGCTCGCGACCTGCCATGGACCATCGAGCGTGTCGAAGCGGTAGTACACCTTGCGCACTCCGGCGAGCGCGGCCGGGGTGAAGGTATTGCTCACCTGCAGGTTGATCGCGCCGGTGGGGTTCGTCGTATTCGAGGGCAGCGGCGTAATCGACGTGGTGATGGGCGACGACTGCGCCACGTCGGTGCCTGCGCCGACGATCGGGGTCACTTCGTTGCCGAGCACGTAGGCCACGTTCGTCACGGGATTGACCGCGATCGAGTTCGCGCCGGCCGGAATGGCAAGCGTGCTCGCGGCGTTGTCGGCGCCGTTGATGACGGTCAGCGTGCCGTTGGCGTTGGGGACGTAGATACGGTTCGTCGAGATGTTGATGCCGATCGCGACCGGGCCGCTACCTGCGGCACCGGACGGGATCACCGTCATCGCTTGCGTGGCGCCATCCACTACCACCACGTGCGCATCGAAAGCCGCATAGATCTTGTTGGTGAGGGGGTTGACCGCGATGGCGCGCGCCAGGCTGCCCACGCCGGGCGGGGACAAAGAAGCAAAGGTGTGGTTGGTTCCGTTGATGACGGAGATCTGGTTGGTGGGCGTCGAGCTCACCGCATACACGGTGTTGGTCACGGGGTTGATGGCCACCGCGACCGGCGTGTCCGGCACGTTGATGCACGGAGGCGGATCCGCCTCGTGCTCATCGAAGGGGCGGATCCCGCCCATGCCATCGGGACACACACGTGGGGGATACGGCACGCTGTTCGTAACGTCCAGGGCCACGATGTCCCCCGTGGTCTGGTGGACGATATATAGATAGTTGTTGACCGGGTTGATGGCGAGCGCCACGGGCGTATAGGAACGAGTGGCCGACGTGAGCGCGTAACCGTCACCTTGCAGGACGTTGACCTCATCCGCCGTGCTGGTGCGCAGGACGTAAGCGCGGTCGGTGAGCGGGTTCACCGCGGTCCAGCCCGCGCCGCCGGTGGCGAGGGTGGCGACCACGGTGTCGGTCGAGCCGTCGATGACGCTCACGCTGGCTGCGGTCACGTTGCCCACGAAGATCCGGTTGCGCTCCGGGTTGACCGCGATGTGCGTCGGCCCGGCGCCGACGTTCACGGTGGTCGTAGCCCGGGTTGCGCCGTCGATGACCGTGACGGTATTCGACCCCCGATTGGCGACGTACACCTTGTTGGTCACCGGATTCACCGCGATGGCGACAGGTTGGCTGCCGACCGCCACGGGCGCCTGCACGGTCTGGGCCTGCGCCGCCGTGATAATCATGAGGAACACGGCGCAGAGCGCGCTGCGCATCGAAAAATTGCGTACGTGCATGACGATTCCTACGTGAGGCTAAATGGGAGTCCACATCATCGGGACGGCCCAGCCGCGCATCTGTCGGCGCTGGCTGAGGCTTGTGTAGGAGTCGCGCCTACGTCGGGATATGGCGACGCAGCAGGCGGCCGAAAAGCTAGGTCGCCAGTGCCTTGCAATAAGCGGCGACGGTAGCTTCAGCGCAACGCCGCCAGGTGAACGCCTTCGCTCGCAGACGGGCGGCGATGCAGAGGCGTTCATGGAGGGCATCGTCGGCAAGCAGCGAGCGGAGAGCCTCCGACAGAGCGGCCACATCGAGCGCGGCAACTTGCAAGCCGGCATCCCCGACGATCTCCGGCAGGCAGGCGCGGTCGGAAACGATTGCCGGCACGCCGCAAGCCATCGATTCCAGCGGCGGCAGCCCGAAGCCCTCGTACAGCGACGGATAGACGAAGGCGCGCGCGCCGGAATACAGGGCGGGCATCTCCCCTTGCGGCACGAACCCTGCAAGACGCGCCTCGCCGCTCATCATGAGCGCCTTCAGGCGGGAGGAAACGCCGTCGCGGCCCCATCCCGCCATGCCGGCGATCACCAGCGGGTAGCGCTGCCGCGTCGGCTGCGGCAATCGCATGAACGCGTCTACGGCGGTGACGAGGTTCTTTCGGGGTTCAAGCGTGCCCACGTGCAGCACATACGAACCGAAGCCCAGTTGGTGGCGCTCGAGCACGGGCGCGCACTGCTCCGGGCCCAGCGGGCGAAAGCCGGCGTCCACACCCAGGTGCACGGTGCTCACCTTTCCCGGCGCCAGCCCGTAATGGGCGATGATTTCTCCGCGCGTGAATTCCGAGTCGGCCACGACGTGCCTGCACTCGCGCAGCACTCGAGGCATCTGCGTATTCATCACGCGTACGCGCTCGCGCGGATGGGTCTCGGGATGCCGTACCCATGAAAGGTCGTGCACGGTCACGACCGTGGGGCCATCGAAGCGGAAAGCGAGGAAATTGGGCTCGTGATAGAGGCCGATGCCCAACGCGCGTACCCCGGCGTCGAAGCGGCGCTGCTGCAACGCGCGCGCGATCTCGAAGCCCATCGGGAAGGCGCGGCGCACGCGTCGTTCGATCGTGACAGGCTGCGGAGCGGGTGGGGGACGCATGTCCGTGCTCCAATCGCCGCCATAGAACAGCTGCGGCGGTTCGGCCAGCAGCCCCCGCAGCTCGTGCGCGAGCTGCCAGGTGTAGCGGCCGATGCCGGTAAGCGGCGTGACCAGCGGGATGGCGTTGAGGCCGACCGAAACGCCCTCGAGGCCCTTCACGTGCGCCCCGCGGAACGTGACATCGCCTCGTCGAAAAGCTCCCAATACTCCCGCGCCATGCGCGCCGTGTCGATGTACTCCAGCGCACGCTCGCGCCCTGCCTGCGCGAGGCGCGCACGCAGCGAGGAGTCCGTCATGACTGACACGATGGCCGCGGCCACTTCCTCGGGCTTGCGTGGATCGAACTGCAGGGCGGCGTCGCCTGCGACTTCGGGCAACGCGGTCGTGTTGGAGCAAGCCACCGGCACGCCGAGCGCCATGGCCTCGGTGACTGGAAGCCCGAAACCTTCGTAGAGCGAAGGAAAGACCAGCGCCCCGGCTGCCGACATGAGCGCGTGCATTTCCTCGCCGGGAAGGTAACCCGCATGCACGATGCGCCCGCCAAGTCCCATCGCGCGGGCGGCCTCCAGCATGGCGCGCTGCCGCGACCCCTCGGTCCCTGTGAAGACGAGCTTGATTCGCACATCGAGAGTGCTCGCCGCGAGCCCAAACGCCGTGAGCAGCATCTCGTGGTTCTTGTGGCGCCAGAAATTCGCCGGGTACAACAGGTACGCGCCCGGCTCGAGCTTCAGTCGAGCCAGGAGCGCCGGGGCGTCCGCGGTGCCACCCGCTCGCGCCATGCGAAGGAGGATCGTGCGCACGCGCGCGGGCTCGAGCTTGCCGTGTCGGATCGCCGATTCGCGCGCGAAGTCGGAAATCGCGGCGAGCAATGTGGCGCTGCGGCCTGCGTCGCTGAAGGCTCGTTCGCGCAGGACCACATCTTCGACCGCGAAGAACTGCGGATAGGCCACGTATTGCAGGTCGTAGACCGTGCAGACGGTCGGCCTCTCGGGAGAATGAAATGCGGGAGCGGTGAACGGACAGAAGAGGAGGTCGGCGCGCACGCCGTCCGGCAGCCCACCGGCGCCGCTCTTCAGCAGCGAATGGATCCGGTAACCCAAACGCGCCACTCGCGTGCGCAAGCCGATCGGCGAATGCCTCATCGCGAAGCTGGCGGCCGCGAACACGCGTGAACGAAATGCCGTCGTGCCGGCGCCCAGCGCCAGCACGCGGCGAATGTTGCCCCCTTCGAGCACGGCGAGCTCTTCGTGGGATGCCGCTTGCGTCAACAGCTCGAAGCGCGCGGCGGGACGCGCCGCGGCCAGCGCCCCCAGCAACGTGAGCGTGAACGCCTTGGCGCCACCGTTTTCGCCGCCAGGCAGCAGCGGCGTAAGGTCCACCGCGATCGTGGGCGCCGGATTTGTCACCTGCAGGCGACGCGATGGGCCATTCGCGCGTGGGCCGATGGAACCACGCCGGTCGGCGCGAACGGATGCTGGCGCGTTTGCAAGTGTCTGATCATCAGGGCGGAATGATAAGCGAGGGATGATGCGAACGATCGACTGGACAAGGAGCGCGGCGCTCGCCGCGGCACTGGCAATGGCAGCGGACAGCTTCGCCGCCAGCCTCTTCAAGACTTTGCCGATGGCGAAGGCGGCGCGCGCCCCGGAGGCGCTGGTCCTGCCAGCGCCGGTCGTCGTCGATCGCGAGGCGGTGATCGCGCTTGGCGCCGGCGGGGTCCTCGACGCGGACCTGCCTAACGGGCGCAAGGCGCGCGTGCTGCTGGAGCGCATCGAGCGCCACGAGAACGGCGACATCTCCTGGTCGGGCGATGTCCTCGACGGCCGCCGCCCCGGATTGCGCGCCGTGGGTACCAGCGGCGATGCAGGCACCTATGCCCAGATCCAGACGGCCGATGGGACCTGGGGCGTCGTTCCGGCTACCACGGACCACGACTGGCTCTTCGACCAGACGGCTTCGGAAGCGCAACTGCCGCCGCCGGCAAACCTCGACGACGCGCCCATTCCGCCGGGCCGAGACGAGGCCACGATCGGCCCAAAAGCGACATGTCCGGCCATCAACGGCATGCCGACGCAGCATGCCGTCATCGACGTGCTCGCGGTGATCACGCCCGATTTCGTGAGCACCCACGGCGGGCCGGCAGGCGCCGAAACGCGGCTCAACAACATCTTCACGCTGATGAACTCGTACAATGCCGCGAGCAACATCGCGGTCACGTACCGACGCGTCGCGACGATGAACGTCGCCTACCAGGCGGCGAGCGCATCCGGCGATGACGATGCGGATGCGCTGGATGCGATCACCGCCAGCTCTGGGCCTTTCCGCAACGTGGGCGCGTTGCGCAACTTCTACGGCGCCGACATGGTGGCGATGTTCCGGGGGCCCAAGAACACCACCGGAAACTCGATCTCCGGCATCGCCTGGCTCAATGGCGACGGCAACGGCAACATGCCCTCGGGCGACTCGCGCTGGATGTACTCGGTGAGCGGCGATTGGCGCTTCCCGGGAGCCACGCTTCCCGCGCACGAGCTCGGCCACAACCTGGGCAACGCGCACGACAGGCCGAATGCCGGCGGCGGCGTGGGCTCCACCTCCTATTCCTATGGCCACTTCGTCTGCGGCAGCGGGGCCTCGTCCCTGTGCGGCCAGGCGGGCACCAACAATACGGGCACCGGCTTCGGCACGATCATGGCGTACCACCGGCCCACGGTTCCGAAGTTCTCGAGCCCCAACCTCATGTGCCAGGGCACGCAGTCCGGGGCCATCTCGGCGCCGTGCGGCGTGGACAACCAGCAGGACGACGTGCGTGGCACCAATTGCATTCGCCATACGGTGGCGAATTTTCGCGCCTCGTGGGTTGGCACTTGCAATCTGGCCACCGACGGCGACCATGACGGCATTCCGGATTGCATCGAGGCGGCGAGCCTGAAGAATTCGGGCGTCCGGGACAACGACGTCTTCTCCGATCCCATCCTCTTCACCGCGCAGCAGTACCGCGATTTCCTCGGCCGCGAGGGCGACGCCGACGGGCTGAATTTCTGGGCGGGCGAAATTGCCGCGGGCGCGCGGACGCGAAGCGCGGTAGTCGAGAGCTTCTTCAACTCGGGCGAATACCAGGGCACCATCTCGCCCGTCGCGCGCCTTTACTTCGCCTACTTTCTTCGAGTGCCGGACTACGCAGGACTCGCGTACTGGATCGGGCGCTTCCGCAGCGAAGGCACCCTCGACGGCATCTCGAATTACTTCGCCGCGAGCCCGGAATTCGCGCAAAAGTACGGCGCGCTGGACAACGCCCAGTTCGTAACGCGGATCTACCTCAACGTGCTCGGGCGCGCGCCGGATGCGCAGGGCCTCGCCTACTGGACCGGGCAGCTTGCGAGCGGCGCGCGCACGCGTGGCCAGGTCATGCTGGGCTTTTCCGAGAGCGCCGAGTATCGCGCGCTGGTGGCAAATGAGGTAGCCGTGACCATGATCTACATGGGCATGCTGCGACGCGGGCCCGATGGTGGCGGGTTCTCATATTGGGTCGACTACCTCGATCGCGGAAACAACGGGCTGGCGCTCATCGACGGATTCCTGGCATCGCCCGAATACCGCGGACGCTTCCTTTGAGGTGGCGGGGGTCTTAGACTCCCGCCCATGAATCCTGCGCGACCGCTTTCCCTCATAGCGGCACTTCTTTCCGCACACGGTGCGCTCGCCGATCCCGGCCTGGTGTCGACCGCGCCGATGGTCGCAGGGCTCGCCTCGCCGGTGGACATCGTGCATTGCGGTGACGGCAGCGGGCGCCTCTTCGTGGCGGAGCAGCCGGGACGCATCCGCGTCATTCGCGAAGGCCTCCTTGTTTCTTCGCCGTTTCTCGACCTTACCCCGGTCACGCTCTCGGGGGGGGAGATGGGATTGCTGTCGCTCACATTCCACCCGGCGTATGGCACCAACGGCCGGTTTTTCGTGCTCCACACAGTGCCGAGCCAGGCAGCCGCTGGAGGCAATGACGTAGTCGTCGCCGAATACGCTCGCTCGACCAACGATCCGGGCGCCGCGGATTCCTCGTCGAGGCGCGTGCTCCTGAGCGTCCCGCATCCGCAGTTCACCAACCACAACGGCGGCAAGCTCGCCTTCGGCCCGGACGGATACCTTTATGTGTCGCTCGGCGACGGCGGCGGTGGCGGCGATCCTTTCAACGCCGCTCAAGACCTGGCCGACTTGCGCGGCAAGCTGCTGCGGATCGATGTCGATTCCGGTTCCCCTTATGGAATACCGCCCTCGAACCCGTTCGTGTCCATGTCCGGCGCACGGCCGGAAATCTTCGCCTACGGGCTGCGCAACCCCTGGCGAATCGCCTTCGACCGCACGACGGGAGACCTCTTCATCGCCGACGTTGGCCAGGGCGCGCGCGAGGAGGTGAACTTCATCGCCGCCGGCGGGGCGGGTGGACAGAACTTCGGCTGGCATGTGTTCGAGGGCACGGGCTGCCACGACCCACCCATCGGATGCTCACTGTCTGGCCATACACGCCCGATCCTCGAGTATGGCCACGATGCGTCGGGCGGTTTCTCCATCACGGGCGGGTATCGGTACCGCGGACGCGCATTCCCCGAGCTGCGCGGTCATTACGTCTATGCCGATTACGTGAGTGGGCGGATGTGGGCCGCCCTGCCCATCCCGGGCGGCGCATGGTCGACGGCCATCGTGGCGACGCTCAACACGCCGAGCACGTTCGGTGAAGATGAGGCGGGAGAGCTCTACGTCGCCAATCACACGGAGGGAAGCGTGCTTCGGATCGTCGCGCCCGATGCCGACGCCGATGGCATGTCCGACGGGTTCGAGGCGCGATATTTCGGCGACGCCACCGCCGGGAACCCGGCTGAGGATACCGACGGCGACGGGATGACGAACATCGTCGAGTATCGCGAAGGGCGATCACCCTTCGCAAAGGACAACGACGTCTTCGACGATGCGCGACTCTTCGCAATGCAACAGTACCGCGACTTCCTCGGTCGCGAAGGCGAAGCGGGTGGCATCGACTTCTGGTCCACCCAGGTGGCAAACGGGACCCATCCCCGCGCGAACGTGATCGAATTCTTCCTCCTGTCGCCCGAGTTCCGGAACTTCATCGCGCCGGTTGCCAGGCTCTATTTCGCATACTTCCAGCGCATTCCCGATCACGGCGGCCTGCAGTTCTGGATCGCCCGCTACCGGACGGGCGAGTCGCTGGACGGCATCTCGAGCTTCTTCGCCCAGAGCGCTGAATTCGCAGGCCGCTACGGCGCGCTGGACAACGGGCAGTTCGTCGATCGCATCTACCAGAACGTGCTCGGCCGCGCACCCGATGCGGGAGGACGCGCGTTCTGGACTGCGGAGCTGGATTCGGGCCGCCGCACCCGCGGCCAGGTGATGGCCGGCTTCTCGGAAAGTGCCGAATATTCGCTACTCACCGCGGCCGAGGTCCATGTCACCATGGCGTACGCCGGGATGTTGCAGCGCGCGCCCGACCCCGGCGGCTTCTCGTTCTGGGTCCAGCACCTCGAGCAAGGGAACGGCGGCGCCGCGCTAATCGCCGGCTTCCTCAACTCGAGCGAGTACCGGAGCCGATTCCTGCCATGACATCGTTGCGCCTCGCCGCATTCCTGTTCGCCTCGACCGCCTGCGGCGCCCTCGCCGCGCCGACGATCGAAGGCTGTCCCGTGTTTCCCGCGAACAACGTGTGGAATGCGCGGGTGGACCACCTGCCGGTGCATGCGCGATCGAGCGCTTGGGTGGCCAACGTCAATTCGACGGCTACCGGCGCGACTCGGCCGTTCCACATGGATTTCGGATCCGGGTTGTGGGAAGGCGCGCCGATCGGGATTCCGTACGTGGTCGTGAACGGCACCCAGCCCAAGGTGCCGGTCACATTCGACTACGACGACGAAAGCGACCCGGGGCCCTACCCGATCCCGCCGAACGCCCCCATCGAAGGCGTGGGCCCGCCCGAGGCCGAAGGCGACCGTCATGTGCTCGTCATCGATAGGGATAACTGCATCCTGTACGAGACGTTCTACTCGTTCCCGCAGAACGGCGGAGCGAGCTGGACAGCAGGCTCGGGGGCGATCTACAACCTGAACGTGAACGGGCCGCTGCGGCCCAGCACGTGGACCTCCGCCGACGCGGCGGGCCTGCCCATTTTCCCCGGTCTGGCTCGCTACGAGGAAGTGGCGGCAGGCGTGATCCAGCACGCGCTGCGTTTCACCGCACAGCGCACGCACCGGAGCTTCATCTGGCCGGCGCGCCACCAGGCGGGCCACACCGATGATCCCAACTTCCCGCCCATGGGCGCGCGCTTCCGGCTCAAGGCCTCCTACGACATCAGCGGGTTCTCGCCGCAAGCGCGGGCGATCGCGCAGGCGATGAAGACGTACGGCATCATCCTGGCCGACAACGGCTCGCCCTGGTACGTCTCCGGCATCCCCAACGCCGGATGGGACAACGACCAGCTGCACGAGCTCGACGCCCTGCGCGGCGGCGACTTCGAAGCGGTCGATACTTCTTCGCTCATGGTCGACCCGAACTCGGGCCAGGCCGCCGTGGCGATGCACACGCTCGCCGTCGAGAAGGCGGGCGCGAGCGCGCCCGAGGGCACGGTGACGGCGACCGGCGCCAGCATCAACTGCGGCACCACGTGCAGCGCGAGCGTTGTGGAGCAGACGGTGGTCACGCTCACGGCAAACCCCGGAACCGCGCGCTTCGCCGGGTGGTACGGCGCTTGCAGCGGCACTGCGACGTGCACCGTCACGATGAACCAGGCGAAATCCGTCGTGGCGGTGTTCGTCCCGCCGTCCGAGTCGCTGGTCGCGAGCCCGACGGGAATGCCCCTGTGCGAGACGCGCTCGATGGGCACGAGCTCCGTGATACGCACCTTCACCATCGCGAATGTCGGCAGCGCCCCGCGCAACGTGACGAGCGTCACACCTTCGACCGGCGGCGCGTTCACCATGGCCCACGACTGCGGGGCGGTGGCGCCCGGCGCCAGCTGCTTGATCCACGTCACCTTCTCGCCACCCGCTACCGCCGCCGACCTCAATGGCAGCCAGCCCTACATGGGCCAGATCCACGTGGCGAGCGACAGCTCGACCGCGATAGCACCCATCCAGCTCTGCGCGCATGCCGAGAAGTCGCTGGTGGACCATTACTACCGTGCCATCCTCAACCGCGAGCCCGACGCGAACGGCAAGAACTTCTGGAGGAGCGAATCGGCGCGTCTCGCCTCGCTCGGCGTGAACATCAACGAAGCGTGGTTCGTGATGGCGGGCTATTTCTTCAACTCCGCCGAGTACCTCGCGGCGGGCAAGAGCGATACCGCTTTCGTCACCGACCTCTACAACACCTTCTTCAACCGCGCGCCCGATTCCGGCGGACTGAATTACTGGGTGGGCCAGATCGCCATGGGTTTGCCGCGCGAGGTCGTCCTTTTCTCCTTCATGTTCTCCCCGGAGTTCCGGGCGTTCACGCAGGCGATCTTCGGCAACACCGCGGCGCGGCCGGAGGTGGACATGGTGGTTGATTTCTTCCGCGGGCTCCTAAATCGCCTGCCTGACACGGCATCCTTCAACTTCTGGCTGGCGCAGCTTCGCGCGGCGCAGTGCCAAGGGGCCGGACCGGTCTTCCAGAAAGTCGACGAGATCTCGGCCGCCTTCATGTTCAATACGGAGTACACCAACCGCGCGCGCTCCAACACGCAATTCGTGACCGACATGTACTACTCCTTCCTGCGGCGCGGCGGGGACGTGGCGGGCGTGCAGTACTGGATCAACCAGGTGAGCACGCCGGGATCCCAGTACTACTTCCGCAACGATGCGCGCTACTACGGCTTCCTCAACAGCCCCGAGTTCGGTGCGCGCGTGCAGGCTGTGATCGACGCGGGCTGCCTGCAATAAGTCCATCCTCCGGTTGGATGAAGCGGCGACGGCGGCTATCCGGCTAGACTGCTGGCCACGCGCGGGCCTTCCCACCCGCCGGGGATCTTCCTTGCCAAACGCATCGCGTCTCCGCTTCGTGGTCGCGCCGCTCCTTCGCCTGGCATTTGCCGTAATCCTCGCCGTGTCCGGGGCGGTACGCGCGCAAACGGTGGTGAGTCCCTCGCTTGCGCAGGTATTCAACTCGGGGATGGTCCTCGCGAGCGTCACGCAGCCCGACGGAAAAGTGATCATCGGCGGCAGCTTCTCGCACGTCGGGGCGGTGATGCGGCCGTTCCTTGCACGACTGAACCCCGACGGCAGCCTCGACGAGGCCTGGAACCCGGCGCCCAATGCGAACGTCCGGGCGCTGGCGCTCGATGGCAATGGCAATGTCTTTGTCGGCGGCGACTTCTACATCATCGCCGGGCTCAACCGCACGCATGTGGCCAAGGTGTCGCTGGCGACCGGGGCTGCGGTCGCGATGTGGAGCGCGAATGTCGAGCCGGCCGGATTGTCGAGCACGTCCGTGCATTCCCTCCTGGCCGATGGGGCCGGAAGCCTGTTCATCGGTGGAACGTTCAGCACGGTCGGCGGCGTCTCGCGAAACAACCTGGCGAAGGTCTCCACCGAAGGGACCGGGCCGGTCGACCCAACCTGGAACCCGAACGCGTCCTCCGGCGTTTACGCCCTGGCTCTCTTCAGCTCCGGCTTCCTCTTCGCCGGCGGGGACTTCACCACGATTGGCGGGCAGGCGCGACGAAGCCTTGCACTTTTGGGCGCGTTCAGCACCGGCGCCGCCGAGGCCGCGTGGAACCCCGACGTCTGGGGAACGGTTCGCTCGCTGGCGGTGGATAGCGGCGGAGTGTTGTACGTCGGAGGGGATTTCTTCCAGGTCGCCGGCCAGGCCAGACGCAACCTGGCGCGGTTCGCGCCGAGCGGCGTGCTCGATCCCGCCTGGGCGCCTGACCCCACCGGCGAGGTTTATGCGGTGGCCGTGGACGCCGACCGGAATTCGTACGTAGGCGGCTTCTTTTCCCAACTATCCGGCGTGACCCGCCATGGCATCGCGAAGTTCTCCAGCGGCGGGGCCGTGGATGGAAGCTTCGTGCCCAACACCACGCCTTTTTCGGCGACCGTGCACAGCATCCGCATCGCACCAACCGGAGATGTGCATGTCGGCGGAGTCTTCTATTCCATGGGTGGCCAATCACGCGCGGGCTTCGCGATGGTGGACAGGAATTTCGGCTTGACCGTGCCCGGAATGCCGAGCGTCCTGGCGGCCGGCGCGGTCAACGCCATCGGTCGTGATGCCAATGGCCGCCTGGTCGTGGGCGGATCGTTCGGACTGATGGGCGACCTCGTGACCCGGCGCACCAACCTCGCGCGCTTCAACGCCGATGGCAGCCTCGATGCGGCGTGGGCACCGTCGAGCGCGCGCGTGTCCGCGCTCGCGGTGGAGCCCGGCGGTGACGTCTATGCAGGCGCGTTCTTCGGCATCAGGAAGTTTTCCGGCAATGGCGCCGGAGCCCATGAGAGCACCTGGGCGCCGAACCCCAACGGCTCCGTCGATGCGCTGCTCCTGGACGGAAGCGGCAACCTGTATGTGGGCGGAAATTTCAGCTCCATCTCGAGCCAGCCTCGCAGCGGTCTCGCACGCATAGCCACGAGCGGCACCGGGGCGGTCGACAACACATGGAATCCGATCATCGATGGACAGGTGCGCGCCCTGCTGCTGGACGGCGGCAACCTGTATGTCGGCGGGCTTTTCTCGAACGTCAACCTTCAATCGCGCAACAACCTTGCGAAATTGTCCACGACGAGCGGGGCAGCGTTGGATTCCATGTGGGATCCCAACCCCGATTTCTTCGTATGGACGCTCGCCTCCGACGGGGCCTCCCTGTATGTAGGCGGCTCCTTTTGGGAAATGGGGGGCCAGTCGCGGCGATGCCTGGCGAAGGTGGCGCTCGGCGGCAACGGCGCCCTGGATACAGCTTGGGCGCCCATTACGACAACGGACTGCATCGTCGCGAGCCTGGCCCTCGACGGCAATGGCAGCGTCTATCCGGCAGGCGCCTACTTTTCCATCGGCGGGCAAAGCCGCAGGCACGTCGCCAAGGTCTCGACGACCGGCACCGGTGTGGCCGACCCCTCGTGGAATGCGCAGGTCACGCTAGGGCCCTGGACGATATTCATGCCGGTGCTGTTTGCGGTCGGCCTGGACGGCGCCGGCCGTGTGGCCCTCGGCGGGCAATTCATCGGGCTGGCGGGGCAGTCGCAGGTCGGCTTCGGGCTGATCAGCGCGACCGCGGGTGTTCCCGCGATCACCAGCGCGGATACGTCGACCTTCACGGTGCTGTCGTTCAATTCCTTCACGGTTGCGGCGACCGGCACGCCGGCGCCGACGCTGTCGCTTTCCGGCTCGCTGCCTTCCGGCGTGGGTTTCGAGCCCTCCACTGGCGTGCTGTCGGGTACGCCCGCC
>DASPNE010000017.1:0-436393 GCA_035626705.1 Usitatibacter sp. | reverse complement strand
ACAATGCGCAATTCGGGAAGCACGCTCGATTTCGATCTGGGCGACATGGTCGGCGCGTTGCGCAACCAGGTGGAGGCCTTCGCGGCCAAGGAGATCGCGCCGCGCGCGGCGGAGATCGATGCCAAGAACGAGTTCCCGATGGATCTCTGGAAGAAGCTCGGCGATCTCGGCGTGCTCGGCATCACCGTCGAGGAGGAATATGGCGGCGCGGGCTTAGGCTATCTCGAGCACACGGTCGCCATGGAGGAGATTTCCCGCGCCTCCGCATCGGTGGGCCTCTCCTATGGCGCGCACTCCAATCTCTGCGTCAACCAGATCCGCCGCAACGGCAACGCCGACCAGAAGAAGCGCTACCTGCCGAAGCTGATCGACGGCACGAATGTCGGCGCGCTCGCCATGAGCGAGCCGGGCGCCGGTTCCGATGTCGTCTCGATGAAGCTGAAGGCCGAGAAGAAGGGCGACCGCTACGTCCTCAACGGCAACAAGATGTGGATCACCAACGGGCCGGATGCGGACGTGCTGGTGGTCTATGCCAAGACCGATCCTAACGCGGGGTCGAAGGGCATTACGGCTTTCCTGATCGAGAAGAGCTTCAAGGGATTCTCGACCGCGCAGAAGCTGGACAAGCTGGGGATGCGCGGCTCCAACACCTGCGAGCTCGTGTTCCAGGATTGCGAGATCCCGGATGAGAACGTGCTCGGCACGGTGAACGGCGGCTCGAAGGTGCTCATGAAGGGCCTCGACACCGAGCGCACGGTCCTCTCCGGCGGCCCGCTCGGCATCATGCAATCGGCGATGGACCTGGTGCTGCCCTACATGCACGAGCGGAAGCAGTTCGGCCAGCCGATCGGGACTTTCGAGCTCATGCAGGGCAAGGTCGCCGACATGTACACCAAGCTGCAGGCCTCGCGTGCCTTCAGTTATCGCGTTGCCGGAGCATTGGACCAAGGCCGAGGACGTGCAGCGCGCAAGGATGCCGCCGCCTGTTTGCTGTTCGCCTCGGAGAATGCGGTGAATGTGGCGCTCGAGGCGATCCAGTGCCTCGGCGGCAACGGCTACATCAACGAATTCCCCGCCGGCCGCCTGCTGCGCGACGCCAAGCTCTACGACATCGGCGCCGGCACCAACGAGATCCGCCGGATGCTGATCGGGCGCGAGTTGTTCGAGGAGAGCGCGTGAAGGTTGCCGCCCTTTTTGCTTCGGCGGTCCTGTCGCTCGCGCTCGCCGCCCAAGCGCAGGAGCGCCGCGTGTTCCCGCCCGATCCGCAGGCCGGCGAGGCATTCGCCTTCGTCGGTGCGTACAACTATGGCACCGGCGGATACTTCACCACTTCGAGCATCGAGCGCGATGGCCCGGTCATCACCGTGGGGCAGCCTCAAGTGCTCGGGACCACTCCCCTCAAGTGGTCGCGTTTCGGCGCCACGATGGGCGGTCTTCCCGCCGGCACGTACACCATTCGCGCAGGGCCTTACTCCAACCAGAACTCGCTCTTCGGGTATCCCGTTCCCGCGCATGAGCTCAGCGTAAATGTGGTTGCGGGCACGGCGGCGGCGCCGGCCCACCGCGAGCTCGACGGAAACTGGTTCGATCCCGCGCAGCCCGGGTGGGGCGTGAACCTGGTGCAAGGGGACTCGGGCGCCTTGTTTGGCGTGGTGTTAAATTACCGTGAGTTCAGCTTTTCCGAGTTCGCCAATTACCCCGTGATCTGGCACGTCGTTCCAGACGGCCGCTGGATAACGCCTACGATCTTTCGCGGCGTGCTCTATGAGTCGGTCGGCACGCGCATCAACGAGGCTGCGACATCGAGCCACACCTCGCCGGTTGGGATGGCCACGCTGGAGTTCCTGGCCCCCGATCGGATGAAGCTTCGCACTGTGCGCGCCACCCTGATCGGTGTTTGGTTGGAAAGCGAAGCGATCCTTCGCCGCTTCGAGTTCTGACGTGGCGAAGCTCAACCTCCTGCGATTTTTCGCCTGGCTTGCCTTGTTGTTCGCACCCCTCTCCCATGCGCTCGTCTTGCCGCACGAGCCTGTCATGGGCGAGCGTCTCCTTGTCGCCGTCAGTCTGTGCGATGAGCCCGAGCCGCAGCTGTTGGCTCCCCCGCGACTCAGCATGCAGGGTGGCGCTCTGGAACTACGCGCGGAGCTGCGCTCGAACGAGGGCTATGGTGGATTCGGCGTCCAGCGCTGCATTCGGCTGGTGAAGTTGTCCGATCCCCTTGTCGCAGGCAACTACGACGTGATTTTCGCCAAGGAGATCTCAGGCGGGCGCGCGGGGATTTCGACCGAGAGCGATCGCCTTACAAGCCTGAGCGTTCGCGACCTGGGTGCTCCGGCGACTCCGCAGTATCGTCGACTCAACGGCAACTGGTTCGACCCGGCGGCGCCAGGGACCGGTGTGAATCTCGTGCAAGGCCGGTCGGGCGCATTGCTGGCCGCCTGGCTCACTCATCCGCCGCCGGACCTGGACCCTTGGAGCTCCATGCTCCCGCCTGCCTCTGGGCCGAACACTTTCGGTGGCTGGTATGTGATGTCGGAAGGCCGCTGGGTCTCGCCCACCGTGTTCCGCGGTCCGTTGTTCATCACATACGGTCCGCCTTCGGACCGTCCGTGGGATGGATCGATGCTTTCGGCGCAGCCCGCAGGCTTTGCGCAATTCACATTCGTGGGCCCCGAAGAAATGCGCTTCGAGGCTACGGTGATGAACGGCCATCTGAACCGCAACCAAGGCACGGTCTCGGTGACGCAGACCCTGCGCCGTTTTCGTTTTTAGTATGCACAAGCAGAACTTCATGGCTCACAACATTCTCTTCGGCGCCCGGACCAAGCAGGTCGGCCGGCGCGACTCGTTCGAGGTGCGCGCGTGAGCTTCGCCAGGGTCCTTTCGCTGGTTCTCGCGGCCGCGGCGGCGACCACGACTCACGCCCAGCTCAGGACCTATCCCGCGAGCCCCCGCGCCGGGCAGGAGTTCGTGGTCCAGATCGCCGCGACAGGCGGATGCGGCGCCGCGTCGCCCGTGCGAGGCGAAGTCGAAGGCACCGTGATCTCGCTCGTCTACGAGGAGGCCGGCGCCTGCTTCCCGACCCGCCCGCCCGAGCCTCCCGTCAACGTGGTGGTCCGCGTGCCGACGGCGGGCTCCTACCTCGTCCGCGAACGCGGGCAATACCAGGGCCGCGTGAGCGTTTCCCGGGAGCACGGGCAAATCACCGTGCAGGCGGCCAGTAACGCAACCCGTCCCGCGCATTCCCTGGCCGGAGTGTGGAACATGCCTTCGGAACCGGGGTGGGGCGTGAACATCGCCGAGGGAGATTCGGGACAGCTCTTCGTCACCTGGTTCACCTATGGCCGCTTCATCTCCGGCACGCGCGCCCTGGCATCCTGGTACGTGGCATCAAGCGGGAGCTGGACCGCGACCAACGAGTTCAGCGCGCCGTTCTACTGGACGCAGGGTCCGGTGCTGGGCGGAGCGTTCGATCCCGCCCAGGTGCGCTTGCTGCCCATCGGCCAGATGACGATCACTGTCCATTCGCCCGATTCGATCACTTTCTCGGTTGAGGGACACGACGGGCAGCCGCTGCAGGTCGCCCGCGTCCTCGACCGATTCCGTTTCTGAGCCCCGGAAACACGACAGAGCATTCATGCAAGGAGAAGCAAATGGCTGAGAACATCGTCATCGTCGGCGCCAAGCGCACCCCCATCGGGGCGATGCAGGGCAAGTTCAACGGCGTGAGCGCGTCCGAGCTCGGGGCCACGGCGATCAAGGCGGCGGTCGAGCAGGCGGGCGTGAAGCCGACGGAAGTCGACGACCTCATCTTCGGCTGCGTGCTGCAGGCGGGCCAGGGGCAGGCGCCCGCGCGACAGGCGGCGATCAAGGCGGGCCTCGACAAGGCGACTCCGGCCACGACGGTCAACAAGATGTGCGGCTCGGGCATGAAGGCCGCGATGATGGCCTTCGATTCGCTTTCCTCCGGCAACTCCACCATCGTGGTCGCTGGCGGCATGGAGTCGATGACCAACGCTCCGCACATGCTGCCGAAATCGCGCGGCGGCTACCGCTATGGCCACCAGCAGATCCTCGACCACATGGCGTTCGACGGCCTCGAGGACGCCTATTGCGGCAAGCCCATGGGCCACTTCGCCGACGAGACCGCGAAGAAATACGGCTTCACCCGCGAGCAGATGGACACGTACGCCAAGACCTCGACCGAGCGTGCGGTGAACGCCTCCAAGTCCGGCGCCTTCGCCGACGAGATCGCTCCCGTCACCGTGAAGAGCCGCGCCGGTGAAGAGGTCGTCAAGGACGACGAGACGCCCTTCACGGTGAAGCTGGAGAAGATCTCCTCGCTGCGCCCGGCGTTCAACAAGGACGGCACCGTGACGGCCGCCACCTCTTCCTCGATCTCCGACGGCGCCGCGGCACTCGTGATGATGACCGAGGCCGAGGCGAAGAAGCGCGGAGCCAGGCCGCTCGCCCGCGTGGTGGCGCACGCCTCCAACGCGCACGAGCCAGAGTGGTTCACGACCGCGCCCGTGGGCGCGATCGAGAAGGTGTTGAAGAAAGCCGGCTGGAAAGCCTCCGAGGTGGACCTCTTCGAAGTGAACGAGGCCTTCGCGGTGGTGACGATGGCGGCGATGAAGGACGTGGGAATCGACCCGGCGAAGGTCAACGTCAATGGCGGCGCGGTGGCCCTCGGGCACCCGATCGGCGCCACGGGCGCGCGAATCATCACGACGCTCATCTACGCTCTCAAGAAGCGTGGCTTGAAAAAGGGCGTCGCCGCACTGTGCATCGGCGGCGGCGAGGGAACGGCAATCGCACTGGAGGTCCTGTGAGCACTGCAACCGCTACACCGATCGAGCAAATCCCCAACATCGGACGCACGCTTGCCGCGGAGCTTCGCTCCGTCGGCATCGATTCCCTCGAGGCGCTGATGCGCGTCGGGTTCTGGGACGCATGGCTGCAGCTTCGCCGCGTCAATCCCGAGCGCGACGCGGTCCCGGCCTGCCTGGCGCTGGCCGGCGCGGTCGCCGGCGTGCGCTGGAACCACCTGCCGCCGAAGGTGCGCGCCGACATCCGGCAACGCGTGAAGGCTGTGAGGACGTAGCAGTACCCTCACCCCGGCCCTCTCCCACGGGAGAGGGGGAGAACAACACAAACATGCTGACCCGGGCGAATAGCGACTTCCTCACGGACGAGCAGCGCATGGTCCGGGACACGGCGCGCGATTTCGCGTGCGCCGAGCTCGCGCCCAATGCCGCGCGTTGGGACGACGAGGGGTACGTCCCGGACGCGACGCTCGCGAAGATGGGCGAGCTGGGCTTCATGGGCATGCTGGTCCCGGAGGAATGGGGCGGCACCGGCGCGGACTACCTCGCGTACGCCCTCGCCATCGAGGAGGTCGCCGCCGGCTGCGCATCCGCCGCGGTGCTGATGAGCGTGCAGAACGGGCTTGGCTGCGGCTGCATCCTCTCCTGGGGCAGCGACGAGCAGAAGAAGCGCTGGCTGCCGAAGCTCGCGTCGGGGCAGGCCTATGCCTGCTTCTGCCTCACGGAGCCGCAGGCCGGGAGCGAGGCCAACAACCTCAAGACGCGCGCCGTGCCGGAAGGCGGCGAATGGCGCCTCGACGGCACCAAGCAGTTCATCACCGGCGGCAAGCGCGCGGACTTCGCCATCGTCTTCGCGGTAACCGACCCCGAGCTCGGCAAGAAGGGCCTTTCCGCCTTCGTGGTCCCCACCGACGTTCGCGGGTTCCAGCCGCAGAAGCTCGAGGACAAGCTGGGCATCCGCGGCTCCGATACCTGCGCCATCGTCATGGAAAACTGCCGCGTGCCGCAGGACCACCTGCTGGGCGCGCGCGGCAAGGGACTCGCGGTCGCACTGTCCAACCTCGAAGGCGGCCGCATCGGCATCGGCGCGCAGGCGCTCGGCATCGCCCGCGCCGCCCTGGAAGCCGCCGTGGCCTACGCGAAGGAGCGCAAGCAGTTCGGCAAGGCCATCGTGGAGCACCAGTCGATCGGCAACCTCCTCGCCGACATGTACACGCGGCTCAACGCCGCTCGACTGCTGGTGCACCATGCGGCGCGCCTACGCAGCTCCGGCGTTCCATGCCTGTCCGAAGCCTCGCAGGCCAAGCTCTTCGCCTCCGAGGCCGCGGAGTGGATCGCATCCAAAGCGATCCAGGTCCATGGCGGCTATGGCTATCTGCGCGACTACCCGGTAGAGCGGCACTACCGCGACGCGCGCATCACGCAGATCTACGAAGGCACGAGCGAGATCCAGCGGCTTCTCATCGCGCGGCAGCTCGCGGCATGAGCAGCGCCGCGCGCCAGGGCCGGCAGGGCCTCGTCTCCGCCTGGCTCGCGCAGATGATCGGCACGGTCGTGCTCGCCGCCGTGGTGCTCGCGTACGTACGCTCGGCGGGCGCCCCGTTCGGCGCGGGCGACGTCGACTGGAAGCGTTACGCCATGATCGGCATCCTCGCCGGGGCCGCGCCCGCCCTGCTGTACCTGCGCACCTTCAAGCGGCGCCTGAACGCGTACGAGGCCACGGCCAACCGCGAAGGTGACAACGGCGACCCCGCGTTGCGCGTGGCGCTGATGAAGGCGCTCGCGATCGGCGGGGCAATGTGCGAGTTGCCCATGGCCATGGGCGTGGTGCAGCTCTTCTTCGGCGGCGAGACGCGCTGGTTCCTCGGCGCCACGCTGGTCACGATCGCGTTGCGCCTTTCCTACCGCCCCTTCCAGAGGGTGTCCTGATGCCCCGCATCAAGTCCCGCCTCGACACGTCCGCGCCGGCCTTCGCCGGGAACGCCGCGCACCATCGCGCGCTCGCCGAAGACCTTCGCAGGCAGGCGGCCGCGGTGGCCGAAGGCGGGGGCGCGGAGGCGCAGAAGAAGCACACGGCCCGCGGCAAGCTGCTGCCGCGCGAACGGGTCCGCGCCCTCCTCGACCCCGGCTCGCCCTTCCTCGAGCTGTCGCAACTCGCCGCGCACGGAATGTACGGCGGCGATGCGCCGAGCGCCGGCATCATCACCGGCATCGGGCGGGTCGAGGGACGCGAAGTGATGGTCGTGGCCAACGACGCCACGGTGAAGGGCGGGACCTACTACCCGATGACGGTGAAAAAGCATTTGCGCGCCCAGGAGATCGCGGCGCAGAACCGGCTGCCGTGCATCTACCTGGTCGATTCGGGCGGCGCCTTCCTGCCGCTGCAGGACGAGGTGTTCCCCGACAAGGAGCACTTCGGGCGGATCTTCTACAACCAGGCGAACCTTTCCGCAGAGGGCATCGCGCAGGTCGCCGTGGTGATGGGCTCCTGCACCGCGGGCGGCGCATACGTGCCGGCAATGTGCGACGAGTCGATCATCGTGAACAACCAGGGCACGATCTTCCTCGGGGGACCGCCGCTGGTGAAGGCAGCCACCGGCGAGGTGGTGAGCGCGGAGGAGCTCGGGGGCGGCGAAGTCCATTCGCGCACCTCTGGCGTGACCGACCACCTCGCCGACGACGACCGGCATGCGCTCGCCATCGCGCGCGAGGCGATCCGCAACACCGCAGCGCCCGAAAGTCGCATCACCCCGCCCCCCGTTCCCCCTCCCGATCCGGTCTATGCCGCCGAGGAGCTTTACGGAATCGTCCCGAAGGATCCCAAGGTTCCCTTCGACGTTCGCGAGATCATCGCCCGCCTGGTCGACGGCTCCGAGTTCCACGAGTTCAAGGCTCTTTACGGCAGCACCCTCGTGACGGGGTTCGCGCAGCTGCACGGCTACCCGGTGGGCATCCTCGCCAACAACGGCATTCTCTTTTCCGAGTCCGCGCTGAAGGGCGCGCACTTCGTCGAGTTGTGCTGCCAGCGCGGCATCCCGCTCCTCTTCCTGCAGAACATCACCGGCTTCATGGTGGGGAAGAAGTACGAAAGCGGCGGCATCGCCAAGGACGGCGCCAAGATGGTGACCGCGGTTTCGTGCGCGCAGGTGCCCAAGCTCACCGTGATCGTCGGCGGCTCCTTCGGCGCGGGTAATTACGGCATGTGCGGTCGCGCGTTCAATCCGCGCTTCCTGTGGAGCTGGCCCAACGCCCGCATTTCGGTGATGGGCGGCGAGCAGGCGGCCTCCGTGCTCGCCACCGTGAAGCGCGACGGCATCGAGGCCAGGAAGGGCTCGTGGTCGAAGGAGGAGGAGGAAGCCTTCAAGGCGCCGATCCGCGAGCAGTACGAGCGCCAGGGGCATCCGTACTACGCCACCGCGAGGCTTTGGGATGACGGCGTGATCGATCCCGCGGACACTCGCCGCGTGCTGGGGTTGGCGCTCGCCGTGTGCGCCAACGCGCCGGTGGAAGAGACGCGCTTCGGCGTCTTCCGGATGTAGCCGCCTGTCGCCCCGGCGCAGGCCGGGGCCCAATGCAACGAGAGCAGCCCGCCATGTCTTCCTCCCTCGCCATCCAACACCTGGGCCCCGTCGGCCGCATCACCTTCAACCGGCCCGATCGCCATAACGCCTTCGACGACGCGCTCATCGCGGAGCTCATCGAGGCGCTGCGCTCGATGGAAGCCGAGGCCGCCATCCGCGTGGTCGTGCTCGCCGGCGCGGGCAAGTCGTTCTCCGCCGGCGCGGACCTCGACTGGATGAAGCGCATGTCGGGCTTCAGCAAGGAAGACAACCAGCGCGACGCGATGCAGCTGGCGGCGCTGATGCGCACGCTGGCCGAGTTGCACAAGCCCACGCTCGCGCGCGTGCATGGCGCGGCGTACGGCGGGGGCGTGGGATTAGTGGCGTGCTGCGACATCGCCATCGGTTCGCGGGCCGCGTCGTTCGCGCTCTCCGAGGGCAAGCTGGGCCTGGTTCCTGCGGTGATCTCACCCTACGTGGTCGCGGCGATCGGCGAGCGGGCGTCGCGGCGCTACTTCCTCACCGCGGAGCGCTTCGACGCGGCCGAGGCGTGGCGCCTGGGGTTGCTGCACGAGGTCGCGGCCGACGAAGCCGAGATGGATCGCGCGATCGAGCGCATCGTCGCCGCGCTGCTCGAGTGCGGCCCGGTGGCGCAGCGCGAGGCCAAGCAGCTCGTGCGCGCCGTCGCCAATCGGCCGATCCACAGCGAGCTGCTGCAGGACACGGCGGAGCGCATCGCACGCATCCGCTCTTCCCCAGAAGGGCGTGAAGGGATCTCGGCCTTCCTGGAAAAGCGCCGCGCCGCCTGGCGCGTTTGAGCCGCGGCTAGCGCACGCGCCTCACCGACGATATCCGGTCGTCCAGGCGGCGGCCCAGCGACTCGTAGCGGCCCGGCTCGAAAGCGCGGCACCGCCCGCGAAACCCGGGCTCGGTGCACAGCTCCCACACGCCCTCGTGCACGATCACGCTCGAGACCTGGTCGTCCTGGCGAGCGAGCGACGAGACGTCGCGCTCGACGCGAATCGGCCGGCCGCGGAAATCGGGCCCCGGGAAGAGGTCGATGGCGCCGGCGCGGGCGGCGTAACGCGCGGGCGGAGGCGGCGTGCGGTCATGGCGGTCCTCGCGACGGTCCTCGCGGCGCTCCTGGCGCTGCTCGATCGCCTCGCGGCGCTGCTCGCGCTGTACCCATTCGCTCTGCATCTGCTCGCGCTGCGCCTCGGCGATGGCCGCACCGAGCGGCCGGATCGACTGGATATTCTGGTTCACGCGCGCGTACCGCCCGGGTCCCAGCACAGTGCACTGCCCGCGGTAGTTCGCCTCGCTGCAGACCTCCCAGCGCTCCGACAGCACGAGGCTCGCGCCCTGGCCGGCGAAGCCGATGCCGCCCAGGTCGGGGGTCTCGCCGCTCAACGTGATCTCGGAGCCGGTGAAGTTGGGCTGCTGGTAGATCTGGATGCGGGCGGCGTGGGCGCTCGAAACCGCGAGGCCGAGGGCGGCGAGGATCAGGGACAAGGGGCGCAGGCTCATGGCGGGACCTCCGGAAAGTGCCGTTTCGACCGCCGCGGGGTCGCGGCCGTTCCCCTTGTCCGGGCATAGAATCCCGCGGATGAAGCTCGGTTACCTGTTCCGACGCCAAGATCCGACTGCCGGTTGGCCGCCGGCGTCGACGCGCCCCGCGCTCGAGGTTGCCTCGAAGCGGGTGGGTCCGCTCGTGCTGGGCGACGCGCTGGAGCGCGCGAGCGCCGTCGGCAAGCCCTTGCGCATCGACAGGCGCGCCTCGTCCCGCGTGCTCGAATACGAGGGCTACAGCCTCGACTTCGGCGACACCGGCCTCATGTGCGCGAGCTTCGCCATCGAGGGCAAGCGCAGCGTCCGTGTCGACTCCCATGACTTCACCGCGGCGACGACGCCGCTGGATGCCATGGCGTGGCTGGGCGACCCGACGTCGGACTCGGGCGACGGGGGACTGCGATGGCTCGACTACGAGCGCGACGGCGCGACGCTCGCGCTCGAGTTCGACGACGGCAAGCTCACCTGCGTGCAGCTCTATTCGGAGGCGTACGCGTAGCGCGGCTCAGCCGCGGTTGCGACCCTGTTGCCAGAGCACGTCGGGCTGTCCCGCGGCGCCGTTGAGCACCCGGGCGAGCACGAAGAGCAGGTCCGAGAGCCGATTCATGTAGCGGCGCCCGCCGTCGCTCACCTTCTCGGTCCTGGCGAGCGCCACCAGCACCCGCTCGGCATTGCGGCACGCCGTGCGCGCGAGGTGCGCGTCGGCCGCGGCGGGAGAGCCGCCCGGCAGGATGAATTCCTTCAAGCCCGGCAGGTCGGCATTGAACGCGTCCAGGTCGCGCTCCAGGCGCGCCAGGTGCACGTCCTCGATCTTCACCACGCCAGGCAGGCACAGCTCCCCGCCCAGCTCGAAGAGGTCGTGCTGCACGTCGGTGAGGCACTCGCGCACCTTCACCGGCACATCGTGCGCGAGCACGCGGCCGATGAACGAGTTGAGCGTGTCCACGAGGCCGATGGCCTCGATGCGCTGGCTGTCCTTGGCGAGGCGCGAGCCGTTGCCCAGGCCGGTGGTGCCGTCGTCGCCCGTGCGCGTGTAGATCTTGGTGAGTCGCTTTCCCATGCTTCGCTTCCTTCAGGCTGCGGATTTCGTGGCGCCGTCGCGGGACGCCCAGCGCGTGATGATGGCATGCAGCGCATCGAGCCCGTCGGTGAGCGCCGCGGGCCCGGGCTGCAGGATGAGCGGCGACTTCACTTCGTGCAGCTCGCCGTCGCGCACCGCGGGTATCGTCGCCCATCCGGCTCTCGCCGCGACGCGTTCCGGTCTAAACTTCTTGCCGCACCACGAGCCGATGACGATGTCGGGCTCGCGACGCACGACTTCACCGGGATCCGCGAGAATGCGATCGCGCCCCATGGCGCACGCGGCGCGCTCGGGAAAGATGTCGTCGCCGCCGGCGATTCCGATGAGCTCGCTCACCCAGCCGATGGCGCTGATCTGCGGCTCGTCCCACTCCTCGAAATAGACACGCGGCCGGCGCGGCAGGCAGTCCGCCCTCGCGCGCACCTCCGCCACATGCGCCTGGAGCTGCGCGGCGTAGCTTTTCGCCTTGTCGAAGGCGCCCACCATCCCGCCCAGGCGGCGCACGTAGGACACGATGCCCTCGACGCTGCGGTGATTCGAGATCCAGACCTCGACGCCGCGCTTGATGAGTGCCTGGGCGATGTCGGCCTGGATGTCGGAGAAGCCGATGACGAGGTCGGGTCTCAGCGCCGTGATCTCGTCCACCCTGGCGCTGGTGAAGGCCGAGACCTTGGGCTTTTCCTTGCGCGCGCGCGGCGGGCGGACGGTGAAGCCCGAGATGCCGACGATGCGGTGCTCCTCGCCCAGCGCATAGAGGACCTCGGTGGGCTCTTCGGTGAGACAGACGATGCGACTGGGGTCAGACCCCGAATTTCGCGCAGGCGAAAACGAGGTCTGACCCCGGTTTTCCTTCACATGCTTCTCCGATACCGCCCGCCCACCTCGAACAACGTATGCGTGATCTGCCCCAGCGAGCAGACACGCACCGCATCCATTAGGACCTCGAACACGTTCCGGTCGGCGATCACCGCATGGCGAAGCCGCTCGAGCATCGCGGGAGCTTCGCCCGCGTGGCGAGACTGGAACTCGCGCAGCCGCCGCAGCTGGCTTTGCTTCTCCTCCTCCGAGGAGCGCGCGAGCTCGAGCTTTTCCGGGATGGTGTCGCCATGCGGGTTGCGGAAGGTGTTCACGCCGATGATCGGATAGGAGCCGTCGTGCTTCTTGTGCTCGTAGTGCAGGCTCTCCTCCTGGATCTTGCCGCGCTGGTAGCCGGTCTCCATCGCGCCCAGCACGCCGCCGCGAGCGGCGATCGCCTCGAACTCCTTCAGCACCGCTTCCTCCACCAGGTCGGTGAGCTCCTCGATGATGAAGGAGCCCTGGTTGGGGTTCTCGTTCTTCGCCAGGCCCCACTCCCGATTGATGATGAGCTGGATCGCCATCGCGCGGCGCACCGATTCCTCGGTGGGCGTGGTGACCGCCTCGTCGTAGGCGTTGGTGTGCAGGCTGTTGGCGTTGTCGTAGATCGCGGTGAGCGCCTGCAGCGTCGTGCGGATGTCGTTGAACGCCATCTCCTGGGCGTGCAGGCTGCGCCCCGAGGTCTGGCCATGGAACTTGAGCTTCTGGCTGCGCTCGTTGGCCCCGTAGCGGTTTTTCATCGCCACCGCCCAGATCCGCCGCGCCACGCGGCCCATCACGGTGTACTCCGGATCCATGCCGAAGGAGAAGAAGAACGAGAGGTTCGGCGCGAAATCGTCGATGTGCATGCCGCGCGCGAGATACGCCTCGACGAAGGTGAAGCCGTTGGAGAGCGTGAAGGCGAGCTGGCTGATGGGGTTGGCGCCCGCCTCGGCGATGTGATAGCCCGAGATCGACACCGAATAGAAGTTCTGCACCTTGTGGTGCACGAAATACTCCTGGATATCGCCCATCATCTTCAACGCGAACTCGGTCGAGAAGATGCAGGTGTTCTGCCCCTGGTCCTCCTTGAGGATGTCGGCCTGCACCGTCCCGCGCACCGTGGAGAGCGTCCACGCGCGGATCTTGGCGTACTCGTCGTCGGTGGGCTCGCGTGCGTTGTCGGCCTGGAACTTCGCCAGTTGCTGCTCGATGGCGGTATTGAAGAACATGGCGAGGAGCATCGGCGCCGGGCCGTTGATCGTCATGGACACCGAGGTCGTCGGCGCGCAGAGGTCGAAGCCGTCGTAGAGCACCTTCATGTCGTCCAGCGTGGCGATGGAGACACCCGAGTTGCCCACCTTGCCGTAGATGTCGGGCCGCTCGTCGGGATCGAAGCCGTAGAGCGTCACCGAGTCGAAGGCGGTAGAGAGCCGATGGGCCGGCATGCCCTCGGAGACGCGCTTGAAACGCCGGTTGGTGCGAAAGGCATCGCCCTCGCCTGCGAACATCCGCGTGGGGTCTTCGGCCTCGCGCTTGAAGGCGAAAACGCCGGCGGTGAACGGGAAAGACCCCGGCAGGTTCTCGCGCATGAGGAAGCGCAGGATCTCGCCCTCGTCCTCGAAACGCGGGAGCGCCACCTTGCGTACCTGGGAGCCCGAGAGCGTCTCGTGCGTGAGGCGCGTGCGGATCTCCTTGTCGCGGATCTTCACCACGTACTCGTCGCGCCCGTACAGCTCGCGCGTCTTCGGCCACATCTCGAGCAGCTTCCGCGCGCCGGGCGACAGCTCGGCATCCTTCGCGGCGATCATCGCGTCGAAATCCCCGGCAGGCTTGCCGCCCTGCTCGAAGATCGACTTGCTGGTGCGCAGCGACTGGCGCTCGCGCGCGATGCGCGCCTGCTCGCCCGCGTGGCGGTGGTAGTCGCGGACGGTATCCGCGATGTCCGCCAGGTATCTCACGCGCTCCGCAGGGACGATGGCGCGCTGCCTGGAGGAAGCCTTCACGCGCGCGGGGGGCAGGCGGCCTTCTTCCAGCTGGAGGCCCAGCTCCCGAAGCTTCCCCGCGAGCGCCTGGTAGAGCGCGGTCACGCCGTCGTCGTTGAAGCGCGAGGCCTGCGTGCCGAAGACCGGCATCTCGTCGGGCCGCTTCGAGAAGAGCTGCCGGTTCCTCTGGTACTGCTTGCTCACGTCGCGCAGCGCATCCTCGGCGCCGCGGCGGTCGAACTTGTTGATGGCGACGAAATCGGCGAAATCCAGCATGTCTATCTTCTCGAGCTGGCTCGCGGCGCCGAACTCGGGCGTCATCACGTAGAGCGAGGCGTCCACGAACGGCACGATGGCGGCGTCGCCCTGCCCGATGCCCGAGGTCTCCACGATCACCAGGTCGAACCCCGACAGGCGGCATGCGGCGATCACCTCGGCCAGCGCCGACGACACCTCTTTGCCGGTGTCGCGGGTGGCGAGCGAGCGCATGAAGATGTTGGGATGCTCGATCGCGTTCATGCGGATGCGGTCGCCCAGCAGCGCGCCGCCGGTGCGCTTGCGCGAGGGGTCGATCGAGATGATCGCGATCTTCAGGCGATCCGACTGGTCGAGGCGCAGCCGCAGCACGAGCTCATCGGTGAGGGAGCTCTTGCCGGCTCCGCCCGTGCCGGTGATGCCAAGGGATGGGGGATGGGGGACGAGGGACGAGGCGGCCTCGAGGAGCCGTTTCCGCAGCGCCTCGCCGTAGATGCCGTTCTCCAGCCCCGTGATCACACGCGCCAGGGCACGGCGGCTGCCGCTCTTCAGTACCTCGAGGACCTCGCCTTCCTTCGGCGCGGCGGGTCCGAGGTCGAAATCCGATCGCTCGAGGACGTCGTTGATCATGCCCTGCAGGCCCATGATGGCGCCGTCCTCGGGGGAATAGACCCGCGTCACGCCGTAGTCGTGCAGCTCGCGGATCTCGGCGGGCACGATCACGCCCCCACCGCCGCCGAAGACCTTGATGTCCTCGCCGCCGTTGGCGCGCAGCAGGTCGAGCATGTACTTGAAGTACTCGACGTGCCCGCCCTGGTAGGAGGTGATGGCGATGCCCTGCACGTCTTCCTGCAGCGCCGCGTTCACCACCTCGCCCACAGATCGGTTGTGGCCCAGGTGGATCACCTCGGCGCCCGAGCCCTGGAGGATGCGACGCATGATGTTGATGGACGCGTCGTGGCCGTCGAAGAGCGAGGCGGCGGTGACGAAGCGCACCTTGTGGGTGAGCTTGTAGGGGGCGAGGTTCTTGCGGACGGAAAGGTCGTTCATGGCAGTCCTCCAGCCTTCGATGGTAGGCCACTTGCGGGCGGGTAGCCATGGCCCCGGTCGCCGCGATTCGTGTAAACTCCGCCATCATGCACGAAGCAAGTGGCCGCGCGCGTCCCTCTAAGGAACGTGTACATCGTGCAACGGTCGCCGCGGGATTCGTACGCGGCGTGCTGGCGGGCTGCCGGCCGGCGGAACGCGCCGCGGCGCTGCGCCGGGCGGGCGTCGATCCGGCCGAGCTCGCTCGCGGCGAACGCATCCCCATCGCGCAGTACGTGGATCTCTACAACGCCGTGGCCGCGGTGCTTCGCGACGAGGGCCTGGGACTCTTCCGGGCTGCGATCCGTCCCGGCGCCTTCGAGTTCCTGTGCCGCGCGAGCCTGGGCAGCCGCGATTTGGGCGAGGCGCTCGAACGCGCAGCGCGTTTCCTGGGGCTCGTGCTGCCCGAGCTGGCCGTGTCGGTGCGTCGCCGTGGCGGCGAGGCGCATCTCGAGATCCGCGAGGCCACTCCCCTTCGGCGGCGGCGCGAGGACCCCGCCCGCATCTTCGCCTTCGAGTGGCTGCTCCGGATGCTGCATGCGCTCGGCTGCTGGCTGGCCGCTCGTGCCTTGCCGCTCGCGCAGGTGGACTTTCCCTACAGGCGTCCCGCCCACCATGCCGACTACGCGCTGATCTACACCGAGCGCTCGACCTTCGAGGCGGCCTTCCTCGACGCGGTGATGGATGCAAGCTTGCTGGACCTTCCCGTGCGCCGCGCGCAGGAGGAGCTCGCGTCCTTCCTCGAGGGCGCGCCGGGGCGCATCAGCATGCTCTATCGCCGCGACCGCGAGGCGGCGCGCGCGGTTCGCGAGCTGCTATCGGGCCGGATCGGGCAGCCCCCATCGCTCGAGGAGGCGGCGCGAATGCTCGGCATGTCGGCCCGAACGCTGCACCGCAGGCTGCGCCAGGAGGGGACGAGCTTCCGCCTCGTGCACGACACGGTGCGACGCGATCGCGCCATCGCGCTCCTCGCCGGTTCGCGCCTGCGCATCTCGCAGGTAGCCGGCGAGCTCGGTTACTCGGAACCGTCCGCCTTCTTCAGGGCGTTCCGGGACTGGACCGGCATGGGACCGACCGCCTATCGCAACAGCGTGGCCAGGCCGTAACAGCCCCGGTGCTCCAAGGCCCGCAACCTTGCCGTGCAAGAGGGGCCCGGCGCACAATTCGGCATCCTGCCGGGATTTCCGCCATGAGCCTGCGCGCCCTCGCAATCACCCTCCTCGTTTTCTTCTCCTCCCTGGTTTCGGCCGCGACCATCGCGGAGCGCTCGCCGTTTGCGCAGGGGCATTGGTGGGACCCGGGCAGGCCCGGCAGCGGCTTCGAGCTCTTCAACGTCGACCGGCAGGCGATGGTCATCTGGTACACGTACGAATCCGACGGACGGCCCGTCTGGTACACCGCGCAAGGCGAGCTGTCCGCCATGGCCGAACAGGGCCTGCCGCTGCTCAAGCACCGCTGGGCGCAGGGGCGCTATGCCGGCTCCACCGGCGTGGGGACGCTGCGCGTAGAAGTGAACCATCCCGAGTCGGTCGCGGTGCGCTGGACAGTCTCCGGCCAATCCGGCGCTACCACCATCCAGCCTTTCGTCACCTCGGGCGTGCAGAACGAGGTCGACCATACCGGCTCCTGGTTCGATCCCGCGAACAGCGGCTGGGGACTCACGTTGACCGAGCAGGGCGACGTGCTGGGCGGCGTCGTCTACACCTACGATCCCTCGGGCGCCCCGACATGGATCGCCGGCTTCGGGCGCGATCGCGACGGCGTCGAGCTTTTCAGCTTCAGGGGAGCCTGCCCCGCCTGCGACTGGCAGCAGGCGACCTCCACGAGCGCGGGCCGCCTGGGATTCAGCTTTGCCAGCGAGTACGCGATGAGCCTGCGCAACTCGCTCACGCTGCCCATGGCCGAGGGTGTCTCGATCGGCGATGCGCGCCTTTCGCAGCTGAGCCGCCCGGCCTCGTCCCGCCCCGCGGACCGGCAACTCGCGCGCTTCGATTCGGCCGCGTCGCTCGAGGCTTTCCTCGAGGAAGGCCTGATGCGCATGCCCGCCTTCTACAGCCCGGGAGACTTTTCGCCGGCCCCTCCGGGCGCTGCCTTCTCCACCACCAACCTGGTCGAAGCGGGGGTGGACGAGGCCGGCATCGTGAAGTCCGACGGACGCTTCATCTATACGTACGACCACGAGGGTTACCAGCGCAAGCCCGCGATTCGCATCGCCGAGGTCGGCCCCGACGGGTCTTCGCTCGCGGTGCGCGGCACGGTCCCGTTGCCCGGTGCCACTGCTTCATACAGCCTCTATAACGCGGGCCTTTATCTCGCCGAGCAGAAGCTTGTCTCGGTCGCCTCCTCGCAGCAGGTCGTGGCGATGAGCTCGCCGTGGTTCTATCCCACGGCATGGGTCGGCGGTTCCACGCGGGTGGAGATGTTTTCCACCGCGACCCCGGGCACGCTCTCGCCGGCCTGGCGCATCGAGATCGACGGGCACCTCGTGGCCAGCCGCCGCATCGACAAACGCCTGCACGTCGTCACGCGATTTGCGCCGCTGGTGCCGGGCTTCGGCTACGGGCGCACCGACCCTGCCTCGACGGCAGCCAACCGGGCCCTGCTCGCCAACACGCCGCTCCATGCGCTGCTGCCGAAGGTGCGGGTGAATGGCGGTGCGCCGGAAGAGCTGCTGTTCCATGGCAACGTCAGCGTGCCACCGCTCGGCGGGCGCCCGGCGCTCGCGAGCATGGTCATCGTCACCGTGATCGACCTTGCCACCCCGCACGTCGTGGACGCACGCGCCATTGCAGGCAGCACCGAGACGCTCTACGTCTCTGCGCAGAACCTCTACCTCGCCACCACGCGGCACGAGACGCGCAACCCGATCACGACCGCGGCGCTTGCCGAACCGTTGGGGCTCGTGACGGACATCCACCAGCTGCGCCTGGGCGGCGACGGCCTGTCCATCGTCGGCAGCGCTTCCGTGGAGGGTGGCCTGGGTACGGATGCGGACCAGGTCCCTTTCCGCATGAGCGAGCACGAAGGCAGGCTGCGCGTCGTGAGCAGCAGCCACCGCTGGTGGATGAACAACAGCAACCGCGTGACCGTGCTCGAGCCCTCGACGATCGCGCCGGGGTTGCTCCGGACCGTGGCCACCTTGCCGAATGCGCAACGTCCCGAGCCGCTGGGAAAGCCCAACGAGATCCTCTACGGCACGCGCTTCGTGGGCGAGCGGCTCTACGCCGTCACCTTCCAGCTCACCGATCCACTCTACGTGGTGGACCTCGCCAACCCCTCCGATCCGCGCATCACGGGCGCGCTCGTCGTGCCGGGCTTCTCGGAATACCTGCACCCGCTGCCCAACGGCCTGCTGCTCGGCTTCGGGCGCGATGCCGACTCCTCGGGTTTCCCGCAAGGGCTGCAGCTCTCGCTCTACGACGTGAGCGACGCGGGCAAGCCGCGCGAGCTGCAGAAGGCGGTGATCGGCAAGCGCGGCAGCGATTCGGCTCTGCTGAAGCACCATCATGCGTTCAGCGTCCTGCCGCGCAGCGACGGCTCGCTGTCGATCGCCATTCCCGCGCGGATCCACGACGGCGTGCCCGAGTACTACGGTAGCCAGGCGATGTACCCCTGGCAGATGAGCGGCCTGGTGCGCTACGAGCTGCGCGGCACCACGCCCGCGGATGCGCGCCTGGTGCAGGGCTCCAGCCTGGTGTCGCACAGCCCTTCGAGCGGCTCGAGCTCCTTCGCCGACCCGGCGATGGATGGCGGCCGATCGATCCTTTTCGGCAGCGGCGCGGTGTACATCGGCCACGGCCGCTTCTGGCGCCAGGACGCCGGCGGCAATACGTTCGGGCCGTTCTGAGGACGATCGCTTTCCCCGCGCTGCGGCCGGTCCTCGCGGGACTGGCCGCGCTGTTTTTGTGCTTCGCGAGCGCTGCCGCCAGCGTCGCGGACCGCTCGCCCTTCGCACAAGGTCATTGGTGGGACCCGTCGCGGGCAGGGCACGGCTTCGACCTGCTGAGCATCGATGGCCAGGTCGTCCTCACCTGGTACACCTACGCGGAGGATGGCCGGCCCGTCTGGTACACGGCGCAGGGTCCGTATTCAGATGTGGGGGCGCGCCCCTTCCCGCTGCTGCGGCATCGCTGGGAAGGGGGAAGGCGCGCCGAGGCGACGGTCGCCGGCTCGGTCAAGCTCACGCTCGCGCACGCCGAGTCGGCCGTGGCCGAGTGGACGATCGGCACGCACTCCGGTTCGTGGAGCATCCGCCCGTTCGTGGCGTCGGGCATCGTGAACGAGGTGGACCACACCGGCTCGTGGTTCGATCCGAACAACGACGGTTGGGGGCTCTCGGTAACCGAGCAGGGCGACATCGCCGGCGGCGTCCTTTTCACCTACGACGCGGCCGGCACGCCCACGTGGGTCGCGGGATTCGGCGCGGACCGTGCAAGCGTCGAGCTTCACGCCTTCACCGGCGCGTGTCCCTACTGCAGCGCGCGCACGCCGACCTCCCACAGCGTGGGTTCGCTGGCATTCGACTTCGCCCACGAGAACGACCTTCGCCTGGCTTCCTCGCTCTCCCTTCCCATGGCACCGGGCGTGGCGGTCGGCGGCGCGCGTTTGGTGCAGATCGGACGGCCCGCTTCGCGGCGCCCCGCGGATCGCCAGCTCGCGAGCTTTGCCTCCAACGCCGCGCTGCGCGCCTACCTGGACGTGGGCATGCACAACGTGCTGCCCTCCCAGGGATCGCTGGACGCATCGGGCCCACCCGCGCAGGCCTATTCCGCGGAGCTCGCCGAGGCCGGCGTGGACGAGGCGGCGCTGGTCAAGACCGACGGGCGCTTCGTCTACACGTTCGGCTACACCGGCCTGGTGCGGCGCGGAATCATCCGTGTCGCCGAGACCGGCATCGATGGGGCGACGATGCAGCCGCGCGGCTCGGTCAGCCTGCAAAGCGGCATCAACACGCCCGTGGCCAACGCGGGCCTCTTCATCCATGCCGGCAACCTCGTGAGCGTGGTGGGCACGATGCCCGCCGGCGCCTTCACGCCGTGGATCTCGTCCGGTGCGTGGACGCGCGGCAAGACGTATGTCGAAGTGTTCTCGCTCGCATCGCCCGAAGCGCCGGTGACTACGTGGCGCGCCGAGATCGACGGGCACCTGCTCTCCAGCCGTCGCGTCGGCAACCGCGTCTACCTGGTGACGCGGTTCGTGCCTTATGTTCCGGGATTTGTCTACGGCACGGCCTTCCCGCCGGCGGTAGCGGCCAACCAGGCGCTGCTTGCCTCGACGCCGCTCGAGGTCCTGCTGCCGAACGTGACCGTGAATGGCTCGCCGGTCGACGCCGTAGGTGCCGCGACGATATTCGTGCCGCCCCAGGGGATGCGCCAGCCACTTGCCGACATGGTGATGGTGACCGCCCTCGACCTCACGCAGCCGCGCGTCGCGCAGAGCCTCGCCATCGTGGGCCCCGTGGAGACCGTGTACACCTCCGCGACGAGCCTCTACCTCGCGACCTCGCGCTCGCAGCTGCGCACACCCTACGGCGCCTTGCTGCCGGTCGAGCCCGCTTCGTACGTGACCGACGTGCACCAGCTGAGGCTGGGCGCCTCGGCCATGGAGATCGTGGGCTCGGGATCGATCGAGGGATTCCTCGGCACGGACGCCGACCAGGCCGCTTTCCGGCTGAACGAGCACCAGGGAAGGTTGCGCGCGGTGACGAGCAGCAGCGCCTGGTGGGGACCTGTCAACCGCAATCGCCTCACCGTGCTCGAGCCCTCCGAGACCGCGCCGGGGTTGCTGCGCACCGTGTCGTACCTGCCGAACGCGCAGCGCCCTGCCACGCTCGGCAAGCCGGGAGAGTTCCTGCGCGCGGCGCGCTTTGCCGAAGACCGGCTCTATGCGGTGACCTCCGGCCCGCTGCACGTCGTGGACCTCGCCAACGCGCAGGACCCGCGCATCGCCGGCGAGCTCCAGGCCACGGGTTTCTCGGAGTACCTGCATGCGCTGCCGGGCGGGCAGTTGCTGGGATTCGGCAGGGACGCCACCGCAGCCGGAATCACCCAGGGCCTTCGGCTTGCGCTGTACGACGTGAGCGACGCCGCCCGGCCCCGGGAGCTGCAGAAAATCACGCTCGGTCGTCGCGGCAGCGAGTCGGCGTTGCTTCACCACCACCAGGCTTTCAGCGCCCGTACGCGCGCCGACGGCTCGACCTCGATAGCCATCCCGGTGCGAATCCACGACGGCACTGCGCAACTCGGCGACGCAACGGTGTATCCCTGGCTCGAGAGCGGGCTCGCGCGTTTCGAGGTGAAAGACGCTGCGCTCGTTGCGCTGCCGATGCTCGTCACGCACCGTTCGTCTTCGAGCTTCCTCTCGTATTTCGAGGATCCGGCAGCCGAAGGCGGCCGCCCGGTGCTCCTGCCGAACGGTGCCGTTTACGTGGGCAACGGCCTTTTCTGGCACCAGGAGAATTTCGGCGACACGCGCGGCCCGTTCTGAGTCGCGATGCGGTGACGCACTAGAATAGCCGCCATGTTCTCGAAGATCCTGGTCGCCAACCGCGGCGAGATCGCCTGCCGCGTGATGCGAACCTGCCGTCGCCTCGCGATCCGCACGGTCGCCGTCCACTCGTCCATCGACGCGCATGCGCTGCACGTCGAGGAGGCCGATGAGGCGTTCGGCATCGGTGGCCCGCGCCCGGCGGACTCATACCTTCGCGGCGATCGCATCATCGAGGTGGCGCTTGCCTGCGGGGCCGAGGCGATCCATCCCGGCTACGGCTTCCTTTCGGAGAACCAGGACTTCGCCCGCGCGGTCGAGTCCGCGGGGCTCGCGTTCATCGGGCCCACGCCCGAGGCGATCGAGAAGATGGGCCTCAAGGATCGCGCCAAGGCCATCATGGAAAAGGCCGGCGTGCCCGTGGTCCCCGGATACCACGGCGAGAGCCAGGACGATGCCTTGCTGGCGGCGAAGGCGCAGATGATCGGCTATCCGCTGCTCATCAAGGCAGTGGCCGGTGGCGGCGGCAAGGGAATGCGGCTGGTCACCAGGGAAGGCGAATTCGGCGACCAGCTCGCCTCGGCGCGGCGCGAGGCGAAGGGTGCATTCGGCGACGAGCGCGTGCTGCTCGAGCGTTTCGTCGAGGGCCCGCACCACATCGAGTTCCAGGTGTTCGGCGACACGCATGGCCATTACGTGCACCTCTTCGAGCGCGAGTGCTCGATCCAGCGGCGCCACCAGAAGGTGCTCGAGGAGACGCCCTCGCCCTTCCTCGACGATGCGATGCGCGACGCGATGGGCCAGGCCGCGGTAGCGGCGGCGCGTGCCATCGGTTATCGCGGCGCGGGGACGATCGAGTTCATCGCCGGGCTCGACCGCCGCTTCTACTTCATGGAGATGAACACGCGCCTGCAGGTCGAGCACCCGGTGACCGAGATGGTCACCGGCGAGGACCTGGTGGAATGGCAGCTTCGCGTGGCGGCGGGCGAGCCGCTGCCGCTGCGCCAGAACGAGATCCTCGCCGGCGGGCACGCGATCGAGGTGCGGCTGTGCGCCGAGAGTCCCGAGAACGGCTTCCTGCCCGAAACCGGCACCATCGCGGTTTTCCACTCACCGGTAGGAGCGGGCGAGGACGAGCTCTTCGAAGGCGACGTGCGCCTGGACAGTGGCGTGCGCAGGGGCGACGAGGTGAGCGTCCATTACGACCCGATGATCGCCAAGCTCATCGTCTGGGGCGACGATCGCGCCGAGGCGGCGCGCCGCATGGCCTCCGCCCTCGCCGACACCGCCATCCTCGGCGTGCGGACCAACCTCGCATTCCTCGAGCGGGTCGTGCGCCACCCCGCATTCCTCGCCGGCGAGACCGACACGGCGTTCATCGAGCGCCATCGCGCCGAGCTGCTGCCATCGGACGCCCACGTGCCGCTCGAGGCGCTGGTCGCCGCGGCGGCGCGCGTCTTCCTCGACGAGCAGCGCGCCATCGCCGACGCACCCCCTTCGCCGTGGAACGACACGGGCGGCTGGCGATTGAACCAGCCGGCGCTTCGGCGGATGGAATTCCGCATCCCTGGCGCGGGCAAGCCAGGGACGGACCCTGAACCCGGCGACGGCAAGCACCACGTTCCGTCCCTTGTGCAAGCCGTCATGCACTCGGGCTACGCCGAAGTCACCGTCGAGGGCCACACCCACCGCGTGAGGCTCGGGCCGCGCGACGGCGAGCGACTGCAGATCGCGCTCGACGACGAGACCTATTTCGCCCGGGTATCCCGTCTCGGCAATTCCCTCTCGGCGGTAACGCCGCAGGGACGCTACGACCTGGAGCTCGTCGATCCCTTCCACTACGAGCCGGCCGACGCCCTGCCCGATGCGCGCCTCACGGCGCTCATGCCCGGCCGTGTCGTGAAGGTCATGGCCGCGGCCGGGGACAGCGTGAAGAAAGGGCAGGCGCTCATGATCCTCGAGGCGATGAAGATGGAGCACACCATCGTGAGCCCGCGCGACGGCGTGATCGAGCGCGTGGCGTTTGCCGAAAATCAGCTGGTGCCTGCCGATGCGGTGCTGCTGGCCTTCCGCGAGGCGCAGATGCAGGTGTAGGAAACAGCCTACATTCGGCGCGGGCCGGGGCGTTTAGGCTTTCAGCTTCCCCCAGAGCTGGAGGCTTTCGTGACCATCGACGCCCCCGAGGCCATCAAGGCCGAAGCACCGATCCGCCTTGCCGGACGCACGCTCAGGAACACGCGGCACATTTGCGCGTTCTTCCACTCGCGCGAGGAGCAGGATCGCGTGCTCATGCCCTTCTTCAAGGAGGCTTACGATCGCGGCGAGAAGATGTTCCACATCGTCGACGGCAGGAATCGCGAGCAGCACCTCTGCTCCTGCCGCGCCCACGGCATCGACGTCGAGAAGGCCGAGGCGAGCGGGCAGCTCGAGGTGCGCCAATGGGAAGACGCCTACCTTCGCGACGGCTACTTCGACGGTGATCGCATGATTCGCATCCTCGAGGAAGTGCTGCAGGAGGCCCGCCCGAAGTTCGGCCTCACGCGGCTCATGGGGAACATGGAGTGGGCGTTGGAAACCGTCCCGGGCGTGACGGACATCGTCGAGTACGAGACCAAGCTCAACTACCTCCTGCCCAGGTATCCCGATCCGGTCGTCTGCGTATACGACCTGAACCGCCACAGCGCGAGCGTGGTGATGGACATCCTGCGCACGCATCCCATGGTGATCGTGGGTGGCGTGCTGCAGGACAACCCGCTCTTCGTGGAGCCCGATGCCTTCCTCGCGGAACTCCGCGAGCGCAAGGCGCGGCATTAGGCGCGAGTGGTGCAGGTCCCTGGCGACGACGCCGCAACGGCGAACCGTTGCCTGCGCGATGTCGTGGCGCTGTCGACGCTGCCCGCCATCTGGCTGGGCGCGGAGATGCCGCGCGTCGCGGAAAGCCTGGCGGCAGCCCTCTTCACGACGGTCTCACCCGATCTCGTATTCGTCGCGTTGCGCGATCCCGACACCGGCCGTGAAATCACCGTCGCGCAGACCGACCGGTACCACACCGACGAGAAGCTCGCGGCAGAGCTGGCGCGCCCTCTCTTCGCCTGGGCCGCGGCTCACGATGCGGAAGAACTCGCAGCGCTCGCCTGCGGGCCCGGGATGATGCACTTCGCGGTCCGCTCCCTGGGCTACGAGGCAGAGCTGGGAATCATTGCCGCGGGCTACCGGGATCCCGAGTCGCGAACGCAATTCCAAAGCACGCTCCTCGGCGTAGGCGCGGCGCAGGCCGCTTCGCAGGTGCGCAACTGCATGCTGCTGCGCGCCCTGCGTGATGCCGCCGCGGAGAACGCGCGGCTGGTCGCGGACCTGCGTGCCGAGGACCAACGCAAGAACGAGTTTCTCGCCACGCTCGCCCACGAGCTGCGCAATCCGCTCGCGCCCTTGCGACACGCGCTGGAGCTGCTGGAGGCCGACGGCGCGCGGGCGCTTCCGCGCCTGCATGGGATCATGGATCGGCAGGTGAAGCATCTGGTGCGCCTGGTGGACGACCTGCTCGAGATTTCGCGCATTACCCACGGCACCATCGACTTGCGGCAGGAGGACCTGAAACTCGGCGACATCCTGCACAACGCCGCCGAGTCCAGCGCCTCATTGATCGCCGCCGCCCGGCACAAGCTGCTGATTCAACCGGTGGCGGCAAGCCTGCGAGTGCGGGGCGACGGCGTGCGCCTGGCCCAGGTGTTCTGCAACCTGCTCAACAACGCCGCGCGGTATACCGATCCCGGCGGCGAGATCCGCGTCGAGGTCGCGCAGGAGGGCAATGAGGCGGTCGTCCGCGTTCGAGACACGGGCATGGGCATCGCGCCTGGAGATACCGAGCGCATTTTCGAGATGTTCACCCAGGTCGAGCGCAAGCCGCGCCTCGGCGTGGCGGGCCTGGGAATCGGCCTCGCCCTCGTCAAGCGGCTGGTCGAGTTGCACGGGGGCTCGGTGCAGGCGAACAGCGACGGCCGCGGCAAGGGCAGCACCTTCGCTGTGCGGCTGCCGCTGGCGACGCACGCAACGGCCGCCGAGCCGCGGCAAGCGCCGCTCCCGGCCGCTCCGGCCCGCGCCGTGAAGGTGCTGGCCGTCGACGACAACGTCGACGCCGTGGAGAGCCTCGGCATGTTGCTCGAGATGCTCGGCATGGACGTACGGATCGCCCATGACGGGCGGGCTGGCCTGGCCCAGTTCGAGGCTTTCCGTCCCGACGTCGTGATCCTCGACATCGGCATGCCGGAAATGGACGGCTACGAGTTGGCGCGCCGCATTCGGTCACACGCCTCGTCGCGCGGCGTGAAGCTGGTCGCGCTGACCGGCTGGGGGCAGGACATCGACCGGGGGCGATGCTTCGAGTCGGGCATAGACCATCACCTGACGAAGCCTGCCGACATCGAGGATCTGCAGGCGGTGATCGGCTCGGTCGGCGCCGACGAGGCGTTCGTCGGCTGAGGAACCTGCAGGCGCACTTCGCTTGCCCTGCGGGCAAGGCGAGCCGCCGACGCCCTGCCGGATGCGCGTCTCACGGCGCTTCGGAGGATCGGCTGTCAGGCGGGCGCCACCTCCAGGATGGGCTTGCCGACGACTCGCCGCTCCTCCAGCGTGGCAAGGCCCTCGGCGACGCGCTCGAACCGATAGCGCGCCGCGATCTCGACGCGAAGCGTTCCGTCCCGCAAGCCGCGGAAAAGCGAATCCGCGCGGCGCCGGATCGAAGGCGCGTCGGCCATGTGGTCGGCGAGCCGCGGCCGCGTGAGGAAGAGCGAGCCCGCTTCGCCGAGCTCGATGGGGTCGAGGTCGCGCAACGGCCCGGAAACGGCCCCGAAATTCACCACCAGGCCGCGCTTGCGGGTTGCGGCGAAGCTCTCGCGCAGGGTCTCGCGGCCGACGGGATCGAATACGACATGCACGCCTTCACCTGCTGTCGCCCAGCGAACCTGCTCGGCGAAGCGGCCCCCGTCATACAGGATCGCTTCATCGGCGCCGCGCGCCTTCGCCACGGCGGCCTTGGCCGGCGTGCTGGTGACCGCGATCACGCGCGCGCCGCGCTGCTTCGCGAGCTGCACCAGGAGCTGGCCGATGCCACCGGAAGCGGCAAGCACCAGGCAGGTCATGCCGGGAGCCAGCCGCGCGACATCCTCCGCGAGGTAATGCGCCGTGGAGCCGTGGAAAACCACGGCGGCCGCCATCTCGAGCGGAATGGCGTCGGGAACCTTCACCAGCCGCCACGAGGGCACGGCGGCGTAGTCGGCGAACGTGCCGCGCACGATGCACCACGCCACGCGATCGCGCGGGCGAACCTCTTCCACGCCTTCGGCCACCGTTTCCACTACGCCGGCGCCTTCCATTCCGAGCGTCACCGGCAGCCTCATGGGATAGGTGCGCGAGGTGGCGTACTTGCCCTGGCGCGTGTGGATGTCCATGAAGTTGATGCCGGCGTGCGTGACGCGCACCAGCGCTTCGCCTGCCTTCGCCGAGGGCACTGGAATCTCGCGGCGCACCAGCACCTCCGGACCGCCGTAGCGATCGACCTGGATCGCCCTCACGTCAGAAATTGCCGAGCTTGACCGCCTTCGTGATGCGTGCCCACTTCTCGAGCTCGGATCGCACGAGCGCGGCGAACTCCTCGCTGCCTGTCACTTGCGGATCGAGCGCGTTCGACTTCATCCAGTCCTGCACCTCGCGGCTGGCCACGGCCTTGGCCGCGGCCTCCTGCAAGCGCAGGACCACCGGCCTGGGCGTGCCCTTGGGCACCATCAGCCCATACCACGAGCTGAATTCGAAACCCGGCAGCGTTTCGGACACCGCGGGAATGTCGGGAAGGTTCGGAGAGCGTTTCTGCGTCGTCACAGCCAGCGCCCGGAGCTGGCCGGCGCGCGCCTGCTCGATGGAGCCCGATACGCCGATGAACGCGAAGTCGATGCGCCCGCCCAGGATCTCGACAATGGTCTGCGCCGAGCCCTTGAACGGGACGTGGACGAACTCCAGCCCGGCCTGCATCGCCAGCATCTCCCCGGCGAGGTGGCTGGTGCTACCCACGCCAATGGAGCCATAGGTCATGCCCGGATGCTTGCGCGCATGCGCGATGAACTCCTGCACGGTGCGCGCGGGGATATCGTTGCGCACCACGAGCAGCAAGGGCGTGGTCACCAGCTGCCCGACGAATTCGAAGTCGCGAAGCGAGTCGTACGGCAGGTCCTTCTGCACGGCCGGTGAGAGCGCCACGGGGCCCACGTGCGCCAGCAGCACTGTGTAGCCGTCGGGTGGGGCCTTCGCGACGAAGCCGTTGGCGATGGTGCCGCCGGCCCCGGCCTTCGTCTCCACCACCACCGGCTGGCCGAGCTCGGCCGACATCTTGTTGCCGATGACGCGCGCGAGACCTTCCGCCGGGCCGCCGGCCTGGTAGGGCTGCACGATGCGCACCGGCTTGCTGGGATAGGACTGGGCGAGGACCGCCAGGCAGGATGCGGCCAGCCAGGCGGCGAGGACGTGATGCGCGATGCGAAGCGTCATTGGGGTTCCTTGGGCTCGAGGGTGTTCCGGGCCATGGTCCAGGCATGGCCTACGTGTTCGGTCGTGATGCGCGCCGCTGCCTCGCCGTCGCGATCGCGCAGCGCCTCGTAGATCTGGCGGTGCTCCGCGAACGACTTGCGCCGCGTCGCCCAGTCGATTTCCGCGTAATAGCGCCGGATGCGCGCCTGAAGCGCCTGGAGGGTGTCGGACAGGATGGCGTTGCCGCATGCCTGCGCCACGACGATGTGGAAGCGGCTGTTGAAGCGGGCCGTTTCCAACAAGTCGCGCGCCCTGATGGCCTCGTTGCCGGCCGCCATGAGCTCGCGCAGCTCCGCCAGGTGGGCCTCGGTGCGGCGCTCGGCGGCGAGCCGCGCGCCAAAGGGCTCGAGCACGCGGCGCATCTCGAAAACCTCCTGCAGCTCCGAAGGCGAGAGCGAGCGCACGTAGGTGCCGCGGCGCGGACGCGAATCGAGCCAGCCGCTCGCCTCCAGCGCCTTGATCGCCTCGCGCACGGGGATCTTGCTGATGCCGAAATGCCCCGCGATCTCGTCGATGAGCAGGCGCTCGCCGGGCACGAGCACACGCGAGAGGATCGCTTCGAGCAGCACTTGCTGGACGTACCCCGGCAGGTTCTGGGCCGCGACGTCACGCGGCAGCCGGTGCAGGTTGGAGACGGCCGTTTCGCTCATCGTCCCTCTACCCGCATCTCGGGATGCACCACGCGCCCGGCTTCGAGGATCGCCACGCCGTCCAGCGCGAGGTTGCAATTGCGCATCGGCAGGTCGAGGTGGCAGGCGGTGTCGTTCGTGCCGCCCAGCTCGGTGTTCGGCCCTGTGGAGAAGAGCACGTTGCCGTAGAAGGAGAGCGCATTCATCACGTGTTCGGAAGCGAGCTGGCTTGTGGCGGCGATCTGGTGCCACTTCGCCCGTTCGTTGAGTCCCCACCCGATGTGGCTCACCGCGTAGGCGCGCGGATCGGCGAAGCTGTCCATGTAGCTGCGCATGAGCTCGGCGTCCATGCCGTCACCCTCGATCGCCTTCACGTAGCCCTCGCGGATCGTGAGCCGCACGGGCGCCTGGACGTAGCGCTTGAATGCGCAGAGGATGTCGCCCGGCATCAGCACCACGGTCCCCTCGACGCCGCCGTCGCTCGCCTGTGTGAACGCGAATCCCGAAGGCAGGTGGTCCCAGCGCCCCGGCTCGTCGGTGTAACCGTACTCGGAGATCACGGGGTATTGCCCGAAACGATAACGCACGTCGGTGCCGCCCGCTGAGGTGATGTGCATCTCCTTCGCGGACTCGAGAAGCTTCTTGGCGACTTCCACGCGCCGGCGCAGGTCCTCGGTCGGGAACATCTGCTTGAGGACGTGGAAGGGCTCCATCACCCGCAGCACGCGCGCGCCGGCGGCCTGGATCTCGGCCTGCTCGCGCGAGAAGAGCAGCCCCATGAGGTCGATCACGAGGTGCGCGCGCTTGAGCGTATCGATGGCGGGTTGGTTGCCGGCGAGCGGATGGCGGCCCTGCACCCCGGGCTGCTGCGCGACTCGGCGGGGCACGTTCACCTGGAAGGTCGTCGCGCCGAGCGACTGGGCCGCCGCCATGAACGCCTGCGCGTAGTCCGGCCACTCGCGCCCGGCGGTGAGCACGGCGACCACCTCGCCCTTGCGCACCTTGCACAGCTCGAGCTCGCGCGTGAAGAGCGCGAGCATCTCGGCATCGATTCCGGCTTGCGTCATGCGTGCTCCTCGGCGCGGATGTGATCGTCGCGTGCCACGGCATCATGCCCCAGCCGGGCCACGAACGATCGCACGTCTGTCGACTGCAGCTGCTGCACTTCGTCCCAGAGCGCCTCGGCATCGAGGCCTGGCGCGGGCGCGAAAGCCAGGCAGTCGCGAATCTTGTCGAGCAACGTTGCGTCGTCCAGCGGGCGCTGGCGCGTGCCGCGAAGGCTGCCTACGGTGCGCTCGAAGATTTTTCCATCGCGCATCACCACGCGAACGCTCGCCGGAGTGAAATCTCCTTTCCCCGCGGCGACCACCGTCACGCGCGCCCTGAGTGCGGCGATGCCGGGGTCGGCCAGGCGATCGGCCCGATAGCTGGCGAGGGTGAGCCTGCGCTCGACGAGCGCCGCGGCCACGTTGTGCGCGATGCTGAACTGCGCGGCCACGATCGGGTCGCGGCCCGCGCGCGGCGGCTGGCCCGCGAGCGTGAAGGCCATCGGCGGCACGGCCACCTGCACCGCGGCCACCTCGGCCGCCAGGAACCCCGGCGCCGCCGCGATCTCTTCGCAGGCTTCGATCGGCCCGTGCGTCGCGCGGCAAGAGGGATAGGGCTTGAGGCTCAACGATTCGATCGCGAAAGGCGCCTGCCACGGGGCGAGCAGCGGCTCGCGGCGATAGCGCCCGCCCTTGTAGAGGTTGAAGAACCCGTAGCGTCCCTCGAACACGTTCTCGACGCCGCTGATGCCGCGCTCGGCGAGCAGCGCCGAAAGCACGCCCGCATGCGCGGCGAAGCCCGATTGCATGTGCTTCGACAGCGGCCAGTCGAGCGCTGTCTGCGTGCTGCCGGCTGCCTGGCTCAAGACGATTCCGAATGCCTGGCGGGTGGCCTCGGGGGAGAGTCCCAAAATTCGCGCGGCAGCCGCGGCCGCGCCGAATGCGCCGTAGAGCGAGGTGCTGGTGAACCCCAGGTTCTCTTCGCAAGCCCTGCCGATGCGCGCCGTGACCTCGGCCCCCGCGACGATGGCCGCGAGGAGCTCGCCGCCAGCCGCCGCGCGTGCCTCGCCCAGCGCCAACGCCGCGGCCAGCACGGTCGAGGCGACATGCGCCGCGCTGGCATCGTCGGTGTCGTCGTAATCGAGCGCCTGGATGAGCGTGCCGTTGGCGAGGGCGGCCACCGGCGCCGGCACCCGCAGGCGCGTGCCGATCACGCTGCTCTCGGATTTGCCGCCCCACTCGCCCGCCAACGCAATGATCGTGGCGGCATCCCGGCAGCCCATGCCGGCGAGCGCGACGGCAACCGAATCGGCCACGAGCCGGCGGGCGGCCGCGAGGGTCGCGGGCGCAAGCCCCTCGACGCCGAGCGCGGCGACGCCTTCGGCCAGCCCGTGGGCCGGGTCCATCAGTTGGCCTTCGCGCCGCTTTCCTTCACGACCTTGGCCCACTTGACGATCTCGCTCTTCACCAGCGCCTGGAACTCGTCGGGTGTCGTCGGGTTCGGCACCGAGTTGGCCTGGCGGATGCGCTCGGTCACTTCCTTCGAGTTGATGGTGTCGACCACCACCTTGTTCAGCTTGTCGATTATGGGACGCGGCGTCGCAGACGGGGCGAACAACCCGAACCACACGTTCACCACGAAGCCGGGCAAGCCCGACTCGGAGATGGTGGGGATCTCGGGCGCGACCGGCGAGCGCTTCTCGGTGCTGATGCCCAGGGCGCGCAGCTTGCCGCCCTGGATGTGACCGCTGATCTCGGGGCCCGAGCCCATGTACATCGTGACTTCCCCCGCCATGGTGGCGAGGCTCGCAGGGGCGCTGCCCTTGTAGGGCACGTGCTGGAACTTGGTGCCCGCCATCACGTTGAAGAGCTCGCTTGCGATGTGCGAGGCCGAGCCGATTCCGACCGAGGCGTAGTTGTGCTTGCCGGGCTCGCGCCTGCCGAGCTCGATCAGCTCCTTCACGGTCTTCGCCGGGACGGCCGGCGGCACGACGAGGATGAAGGGCGTGTTGGCGACGTTGGAGATCGCCTGGAAGTCCTTCTCGGCGTCGTACTGCAGGTCCTTGTAGATGCTCGGGTTGATCGCGTTCGGCCCGAGGTTGCCGAAGAGCAGCGTGTAGCCGTCCCCGGGAGCCTGCGCGGCGAGCGCGGTGCCGACGCCGCCGCCCGCGCCGGGCTTGTTTTCGATGACCACCGGTTGGCCCAGGCGCTCGCTCATGCCCTTGGCCATCAAGCGCGCGAGGATGTCCGTGGCGCCGCCGGCGGCGTACGGCACGATGATGCGTACGGGCTTGTTCGGGTAGTCCTGTTGCGCCGCCGCGCCGAAGGCGAGCGAAAGCGCGGCGACTGCGATGGCTGCGATGCTGGCGAGCTTTTTCATGGACGATCTCCTCTTTTGGCGAGGTCCAGGACGGCCTCGATGATCTTCACGTAACCGGTGCAACGACACAAATTGCCGCGGAGGTAGTGGCGCACCTCCTCCTCGGTCGGATGGGGATTTTGCGCGAGCAGCGACTTCACGGCCAGCACCATGCCGGGCGTGCAGAAGCCGCATTGCAGCGCGCCGTGCTCGAGGAAGGCCTGTTGCACGGGATCCAGGTTCCCTGCGCCACCCACGCCCTCGATGGTGGTGATTTCCCGCCCGTCCGCGTCGCAGGCGAGCATGGAGCAACTCGTGGCGGGCATGCCATCGATCAGGACAGTGCACGCGCCGCATACACCGATGTCGCACGAGCGCTTCGTGCCGGGCAGGTCGAGGCGATCGCGCAGCACGTCCACCAGGAGCTCGCGCGGCTCGAGGGTAAGCGGGACAGGCCGGCCGTTCACGCGCAGCTCGACGTCGATCATGGGAAAAGGTTCGGTCATGCGTTCCTTTCGGGCCGCCCCAATGCGATCCGCGCGACCCGAGCGGCGAGCACCGTGACGAGGTGGCGCTTGTATTCGGCGCTGCCCTGCAGGTCGTCGTGCGCTTCCACCTGGGCTGCATCCTCGCCCACGTGAGCAAGGAGCGCCTGCAACGCCTCGTCGGCAGGCAGGCCCGACATCGCCGCTTGCGTTCGCGCCAGCGCCGTCGGCCGGCCGCAGAGGCCCGAGGCCCGCAGCCGCCACGCATGGCCGGCACCATGCGGCACGGCGACGGCGGCGACACCGACCGCGGGACGCTCGAGGTGGCCACAGGAACGATACGCTGCGCGAGTGCCGGAGGGCTGCGAGGCGACTTCCACGCGCACCATCAGCTCGTCATCGGCCCGCGCCGTCGAGAGCTCGCCCTGCAGGAATTCCTCGAGCGGCAGCGTGCGCCGGCCATTCGGGCCCGCCAACTCGACGCTGGCATCCAGCGCGCACAAGAGCGCCGGCGGGTCCGTATGCGGCTCGGCGAAACAGAGGTTGCCGCCGATCGTGCCGGCGACGCGCACGCGGATATTCGCGATGTTCTCCGAGAGCGCGGAATAAGCGGGCAGGCGCTCGCGCACCAGGGGATCGCGCGCAAGCTCGTGATGGCTGCACAGGGCGCCGATGGAAACGCCGCCATCCTCGCGGCCGCGCACGCCGCGAAGCTCGGGCAACCGCTTGATGTCTACCAGGTGCCCGAAGCGCAGGACGCGAGCCTTCATGGCGATGAGCAGCTCGGTGCCGCCCGCGAAGGGCGACGCATCGTCGGCATGGCGTGCGAGCGTCTCGACGGCCTCGCCGAGCGCTTGCGGCCGATGCAGCTCAAAGCGCGGGGGGAGCATCGGAGTCGGGGGACGGGGTAAGGGGATTGGGGGACGAGGGATCCGGGACGGGGGACTGCGGCGATGGAATGCCCTCGAGCTCGGCGCGCAGCCGCCGCTCGAACTCGGCGAACATCTCGTCGGCCTTTTTCTTCACCACCGCGTAGCCGAGGCTCGCAAGGCGACCGGCGACGACCATGGTCGAATCGACGACGAGCCGCGTGCCGGTGCCTTCGCCGGCGAGCGAGACATCCAGCAACACGTCCATGGTCGTGCCGGTGATGCGGTCGCGGCCCTTGGCGCGCGCGCGTACGCGCGAGGGCGCGATCATCTCCTCGACGCGAACCTCGGCGGGCGCCTCCATCTTGAACGGGCCCACCTTCTGCTTCATCACCGCGCTGTAGAGCACGAGCGGCTCCTTCTCCTGGACCTGCTCGCAGCCGGGGATGAGCCTCGCCACACGCGCCACGTCGAAGAAAAGCGGCCAGACCGCTTCGGGCGCGGCGGGCATCGACATGTCCATGCGGAAGTTCACTTGCGCAGTGCCCTCCACACCCGTTCCGGGGTCAACGGCAGCTCCCGGATGCGCACGCCATATCCGTTCGCGATCGCGTTGGCCACCGCGGGCGCGAGCGGCAGGATCGCGCCCTCGCCCATGCCACGCGCGCCTTGCGGCCCGGGGCCATCGCCGCTTTCGATGAGCACCGTATGGAAGCCGCGCGGCGTCTCCTCCATGGAGGGCACGTGGTAATCGATCATCGTGGCGTTGAGCGGCTGGCCATCCTCGTACACCAGCTCCTCGAAGAGCGTGTGCCCGAGCGCCTGGATGGCCGCGCCTTCGTCCTGGCCCTCGGCGGAGCGGCGGTTGAGAACCTTGCCTACGTCGGCGGCGCTCACGTAGCGCGCGAGGCGCACTTCCCCGGTCTCGACGTCCACCTCGGCCTCGCCCACGCCAACGGCGGTCTCCCAGAAGAGCGGCGACTTGGCGAGGCTGCCGCCGCGCGCGAAGGGTGACATGCGCCCCACGCCGATGAGCTCGCCGCTGTCCATGCCGAATGCGCTCACGAAGAGCTTGCGCATCGGCGTAAACCCGGTGGGGCCTTCGAGGCCGTTCTCCACCAGCGTGTATTGGTCGGGTGTGCCGCCGATGATGCCGGCGGCCAGCTCGCGCGCCTGCCGCGCGATGTCGTGGCAGGCCTCCTCGACGGCGAGCCCCATGATGACCGTGGAGCGGCTGGCGCCGGTCGCCCAGTCGTAGGGGGCGCTTTCGGTATCGGGCGTCGCGATGCGCACCACCTCGAGCGGCTGGGCCAGCGCCTTCGCCGCCACGGAGCGCAGCACGCCATGCACCCCCTGCCCCATCTCGATGCTGGCGGTCATCACCAGCACGGAGCCGTCGACCTTGAGGCGCACGATGGCATTGGCGATCGGAATGTTGGCCGGATCGCTCGCAGCCGCAGCCACGCCCCTCGCCTTTCCGGTGGCGCCCGGCATCGCGTCCAGGGTCTCGAGCGCGAGGCGCAACATGCCCGGCATGTCCACGTCGATCGGGCGAAGGTCGGCCTTCACCAACTCGCCCTTGCGGACCATGTTCTTCAGCCGAAGCTCGATGGGGTCGATGCCAAGCGCCTCGGCGATCACGTCCATCTGCGACTCGGTCGCCCAAACCGCCGGCGGCCCGCCGATGGAGCGGAACGCCGCCCCCGGCACGGTGTTGGTATAGACCGCGAAGGACTCGAGCTTCAGGTTGGGAATGCGGTACGGGCCGATCGCGCGGATCGCGGCCTTGATCGCCACCGCCGCGCCGGTATCGGCGTACGCGCCGCCGTTCATCACTACGCGCACCGACTTGCCGAGCAGCTCGCCGTCAGCAGCCACCGCGGTCTTGAGCTCGATGGCGGCGGAAAGGCGGCGCGCCGTGAGCATGGACTCCGAGATGCCCAGGCACACGCGCACCGGCGCGCGGGCCTTGCGCGACAGCGCCACCACCAGCGGATCGATCTTCACGCTCGACTTGCCGCCGAATCCGCCGCCGACATAGGGCACGACGATGCGGATGCGCGCCATCGGCATCTCGAAGAGCTGCGACAGCACCTTCTGCACGGTGTGCGGCGATTGCGAGCCGCTCCAGCAGGTGATGCCGTCGTCGCGGTAGTCCGCGACCACGACGTGCGGCTCCATCGCGTAGTGGAAGACCATCGGGAACGTGAAGCGGTCCTCGAAGACGCGGTGCGCCGCCGCGAAGGCCGCGTCCACATCGCCTTCGCCGTACACGTAATGCTGGAAGACGTTGCTGCCTTCCTTCGCATTGGCGCTGCCGCGGAAGTAGAAATCCTGCAGCTTGTCCATGCGCTCGTGAACCACGGGCGCATCCGGCCGCATCGCCTCCTCGGCGTCGGTCACGTGCGGAAGCTGTTCGTAGTCGACGAGGATCGCGTCGAGCGCCTCCTCGGCGGTGAACTCGTCCACCGCGGCGACGGCCGCGACGGGATCGCCCACATAGCGCACGCGATCGATGGCGATGAGCGGTCGGTCGCGCAGGTAAAGGCCCCAATGCGTGTTGGCGCCCTCCAGGTCGGCGCCGGTGAGGACAGCCACCACGCCGGGCATCGCCAGCGCCGCGGACGTGTCGATCGAGCGAATGCGTGCGTGTGGCAAAGGGCTGCGCAGGACCCGGCCGTGCAACATTCCCGGGATCTTCACGTCGCTCGCGTACGTCGCCTTGCCGGTGACCTTCTCGAGAAGGTCGGAGCGGATCTCCGCGCCGGCTTGCTGGTGCTTGGCTGCATCCATGGATAAAGTATACTTTATGACGTGAGCGCACAACAGAAATCCCAGCGCATCCTCATCGCCGGCGCCGGCATCGGCGGCCTGGTCGCGGCCCTTTGCTTGCTGCGTGAGGGCTTCGACGTCGATGTCTTCGAGCAAGCGCCCGAGCTGCGCGAGGTAGGCGCGGGACTCTGGCTCTCCGCCAACGGCATCCGCGTGCTCGCCCACCTGGGGCTCGAGGACACGCTGAAGGCGCTCTCGATCGAGTGCACCGAACGCATGGTGCGCCACTGGAATAGCGGCCGGGCATGGTGGCTCTACAAGAAAGAGTCTTCGCCCAGCACGAACGCTCCTTATGTATTGCTGCGCGCGCACCTGCACCGGATGCTCATGGATGCGGTCGAGGCCATCAAGCCCGGCGCCATCCGATTGAATGCCAAAGTCACGGGCTTCCACCAGGCCGACGGTCGCGTGCGGCTCGACCTCGCCGGTGGATCGGCCGAAGGCGATGTCCTCATCGGCGCGGACGGCCTGAACTCGAAAGTGCGCGAGGGCATCGTGGGCCCGATGCAGGGCCGTTTCACCAACGCCCTCGCCTGGCGAGGCCTCGTGCCGGTCGAGCGGCTTGCCGGGCACCAGCGCAGGCCCGTGGTTACGACGTGGGTGGGACCTACGGCGCACGTAACCGTCTATCCGGTGCGCTGGCGCGACAGCGAGCTGCTCACCTTTTCCGGCCAGGTCGAGCGGGCCGACTGGACGCTCGAATCGTGGTCCGAGAAGGGCAGCGTCGAAGAATGCCTGAACGACTTCAGGGGCTGGCACGAGGACGTGGTCGAGATGATCGCCAACGTCGAGTCGCTGCACAAGTGGGGCCTTTTCGTCCGCGATGCATTGCCGCGCTGGTCGGTGGGGCGCGTGAGCCTGCTGGGCGACGCCTGCCACTCGATGGTCCCCTACCTCGGCCAGGGCGTGAACATGGCCATCGAGGACGCGGCGGTCCTGTCGCGCTGCCTCGCGCGCTACTCTGCCGACCCCGAGGAGGCGCTGCGCCGCTACGAGGGCGCACGACGCGAGCGCACGAGCCGCGTGGCGCAGGGCTCCGCGGACATGCAGCACACCTTCCACCATCCCGACCTGGCGCGCCTGGAGACCGCGGTGCCGTACATCGAAAGCCAGTGGAGCCCGCAGGCCTCGAGGGCTCGCTTCGACTGGATCTACGGCTACGATGCGCTCGGCGCTCCCATCTGAGGTGATCGCGTGACGAGCCGCAAGCGGCCCTGGGACGGCATCGTCCCGCAGCAAGAGCAGGAGATATACCGCGCCGCGGGATTCGGCGCGCCGGTAGGATTCGGCAAGCGCCCTGCCCTGCTCGTGATCGACGTCCAGTACCGCACGGTGGGCAGCGGACCACGCCCGATCCTCGAGGCGATCCGCGAATACCCCACAGCCACGGGGGAGCTCGGGTGGCGCGCGGTCCCTCAAATCGCTGCAATGATGGCGGCTTTCCGCGGGCGGGGACTGCCGATCCTCTTTCCCCACATCGCGCGCAAGGCCGACTACGACCGCGGGCAGTTCGCCGACAAGGTGCCCGGCGTGATGTCGATTCCGGCGAAGGGTTACGAGTTCGTGCGCGAAGTGGCACCCCAGCCCGGCGAAATCCTCATCCCCAAGTACCAGGCGAGCGCGTTCTCCGGCACGACGTTGCTTGCGCACCTGGTGCGCCTGGGCATCGACTCCCTCGTCTTTACCGGCTGCACCACCAGCGGCTGCGTGCGCGCCTCCGTCGTCGATGCCGCCTCGCTCAACTTCAAGTGCGTAGTGCCCGAGGATGCGGTATACGACCGGTCGGTGACTTCGCATGCGGTGAACCTCTTCGACATGGCGAGCAAGTACGCCGACGTGATGCCGGCCGCCGAGGTCACCCGCCTGTTGCCGGCGAGCGCGTGAGCGGCACCTTCCTCTACGGCGGCACGGTCCGCGCCAACGGGATCCTGCAGCACTACCTGCGTTATGGGGCGGGGGACGTGGGACGCGGGACGGGAAATCCGGCCCTCGTCCTGGTGCCCGGCATCATCACGCCCGCGGCGGTGTGGGACTTCGTCGCGCGACGTTTCGGCCGCGCCTACGACACCTACCTGCTCGATGTGCGGGGGCGTGGGCTTTCCGAGCGAGGACCGCAGCTCGGATACACGCTCGACGATTACGCCGCGGATGTCATCGAATTCGCCCGTGCCGTCGGCATAGGGCGGTACATTCTCCTGGGACACTCGATGGGCGCTCGTATCGCGATCCGCGCTGCGCGCCGCGCGCCCGAAGGGCTCGAGCGCGTCGTGCTGGTCGATCCGCCTGTGAGCGGGCCACACCGGCGTGCATATCCCTCGAAACTCGAAGGCGTGCTGAAGCTCTTGCACGCCGCCTATCGCGGCGAAGCGTACGAGGCGTTGACCGCGCCCGGCGTGGCGCGCTGGCCCGAAGCGCTCACGCGCGTGCGCGCCGAATGGCTGCACACGTGCGACGAGCGCGCGGTGGTCGAGACCCACCGGGGTTTCCACGAAGAAGACATCCACGACGACCTGCCGCACATCCGCATTCCGGCGGCGCTGATAGCCGCAGGCAAGGGCGATGTCATCCGCGCCGAGGATGAGGCCGAGATCCGGGCGCTGATGCCGTCGATCGAGGTGCGTCGCGTGGAAGACGCCGGCCACCAGGTGCCGGTGGACGATTTCGAGGGCTTCTTCGCCGCCGTGTCATCGGTGCTGGGCCGCGCGCTGTAAACGAGCAGCGCCGGAGCATTCCTCCTTCTTTCAGGCGGGTTTCAGCAGCCGCGGCTGCGGCTTTCCATCGAGCCACGCCGTGAGGCTCTCGACGATGTTCGGCCCGAACCTGCCGAACACTCGATCGTTCACGAAGCCCAGGTGCGGCGTGAGCACGACGTCGCGGCGCTTCGCGAGGGAATGTCCCGGCGCCAGCGGCTCGTCGTCGTAGACATCCAGCGCCGCAATCGCGGGCCGTCCGGCATCGAGCGCCTTCTCGAGCGCTGCCATGTCGATCAGAGCCGAGCGCGCGGTGTTCACGAGGATGGAACCCGGCATCATGGTCGCGAGACGCGCGGCGTTCAGCAGCTGCTTCGTCTCGGGACCCGGCACCAGGTGCAGGCTCACCACGCGCGAAGTGGACAGCAGCTCCTCGAGCGTGACCGAACGCGCGCCGCCTTCGGCTGCACGCTCCGCCGTCATGTGCGGGCTCCAGGTGACCACGTCCATGCCGAATGCGCGCCCCGCTTCGCCCACCTTCTTGCCGATGCCGCCGAAGCCGATGAGGCCCAGCCGCTCGCCCGAAAGCACGAGGGGCAACGCCTTGCCGTCGCGCCACTTCCCCGCGCGCACCAGCGCCATGTATTCCTCCAGGCGCTTGGCCGCGGCCAGGATCAGAGCCCACGTCATCTCGGTGGTGCTCGCCTTGGATTCCCCCATCTCCGTGTGGGCGATCGGTATGCCGCGAGCGCGCATCGCCGCCTGGTCGAGCGTGGTGTTGCGCGCCCCGGTGAAGACGAAGAACTTGAGCTTGGGAAGCTTGCCGATCAGCTCCGCGCTGAACGGCGTGCGATCGCGGATGAGCGCGATGGCATCGGCATCCTTGATGGCGCCGTAGAGCGCATCGCCGCGCAGGCGCTCGGTGTGGAAGCGCACTTCGGCGCGCGACTGGAGCGCCGACCAGTCGGCCGTCCTTCGCAGCGAGTCCTCGTAATCGTCGAGGACGACGATGATGGGTACAGACCCCGGTTGATGACGTCTGGGGTCTGTCCCCGGTTCTCCGAAGTGTCCCGGACCGGGCCCGATCGACATGCTCATGGCCGTGCCTCCGCGCCGAGCGCGCGCAAATCCTTCATTCCCGCAAGCCTCCAGCAGGCCGCGATGAGCGAATCGGCTTTCGCCGCGCCGATCACCGGATCGGCAAGCGTGTGGAACTTGCCTTCCAGGTCGGCATCGGTCATCGGGCGCTCGAGGGATCCGATCGCGTGCTCGACCACGACGCGCACCCTGCGCCCATCCGCGAGGATCGCGGTCACCTCGGCCGAGGCCTCGTCGATCGAATCGTCCACCGTGGCCACGACCTTGCGCCGCAGGGCCACCATGTCCTCGCGCGTGACGATCGCATCCTGGTACTCGTCCTCGCCCGCGCGCCCGAAGATCAGCCCCGCGGCGAACCCGTGGTACACGCTGAACTTGGCCTGCAGCCCGTCCTGGGGCTCCTTCTTGCCGGTGAGCTCGAGCACCAGCGAGTGCACCCGCAGCTCGACCCGTTCCACGTCCGCCGGTTTCACGCCCTGCGCGCGCAGCTGGGTGGCCGCGTCGATCGTCGGGTGGATCACGATGCCGCAGGCGAACGGCTTGTAGGTATTGAAGGAAATCTCGAAGCGGCTGCCGAGCTCGCCGGTGATCTCGCTCCAGTCGTGCTTGGGCGAGACCACCTGCGCGTAGCCCCGCGGCGCCTCGAGCGCCCTGGCGCTCGCGGTGAAGCCGTGTTTCGCAAGCAGCGCCGAGGTAAGGCCCGCGCGTGCCGCAGCACCCGGATGGAACGGCTTGGTCATCGATCCGAACTGCTCGCGCATGCCCACCGGCTGTGACGCAGCGATGCCGAGCGCCCACGCCGTGTGTTTCTCGTCGAGTCCCATGAGCCGCGCGCATCCCGCCGCGGCGCCCAGCGTGCCGGTGGAGCCCGTGATGTGCCAGCCCCGGTCGTAATGCTCGGGATAGATGCAGTTGCCCATGCGGCAGGCCACGTCGATCCCAAGGACCAGGGCGTCGATCATCTGGCGGCCCGAAGCGCCTGTGACTTCGCCCAGCGCGAGCAGCGCTGCAGCCACCGGCCCCGCGGGGTGGATGATGGTCTTCAGGTGCGTGTCGTCGAAATCGAAGGTGTGCGAGGTGATGCCGTTCACCAGCGCCGCGCTCGCCATGTCCACCTTGTCGTCGCGCCCGAGAACGCTCGACTGCGGCGCGGGCTGCAGCATCCGAACGCCGGCGAGCGCCGCCTCCGCGGTTTCATGCTTCGCCGCGCCGACCGCGCAGCCGACCCAGTTCAGGAAGGTCCGATGGGCCTCGTGCTCGACCGCCTCGCTCCAGCCCTTCGAAGGATGGCTGGCGACGAACCTGGCAAGGATCTGGGTGATGGGAGGGGCGTCGTGGTCGGCTTCGACTTTGGTGTTGCGGGCCATGAATCGGGGATGAGGGATGAGGGATGAGGGATGAGGGACGAAAGTTGCCGCGATTATAGGAGCAATGCCTCAGGCGGCCGGCGCCACCGGCCGGCGGAATATAATTTGCAGGTAACCCCAGAGGAGCTCCCATGGCCGCCAATCCCCGCGCCGCGACACCCGGAACCGTCAAGCTGCTCATCGACGGCCAGTTCATCGAATCGAAGGCGCGCGACTGGCGCGACATCGTCAACCCCGCCACCCAGGAGGTCCTCGCGCGCGTGCCGATGTGCGGCGCGCACGAGGTGGACACCGCCGTGCGTTCCGCGGAGGCCGCATTCCGGACGTGGCGAAACGTCCCCATCGGGCAGCGCGCGAGGATCATGCTCAAGCTGCAGGAGCTGATTCGCCGCGACATGAAGAAGCTCGCCGCTACCCTGACTGCCGAGCAGGGCAAGACGCTGCCCGATGCCGAGGGCGATGTCTTCCGCGGGCTGGAAGTGGTCGAGCACGCCGCCTCGATCGGCACGCTCACGCTGGGCGAGATCGCCGAGAATGTGGCCACGGGAGTCGATACCTACTTCATCCGCCAGCCGCTGGGCGTGTGCGCGGGCATCACGCCCTTCAATTTCCCGGCGATGATTCCGCTCTGGATGTTCCCGATGGCGATCGTGTGCGGCAACACGTTCGTGCTCAAGCCTTCCGAGCAGGACCCCATGACGACCATGATGCTGGCTGAGCTCGCCATGGAAGCCGGCGTGCCGGCCGGCGTGCTCAACGTGGTCCATGGCGGCAAGGAAGCCGTCGATGCGCTGTGCACGCATCCCAGGATCCAGGCGGTGTCGTTCGTCGGCTCCTGCAACGTGGGCGAGTACGTGTACAAGCTCGCGAGCAACCACGGCAAGCGCGCGCAATGCATGATGGGCGCCAAGAACCACGCCGTCGTGCTGCCCGATGCGAACAAGGAGCATTCGCTGAACGCCCTGGTCGGCGCAGGATTCGGCGCCGCCGGCCAGCGCTGCATGGCCACCAGCGTCGCGGTGCTCGTGGGCGAAGCGTCCAAGTGGATTCCCGACATCGTCGAGAAGGCGAAGAGCCTCAAGGTCAACGCAGGCACCGAAACGGGCGCGGACCTGGGACCCGTGGTCTCGAAGCAGGCGAAGCAACGCATCGAATCGCTGATCGACCAGGCCGCGGCGGAGGGCGCGAAGATCGAGCTCGACGGCCGCAACCCGAAGATCCCCAACTATCCCCAGGGCAACTTCATCGCCCCCACGGTGATCTCGGGCGTGAAGCCGGAGCACAAGACCTACCAGACCGAGATCTTCGGGCCCGTGCTCCAGGTCGTCTGCGTCGACACGCTGGACGAAGCCATCGACCTCATCAATCGCAATCCCTACGGCAACGGCACCGGCATCTTCACGCAGTCGGGCGCTGCCGCGCGCAAGTTCCAGAACGAGATCGACGTGGGCCAGGTCGGCATCAACGTGCCCATCCCGGTGCCGGTGCCCTACTTCAGCTTCTCGGGCTCGCGCGGCTCGAAACTGGGCGACCTCGGCCCCTACGGCAAGCAGGCGGTGCAGTTCTACACGCAGGTGAAGACCGTGACCGCGCGCTGGTTCGAGGACGAGGTGTCGACGGGGATACACACGACGATCAGCCTGAAATGACACCGCCGAAAACCGGGGACAGTCCCGGTTTTTCGCGCCCGACTTTTCGCGAAGACTCCGGGACGGTCCCCGCATGAAAATCGGCTTCATCGGTCTCGGGCACATGGGCAACCCGATGGCCCGCAATCTCCTGAAGGCCGGGCACTCGCTCAAGGTCTACGACCTCGTTCCGGAGCTGGTGAAGAAGCTCACCGACCTGGGCTGCGAGGCCGCCACGTCGCCCGCGGATTGCGCGCGTGGCGTGGAGGTGGTGATCACCATGCTGCCGTCCTCGCCCCATGTGCGCAGCGCCTATCTCTCGGAGTACGGCGTGCTCTCCGCCGCCGCGCCCGGCACGCCGCTCATCGACTGCTCGACCATCGACCCGATCACCGCTCGGGAAGTGTCCATGGACGCGAAGGCGAAGCAATGCCCCATGGTGGATGCGCCGGTATCGGGGGGCGTAGGCGGCGCGGAAGCGGCAACGCTCACCTTCATGGTGGGGGGTGAATCGCGCGACTTCGAGGCCGCCCGGCCGATCCTGCAGGCGATGGGCCGGAACATCGTGCACTGCGGCGGCCCCGGCAACGGCCAGGTCGCCAAGATCTGCAACAACATGATGCTGGCCATCTCGATGATCGGCACCGCCGAGGGCATGGCGCTCGCGGCACGGCTCGGCATGGACCCCAAGGTGTTCGCCGGCATCGCCAACACCTCGAGCGGGCGCTCGTGGAGCTGCGATACCTACAACCCGTATCCCGGCGTGATGGAAAACGTCCCCGCCGCGCGCGGCTACAGCGGCGGCTTCGGCGCAGACCTGATGCTGAAGGACCTCACGCTCGTGACCGATGCCGCGAAGTCCGCGGGCCAGCCGGTGATGCTCGGTGCGCTCGCGCAGCAGATCTACCAGAAGCATTCGGCCGACGGCAACGGCGCGAAGGATTTCTCGAGCGTGATCCTGCAGTACCTGAAGACGCGATGATCCGCCACGAGGTCCGCGCCCATACCGCGTTCATCACGCTCGATGATCCCCCGGCCAACACCTGGACGCCGGAATCCCTGGGCCAGCTCGAAGACCTGGTGCGCTCCCTCGATGCGGATCGCTCGATCTACGCCGCGGTCCTCACCGGCGCGGGAACGAAATTCTTCTCGGCCGGCGCCAAGCTGGAGAATTTCCGCTCCGACAAGGTCCTGGCGCGCCACTTCATCGCCCGCTTCGCCGCCGCCTTCGGCGCGCTGATGCAATCGCGCTTCGTGACCATCGCAGCCATCAACGGCTACGCCCTGGGCGGGGGACTGGAATGCACGCTGGCTTGCGACATCCGCATCGCCGAGGAGCACGCCCAGCTCGGCTTGCCCGAACCGGCGGTCGGGCTGCTTCCGGGCGGCTGCGGCACGCAGATGCTGCCGCGCCTCGTGGGCGAGGGATGGGCCAAGCGGATGATCCTCACCAACGAGCGCGTGGACGCCGCGACCGCCGAGCGCATCGGGCTCGTGCAGCAGGTGGTCGCGAAAGGCACGGCGGTCGAGGTTGCCGCCGCGATGGCCGAACGCGTGGCCACGCTCTCCCCCCGCGCCATCGAATATTGCAAGGCGCTCATCCACAACGCGCGCGACGGCGTGCCGCTGCGTGCGGGCCTCGCGCAGGAGCGTGAACGCTTCATGGAGCTCTTCGACCACCCCGACCAGGCCGAAGGCGTTGCCGCCTTCCTCGAGAAGCGGAAGGCGCAATGGAAGAACGATTGAGCGAGCCGACCGTCACGCCGGCGGCGCCCGAGCTCCTGGCCGAGTCGCGCGAGGGCGTGGCCACCGTGACGCTCAACCGCCCGGAGGTCCACAACGCGCTCTCGGAGCGCATGCTTCGTGGGCTCGCAACGTTGCTCGACGACTGGCAGGACGATCCCGCGATCGAGGCGGTCCACCTCAGGGGCGCCGGGAGCCGCGCATTCTGCGCAGGCGGCGACATCCGCGCGTTGCACCGCGAGATGAGCGCGGACGCCGACGGCCACCACCAGTTCTTCCAGCTCGAGTATTCGCTCGATTACCGCATCCACACCTATCCCAAGCCGGTGACCGCCTTCATCGACGGCATCGTCATGGGCGGGGGAATGGGAATCGCGCAGGGCGCGCGGCGGCGCATCGTCGGCGACCGCACGCGCATGGCGATGCCCGAAACCATCATCGGGCTCTTTCCCGACGTGGGCGCGAGCTGGTTCCTGCCGCGCTGCCCGGGGCGCATCGGCCTTTACCTGGGACTCCTCGGCCCGACCATCAATGCCGCCGACGCGCTCTATGCCGGGTTGGCCGACGAATACCGCTCGAGCCAACGGGAGCAGCCCGAGCCGGGTGAGCTGGAGAAGCTTCGTCCCCTGGTCGACCGCCACTTCGGCGGCGATTCGGTGCTCGACATCGTGCGCTCCCTCGAGGCCGAGTCCTCGCCGGACCAGCGTGAATGGGCCCGCGCCACCGCGGCCGCCCTGAGGGCGCGCTCGCCCACGCTGCTGTGCGTCACGTTCGAGCAGCTCAGGCGCGGCGCCACGATGGCGCTCGCCGATTGCTTCCGCATGGAGCTCGACCTGATCCACGGCTGCTTCGACCAAGGCGACATCGTAGAGGGCATCCGCGCCCGCATCGTCGACAAGGACAACACGCCCCGCTGGCGGCCGCCCACGCTGGAAGAGGTCGCGCCCGAAAGCGTCGAGCGCTTCTTCCGTTCGCGCTGGGCACCCGATCGGCATCCCCTCGCCCACCTCGGCAAGGAAGGCCGGAAATCCCCATGAAGCTGGTCACGTTTTCACGGCTCGCCTCCGATGGCCGGTCGGCTCAGGGCGATGCGGTGCCCGGCTTGCTGCTCGAGGGCAAGCGGATCGTGGACATCCCCGCGGTTCTCGGCCATGGCGCGGAAACTTCCAGCATGCTGGGGCTCATCCGCGCAGGAGCGCCGATGCTCGCTCGATTGCGCGAGCTGGCTGCCAGGCCGCCGGCATCTCTCGAGCTGGCCGATGTGAAGCTGCATGCGCCCATCCCGCGGCCGGCCAAGAACGTGTTCTGCGTCGGCTGGAACTACCTCGAGCACTTCGAGGAAGGCGCGAAGAAGCTGCACGACGACCGCGAGCTGCCGAAGCACCCGGTCTTCTTCAGCAAGGTGCCCACCACCGTCACAGGTCCCTTCGATGCGATCCCCTTCCCGAGCCACGTCTCCACGGCCATGGACTGGGAGGTGGAGCTGGGGATGATCATCGGCACGGCCGGCAAGGACATCGCGGAGGCCGAGGCGATGAGCCACGTCTTCGGCTACACGGTCATCAACGACATCTCGATCCGCGACGTGCAGCGCCGCCACGGCGGGCAGTGGCACAAGGGCAAGAGCTTCGACGGCACCTGCCCCATGGGCCCCTGCATCGTGACCGCAGGCGACGGATTCGATCCGGACCATGTTCGCGTGAGCACGCGGGTCAACGGCCAGGTGAAGCAGGACTCGAACACGCGCTTCCTCTACTTCAAGCTGCCGCGCCTGATCGCCGAGCTTTCCGCCGGAATGACCCTCGAGCCGGGCGACGTCATCTCCACCGGCACCCCCCAGGGGGTGGGCTACGCCCGCACGCCGCCCGAGTTCCTGAAGCCCGGCGACCTGCTCGAAACCGAGGTCGAGGGCATCGGGGTCATGCGCAATACCGTGGCCTGAGGCGCGCCCGGACGCACCGAGCTAAAATGCGCGAAACGGGGAGATGACATGATCAGCACGGTGCAACCGGGCCGCGGTGTCCTCGAGCGCATGGCGCTCTACCGCAAGCTCGACGCGCTCGGCGTGCTGCGCGAAAGCTATGCCGGCAAGTTCGCTCTCGCCGCCTTCGTGGGCATCCTGATACCCCTCGCGACCTTCATCGTGTACCTGTTGTTCGCGCGCGCCGACTGGTCGACGATGTACCCGGTGCTCGCAGCGCTGGTGCTCGCGTGCTTCGCGGGCTTCCTCGGCACGCTCTGGATCCTGCGCGAGCTGCTGGTGCCCATCGACCTCACCGCCGAGGCCCTGCGCAACTACATCGAGAAGCGCCAGCTGCCGGACCTGCCGATCGCCTTCCCCGACCGCGCGGGCAAGCTGATGGAGGGCACCCAGTACACGCTCGCCCAGCTGCACGAGACCATCAACCGCCTCGAGCGCGTCTCCGACACCGACGACCTCACCGGCATCTACAACCGCCGCGCGGGGGAAAAGCGCCTCGCGGAAGAAGTCGCGCGCGCCGAGCGCGACCTGCAGACCTTCCAGCTCGCGTTCTTCGACATCAACAAGTTCAAGCAGATCAACGATCGCCATGGGCACAGCGCGGGCGACGCCTGCATCTCGCACGTGGCGGCGCTGCTGCAGCTCAACACGCGCCGCGGGGACTGGGTGGCGCGCTGGGGCGGGGACGAGTTCATCGTCGGCCTGCACCGCAATCGCGCGCTCAAGATGGTGATGGAGCGCATCGTGAAGGCGATCTCCTCCAGTCCCTGCGAGATCGCGCCCGGCTTGGAGGTACGGCTTTCGGTGAGCTGCGGCGTCGCCGAATACCGCTTCGGCTCCGGTGCGCTGGGCGTGCTGGCCGACGCCGACAAGGCGATGTACGTGGCCAAGGAAATGGGGCGCGACGACGGCAAGTCGCACATTTCCTACCGCGGCGAGCTGGCGCAGGCCGTCGAGGCCCAGGCCGCCCAGGACGCCGCCTGATCGTTCAGCGTGCGAGGGCGATGCGATAACGCAATCCCGGCGTGCCCCCGTAGTGCGCCGTCTTGGTGAAGCGCTCCACCAGCACCCCGCCGTTGGCTTCGATCACGCGCTGCGAGGCCACATTGTCGGGATCGGTCGTGAGCTGGACACTGCCCAACCCCTCTCCGCGCGCGCGCTCGAGCATGAGCGCCAGGGCACGCCGCGCGTAGCCGCGATCGCGCTTCCACGGCACGACCGAATAACCGATGTGGCCGAGCACGTGCGCGGGCAGCTCGTCGCTGCCGCGCTGCCAGCGCAGGCCGATGATGCCGCTGAAGGCGCCATCCCAGATCCACAACACGTAGCCCGGCAGGCGCGGCACCAGCGTGCCGTCGGGAAGCTTGACTGGCGGCCCCTTGGCGTCGGGATCGACCTGGCGCGCCACGAATGCGGCCGGGTCCTTCTCGATCGCCTCCAGCTGCTCGCGCGCCATGTCGTCGCCCCCTGCCCGGTTGGGCGACCACCCGCGGCGCAACGCCTCGGCGTACTGCGGCAGGGCCTCGAGGCTGGGCGCCTCGAGCGTGATCGCGATTTCCATCGAACCATCATAACCAGTGCGCGGTCTTCATCCCATGGCCGCGCGTCCCAAGCCGGGCCCGGTCTCGCCGCCCGTCGAGCCGATGCTCGCCAAGGTCGCCGAGGAGGTCCCGCCCGAAGGAGAGTTCCTCTACGAGCCCAAGTGGGACGGCTTCCGCGCGCTCGTCTTCCGCGACCGGGAAGGTATCTTCATCCAGAGCCGCGACCTGCGCCCGCTCGATCGCTACTTCCCGGAGCTGCACGAGGCGTTGCTCGCGGCCTTGCCCGTCGGCTGCGTGCTCGATGGCGAGATCGTGATCGCGACGCCCAGCGGGCTCGACTTCGACGCGCTGCAGATGCGGCTGCACCCGGCGGCCTCGCGCGTCGAGAAGCTCGCACGCGAGACGCCCAGCGCCTTCGTCGCCTTCGACCTGCTGGCCGAACGGAGCAAAAGCCTCATGGCCGAAGGGCAATCGGTGCGGCGCGAAAGGCTCGAGGTGCTCCTTGCTGAAGCGAGCCCGCCCCTTTACCTCACGCCGGTCACGCGGCAACGCAAGCGCGCCCTCGAGTGGCTCGAGCAGTTCGAGGGCGCGGGCCTGGATGGCGTCATCGCCAAGCTCGCGGATGCGCCCTACCAGCCGGGCAAGCGCGCGATGCTCAAGGTGAAGCATGTGAGGAGCGCGGATTGCGTGGTCGCCGGCTTTCGCTGGCACAAGGCCGGCGAAGGCATCGTGGGCTCCCTGCTGCTGGGCCTCTACGACGATCGCGGCACCCTCCACCACGTAGGCGTCACCTCCTCGTTCACCATGGAAAAGCGCCGCGCGCTGGCGAAGGAGCTCGAGCCGCTGCGCAGGAATGCAATGAGGGACCACCCGTGGCGGGAATGGGGCCAGGCTGCGGCGCACGAGGCGATGCGCATGCCGGGCGGGCAGAGCCGCTGGAGCGCCGGCAAGGACTTGTCATGGGAGCCGCTTCGCATCGAGCGCGTGGCCGAGGTGAAGTACGACCACCTGCAAGGCGATCGCTTCCGCCATGCCGCGATCTTCCTGCGCTGGCGGCCCGACAAGCCTCCGTGCGAATGCACTTACGAGCAGCTCGCGGTCACCAAGCCGTTCGAGCTCGAGAAGGTATTCGGCGCGGGCAAGGGTTTGACCCGGAGGCGGGCTACGCCTTGAGCATGTCGCGGATGAGCCCGACCATGTCCTTCGGCGTGAAGTTGTACTTGGTCATGTACCTCGAAGCGCCCAACTCCAGCGCCTCTTTCACCTTGCCGGGCACTTCGGTGTTGCTGAACACGACGACCTTCACCCCAGGGTGCTTGCCTTGCAGGTCGTAGGCTCGCAGGAATCCAACCCCGTCCAGGTTCGGCATCATCATGTCCAGCAGGATCAAATCGGGCGGGCGCTTCTCGGCCTTCTCCAGCGCGACGCGGCCGTCGCTTGCGAAATCGACGTCGTAGCCTTCCTTGGTGAGAAGGGTCACGTAGATCTTCTGCAGTGCGGCGTTGTCCTCGACGATGAGCACGCGTGCCATGGTCACTCCGTGGGCAGGAAAACGCGGAAGGTCGACCCTTCCCCTTCGGCGGATTGTACGGATATTTCGCCGCCATGCAGCCTCACGACCTTGTCGGCAAGATACAGTCCGAGGCCTGTCCCGCCTGCAGAGGTCGACAGGGCGTTGTCGATGCGGGAGAACTTGCGGAACAACAAGTCCCGTTGGTGAGGCGCGATGCCGACGCCATTGTCCGCCACGACGACCTCCGCGCCGCCCGCCGTCCTTCTCACGGCGATCCTTATCGTTCCCCCCTGGGGCGTGTACTTGCTCGCGTTGCTGAGCAGGTTGTCCAGCACCATTCTGATCTTGCGGGCATCGAGAGCCATCTCGATGGGCTCGGGAGGCAGCTCCACCTGGAGCGCCTGGCCCTGCGCCGCGATGCCGAAGCGATGCTCGGCGATCGCATCGGCGGCCAGCGCGCCCAGGTCAGACAGGGCTCTGTCGATGCTCAACCGACCAGTCTCGGCCCGCGCAACGTTGAGGATGTCGTCGATCACATCCATCTGCCGTTCGTTGGAATCGTAGGCGTCCTGCACGTATTCGCGTTGCTCGGCGGTGAGGGGGCCGAAATATCCGTCGAGCAACATCGCCAGGTTCGCTTTCACCGCCGTGGCCGGAGTGCGCAGCTGGTGCGATGCGAGCGCCACGAACTCGTCTTTGGCCTTGTCCAGCTCGGACAGGCGCTCGGCCATGTGATTGAAGGTCTGCGAAAGGGTGGAGATCTCGTCCCTGCCCCGGACGGGGATGCGCGTCGCGAAGCGACCTCGGCTCACCTCCTCCGCCATTGCGACCAACGGCAGGAGCCGAGAGGAGATGTCGCGCGCCATGGCGATCGAAATCGCGAGGGTGATGACCATGAGGCCGGCGAAGAGCATCACGCTGTTGCGCCTGAGGTCGGCGCTGAGCGCTTCCATATCCCGGACCGAGATGTTCATCGCCTTCACCTCCACGTCGACGATCTCGTCGATGAAGCGCTGCGCGCGCCGGTCGAGCGCATCGCGCTGCTGGCGGATCAGGAACATGCCGCCGGCCGTTTCCCCCGCCTCGATCATGCGGTCGGCAAGCGAAATCCGGAATGGTTGCAGCTTCTCGTACTCGTCGAGGAGGTGCGTTACCCGCGGCAACGCCGTGATGGCGCGCAGCTTGCCGGTCCTGATCCGGGCTTCTTCCCGCAGACCGGCGAGCGCGTTCAGTCGGCTCGAGTCCGGGACGTCGATGTGCTGCTCCAGCAACACGATCGAGCGCAGCGTCAGCGTGTCCAGGGCGTTGGCATGCTCGAGCGCCTCGCTGATGCGGCGTTGCTCGGCGGCGGCGGTCGTGAGCTCGTTGAATCCGTGCACCACGTAGCCGCACGCGAGCATCGCAAGGAGCAGGACGGACGCCAGCGAAAGGACCGCCCGATGGGCGAGCGTTCGTGGGCCGGGCGTCAAACGGTCCTCGAGAACTCCTGCCTTGGGTTTCCCCATCCGCGCCATGGGGCAAAGATAGCACTCGGCTGCTAGCTGCCTTTCCTTGCCTGCCGCGAGGGCGCCACTCGCGGCGGCTCGTCGAGCGCCTTGCGGTAGTGCGGCGGCCATGGCGCATCCCCTTGCCCCTCGCGCTCCTGGCGCGCCGACAAGTCGAGCAACGCTTCCAGCGAGCAGGCGCGCCGATCGATGCCGCGATGGCGGTCGCGGACCTCCCGGAAGCGTGCCGGCATGGTGGCGAGCGTGAAGTCGCGCGGATCGGCCGATTCAACCTCGTCCCAGTCGAGAGGCGCCGAAACCCTCGCATCCGGCGTGGGCCGCACCGAGTAGGCTGCGGCGATCGTGCGATCGCGCGCGTTCTGGTTGTAGTCGATGAAGACGCCGCGCCGCTCCTCCTTCCACCATTTGGTGGTCGCGAGCTTCGGCACGCGGGCTTCGACTTCGCGCGCCAGCGCGAGCGCCGCACGACGCACCTGGTCGTAAGCCCAGCGGGGCTTGATCCGCACGTAGATGTGCATGCCGGTCTTGCCGGAGGTCTTGGGCCAGCCGATGAGCCCGAAGTCCTGCAGCGCCTCGTGCACGACGAGCGCCACCTTGCGGACCTGCGGCCATTTCACGCCCTCGACCGGGTCGAGGTCGACCCTCAGCTCATCGGGATGGTCGAGGTCCCCGGCGCGCACCGGATGCGGATGCAGCTCGAGGCAACCCAGGTTCGCCATCCATGCGAGCGTGGCGGCCTCGCGCGGCACGACCTCGTCGGCGGTGCGGCCCGAGGGAAAGCGGATCGTCGCCACCTCGACCCAGGCCGGACGCGACTCGGGCGCGCGCTTCTGGTAGAAGAAATCGCCCTCCACGCCATTGGGGTAACGCACCATCATGTTCGGTCGGCCGCCCGCGCCCCGCAAGGCGCCATCGGCCACGTCGAGGTAGTAGCGCACGAGGTCGCGCTTGGTGTGTCCCGCCCGGGGAAAGAGGATCTTGTCGGGGTTGGAAAGCGCAACCTCCCGCCCACCGACCTTCACGATTTCCTGCGCCGCCTTCGCCATGGCGGTCGGACCGGCGCGCGCGCGTGGCGTTCCTTCGCACCGAATTCAGGCCTCGCCCTGGTTGGCGACCGTGAACGGCAGCCGCGCGGCGAGCGCCATCGCGTAACCGGCAGGAGGGTCGGACTCCGACCAGCGCCAACCCGACAACCCATCGTTCGTTTCAACGCCGCGGGGATCCTGGCGAAGACCGACTCCTGCCGCCTTCAACCGCGCCTCCTTGCGTGTCCAGCACCGGTAGAAGAAGGCGAGCCGCTCCCCTTGCGGCATGCGTTCGAAGGCATCGCGCTCGCGCGCGGTCAACGTGGCTTCCACCAGGGGGGCGAGATCGGCCAACGGTTCGACCCGCTCCAGGTCGATACCGATCTCGAAGCGAGACACCGCCACTACGCAACGTCCATGGCTGCGCGAGCGGTTGAATCGCAGGCTGGTGCCTGCGAGAAACGGTTTGCCGAGGACAGTGCGACGCAGGCGCGACTCGATGGCGTCCTCGTACCGGGACAAAACCGCGAGCCAGGCCAGCCTTGCATCGGCGCACGTCCACACGTGGACCTCGGTGCCTTCGACATGCAGGCGCGCGCTCATGGCGTCGCCGGGGCCATGACTTCGGCGGGACTGCCGGCAAGCAGCAGCGGGGCCACGAGGCGCGTGACGGCGGGGCATTCAAGCGGCGCCGGCCCCAGCATCCGCAACGCCTGGGAGCAATCCACGGTGGCCGGGGTGATGGAGCGCTCGTCGTGGGAGGCGATGAGCGCGGCGAGAGCGGCCAGCCCCTCATCCTGCAGCGATGGCACGATCGCGCCGAGCCGTTCGCGCCAGGATTCGTAATCCTCGAAGGGGATCTCCAGCCCCGCCGGCGCGAGGTGCGCGACAAGCTCGGGCAACATCACGGGCTGCGGATGCGTGAGGTGGAAGGTGCCGGAGAGGGCGCGGGGATTCGCCGCGATCCGCACCAATGCGCCGGCGACATAGTCGGCATCGACGATGTCCACCGGGATTGCGAGTTTGGGAAGCGCGCCCAGTTGGGCGACCAGCGCCAGCAACGCCGCGAGCACCGAGCCGCCACGCGCCTCGTCCTCGGCGGCCAGCGTGAGGCCCGGCCGGTGGATGGTCGCGCGCAGGCCGCGGCCCATTGCCAGGCGAACCAACCCTTCGGCGACCCACTTGCTTTCGCAATAGCCGGTCATGAGCTCGCCTTCGACGTCGATGGGATCGGACTCCAACACGCGCCGCCCCGCGCCATATGGCAAGACGCCCACGCTCGACACGTGGTGCAGCGTGGCGCCCGCGGCGGCAGCCAGCCGGATCGCCTCGTGGGTGCCGCCGACATTGGCCGCCTCGAGCGCTTCGTAGCTCGCGACCAGGTTCACGCGCGCGCCCACGTGGAAGATGCGCGAGACGTTCGCCGCGAGGGACTCGAAGGCGGCGGGCGGCAGGCCGAATCGCACCTGCTCCAGGTCCCCCCCGATCACGTGCAACCGTTGCGGCATGGGCGCGCCGCGTGAAGCGACGGCCTCGCGGATTCGCGCCTCGCTCGCGCCCTCGCCCCCGGCGCGGACAAGGCAGACGATGCGGGTTTCCCCCGCCGCCGCGAGCTCTGCCACGAGTCGGCGTCCGATAAGGCCCGCCGCGCCCGTCACGAGCACGACCTCCTTGCCGGCATCGGGCGCAATCGAGAAGCGGATCGATTCGGCGAGCCGGACCTTTTCGCGCAGCGCTGCGATCGTGCGCACCGGACGCTTCTGCCCGCCCCCGTCCGACACCATGCGCGCAAGGTGCGCGACCGTGGGCTCGCGCAACCACTCAGGCAACGACAACTCGATGCCGAGCTCCTGCCGCACGCGGGCGAGCAGCCGCACCGCAAGCAGCGAGTGCCCGCCGGCGGCGAAGAAATCGGTATCGCGCTGCGGCGCCCGCATCGGCAGGAGCTCGTGCCAGATCGCGGCGATCCGGCGCTCGGCGCCTACGAGCTCGCCACCCAGCGCCCCTTGCGCCGCATGCGCGGCCGCCTCGCCGATCGCCGGAAGCGCGGCCATGTCCACCTTCCCGTTCGCGGTGAGCGGCAGTCGCTCGAGCAGGCAATACACCCCGGGGCGCATGTATTCGGGCAGGCAATCCCGTGCGAGGCCACGCAACGCGTCGAAGTCGGGCGATGCGCCTTCTCGCGCCACGACATATGCCACCAGGGTTTCGCCAGCCCCCGTTGAGACGAGCACCCGGGCGACCGAGGCGTGCCGCGACAGCACCGCTTCGATCTCGCCGGGCTCGATGCGGAAACCGCGCACCTTGAGCTGGCGATCGACGCGCCCGAGGAACTCGATGGCGCCATCGGGAAAGTGGCGGCCCAGGTCTCCGGTGCGGTAGACGCGCTCGCCCGAAGCCGCGTTTCGCACGAAGCGTTCCGCCGTGAGCTCGGGCATGCCGTGGTAGCCCTTCGCCAGGCCGCCGCCGCCGATGAGGATCTCGCCCACGACACCTGCCGGCACGGGCCACCCCGAGGGCTCCGCCACGAACATCACCTGGCCGTCCAGCGGCCGGCCATACGGAATGCTGCGCCACGAGTCGTCCACTTCCTCGACCACGTGACAGTTGGACCAGATGGCCGCTTCGGTGGCTCCACCGAGCGCCACGAACATGGCGTTGGGAAACGCGGCGCGTGCGCGGGCGGGCAGGTCGAGCGGGATCCAGTCTCCGCTCGCGAGGATCCGGCGCATCGAGGCACATTGCCGCGTGCCCTGGGCATCCAGCAGCATGCCGAGCGCTGCCGGCACGGAGTTCCACACGCTCACGCCGTGCTGATGGACGTCCGCGGCCCATGCGAATGCGTCCATGCGCTCGGTCGAGGTGGGCAGCATCAGCCGCGCGCCTGCCGCCAGGGTGCCGAAGATGTCGAAGACCGAAAGGTCGAAGTCGAGGGCGGAGAACCCGAATACCACGTCTTGCTGGCCGATCTCGAAGCGTCCCAGCATCTCCGCGATGGTGAGCATCGCCGCGCGATGGGAAACCTCGACCCCCTTGGGCTCCCCGGTCGAACCCGACGTGAAGAGGATGTAGGCGCTGTCGTCCAGACCGATGGCGATCCGCGGCCCGGCACACGGCGCATCCAAAGAAAGGTCGACCGGGACGTACTCGACGCCCGCGGGCGCGAGCCCCGGCGCCCCGGTGGCGAGGCGGGGCTCGGCGCGGCTCCTCAGCCTGGCCGCGCGTTCGGCGGGCATGTCGGCCGAGATCGGCACATATACGCCGCCCGCCTTGAGCACTGCGAGCGCCGCTACGATTTCATGCATCCCCTTGCGCGAGGTCACCTCGACGCGATCGCCGGGACGCATGCCGCGGTCGATCAGCGATTGGGCATGGGCCTTCGCCAGGGCGTCGAGCATGCCGTAGGTGAGAGTGTGGCCGGCATGGACGAGCGCCACGCGGGCCGGGTCGCGGCGCGCCTGGAGTTCCAGGCCAGTGTGCAATGAGGTTGGAAAGTGGGGGGCGTGCCGGGACGGCCGCGAATGCACGCGTTGCTCGATCGCCCGGCGCGGCAAGAGGCGAGCGTTCATCGCGTCGGCGCACGGGTCGGCGAGCACCTGCGCCAGCAGCAAGCGAAAGGCGCGAGCGAGGGCCACAACCTCGGAGGCGTCCAGGGCGCCGGTGCGGTACTCGAAGTGAAGCTCGAAGCGCGCACCGGTGCGCACGCCGACCAGGAGCTCGGCGGGACTGTAGCCGTCGCGGTGCGAGACCTCGCGCGCGACGAGCCCCGAGTCATGGCTGGCCTCCTGCGAGACGAACTGGATCGGCATCGGCTCGCGCCGCAAGCTGCGCAACTGCGGTGACGCTGCGACGATTTCCTCGATGGGAAGCGCCGCGTGCGGCATCAGCGCCGCGAGGAGGTCACGGATGCGGGCAAGCTGCGAGGCGAAATTCTCATGTTGCTCGAGGCGCAGGCGCAGCGGCACTGGATTGAGCGCCGGTCCCGGGGCTTCGCCCACTCCCAGGACTCCGGCCACGGAAACCGGCACGCCCAGCACGAGATCACGGCTCGCGCCGAACCTCGCGACCACGGTGGCGAATGCCGAGAGGAGCACGGCAAAGGGCGTGCATCGCCGCGACACCGCGAAAGCCAGGATTTTCGCGCGCGTGCCGTCACCCAACCTCAGGCGGATCGTGCGACTCGCCGGGTCCTGGCGGCGAGGCTTCGCTCCCGCAAGGCGAATCGGGGCCGGCGCGTCCCGGAGGATTTCTTCCCAGAAGGCGGCCGCCGCGGGTCGCGCGGCCGAAGCGAGCCATGCCGCTTCGGCGGCCACGAACTCCCGATACCCGCCCGGCGGTTCGGCGGTCGCGTTTTCATATGCGTCAGCCAGACGGCGCATGAAGGCGTGCGCGGCGGCTCCATCGATAGCCAGGAGGCTCGCGCGCACGACCAGGTGCCAACCATCCGCTGAGCGCTTCAAGGATCCGGAGAATCCGCCGCCATCGTCCTCGACCGCGAGAAGCTCCAGCGCCTGCGGCACCGGGGCCATCTCTTCGTTGCCGCGCTCGTCGATGCGGGCGTGCAGCAGCGTTTGCGCACCCGCGACCTCGCGCCACGCGCGCCGCAGGCGATCCAGGTCCACGCCCGGATGCAGCACGTACTCCATGCGCGCCATGGGATCGATACCGGCCGCGCGCGACATCGCCAGCAACCGCGATTGCGCCCGCGACAGCGGATAGGTCCCCGCGACCGGCATCGGATGCACCGGCGCCTCCGGCGAGGCTTTCGCACCGCGGCAGGCCAGCGCCACGCCGGCGATCGTGGGACGTGCGAGGAAGTCCGCGATGGTGAGCGGGACGCCCAGCTCGTGGCGAACCGAAGCTACCAGCCGCATCGCGAGCAAGGAGTGGCCACCGAGGGCATAGAAGTCCGCGGCCGCATCGGCAACCGGACGGCCCAGCAACCTCCGGAAGATCGCTGCAATGCGGGCTTCAAGCGCGTCGGCCGGCGGCGATGGGACGGCGGATGCGACCACCGGCGCATGCATCGCGCGCAATGCCGCAAGGTCGGGCTTCCGGCCGGCGGTGCGCGGGATGCCACTGCAGAAGCTCACGCTGCGCGGGGGCGGCACGCCGGGCATGGTTTCCCGCCAGAAATCGAGCACCTGGCCCTCGCCGATCGCATGGCCGGGACGGGTCGCGACGAACAGCTCGAGCTCGCCCTCCGAGCGCTCGGATCGCGCGAGGAGGCACTCGAGCACGGCAGGATGCCTGCCAAGCATCGCCTCCACCTCGGCCGCGTCGATACGCGTACCTCGCACCTTCAGCTCGCGGTCCTTGCGCCCGACCACCACGAGCTGTCCCTCGGCGTCGATGAAGGCGAGGTCGCCTGTGCGAAGCCAGCGAACGCCTTGCGCCTCGTAGAAGCGCTCGGCGCTCGCCTGCGGATTGCCGAAATAGCCGCTGCCCACGCCCTCGCCCCCGATGTGCAGCTCCCCAGGCGTGCCGGCCTCGGCATCATCGCCGTCGGCAGCCACGATGCGTGCGCGAACGCCCGAAAGCGGCCGCCCTGCCGGAATCCGCTCCGGCGCCGGTCCCCGCGCCTCGTAGGCGAACGAGGTCACGGCGGCTTCCGTGAGCCCGTAGGTGTTGAACCAGCGCACGTTGGCCGGAGCAAGTCGCGCCCAGTTGCGCAAGCGCGCCGCCGATGGCGATTCACCGCCCGCATTCACCAGCCGCAATCCGCGTGGGAACGGCAGCGCGCGGCTGCCCGCCTCGTCCATCCACAAGTGCCAATAGGACGTCGGCAGGTGAAGGACGGTGACGCCGCTTCGCTCCAATTCTTCCAGCATCGACTCGGGGTCCTGGAAGCGAATGCGCGGACGGCAAACGATCGCAGCGCCCGCGAGCAATGTGGGGAAGATTTCCTCGGCGTGCTCGTCGAAGGAAAGCGAGGCGAACTGCAGGACGCGATCGCCGGGGCCCAGCGCGAAGCGTCGTGCGATGGCTCGCGCGTGCGCAACGGCTGCCGAGTGGGGCACCAGGGCCGCCTTGGGCTCGCCGGTGGTGCCGGAAGTGAACATGAGCCATGCCGGCGAATCCCGGTGCGGTTCGACTGCGGGAGCCGCGCCGCCGCCCACCGCCTCGGCGGCTCGCAGGACGGGCAGCGACAGCGGCGGCAGCGAAGCGCCCTCGCAGGCAACGACGACGCTCACCCGGGCCGCGTCCAGCAATGCCGTCATCCGCGCGGCCGGCACGCCGGCATCGATGGGCACGAAGGCAGCACCGCTGCGAAGCACCGCGACCAGCGCCACGACGGTCTCGACGCCCCCGGCACCGACCACTGCGACGCGGTGGTCCCTCGCAACGCCCGAATCGCCTAATGATGCAGCCAATGAAGCGGATCGCGCGTCGAGCTCGCCATAAGTGATGGTCACGTCGTCCGCGAAGAGGGCGATCGATTCCGGCCGGCGTTTCGCGGCCTCGAGCAAAGCCGTCGCAAGGTCGCGTGGGGAGCGCGGATCGAGCAGCTCGGCCACGGTGACCTCGCGGCGTGCCGCTCCCCAGCGCTCGAGGACCTGCAGCCATTCGTGGAGGAACGCCTTCGCCTTTTGCGCCGCGATGCGCGCCGGGTCGAAGGTGAGGCAACCTTCGAAGCCGCCATCGACCGGCGCCACCGCGATCCCGAGCGGAAACTGCGCGCGCAACTCGGGCAGGCGCACGAAGTCGCCGCGCACGCCTCCGAGCGAAAGGCCGCCTCCGGGAAGGCCGAGCGCCATGCGCGCAAGCGGATCCGGCAGCCCCCCCACCGTCTTCTGGAACGTAAGCGTGGCTTGCACGATCGCGCCCGGCTGCCGCGCTCCCGCGGCTTTCAGACCTTGGGCCATGGCGGCAAATGGATATTGGCCGTGCTCGAGGGCCGCCCGCACGTGCCTCGCATTTCGCTCGAGCACATGGAACGCGTTCTCCCCCGGATGCGCCTCGAGCGCGAGCGGCAGGAGGTTCACGAAATAGCCCACGGTGCCGCGGTCGCGCGGGTCGTTGCGGCCGGACGATGGCGCACCTACGACCACCCGCGAGTCGGCTGCGTGATCGGCAAGGACGACCTGCATGGCGGTGAGGAGAACGCCGAAGGGCGTGGCCCCGCTCGCCATGCACAATCTCGCAAGGGCCTGACACGTGGCCGCCTCCAGCGAGAAATCGATGCGCTCGGCCGCGCGGCCTTCGCTGCCGTCACCCGATTCGAGGTCGCCCAGGCTTGCGGGAATGGGAGCGCCCGCAAGCGCCTCACGCCACCACGCCGCGGGGCCTGGGGTGTCGGTGTCGCGTTGCCATTCGACGAATTGCTCGTATGTACGAGCCCCTGGCGCGGCCAGCGCCGCCACGTCCCCGTAGGCGGTGTCGAGCTGTGTGGCGACGAGCGCGATCGAGTGCAGGTCGGAGGCGATGTGATGGCAGCCGATACCCAGCAGCGCACCGCCCGCCGCGATGTCCACGACGACGAAGCGATAGGGCGGCTCGGCCTCGAGGTCGTAGGGGCGTAGCAGCGTGGCCGCCACGCGATCGCGCGCCGCTTGCCAGTGCGGCGCTTCGAATCGCTGGCAGGCGGGGCCGGGGGCCTCGTCGTTCCAGGCGGGCGACTCCCCTCGCAAGGCAAAGCGCGCCCGCATCAACGGATGGCGCGCGGCCAGGGCATCGATCGCAGCCTGCAGTCGCGATGCGTCGATGGGCGAGGCGAAGAAAGCGCAGCCGGCGAGGTTATAGGCATTGCTCCCGGGGTCGGCCTGCTGCTCGAACCAGAGGCCGCGTTGGCCGAGGGAGACCGGGTGCCACACCGGCGCGCGGATCACGCCGGCCCCGCTTCCTTGCCGCCGGTCGGGTCCGAGGCGACCTCGTCGATGCGGCGGCGCAACCGGTCGCAGAGCAGGATCAGCTCCTGCAGCTCGCGTTTCGGCACGCCTTCGAAGATGCGCCCGAGGAGCTCGTAGTAGGGACCGCGGACCTCGGCGAGCTTCGCCTTGCCCGCGCGGGAGAGCGATACCAGCATCGCCCGGCGGTCGTCCGGATCGGGCTTGCGCTCGATCCAGCCGCTGCGTTCCATCTTCTCGAGCACGCTGCCCGCGCTCGCCCTGTTCACGACCAGGATCTCGGCCAGCTCATGCTGGCGGAAACGCCGGCCGCCGTAGTCGTCGAGGATCATTAGGACGTTGAACTGCGCCTCGGTGATGCCATGCCCGGGAAAGAATCGCCGCCCGACCTGCTCCAAGCGCTGCCACGTCCAGACGAGCGAGAGAAAGGCACCCTCGTGAAGGCCGGTGAATGGACGGTTGAGGGAAATTTCCCCGACCAGCCGGGTGAGCGCCTTCGAAACCGAGACTGGATTGGCCATGGCCCGCCTTTAGTATGTGGCCATATTGTATGGCTACATACTAACCCGGTGTCAAGGGGGCGGCCTCAGGCGAGGTGTTGCCAGAGGATGCGGCACCCTATCGCGATGAGCACGATGCCGCCCGCAGCCTCGGCGCCCTTGGCGAACCGCGAGCCCAAGCGGGCGCCGGCGTGGACCGCGGGCACGCACAGCATGAAAGTGACGAGGCCGATCACCGCGATCGAAAAGGCGAACGGCACGTCGATCAGCGCCAGCGTGAGCCCCACGGCGAGCGCGTCCACGCTCGTGGCCAGCCCGAGGAGGATCAGCCGCCGGGTTGCGAAGGGCTCCGGGCTGCAGGGCGCATCGGCATCGAGCGATTCCTTGATCATGTGCGCGCCGACGCCCGCGAGCAGCGCGAAGGCGATCCAGTGGTCGTAGGCCTCGATGGCGCCTCGGAAGCCGGCACCAAGGGCATACCCGATCGCCGGCATCGCGGCCTGGAAGAGCGCGAAGACCCCGCCCATGCGCAGCGACTCGCCCCACGTCGCGCGCCCCCGAGCCATGCCGCTGCAGATCGAGACCGCGACGGCGTCCATCGCGACCGCGAGCGCCAGCAAGACGACGGTGGGCCAGCCGGTCAGAGGAGCGCGTCCTCCACGGCGAGCACGCTTTCGGCACCGCGCATCGCCGCCGCCGCAAGCGACATCGCCTGCGGCAGGATGTGGTCGGCATAGAAGCGGGCGGTGAGGATCTTGCCGCGCAGGAAGGCGGCGTCGCCCTGCCCCGCCTCGAGCTGGTCGGCGGCGATCTTGGCCGAGCGCGCCATCATCCAGCCACCGCAGGTGATGCCCATGAGCTTGAGGTAGTACACCGAGCCCGCGGCCACGGCCGCCGGATTGGCGCCGAAGGTCTCGCTGATCCACTGCGTGGCCTCGCGCAGCCGAGCGATGGCGCTGCTGAAGCGATCGGCGATGGGCGGACAATGAACGTTCTTGCAATCCACCAGCGCCTTGGCCGCGACGTCCATCTCGGCGATGAGCGCCAGTGCCGTCCGGCCCTGCTCGCGCCCCACCTTCCTGCCCACCAGGTCGTTGGCCTGGATGCCGGTGGTGCCTTCGTAGATCGTGGTGATGCGCGCATCGCGCAAATGCTGCGCGGCGCCGGTCTCTTCGATGAAGCCCATGCCGCCGTGCACCTGGATTCCCAGGGAAGCGACCTCGATGCCGTTCTCCGTGGACCATCCCTTCACCACGGGGATCAGCAGGTCGACCATGGCCTGGCAGCGCTTGCGCTCGGTGTCGTCGGGATGCTTGCGGGCACGGTCGAGGATCGCCGACGTCCAGTATGCGAGGGCGCGCATGGCCTCGGTGAGCGACTTCATCGTGAGCAGCATGCGCTTCACGTCGGGATGCTGGACGATGGGCGCGGTGGCCGCGCCCTTCACGCCGACCGGGCGGCCCTGCAGCCGCTCGCGCGACCAGCCTCGGGCCCGCTGGTACGCGCGCTCCGCGATCGCGACACCTTCGAGGCCGACCGACAGGCGCGCGGCGTTCATCATGATGAACATGTACTCGAGCCCGCGGTTCGCCTCGCCCACGAGGTAGCCGACCGCGCCTTCCTTCTCGCCGTAGGCGAGCACGGCCGTGGGGCTCGCGTGGATGCCGAGCTTGTGCTCGATGGAGACGCAGCGCACGTCGTTCCTCTCGCCCAGGCTGCCGTCGGGCTTCACCAGGAACTTGGGCACCACGAAGAGCGAGATGCCCTTCACGCCCTCGGGGGCGCCGTCGATCCGCGCGAGCACCAGGTGCACGATGTTGTCGGTGTAGTCGTGCTCGCCATAGGTGATGAAGATCTTCTGCCCCTTGAGGCGGTAGGTGCCGTCAGGCTGCGGCGTGGCCTTGGTGCGCACGAGCGAGAGGTCGCTGCCCGCCTGCGGCTCGGTCAGGTTCATGGTGCCGGTCCACTCGCCCGAGATCATCTTCGGCAGGTAGCGGCTGCGCAGCTCGTCGGGGCCCACGTGGTGGATCGCCTCGATGGCCCCCTGCGTGAGCATGGGGCAGAGCTTGAAGGCGAGGTTGGCCGCGCCCCACATCTCCTCGACCGGCGTGCCGATGAGGTGCGGCAAGCCCTGCCCGCCGAACTCGGTCGGCGACTGGATGTTGTTCCAGCCCGCCTGCGTGTACTGGCGATAGGCTTCCTTGAAGCCGGCGGGCATGGTGACCTGGCCGTCGTTGTACTTCGCGCCGCTGCGATCGCCGCTGAAGTTGAGCGGCGAGAGGATTTCGGAAGCGAGCTTGCCGGCTTCCTCGAGGATCGCGTCGACGACATCGTCGGTCACTTCTTCCCAGCCGGGGAGCGTGTTGACCTGGTCGAGGCCGACCACGTGCTTGAGCACGAACTGCATGTCCTTCAGCGGTGCCTGGTATTCAGCCATGACTACCCCTTTTGAACCACGGAGACCACAGGGACCACAGAGCACGACGTCGTATTCGAGTCGCCGAGATCAGCCCCGAAGCAATCCAAGCCCTGTCTGTGGTCTCTCGTGGTCTTTGTGGTGAAACGCGTCTACAGCTTTTCAGTGAGCTCCGGCACGATCGTGAACAAGTCCCCCACCAGCCCGTAGTCCGCCACCTGGAAAATCGGCGCCTCCGGATCCTTGTTGATGGCGACGATCACCTTGCTGTCCTTCATCCCCGCGAGGTGCTGGATGGCGCCCGAGATGCCCACTGCGACATAGAGCTCGGGTGCCACGATTTTCCCCGTCTGTCCCACCTGGTAATCGTTGGGGCAGTAGCCCGAATCGACAGCCGCGCGCGAGGCCCCGACGGCGGCACCCAGCTTGTCGGCGAGTGCCTCGACCAGCTTGAAGTTGTCGCCGCTCGCGAGTCCACGCCCGCCGGAGACCACGCGGCGCGCGCCGCCCAGCTCCGGTCGCGCCGATTTGGTGAGCTCCTGCGAAAGCATCTTCGATTGCGCCTTGTCGGGGCCCGCGGGCGCCGCTTCGATGGAGGCCGAGCCGCCCTCGGGCACGGGATCGAAGCCGGTGGCGCGGACCGTGACCACCTTGATGGCGTCGGCGCTCTGCACCGTCGCGAACGCGTTGCCGGCGTAGATAGGCCGCACGAAGGTGTCGGCCGACTCGACCGCGCTGATCTCGGAGACCTGCGCGACATCGAGCAATGCGGCCACGCGCGGCATGAAGTTCTTGCCGAAGGCCGAGGCGCTCGCGACGATGTGGGAATAGGCCTTCGCCATCGGGACGACGAGCGCGGCATAGTTCTCGGCCAGGCCGCCGTCGTAGTGCGCGGCTTCCACGTGCAGCACCTTCGACACGCCCTTGAGTTTCGCGGCCGCTTCCGCCGCGGCCCTGGAGCCCGAGCCGGCGACGAGGACATGGACCTCGCCCGCCATCTTCGTGGCCGCCGAGACGGCATTGGCGGTCCCGCCCTTGAGGGATGTCTTGTCGTGCTCCGCAATGACGAGCGCGGCCATCAAATCACCTTCGCTTCATTCTTGAGCTTGTCCACCAGCTCGGCCACGTCCTTCACCATCACGCCCGCCTTGCGCTTGCCCGGCTCCTCGACGTTGAGGGTCTTCAGGCGCGGGGCGACATCGACGCCGAGGTCGGCCGGCTTGAGCGTCTCCAGCGGCTTCTTCTTCGCCTTCATGATGTTGGGCAGGGTGGCATAGCGCGGCGTGTTGAGCCGCAGGTCGGTGGTCACCACGCAAGGCATCTTCACTTCCAGCGTCTCGAGCCCGCCATCGATCTCGCGTGTGACGCGTGCCGCGCCGTCCAGCAGCTCGACCTTGCTCGCGAACACGGCCTGCGGCCAGTCGAGCAGCGCGGCCAGCATCTGTCCGGTCTGGTTGGCGTCGTCGTCGATGGCCTGCTTGCCCAGGATGACGAGGCCGGGCGATTCCCTGTCCGCCACTGCCTTCAGCAGCTTCGCGACGGCCAGGGGCTGCAGCTCGGCATCGGTTTCCAGCAGGATCGCGCGGTCGGCGCCCATAGCGAGCGCCGTGCGAAGGGTCTCCTGGCAAGCTGAGGTGCCGGCGGAAACGACCACCACCTCGGTCGCCTTCCCGGACTCGCGGATCTTCAGCGCCTCCTCGACGGCGATCTCGTCGAAGGGGTTCATCGACATCTTGACGTTCGCGAGCTCGACTCCGCTGCGGTCCGCCTTCACGCGGACCTTCACGTTGAAATCGACGACGCGCTTCACCGGCACCAGGATCTTCATTGGGGGAGCAGAACGGATTCAAACGAGTGTTTGAATTCTAGCCGAATTGCTCCGGGGATGCGGGATGGAGGATGGGGAATGCGCGCCCGGCCGCCCTACAATAGCGGCAGACAAAAAAATGCCAGGGAGGGCCGATGGCCCGCAAGTCTATTTTTGGCGCGATCGCCGTCGTGGCTGCGCTGGCGCTGGGGCCCGTCGCGGCCCAGGGCGACGACATGGCGCCGCTCGAGGCGCTCGCCAAGCGCGAAGCCGCCGGGGGCAACGCCGGTGCGCGCGCGATGGTGTCGCTGCTCTCCGGCGCTCGCGACAAGGACACCACGGTAAAGGCGTTCGAGTGGCTGCAGGACGCCGCCAACCGGGGACGCCCCGAGGCGCAGTTCCAGCTCGCCTTCCAGTACGAGACCGCGCCGGCGCCGGACTTCCGGCGCGCCTTCGCCTGGTACCTGAAGGCCGCCGAGCAGGGCAACACGATGGCGCAGAGCAACCTCGCCACGATGTTCCTCTTCGGCAAGGGCGTGAAGCGCGATCCGCAGCAGGCAGTCGCCTGGTCGCTGAAAGCCGCGGAGAAGGGCAATGCCGTCTCGCAGGCGCGGCTGGGCGCCATGTACGCAGCGGGCGATGGCGTGCCCCAGGACGCCCTCATGGCCGAGCACTGGCTGGTCCGCGCCGCCGAGCAAGGTTATGCGCCGGCGCAGGCGCATTTGGGCTCGATGTTCTTCAACGGCGAATCCGGGGCGGAGAAGGACGTGCGCAAGGGGCTCTACTGGCTCAAGCGCGCCGCCGAGCAGCACCAGCCCATGGCGCGCAAGCTCCTCGACCAGGCCATCAAGGACAACGTGCCGGGGGCGAGGGATCCGCTGGCTCCGCAGAAGTAGGCTTGGGCATTGGGATGGCATTCGGAGCTCGCCTGCGTAGCTTGATTCTCGGCGTCCTGCTGGGCGTTGCCGCGCCCGCGTTCGCCGGCCTGGCAACCGTCTGCACCATCACCGTCAACTCCGCCGACGAGCGCGACGTCTTCAAGCGCTTCCTCCCGGCCGATCGCTACCGCTTCGTCGAGCTCGCGCAGATGGGCCGCAGCGATTGGCTGGGCGATGCCTGTCGCCGCGGCGTCCAGTGCGACGTGCTGCTCGTCTCGGGGCACTTCGCGGGCACGCAGTTCTATTCCTCCAGGCACGGCGAGCACCTCCCTGTCGACGAGCTCGAGCGCGCGGCCTGCAGCGAGTCGTGCTCGGGCCTCTTCTCGCGCCTGAAGGAGGTGTACCTCTTCGGCTGCGACACGCTCAAGGCGCAGCCGGTGGTGAGCGCGATGCCGGAAGTGGTCCGCGGCCTTCGCAGCGCCGGGATGGAAGCCGGCCAGGCGGCCAGGCTCGCCGCGCAACTGAGCGAGCGCCACGGTGAAAGCGCGCGGGGGCGCATGCGGCGCATCTTCGCGGGCGTGCCGCTTATCTACGGTTTTTCTTCGCTCGCGCCCTATGGACGGGTCGCGGGTCCGATGCTGGAGAAGCACTTCGAGAGCCACGGCATCGGCGCCGTGGGCAGCGGCGTGCCCAGCGCCCCGCTTCTCGCCCTCTTCGGTCCGGTCAGCATGGTGGCCACCCGCGGGCAGCAGCCTGGTGACCCGGACTCGGCGTACCGCGAGGAGGCCTGCCGCTATTACGACGAGGCGCTGGACCGTGCGCACCGGCTGTCCTTCATGCGCTCGGTCCTCGCGGGCGATGCGGGCGAGGTACGCATGGCTTTCGACCGCATCGAGCGCTTCGTGGGCTCACTCACCAAGGAGGAACGGTCGATGCCCGCGGTCGCGGAGGCGCTGGGGCAGTTCCCGGCCGACACCGCCGCTCGATCGAGCTACCTCGCGCTGGCGCGCGAAACGCACGACCCGGCCCTGCGGGTGCGCATGATCGCCCTCGCGCGCTCGCTCGGATGGCTGGATGCCGCGCAACACCGTGCGGAGCTCGCCGCCACCATCGGCGACGTGCTCGCGGCGCGGGAGGCCGACTTCGGCGAGGTGGACCTCGTTTGCGGGCTGAACGCAGGGCGCGAGTTCGACGGCGAGATGGCGGCGCTCGCGAAGCGAGCGGGCCACTCGACGCCGGCAGCGGCCGCCCTCGCCTGCCTCGGCAGCGAGCCCCATCGCGCGGGCATGCTGCGCGCGCTCGCGAGCGGCGACGAAGCGCAGGTGCGGATCGCCGAGGCCTACTTCCGCCACCGGCCGATGACGGAGGCAACGACCCTGCGCGGCGCGATCGATGCCATCGCCGAAATGAAGCAGCCGCTCGCGCAAGCACGGGCGCTCGCCGTCGTGGCCCGCCATCACGTGGATGACGCGCCCTCGCTCGAGGCCCTCATGGCGCTCTTCGCGCGGTCGACGCACCTCGCGGTGCAGCGCGCCATCGCCGAGATCTTCATCCGGGCGGGCTCGAACGCATTCAAGTCCGGCGAGCTGGCTACGGTGCTTCGACGCCACCGCCTGCGCTCCCGCGAAGGCGACGACGTGATCGAGGCGCTGCTGAAGCGCCTGGACGGGGCCTAGAGAGCCTTCGCCCGCTCCCGCAGCACGTACTTCTGGATCTTTCCCGTGGAGGTCTTCGGCAGATCGCAGAAGACGACGGTTCGCGGCACCTTGAAGCGCGCCAGGTTCTCGCCGCACCAGGCGATGATCTGCTCCGGCGAGACGTCACGCGCTCCCGGCTTGAGCGTCACGAAGGCGCAGGGCGATTCGCCCCACTTCTCGTCGGGGCGCGCCACCACCGCTGCCTCCATCACCTGCGGATGCCGGTACAGGCACTCCTCGACCTCGAGCGACGAGATGTTCTCGCCCCCGGAGATGATGATGTCCTTGGAGCGGTCCTTCACCTCGATGTAGCCGTCGGCGTGCCACACGGCGAGGTCGCCGGTGTGGTACCACCCTTCGCGGAATGCCTCGGTCGTGGCACGCGGGTTGCGCAGGTAGCCCTTCATGAGCGTGTTGCCGCGCAGCATCACCTCGCCCAGGGTCGCACCGTCGCGAGGGACCGGCCGATGGGTTTCCGGGTCCGCCACCTGCAGGTCCTCCAATGTCGGATAACGCACGCCCTGCCGTGCCATGAGGCGCGCGCGCTCGGTGAGCGGCTTGCCGTCCCAGCCGTCCTGCCATGCGCACAAGGTCGCCGGGCCGTAGCTCTCGGTCAGGCCGTAGAGGTGCGTCACGTTGAACCCCATGTTCTCCATCGCCTCGATCACCGCCGAAGGCGGCGCTGCGCCGCCGGTAGCCACCTCGACGCGATGGTCGAAGCGACGCTTCACCGCATCGGGCGCGTGCACGAGCATGTTGAGCACGATCGGCGCGCCGCACAGGTGGGTCACGCGGTGCTCCGCGATCGCGGGAAAGATGAGCGCCGGATCGACTTTGCGCAGGCACACGTGGGTGCCGCCCACCGCGGTCACGGCCCACGTATAGGTCCAGCCGCTGCAATGGAACATGGGCAGCGTCCACAGGTACACCGAGCGCGGCGACAGGCCGAAGGAAAGCGCGTTGCCGAGGGCGTTCAGGTATGCGCCGCGATGGTGGTACACGACCCCCTTGGGATCGCCCGTGGTGCCCGAGGTGTAGAGCAACGCCACCGAGTCCCACTCGTCCCGGGGGCCCGGGAGCTCGAAGCCAGGATCGCCCTGTGCGATCCATGTTTCGTAGTCGAGGCGTCCCAGGCGCGTGCCGCCGCTCGCGAGCGGATCGTCGATGTCCACCACGAAGATCTCGCGCCCCAGCTTCTCCAGCGCCTTCTCGACCACGGGCGAGAGCTCGCGATCGGTGATGAGCACCTTCGCGCCGCCATGCTCGAGGCAGAACGCGATGGTGGCGGCGTCCAGCCGGTAGTTGAGCGCGTTCAGCACTGCGCCCAGCGCCGGGACGGCGTAGTGGGCCTCGAGCTGCGCAGGCACGTTGGGAGCCATCGTGGCGACCGTAGCCCCACGGCCGATGCCTCGCGCAGCGAGTACCGAGGCGAGCCGGCGCACGCGCGCGTGGAATTGCGCGTAGGTGAAGCGCGATGCGCCGTGGATCACGGCAACCTTGCCGGGGTAGACCTCGGCGGCGCGCTTCAGGAACGAAACCGGCGTGAGCGGCGCGTAGTTGGCCGCGTTGCGGTCGAGGTCGGTCGCGAAGGGATGGCCGGGAGTCACCGGCCGGTCCTAGGGGCCGCGGCGGCGGCGCAGGAAGGCCTCGAGCTCGCCCACGATGCCGCGGCGGAATGCCAGCACACACACGACGAAGATGACGCCCTGCACGATCGTCACCCACGCCCCCAGCTCGGCGAGGTAGCTCTGCATGGCGATGATGATGAACGCGCCGACCACGGGCCCGAAGATGGTCCCCATCCCGCCCAGCAGCGTCATGAGCACCACCTCGCCCGACATCGTCCAGTGCACGTCCGAGAGCGACGCGAGCTGGAAGACGATCGCCTTGGTGGCGCCCGCCAGGCCGGCGATTCCCGCCGAGAGCACGAACGCCAGCAGCTTGTAGCGCTCGGTGCGGTAGCCAAGGGAAATCGCGCGCGCCTCGTTCTCCCGGATCGCCTTCAGCACCTGCCCGTAGGGCGAGTGGATGACGCGATGGATGAGGAGGAAGCCGATCGTGAAGACGCCCAGCACGGTGAAGTACATCGCGTGGACGTTGGAGAGGTTGACCAGCCCGAAGAGCTTGCCACGCGGCACGGCCTGGATGCCGTCCTCGCCGCCGGTGAAGGGCGCCTGGAGGCAAAAGAAGAAGACCATCTGCGCGAGCGCGAGCGTGATCATCGCGAAGTAGATGCCCTGGCGGCGGATCGCGAGCAGCCCGGCGAAGAAGCCGAGCACGGTAGAGGCGGCCATGCCGGTGAGGATCGCCAGCTCGGGCGGAAATCCCCAGATCTTGGCGGCGTGGGCGGACATGTAGCCCGCCATGCCGAGGAACATCGCGTGGCCGAACGAGAGCAGGCCGCCGAAGCCCAGCAGGAGGTTGAAGGCGCAGGCGAAGAGCGCGAAGCACAACGCCTTCATCAGGAACACGGGATAAACCACGAAGGGCGCCGCGAGGAAGATGGCGAACATCACCGCCATGCCGATGCGCTGGTAGCGCGCTTCCCAGGCGGGATCGAGGGCGGTGGAGGCGACCGGCTGCGGCTCGCTCATCCTAGCGCTGCCCGAAGAGCCCTTGCGGGCGGAACATGAGGACGATGGCCATGATCACGAAGATGACGGTGTTGGAGGCCTCGGGATAGAAGTACTTGGTGAGGCCCTCGATGATGCCCAGGCCGAAGCCGGTGACGATCGATCCCATGATCGAGCCCATGCCGCCGATGACGACGACGGCGAATACCACGATGATGAGCGAGGAGCCCATCTGCGGCGAGACCTGGTAGATGGGCGCCGCGAACACGCCCGCCAGCGCCGCGAGCCCGACGCCGAAGCCATAGGTGAGCGTGATCATCCGTGGCACGTTGATGCCGAAGGCCTGGACGAGGCTCGGGTTCTCGGTCGCGGCGCGCAGGTACGACCCGAGCTTGGTGCGCTCGATCAGGAACCACGTCGCGAGGCAGATCGCGAGCGAGGCCACGATCACCCATGCGCGGTAGTTCGGCAGGTACATGAAGCCCAGGTTGCTGCCGCCGGTGAGCTGGGAGGGCATGGCATAGGGCAACCCCGCCGAGCCGTACTGGTGGTGGAAGGCGCCTTCGATGATGAGCGCGAGGCCGAAGGTGAGCAGCAGGCCGTAGAGGTGGTCGAGCTTGTAGAGGCGCGAGAGCATCAGCCGCTCGATCACGACGCCGGTAGCGCCCACCACGATGGGGGCGATGACGAGGGCCCACCAGTAGCCCAGGCCGGTCTTGTTCAGGAGGAACCACGCCACGAACGCGCCCATCATGTACTGCGCGCCGTGGGTGAAGTTGATGATGTTGAGGAGCCCGAAGATCACCGCGAGCCCCAGCGAAAGGAGGGCGTAGAACGAGCCGTTGATCAGGCCGATCAGCAGCTGGCCCGACAGGGCTGGGAGGGAAATGCCAAAGATCTCGGTCATCTGTCGTCCGGTGGGGATGAGCGGCGCAAAGTCCGCTCGATCCCCGTTCCCGATCCCGTTCTACGCGATTTGCGCTCTATTTCTTTACGAGCGGGCAGTCGCCCTGCTCGATCGGCCGAAACGCCTCGTTGGCCGGGATCGTGGAGCGCAGCTTGTAGTAGTCGTACGGGCCCTTGGACTCGGACGGCTTCTTCACCTCGAAGAGGTATGCCGGGTGCAGCTTGCGGCCGTCGGCGCGGATCGTGCCCTTGCCGAAGAGCGGGTCGTCGGTCGGCAGCTCCTTCATCTTCGCCACCACCTTGGTGCCGTCGTCGCTCTTCAGCGCGTGGACCGCCTTCAGGTAATGCAGCACGCCCGCGTACACGCCCGCATGCACCATCGACGGATACTTGTTGCCGTTGGCCGCGGCGAAGCGCTTGGCGAACGCGCGGTTGGCGTCGTTCATGTCCCAGTACCAGGTCTCGGTGAAGATGAGGCCCTGCGCCTTGTCGAGCCCGAGGCCGTGCACGTCGGTGAGGAAGACCAGCAGGCCGGCGAGGTTCTGGCCGCCCTTCACGATGCCGAACTCGGAAGCCTGCTTGATCGAGTTCACGGTGTCGCCGCCGGCGTTCGCGAGGCCCACGATCTTCGCCTTGGAAGCCTGCGCCTGCAGCAGGAACGACGAGAAGTCCTGGGTGTTCAGCGGATGGCGCACCTTGCCCAGCACCTTGCCGCCGTTCTTGACCACCACCGCCTCGGTGTCGCGCTCGAGCGCGTGGCCGAAGGCGTAGTCCGCGGTGAGGAAGAACCAGGTGTCGCCGCCGGTCTTCACGATCGCCTTGCCGGTGCCGTTGGCGAGCATCCACGTGTCGTAGGTCCAGTGCACGGTGTTCGGCGAGCACTGCTTGCCGGTGAGGTCCGAGGACGCGGCGCCTGAATTGATGAAGGCCTTGCCCTTCTCGCGCGTCACCTGGTTCACCGCCAGCGCCACGCCGGAGTTGGGCACGTCGAAGATCGCGTCCACGCCCTCGGCGTCGTACCAGCGGCGCGCCACCTGCGAGCCCACGTCGGGCTTGTTCTGGTGGTCGGCGAAGACCACCTCGACGTTGAGGCCCTTTTCCTTTGCCTTGAAGTCCTCGATCGCCATTCGCGCGGCGAGCACCGAGCCCTGCCCGCCCAGGTCGGCATACAGGCTGGACTGGTCGTTCAGCACTCCGATTTTCACGACGTTGCCCGAGATCTGGGCGTGCGCCGTGCCGGCGCCGAGCGCCAGCACCGCGGCGGCGGCCAATACCTTCATCTTCAGCTTCATGTGCACTCCTCTTGAAATTGGTTTCACGTTCACACCCCCAGGTACTCGTGCAGCATCCCGGTCTTCGCCTCCAGCTCCGAGGCGGCGAAGGTCTCCGCGATCCTGCCGTGTTCCATCACGTAATGCCGGTCCGCCAGGGGAGCGGCGAACCGGAAATTCTGTTCGACCAGCACGATGGTGAAGCCGCGCTCCTTGAGCTTCACGATGACGCGGCCCAGCGCCTGCACGATCACGGGCGCCAGGCCCTCCGTGATCTCGTCGAGCAGCAGCAGCTGCGCGCCGGTGCGCAGGATACGCGCCATGGCGAGCATCTGCTGCTCGCCGCCGGAAAGCTTGGTGCCCTGCGCCGTCCTGCGGCGCTCGCGCAGGTTGGGGAACATGTCGTAGATCTCGTCGACCGACATGCCGCCCTTGGCGATCTCGGGGGGCAGCATCAGGTTCTCCTCCACCGAAAGGCTGGAGAAGATGCCGCGCTCCTCGGGAACGTAGGCGATTCCCAGGTGCGCCACCTTGTATGTGGGCCAGCCCACTGTTTCCACGCCGTTCACCTTGATGGAGCCCGTGCGCCGCCCCACCAGGCCCAATACGGACTTGAGCGTGGAAGTGCGCCCCGCCCCGTTGCGCCCCAGGAGCGTGACCACCTCACCCTTGTTGACCACCATGTCGACGCCGTGCAGCACGTGCGATTCGCCGTACCAGGCTTGCAGGTTCTCGATGCGGAGCACTTCAGCCATGGGTCGTCCCCATGTACGCCTCGATCACCTGCGGATTCTGGGAAACCTCGGCGTACGGCCCTTCGGCCAGCACCGCGCCGCGCTGCAGCACGGTGATGGTGTCGCAGATCCCGGAGACCACGCTCATGTTGTGCTCGACCATGAGGACAGTGCGTCCCTGGGCCACTTCCTTGATCAACTCCTGGATGCGCTCCACGTCCTCATGGCCCATGCCCGCCGTGGGCTCGTCCAGGAGCATGAGCTCGGGGTCCATCGCGAGCGTGGTGGCGATCTCGAGGGTGCGCTTGCGCCCGTAGGGCATGTCGCCGGCGTTGACGCGGGCGAATTCGGTGAGGCCGACCCTTTCGAGCAGCTGCATCGCGCGCTCGTTGAGGACGTCCAGGGTCTTCTGGCGCTTCCAGAAGTGGAAGCTGGTGCCGAGCGCGCGTTGCAGCGCGACACGGACGTTCTCGAGCACGGTCAGATTCGGGAAGACCGCGGAGATCTGGAACGACCGGATGATGCCGCGCCTTGCGGTGTCGGCAGGTTTCTCGTGGGTGATGTCCTGGCCGTTGAAGAGGATGGTGCCGCGGGTGGCAGGCAGGAACTTGGTGAGCAGGTTGAACGTGGTCGTCTTGCCGGCGCCGTTTGGGCCGATGAGGGCATGGATGGCGCCGCGGCGAACCTTGAGGTCCACGTTGTCGACCGCCACGAAGCCCTTGAACTCCTTCGTGAGGCCGCGAGTTTCGAGGATGATGTCGCCGGACATGCTGAAGCCGAGAGTGGCGCCGCCTCGCCCGTCTCGCGCGGGCTGCGGCACTGGAATGGAACCCCCGGAGTTTACCGGAAGCGGCGATCGGGCTCGGCAACCGCCGCCCGCGGCGGTCCCTTCCGGGGGACCGCCGCGCAAGCCGTCACGGGGAACAGAGGCGCGCGGTTCCGGCGCGGCCGAAGACGACCAGCCGGCATCCCACCCCGGTCACGTTCACGGTGTGACTGGCAGGCACGCCGTTCGTCGCGATCGTCACGCTGCCCACGCGCGGGCCCGTCGAGAGCGGATGGAAGACCACGCGCACCTCGCACGACAGGCCGCTCGCGAGCAGCGCCGGGCAATCGTGCGTGACGATGTAGTCGGGCGGGCCGGTGATGGCGCCGATCTGGATCGGCACCGCGCCGATGCTGGTGAGCTGCACGAAGCGGGTCTCGCTATCGCGTCCCTGGCCCAGCGTGCCGAAACCCAGGGCGCCCACCGACACTCGCAGGTTCGGCTGCGGCAAGGCCACGCCGGCTCCGGCGAGGTTCACCTGCACCACGCCGCCCGCATGATTGGAGGCGATGTCGAGCCGCGCGACGAAGTCACGCAGCGCGGTGGGGGTGAAGGCGACGACCAACTCGCAGCTGGCGGCCGGCGCGATCTCGGCGCACGCGCCCTCCACGTTGAAGGCCGCGGCATCTGCGCCGGTGAGCGTGAACGCGCTGATGCGCAGCGGATCGCCTCCGGTGTTGCGCAGCGCAAGCGTGCGGCGCGCCGTGGTTCCCGTGACCTGCTCGCCGAAGCCAAGGCTGGAATCGACCGACAGCGAGGGCGGAGGCACCACCATGCCCGTACCCGAGAGCGCCGCGATGTGCGGGCTCGGGATTGCGTTCGACACGATGCGCAACTGCCCGCTGTGCGGACCGCTCGCCGTGGGCGTGTACGAGACCGTGAGTACGCAGCTTTGGCCCGGTGCCAGGGAAGCGGGGCAGGAATGGCCTGCCAGGGCGAAGAAGCTTCCCGTGACCTGGAGTTGCGACACCACCAGCGGCGCCCCGCCCGTGTTGGCCAAGGTCACCGCCTGGGTAGCCGAAAGCCCGGTGCGCACGCTGCCGAACGCAACCGCTGCCGGATTGAGGTTGATCGCCGCCGAAACGAGCGAAGCGCCCTCCCCCGACAGCACGACCAGGTGCGGGCTTCCCGGCGCGTTGCTCGCCACGGAGATCGATCCCGATTGCGGCCCTTCCGTGAGTGGCCTGAAGGTGATCGAGAAGTCGCACACTTCCCCCGGAGCCATGGTTCCGGGTCCGCAGCCGCTGTAGCCGAAGTCGCCGTCGCTCGTGATGGAAGTGATGACGAGGTCCTCGGTGCCGTTGCTCGTGAGCGTGACCGTCTGCGCCACGCTGGTGGTGCCTACGAATTGGGGGTTGAAATTGACGCTGCTCGCGGACAGCTGCAGGCCCGGCGCGGTCGCCGAGGTGGAAAAGCCTGAGAGCGGCGCTATGAACGGATTGGGCGCGGCATTCGACACGATGCGAAGGTCGGTCGCGTATGGTCCCCCAGGGCCGGGGGGCGTGAACGTAACCACGATGCTGCACGCGGCGCTTGGGGCGAGCGTCACCGGACAGTCATGCGCCTGCGAGTAGCCGCCAGGCAACGCGCCCGCCGGGATCGGCGACGGGTCGGTGAGCAGGATGTTGTTGATGTCCAGGTTCGCGGTGCCGGTATTGCTGAGCGAGAACGTGACGGTGGCCGAAGTCCCCGCAAGCAGGGTGCCGAAGTCATGCGAGCCCGGCGTGAGCGCGATCGCCGGCAGCGGCACGGGCGTGCCGGAACCGCTGAGCGCGATCACGTGCGGCGAGCCCGACGCATTGCTCGCGATGCTGATCGAGCCGGCGCGCGCCCCCGTCGCCGTCGGGTGGAACTTGACCGAAAGGACGCAATTGTTGCCCACAGCAAGCGTAAGCGGCGTCGGGCACCCGGTGAAGACATAATCGCCGGAAACCGTGATGGCGCTCACGTTCAGAGGCGCCGTGCCGTTGTTGGTGACCGTCACGTTCCTTGCGGCGCTGTCGGTGTTGATCGTCTGCAATGCGAAGTCCAGGCTCGTGGCCGATAGCTGCAGGCCTGGCGTGGCGCCTACGCCGCTCAGCGGCGCCGTGTGCGTGCCGGCGTTGCTCACAACGGAGAGCGATCCGCTCTGCGCGCCCGCGGCCGTGGGCGCGAAGGTCACCGTGATCGGGCAAGACGCCCCTGCCGCGAGCGACGTCCCGCACGTGTTCGACTGGGTGAACGGCGCGCCCGAGGTGGCGATGGCACTGATTGCCAGGGGTGCCGTGCCGGTGTTGGTGAGCGTCACGACGCCGTTGGCGCTGCTGCCGACGGGCACGTTCGAGAAGTTGAGCGGCGTGGGCGCCAGCGAGACCCCAGGGGCCGTTGCCGTCGCGAGCACGGAGGTGCCGTGGGGCGAGCCGGACGCGTTCGAAACGATCGATACCGTGGCCGACATCGGGCCCGTCGTCGTGGGACTGACCGTCACGAAGAGCAGGCAGGTGGCGCCCGGGCCGATGGGCGCGGTGCAGTTGTGCGTCATGCCGAAGCCCGCGCCAGCGATGGTCGCGCTCGAGACGATGAGTGTTGCGCTGCCGGTGTTGGTCACCGTGATGTTGCCGCTCGCGCTGCCGCCGACCGGTACGGTGCCGAAATTCAGCGGTGACGGCGTCAACGACACTGCCGCGGCCGTCCCGATTCCATTTGCGCTCACCTGGTGCGGGCTTCCCGACGCGTTGGAAAAAACCTGCACCACGCCTGTATGAGATCCCGCAGCCGCCGGCGTGAAGGTCGCGGGGAAGGCGCAATTGCCGCCCGCCGGAATCGGCGAGAGCAGGCACGCCGCCGTCCCGGTCGAGAAGGACGCACCGAGCGCGCCAACGGATGAGACCACGAGGTCCGCGCTGCCGGTGTTGACGATAGTCACGTTTTGCGCGGCGCTGCTGCCGACGGGGACAGACCCGAAAGCCAGCGGCGAGGGCGACAGGAACACGCTCGGAGACGGCGGGGGATTCACCGTGATGAGGTGCGTGATCGCCTCGGAATTGGAGTAGGCCACCGGGGAGCTCGACGTGAACGCGCCCGGTTCGATCCGAAGCTCGTAAATCCCCGGCGCAGGAAATACCAGCTGGGCGGTCACGAGCGTGCATCCCGACACCGGCGCGATGATCGAGCCGCCCGTGGCGGAATAGCTGCCCGCTCCCGTTGGCGCGTTGATCGCCGCGGAGCAGGACGTCCCGGCATTCGGAACCGGTGAGATCGTGGCCCCGCCCGGAAACGTCACGGACACATCCATCCCGAAGTAATTACCACCCGTCCCGCGGCTCACGAATACACCCACCGGCGTGTTCGCGCCCACGGTGGTCGTGGACGAGGCGCTGAAGCCGACAATCGGCGGCGTGTAGTCCACCATGAGGGAGGCGCTGGAGGCGTTGGTGCCGGGACCGGCGCTCGACGAGATCGCCAGCGCGTTGGCGGGATAAACGTAGGTCCCGACCGCCACGGCGGTAACCGGGATGTCGACGGTGCAGGTTCCGCCGCCATTCATAGGCATGCCGAGGACGCTGGCGCTCGTGAGCGTGCTGCCAGTGGACCATTCGCTGCCGGCAGCGAAGCAATCCGACTGGAAGCTTGGGCCGCTCGTGGTGAGGCCTTCCGGCAGCGAAATCGTGAAAGTGACCCCGGTGATCGGACCAGTGTTCGGATTGGAAACCACCGCCTGCAGGGTGCTGCCGTTGCCCAACGGTATCGTCGCAGGGTTGAACGAAAGCGTTGCCATCGGCGCCAGCGAGGCCGCGACGGCCTCGGAATACTCCGACGTCTGCGCAGGGCACTCGGCGAAGCAGGCGACATAGGTGGCCGTCGCCGTCACGTTGTTCCCAGGAAACCCCGAGATGGTGACCGTGGTATTCACCCTTCCCGTCATCGCCGCGGTCTCCTCCGTGAAGCCCATGTAGAAGGCGCCCTCGGGCTGGCCCGGCATCGCGTCGTTGTGGAAAAAATCGAATCGCACTGTGGTGCCTTCATTGACAGGCTCCACGTACGCTTCGATGACAACGTTACCGCCGACGTGTGTGACGGAGGTGATCACGGGCTTGTTGAGCACGCCATCCGAGTTGTCGAGGTCGTTCGGAGACGGCCCGACCGACAAGCCATTCGCACGCAAATCCATCGCGGCGCCGGCATTGCCGTAAATCGAGTTGGCTAAGAGGTGTACCGCCTGCCCCTGGTCGACGCGGACGCCAACATCCCCATTGGAGTGAATGAAGTTCGAGACCAGGGTATTGGCGACACCGAAGAAACTGACGGCGTTCTCGAAATGGACTCCCGCGCCCCCGTTGCCCAGCCCGGGCTCGCCGTTGCGCTTGCCCCCGATCTGGTTCATCGAGGCGCTGAGCACACCGAAGCCGAAGCCCTTCAGGCCCTTGCGTGCCGCTTTCGGCTCCTCGCCCGGCGGGGCGAGCCCCGGCAGTGCGCCGCGCACGAACACGCCCGCAGCCGCGTTATTGGTGATGAGGTTTCGCGTGCCCACGTTTCCCTGCAAACCGATGATGGCCGTGCCGTCGTCTACATAGACTCCGTACTGGTTGCCGGCCGGGGCCGACATTCCACCCGGATCAACGCCGATGTAATTGCCGTGGATGGAAACGTCGGAGTCCGCGATTACCCGAATTGCCGCGCCACCCGTGAAACCGTAAATTGCGAGGCCTTGAACGCCGCTGCCCGAGCCGGACAGGCGGATCCCATCGCACTCGGTGCAATTCTGGCCATTCAATGCGATTCGGATGTCGGCGTTGTTGCTGCCGCCCGCCTCCACGTTGCGCGCCGAGCCTGCCTGGCTGTAGCCGTCGATGAGGATGGGCCCGCAATAGAGGGTGGGCAGCGAACTGATCGGCATGATCATGTGCGGACCGTCGCCGGGAATCGCGAAGGTGATCGTTGTTCCGGCCGACTTGCGGCGGCTCTTGGGCAGGAGGTCGGGCTCGCGCATCGCTGTTTCGCATGGCGCGTTCGCGTAGTGGATCGCCGCGCGCAGGGATCCCGGTCCGCTATCGTTCGTGTTCGTGACCTGCGCGGGAGACGGAAGCGGCGTGGCCGCGGCGGCGGCCGAGAACTCCGAGGTCCAGTAACACGCGTCGCCGCACTGGTCGTGCGAGGCGGTCGCGGAAATGAAGTCGTGCGTTCCCGGCACCGTGAACGTATGGCTTGCGAAGCCGTTCGCGTCCAGCTGGAGGCTCGTATAGTCGATCAGCGTCTCGCCCGACCGCGTCGCGGGCATGGCGCCGTTGGCGAAGAGCTCGATGAGAACCCACTTGCCCGCCGGCGCGCCGGTCACCTCGACATTGACGCTCGTCATGCCGGCGTCGTGGAACACGGAAATCACATCCGGGGAGTTCGCCAGCCCGTTGGCGCCGCCGTCGCCGTCGGGCATCACCCCGGGCGGGCTGCCGTAGTCGTTGCTGGTATCGCCGTCCGCACCGAGGTCGATGCCGGGACCGCCGTTGCCGAAGATGGAATTGCTGCGGATCTCGACGCTGTCGCCCGCGTCCAGCTGCACGCCCGCGCCGGTGTTGTAGCGGATGTGGTTGGCGAAGACGACGTTCTGGCAGCACGCGCTGCCGAACCAGATGCCGGGACCGTGATTCGCATTGCCGGCGCTGCCATCGCGGTTGCCGCCGATCTGGTTGCCGTGGATGCGGGCGGTCGCGCCGCCGGCCACGTAGACGCCGGCGACGTCGTTGCCCGAAATCAGGTTGCGGCCAGACGTTGGGGACGACTGGTCGCCGATGAGGCCCTGGCCCGCTGCAACGTACACGCCCTTGCCGTTCGGAAGCGCGGACATGCCGCCCGGATCCGTGCCGATGTAGTTGCCTGTCACCCACGCATAGGAAGCCGTGTTGATGGTCACGCCCGGCCCGCCGAAGGAATGGATCGCGAGTCCACGAACCCTGCTGTTCTGCCCGGAAAGCGTGATGCCGCTGCACGGAGATTCCCCCGTGCAGCTCGAGCCGTCGAGAACGATTTGGATGACCGCGTCGTTACCGCTGCCGCCATCGGAATTCATCGAGGCTCCAAGGTCTTCCTGCGCATAACCGTCGATGTACGCGTTCTGGCACGTGAGCGCAGGCAGCTCGGTCAAGGGATGGATCGTGTGCGGGCCGCCGACGAGTGAGAAGCTGATCTGTTGCCCGCCACATTCCGAATTGACGTACAAGATCGCCGCGCGGAGCGAGCCGGGCCCGCTGTCGTGGGTGTTCGTCACCACGCTCTGCGCGCGCGCCCCGAAGGCGAGCGTGGCGAGCAGCAGCAGGAAACCCAGGCAGGCCCGGACGTGAAAACGGCGAGCGGGGCCGGCGGTCATGGCGACGCGTGTCATCGAGTTTCCCCCTCGGCGGCTTGTGGCCGCCGAATTGTCTCTGCTCCCCTCGGCCGCGCGCTTTCTTCTATGTTTCTGAACTGCTCGACGGGAATGGTGGTTGCGGAATTACGTGTCCGAATCAGCCCCCGCGACGCCCGAACGCGACGGCGCCCGAGTTGCCGCCGAGGTTGTACATCAGGCCGGCGCGCTGGCCGGTGCGTCCGGTGAAGAAGCCGTCGAAACTGCCGTTGGCCGCGACTCCGCAATTGGGCTGGCAGGAGATGCTGAGCGGCGTCGGGTTCGGCACGCCGGGAATCGGCGTTCCGGAGTACGCCGAGAAATACTGGTCGCGGTAGATCGGCATGTTGTTGGCCACGCCGATCCAGGTCTGGCCGTTGATGCCGATGTTCACCGAGGCGCTCGCGGTGCGGTTGGTGAAGTTGGCATCGAGGGTCGCCGAGTTGAGCGTGCCCACCGCGCCATTGAAGCCCGTCGGGCTGGTGGCCCCGATGACATCGTAGATCGCGGTGCCCGTGAGGGGCAGCGACACCGGGCCGCTCTGCGTGCCGGCGAAGATGTAGTGCAGGCTCGAGCCCTGCAGGTTGAGCGCCTCGACCTGCGCGCCGCGGGTGATGGTCGCCACCCCGTTGGCCCAGCGGCCCCAGACCATGCCGGTCTCGGGATCGAAGCCCTGCTGCACCACCTGCGCCGTGCCGATCGCATATTGCGAATAGCCTCCGGTGCGCGAGTACGGCGCGGCGAAGGCGCTCACGCCCCCCTGGGCGTCGCTGGTCACGTCCTCGGGCCGGTTGGTGGTGGCGTAGCTGCGGATGAAATCCGGCAGCGTGCCGGCCGGGTCGGAGACGCGCCCTTCCCGGTACGGCGCCGCGCCGTTCTGGCGCGTGCCCTGGAATGCCGCCACGCCGGTGATGAAGTGCCATGCGCGCGGATCCGCCGAGGTGAGGTCCGTGATGCCATAGCCCAAGATCGCCGCGCCCAGGCCGGTTCCCACGAAGCTGCCTTCGAAGCTACCGCTCAGGTCCGCGTTGGACGAGGACGAGTGGCCGAAGTTGTTGGTGATGACGAGCCGGTCGGCGGTCGATGCGAAGAACGAGTTGAGCGAGATCGGCACTCCGTCCGCGTTGAGCTGCCACGCGCCGGCCGGTGATGTGGACGTGGCCGGCATCGTGAGCGAGGCCTGGAAGCCCATCGTTCGGTTGGAGAAGTTCACGTTGATGATGGCTTGCCCGAGCGTGCCCACCAGGTTGTCCTGGTTGGTGGGGGAAGTCGCGCCGGCGAGGGTGTAGGTGGCCACGCCGGTCAACACGTCGCTCAGGAACGCGGGATAGCCCGAGGGCGCCACGATCCAGTGGATGCTCCCCGGCACGGCCGACTCGGAGCCCGGGCCGAAGAAGCCGAGCGCGGCGTTTTCCCAGCGTCCGAAGAGCACGTTGACGCCGTCGAGGACCAGGGTCGTGCCCTCGCGCAACACGCCGCCCGTGATCACCGGCTGGATGCCGCTGTTGGTGCCGGCGTAGGCCTGGTAGCCGCGCAAGTCGTTGCCGACCAGCTGCACATCCGGACGCACCGCCTGGCCCAGCAGCGGCGAGCCGCCGGCGATGATGACGTCATGCAGCGAGATCGGGTCAGTGGACAGGTTGGCGGTCGCGTCGATCGTGGTGAAGCCGGGGATGGTCGTGCCCGTGACCGGGGTGGAGGGGGTGGTCGAAGGGGGAATCACGGGAGCATCGCCCGGGGCGAACACGCGCGCCTCGGCCGTGGCGGTGTTGGCGGCGCTGGTGGTGGCCGTCTCCCCTGCCGGCTTGGCCCCGCCCGCCATGGTGGTCGCGCTCTCCGCGATGAAGCTGGGCGTGGGGATGTAGCGGGGCGGCTGCGTGCCGATGACCATTGCCGTCTGTCCCGGCCCGGTGATGAGCGTTTGCGCCCCGCCCTGCTGCGGCGGCAAGCCCGCCGGCACGCCTTGCGGGAAGTTGGTGACCGCGTGCGCGCCCTCGATCGTGTGGTTGACGGTGACGGAGCCTTCGGGCTTCTGGTCGCCAGTCACGCTGGCATCGCACTCCTCGGCGTCGCAGGCGTAGAGGATGTTGCCGGAGCCGCGGATGCCCACGGTGGCCACGCGCGTCTTCATGATGAACTTGTCGCGGTTCGTCTGCGCAAGGGCGCCGGTGAAGGTGCGCAGCGTCCCCTTGATGAGGCTGAGGATGCCGCCCTCCTCGCCGCGCTCGGTCTTCGAATATTGCTCGATCACGAACTGCGTCTTGGGCCGAAGCGACAGGCGTGCGTTGTCGATCATCGTGATCTGCGCCATGCCATCGGTGCCGGTCTCGATGCGGTCGCCCGCGTCCAGGACGGTGCCGCGAGCCGGCTTGGCGCTGGCGCCGCCCGCCTTCACGAGCCTCACGTCGCCGACGACGAAGGTGAATTCGCCGCTCTTGGCGAACGCCGCGGCGGGCAGGGCCGCTACGACGGCGAGGGCAAGGCAGCGGGCGAATGCGGCGTGAAGTCTCGTTTGCATGGAAGTCTCCGGTTCAGCCAAGGTCGCAACGGATCGTGGAAGAGATCTCGTGGCGGTTGAAATCGTAGATGTCGATGTTGGAGCGATTGGTCGAGAACGCGTACTGCAGGCGCAGGTTGCAGCGGTCGCGGAATTGCCACAGCGCGCCCAGCGTGAGCTCGCCGAAGGTGTCGCGGCCGTTCTGCACCTGGGTGGAGCGGGCGAATTCGTCGCGGTCGCGGCGGTGCACGAGGGCGAGGCCATTGAACACCTGCACCTTGGGCCCGAGGCCCACCTGCACGTACGAGCGAACGCCGGCGAGCGCCTTGCTCTTGGTGGTTCCATCGGCGAATTCGTTGGGGGCGCGGTCATAGCTGCCGAAGGTCGTGAGGTAGAGCAGCGGAGCCCCCTTCCGGTCGAAGCTCTTCAGGTACGACAACGTCATGAAGATTTGGTCGAAGTCCTCGATCTCGTTGGTCGGGAACGTGACCCGGTTCGCCTGCACGGCAAGCCCGACCTGGGTGCGGGTATCGAGGGCGCGGCGCCAGTCGAGGCCTGCGCTCGCCATGCGCCGGTCGTTGGTGATGCGGGGCTCGCCGGGTGCAGCGCCGTCCTGCTCGAACGTAAAATACGAGGCGGTGGCGCGAACCTGGTTGGCGCCGGCGTTCAGCACCCCGCCGAAGCGCGCCTCGCCCGTGATGGAGCTGAAGTCGGGCTCGCCGCGATAGGCACGCCCGCGCGCTTCTCCCCCGGCGAAGAGCCCCCAGCCGCCGCCCAGCGGCCGCGCGTACTCCGCGCCCACGCCACCCTGCGCGAACGGCGCCCTGCGCTTGATCGAGTTACCCGTGGCTTCGATGCCCACGAGGTTGAACGCCTGCTGCGCGGCGGCGCCGAAATCGGTGGGCACGCCGGTGATGTTGGTGTCGTAGCCCAGGCCCAGCTCGCCGAAACCGACCCATCCGGCCTGCGCCTGGTGCTTGCGCGCCTGGATCGCGTCGAGGTAGCGCTGGATCGCCTGTTGCGCCGCGGGCGGCGGATTGGAGCCGCGCAGCTTGATGAATGCCGCCTCCGCGAGGTCGTAGGAGCCTGCGGCGTAATACGCGCGCGCGAGGTCCATTTGCGCGCCGGCATGGTTCGGAATGAGCGCCAGCACGCGCTCGAAGGCGATGATTGCCTCGTCGTTGCGCGCGCTGTCGAGGGCGGAGACGCCGAGCAGGTAGTCGAACTCGGGCTGTCCGGTGAGCGTGCCCTCGAGCTTCCTCAGCTCCTCGTAGGCCTGCTTGGCGTTGCCTGCGGCGAGCAGCGAGCGCGCGCGCTCGAGCGCCTGCGGGTCGGCATGGACGTGGAAGCTGGCGAGAAGGCAGGCAGCTGCGACCAGGGCCCGGCCTCGGGCCCACGCGCGCGAATTCGGCATGTGTTTTCCTTGTTGTTCTGGCAGGACGCCGGTCCCCCCCGGGATTGGCTCGAAACTGCTTGTAATGGCTGCGTAAGATGTTATTCCCAATAGGGTTTCTGCGCAATGAAACGGGCATAATGAAAACCCATGAACGACCGTTCCATGGAACCGGTCCTGCTGCGTGAAACGCGCGAAGGCGTGGCCACGCTGGCGCTCAACCGGCCCCGGCAATACAACGCGCTTTCCTCGGCGCTGCTGGCCGCGCTGCATGCGGAGCTGGACGCGCTCGCGGCCGACGAATCGGTCCGCGTGGTGCTCCTGACCGGCAGCGGGAACGCCTTCTGCTCCGGCCACGACCTGAAGGAGATGCGCGCCCTGCCCTCCCGCGCCGAAATCGAGGCCCTCTTCGGCTCGTGCAGCGCGATGATGCAGAAGCTGGTCGCCCTGCCCCAACCCGTGGTGGCGGTGGTGAACGGGCTGGCCACGGCTGCGGGCTGCCAGCTGGTGGCGCAATGCGACCTCGCGGTGGCTTCGGCCGACGCGCGCTTCGCCGTTTCGGGGGTGAACCTGGGGCTTTTCTGCTCCACGCCGGCCGTGTCGCTCTCCCGCAACGTGGGACGCAAGCGCGCGGCCGAGATGCTTTTCACCGGCGATTTCATCGACGCTGCCACTGCGCAGGATTGGGGCCTGGTGAACCGCGTGGTCCCCGCCGACCAGGTGATGGAGGCGGCGCTCTCGCTCGCCGAGCACCTGAAGGCCAAGCCGCGCGAGGCGCTCGCCCTCGGCAAGGCGCTCTTCTACCGCCAGATCGAAGCCGGGCTCGCGGCGGCCTACGCCGACGCCTCGCGCACCATCGCCTGCAACATGGACAGCGACGTCGCCCGTGAAGGCGTCGATGCGTTCTTCGCGAAACGCCCGCCCCGCTGGTAGCCCCATGCCCGAGTCCATCGGGCGAGACTAGTGCGGACGCTCACCGCGTCGTGAGCGCGTTTTACCCCGGCGACCTGTCGAATATTCGGCAAAACGCAAATGCCCGCGGCGTTACCAAGCTCGTCCACGGTCGCGGAGGATCTCACGCGCCGCATTGTGTCCCGGCACCCCTGTGACGCCCCCGCCGGGATGCGCCCCTGCCCCGCACAGGTAAACCCCGCGCAAGGGCATGCGGTAGTCGCCGTGCCCGAGCACCGGGCGCGCGCTGAAAAGCTGGTTCAACGTGAGCTTGCCGTGGAAGATGTCGCCACCCACGAGCCCGAACTCACGCTCAAGGTCCGGCGGGGCGAGCACGCGGCGGGCGACGATCGAGGCGCGAAAGTTGGGGGCGAACCGGTCGACCACGTCGATGGCGGCATCGGCCGCGCGCTCCCGCTCCTCTTCCCAGCGCCGCTCGCCAGGCAGGCGGTAGCGGAAGTGCTGGCAGAAGAGGCTCGCCACATGGGCGCCCTTCGGGGCGAGCGTGTCGTCCACGGTGCTGGGGATCAGCATCTCGACGATGGGCTCGGCGGACCAGCCGTTCTCGCGTGCGCTGTCGAAGGCGCGGTCCATGTAGGCGATCGTGGGCGCCATGATGATTCCCGAGCTGTGGTGCGGTTGCGCGTGCCGCCCCGGCGCAGCGGCGAAGTCCGGAAGCTCCGACAGGGCCACGTTCATGCGCAAGGTCGCCGACTCGCTCTGGTAGTGCGCGAACGGCTCCTTCCACTCTCCCGGCGAATCCTCCAGCAGGTCGAGCAGCAGGCGGGGGTGGGCGTTGGATGCCACGCAGCGCGACTCGACCACGGTGCCGCTTTCCAGCTCGACGCCGCGCGCCCTGCCGTTGGCGGCCAGGATGCGCCGCACGCCCGCTCCGGTGCGGATCTCCACGCCGCGCGCCTCCGCCTCGCGCCGCATCGCCTGCGTGATCGCGCCCATGCCGCCGATGGCGTGTCCCCAGATGCCCTTGCGGCCGTTCACCTCGCCGAAGACATGGTGCAGCAGCACGTAGGCGGAGCCCGGCGCATGGGGACTCGCGAAATTGCCGACCACGCTGTCGAAACCGAAGCACGCCTTGATCGGATCGGATTCGAACCAGCGGTCCAGCCATTCGGCGGCCGAGAGCGTGAAGAGGTCGAGCACGTCGCGCTTCGCCTGCATCGGCAACCGGTTCAGCCTGCGCCCGGCCTTCCAGGCGCTCAAGAGGTCGGGGATCCCCCCGCCCACGTTCGGCGGCGTCTCCAGCAGCAGCTCGCGCAGGACGTCGGCCACGCGATCGAGGCGCTCGTAGTACTCGGGCAGGCGCTGCGCGTCGAGGGATGAAAAGCGCGCGACTTCACGCTGCGTGGCCTCCAACCCCCCACCCACGCGGATGCAGTCGCCGCCGGGCAGGGGCAGGAAATTCGAAAACGGCCGCTCGACCACGCGCAGCCCGTGCTCGGCGAGGCGCAAATCACGGATGACCTTCGGGTGCAGCAGGCTCACCGTGTAGCTCGCGGTGGAGTTGCGAAAGCCGGGATGGAACTCCTCGGTCACGGCTGCGCCGCCCACGACTTCGCGGCGCTCGAGCACCAGGACCTTCAGCTTGCGCGCGGCGAGGTAACACGCGCACACGAGGCCGTTATGGCCGGCGCCGATGACGATTACGTCGTGCTTCATCCCGCGCTCACAAGCCCTCTCCCGCAACCCTCTCCCAGGGGAGAGGGAGCAAACGCGGCGAGCATTTTCGCGGCTTCACGTCAGCAAGAAGCGCCTCACCGCCCCTACCTGCGTTTCGTCCATGAGCATGGGGCAATGGCCGGTACGCGGGACGACCAGGGACTCGGTGTGGGGCCGCTCGAGCATCTCCGCCAGCGTCTCCGGCAGCAACAGGTCGGAGCTCTCGCCGCGCAGGATGAAGACCGGTCCGTGCACCAGCGACCAGTAGGGCCGCAGGTCCACGTCGGCCGGTGCGGCTGCGTGGAAGTTCTTCGCGATCCCGGGGTCGTAGCGGAAGCTCCACTTGCCGTTCTCGTGGCGGGAGCAGTGAACGGCGAGGTGGCGCCATTGCTCGTCGGTGAGCTCGCCGAAGGGGCTCACCGCGCGGATCGCCGCGCCGAGCGCCTCGAGCGAATCGAACTCGGGCTCGCGGCCGACGTATTGCCCGATGCGCTCGATCGCCGCCTTGGGAATGAAGCTGCCCACGTCGTTCATCACGAGCTTGCGCAGCGGCGAGCCCGGCATGCCGGCGAGGATCATGCCGATGATGCCGCCCATCGAAGTCCCCACCCAGTCCACCGTCTCGGCATGCAGGCTCGCGATGAGCGTCGCCATGTCGGCGCAGTAGACGGGATAGCTGTAGTCGGAGGGGTCGCGCAGCCAGTCGCTGCGGCCGCGGCCGACCACGTCGGGGCAGACCACGCGGTAGGCGTCGGCCATGCGGCTCGCGAAGTAATCGAAGTCGCGTCCGTTGCGGGTGAGGCCGTGGACGCACACCAGCACCCGGGGGTTGGCGGGTTCGCCCCACTCGGCATAGCGCATCCAGTGGAAGCCGTGGGGATCGAGGCAGCGCACCGCCCCTTCGCGCGGAGTCGTCGTCACTCGATGGCCGCCGTGCTCTTCGCGCGCTCGCGCAGGAGGAACTTCTGGATCTTGCCGGTGGAAGTCTTCGGCAACGGCCCGAAGACCACGCTGCGCGGCGCCTTGAAGCGCGCCATGCGCGCGCGGCAGAACTCGACGATCTCCTCGGGGCTCGCGGAGGCGCCCTCCTTCAGCTCGACGAAGGCGCACGGCGTCTCGCCCCACTTGGGGTCGGGCTGGGCCACGACGGCGGCCAGCATCACCGCGGGGTGGCCGTGCAGCACGTCCTCGACTTCCTGGGAGGAGATGTTCTCGCCGCCGGAGATGATCACGTCCTTCGAGCGGTCCTTGATCTTGGCGTAGCCGTCCGGATGCAGCACGGCGAGGTCGCCGGAATGGAACCAGCCCCCGCGGAAGGCCTCCGCCGTCGCCGCCGGATTCTTCAGGTAGCCCTTCATGGTGATGTTGCCGCGAAACATGATCTCGCCCATGGTCTCGCCGTCGGCAGGAACGGGAGCGAGCGTCGCGGCGTCGAGCACCGCCATGCCCTCCTCGAGCAGGTAGGCCACGCCCTGGCGCCCGTTGCGGCGCACCTGCTCCTCGAGCGCGAGCTCGGACCACTCGGGATGCTTCGCGCATACGGCGGCCGGGCCATAGGTCTCGGTGAGCCCGTACACGTGCGTGATGTCGAAGCCGATGCGCGCCATGCCCTCGATCACTGCGGCGGGCGGCGGGGCGGCGGCCACCAGGCAGCTCACCTTGTGCGCGATGCCCTCGCGCCACTCAGCCGGGGCATTGAGCAGCATCGAATGCACGATCGGAGCGCCGCAATAGTGCGTCACGCGGTGCGCGGCGATGAGCTCGAGGATGCGCCTTGCCTCCACCCTGCGCAGGCAGACATTGGTGCCGGCGGCTGCGGCGATGGTCCAGTTGAAGCACCAGCCGTTGCAGTGGAACATCGGCAGCGTCCACAGGTACACCGGATGCTTCGGCATCGACCAGTCGAGGATGTTGTTCAGCGCGTTCAGGTAGGCGCCGCGATAGTGGTACACCACGCCCTTCGGGTTGCCGGTGGTGCCCGAGGTGTAGTTGAGCGAAATCGCGTCCCACTCGTCCGGCGGCGGCGCCCACTCGAAGCCCTCGTCGCCCGCGGCAATGAAGGCCTCGTACTCGATCGAGCCGATGGACTGCCCCTCGGGGTAGAGGGCATCGGCGACGTCGACCACGATCGGCTTGGGTCCCTCGAGCAGGCGCAGCGCATCGGAGACGGTCTGCGCGAATTCGCCGTCGACGAAAACGATCCTCGCCTCGCCGTGGTCGAGCATGAAGGCGATGGCTTCGGCATCCAGGCGCGTGTTGAGCGTATTGAGCACGGCGCCGATCATCGCCGGGCCGAAATGCAGCTCCACCATCGCGGGAACGTTGGGCAGCATCGCCGCCACCGTCTGCCCGCGGCCGATGCCGCGGCTAGCGAGAACCGAAGCGAGCTTGCGGCAGCGCGCGTACGTTTGACGCCAGCTGCGGCGAACCTCTCCATGGATCACGGCAACGCGATCCGGGTAGACCGCTGCGGCCTTGGCAAGGAACGAGACCGGCGTGAGCGGCGTGTAGTTGGCGGGGTTGCGATCGAGGCCCTGGGCGTAAGGTCCGGCCGTCATGCCGCCGGCTCCCGCGCCTGCGCGGTGCGCTCGGCCGAATCGAGCGTATTGGCGAGGAGCATGGCGATGGTCATGGGCCCCACGCCGCCGGGCACAGGCGTGATGGCGCCGGCCACGCGCGCGGCCGAATCGTAGTCCACATCGCCCGCGAGCTTGCCGTCGGGCATGCGGTTGATGCCCACGTCGATCACCACGGCTCCGGGCTTGATCATCGTGCCATCGATCATGCGCGCCTTTCCCACCGCAGCCACGAGGATGTCGGCCTGGCGCGTCATTGCCCCCAGGTCCCGCGTCTTCGAATGGCAGATGGTGACCGTGGCCCCCGCCGCCAGCAGCAGCAGCGCCATCGGCTTGCCGACGATGGTCGAGCGGCCGACGACTACCGCGTGCGCGCCCTGGGTCGGGATCTTCTCGCGGGCCAGCATCTGCATCACGCCCCACGGCGTGCAGGGAAGGAAGCCACGCTGGCCGATCACCAGCGCGCCGATGTTGCGATAGTGGAACCCGTCCACGTCCTTGTCGGGCGAGATGGATTCGATGACGGCCAGCGAGTCGAGGTGCTTCGGCAGCGGCAGCTGCACGAGGATGCCGTGGATTCGCGCATCGGCGTTGAGCCTTTCGACGAACTCGAGCAGCCCCGCCTGGGTCGTGGTGGCCGGCAGGTTGTGCACTTCCGAATGCATGCCGGCCTGCTCGCACGCGAGCGCCTTGTGGCGCACGTACACCTTGCTCGCTTCGTCGTCGCCCACTAGCACCACGGCCAGGCCTGGCCGCACGCCGCGCTCGGTGAGCGCCGCCGTGCGCTCCGCGTAGCCTGCACGCAGCGACTGCGCCATCGCCTTGCCGTCGATCACGCGCGCGGTCATGGCCGGGCCCCCGCGCGCGCGCCGCGCTCGTCGAGCACCAGGTCGACGGCCACGTCGTGCGCCTCGTGGGGCAGGCTCTCGACCACGAAGGCGGCCGGCAGCGCCGTCACGCAGAACGGTCGCCCGCCCCGCCCAGCGAGCAGGCGGTCGAAGTAACCGGCGCCGTAGCCGAGGCGATAGCCCGCGCGATCGACGGCGAGCGCCGGAACGACGGCGAAATCCACCTCGTCGCGCTCGAAAACGGGGCAGCGCACCGGATCGGGCTCGGGAATGCTCCACACGCCCGGCACCAGGTGGCGATCCAGGTCGTCGACCGCGTGCAACGCCAACCGCCTCGGTGGCTCCGTGAGCCGCGGCAAAACCACGGTCTTTCCGTCGGCGCGCGCGCGCTCGAGGAACCCGCGCGTGCTCCACTCGCTGCCGATGCTCATGGTGGCGAGCACGGCGCGAGCGGCCGCGTATTGCGGCAGGCGCGTGAGCTCCGCGGTGAGCGCCTCGGCGATGCGCGCGCGCTCCTCCGGGGGCAGGGCATCGCGCCGCGCCATCATTTCGGTTCGCAAACGGGATTTGGGATTGGTCATTCGCTCTCTTGTCGGAAATCAGGCCGCGGCATCGACCGACGTGAACGCGGCGGCCGCGCGCCGGATGGCGGCCACCTTCGCCTCGGTCTCGTCGAACTCGTCCTCGGGGGTGGAGTCGGCCACGATGCCGCCGCCGGCGTAGAAACGCAGCTCGCCGCGCGCGCAGATCGTGGTGCGGATGGGAATGTTCATGTCCATGCGCCCGCCGGGGGCGACATAGCCGATGGCGCCGCAATACACCTCGCGCCGGTGGGGCTCGAGCTCGTCGATGATCTCCATCGCGCGCCGCTTGGGCGCCCCGGTGATGGACCCGCCGGGGAAACATGCTTGCAGGGCATCGAGTGCGTCGAGGCCCTCGCGAAGCCCCCCTACGATCGTCGATACGAGGTGGTGCACCGTGGCGAAGCTCTCCAGCTCGCACAGCCCGCGCACCGTGACGCTGCCGGTTTCGCACACCTTGCCGAGGTCGTTGCGAAGCAGGTCCACGATCATCACGTTCTCGGCGCGGTCCTTGGCGCTGGCGGCGAGCTGTGCCGCCGCCGCGGCGTCCTCTGCGGGATCGGCGCGGCGCCGGCGCGTCCCCTTGATGGGGCGGGTGACCACCTCGCGTTCGTCCACGACGAGGAAACGTTCGGGCGAGCTCGACAGCACCGCCCCGAACGGATACTCGAGATACGCCCCCATGGGCGCGGGGTTGGTGTCGTGGAGGTAGCTATAGAAGGTCCAGGGGTCGCCCGCGTAGGGCGCGCGGAATTCCCGCGTGAGGTTGGCCTGGTAACAGTCGCCAGCCTCGATGTAGTCGAGCACGCGGCGCGCCCGCGGCAGGTAGGCCTCGCGGTCGAGCGCCGAGGCGATCGGTCCGGCCACCGTGAACGGGCGCAGCGGCCGCGACGCCGCCTCCAGCAACCTCGCCCGCAACGCGAGCGCCTCCTGTTCAGGAAACGACTCGAGCGAGGTCAAGGCGGCGCGGCATTGGGCATGGTCGACCACCAGCGTCCAGGGATAAAGGCCCACGGCAACCTCGGGCATGAACGCGGTGGTCCCCGCTTTCGCGGGCGCAAGCATTGCCGCCACGCGTCCCGCCTCGTAGCCGAAGTAACCGATCGCGGCACCTGCGACGGGCCAGCCGTCGGCGTCCGCGCTTTCACCGGCGAGCATGCGGCGCGTCGCGGCGAAGGGCTCCGCGGGCGAGGTCGTCACCGCGCGTGGACCGGCGGCTAGGATGTCGTAGCGTTCCCCCGAGCGCGACGGGTCGCCGCTGTCGAGGAAAACCGCCCATCCGAGCGGCCGGATCGCCTCGAACCACGCGTAACGCTCGGCGCAGCGGGAGGCCGCGTCGTAGGTGAGCTCCAGGGGGCGCGCCATGTGGCCTATTCTAGTGCCCGCGCGCGCCATCTCGGGTATTCTCGCCGTTCATTTCCAGGGAGACACCCACGCATGAGAAACAAGTTCCTCGCCGCCGCGGTCGCGACGGCTTTCGCCGCCACCCCTTCTTTCGCGGCCGGCCCCTTCGACGCCTTCAAGGGCAAGATGAAGGAAGGCATGTACGAGATGAAGATGGACATGGAGATGCCGGGGATGCCGGCGGGCATGGGCAAGCAGTCGCACACCATGCAGCACTGCGTGACCGCGCAGGACATCGAGGGCGGCAAGGTGGGTGGCAAGGACCAGATGCCCAAGGATTGCGAGGTAAGGGACATGAAGGTGTCCGGCAACACCGCCAGCTACAAGATGGTTTGCAAGGGCCAGATGAACATGACGGCCGACGTGAACATGACGTTCACCGACAGCGGCTACCGCATGGACCAGAAGATCGCCATGAACCAGGGCGGCCAGCCGATGAACATGAGCCACAAGATCGAATCGCGCTACATCGGGCCGTGCAAGAAGTGAGCGCGCCCCGTTTGCTCGCGATCGCGGCGTGTGGAGCCGCCCTCGCGGCGGCCCCGCAGGCCCTCGCGCAGGCGGGCGCCAAGGACGTGTTCAAGGGCAAGGTGCGCGAGGGCCTCTACGAGGTCAAAAGCGAGGCCGACCTCTCGGGCGTCCCCGGCATCCCCAAGCCGCAGATGAAATCGTCGGAGACGCGCCAGCGCTGCGTCACGTCCCAGGAGGTCGATCGCGGCGTCGCGCCCGGCAAGGACTGCCAGGTGAAGAGCTTCAAGGAGGGCGGCGGCAGCGCGAACGTGGTGATGGAGTGCAAGGACGGCTCCGTGACCGACATGAAGTTCACGTTCGGCTCCGGCACCTTCGCGACCGAGATGCGCGTCACCGGCAAGCAGGACGGCAAGCCCTTCGTCTCGGTCTTCCGCTCGCAGGCGAAGCACATTGGTGCCTGCCCGGCGGCAGCGGCGACGCCACCGGCGCCGGCCAAGAAGTAGCTAGGCCAGCGCCTTCCTCACCTGCTCCAGGGCACCCGGGTCCTCGATGGTCGTGAGGTCCCCGGGGTCCCTGCCTTCGCACAGCGCCTGGATGGAACGGCGCAGCAGCTTGCCCGAGCGCGTCTTGGGAAGCAGCGTCACGAAGCACACCTTCGACGGCCGTGCGATGGCGCCGAGCTGCTTGTCGACGGTCGCCATGATCTCCTTCTCGTGGGCAGCCGCGAGCTCCGGCGTGGCGGTCTTCGAGGCGTCCTTCACGACGGCGAACGCGACCGGCACCTGGCCCTTCACCGCGTCGGCCACGCCGACCACGGCCACTTCGGCCACGTTGGGATGCGCCTGCATCGCTTCCTCGATCTCGCGAGTGCCCAGCCGATGGCCCGCGACGTTGATCACGTCGTCGGTGCGCCCGAGCACGAAGTAATAGCCCTCGTTGTCCTGCGTCGCCCAGTCGAAAGTCGTGTAGACCATCTCGTCGTCGAAGGACTTGTAGTAGGTGTCGACGTAACGCTGGTCGTCGCCCCATATCGTGGTCATCGCCCCCGGCGGCAGCGGCGGCACGATGCACAGCACGCCCTTCTCCCCGGTAGCGACCTCGGCGCCCGTCTCCTCGTGCTTGAGCTTGAGGTTGTAGCCATAGGCGGCGAAGGACGGCGAGCCGAACTTGCGCGCCGTCTCCTCGATGCCGGGGCAGGCGGTGATGATCGGCCAGCCGGTCTCGGTCTGCCAGTAGTTGTCGATCACGGGCACGCCGAGCGACTCGGCCACCCACCGCGCCGTGGGCTCGTCGAGCGGCTCCCCGGCGAGGAAGAGGTAGCGCAGGCTGGAGAGGTCGTGCTTCTTCATCCACGCCGGATCCTGCTTCTTGAGCACCCGGATGGCCGTGGGCGAGGTGAACATCGAAGTCACCTTGTAGTCCTGCACGATCTTCCACCAGATCCCCGGATCGGGGCGGATGGGCACGCCCTCGTACATGATGGTGGTGGAGCCGTTGATGAGCGGGCCGTAGACGATGTACGAATGCCCCACGACCCAGCCGATGTCGGAGGTGGAGAAGTAGGCTTCGCCGGGGCGCGAGCAGAAGATGTGCCGCATGGAAGCGGCGAGCGCGACGGCATAACCGCCGGTATCGCGCTGCACGCCCTTGGGCTTGCCCGTAGTGCCGCTGGTATAGAGGATGTACGACGGCTCGTTCGACTCGAGCCACGTGACCGGCACCTTGGCGCCCGCGTGCTTCTCGCGCTCGGCGGCGTAATCGATGTCGCGGCCCGGCACCCGGGTCATCGACTTGTCCAGCCCGCGATCGACGACGATCACGTGCTGGGGCGGTGCCTTGGAAAGCCGGATGGACTCGTCCACCAGCGGCTTGAGGGCGATCATCTTGCCCATGCGCATGCCGGCATCGCTGGTGACCATGACCTTGGGCTGCGCGTCGTCGATCCGCGCGGCGAGGCTTGCGGCCGCAAACCCCCCGAACACCACCGAGTGGATCGCGCCCAGGCGCACCGTCGCGAGCATGGCGAACACCGCCTCGGGGACCATCGGCATGTAGATGAGCACGCGATCGCCCTTGCCCACGCCGCACGCCTTGAGCATCGCCGCGAAGCGGCCCACCTCGTCGTGCAGCTGCGCGAAGGTGAATTCGCGTTTCTTGTCCACCTCGGTGGAGATCCACACCAACGCGAGCTGGTTGGCGCGGTCGAGCAGGTGGCGGTCGATGGCGTTGAAGCAGAGGTTGGTCTCGCCGCCGACGAACCACGATCGGAACGGCGGGTTGGAGTAGTCGAGCACCTTGACCGGCGGCTTCTCCCATTCGATGAGCTTGGCCTGGCCGCCCCAGAAGCGCTCCGGGTTGGCGATCGACCCGGCGTAGAAGCCGCGGTAGAGCGTGAGCGTCTCGTCGCCCTCCGGCGCGCGCTTGGCGACGGGCTTCGGCTTGGCGGCCACGGGAGCGGCAGCCGGCTTCGCGGCGGCAACGGCCGCCGCCTTGGGCGCTGCGGCGGGCTTCACCTCCTTGGCCGGGGCATCCAGCTTCACGGTCTTCTCGATGCGGTTGACGTCGACCACGAGGCGGCCTCGCACATTGCCGGCGACCAGGTCCTGCGCGCGCGCGATCGCCTCGTCCAGGGCGATTTCCTCGACCATCGACTGCAACATCGCCGCGGGCAGCTCCTTCGCGAGCGCCGCATAGGCACGGTCGCGCCGCTCCCGTGGCACCGTCACGCTGTTCACGCCCACGAGCGAGACCGCCCGCAGGATGAAGGGCGCCACCGTGGTGATGAAGTCCATGCCCTGCGCGAGTCCGCACGCCGCCACTACCCCTTCGGCCTTCGTCTGGGCACAGGCATTGGCGAGCGTGTTGCTGCCTACGGAATCCACCACCCCTGCCCAGCGCTCCTTCTGCAGCGGCTTGCCTTGCTGCGCGAGGGTGGCGCGGTCGATGATCTCGGAGGCGCCCAGGGACTTGAGGTACTTGATCGTGTCCTCGCCGGTCTTGCCGGTCGAGGCGGCGACCTTGTAGCCGCGCCGCGCGAGCAGCGCGATGGCGATGCTGCCCACGCCACCCGTCGCGCCGGTCACGAGCACCTCGCCGCGGTCCTTGTCGACGCCATGGCGCTCGAGCGCCATCACGCACAGCATCGCGGTGAATCCCGCGGTGCCGATCGCCATCGCCTGGCGCGTGTCCATGCCCTGCGGCAGGCGCACCAGCCAATCGCCGCTCACGCGCGCCTTCTGCGCGAGCCCGCCCCAGTGCGATTCGCCCACGCCCCAGCCGTTGAGGAGCACGCGATCCCCGGGCTTCCACATCGGGTTGGAGCTCGACTCCACCGTGCCGGCGAAGTCGATGCCGGCCACCATCGGCCACTTGCGGACGATGGGCGACTTGTTCGTGATGGCGAGCGCGTCCTTGTAGTTGAGCGTCGAGTAGTCCACGCGCACGGTCACGTCGCCCGGCGGCAGCTGCGATTCGTCGAGGTCCACCAGCCCGGCGGCGAAGGCCGGGTCGTTGCTGAGCAGGATGGCTTTCACGGGATCACTTCTCCAGGACGCGGGGGTTGTCGGCGGAAGCGTGGCGGCGCGAGAAGTAGTCCTTCGACTGCATCTCGCGCAGGCGGCTCGCGGTGCGCGAGAACTCGCGCTGCACCATGCGCGCGGCGGCGTCGCCCTCCTCGGCCTGGGAGAGCAGCTCCTCGGGCTGCGCCTGCGCCGAGACGACGAGCTTCACGCGCTGATCGTAAAAGACGTCCACCAGCCAGGTAAAGCGCCGCACGACGTCGCTCTGCGCGGGCGCCATGCGCCGCACGCCAGAGACGATCACCGTGTGGTAGGCGCTCGCGATCTCCAGGTAATCCACTTGCGAGCGCGGCTTCTCGAACAGCTCGGCGAAGTCGAACCAGATGACGCCCTTGGCCCGGCGGCGGAAGGCGATGCTGCGCCCGCCGATTTCGATCGCGCCGTCGGCGCTGAAGGCCGCCTTGGTCATCGCCTCGAAGAACTGCGCGAGCTGCGCCTCGGCGCGCTCGTCGGCCGGGGTGTAGTAGACGCCGAGGTTGTCGAGGATGCGGCGGCGGTGGTCGGTCGTGCCCCCCAGCTCGACCACGTCGAGCTCGCGCTCGAGGATCTCGATGGCGGGCAGGAAGCGGGCGCGCTGCAGGCCGTTCGGGTAGAGCTCGCCGGGCCGGTAGTTGGAGGTCATGACCATCACCACGCCCTTGGCGATCAGCAGCTCCAGCAGACGCGCGAGGATCATGGCATCGGCGATGTCGCTCACGTGGAACTCGTCGAACGCCAGCAGCCGCAGCTCGCGCGCGATCTCGCTTGCGATGGCTTCGAGGGGGTCTTCCTGGCCTGAGAGCCCGCGCATGCGCGCGTGGATTTCCCGCATGAATTCGTGGAAATGCACGCGGCGCTTGCGGCGGTGGCGCGAGACCTTGAAGAAAGCGTCCATCAGCAAAGACTTGCCCCGGCCCACGCCTCCGTGGATGTATAGGCCCCGAGGCGGCTTGCGGCCCGCGCCCAGCGTGGTCACCAGCCGATTGAGCTTGCCCTGGCGGTACTGCCGGTAGTCCTCGAGCTCCTCGAAGAGGGCCTGGAGCTTTTCCAGCACCCGCAGCTGCTCGGCATCGGTCTGGAAGTCGCCGCGCTGGCTGAAGTGCCAGTACCACTCGAGCGGGCCGCCGAATTCGGCGGCATCGACCTCGTCGTCGCGCGGCTCGGATCCCTGAAGTTGTTCGGCCGGCTGCATCACGCTACATGTTGAGCGCGCGTTTTTCCACGTTCAGCGCCGCCTCGCGCACCACCTCCGAAAGCGTGGGATGTCCGTGCACGATGCGCGCGATGTCCTCGGAGGCGCCCGCGAACTCCATCGTGGTCACGCCTTCCTGGATCAAGTCCGAGGCGCGCGCGTGGATGATGTGCATGCCCAGCACGCGATCGGTGGCCGCGTCGGCGACGATCTTCACGAAGCCGGCGGGCTCGTTGATTCCCAGGGCACGCCCGTTGATCGAGAACGGGAATTGCCCGGTCTTCACCGCGATCCCGGCCGCCTTGCATTGCTGCTCGGTCTTGCCGACCCAGGCGATCTCGGGCGAGGTGTAGATGATCCAGGGGATGGTGCCGTAGTCGATGTGTGGCTTCTGCCCGGCGATGAGCTCCGCCACCATCACGCCCTCGTCCTCGGCCTTGTGGGCCAGCATCGGGCCGCGCACCACGTCGCCGATGGCATACACGTTGGGCAGGCTGGTGCGGCAATGGTCGTCCACCTCGATGAACCCGCGCGAGTCGACCTTGAGGCCGACGGCGGGAGCACCCAGCCCGTCGGTGTTGGGAACGCGGCCCACCGAAACGATCAGCTTGTCGCACTCGAGCTTCTGCGCGAGGCCCTTGTCGTCGGTGTAGTCGACCGTGATGCCGGTCTTCTTCGCCGTGGCCTTCTCGATGCGCACGCCCATCCTGATGTTGAGGCCCTGGGCCTTGGTGAAGATCTTCCAGGCTTCCTTCTGCACCGCTTCGTCGGCGGCGCCGAGGAAGTTGGGCAGCGCCTCGAGGATGGTGACCTCGGAGCCCAGCCGGCGCCATACGCTGCCGAGCTCCAGGCCGATCACGCCGGCCCCGATCACGCCCAGGCGCTTGGGCACGGCACCGAAGGCGAGCGCACCCTCGTTGTCGCACACGTTCTCGTTGTCGACCGCGATGTTGGGCAGGTGCCGCGCCTTGGAGCCGGTGGCGATGATCACGTGCTTCGCCTGGATCGCCTCCTTGCCGGCCTCGAGCGTGTAGGTGTCGCCGCTGCCGGTGAACTTGCCCATGCCCTGGAACCACGTGACCTTGTTCTTCTTGAAGAGGTACTCGACTCCTTTCGTCATCTTGGAGACGATGGCGTCCTTGCGGGCCTGCATCTTCGCCACGTCGATCTTCACGCCCGAGACGCTGATGCCGTGCGCGTCGAGGTGGTGCGAGGCGCGCTCGAACTCCTCGGAGGAGGCGAGCAACGCCTTGGACGGGATGCAGCCCACGTTGAGGCAGGTGCCGCCCAGGGCAAGCTCCCCCGCGGCATTCTTCCATCCTTCGATGCAGGCTACCTTGAAGTTGAGCTGCGCCGCGCGCACCGCGGCGATGTAGCCGCCGGGGCCGGCACCGATGACGACGACGTCGAATGACTGGGGCATGGAGTGTCCTTGTGTTACCTGATCCAGAGCCGCGCGATGTGCACGCCGAGGCCGGCGCACAGGCCCGCGGCCAGCGGCGGCACCTTCGCGAGCAGCAGCGGCGGGTGCTTGGCCAGGCGCAGCAGCCACAAAGTGGCGGCTACCGAGATGCCCACCGAGATCGACACCGCGAAGTGCCTGGGCATGAAATCGTTCAGCACCGCGTTGAGGAAGATGGCGAGGAAGCCGGCGAAAAGCGAGCCTGCGAGGAAGAACAGCAGCCGCCGCGCGATGACCCTGGGCTTCAAGCGCTTGCGGCTCGCCATCGCGGCCTCAGAGGTCCAGCAGGATGCGCGCGGGATCCTCGAGCGCTTCCTTCATCGCCACCAGCGAGAGCACCGCCTCGCGGCCGTCGATGATTCGGTGGTCGTACGAGAGCGCGAGGTAGTTCATCGGCCGTATCACCACCTGTCCGTTCTCCACCACCGGGCGCTCCTTGGTCGCGTGCACGCCGAGGATCGCGCTTTGCGGCGGGTTGATGATGGGCGTGGAGAGCATCGAGCCGAATACCCCGCCGTTGGAGATCGAGAAGGTCCCGCCGGTGAGCTCTTCCAGCGTGATCTTGCCGTCCTTGGCGCGCTTGCCGAAGTCGGCGATCTGCGCCTCGATCTGGGCGATGCTCATCTGGTCGGCGTTGCGCAGGATCGGCACGACCAGGCCGCGCTCGCTGCCCACCGCGATGCCGATGTCGTAGAAGCCGTGGTAGACGATGTCGGTGCCGTCGATCGAGGCGTTCACGACGGGATACTTGCGCAGCGCGTGCACCGCCGCCTTCACGAAGAACGACATGAAGCCCAGCTTCACGCCGTGCTCCTTCTCGAAGCGGTCCTTGTAGCGGGCGCGCAGCTCCATCACCGGCGCCATGTTGACTTCGTTGAAGGTCGTGAGGATGGCGGCGGTGGATTGCGACTGGACCAGCCGCTCGGCGATGCGCTGGCGCAACCGCGACATCGGAACGCGCTGCTCGGTGCGGGCGCCGGGCGCCGGGGACGGGGACGGGGAAGGAGGGACGGGAGACGGGGACGCCGGTGCTTTCGCCTCGGAACCAGCCCCCATCGCGTCCGCCTTGGTCACGCGGCCGTCGCGGCCGGTGCCGGGGATGGAAGCGGGGTCGACACCCTTCTCGGCGGCGATCTTTTTCGCGGCGGGGGATGCGGTTGCCGCGGGGCCAGGCGTTGGAACGGCAGCTTGGGCCCCCGCCTTCGCGGGGGCGGCCGCTTCCTTCTCCGCCGGCTTCGCGACGGAGGTTGCGGCCGCCTTGGCCTCGGTGTCGATGACCGCGATCACCTCCCCGCTGGTGACGCTGTCGCCGTCGTTCTTCACGATCTTCACCAGCACGCCGTCGGCGGGTGCCGGCAGCTCGAGCACCACCTTGTCGGTCTCGACGTCGATCAGGTTCTCGTCGCGCTTCACGGCTTCGCCGGCCTTCTTGCGCCAGGAGACGAGCGTGGCCTCGGAGACCGATTCGGAGAGCTGCGGCACTTTCACTTCGACTTGCATGTTTTTCTCTCTTTGTTCGCGATCGAACCGGGGACGGACCCCGAACCAGGCAACGGCGAAAACCGGGGTCCGTCCCCTATGCAGCTTCCTTCTTGCTCGCGGCTCCCGACGACAACGCCGCATCGACCAGCGCTTTCTGCTGCTCGGCATGCAGCTGCATGTAGCCCACCGCGGGCGAGGCCGAAGAGGCGCGTCCGGCATAGGAGAGCGCCTGGTCGGGCCGCAAGTGGCGAAGGAGGTAATGCTGGATGCGGTGCCAGGCGCCCTGGTTGCCCGGCTCCTCCTGCGCCCACACCACGCTCTTCGCGTTGGGATAGGCCTCGATGCGGGCCTGGAACTCCTCGTGCGGGAACGGATAGAGCTGCTCGATGCGCTCGATGGCGATGTCCTCGATGCCGCGCTTGGCGCGCTCGGCGGCGATGTCGTAGTACACCTTGCCCGAGCAGAACACGACGCGCTTCACCTTCTTGGGCGACAGCTTCTCGGCCTCGGGAATGAGCACCTGGAAGCCGCCCGAGGTGAGCTCCGTGATCGGCGAGGCGGCCTCCTTCTTGCGCAGCAGGCTCTTGGGCGTCATGACGACGAGCGGCTTCCTCATGGGTCGCTTGATCTGGCGCCGGATCATGTGGAAGAACTGCGCCGCCGTGGAAGGCACGCACACCTGGATGTTGTGCTCGGCGCATAGCTGCAGGAATCGCTCCAGGCGCGCCGAGGAATGCTCCGGGCCCTGGCCCTCGTAGCCGTGCGGCAGGAAGAGCGTGAGCCCGCACATGCGGCCCCACTTCGCCTCGCCCGAGGCGATGAACTGGTCGATCACCACCTGGGCGCCGTTGGCGAAGTCGCCGAACTGCGCTTCCCAGATGACGAGCTCGAAGGGTTGCGCGGTGGCATAGCCGTATTCGAAGCCGAGCACCGCCTCTTCGGACAGGAGCGAGTCGATCACGAGGAAGTTGGCCTGGCCCTCGCGGATGTTCTGCAGCGGCGTGTAGACGCCCGAGTCCCACTTCTCGCGGTTCTGGTCGTGCAGCACCGCGTGGCGGTGCGCGAAGGTGCCGCGCCCTGCGTCCTGGCCGGACAGACGAACCGGATGGCCCTCGTCCACGAGCGAGGCGTACGCGAGGTTCTCGGCCATGCCCCAGTCGAGCGGCGCCTTGCCCTCGCCCATCTCGCGGCGCGCGGCCAGCAGTCGCTCGACCGACGGATGGAGCTTGAAATTTGCGGGGATGTCGGTGAGCCGCGCGGCCAGCTGCCTGAGCTTCGCGACGGTCACCGTCGTATCGGCGGGATGGCGCCAGTCGATGCCGATGTAGGGCGCCCAGTCGATGGCGAGCGTGGGCTTCAGGCCGTAGAGGATCTTCGGATTGGTCCCCTTGCCCGCGTCGAGCGCGGCGCGCACGCTGGTCACCAGCTCGTCGGCCAGCCCCGGCGGGATCACGCCTTCCTTTTCCAGCCTGTCGGCATAGAGCTTGCGCGTGCCGGGGTGCTGCGCGATCTTCTTGTACATGAGCGGCTGCGTGACGAAGGGCTCGTCCTGCTCGTTGTGGCCCAGGCGCCGGAAGCAGACGAGGTCGATCACGATGTCGCGCCGGTAGCGGTGGCGGTACTCCTCGGCGATGGTCGCAACGAACACGCAAGCCTCCGGATCGTCGCCATTCACGTGCAGCACCGGCGCCTCGATCATCTTCGCGAGGTCCGTGCAGTAGAGCGAGGAGCGGGCATCGCGCGTGTCGGAGGTGGTGAAGCCGATCTGGTTGTTCACCACGATGTGCACCGTGCCGCCGGTCTTGTAGCCGCGCGTCTGCGACAGCGCCATGGTCTCCATCACCACGCCCTGGCCCGCGAAGGCGGCATCCCCGTGGATGAGGATCGGCAATACCTGGTTGCCGGTGTGGTCGCCGCGGCGGTGCTGGCGCGCGCGAACGCTGCCCTCCACCACCGGGTTCACGATCTCCAGGTGCGACGGGTTGAAGGCAAGGGTCAAATGGACCGTGCCGCCCGCGGTCTGGATGTCGGAGGAAAACCCCTGGTGGTACTTCACGTCGCCCGACGAGAGCTCGTGGGTGTGCTTGCCCTCGAACTCGCTGAAGAGGTCCGCGGGGATCTTGCCCAGGCTGTTCACGAGCACGTTGAGGCGCCCGCGATGCGCCATCCCGATCACGACTTCCTTGGCGCCATGGGCGCCCGTGTTCTCGATGATGGTGTCGAGCATGGGGATGAGGCTTTCGCCGCCCTCGCCCGAGAAGCGCTTCTGCCCCACGTAGCGGGTGTGCAGGTAGCGCTCGAGCGTCTCGGAAGCGGTGATGCGCTCGAGGATTCGCCGCTTCTGCGTGGCGCCGAAGCGAGGCGTCGACAGCGATCCCTCAAACTTCTGCTGGATCCAGCGCTTCTGCTCCGTCGACGAGATGTACATGTACTCCACGCCGATGGTGCCGCAATAGGTCTTCTTCACAGCGTTCACGAGCTCGCGCAGCTTCATCGGCGCCGCCTTGCCCGAGGCGGGATCGCGCGCGCCCTGCCAGCTTCCCGGCTGGAACTCGCGGTCCATGTCCGCCTCGCCCAGGCCGTAGTACTCGAGCTCCAGCTCGGGCACGGGCGTGCGCTCGAGGCGCTTGAGCGGATCGAGCTGCGAGTAGCGCGAGCCCATCACCCGGTGCGCGCGGATGTACTGCAGGACCTTCAGCTGCTTGTCGTCCATGGCCGCGGCCGGCGAAGCCGCGGCGGCGGCCCGCGGGTTGCGCGCCATCTCCTGGAAGGCCGCGATCACCGGCGAATGCGGCACGTCCCTGCCATTTCCGCCCTTCTGCCACGCGTCGAACACCGCGCGCCACGAAGCGTCCACCGAGGCGGGATCCGCCAGGTAGCGCTCGTAGAGCTCTTCCACGTAGGGAGCGTTCGAGCCATAGAGGTTCGAGGTCGCTTCGAATTCCTTCATGAGGCTTGCCATGTCTGCGCTATTTCCTCTTCGCGATGGGCACCACGTCCCTCTGGACGGGCCCGATGTAGAGCTGCCGCGGACGCCCGATCTTCTGCTCGGGGTCCGAGATCATTTCATTCCATTGCGCGATCCAACCCACGGTGCGGGCGAGCGCGAAGATGCAGGTGAACATCGACGTGGGAATGCCGAGCGCGCGCTGCACGATGCCCGAGTAGAAATCGACGTTCGGGTACAGCTTGCGCGAGACGAAATAATCGTCCTCGAGGGCCACCTTCTCCAGCGCGCGGGCGAGCTCCAGCAGCGGGTCGTTCGTGCCCACAGCCTCGAGCACCTCGCGCGTGGTCTCCTGCATGAGCTTCGCGCGCGGATCGTAGTTCTTGTAGACGCGGTGGCCGAAGCCCATGAGCTTCACGCCCGAGTTCTTGTCCTTCACCTTCTTCACGAACTCGCCGATCTTCGCCACGCCGCCGTCCTTCTGCAGGTCCACCAGCATCTGCAGAGCGGCCTCGTTGGCGCCGCCGTGCGCCGGCCCCCACAGGCAGGCGATGCCGGAGGCGATGCATGCGAAGGGGTTCGCGCCCGACGAGCCCGCGAGGCGGACGGTAGACGTGGAGGCGTTCTGCTCGTGGTCGGCGTGCAGGATGAAGATGCGGTCGAGCGCGCGAACGAGCACGTCGTTCACCTCGTAGTCCTCGGCCGGCACCCCGAACATCATCCGCATGAAGTTCGCGGTGTAGGACAGGTCGTTCTTGGGGTACATGAACGGCTGGCCCATGTTGTACTTGTAGGCCATCGCCACGATCGTGGGCAGCTTCGCGATCAGGCGGAATGCCGAGATCTCCCGGTGCTCCGGATTGTTGATGTCGAGCGAGTCGTGGTAGAAGGCCGAGAGCGCGCCGACCACCCCGACCATCACCGCCATCGGGTGCGAGTCGCGGCGGAAGCCCTGGAAGAGGCGCGCGAGCTGCTCGTGCACCATCGTGTGGCGCGTCACGGTGAAGTCGAAGTCCCTCTTCTGGTCGGCGCTGGGCAGCTCGCCCTTCAGCAGCAGGTAGCAGACCTCGAGGAAGTCGCAGTGCACCGCCAGCTGCTCGATGGGATAGCCGCGATAGAGCAGCACGCCCTTGTCGCCGTCGATGTAGGTGATCTTCGAGGCGCAGGATGCCGTCGAGAGGAAGCCGGGGTCGTAGGTGAACATGCCCGTCTTGCCGTAGAGCTGGCGGATGTCGACCACGTCGGGGCCGATGGTGCCGCCGTAGATCGGCGCCTCCAGGGCCTTGCCTTGCGTTACTGCGATGCTTGCGTTGCCTTTGGCGTCCATTCGCTCTCTCGCTCCCGGCCGTTCACGCGGCCCTCAGTTTTTCCAGCACGCCGCGGAGCTCGCTCTCCGCGCACGCGCGTCGTTGCATCACCAGGTCCAGCAGGTCGTTGTCGGGCATCGCCAGCAGCCGCTCGAGCGCCGCGGCCTCGCCCTCCGTGATCGCCTTTCCCGCCCCCTTCCAGTACCGCTCGAACACCAGGTCCAGCTCCAGCAACCCGCGGCGGCTTCGCCACTTCAGCCGCGACATCCGTCTCAAGTCCATTTACCACAGTGACCAGGGACCACAGGGACCACAGGGACCACAGGGACCACAGAGAACGGATTGCACGAAGCTGATCGCGAGTGCCGGCATCGAAATTACGCTCTCGTGGTCTCTGCGGCGGGACGTCTCATACCGCCCGGCGAAGCATGAGCTCCTTGATTTTCCCGATCGCCAGCGTCGGGTTGAGCCCCTTGGGGCACACATCGACGCAATTCATGATGGTGTGGCAGCGGAACAGCCGATACGGATCCTCCAGGTCGTCGAGGCGCTCGTTGGTCGCCTGGTCGCGGCTGTCGGCGATGAAGCGGTAGGCCTGCAGCAACCCTGCGGGCCCCACGAACTTGTCGGGATTCCACCAGAAGCTCGGGCACGACGTGGAGCAGCACGCGCACAGGATGCATTCGTACAGGCCGTCGAGCTCCTCGCGCTGCTCGGGGGTCTGCAGCCGCTCGCGCTCGGGCGCCGGCTCCTCGTTGATCACGTACGGCTTCACCGAGTGGTACTGGGCGAAGAACTGGGTCATGTCGACGATGAGGTCGCGGATGATCGGCAGGCCCGGCAGGGGCTTGATCACCACCGGCTCCCTGAGGTCGACGAGCTTGGTCGTGCAGGCGAGACCGTTCTTGCCGTTGATGTTCATCGCATCCGAGCCGCACACGCCCTCGCGGCACGAGCGCCGCAGCGCCAGCGAGTCGTCGGTCGTCTTGATCCGGACCAGGGCGTCGAGCAGCATGCGGTCCGACGGCCCCATGGCGATGTCGTAGTCCTGCATGTACGGCTTGGAATCGACGTCCGGGTTGTAGCGCTGGATGCGGAATTTCATCGAGGGGGATGAAGGATGAGGGATGAGGGCCGCCTTCAATAGACGCGGGCCTTGGGGACGAAGGTCTCTACCGACAGCGGCTTGAGGTTCACCGGCTTGTACTCGAGGCGATCGCCCTCGCGGTGCCAGAGGGAATGCTTGAGCCAGCCCGCGTCGTCGCGCTTGGGGAAGTCGGCGCGGTCGTGGGCGCCGCGGCTTTCCTGGCGCGCATGGGCGGAAATGATGGTCGCGCGCGCGGTCTCGACCAGGTTGTCGAGCTCGAGCGCCTCGATACGCGCGGTGTTGAACACCTGGGACTTGTCCTTGATCTGCGTGCGGCGCGACCGCTCGGCCACCGCGCGGATCTTTTCCACCCCCTGCTCGAGCAGGTCGGGAAACCGGAAGACGCCGCAGTGCGCCTGCATCGTGCGCTGCAGCTCGCCGCGCACGTCGTGCACCTCCTCGCCGCCGGCCTGCGAATCGAGCCGGCTCACGCGCGCGCGCGAAAAATCCGCTGCGGTCGCCGGGAGCTCCGGGAACGCGCTTCCGGCGCTGCGGATGAACTCGATCATCGACAACGCCGCGCTCTTGCCCATCACCAGCAGGTCCGTGAGGGAATTGGTCCCGAGCCGGTTGGCCCCGTGGATGGAGGCGCATCCGCACTCGCCCGCGGCGAAGAACCCCGGCACGAGCGAGTTCGGGTTGCCGTTCATCGGCACCAGCACCTCGCCGCGATAGTTGGTCGGGATGCCGCCCATCTGGTAGTGCACCGTGGGCACCACCGGGATGGGCTGGGTGACCGGATCGACGTTGGCGAACTTGAGCGCGATCTCGCGGATGCCCGGCAGGCGCTTGTCGATCGTCTCGAGGCCGAGGTGATCGAGCTTGAGCAGCACATGGTCGCCATGCTCGCCCAGTCCGCGCCCTTCCTTGATCTCGGTGGCCATCGCGCGGGAGACCACGTCGCGAGAGGCGAGGTCCTTCATCGTCGGGGCGTAACGCTCCATGAAGCGCTCGCCGTCCTTGTTGAGCAGGTAGCCGCCTTCCCCGCGCACGCCCTCGGTGATGAGCACGCCGGCGCCGGCCACGCCCGTCGGATGGAACTGCCAGAACTCCATGTCCTCCAGGGGGATGCCCGCGCGCGCCGCCATCCCGAGGCCGTCGCCCGTGTTGATGAAGGCGTTCGTGGACGACGAGTAGATCCGGCCGGCCCCACCGGTGGCGAAGAGCGTCGCGCGCCCCTGGAAAATAACGATCTCGCCCGTCTCCATCTCGAGCGCCGTGACCCCGAGCACCCGGCCCTCGGCGTCGCGCACCAGGTCGAGCGCCATCCATTCGACGAAGAATTGCGTTCGCGCATGGACGTTGCGCTGGTAGAGCGTGTGCAGCATGGCGTGGCCGGTGCGGTCCGCGGCGCAGGAGCTGCGCTGCACGGGCTTCTCGCCGAAGTTCGCCGAGTGGCCGCCGAAGGGACGCTGGTAGATGGTGCCGTTTTCGTTGCGGTCGAACGGCATGCCGTAGTGCTCGAGCTCGATCACCGTTTCGGGGGCCATGCGGCACATGAACTCGATCGCGTCCTGGTCGCCGAGGTAGTCCGACCCCTTGATCGTGTCGTACATGTGCCAGAGCCAGCTGTCCTCGCCCATGTTGCCGAGCGCCGCGCCGATGCCTCCCTGGGCGGCGACCGTGTGCGAGCGCGTGGGAAACACCTTCGAGAGCACCGCCACCTTCAGTCCGGCATGGGCGAGCTCGAGCGAGGCGCGCATGCCCGCCCCGCCTGCGCCCACGATGACTGCGTCGAACCTGCGCACCGGCGTGCTCATGCGCGCGCTCCCATGAGGATGGCCGCCGACCAGATGAGGTACACGATGAGCAGCAGGGCGACCCCTGTTTGCAGCACCAGCCGGATGCCGGCCGGCTTCACGTAATCCATGAGGATGTCGCGCATGCCCACCCATGCGTGGTAGAGCAACGCGGCAAGGAACAGCATCGTGAAGATGCCGATGAAGCCGTCGGCGAAGATGTTGCGCAGGTCCTGGTACGACTCGGGACGCCCGGCGAGGAAGCATCCCAGCACGAAAAGCGTATAGCCCGCGATCACCACCGCCGTCACGCGCTGCAGCAACCAGTCGCGCAGGCCGTAGTGCGCGCCGACGGGGTCCTTGGTGTAGCGGTGGCGCACGCCGGTCTTCACCAGATCCTCCAGGCGATCAGCAGCGTGGTGATGGCGCCCAGCGCGAACACGACGTACGCGGTCGTGCGCGCGGGTGATTTAGCGATGCCCCAATGCATGTCGAGCAACAGGTAGCGGATGCCGGCCCAGAAATGGTGCGCGTACAGCCAGACCACGCCGACCAGCGCTACCTTCACCAACGGGCGCGAGAAGAAGTCGCGCCAGTGCGCGTAGCCCTGTTGCGAGCCGAGGATCGCATCCATGAGGTAGAGCAGCGCCGGCAGGATGGGAAAGAACAGCAGCAGGCCCGAGATACGGTGGAGGATCGATACCAATCCGGGCGGGGGAAGGTGCGCCAGGCTCAGGTCGTAGTACTTCGGGCGCGGTTTCGGAGCTGAGCTCATGTTGTTATCCCGGCGGGCAGAGAACGATTTTATCAGTTCAGTTCGTTGCGGTAGGAGAAACCCTCGGTGGAGCAAAGCCCCCTGCGCCACTCGACCGGCTGGTCGCCATAGGTGAATGCGACGCGATCGACGCGCAGGAGCGGCGTGCTCGCGGCGACCTTGAGGTGCGCGGCCGCCACGGAATCCGCGGCCACCGCTGCGAGGCGTTCCTCGGCGCGGATCATGCGCACGCCGAAAACCGTCTCGTAGAAGCCATAGACGGAGCCATGGAACTCCTCCAGCTCGGCGAGCGTGAAGCCGGGAAAACGGCTCGCCGCGAAAGCGATCTCGTCGAGGATGACCGGCCGCCCCGCGAACGACATCACGCGCTTGAAGGACACCACCTCCGCGCCCGGCTCGAGGGCGAGCGCCTGCGCGACCTCGGCGCGAGCGCGCCCGTGCTCGAGCCCGAAAAAGAAGTTGCTCGGATGCACGCCCTCGCCCGAATCGGGTCGCATGCGCAGGAAGCGGTACTGATAGGAGGGCTCGCTGTGCGAGGCGACGAACGTTCCCTTGCCCTGGCGCCGCAGCAGGATGTTCTCGGCTGCGAGGGAGTCGATCGCCTTTCGCACCGTGCCCTGGCTCACGCGATATCGCGCAGCCAGCTCCATTTCCGACGGGATCGCTTCCCCGGGCCTCCATTCGCCCGCGACGAGGCTGTTCGTGAGCAGCACCTTGATCTGCTCGTAGAGTGGCCGGAAGGAAGGCGTGGCGGACTTCTTCATTCTCGCCGCCATCTTACCATGGCTTTTTCGGCCGGTCTTATATAAGATACAACTTAACAACACCAGCCCGCAGGACTTTTTCCTTGGCCATCAAAGCATTGCGCGCATGAACCCGTATTTCCGGCCCCGGCGCTCGATGCTCTACGTGCCTGGCTGCAACGCTCGCCACCTGCACAAGGCGCGCACCCTCAAGGTGGACTCGGTCATCCTCGACCTGGGCGATCCCATCCTGGTGGAGAAGAAGGTCGAATCGCGCCGCAGCGTCTGCGAGGCGGTCCTGGCCGGCGGTTACGGACGGCGCGAGGTCGTGGTGCGCGTGAACGACCTGGATAGCCCCTGGGGTCGCGAGGACGTGCAGGCCGTCGCGCGCGCCGGCGTGGATGCGGTGCTCTTCCCCAACATCGAATCGAAGGCCGACGTCCTGGAGGCGCAGGCGCTGCTGGACGAGGCGGGCGGCAGCCACCTGCCGATCATGCTTTTGATCGAGAGCCCGCGCGGCGTGTTGCGGGCCGAGGAGATCGCCGCGGCCTCCGAGCGGATCGCCTGCATCGTGATGGCGACCTCGGACCTCCTCAACCAGCTGCAAGGGCGGCGCACGCCCGATCGGGTGGCCCTCCTCCACAGCCTTTCGCACGTGCTGCTGGCCGGCCGCGCCTATGACCGCGCCGTCGTCGATGGCATCTCCACGAACCTGAAGGACATGCCGTCGTTCGAGTACAGCTGCCGGCTGGGCCGCGACCTGGGCTTCGACGGCAAGAGCCTGGTGCATCCCTTGCAGCTGCCCTACTGCAACGACGCGTTTACGCCCAAGCCCGCCGAGATCGCCGCGGCGCTCGAGGTGATCGAGGCGTTGGGCCGGGCGCACAGCGAGGGACGTGGCACCGTGGTGGTGAACGGGCGCCTCATCGAGGGTCATCACGTGAAGGCCGCGCGGCGCCTGCTCGCCCTGGCCGACATGATCGGCAAGCTCGAGGCCGGCCAGTGACGGCTACCAGCGACAAGCCCGCGGGCGGCTACTATTTCGAGGACTTCTACGTCGGGCGCCGCTTCGACCATGCCACGCCGCGCACGCTGACGGAGGGCGACGCCGCGCTCTACATCGCGCTCACCGGCGCGCGTTGCCCGCTGCATTGCTCGCGCCCGCTCGCTGCCGCGATGGGCCATCGCGCATGTCCCCTCGACGACTTCCTGGTCTTCAATATCGCATTCGGCAAGACCGTGCCGGACGTGTCGTACAACGCCCTCGCCAACCTGGGTTATGCCGACGTGCGTTTCCTGTCGCCGGTCTATGCCGGCGACACCCTGCGCTGCCAGAGCGACGTCCTTGCGAAGAAGGCCAACTCGAGCGCGACGAGCGGCATCGTCTACGTGCGCTCACGTGCCTTCAACCAGGACGGCAGCGAGGTCCTCACGTGGGTGCGCTGGGTGATGCTTGCCGCGCGCGAAGGAGCCACGGGCAAGTCGGGCAAGGCGGCGGTCCCGGCGCAGGTCGCAGCGCAGGATTTTCGCGCCTGCGTCTCGGACGTGGGCCCGCTAACCGCCGAAGTGACGGGCAGCGCGCGCCTGTGGGAGGACTACCAGCCGGGCGATCGCATCGACCATCCCGGCGGCATGACCGTCGAGGAAGCCGACCACATGCTGGCCACACGCCTCTATCAGAACAACGCACGCGTGCATTTCGATGCGCGCCAGGCCGCGCAGGGACAACACGGCCGGCGGCTGGTCTATGGCGGCCATGTGATCTCGCTTTGCCGCGCGCTTTCCTATGACGGCCTGGAGAATGCCTTCGCCGTGGCCGCCATCCACGGCGGCACGCATGCGAACCCATTGTTCGCCGGCGACACGCTCTACTGCCGCCACGAAGTGGTCTCGAAGGACGCGCTGCCCGGCCGGGTCGACGTGGGCGCCCTGCGGCTTCGCATGCTCGGCGTGAAGAACCAGGATCTCGAGGGCCTCGTGTCGCCGGCCATGGGCGCCAAGCACCCCGCGGTAGTGCTGGACCTCGACTACCGGGTGCTCATTCCGCGCCGGCAAAACCCCTAGAATAGAAGGCTGCGCGAAAAATCCATGGCTGCCCTTCCCCGCAACTCGCAAGCGACGCACCCCGGCGAGGCCCTCTTCGCGGGCGAGAAGGCGCTGCCCGCTTTGGCGGCCTGCGAGCACTACGCCGGAAGCGAGAAGCTCATCGGCAAGGCGCTCGAACTGCAGCAGGAGCTGGGGCCCATCTTCGACGTTTCCTGCGATTGCGAGGATGGCGCGGAAGCCGGGCGCGAGACCGCGCATGCGCAGATGGTCGTCGAGATGGTGAACTCGGCTCGCAACGCGCACCGCAGGGTCGGCGCGCGGATCCACGACTATTCGCACCCGCATTGGCGAGCCGACGTCGACATCCTCGTCGCGGGGGCCGGCAGGACTCTCGCCTACCTCACCCTTCCGAAGTGCACCGCGGCGGTCCAGGCGAAGGAGATGGCCGCATACATCCAGGACGTGGCGAGGCGCCATGACGTCGGGCGCGACATTCCGGTCCACGTGCTGGTCGAGACCCAGGGCGCGCTGCGCGAGGCCTGGGACATCGCGGCGCTGGAGCATGTGGAAGTCCTCGATTTCGGGCTCATGGACTTCGTGAGCGATCACCACGGCGCCATCCACGCTTCCAACATGCGCTCGCCCGGCCAGTTCGAGCACCGCCTGCTGGTGCGCGCCAAGGCCGAGATTGTCGCCGCCGCCCTCGCCAATGGGCTCGTGCCTGCCCATAACGTTTCGCTCGACCTGAAAAATCCGGACAACGTCTTCCGCGACGCCTCGCGCGCGCGCCATGAATTCGGCTTCCTGCGCATGTGGAGCATCCATCCGGTGCAGGTGCAACCGATCGTGAATGCGATGAAGCCGGAGCTGGACGAGGTGGCCGACGCCGCCGCCATCCTGCTCGCCGCGCAGCGCACGAGCTGGGGCCCGATCCAGCACAAGGGCGAGCTCCACGACCGCGCCACCTATCGCTACTACTGGCAGCTGCTGCAGAAGGCGAGGCTGACCGGCGTGGCGATTCCGCAAGAGGCTGCAGAAGCGTTCTTTTGATAAAACACGGATGAAACGGATAAAACGGATGACTCGCTAACGCCCATGACACCCGGCGCCAGATTCAGACAAGCCCTCGGCGAAGAAAAGCCGCTCCAGATACCGGGAGCGATCAACGCCTACCACGCCACCCTCGCCAAGGCGAGCGGCTTCAAGGCGATCTACCTCTCCGGCGGCGGCGTGGCCGCGGGCTCGCTCGGCCTGCCGGACCTCGGCATCTCCAACCTCGACGACGTGCTCACCGACATCCGCCGCATCACCGACGTGTGCGACCTGCCGCTGCTGGTGGACGTCGATACCGGCTTCGGGGCGAGCGCGTTCAACGTGGCGCGCACGGTCAAGTCGCTCATCAAGTTCGGCGCGGCGGCGATGCACATCGAAGACCAGGTGGGCGCCAAGCGTTGCGGGCACCGGCCGGGCAAGGAGCTCGTCTCCAAGGAAGAAATGGTCGATCGCATCAAGGCGGCAGTCGACGCGAAGTCCGATCCCGAATTCTTCGTGCTCGCGCGCACCGATGCGCTCGCCAACGAAGGCCTCGAGCGGGCGATCGATCGCTCGCTCGCCTGCGTGGAAGCCGGCGCCGACGGCATCTTTCCCGAGGCGATCACCGACCTGGCCATGTACCGCAAGTTCAAGGACGCGGTGAAGGTGCCGGTGCTGGCCAATATCACCGAGTTCGGCAAGACGCCGCTCTTTTCCGTCGAGGAGCTTCGCTCGGCAGGCGTGGACATCGCGCTCTACCCCCTCTCGGCCTTCCGCGCCATGAACAAGGCCGCGCTCGAGGTCTACGGGGCGCTGCGCCGCGACGGCCACCAGAAGAACGTCGTGGACCGCATGCAGACGCGCGACGAGCTTTATCGATACCTCGGTTACCACGACTTCGAGCAGAAGCTCGACGCCCTCTTCCAGAAGACGAAATAGACCATGAGCCAATCCGCTGCAGCCCCCGCCTCCACCAACGCCGCCCCGAAGCCGAAGAAATCGGTCGCCCTGTCAGGCGTGGCCGCCGGCAACACCGCCCTGTGCACCGTCGGGCGCACCGGCAACGACCTGCATTACCGCGGTTACGACATCCTCGATATCGCCGAGGCCGCCGAGTTCGAGGAGATCGCCTACCTGCTGGTGCACGGCAAGCTGCCCAACGCGGCCGAGCTCACCGCATACAAGTCGAAGCTTCGCGCCATGCGGGGCATTCCGATGGCGGTGCAGGACGTGCTGGAGTCGATCCCGGCCTCGGCGCATCCGATGGACGTGCTGCGCACCGCCTGCTCCGCGCTGGGCTCGGTCCTGCCGGAGGGGGAGGCGCACAAGCTCGCCGAGGCACGGGACATCGCCGACCGCCTCATGGCCTCGTTCGGCTCGATGCTGCTCTACTGGTACCACTTCTCGCATTCGGGCCGGCGCATCGAGGTCGAGACCGACGACGACTCCCTCGGCGGGCACTTCCTGCACCTGCTCCACGGGCGCAAGCCCTCCGAGCTCTGGGTGCGCTCGATGCACACCTCGCTCATCCTCTACGCCGAGCACGAATTCAACGCCTCGACCTTCACCGCTCGTGTCATCGCCGGCACCGGCTCGGACATGTATTCGGCGATAACCGGCGCCATCGGCGCGCTCAAGGGGCCCAAGCACGGCGGCGCCAACGAGTTCGCCTTCGACACCATCGGCCGCTACGACGATGCCGACGACGCCGAGCGCGACATCGTGAAGCGCATCGCCGAGAAGCAGATCATCATCGGCTTCGGCCACCCGGTTTACACGATATCGGACCCGCGCAACCAGGTGATCAAGGAGGTGGCGCGGCGCCTTTCGCAGGACGCGAAGAACATGAAGCTCTTCGACATCTCGGCCCGGATCGAGGAAGTGATGTGGCGCGAGAAGAAGATGTTCCCCAACCTCGACTGGTACAGCGCCACCTCGTACCACATGATGGGCGTGCCCACGGCGATGTTCACGCCGCTTTTCGTCATCTCGCGCACCTCCGGGTGGAGCGCGCACGTGATCGAGCAGCGCATCGACGGCAAGATCATCCGGCCCTCGGCGAACTACACGGGGCCCGAGGACCTCGAGTTCGTTCCGCTCGCGAAGAGACAGTGAATGGCCTCGACCACAGAGACCACGGGGACCACGCGAGAATGAACATGCTTTTCGTCCCAAGCCGCGGGCGCCTTGCAGGAACACGGTCCCGCACGCTCGAGCTCTGTGGTCTTTGTGGCCTCTGTGGTTCATTGCTTTTCGCCGCCCCCGCGGCTGCGCAGACGCTTTTCAAGTGCGTGCAGCCCAACGGCCGCGTGATCTACCAGCAGGAAAAGTGCGACGACCGCCACAAGCAGTCCACCGTTCGCGCCCCGGACCCGGTCGCCAACAAGACCGAGGCCGAGCTGCGCAGCGCGAGCGACAAGGAGGCCAGGGTGGCCGAGCTGCAGATGGGCCAGGTCGCGCAGGTCCTGGCCGACGTGTCGCTGTGCGCCAGCAACGCCCCCGGCTGGGACGAGAAGAACGCCGGCCTGGTGCAGGACTGGAAGGCCCGCAACGGCACCCAGGTGGCGAAGTTCGACCAGGACGCCGAAGCACGCGCGCGCGCCATCGCCCGCGTCGAGTCGGAGCGCGCGCGGCTCACGGCCGACAAGTCCGGCAAGGCGCTGGCCGACCGCTGCGAATCGGTGGCGGCCTCCTTGCGCGGCGGCCCTGCGACGGCGCCAAAAAAGTAGGGTCCATCCCCCATCCCCATCCCTCATCCCCACCAGGAACCCATCGCAAGTGTCAGCCCACATCAGCAACGTCCGCCCCGATCCCGACAAGGTCCTCGTCGACATCGCCGACTACGTCCACAAGTACAAGGTCACTTCCCGGGAGGCGTACGAGACCGCGCGCTATTGCCTCATGGACACCCTCGGTTGCGGCTTCGAGGCGCTCGAGTATCCCGCGTGCACCAAGCTGCTCGGCCCCGTCGTGCCGGGCACGGTGGTGCCGAACGGCGCGAAGGTCCCGGGCACGAACTACCAGCTCGACCCGATCCAGGCGGCGTTCACCCTCGGCGCGATGATCCGCTGGCTGGACTTCAACGACACCTGGCTCGCGGCCGAATGGGGCCATCCGTCCGATAACCTCGGCGGCATCCTCGCGGTGGCCGACTGGGTTTCGCGCAACAACGTGGCCGCCGGCCGTGCGCCGCTCACGGTGCGCGACGTTCTCACCGCCATGATCAAGGCGCACGAGATCCAGGGCGTGCTCGCGCTCGAGAACAGCTTCAACAAGGTCGGCCTGGACCATGTGGTGCTGGTCAAGGTCGCTTCCACCGCCGTGGTCTCGCAGCTCCTGGGGCTCACGCGCGAAGAGACCATCAACGCCGTGTCGCTCGCCTGGGTGGACGGCCAGTCGCTGCGCACCTATCGCCATTCCCCCAACACCGGCTCGCGCAAGAGCTGGGCCGCGGGCGATGCCACCTCGCGCGCCGTGCGCCTGGCCCTCATCGCCAAGACCGGGGAGATGGGTTATCCCTCGGTGCTCACGGCCAAGACGTGGGGCTTCTACGACGTGCTCTTCAAGGGCCAGGAATTCAAGTTCCAGCGCCCGTACGGCTCCTACGTGATGGAGCATGTGCTCTTCAAGATCTCCTTCCCGGCGGAGTTCCACTCGCAGACCGCGGTGGAAGCGGCGATGCTCATCAACGAGGAGTTGCTGCGCATCGGCAGGACCGCCGAGGAAATCAGGAAAATCACCATCCGCACCCACGAGGCGTGCATCCGCATCATCGACAAGAAGGGGCCGCTCAACAACCCCGCCGACCGCGACCATTGCATCCAGTACATGGTCGCCGTGCCGATCCTGTTCGGGCGCCTCACCGCCGCGGATTACGAGGACGATGTCGCCATCGACAAGCGCATCGACGCGCTGCGAGACAAGATCACCTGCGTGGAGGACAAGCAGTTCACGAAGGACTACCACGATCCCGCCAAGCGCTCGATCGCCAACGCGCTCACCGTGGAATTCAACGACGGCAAGAAGCTGAAGGAGATCGTCATCGAGTATCCCATCGGGCACAAGCGCCGCCGCAAGGACGGCATGCCGGTGCTGGTGGAGAAGTTCAAGACCAACCTCGCGCGCCAGTTCGCCGAGAAGCAGCGCGCCGCGATCCTCGAGTTGTGCCTCGACCAGAAGGCGCTGGAGGCCACGCCGGTGCACGAGTTCGTCGACCTGATGGCGCGCGCCTGATGCAGGAAGGAGTCGCCATGCGTTATCTCTTCATTGGAGCCGCGGCGTTGGCGCTGTCCGGCTGCGCCACGACCTACCAGCTTTCCCTCATGCCGCGCGACAGCGGGAAGATGTATTCGGGCACCGCCGTGGAAAACGCCAACGGCGAGGGCACCATCTCGGTCACGCTCGAAGGCAAGACCTACAACGGGACCTGGGTGCAGACCCAGCCCGCGCGCACGCACGGCTTCGTCACCGGCGGCCTGGGCTGGGGACGGCGCGGCTTCGGCGGGCTGGGTGCGATGGTGACGATGGACAACCCGCAAGGCGGCGAGGCCAAGGCGCTCTTGAGCGCTTCCGACGGCTCGGGCCTGCGGTGCGACTTCAAGAGCGGCGAGGGGCGCGGCGGTGGCGTGTGCCGCGACGACCGCGGCAAGGAATACGACGTTCAACTGAGACCGGCTTCGAAAGGATAGCGACATGCCCCACAACGCCTTCAATACCCTCAAGTCCTTCCAACCGTCCGCGGGCAAGTCGGGCCAGTACCATTCCCTGCCCGCGCTGGCGCAAACCTTCCCCAACGTGAAGCGCCTGCCCGTTTCCCTGCGCATCGTCCTCGAAAGCGTGCTGCGCAACCTGGACGGCAAGAAGGTCACCGAGGCGCACGTGAAGGAGCTCGCGGGCTGGCAGGCGAAGGGCCCCCGGACCGCGGAGATCCCGTTCATCCTCGCGCGCATCGTGCTGCAAGACTTCACCGGCGTGCCGGTGCTGGCCGACCTGGCGGCCATGCGCAGCGTGGCGCAGAAGATGGGCAAGAACCCCAAGTCGATCGAGCCGCTCGCCCCCGTCGACCTCGTGGTCGACCATTCGGTGCAGATCGACAACTACGGCGCGCCGAACGTGCTCGACCTCAACATGAAGCTGGAATTCTCGCGCAACCGCGAGCGCTACCAGTTCATGAAGTGGGGCATGCAGGCCTTCGACACCTTCAAGGTGGTGCCCCCCGGCATCGGGATCGTGCACCAGGTGAACCTCGAATACCTGGCGCGCGGCGTGTTCCAGAAGAACGGCATGTACTACCCGGATTCGCTCGTGGGCACCGACAGCCATACGACGATGATCAACGGCATCGGCGTGGTCGGCTGGGGCGTGGGCGGCATCGAGGCCGAGGCCGGCATGCTCGGCCAGCCGGTGTATTTCCTCACGCCAGACGTCGTAGGCGTGCACCTCAAGGGCGCATTGAGGGAAGGCGTCACCGCCACCGACCTCGTGCTGACCGTGACCGAGATGCTGCGCAAGGCCAAGGTCGTGGGCAAGTTCGTCGAGTTCTTCGGCGAGGGCACGGCGTCGCTCGCCGTGCCCGACCGCGCCACCATCGCCAACATGGCGCCCGAATACGGCGCGACGATGGGCTTCTTCCCGGTGGACGACAAGACCATCGACTATTTCCGCGCCACCGGGCGCACCGCCGAGGAAGTCTCCGCCCTGGAGGCCTACTTCAAGGCGCAGGAGCTCTTCGGCGTCTCGCGCAAGGGCGACATCGACTACACCGAGGAGCTCGAGCTCGACCTCGCGAGCGTCACGCCTTCGGTGGCGGGCCCCAAGCGTCCCCAGGACCGCATCGAGCTGGGCAAGCTGAAGAGCAAGTTCACCGACCTCTTCTCCCAGCCGGTGGCGAACAATGGTTTCGCCAAGAAGCCTGAGGAGCTGGCCCGGCGCGTGACCACCAGCGACGGCGTGGAGATCGGCTCCGGCGACGTGCTCATCGCCGCCATTACCTCGTGCACCAACACCTCCAACCCGAGCGTGCTCATAGCCGCCGGATTGCTCGCGAAGAAGGCGGTGGCGCGCGGCCTCACGGTCAAGCCGCACATCAAGACCTCGCTCGCCCCCGGATCGCGCGTCGTGACCGAGTACCTCAAGGCGGCGGACCTGCTGACGTCCCTGGAGAAGCTCAACTTCTTCGTCTCGGCCTACGGATGCACCACCTGCATCGGCAACGCCGGCCCGCTCGCCGAGTCGATCGACAAGGCGATCGTGGACAACGACCTGGTCTGCGCCGCGGTGCTGTCGGGCAACCGTAACTTCGAGGCTCGCATCCATCCGAACCTGCGCGCGAACTTCCTCGCCTCGCCACCGCTGGTGGTGGCCTACGCGATCGCGGGCACGATCCTGAAGGACCTCGAGACCGAGCCGCTCGGCACCGGCTCCGACGGCAAGCCCGTGTTCCTGCGCGACATCTGGCCCACCAGCGCCGAGGTAGGGGCGCTGCTGCAGCATTCGCGCGACCCGGCCGTGTTCAAGCGCCTCTATGGCGACTTCACCAAGGACAACCCGATGTGGGCCGCGGTGCCGACTTCCTCGGGCCAGGTGTACAACTGGCCCAAGTCCACGTACATCGCCGAGCCGCCCTTCTTCACCGATTTCGGAATGAGCGCGGGCAAGGCGCACGACGTGAAGGGCGCGCGCGCCCTCGGCATCTTCGGCGACTCGGTCACCACCGACCACATCTCGCCCGCCGGCTCGATCAAGGACACTTCGCCCGCGGGCAAGTACCTCCTCGCGAACGGCGTCGCCAAGGCGGACTTCAACAGCTATGGCGCGCGCCGCGGCAACCACGAGGTGATGATGCGCGGCACCTTCGCCAACGTGCGCGTGAAGAACCTCATGATCCCGCCGAAGGCGGACGGCACGCGCGTCGAGGGCGGCCTCACCATCATGCAGCCCTCGGGGGAGCAGCTCCCGATCTACGACGCGGCAATGAAGTACATCGCCCAGGGCACCCCGACAGTCGTCTTCGGTGGCGAGGAATACGGCTCCGGGTCTTCCCGCGACTGGGCTGCCAAGGGCACGCAGCTCCTGGGGGTGAAGGCCGTGTGCGTGCGCTCCTTCGAGCGCATCCACCGCTCCAACCTCGTCGGCATGGGCGTGCTGCCGCTGCAGTTCAAGGGCAACGACTCGGTGCAGTCGCTGGGCATCGTGGGCGACGAGACTTTCGACGTCACCGGCATCGAGAACGGCATCCGGCCGCAGATGGACGTGACCCTCGTGATCCATCGCAAGGACGGCAGCCGCAAGGAGGTGCCGGTGCTGCTGCGCATCGACACGCCGATCGAGGTGGACTACTACCTGCATGGCGGGATCCTGCCCTTCGTGCTGCGCGAGCTCATGTCCACGGCGGGCGCGGCGGCTGCCGCGGGAGTGACGGCCTAGGGCTGGGAAGGGGACGCGCCCATGGGAAAGGAGCCGGAAGCGCCGGCAGCCCAGGGGCCGTCCCCGATCATGATCGTCACCACCGGCGGGACGATCGACAAGCTCTACTTCGATGCGAAGAGCGAGTTCCAGGTGGGCGCGCCGCAGATCGGCCAGCTGCTCGCTGAGGCGAACGTGGGCGTGCCCTTCGAGGTGCATCCGCTGTTGCACAAGGACAGCCTCGACCTCACCGGGGCCGATCGCGAGCTGATAGCCGAAAAGGTGCGCTCGCTGCCTGCGCAGCGGTTCCTGATCACGCACGGCACCGATACCATGCTGCAGACCGCCCTGCTGCTCGAGGAGCGCGTTCGCGACAAGGTGATCGTGCTCGTGGGCGCAATGCAGCCGGCGCTCATCCGCAACAGCGACGCGTTCTTCAACATCGGATTCGCCTTCGCGGCCGCGCAGCTGCTGGGACCCGGGTCCTATGTCGCGATGAACGGCCGCGTGTTCCGCCCGCGGGAGACGCGCAAGAATCGCGAGCTTGGGCGCTTCGAGCCGCTCGTACCCGGCGCAAGCTCGTGAAACGATCGTGTGCTGTGCGCCACGCGATCGTCGCATCGGCTTCAGCGGACTTGTAGGGCGGCGCCGCGTCCTGCGACGCAGCCCGAACTTCGCTTTCTTCCCTGGTCGTACGCAGACAGGCGCCCTCTTTCAGGCGCGCATCATCATCGTCAACTACGAACAGGAGTCCACCATGCAGCGCAATTACCTGAGAATCGCCGGCGCCGTGCTGACCGCATCGGGCCTCGCCATCGCCACTCCCGCTTTCGCCCAGAACGCCGGGAGCGGCGCGGGTGGCGCTGGCATGGACGGCAACACCTACGGCCAGCAGGATCGGGGCGGCGGCAACTGGGCGTGGGTCGGCCTGCTGGGCTTGCTGGGCCTTGCGGGTTTGAAGCGCAGGGACGACACGCGCCACCGGCGCGACATGTAAGGGCGTCGCGTCCGCCGCTAGTCCGGGCGGCGGATGCCGGCCGGAAACGCGGCCCGCGCCGGAGGGCCTAACTGCGAGAAGGCCGCCCGACGCGCGCCGCGAACCCTGCCATGTCCACGCCCCTCATCCGCAAGCCAAAGTCGTTCATCGTTTTCGTGACCGCTTCGCTGCTGGCGCTGCTCTTGTTCGCGCCGGTGGCGATCGTCGGACTCTCCCTGGAACGGGCCCCGGTGTTCCTGGCGGGCACGGCCGGCGTGGCGGTCACCGCGCTCACCGGGGCTTTCATGGCGCTGCTCTTCGCCGCAGGGCTATACGCGGGACGCTACCGCGAGCTGCACCCCGCGCCCTGGCGAGAACAGGTCTGGTGACACAAAAAACCCCGCCGAGGCGGGGTTTCGCTTTTCTCGATCAGTGACGCGAAGGCAGCTCGTCGTCGTCCTCTGGCGCGCCCTCGTCCAGCGGCATGCTCTCGATGCGATCGACGCCGATATCGCCGCCATCGGCATCGACGATGTCCCGGTCCGCGGCCGTGCGCTCGCCGGTGCCCGAGCGATCGGAATCGCCATCGAGGTTCGCGTCGCCCACGTCGGGCCCGGCAGTGTTGTCCGCAAAGCTCTCTTCCACGTCGGTCTCCGGGGGGTGATCCAGGCCGAAGCCATCGACCTGCCGCGCGAGGCCGGGCGCGCCCTTCAGGTCGCTGCCACTATCCGAGCTGTCGCTCGGCCCCAGCGACGAGGTGCCATGGCCACTGCCCAGGCGGCGATCGCGCCCGGCGGGAAAGTTGTCGGGATGAAGCGGTCCGGCGGTCATGGGTCCTCCATGGAAATGTGGCTGGAGGACGTTGGATGCCTGTGCGCGCGTGGCGTTCGGTGAATGTGCGCCGCCCAAGAAAGCGAATGGGGCGGCCACCCATGGCAGCCGCCCCACCGAGAAACCGCGCCGCCCCGACTCTGCGGGTTGGCGGCTACGCGTTTCCATCCCCCTGCCTTGCGGCGAGCCTGGCCCGCCGCGCCTCTCCCAATTGCGGCCATACTACTGTGGCGCTGCAGCTACGCACAGGGGCGGCAGGTTTCAAGTGACACGGGCGGGCATGGCAGCGGGGCGAGCAGAGTGCCACCAACGCTACAATCCGCATCAAATCAACGACGAACGGAAAAACGAGGCCATGGGCAAGGACGAGCTTGGAAACCTGACTTACGTGATCGACCTGGGGCCGCGGCCCTCGCTGGCCGTCGCCGGCACCGATGCGCGGTTCCCGGTCGGGCGCATCTACTGCGTTGGGCGCAACTACGCCGACCATGCGCGCGAGATGGGCCACGATCCGGATCGCGAGCCGCCGTTCTTCTTCATGAAAGCCGCGAACTGCATCGTCGAAAGCGGCTCGACGATTTCCTATCCGGTCGGCACGAAGGACGTCCATCACGAGATCGAGATGGTGGCCGCGCTTGCGGTGGGCGGGAAGGACATCCCCGTCGAGCGCGCGCTCGAGCACGTCTGGGGATATGCCGTCGGGCTCGACATGACGCGCCGCGACGTCCAGGGCGAAGCGAAGAAGCTGGGGCGGCCCTGGGAAATGGGCAAGAGCTTCGACGAATCGGCGCCGATCGGCGAATTGCACGCGGCCTCGGCCATAGGCCATCCTTCCAAGGGCGCGATCTGGCTCAAGGTGAACGGCGAGTTCAGGCAGCAGGGCGACCTGGCCATGCAGATCTGGAGCGTGCCCGAGCAGATCGCCTATCTTTCGAGGCTCATCACTCTGCAACCGGGCGACCTCATCTTCTCGGGCACGCCCGCGGGCGTGGGGCCCATCCAGGCGGGAGACAGGCTCGAGGGTCACGTGGACGGCGTGGGCGACCTCGTGGTGACTTACCGGAAGTAGTTCTGAAAGGGGTTCCCCTTCCCTCAGAGCAGCTGGCGCCCCAGCCACCAGCTCACCGCCGCGATGAAGGCGGCCGCCGGAATCGTGAAGATCCACGCCCAGACGATGTTGCCGGCCACGCCCCAGCGCACCGCCGAGACCTTGCGCGTCGAGCCGACGCCGACGATGGCGCCCGTGATCGTGTGCGTCGTGGAGACCGGCACTCCAAGCGCCGTCGCGGTGAAGAGCATGATGGCGCCGCCGGTTTCGGCGCAGAAGCCGTGCACGGGCTTGAGCTTGGTGATGCGCTGTCCCATCGTCTTCACGATGCGCCAGCCGCCGAAGAACGTGCCCAGCCCGATCGCGAGGTAGCAAGCGATGATGACCCACGCCGGGACATCCTCGGTGGTATCCAGCATGCCGGCGGCGATGAGCAGCGCCCAGATGATGCCGATGGTCTTCTGCGCGTCGTTGCCGCCGTGGCCGAGCGAATAAGCCGCAGCGGAGGTGAGCTGCAGGCGGCGAAACCAACGGTCGATGCGCATGGGCGCGGACTTGCGGAATATCCACGAGACGAGCACCAGCAGCAGGCCGCCCAGGATGAAGCCCACCAGCGGCGAGATGAAGATGAAGGCCACCGTCTTGCCGATGCCCGAGGCGACGAGCGAGCCGAACCCCGCCTTCGCCACGCCTGCGCCGATGAGGCCTCCGATGAGCGCATGGGACGAAGACGACGGAAGGCCGAAGAACCAGGTGATGGCGTTCCACGAGATTGCCCCCGCCAGCGCGCCGAAGATCACGTAGTGGTCGATGACTCCGGGATCGACGATGCCCTTGCCGACGGTCGAGGCCACCTTGAGGTGGAAGATGAAGATCGCCGCCACGTTGAAGAGCGCCGCGAAGGCGACCGCGTGGTGAGGCTTGAGCACGCCGGTGGAAACCACGGTGGCGATGGAGTTGGCCGCGTCGTGCAACCCGTTCATGAAGTCGAACGCCAGCGCCAGGACGACCAGGAAGACCAGGACGCCCATGGACATCTGCAGCGTGCTCATGAGTTCTCGAGCGAGATGCCCTCGGCCAGGTTCGCCACGTCGAGGCAACGGTCGGTGACCGCCTCGAGCAGCTCGTAGATCGCCTTCATCTTGATGATCTCGCGCACGTCCTGCTCCTCGCGGAAGAGGCGCGAAACGGCCGAGCGCATGACGCGGTCCGCGTCCGACTCGAGACGGTCGATCTCCTCGCAGGTCTTCATGATCGCCTCGAAGCTGCGCTTCTCCGAGCCCACCATCTCGACCACTTCTCGCACGCGCTCGCAGCACTTGAGGCCGATGTCGGCGAGGCTCGCCGCTTCGGGCGTTATGCGGCGCACGTCGTACAGCGACATCGTCTCGGTGGTGTCCTGGATCAGGTCACAGATGTCGTCCATCGCATTCACCAGCTGGTGGATGTGGTCTCGATCGAGCGGCGTGATGAAGCTCTTGTGCAGCAGCCGGATGGTCTCGGCGGTGATCCGGTCGGCGGCGTGCTCGGCCTCGTCGATGAGGCGAGCGTGCTCCTCGCGCGCTTCGTAGTTCCCGGTGAGGGCCTTGAGCTCGCGGGCGGCGCGCACTACCTGGGCCGCATGCGCGTTGAAGAGGTCGAAGAAGCGACCTTCCTTGGGTAACAGGCGGCCGAACATGGGTTTGCCTCGGGGGGGGGGAACGATCGTGGCCGAGTTTATCAAAAGCGCCTATAATCGCGCCGTCACTCGAGCTCCCGCTTGCCGAAATCCAACCGATGCGAACCTTCGATCTCCCGATCAACATGCTCCGCGCCCCGCGCGGGCTGTGGGTTCGCGCAGGCTCCGGAAAAGTTTCCTGACCCGCGGGCCGACCGCCCGCCGGTTGCAAAGGCGGGAAGGCACGGCCGAAATCCAATAGTCGCTCTTCCCGCCTCGCGTAACGAACGCGACGGCGATGCCGCGCTACTGGAAGAACAAAAATGGAAACGCTGCTGAACACGCTCAATCCCGCCCGCTGGCTCACCGGCCTGTGGCGAAACCCCGACTTCGTGAAGTTGTGGAGCTCGCTCACGATCGTGCACTTCGGCGGGCAGATCACGTTCCTCGCCCTGCCGCTCACCGCCGCGCTGATGCTGAACGCCTCGCCGTTCGAGGTGGGCGTGCTCACGGCGCTCGAGGCGCTGCCCTATCCGCTTTTCGGGCTCTTCGCCGGCGTGATCGTCGACCGCATGCCCAAGCTGCGCCTCATCATCGCGTGCGACGTGGGTCGCGGCCTTGCCCTGCTCGCGATCCCGCTATGCGCATGGTTCGGGATGCTCTCGATGGCCGTGCTCTACGTCGTGGGCTTCCTCGTGGGCCTGCTGACCGTGATCGGCTGGCCGGCCTACCAGGTCTTCATGACCGAGCGCGTCGGCCGCGACCACCTGATCGAGGCGAACGCGAAGATCGGCATATCCGACTCGGCGGCGCAACTGATGGGCCCCGGCATGGCCGGCGCGCTGATCCAATGGCTCACCGCTCCGATCGCGATTTTCGTGGACGCCTGCTCTTTTTTCCTCTCGGCATGGTTGCTTCGCGGCATCCCTCCGCGGGAGACGGACGCTCCCAAGGCGATGGCGCGGTCGGTGAAGGCCGAGATCCGCGAGGGGCTCATCACGATCTGGCAGAACCGCACGCTGCGGGCCATCGCCTGGGCGCTCGCGACCTGGCAGGTCTTCCGGCACGCCTACATCGCGATCGTGGTGCTTTACGCCGCGCGCGAGCTGGGCTTCTCCGCCGGACACGTCGGCGTGCTGTTCATGGTGGCGGGCATCGGTTCGCTCTCGGCCGCGGCCGTGGTGGCGCCGCTCAACAAGCGCTTCGGCATGGGCCCCACGATGCTGGGCGGCATCGCCGCCACGGGCATCGCATGGGTGATCATGGGCGGGGCGATGGGCCCCTCATGGATGGCTTCGCTGCTCTTCGGCGGCGGCCTCTTCATCCTCGACCTGGGAGCGATGATCTTCTTCATCAACTACCTGTCCATCCGCCAGGCCATCACGCCCGATCGCCTGCTGGGCCGGGTGACCGCGACGATGATCTGCCTCACGGTCTCGACTGCGCCGCTGGGGGGGCTGGCCGGCGGGTGGGTCGCCGAGCAATGGGGATTGCGCAGCGCGATGCTCCTGGCGGGCGTCGGCGCGCTGCTGCTCGCGCCCATCATGACCTGGCTGTCGCCGCTTTCGCGGATGCGCGACCTGCCGGAGCCTCAGGAGCCGGTGCTGGAGAGCGTGGCCGAGGAGCTCAGCGCGTAGCGCAGTCGCGAAGGGCCTGCTCGATGTTGTTGTCGATCAGGCCGCGCTCCTGCAGCTGGCGGCGGCGGAACTCGGTGTTGGCGAGCTGCATCTCGGCGTAACGCTGCTCGATCGGGGTGAGCGAGCGATGCGCGCGCCCGGTGGCGCTGGCGGCGGTGAGGGGCGCGACCTTGCATTCGGCCTGCGCGAGCTGGGAGTTTTCGGGAGATGCCGCGCAGCCGGAAAGTGCGATCGCGAGGGCGGCGAAAAGGGCGGACTTCGTCATGGCGTCCTCCTTCGGGGGTTGTCGCGATCCATTCTACGCCCGAATCCAAGGCGGCCCGCCGCCGCGTCCAAGGGTCATTGCAGACCGTGGCGGCGTTGTCCGCCCCCGACTGAGACCCGATAATGCAGGCCACCCTGGCCCTCGGAGAGATTGATGGACAACATGGTCGCCCTCGTCGCGATCACGGCGATGATGGCCGGGTTCGCGCTGCCCCTCGGGCTGGTCGCGCTCATCCTGTACTACAAGCACCGGCGCTCGCGCATGATCCACGAGACCATCACGCGGCTGGCCGAGAAGGGGCTTCCGGTGCCGCCGGAGCTGCTCGAGCCGCCACGGCGGGGGCATGCCAGCCTGCGGGGCGGCCTGGTGCTGCTGGCGCTGGGACTCGCGCTCTCGCTCTTCTTCGCGGGCTGGGGGCCGGGTTGGTCGATCGGCCTCATCCCCGGGCTGATGGGCGTGGCATTGCTGGTGGCCTGGAAGGTCGAGAGCAAGCCGCGACCCTGATGCGCGGCGCCGGGGCGCCCGAGGACGCCGCCCTCATCCTCGCGGTGATCGAGCGCGACGACCGTGCCGCGTTCGCCGAGCTCGTGCGCCGCCACCAGTCGCAGGTGCGCGCCGTGTTGCGGCGGCTCGCGCGCGGCGACGCAGGGCTCGCGGATGACCTCGCTCAGGAGACCTTCGTGCTGGCGTGGCGCAACATCCGCAAGTTCCGCTTCGAGGCGCGCTTCTCGACCTGGCTCTACCGCATCGCTTTCAACGCGTGGCAGAGCGAGGCCCGCCGCAAGCGCGAGGTCTTGCTCGACCTCGCCGACGATGCGCCCCTGCCCGGCCGCGAAGGCGCCGACGAGATGCCCGACGTCGCCTCGAAGGTCGATCTCGAGCGCGCGATGGCCACGCTTTCCGACGGCGAACGCGCGGCGATCGCCGCCTGCTATTACGCCGACCTCTCCCACGAAGAGGCCGCCCGGGCCCTGGGGATCCCGGTCGGCACCTTGAAGACCCACGTGCTGCGCGCCAAGGTGAAGCTCAAGGCGCGGCTGGCGAAGGAGTGACGAGATGAGCGACGCCCTCGACCGGATCCTGCGACGCGATGCCCGGGAAGCTGCGCTTCCCGATGACGGCTTCAGCGCCAGGGTGATGCAGTCCTTGCCGCCGAGGCAGCAGGCCGCGCGTGGCTGGCTCACCTCGGTTCTGGTCTTCGCCTCGACCGCGGTCGGCGCTGCGCTTGCCGTCGCGCTATCGCCGGCGGCGGGCTCGATGCTGCAGGGCTTCTACGACCTCGCCCAGTCGCGCGTCCTCACCCAGGGCGCGATCGCCGCGCTGGCGATCTCCGCCACGTTGCTGGTTTCGGTGGTGATACTGGCGAGCGACCTCGAGTAGGTCCTGGACCGGGGTCAGACCACTTGGTCCGTTGCTGCATGGCAGCAAAGCGGACCAAGTCTGACCCCGGTTGGCTTACTTGAGGAGGTGCGCGATCGCGGCCCGCTCCTCGTTCAGCTCCTTCTGGGTCGCGGCGATCTTGGCCTTGGCGAAGTCGTTGTGCTCGAGGCCCTTCACGATCTCGTACTTGCCCTCGGCGGTGGAGACGGGATAACCGAACATCAGCCCCTCGGGGATGCCGTAGCTGCCATCCGACGGCACGCCCATCGAAACCCATCCGCCGTTGCTGCCCATCACCCAGTCACGCACGTGGTCGATCGCGGCGTTCGCCGCGGATGCGGCGGACGACAAGCCGCGGGCATCGATGATGGCCGCACCGCGCTTCTGCACCGTCGGGATAAAAGTCGATTCGAGCCACTGCTGGTCGTTGATGGCCTTGGCCGCGTTCTGTCCATCCACCTCGGCATGGAAGAGGTCCGGATACTGGGTCGCCGAATGATTGCCCCAGATGCTCATTTTCTTCACCGAGGTGACCGGCTTGCCCAGCTTCTGCGCAACCTGCGTCATGGCGCGGTTGTGGTCCAGTCGCATCATCGCCGTGAACTGCTGCGGCTTCAGGCTCGGCGCGTTCTTCATGGCGATGAGCGCGTTGGTGTTCGCGGGGTTGCCCACCACCAGCACCTTCACGTCGCGCGAAGCCACCTCGTCCAAAGCCCTGCCCTGGGGCACGAAGATGGCCCCGTTGGCTTCGAGCAGGTCCTTGCGCTCCATGCCCGGGCCGCGGGGACGGGCGCCGACCAGCAGCGCCACGTCGACATCCTTGAAGGCGATCTTGGCGTCGGAGGCGGCGACCATCGACTGCAGCAGTGGAAAGGCGCAATCGTCCAGCTCCATCATCACGCCCTTGAGCGCCTTCTGCGCCTTCTCGTCGGGGATCTCCAGCAGCTGCAGGATGACGGGCTGGTCGCGGCCCAGCATTTCCCCGCTCGCGATGCGGAACAACAGGCTGTAGCCGATCTGGCCGGCGGCGCCGGTGACCGCGACGCGCATGGGCTTCTTCATTGACGCTCCTTCGTGATTTTGCGATGCGTGAGAGCCCGAAATTATAGCGGAAGGCCCCCGCGCCTCAGCGCGCCGAGCCCTTGTGCAGGCCGATGGCGAGCACGCCCGCCAGCACCAGCGCGGCGCCCGCAAGCTGGATCACCGTGATCGCCTCGTCGAGGAACGCCATGCCGAGGAAGATGGTGGCGATGGGGCCCACCGAAGCGATGATCGAAGCGTGGCTCGCGCCGATCCGCCGGATCCCTTCCGAAGTGAGCACGATCGGCAGCACCGTGCAGGCGGCCGCCATCAGCAGCGAATAGCCGTAAACCGCCGGTGCCAGGTTGAACGCGCGCCGAATGTCGTGGGCCAGGAGGTAATGTGCGAGGACGGCAAGACACGAGGAAAGCCCGGCGTAGCTGGCGAAACGAAGGCTGCCGACACGCCCGACGAGGCTGCCGCTGCCCAGCAGGTAGACGGCGTAGCAGAGCGCGGATAGGAGCACCCAGGAAGAGCCGAGGACGATGTTGCCGGGCTGTGTGGCGAGGTCGTTGCCGAACACGAGAACGATGCCGAGGTAGGACAGCACGATCGCGGCCACGTCCCGCCTCGAGATCGGCCGCTTGAAGAAGGCCGCCGCCAGCAGCAGCACGAAGGTGGGATGGATGAAGAGCAGCAGCCGCTCGAGGGCAGCCGTCACGTGCTGCAGCCCGAGGAAGTCGAAATAGCTCGCCAGGTAATAGCCCACGATGCCCAGGAGCAGCACGTTGCGCAGGTCCGGGCGTCGCAGCCGCGCGACGCCTTCCCGGTGGTTGGCCCACAGCGCCAGCGTCACGAAGAACGGTGCGCTGAAGATCATGCGCAGCGCAAGGAGGGTGAGCGCATCGACGTCCTGGCGGAACGCGAGCTTCACCAGGATCGCCTTGCCGGAAAAGGCGACGGCGGCGGCCATCACGAAAAGCGCGCCGGTGAGGCGCTGCCTGCGCTGGAGGTCGCTCAACTACAGGTCGAGGTCGGCGTGGCCACCTGCAGGTCCGTCAGGCACGGCGCCGCCGTGCAGGACTTGAAACCCGAAAGGTAGAACGAAGTAGCAATCGAAGGCCCGGTCCCGAAAAACGGCAGCGTATTGGAAGCGGCGATCTTGGGGACGACATCCACGCGATCGAACTCGATCGCTCCCAGGTCGAACGAGAAGCTCGCAAACGGCCCAGTGTGGCAGCTTTGCTTGTCTGGCGAGGTGAATACGAGGCTGCCGTTGTTGTAGAACTGGAAGCTCGCCTGCTCGCGCCATGTCCAGATGAAGTTGACGGTAGCGAAGTCGGCCAGGCTGATCGCGAACTTGGTGGCCTTGTTCTTGAACTCGATGCGCACGGACTCGTTGACGGCGCTGGTGATTCCAGTACCGCTGCCCGAGACGCCAAGCCCCTCGGTGCCGCCGCTCGAGTCGAACGCGAGATTGGTGGCAGTCCCGGCGGACAGACCGGTCACGCGCGAAGTCTGCAGGTTCACCGTGGACACCCCCAAGTCGCTTCCCGCCGTTGGGGTCGTTCCCAGCGACGCCGCGAGGTTCGCTGCCGTCAACGTTTCGTTGGCTGTGCCGGTATCGTCCCAATCCCGCGCGTTGCGACCAGCCAGGCGAACTACGTCTTTAAGGCTGCGGTACACCAGCACGTCATCGAAATAGGACGCGCTGCTAGGGGCCACCCCCGCGGTCACGCGAGTCGACGCGACATACGCGATAGCGGGGTTCGTGTTGCTCAGGTTCACAAGTTCCGATGCATTCGCCGGCGCGGTCGGGTTTTGCGCGGGGGGACTATTGGCCGACCAAGCGCCCTGGCCGGCGGGGCCATGGCTGATGAGCACGTAGGCCGCATCGCTGGCGATGGTCCCGAAATAGTTCACCGCAAGCCCCTTGCCAGCGAGGAACTCGGTATCGAGGGTGTTCCGCGTGCCGCGACACAAGCCGCCTGCCGACCCAACCACCGGTGTTCTACCCGCCGACCAGCCGGCAGCCTCGAAGGTGTCGCAATCGGCCATGTTCATGCCGTTGGTTTGGGTGAGGCTACCCGCATTTCCCGCGTAAACGCGGTAGGAGATTTTCCAGCCCCACGCATCCACCGCGTCATCCCGGCGTGCCCCGATCGTCATCCACGGCACGCTTCCGGTTGGGGACGTACACGTGCCCGCGGCGACGTTGCCTTCTTCCGCGCCTGTATCGAGCGAGGGATTGGCTGGACAAGGCAACCGGCCATTCGCGATGACGAACTGCAACAGCGCCGCGTGCAATGTCTCGAAGCGCCGGTCTTCCTGGACAACACGATCTCCCTGGCCGCGCCGCTGGAGGAGCACCAGGGTCGCGGCCATGCCTGCGATCAGGAAGAGCAGGACCACGGCGATGAAGAGACCGCTCGCGCCTCGCTGCCGGGTCATGCTAGTGGCTGCGAGGGCCGAGGCCGGCCTTGGCTGCGAGGGCGAGGACCGAGGGTCGGGAAACTAGATCGTCGAAGTGACTGGCCCCGGCGAGATCCGTCAACGCGTCGTCGACATAGTAGGCACGAAGCACTAGGTTCGCGTAATTCAATTGCTCTTCGGTCCCGTCGATCGTGGTCGACGTGAAAAGAACGCCCGTGTTCAGGTAACCTCCGCCACCCGATTCGCCGTGACTGATCAAGACGTACGCGGCCCCGGTATTAGGAGGCGCCATCAGGGCGGTGCCCGTGATGCTTTGAACTCGTAGGCCCTTGCCACCTGCGCCGGCTGTCAGGAAGTTCACCGGTGAAGTGCAATTTCCAAGGGCGGAATTCGTGCAGGCGGTATTGCAAAGCTCATTGGTTGCCCCGGCCGCCGCGCCGGTCCCCGCGGGATCGCACCACGACATGTCCATGGCGCCGGTTTCCACCAGGTCTTCATCGACACGGTAGGTCAAGCGACGCTCCCATCCATCGGTAGCGTCGGACTCTGTAAGGCCCAACGTGACCCAGGGAACGACGCCGTTCGCCTGATTGCCCGTGCAAACGCCGGCCGCGATTACTTCGACCCCTGGGTTCACGCCGTTCCAGGCGATTGTCCCGTTCGCCGGGCAAGGCAGCCTCTTGTTCAACTGCACGAACTGAACCAGCGCCGCGTCCACGGTCGCCATGCGAGTGCCCGTGATCGATCTCTTCTGGGCGGCGGCGACCCCGCGGAACATGACTGCCGCCATCGCCAGGAATATGGCGATGATGACCAGCACGACCGTAATTTCTATCAGCGTGAAGCCGCGCGAGGCGCGGCGAAAGGGACGAAGGAGCATGGCGACGTAATGATACCGTCGCCTCCCCTTGCCCCGGCCTCCCAGTTCAGTTCAGCAGCATCCTCACCACGTCCAGCCCCTCGGCGTAGGGCACGCCGATCATCCGGCCCTGGACATGGGCGAATTCCCGGTACATCTCGGTATCCAGGCCGCGGCCGCCGAACTGGCTCGCATGGGCCGTGATCGAGTGCATCTTGGCGTCGATGGTGTCGGTGATGTCCACGTAAGCCTTGGGATGGAAGGCGATGGGCACCGGCCGGCAGTTGGTCGGGTGGTAGGAGAAGAGGTCGAAGTACGCCAGGCGCTGCGTCGGCAGGCAGGCGTTGTAGATGAGCAGGTGGTCGTTGTGGAAGTCGGCCGAGCTGTGGGTGAACACGGCCGCGGGCTCGTACTCGCGGATGATGCCGTCGATCATGCCGACCAGCTCATACGTCTTCAGGTCCTCGAGGCGCTTCGGGCCGTCGGGCATCATGATCCTCAGCTCGCAGCCGAGGATCTCCGCGCCGCGCTTGGCCTCCTCCAGGCGCACATCGAAGTCCTTGGGAATCGAAGCCACGCACATGATCACGCGGGCGCCGTCGCGCTGCAGCCGGGCCAGGGTACCACCGAGCCCGATCTCGAGATCATCGGGGTGCGCCCCGATGGCCACCACGGTCTGCCCCTGGTAGCGCGATGCAATCGATTGACGCGCCGGCCGGACTTCGGCTGCGCAAGCCCTCTTCATGGGGTCCTCGCTTTCTCGCCCTCCCAGGGGGGCTGGGGATACAGGAACAACGTGAAATCGTTCGGCAGGTAGCTGTGGTCGATGCGCACCGCCGGCGTGAGCTCCATGCCCATGCGCAAGGCCTCGCACGGATCGACGTAGACTCTCGCCTCGGCCGGCAGGGGCGAGAGCTGGCTCAGGAAATTGGCGGCGCAGCCGCGGCGCGCCCATCCATAGATGCGGCGCAGCGTTGGCTCGATGCGTTCGCGCGTGCCGGGCGATTCGAGACCGAAGAGCCCGCTCGCGACCACGTAGTCGTAGGCCCTGTGCGGCTCGTGCGCGAGCACGTCGGCCACCGCGAACACGGCATCGGTATCGCCGAAACGCTCGCGGCAGCGGCTCACCATCGGCGCGCAGATGTCGATGCCGGTGTACGCGGGCTCGATGCCGCGCCCGCGGAGGAACTCATAGAAGTCGCCGAAGCCGCACCCCACGTCGAGCACGGAGCGGCCGTTGAAATCGCCCAGCGCAAGCAGCGCCTCGAAGCGCTTCTCCTGCGAGGAGCGCGAGCGAAACCCCAGCCCGCGGTGGTCGTAGCCGAAGCGGCGGACCTTGTCCTCGTACCAGCGCGCGGTGGCGAGGTCAGGCAGCAATGCGCTCTTCATGGCCGACCTTCGGGGCGTGCAGCAGCTCGACAGCGCGCGGCCCGCAGTTGAACAGGGCATCGAGGGACATGAGCCCGGGCATGAAGGGCTCCTCGCCGCACTGCGGGTACACCGGATGCTTGAAGTCCTGCCACTTCACGCCGATGCCCTCGCGCGCGAACGCTTCGTGGTTCAGGTAATCGCGGGAGCCGCCCAGCCCGCCGAGGAACGTGCTCCCGGGCGCGACTTCCCGGCAGAGGTTCAGCAGCAGCTCGGACTTGGCGCCCTCGGCGCGCATCTGGCTGCTGCGGCGCAGGGGCGTGCGGACCTCGAAAGCCTCGCGCACGAAGTCGAGCATGGCGAGGTTCAGGTCCACGAGCTTGTCCCAGCGCGCCTCGAGGATCTGCTGCAACTGCGGCGCGTACTGCTCGAAGTACGGGGCCTTGCGGTACGCATAGCGCATCGTCTTGAAGTGATTGGGGCCCCACGCGCGGCTGCCCTCCTCGGAATTGTCGATGGCCTTCTCGAGGATGGTTTCCTTCTGGCTCACCTGCACGACCGGCACGGTGAGCCACTTGCCCTCGCCCTCCAGCCGGATCTTGGTGCGGTTCTGGTAGTTGCGCCGCTCGAACTGCACGTGGTCGAGCACGATGAAGAGGTCGGCCTTGACCATGCGGTCGAGGTAGCCCAGCCATGGCACGTAGTGGGGCTGGTGGACGGCGACGAGCATCGTGGTCTCCGGCAAGCGTTGGCAGGTGCGATGACTCGAAGCCTACGGAGCCATCTTTTCGCACCCGCTGGCGCGGCATGATCCGGATGGACCACGGGCCTCCCGGTTTTCACTACAGGCGGCGTATTCACGCCGTCCTACGCTTTCCTTGCCTTCCTACATCCTGCGTCCCGCGCCATGACCATCGACCTCCCCGCCCAGGGCTTCGACCGGGCCCGCCCACCCGCCGTGCTGCTCGGGGGCATCAACCTCGTGCGCGCGCTGGGCCTTGCCGGAATTCCGGCCATCGTCGCCTCGTCCAATCCGGACGAGCCCGCCTTCGCCTCGCGTCACTGCGCCGGGCGCTGCCACCTGCCGTCGTTCGAGAACCGCGAGGCCGTGGTCGCCGCCCTGGTCGAGCTCGGCGACCGGCTTGCGCGGCAGCTGGGTCGCCGGGTGCCCCTGGTCTACGGCAGCGACGACGCGCTCGAGTTGCTCTACGCGCACCAGGACCGCCTGCAACGTTATTACCTCTTCCTGGTGAGCGACCCGCGCGTGGGCAACTCGCTCATCGCCAAGGACCGATTCCAGCGCCTGGCGCTGCAGCGCGGATTGCCGGTGCCCACCGAGCTGGCGTGGGACGGCGAGGGGCCGGGCAGCCTGCGCGGAACCACCGGTCCGGTGCTGGTAAAGCCGCGAAACAAGGTGGACTGGCACCACTCGACATTGTGCGAGCGGCTCTTCGGCGGGGACGGCAAGGCGCGCATCTTCCAGAGCGGCCAGGAGGCGGCGGCGCACCCGGACGTGGCGCGCCATCGCGAAGAGCTCACCTTCCAGCAATACATCGCGGGCGGCGATGCGGACCTCTGGTCGTACCACGGCTTCGCCGACGAGCGCGGCGAGGTGATCGCCGGGTTCGTCGGTCGCAAGGTGCGCACCTACCCCACCCTCACCGGCGAGAGCGCGTTCATCGAAATGGCGCACGACGAGTCGCTCGAGGCGATCGGCCGGGAGGTCGCGCGCCGCTGTCCCCTCAAGGGCGTCTTCAAGATGGACTTCAAGCGGGATGCGTCGAGCGGCAAGTGGTACCTGCTCGAGATCAACGCCCGCTTCACGCTGTGGCATTACCTGGCGGCGCGCAACGGCATGAACCTGATGCAGGTGGCGTGCGAATACCTCCTCGACGGGCGGCGTCCGGGGCAGCACCACTGGGAGACGCGTTACCGCTGGCTCAACCTGGAGCTGGACGTGAAGGCCTTCCGGGAGCTGGCCGCGCGCGGCGAATTGCGAGCCGCCGCCTGGCTCGCCTCGCTCCTGGGTTCGCGCAAGGTGTACAGCGTATTCGCCTGGGACGACCCGAGGCCGTGGATCTTCTTCTGGCAGCGCCGCATCGCGCGCAAGCGTGACCGGGCCGGCGCCCGCCTCGCGATGGCATTGCGGCAATGGCGCTCTACGGCATCCTAGGCGACATCCACGGCAACCGCGAGGCCCTCGAGGCCGCGCTCGCCGCGCTGGACGAGCTCGGCGCCGAGCGCATCGCCTGCGTGGGCGACATCGTGGGCTACAACGCCGACCCCGATGCGTGCGTGGAGATCCTTGCCGCTCGCCGCGCGGCCTGCATCGCGGGCAACCACGACCTGATCGGGACCGGCATGCTCGGTTTCGAGCGATGCTCGAACAAGGCGATGCACTCGCTCAAGCGCACGCGGAGGCACCTTGCGCGGCCCACCGCCGAGCGTTTGCGCCGCTTGCCGGCGCACCTGGTGATCGAGGGCGACGTGGTGCTCACCCACGGCGGGATCCGCGACGTGCAGCAATACATGACGCGGCCGCAACACATCCTCGAGAATGCGGCGCTCATGCGAAGTGATTTTCCGCATGCGTGCATATGTTTCTTCGGCCACACGCACGAGCAACGCGTCTTCGTGACCGACGGCGCCGAAGTGCACGAGCCCTGGAGCGATGCGCTGGCAGGCGGCAATGACGTGGTCGCGAGCCTCGAGCCCGGCCCGCTGTACTTCATCAATCCCGGCTCCGTGGACGCTTCCCGCAAGCGCACCACGAAGGTCGCCGAGTTCGCGCTTTTCGACAGCACCGCTCGCACCGTGCGGTTCGGGCGCGTGCCCTACGATGCCGCGGCCACCGAGGCCAAGGCGCGATCTGGCGGCTTCCGCATCGATCGCTGGCGCGATCGGCTCTACGACGTGCAACGGCGGCTCGTGGGGCCTCGTCATGACTCCGTTTAGCGCGCCATAGGAGTCGTCCGACACGGACGTGGAGAAAATGCTACAGCCCGCGTAGGAGCTTGCTGACATATCGGGGCGTCTCGAAGGCCCACAATTCGACGGTCGTCTGTAGCGATTCCGCGATGCCGGTCACCGAAACACAGCCCCCCCAAGCGTCTACCCTGAACTGGCGCGACCTGCTCGCCCGTTGCGACAGCGAAGAGGCCATCATCAGCGTGACGCGCGAGTATTTGGCCTCCTGGAATCCGGAGGAGCTCGCGATGCTGCCGGAAGCGTGCCGGCCGGGACGCATCCGCGACGGCGAGGACATCACGCAATGGGCGTTCGAGCTCGCCTCGGCGCATTGCGCGAGTGGCCATGATCCGGCGGCAGACCCCTTGCTGGTGAAGATGCTGGTGTTCCTGACCGAAGCCGGGCGATGCCTGGCCGCGGTCAAGCCTTCGTCGGCCCCGCAATCGGCCTGAGGGCCGAGCCCTTCACGGCCGTTCGGGCGGGATGTCGAACTGCGCCTGCAGGAAGGTGACGTAATCGGAAAGGCGCTCGACGCAACCCTTGACGACGCGGGAGTCCCCGATCCACCCGGGGACTACCCAGTTGCAGCCCTTGAGCGCGTTCTCGTTCCAGGCCACCGGCAGCGGCTCGACGCCGGCGCAGTTCTCGAGCGACGCGAGCTTCGCGCGAATCAGCGAATCGATGACGGTCTTGCTGATGACTGCTCGTGACATTCTTCGAATCCGTTCTTGACGATGCGGATTCGACGCGTGGCGAGCTGCCGGAATTTGTAGGGAAGCGCCACGCGCGCGCGTGAACCTCGCGCGGGGCTTTGCGTCCGCCACAGTCCTACGAGTTCGAGGAGTGAAACGCAGTCAGGTGCGAATGGCCATGCCTCGCGACATCGACAGCCCTGCGATGTGATCGCCCAGCCGCGCAGCGTTTTCGCGCACGGCTGGCGCGGCGTCCACCGCTCGCAGCCAATCGCCCGCCTTGCCGGCATCTTCGGCGCGCGCGCACGCCCGCGCGAAAGCATTGGCGCCGATGGTGCGCGCCGCGCCCTTCATGCGATGCGCGATTTGCGTGAATGAGTCGATGTCGCCGTCGCGTAGTGCCGCTTCGAAGCTCGCGAGGTCACTCGCATTGGCGACCAGGTATTCCTCGAGAATCTCGCGCTCGATGGTCACGTCGCCGCCCGTGGTAGCGAGCATGGCCGAGGAATCGAGCACAGCCTCGTCGGCGTGAATGTCGGGCATTTCCAGGGGAGGCTCGCCATGCGCCGGCAAAGGCAGCCAGCGGTCCAGCTTGGCGAGCAGCGTGGCCAGCTCGGCAGGCTTCGAGACGTAATCGTCCATGCCCGCGGCAATGCAGTTCTGGGCTTCGCCGCGCAACGCGTTGGCGGTGCAGGCGATGATGGGTGTTCGCGGCAATCCCCTGCGTGCCTCGGCGTCGCGGATGGCGCGAGCGAGCTCGTAGCCGTCCATCTCGGGCATGTTGCAGTCGGTCAGCACGAGGCCGAAGCGGCCACTGCGCCACAGGCGCAGCGCCTCGCGCCCTTCCTTCGCCGTCTCGGTCGCGTAGCCGAGCGCATTCACCTGCCGCATGAGCACGAGCCGGTTGACGGGATGGTCGTCCACCACGAGCACCAGGGTCCCCTCCCGCTCGGCTTCTTCCACCGTGGGTGCAGCACGCCCCGCCAATGCGCCTTCGAGCGGGCTGCGATGCTCGACCGCCGTCGCGACCGCCCCAAAGGGCGCTGCCGGCAGCACGAGCTCCAGGCTGATGGTCGTGCCGCGCCCGGGCGCGCTATCGATCTCGATCGAGCCGCCCATGAGGGCCGCGAGGCGCTGCGCGATCGACAATCCGAGTCCGGTGCCGCCGAAGATTCGCGCGGTGTCCCCGCTCGCCTGCTCGAATGGCCGGAACAGGCGCGACTGAACTTCGGGTGCGATGCCGATGCCTGTATCCGTCACGCTGAAGCGAATGCGATCGGCGGCGTCGCTCGCGCCAAGGAGCTCGGCGCTGATCAGGACGGTGCCCTCGGAAGTGAACTTGATCGCGTTGCTCACCAGGTTGTTCAGCACCTGCTGCAAGCGGACCGGGTCCACCATCACGGCGGGACTGATTCGCGGATCGACGTGCGAGCGCAGCGTGAGCGCCTTGCTGCTCGCGTTGCCGGAGTAGATGCCCACCACGTTGCCCACCACCTTGGCGATCGACGCGGGCTCCGGCCGCACCTCGAGCTTGCCCGCCTCGATCTTCGAGAAATCGAGGATGTCGTCGATGATGCGCAGCAGCGAGCGCCCGGAATCGCGCACGACGGCGAGGGTGGTGCGTTGCTGCGCATCGAGGTCGCTCAACGCCAGCAGCTCCAGCATCCCCAGCACCCCGTTCATGGGCGTTCGGATCTCGTGGCTCATGGTCGAAAGGAAGCTCGACTTGGCGATGCTCGCGGCGCGCAGCTGCAGGTTCGACTCCTCGAGCTGGGCGGTGCGCTCGCCCACGCGTCGCTCGAGGTCCTTGTTGAGCCGCACCACCTCCTGGTTGGAGGACTCGAGCTCGGCGGTCCGCTTCTGGATCTCCGAGAGCATCTCGTTGAAGGCGTCGGCCAACGCTCCCACCTCGTCGTCGGTCGTGCGCTGCGCCCGCACCGAATAGTCGCGACGCGCCACGACATCGCGGGCGAGGTCCGACACCTGCATGATCGGCCGGGTGATGCCGGCGTGCACGCGCGACGAGATGAGCAGGGTGACCGCGAGCGCGAACAACATGGCGAGCAGCGCGATGAGCGAATAGCTCGCCACGCGCTCGCCCATGCGCAGGTCCTGCTCGAGGTATACCGTGCCGAGCGGCCGGCCATCCGACAGGATCCGCCGGAAGACCTTGACGCGGTCGCCCTCCACCGCGACGCCTTCGGCGCCGATGCCGGCGGGGATGGAGCCGGGATCGGCGTCGCTGCGCGTGTACGAGCCGGCGACCGTGCCGCGAGCGTCGTAGATCACCGCCGCGCGGACCGTGGGCCGCGCGCGCAGGAACTCGAGGCTCTGCCGCACCACCGCGGCATCGTTGAACTCGAGCGCGGCGGTAGTCGAATAGGCGAGCAGCTCGGCCTGCGTGGCGAGGTCCGCCGAGGCTTCGCTGCGGTGGCGATGCAGGTCGTAGGCGAATAGGCTTCCCGCCGTGAGCGCGATCGCCACCACGCTCGTGAGCAGCGCTCCCACGAAAAGCCTGCGCCGCACGGACTTCACCGGGGTTGGCGCGGCCATCATCGCTGCACCACCTGGCGCGCCACCCCGAGAAGCTGCGAGCTCAAGTGCAACCCCTTGCGCTCGGCGCGCTCGCGCGATATGTCGAAGCGGATGCGGTTGTCCGCGGCGATGAAGTTGATGACGCTGCCGTTGGGATGGGCCGCTTCGGCATCGGTCACCGTGAGGACGGGATGCAGCTGGGTCCGGGTGAGCACTTCGAGGGCCCGGGCAGCATCGACCTCAGGCCCGAGGAAGAGCATCTGGCAGCATCCGGCTGCGTCTTCCACACGCTCCACCCGCCGCACCTGCACGGACCTGCCTGCCACCTGCTTGCCCGCCGTGGCAATTTCCAGCTCACGCGTGAGCTCGGGCGCCCCGAGCGTGCCGATCACCAGCGGACTGTCGACCTGGGGGAAGGCGGCCCGGGGCCATTCCACGTAGGCCGTGAACTTGTAGAGGAAGGCGGCCTTGATGCGCACGGCCGCGTCCTGCCCCGTCGCTGCCGGCGCGACCAGGCCAAGGGCGAGCGCGATCAACGCGCGTCGAAGTCCCACCGCACGCTCGCATGGAAGCTTCGTCCGATCTCGGTGCGCGTCTCGATTGCCGTGACCTCTCCGTGCCCGCCGTCGCCCAGGTTCGCCGCGAGCAACGACAGCTGCACTCCGGGCAAGGGGCGCCATCCGAGGCGCAGGTCCGCCGTCACGTATGCCGGCACGGTGGGGTTGGAGAGGGATGCCACGCCGCGCACCGTGGCATCGAGCTCCACCGGCAGGTTGAAGGTGTACGAGGAACGAACGAGCCATGTGTACGCAGGGTCGCGCCCGGCCAAACCGACCGCCTGCACATCGTTACTGCCCGGCTTCAGGCGGAAATTCTCGTGCTGCGCGAAATAACCGGCCGACAGGCGCCACTTGTCCGTTGCCTGCCACGACGCCCACAGCTCGATCCCGTAGGTCGTCGCCTCCATCTGGCTGGCGAACACAAGGAACGTCATGCCCGGATCGATCTCCTGAGTGCGGAGGTGATCGTATTCGGAATGGAAAACGGTCGCCGCATAGGAAAAGCGGGGTGTCACCTGCCCTCGCGCGCCCAGCTCGAAGACTTGCGCGACTTCGGAGCGCACGTCCGGGCCCCCGGCGAGAAGAAAGGGCGCCGTAGCGGGCACGAATACGTCCCGGTCCAGGCGGGAGGGCGCGCGCACGGTGCGCGACGCGGCAGCCCACAGCAGGTGGTCTGCGACGGGCTTCCAGGAAAGCCTCACGTTCGGCAGGACCTCGTTGCCCGTGTAGTCGTTGCGCTCGAGTCGCGCGCCGGCGGTCAAACGCAGGCTGGCCCCAAGTCGGCTCTCGCCCTGTGCGAAGAGGCTGGTCCACTGCTGCGACAGCCGAGCGGGCAAAAACGCGACGATCGCGCCGTTCACCAGGCGGTCGCGTCCGCGCCGGTACTGCGCGCCCCAGACGATGTCTTCCGCCTCGCCGAGGCGCCACGAGTGCTGCAGCTGCATGTCCACCAGCGTGAGCTTCTCCGCGAAGGTCGGCGGGACGGTGCGCTCGGTGTGGTCCACGTACGCTTGCAGGGCGAGCTCGGAACCGCTGCCGAGCGCACGGGACCACCTGCCGGTGATGTTCGCGCCTTCCACGGGAATCGGGCCGAGGGCGAGGTCCACGCCGCTGATGGAAATGCTGCCGGGCTTCGGCTGGCCCATGGTGCCGCGATAGGCGTTGGCGTTGACGCCGACACGATCGCGCCCCTCGTGCCAGTCGAAGCGCATGCCGGCGAGCGCCAGGTGGGCGCGATCGTCCACCGCCTCGCCACTCGCCGTCTCGGTATGGCGTCGGTCGATGTGTTTCACGAAGAACCGATAATGCGCGTGGTCGCCGGCGCGAGCGCCATAACGAACCGCCTGCCGGGACAGGAGGCTGCCCGCCCCGGCGGTGGCCAAAGCGCCCTGCGTCGCGGACGCCTCTCGCGTGATGACGTTGATCACCCCGTTGACCGCGTTCACGCCCCACAACGTGCCGCCCGGGCCGCTCAGCACCTCGATGCGCTCGACGTCCTCGAGCATCACCTCCTGAACGTCCCAGAAGACTCCGGAGAAGAGCGGCGAGTACACCGAGCGCCCGTCGATCATCACCAGCAGCTTGTTGGCAGACGTGTTCGCCACGCCACGCGCTCGGACGCTCCAGCCATTGTTGCTCGCCTGGGAAACCTGCAGGTTCGGGGCGAGACGCAGCGCCTCGGGCAGGCTGACCGCCCCGGCGCGCCGGATCTCCTCGGCGGTAATCACGAAGATGGAGGCCGGCGCCTCGGCGAGGCTTTCCGGGCGGCGGGAGACGGAGGTGACTTCGAGGTTGGCGAGCTGCTCGAGCGACAACTCAACCAGCTCGCGGGCGGACGGCAAGGCGGCCGAAGCGGGCGCGGCGAGGCAAACGCCGGCAAGGCTGGCTACGGCAAGGCGGTGGAGCATCGGGAAAAATCGCTGGAAAAACAATCGGCAACAGGAAGTTAACATTTGTTGCCGGTGCTGTGCGACCCCCTTCTAGCGCAGCGCGAGGTTCCAGATCAGGCCGAGCGCGAGCGAGGACCCCAGGTAGACGACCGCCCAGCCTGACAGGCCCCAGTGGTCGCGCCACGACACGATGCGCACCGTCACCGTCATGAAGAGCGCGGAGGCCACGAGAAGGATGGTCCAGCCGGAAATGCCCATGCACGCAATCGTGCTATGGCGCCGCGCGCCTTTCCATAGGGGAATCCCTTAGCCCGAAGGGCGCGGGGAACGCTCAGTGGGCGTGCAGCGATGCGGACACCGGCTCGCAGGGCAGGCGCAGCTCGAAGCGGCTGCCCTTCCCCGGCCCGCGGCTATGCGCCTGAACCGAGCCGCCATGGCGCTCCGCGAAGTCCTTCACCAATGCGAGGCCGATGCCGAGCCCGCCCTGCGACCGTCCTACCGCTTCCGGGCTTTGCGAGAACAGCCGGAAGAGGCGTTCGCGCGTTTCTTCCGAAAAGCCGATGCCGTTGTCGCTGACCGCGATGAGGGCCTCATCGTGATCGCGCGTCACGAGCAGGTCGATGTGTCCGCCGGGATCGGTGTACTTGGCCGCGTTGGTGAGGAGGTTGGTCACCATCTGCGCCACCCGGATGGGATCGGCGAATAACATGATCGGCGATTCCGGAACCGCAACCTGGAGCTGGTGGCGGCGCGATTCGATGATGACCCGGGCCGCATCGACGGCCTGCTGGATGAGCGGGCGCAGCTCCACGCGGGAGCGCTTGAGCTCGACGCGTCCCGTGGACAGGCGCGTCACGTCGAGCAGGTCGTCGAGCAGGCTCGCCATGTGGCCGATCTGTCGCTCGGCGATGCGCTGGGCCTGGTCGAGCTTCTCCGGCGGCAGCCCCGGCAATCCGAAGAGGCTGATCGCCGTGCGGATGGGTGCGAGCGGATTGCGAAGCTCGTGCGCAAGCACAGCCAGGAAATTGTCCTTCTGGCGCTGCGCCTCCAGCCGGTCGCTGATATCGCGTGCGATTTTCGAGGCCCCGACGACACGGCCGTGCGTATCGAGGATGGGCGAAACGGTGAGCGATACGTGCAACCGCCGCCCGTCCTTGTGCAGGCGGGTGGTTTCGTAGTGCTGGATGCGCTGGCCGGAGCGGATACGCGAGAGGATCGTCTCTTCCTCGTGCATGATCTCGGGCGGGATCACTTTCAGGATGGACTGCCCGAGCATCTCCTCGGCGAGGTAGCCGTAGAGCCTCTCCGCCCCGAGGTTCCATGAGGTCACGCGACCGTCGAGGTCCTTGCTGATGATGGCGTCGTCGGACGAGGCGACGATGGCGGCAAGGTGCGCGAGGGCCCGGTCGTTGCGCTGCTGTTGCGTGATGTCACGCGCAACCTTGGAGGCGCCGATGATGTTGCCGCCCTCGTCGCGCACGGGCGATATCGTGAGCGAGACGCGAATTGGCTGGCCATCCTTTCGCAGGCGCGTCGTCTCGTAATGCTCGATGCGGATGCCGGCGCGGATTTTCGCGAGGATCTCGACTTCCTCCTGCAGCAGGTCCCGCGGGATAAGGCGGGTGACCGGCGTACCGATGATCTCTCGCGCCTGGTAGCCGAAAATGACCTGGGCGGCGCGGTTCCAGGAGCGTATGACGCCGTCGAGGTCCTTGCCGATGATCGCGTCGTCAGCCGAATCTACGATTGCGCTCAACCACGCCGATGCCGTGGCGAAGCCGCCGTGCTGGTCATCGGGGTCTTGGTTCACGGTTATATCGGAAAGTTGCGAGATTCCACCTTACTTGGGCGCGCATCCGAATGCTGTAGGCGCCCGCCTACGTCGCCCTGTATTCGGGACAATGGAAAGTGCGGTCGCAGGAAATCGTCGAGTGCATCGCACTTGAGGAGTACGCTGGACTTCCGGCGCCAAAAAAAGGGGTACCCAGAACCCTGCGCCCTGACGGTGGCGATGCCCGGGGAGGGCGAATGGCCAAGTGCCAGAAGTGCGAGCTGGGCCCGAAGGGCATAGCAGGGCACGACGACCTCTATGCGCTGGCGATGGGCGGCGGCCTGATGCGGCTCAAGTGCAGCGCCTGCGGCACCGTCTGGGCGAGGCGCTACGCAGGTGCAAGCGACTTCACTTGGGAGGAGTCGGGCAGCGAGCACCTGGGAGCGGTGTTGCCGCGCCGGTAGCTTTCTTGCAGGCATGCCCCGCGCTAAAGCTCACCGGGGTATATTTGCAAGATGCGCGTGGTCACCCCGCTTGAAGTCGCCGAGTCGCTGTCCGCCTGGCTCGCGATGTTGCCGCTATTTTTCGAACCAAGTCTTCCGTTTCTCGTCGAGGCAGCGCACGAAGGAGCCGCCGTCATGGCCCTGTATAGCGTGGCTTGCGGCCAGGCGATCGATCTGCGTCGCTTGCCGGCTTCGATGCGAGGCGCCATAGCAGGGTTGGCCATGGACCTCATTCGAAGGCTGACAGCCTCCGCTCCGAACGCCGGCCAGGCGTTTGAGGTCCCGTCAGACCTTCACGGACCTCCGTTAGGCGCCTGGATCATAGCCCGCGAGATCGAGCGAACGCGGTTTTGCGCAGCGCGCGACGGCCCTGCCGTCACCTAGCGGTGCACCGCAGCGCTCAGATTCATTCGTAGTCCTTTTCCCGGCTACATGCGGTCGTCACATCACCGAGGAATAGCCGCCCCGCGGACTTTGCTTCGCGACCCATGTGATCAGGTCGTACCCGGAAATTCTGGCGGAGAGGGAGGGATTCGAACCCCCGTTACGTTGCCGTAAACCTGATTTCGAGTCAGGCGCATTCGACCACTCTGCCACCTCTCCGGTGACCGCTCGAAGGGGTCGATTTTATCAGCTTTGGTATCCTTGCCGCGAGTTCCCCTCCCCGATTACCCCCCTTTGCGCATCCCCGATTGGACTCCCGAAGCCGCGCCGCGCGACCCCGCGCTGCTGCAAGCCATCAAGGCTCGCCGTGGTGGCCGCTACCTCAATCTCGACTTGGCCCTCCTCTGGAGCGAGCCGCTCGCCCGCGGCTGGAATGTCTTCCTCGGTGCCATCCGCCGTGAAGTCTCGGTCTCTCCACGCTTGAAGGAGCTGGCGATTTGCACCGTGGCGCGCGAAACCGGCGCCGACTACGAATTCATCCACCATTGGCCCGAGTATGTAAGGGCTGGGGGCGACGATGCGCTGCGCACTCGGATCCTCGATACCGACAGCGCCGCCACCGACACCGCCTTCAGCCCCGACGAGCGCCTGGCGATCCGCTATGCCACCGTCATGACGCGAAACGTGGCCGTGCCCGATTCGCTCTTCCAGGAGCTGAAGGCCCGCTTCACCGAAACCGAGCTGGTGGAGCTCACCGCCGCCATCGCCGCCTACAACATGGTGGCAAGGTTCCTGGTCGCGCTCCGCGTGGAGGACGAAAAGTGAGCCGCATCATCCATCGCAGCCTCACGGCGAGCCTTCCCGTTGCGGTGTCCGCAAAGGGCCTCGTCGTCACCGACCGCGACGGCAAGCAGTACCTGGATGCGAGCGGCGGCGCGGCGGTGTCCTGCCTGGGGCACGGCCACCCCGAGGTCATTGCGGCGCTGCACGCCCAGCTGGATCGGCTCGCGTATGCGCACACCAGCTTCTTCACCACCGAGGTAGCCGAGGAGCTCGCGGATCGGCTCATCGCGGACGCGCCCGGCATGGGGTACGTGTATCTCGTCTCCGGCGGATCCGAAGCCGTCGAGGCGGCACTCAAGCTCGCGCGGCAATACTTCGTCGAGGTGGGCCAGCCCGATCGCAACGTCTTCATCGGCCGGCGCCAGAGCTATCACGGCAACACGCTGGGCGCGCTGGCCGTCGGCGGCAACGAGTGGCGCCGCCGCCAGTTCGCGCCGCTGTTGATCGACGTGGGCCGAGTCTCTCCCTGTTATGAATACCGCGACCGCGCAGCCGGCGAATCGCCCGAGCAGTATGGCGAGCGCCTCGCGGCCGAGCTCGAAACCGAGATCCAGCGCATCGGGTCGCAGCGCGTGATCGCATTCGTGGCCGAGACGGTGGTGGGAGCCACCCTCGGGGCCGTTCCGCCCACTCCGGGCTATTTCCGCCGCATCCGCGAGGTCTGCGATCGCCACGGCATCCTCATCATCGCCGACGAGATCATGTGCGGCATGGGACGCACGGGATCGCTGCACGCCTACGAGCAGGAAGGCTTCACGCCCGACCTCCTGACCATCGCGAAGGGCTTGGGCGGCGGTTACCAGCCGATCGGCGCCGTGCTCGCCTCGGATCGCATCGTCGAGGCCTTCAAGCGTGGCAGCGGGCTCTTCCAGCACGGGCATACCTACATCGGCCACGCGGCGGCCTGTGCGGCTGCGCTGGCCGTGCAGAAGGTCATGAAGCGCGACGGCCTGGTGCCGCGCGTGAAGGAGCTGGGTGCATACCTCTCGCAGCGCCTGCGGGAGGCGCTCGGCCACAACGATTTCGTGGGCGACATCCGCGGGCGCGGCCTCTTCATGGCGGTGGAGCTGGTGCAGGACCGCGCCAGCAAGCGCCCTTTCGACCCTTCGCTGCGCCTCCACGCGCGCGTCAAGGCCGAGGCGATGAAGCGCGGCCTCATGTGTTATCCCATGGGCGGCACGATCGACGGCCAGCGCGGCGACCATGTGCTGCTCGCCCCACCTTTTATCGCCAGCCGCGCCGACATCGATATCATTGCCGAACGGCTGGCCGCGGCGATCGAGTCCACCACCGGGGCGCTCGAGCGCGCCGCGTAAGACCGTCCAGAACGCAACCCCGACAAAAGGAGCAAACATGACATCCGCGTCTTTCCCGCGCCGCCTCGCCCTCAAGGCCGCGTGCGCGGCCGCGCTCGCGACCGCTTTCCTGCCCATGCAGGCGGCCGCACAGCAGAAATTCGTGACCATCGGCACCGGCGGCGTGACCGGCGTGTATTACGCCGCGGGCGGGGCCATCTGCCGCCTGGTGAACAAGGACCGCGCCAAGCACGGCATCCGCTGCTCGGTGGAATCCACCGGCGGCTCGGTGTTCAACGTGAATACGATCAAGGCCGGCGAGCTCGACCTGGGTGTCGCGCAGTCCGACGTCCAGTTCAACGCGTACAAGGGCGAGGCCCAGTTCAAGGGCCAGGCCTACAACGACCTGCGCGCCGTCATGTCGCTGCATCCCGAGCCCTTCACGGTGCTCACGCGAAAGGAAGCCAACATCAAGTCCTTCGCCGACCTGAAAGGCAAGAAGTTCAACGTGGGCAACCCCGGCTCGGGCACGCGAGCCTCGCTCGAGGAGCTTATCGCCGCGATGGGCTGGAAGCTTTCCGACTTCGCGCTCGCCTCCGAGCTCAAGGCCGACGAGCACGGCCCCGCGCTCTGCGACGGCAAGATCGACGGCTTCTTCTACGGTGTGGGCCACCCCTCGGCCAACATCCAGGATCCGACCACGAGCTGCGGCGCGAAGCTGGTATCAGTGACCGGCCCCGCGGTCGACAAGCTGGTGAAGGAGAAGCCCTATTACGGCTACGCCACCATCCCGGCGAACCTCTATCCCAACAACCCGCAGGAAACGAAGACCTACGGCGTGCTCGCGACGCTGGTCTCTTCGACGAAGGTGCCGGCCGACACGGTGTACGCAGTCGTGAAGGCGGTGTTCGACAACTTCGACGAGTTCAAGAAGCTGCACCCGGCGCTCGCCAACCTCAAGCCCGAGGACATGGTGAAGAGCGGCCTGTCGGCCCCGCTGCACGACGGCGCCGCGCGCTACTACAAGGAAAAGGGCTGGATCAAGTGACGTTGCGTTAGAGCTCGATAGCAACGTCATCCCCGAGTCGTCGGGGACTCGATCTTGGCGAAAAAAGACGGGGCGGGCGGCAAGGCCCGCCCCGTCTCACTTGAGGGGGAGCCATGAGCGCACAAGAAGCGGTCAAGCCGTCCGAGGACCTGCAGCAGCTTGTGGCCGAGGCCGACACCGGCGGGCGCAAGGTCGGTGGCTTGGTCGGTGGCCTCATCTTCTGGGTTGCCGTCGGCTGGTCGGCCTTCCAGCTCTGGTACGCCTCCCCGCTGCCGTTCACTTTCGGCGTCGGCATCCTCAACGACACCGAGGCGCGCTCGCTTCACCTGGCGATCGCGCTTTTCCTCGGATTCCTTTGCTACCCCGCATTCAAGCGATCCTCCCGCACCTCGGTAGCCTGGTACGACTGGATCCTCGCGCTCGCCGCCGCCTTCGCCGCGGGCTATTTCTTCCTTTTCTACGCCGAGCTCGCCACGCGCCCCGGCCAGCCGAACACGATGGACATCGTGGTGGCCTGCTCGGGGCTCGTGCTGCTGCTGGAGGCCACGCGCCGCGCCGTGGGCCTGCCGATGACGATCCTCGCGATCGTCTTCCTCGTCTACATCATGGCGGGGCGCTACATGCCGGAGGTGATCTCGCACAAGGGCGCCTCGCTCGAGCGCATGCTCTCCCACCAGTGGCTCACGACCGAGGGCGTCTTCGGCGTGGCCCTCGGCGTGTCCTCGAGCTTCATCTTCATCTACGTGCTCTTCGGCGCGCTGCTCGACCGCGCCGGCGCGGGCAACTACATGATGCAGGTGTCGATGGCGCTGCTGGGACACCTGCGCGGCGGCCCGGCCAAGGTGGCGGTGGTTTCGTCGGGCCTCAACGGCTTGATCTCAGGCTCCTCGGTGTCGAACGTGGTGTCCGGCGGCATCTTCACCATTCCGCTCATGAAGAAGGCGGGCTACGGCGGCGTGAAGGCCGGCGCCATCGAGACCATGAGCTCGGTGAACGGACAGATCATGCCGCCCGTGATGGGCGCGGCCGCCTTCCTGATGGTGGAGTACGTCGGCATCCCCTATTCCGAGGTCTGCAAGCACGCCTTCCTGCCGGCGGTGCTCTCGTACATCTCCCTTTTCTACATCGTGCACCTCGAGGCGCTCAAGCTCGACCTGCGCCCCTTCGCGCGCGTGCGCGAGCGAACCCGGCGGGAGATGCTGCTCGCATGGGGCCTGGGGTTGTCCGGGACCATCGTGGTGTTGTGCGCGATCTACTTCATCGCACGCGCCGCGCAGGACCTGGCCGGCGCCGCCGCGCCCTGGATCCTCGGTGGCCTCCTCGCCGCGCTATATCTCTGGTCGATTCGCGTGGCGGCGCGTTGCCCCGACTTGCCGCAGGACGTGGACGTCAACAACCCGGTCCTGCCGGCAACGTGGCCCACCGTGAAGGCGGGCCTGCACTTCATGATCCCGATCGGCGTGCTGATCTGGTGCCTGATGGTGGAGGAGCTTTCGCCCGCTCTGTCGGCTTTCTGGGCCACGGTCGTACTGATCGGCCTCATGGTCACGCAGGGACCGCTGATCACCTTCTTTCGCGGCCACAAGGCCAACGTGGTCTCGGAGCTTCGCCACGGAAGCTGGCAGGTGGTCGAGGGGCTGAACGACGGCGCGCGCAACATGATCGGCATCGCCATCGCCACCGGCACTGCCGGGATCATCGTGGGCGGCATTACGCTCACCGGCCTGGGCCTTCGCATGACGGAGTTCGTGGAATTCGTGTCCATGGGCAACGTGATGGTCATGCTGCTCTTCACCGCGTTCGTCTGCCTGGTGCTGGGCCTGGGCGTGCCCACGACGGCCAACTACATCCTCGTCGCGACGCTGATGGCGCCGGTGATCGTGGAGCTGGGAGCGCAATCCGGGCTCGTGATCCCGCTCATCGCCGTGCACCTCTTCGTCTTCTACTACGGGATCATGGGAGACATCACCCCGCCCGTGGGGCTCGCGAGCTTCGCCGCCGCCGCGATATCCGGCGAGGACGCGATCCAGACCGGCATCCAGGGCTCGGTCTATGCGCTGCGCACGGTGATCCTGCCGTTCGTATGGATATTCAATCCCGCGCTGCTCCTCATCGACGTCGCAGGCTGGTGGGAGCTCACGGTGGTGGTAGTGGCTTCCACGGTAGCCGCGCTCGTTTTCGCGGCCGCGACCATGGGCTGGTTCCAGGCGAAGAGCCGCGTGTGGGAAACGCTGTTGCTGCTCATCGCCGTGTTCATGCTTTTCCGCCCGAACTTCTTCATGGACCGCATCTACCCGGCGTGGGTGGACCGGCCCGCGAAGGACCTCTACGCGGTCGTGAAGGAAATGCCGCCGGACACCAACCTGGTGCTGGTGATCGAGGGGTCGAACATCGAGGGCGAGGACGTGCGCAAGACAGTCTCCGCGCGACTCACCAGGCCGGGCGAGCCGCGCATGCGGCTTTCCGACGCGGGAGTGACCTTCTCCATGCTGGGCGACGAGGTCCGCATCGGCACGGTCAAGTTCGGCAGCCGCGCGAAACGCGGTGGGTTCGAGCAGGGCTGGAAGGTCGTGGCGATCAAGACGCCGTCACAGGCGCCCGCGGACTACTGGGTATTCCTGCCCGCGTTCGCGATTATCGCCTTCGTGTGGTTCAACCAGCGACGGCGGCTCGCCCGCCCCCCTTCGGGCGAGCCCATTGTTGCCGGGAGCGGGGCGCCGCGGTAGGACGGCTCCCACAGGACGCTCGGGAGCCTCCGACAGACTCCAGGGGCCGTTTGCGAGAGCATTCAGGACCGCGATGACAGATCCCCGAAAAGACTTGCTGACTCGACCGCATCCGCTCGAGCGCCGTGCCCAGGCGGTGCCCACGTGGCAACGCAGGCTCCGCGAGACCTCGACGCCGGCAGAGGTGATCGAGGTGGCGCGCGAGTTCGTCGCGTCCTGGGGGCCCGAGGAAATGGCGGAGCTTCCCCCAGCGTGCCGTCCGCGCAAGCTGGTCGATGCCGAAGACGTCTCCAGCTATGCGCTCGCGCTGGTGCAGCACTCGTGCGCCGCGGATCACCTCGGCGATTCCGCGCTGCAGCGCATGGCGGCCTTCTTCACCAGCGCGGCGCAGCAGATCTCGCACCTCGCCTTCACGCAGGCCCGTCTCTCCGAACAGTAGGCCCGCGCGCCCCCGCATGCCATAATTTCCCCAGGGATTACACCGGGGGAGGCATGACCATGTCGCATCGCAGTTTCGACGAACAACTGGATTCGCTGTTCGAGGCCTACGACAAGGGCCAGGCGGGCAAGCGGGACAACCGCGAGAACGCGCTCACCGAGGAAGCTCAGTTCCTGGCCTCGTTCGTGGAGGCGCGGGAGAACGTGATACGGCCGACGCTGGAGAAGCTCGGCAGCAAGCTGCGCGCCCGCGACCACGACTACTCGATCAACGAAGGCGACTTCAAGCCGCCGCATGGTTCAAGGGCCGCGGCCGACGAGGCGTTCATCCGCATGCGCATTTTCATGTCGCACCTGAAGGACCGCACGCGCACCGAGGCCTCGCGCATCCCGTTCATCTCCTTCACCACCGACCACCGCCTGCGCAAGGTGATCATCCACACCAGCGACTACACCGAGGTCGGCGGCTCGGTCACCAAGCTGGGCCAGTTCGACATCAACCAGCTCAATCCCATCTTCATCCAGGAAAAATTCCTCTTCCTGTTTTCGCAGCTGGCGCGGAAGTAGCGGGCCCTCTGCACGGCGCTCAGGCCTCCGCGCCGCACCAGGCGTGGATGAAACGGATGAGGTGCCCGATGCAGTCGAGGTACTCGGCGATAGGGATGTGCTCGTCGGCCTTGTGCGCCTGGGCGATCGTGCCGGGGCCGAAGATCATGGAAGGGATGCCGCCCTGGTTGACCAGGTGGCGCATGTCGCACGCGAAGGGCCCAGGGTGCGTGGTGCCGTCGCATCCATGGGCGCCCAGCAGCCCCGCCATGCATCGCGCGTGCAGGACCTCGCCGCGCTGCTTCGTCGAATCGTCGTGGTGCAGGAACTCGAGCACCGCCGGGTTCTGGCGGAAGAAGGAATCCGCCGCGTTCACCTTCGCCAGCCGCTCGCGGAAGGCGCGCATCACGTCCAGCACCGAGCCCACGTCCGGCATGAAGTAGGCGCCACCCCGGATCACGGTGCGGTTGGCCGTGACCGTCTCGTAGGTCCCGCCGGCGATCTTGCCCATGACGAGCGCGAAGGGCGCCACGCCGTCGCCCAGCGCGCCGATCTCGCGGTTGTAGTCGCGCTCGAGCGCGAGCAACGCCTCGATCACGGGGGGCAACTTCTCGATCGCGCTCACGCCGTCCTGCCGGGCACCACGCCAGCGCGCGCCCGGTGAGCGCGGCACGCCCGGCACGCCCACCTGCCAGTAGAGCCCGCCCGGATGGTCGAGCGAGATGCGGTTCTCGGTGGGCTCGAGCACGATAGCGGCGTCGGCGCGGATGCCGCGCGCCACCAGGTCGAGCGTGCCGTTGCCGGCATGCTCCTCGTTCACCACGCTCTGCACGATGACATCGCCCTTCAGGCGCACGCCGGCTTCGCGCAGGTAGGTGACCGCCATGAGCGCGGCGACCAGGCCGCCTTTCATGTCGGAGGTGCCGCGGCCGTACATGAGCCCGTCCTCGATCTCCGCGCCGAAAGGCGCGTGGCGCCATTCGCCCGCGGGCTCGATCGTCACGCAATCGATATGCCCGTTGAGGATGAGCGAGCGCCCTCCCCCCGAGCCTGCGAGGCGCCCGACCACGTTCGGCCGGCCGCGATAGTTGAGGACGTTCTCGAGGCCGCTGTCCTTCAGGGCGCGATGGGTAGGCAGCTCTTCGTACGGCAGGATGAGGTCGTGTTGCCAGTGGGTCGGATACTGCGCGACGCCTGGAAATTTCTCGAAGATCAGCGGCACGTCGGGCTCGATCGACTCGACCTCGGCGCCGATGCCCTGGAGCAGCTCGGCCATGCGCGCCTGCGCGGCGCCTTCCTCGCCCGTGAGGCTCGGGATGCGCACGACCTCGGCGAGCGTGCCGATGCTGCGTTCCCTTTCGCGGGCGGCAAGGGCGAGGGCGGCATCCAGCCGCGTGGTTGCGACAGCTTCTGTCATGCGAGTCTCCGTAGGTTCAAGTCAGGCGCGTGAGGAAGATGCCCAGCACCACGAGGGCGATGGCGATGAGCCGCACGGGGCCCAGCCGCTCGCGGAAGAGCACCGCTCCCAGCAGCGCGGCGAAGATCACCGAGGTTTCGCGCAGCGCGGAGACCAGCGCGATCGGCGCCTTGGTCATCGCCCATACCACCAGTATGTAGCCCAGCAGCGTCATCGAGCCGCCGACCAGCGTGATCTTCCAGCTGCGCAGGATGGTCACGAGCATCGGGCGCCCTTGTCGAGCGGTCACGATCGTGGCCAGCAGGATCCCTTCGAGCAGGCAGATCCAGGCCACGTAACTCACGGTGGAGCCGGACACGCGTCCACCCATGCCGTCGATCACCGTGTAAAGGCCGATGGATAGCGCCACCAGCAACGCCCAGCCCACGGTCGCCCTTGCCTTGCGCGCGCCCCATCCCGACTCGAGCGCGAGGCTCAGGATGCCGAGCGAGAGCGCGACGATGCCGGCGAGCTGCCATCCCGCCATGCGCTCGCCGGCGAAGACCCACGCGAGCAACCCTGCGAGCAGCGGCGGCAGGCCGCGCATGATCGGGTAGGCGAGGCTGAAGTCGCCGGCACGATAGGCGCGTCCGAGCATGATCGAGTACGCGCAATGCACCGCCACCGAGGCCACCGCGTAGGGCCAGCTCTCCACCGCGGGAACCGGCACGAAGGGAACCACGGCGAGCGAGACGATGCCGGCGCCGATGAAGATCGCCGCCGAGGGGAGCCGGTCCTTCACGCTCGCCTTGACCCACGCGTTCCAGACGGCGTGCAGCACCGCCGCGAACAGCACTACCAGGAGGACCTGGGCGCTCACGCAAGGCTCACCCCTTGGCCACCTTGAAGTACGCCTGCGATCCCGTCTTCAGGACCACGGGAAGGTGCGTATAGATGTAGCGCACGCCCTTGGCGAGCACGGCCTGCACGGCCTCGGCGGTGGCGGGCATGCCGGGCGTCTTGCCGGCCGCCACGATCTTGCCGAGCGTCTCGTCGATGGCCTTTGCCACGCGTGGCGCCTTGGGATCCCCCGGATGCCCCATCGACTGCGACAGGTCCGAAGGCCCGATGAAGAACACGTCCACGCCCTCGACCTTCAGGATCTCGTCCACGTTGGGCAGCGCGGCCTCATCCTCGATCTGGATGCACACGAGCGTGCGCCGGTTGGCCTCCTCGACGAAGCCGCCCATGGAGCCCTTGAACCCGTAGCCGGAGGCGCGCGTGCCGGCAGCGAGGCTGCGCACGCCCTGTGGGTGGAACTTGACCGCGGCCACGGCGGCGCGCGCCTCCTCGGCGGTATTGATGTGCGGGATCTGCACGCCCTGCGCGCCCCGATCCATCGCCTGCAGGATGTCCTCGGCGCTGTGGGTGCGCGGCCGCACGATGGGCGTAACGCCCGAGGCTTCCGCCGCCATCACCATGAGCTCCATCGACTCGATGCCGACGGTGCCGTGCTCGCAATCGATGAGCACCCAGTCGAAGCCCATGCCCGCGGCCGATTCGACGATCTGCGGCGAGGGAATCATCACCGACAGCCCGAAGGCGGGTTGGCCGGCGGCGAAGCGCTCTTTCATCTTGTTGGTCGACATGCTTTCTCTCTCTCGGTTTGCCATCGGAAGTCAGGCGCGTGCGGAGGCGAGCCGCTGCTCGAGCGCCGCGATCACATCGGTGGGACTTTCGGGTGACGAGACGAAGCTGTCGCGCAGCTCGAGCCGGGTCGAGCGCTCGAAGAGCGCGACGGTCGCCTGCGTCATCGGCGCGTCGATGCCGAGCTCGCGAAGCAGCGCGGCCACCTGGATCATCTCGTGGTAGCGGCGGCCGTGGGCGGTGCCGTGGGTCTTCACCCAGTTGCCGCCCACCTGCTCGAAGGACGCGGCATCGAGCGTTGCGACGATTTCGCGCCAGAGGTCTTCGGCCACGCCCGCCCGCCGGCCGGCGAGGAGGCATTCGACCAGCAGCGCTTCGAGCCCCTTCGAGAAGATGCTTCGCATCATCTTGAAGCTCGAGGCCTTGCCGATCTCCTCGCCGTAGGCCTGGAAGTTGAGCCCCAGCGTGGTGAGGGTGGCCGCGAGCTCCGCCGCGCGCCTGCCGCACACGAGCACCTGCGACCTGGCGCCCATGACACCGACCGCAGGCAGGATCGCTCCCTCGACGAAGTCGGCGGATGTTCCGGCCACCACGGTCCCGATGGCGCGCTTGATCGCGGGGGAAGTCGCATTGAGGTCCACGAAAGCCTGGCCCGCGCGCAGGTGCGGCGCGCAGCTCTTCGCGGCTGCCAGCGCCACGTCGGTGGTGACGGTCGAGAGCACGATGTCCGCTTCCGCGAGCAACTGCGACAGGCCGACGAAGGCGGGCGTCCTGCCCTTCGCCCGCGCTGCGAGCTTCGCCTCGCCGTCGGGCCCGTCCAGCACGACGTCGTAGGCGAGTACCTTGGCCCCGGCCTCCTGCAATGCCGGCGCGAAGCGCGAAGCCACCTCGCCGAAGCCCATGAATCCGATTGCGGTCAATTTTTCTCCTTGTGTCGCCCCGGCGAAGGCCGGGGCCCGATCTCTACGCGGTGACAACCGCTGAATATCCCGCGGCCTGCCGGTCATCGACGGCCGTTTCCACCTCTCCCGTGGCGCTCGCGCGAATCGCGGTGAGCGGCCCGAAGTAGTCGTCCCACGAAAGCGGTTGCACAGAGGCAAAGCGCTTCGACAGCTCGCGCAGCAAGGCAGCCTCGGTGCGGCCTTCCTCGTAGGCCACGCTTGCCGTGTCTTCTGCGTGCAGCCGGCCCGCCGCCACGGATTCGTGCAACGACAAACCCGACACGAAGTGGCGCGCAAGGACCAGGGCGATGTTCGAGGGGATGCGGCGCGCGCCGGGGCAACCGATCGCGAGGCGATGCCCCCGCGAATCGAGCGCGATCGTGGGGGACATGTTGCTCAATCCCAGCCGGCGCGCGCCGCGCGCCACCAACGCGCCGCGGCTGAAGTTGTGCATGCCCGCGTTCATGATCACGCCGCTGCCCGGTATCGCCCACCGTCCGCCGAACCAGGCCGGCCCGTGAGTCGCCGTAAGCGCGGCCACCCTGCCGCCGGCATCCGCGGCGTTCATGTGCGCTGTGTGTGCCGTTTCCGGTGCTGCGCGCTTTCCCAGGCGGCGCTCCCAGATGCGCCCGATCTCGAGGGCAAGATCCGCAAGCCCGGCATTGGAGCCAAGGGCCGGCGCTCCGATGCGGCGCGCCGCCGCGACGGCCGCGGCAACCACCGCGGCGCCGCTCAGCTCGACCGGCGCTCCGAAGAGGCACACGCCATCGGCATCGTGCAGCGACGCCGCCACGCGCTCGGCCGTTTCATCCTGGCGGCGCCACTCGTCGATGGACACCGGAACGCGCGCCGCGGCCCAGGCGCGACACGCCGCCTCGCCGAGCGGGCCTTCGCGAAACCAGCGCGCGCCCTTTTCCGCGATGCTTTCGAGGGTCGCAGCAAGCGCCGGTTGGCGGAACAAGAGGCGGTCCGGCGACTCGTCGATCGCGAAGCACTCCGCAACGAACGCGCGATGGCGGTTCTGCTCGAGCGCGCGCCGCACCGTGGCGTTCGCGACCACGCCCGCGCGCGCCAGGCGAATCGCCGGCTCGCACACGCGCGACCAGGGCAGGCTGCCAAGCTCCGCCAGTGCGCGCTCGAGGCCGCCGAGCACGCCCGGCACACTCGAGCTTTCGGGCCCTTCTTCCGGATAGGTGCGAGCGAGGGCCGCGGCCGGAATGGCAGCCGGCGCGCTCAGCGGGAACTGCACGCAGGTGGCATGCGGCTCGCCCGAACCATGAACCACGAGGTATCCGCCGTAACCCGCGATGCCGATGTTGCAGGGATCCGCCACGCTGCTGGCGAGCGCGGTCGCGACGACCGCATCCACCGCGTTGCCACCCGCTGCGAGGATCTCGGCACCGGCGTCGGCGGCTTCGCGGGTGCTGGCGGTGACGGCGGCGTTAACGATCGCCCTCTCCCAGGGGAAAGGGAGAATTCGCGGCAGGCTCGGGCGGAAAGCCGGCCTGGTCGGCGAAGTGGCATCGCACCAGGCGTGTCCCGATCGGCCGCAACGCCGGCTCCGACTCCCGGCAAATCGATTGCACATACGGGCAGCGCGTGTGGAAGCGGCAGCCCGAAGGCGGGTCGATGGGACTCGGCACGTCGCCCGACAGCACGATGCGCTTCGGCTTCCCGGCACCGGCGCGGGCCGCCTGCGGGGTGGCCGAGAAGAGCGCCTGCGAATAAGGATGCTTGATGCGCGCCTTGAAGTCGCCGATCTCGGCCAGCTCGACAATCTGCCCCAGGTACATCACGGCCACGGTATCGGCGAGGCTGCGAACCAGCCGCAGGTCATGGGTGATGAAGACGTACGACATGCCGTGCTCGGCCTGCAGGCGCTTGAGCAAGTTGATCACCTGTGCCTGCACCGACACGTCGAGGGCGGAAACGGGCTCGTCACACACGATCACCTGCGGGCCCACGGCGAGCGCGCGCGAGATCGCGATGCGCTGGCGTTGCCCTCCGGAAAGCTCGTGTGGCAGGCGATCCATGAGCTGCGGACCGATGCCGACGGAGGCGAGCAGCGAAGCAACCTTCTCCCGCCGTTGGCTGCGCGTTGCCGCCTGGTGCAGCCGCAAGGGATCCCCCACGGTCTGGAAGATGGTGCGCCGCGGATTGAGGCTCGCGTACGGATCCTGGAAGACGATCTGGATGAGGCGCGGGATCTCGCGCTTCTCCGCCGGCGACGGGTTGGTGAGGTTGCGCCCGGCAAGGCGGATCGTGCCGCGGGTAGGCTCGACCAGGCGCACGAGGCAGCGCGCGAGCGTGGTCTTGCCGCAGCCCGACTCGCCCACCACGGCGAGCGTCTGCCGCGACCGGACCGAAAGCGACACGTCGTCCAACGCATGAACGTGCTTCTTCTCGCCGAAGAGCGCGCCACGGACGGCGTAGTGCTTGGTGACGCCTTCGACTTCGAGCAGCGGCGCGGTCATCGCCGGCCCTCGTCGAGCAGCAGGCAGGCGGCGGAGCGCGCGGGGCCGCGCACCACGAGCACCGGCCGGGTAGCGCCGCACGCCTCCACGGCCACTTCGCAGCGCGCGGAGAAGGCACAACCCGACGGCATCTCGAACGGCGACGGCACGGTACCCGGGATCTCGGGCATCGCCTGCCCGGTGCCGCCTTCGAAGTCGGAGACCCGCATCAGCCCGCGCGTGTACGGATGCAGCGGCGCGCGGAAAACTTCCTCGACGCGGCCCTCTTCCACCTTGCGGCCGGCATACATGACCACCACGCGATCGGCCGTCTCGCCGACGACGCCCAGGTCGTGTGTGATCAGCAGCACCGCCATGCCGAGCTTGGCCTTCAGCTCGCCGATCAGCTCGAGCACCTGAGCCTGGATGGTCACGTCGAGCGCCGTGGTGGGCTCGTCGGCGATGAGCAGCCTGGGATCGCAGGCGAGCGCCATCGCGATCATCACGCGCTGGCGCATTCCGCCCGAGAGGTTGTGCGGGTATTGGCCGACGCGCGTCGCGGGCGCAGGAACCCTCACCAGCTCCAGCAGTTCCACCGCGCGCCCGAGCGCCTGCCTGCGCGTGAGATTCGTGTGCAGCGTCAATGCCTCGACGATCTGCGCGCCGATGGTATGCACCGGGTTCAGCGCCATCATCGGATCCTGGAAGATCATCGCGATGCGGCTGCCGCGCACCCTGCGCATCTCGTTTTCGGGGAGCTTCACCAGGTCGCGTCCCTCGAACTCGATCCGCCCCGCGGCAATGATCCCCGGAGGGCTGGGAATGATGCGCATGATGGCGGCGGCCACGGTGCTCTTGCCGGAGCCGGATTCGCCCACGAGCGCGAGCGTCTCGCCGGCATCGATATCGAACGACACGTCCTCCACCGCGCGCACGACGCCCTGGCGTGTCGGGAAATGCACCGAGAGTCCCTGGACGGACAGGATCGCGCTCATCGCTCGCGCAGCTTCGGGTTGAGGGCGTCGTTGAGTCCCTCGCCCGCGAGGTTGATGGCGATCACCGCGACCACGATCATGAGGCCCGGGATCGCCGTCATCCACCAGGCCACGCGCAGCGCCGTGCGCGCCACGCCGATCATGTAGCCCCAGGAGACGTGGTTGGGGTCGCCCAGGCCCAGGAAGGACAGCCCGGATTCGGTGAGGATCGCCGTCGCCACCATGAGCGTCGAGACCACGATCACCGGTGCCAGCGCATTGGGCAGGATCTGGACCAGGATGATTTCCCAGTCGGGCATGCCGAGCGCGCGGCTCGCCTGCACGTACTCGCGCTCGCGCTGCGCGATGAACTCGCCCCGCACCAGCCTTGCGACCGAGGGCCATGACACAGCCGCAATCGCCGCGGTGATGGTGTACACCGTGGGCGCGAAGATCGCCACGATGACGACGGCCAGGATGAAGGACGGGATGGTGAGGAAGAATTCCGTGGTGCGCATGAGCGCGTCGTCGATGAAGCCGCCGTAGTAGCCCGCCACCGAGCCCAGGGCCACGCCGATGATCGTGGCGACGAGCGACGCGACGACGCCGATGAGAAGCGAGACCGGCGCGCCGCGGATGATGCCCGCGAGGATGTCCCGACCCGAGACGTCGGTGCCCAGCGGAAACTCCCCGAAGGGCGGGGAGTACGGCCGTCCCACCATGTCGAACGGATCCACGGGATGGAAGTACGGCCCCGCGATCGCGATCATCGTGATGAGGGCCACGACCACCAGCCCGCCCACCGCCGCGCGATTCTTGCGATAGCGCCGCCAGAATTGCTTCATTTGTGGACGATCCTCGGATCCAGCACCCCGTACGTGAGGTCCGCCAGCAGATTCGCGATCACCACCACCACCGACGACACGAAGAGGATTCCCAGCAGCAGGTTGAGGTCTCTCTGCAGCAGAGAGTCGAACACGAGGCGTCCCAACCCCGGCCAGCCGAACACGGTCTCCACCAGCACCGAGCCGCCGAGCAAATGGCCGAACTGCAGGCCCGCGAGCGTCACCACCGGCAGCAACGCGTTCCGCGCCGCATGCCGCCACGCGATCCCGCCCTCGGGTACGCCCTTGGCGCGGGCAGTGGTGATGAAGTCGAGCGAATACACCTCCAGCATCGAGGCCCGCATCAATCGCGTGTAGATCGCCACATAGAAAAGCGCCATCGTGATCACCGGCAACACGAGGTGATGCGCCACATCCAGCACATGAGCCAAGCCCGTGTTGCCCTCGCGCACGTCGGCGATGCCGCCGGAGGGCAGCCAGCCCAGCTGGATCGAGAACAGCACGATCAGCATGAGCCCCAGCCAGAACACGGGCGTGGCGTACACCACCAGCGCGCCGATCGACACCACGCTGTCCACCCAGCCCCCACGACGGCGCGAGGCGATCACGCCCAGCACCACGCCCAGCCCTACCGCGATCAGGAGCGAAGGCACCATCAGCAGCAAGGTGGCCGGCAGGCGGTCCGCGATGAGGCTCGTCACCGGCAGCTGGTACTGGAACGAGTAGCCGAGGTCGAGCGTGACCAGCTTGCCGAGGTAGAGCAGGTACTGCTTCCACATCGGCTGGTCCAGCCCGAACTCGGCCCTCAGGGCGGCCACGAACTCAGGCGTGGCGTGCCCCGATTGCCCCGCGATGATGTCGGCCGCGTCTCCCGGCGCGATCTGCAGCAGGAAGAAGTTGAGCGTCGCGATCGCGAGCAGCACCGGCACCAGCTGCAGCAGCCGGCGAAGGATGAAGCGAAGCAAGGCGCGTCAGTCCACCCAGACGGAATCCCAGTTGGAGTACATCGAGATGCCGTTGGTGATGAGCCCGTGCACGCGCTTGTTCCACAGGTGGGAGTACGCGATCTCCACCAGGAAGATCACCGGCAGCTCGTCGGCGAGGATCTTCTGGATCTCGGCGTACTGCGCCTTGCGCTTCGCCGGGTCGATCTCCACGCCGGAGGTCTCGAAGAGCTGGTCGATGCGCTCGTTCTTGTAGCCCATCGAGTTGGTGAACGAGGCGCCCTTGCGGATGTTCGACGAGACGAACGCGCGCTGCGTGCCGATGGCCGGATCCGAGTAGTTGTGCGTGAAGTTGTTGGTCATGTCGTACGACCAGTCGGTGTAGACCGCCTTCAGCCAGCCGCCCATGTCCGCGCTCTGCGTCTCGACCTGTATGCCGATCTTCCCGAGCTCGTTCTTGGTGTACTCGGCCAGGCGCTGGAAGGACTCGCCATAAGGCGTGAAGTGCTGCGTGATCTTGAAGCGCACCCCGCCCGCGCCGCGCTTGTAGCCGGCCTGGTCGAGCAGCTCGTTGGCCTTCTTCAGGTTGTACTCGAAGGGCTTCAACGACTTGTCGTAGAGCGGGTTGCCGCTCACCAAGGGGCCGCGCGCGGGCTTGCCCTGCCCGTACCACATCACGTCCACGACCTTCTTGCGGTCGATGGCCATGCTGATCGCCTGGCGCACGCGCTTGTCCGAGAGCGGCTTCTCGCGCAGGTTGATCTCGAGCCAGAGCAACGGGCCCAGGCCCTCGGCCCCGTCGTTGGAGAGCTGGATGTGCTTGAGCTTTCCCAGCCGCGCGATGTCGGCCTGCGGCACGGCGTTCATCGGGGCGAGGTCGATCTCGCCGGTCTCCAGCGCGATGGCGCGCGCGGCGCCGTCGGGGATCGCGCGGAAGATCACCTGGTCGAGGTAGGGCCGGTCTTTCTTCCAGTAGTCCGGATTGCGCTCGAGGACCACGTGGCTGCCCTTCTTCCATTCCTTGAACTTGAAGGGCCCGGTGCCAATGGGCTTCGACATGAACTCCGACTGCCGCACGTTCTTCGCGTCGCTGAAATCGAGCGAGCCGAGGATGTGCTCCGGATGCATCGGCGATTCGGTCGGCTGGAATGCCTTTAAGAAGTACGGCACGGGCTTCTTCAGCTTGAAGACGACGGTACGCGCGTCCGGAGTCTCGACCGTATCGAGCGAGCCGAAGTAGACCTTGCCGCGCGAGTGCATCGGCGCGATCAGCTTCTCGACCGAGAACTTGACATCCTTGCTGGTGAAGGGCTTGCCGTCGTGCCACTTCACGTCCCCGCGCAACTTGAACGTGTAGGTGAGGCCATCCGGCGACATGGTCCAGGACTCGGCGAGCCCCGGCTGCGGGTCGAGCTGCGGACCCTTGTACTCGAGCAGGCTCTCGAAGATCTTGGTGGAAACGAGCGCCGTTGGCACCGCGGTCGTCGCAATGGTCGAAAGCGCCGAGGGCTCCGGCTGGTAGCTGAACGCGAGCGTGCCGCCTTTTTTCTGGGCCCAGGCGGGCAATGTCGCCGCGCCCAGGAGCACCGCAGCCGCGGCCGTGGTGGTGATGATGGTTCGCAGGTTCATGGTGACTCCTCCGTTGTTATGTGGTGCTTCAGGGCCAACCTCGTACGCTGGCTGCTTTCCTCGATGTGCTGCTGCATGAGCGCGGCGGCCCTGTCCGCATCGGCCGCGGCGAGTCGCGCGACGATGGCGCGATGCTCGGCGTTCGATTCCGCGAGCGAGCCCTCCAGCGCCAGGGTGCGCTGGCGGAAGAGCGTGAGGTTGCCGACAAGGCGGCGGTACGTCACCGCCAGCTCCCGGTTGCCGGCGTGCTCCATGATCCGCTCGTGGAAGGCGATGTTGAGCCGGTTGAAGGCGGCGACGTCGCTCACCTCCACGGCTTCGGCCATCCGATCCGCGAAACCCGCGAGCTCGGCCACAATGGCCGGCGTGATCTTCGCGGCCAGCCGGCGGCAGGCGAGCGCTTCTAGCGCCGCGCGTACCTCATAGATGTCGGTGGCCTCCTCCGGCGAGATCACGCGCACCGCGGCGCCGCGATTCTTCTCGAAGCTCACCAACCCCGCTTCCTGCAGCGTGCGCAGTGCCTCGCGGATCGGGCCGCGACTCACCTTGAGCTTCTGGGCGAGCGCCACCTCGTTCAACCGCTCGCCCGCCTGCATCTCGCCCGAAAGGATCTGGCGCTCGATCTCCGACTGCACAAGCTGCGTAAGCGACTTGTTGAGGAGGAGCGAGATCTGCGATCCCGGCGTTTGCAGCTCGGTCATCTATGGCGGTTTTTTGCGGTTCGACGCAGGGGACCATGACGCGCTGTCAACTGTCAACAATCCTGCATTGCAGAACACCGCAGTTTGCTAACGCCTTGAAAATTCGCTTGTTTGCGAATGCACACGAGACGACCCTCCCCGCCGGGGTCACCGTATTCCCGCCGCCGGCTCCTGAAACTAAGCTCGCCATGCCGTTACTCACGACCCACAGGGAGGGCACATGGACATCACGGCCATCGCACGCAAAGCCCGCGAAAAGGCGATCGAGCATGTCGCCGCCGAGGAGGCCGGCGCCCAACGGGGCTCCGGCCTGGTAACGCCGAAGCAGATTCGGGGACGGGCGGAGCAGGAGGTGGACGCGCGCCTCCAGCTCCTCATGGAGCGTATGGTCTCGGGGTTCGCGGCGCTGCGAAGCCAATACGCGGCGCTCAAGGGACGCCCCAGCCACGAGGCGACCATCGATTTCCTCGAGGAGGGCTTCTTCGACGGCAAGGACGCAGCCCTCGCCGCCCACGCAAGCGAGGGCGACGAAGCCGTGGACCTGAGGGAAGCTTGGAGCATCAGCCTCGAAGCGCTTTCGGCCGCCCACGACCTTGCCGCGGCGCTCGTCGACGAAGGGCGGTTCGAGGAAGCTTCCAACGCCCTCTTCTGCCTCCTCAACCTGGCACCCGACCTGCCGGAGCTGTGCGAATCGCTCGCCCACGCCGAATACCACTGCGGGCGGCTCGAGGATGCGGTGCGTTGCTACTGCATGGCTTACGCGTGCGATCCGGCGAATCCTGCGCCCCTCGTGCACGCGGCGTACTGCAGCAACAAGCTCGGCAACAAGGAGGATGCACGCGAGTACCTCGACCTCGCCGAGGAAGCGAATCGGCAGGCCGGTGACGAGCAGGTCGCCCGCGACATCCAGCAACTGCGCGGCACCCTATAAACAGGGAGAAGAACATGACCATCGATCGCGTGAACAGCGGCGCCCGGCTATCCGGCCTGGAGAACCTCGAGAAGCTGGGCAACCTGGACGGCGGCCAATCGACCGTGAAGGGCGAAGGCGACGGCGGCGAGCCGCCCAGGCACCTCACCAAGGGGCAGGTGTTCGGGCAGCGCATGAAGACCGACATGGGCTTCATCGGCGCCATGCTCACCGGGCCTTTCAAGGCCCTCGGCGGCCTTTTCAAGAGCATCACCAGGACGAAGGAGACGCTCGATACCAAGCAGGAGCGGCTGGGAGAGATCACCCAGAAGAAGGCCCTCCTGCAGGAGCAGCGCCTGGGCCAGGTTCGTGAGCTCAAGGGCGAATTGCAAACGCTGCTGAAGTCGATCCAACACCGAGATCTACCCCGAGAAGGTCGAGCAGAAGGTGAACGAGTATTACGACGGCGTGATCGATAACCCCGCCGGGGAGAGCTCGCAAACCGAGTCGCGCACGGTCACCGCCCTCAAGAAATCGGACCCCGAGACCGGCAAGACGATCGACAACCACATCAAGGAGCTGAAGAACATCGACGGCGAGCTGAAGGCGCTGGAGAAGGAAGAGCGCAAGCTGCAGAAGCTCGGCGTGGGAACGCTGATCGGCAAGGTGGTGAAGGCCGGCCTGGCCACGCTTGCTTCGCCGCTCGCCAGCATTGCCACCGGGACGCTCATGGCGCCCTTCGTGCCGATCTGGACGGGCGTGGCGCTGTTGCGCGCCGGCGTCGAATCGCAAACGGGCAAGGTCATCGGCAGCCCCAGCGAGGACATCCGCAACAACATCAACGTGAGGGTGGCGCTGGGGCTCGACGACGAGTGACGGCGGGGTTTCGCAGCGCTGGGTGCTGCGCGCCGCGTGAGATAATTTCACTCGCAGCGCCCCGGTAGCTCAGTGGATAGAGCAGCCCCCTCCTAAGGGGCAGGTCGGACGTTCGATTCGTCTTCGGGGCGCCATCCCGCAGCGCGGCGATTGCGCTCTGAACGCATCTCGGCTAAGTACGCCTAGCGCCCCCGCACCATCTCCAAAACCTTCCCCACATCCAGAGTCCGCGCCTTTTCCTGGATCGCGGGCAGGTACTGCGCCTGCACGTTGCGCCCCTCCTGCATCACCCGCTCGTACGCATCGCGCAGCATCTCCGAAGAGAAAGTCCGCCCACCCGCGTAGTAGCGCTTGGCGACATGGCCGAGCGCATAGGTGCTCGCGAAGCTCATGCCGGAGCTCACCGCCTGGTTGCCAATGCCTCGGCCGAGTCCTCCCGCGAGGCTGCCCAGCAATCCTCCGAGCAGCTTGCGCCCCGCCTGCTCGATGAATTGCGAGGTGAGGCCCACGCCGGCGGTGGCGAGAAAGTCCTTCACGTGGCCGCTATCGAGCTCGTAGCCATGCGCCTTGCCGATGTTGTAGACCAACCGCATCTGCAGCGGGATGATCGCCATTGTGGAGAGCGACTCGGGCAACAGCTCGAGCGCGCCATTCATGATCGAGGCGTTGACGATCATGCGATCGAGCTCGGCTTCGTTGGGCGATGATCCCGGGGAAATCCCCGCCCCTGCCGCCAAGGGAGCCGCGGCAACCTCGTCCGCGACGCCAGAGAACTCGGCGGCGATCGGCGCCGACAAGCCCAGCGCGGTTCGCAGCTCCTCCAGGAAGCGCCGCTCGGGCTCGGACTGCTGCCCATCGGCGTCGCACACGCACACCGCCATCTCGTATGCGAGCTGCTTCGACTCCTGGCTCGTAAGCGCAGCCGCCGTCGAAGCAAGGGAAACACGCTTCAACAGCACGTCCTGGTAAAGCGTCGGCAGGTGCAACCGCTCGTCGTCTGCGAGTCCCTCGGCGATGCGGCGGATCTCCTCGCGCTCGCGGGCGTGTTTGTCGCCGTCGGCAAACGAGGCGAGCAGGCTCAGGGTGACGATGGCGCGGATTTCCTTGTCGTCCATGGGCGTATCCTCCGGTGCAGATGACGATTTCAAGGATACCTTCGGCCTGCCTTGCCGCCCTCTTCATCGCGAGCGCGCATGCCTCTGGCGACGAGACGCGACCAGGCTGCGCGACTGGCGACAAGGCCTGCGCCATCGCCAAGGCCCGCGCCCACCCGGTTCGCTCGGCGGGGGCATGGCGGGAGGCGATGACGAGGCCCGTCGAGGAACGCATCGCCCACGGTGATGCGGCGATGGTCGATTACCTCACCCTGGACAACATCGGAAATGGCTATCCCGAACGTCCGAAGATCGCCGCGAACGATGCAGGCTTCGAGCGGGACCTGCGCGCCGCGATGCGCGAGCTTCCCGCGGCCGTCAAGCGCGTGGTGGCGGCGAAGCTCGCCGGGATACGGCTGGCCGCCACGATCGCCGCGCCCGCCGCCGACGACCGCAAGCATGCGATCCAGTACATCCTGCTGCACGAGCTCGCCCACGTGCTGGCCATCGGCGGCAGGGTGCACCCGAGCTGGGCCCAGGCGCCCGCGAGCATTGGCGACCCCGCGGCATACCCCTTTTTCGCGCTCTCATGGCGCGTCGCCGAAGGCCGGTACGCGACGCGTTTCGACGAGGGGTTTCCGCAACGAAAGGAGATCGTCTATTACTTCGGCGCGAAGCTCGATGGCGCAGGCATGCGGCCCGCCTATGAATGGCTCGAGCGCACCGATTTCGCCACCTTGTATTCGGCCACCCACCCGGCGGACGACTTCGCCGAGGCGTTCGCCAACTACGTGCACGTGGTCATGATGAAGCGGCCTTTCGAGGTGCGGATCCTCGAAGGCGGCAAGCTCGTGAAAAGCTACCGCCCCTGCTGGGAGCAGGAGCGGTGCCGGAGGAAGCGGGAGATTGTGGAGGGGATGCTGGGACCGTAAGACCCGGGACGGACCCAAAACCAGGCAAAGGCGAAAACCTGGGTCCGTCCCCCTCAGTGCCGCTTCACGCCTTCCGAGATGTTCTCCAGCGTCTCGCCCATGCGCGAGTCCCTGCCTTCCTTCACGGCGAGGTCGCCGATGGAGACGATGCCGATGATGTTCTCGTCTTCGTCCACGATCGGCAGGCGGCGAATCTGGTGCTCGCTCATGAGCTCGGCGGCGTCGCCGGTGCTCATGTCGGCGGTGGCCGTCACCACATCGTCGGTGACGATGTCGTCGACCGTCGCCTCGTAGTCGCCGTCGGCCACGGCGCGGATCACGATGTCGCGATCGGTGACCATGCCGACCACGCGGCCGTCTTCCACCACGGGGACGGCGCCGGTGTCTTCGTCGCGCATGATCTTGGCGACGTCCTGGAGCGTGTCGGACAGCTCGACACAACGGGGATTGGGGGTCATCACATCGGCGAGTCTCATCGGTACCTCCTCGGGGCGGGAACCGGGTTAGACGCGGGTGCTCAGCGCCAGTTCGCGATCTTTCGCGCTTCCCCCGTGAGCTCGAGGATGTGCAGCCCGAGCCCCTCCCTGTCGACGATGTAGATGTAGCCCCGCTCGTCGACTTCGACGTTGTTGGTCAAGGGCTTACCGGCAGGGATGAAGTGCGCCACCTCGCGGGGATGGTAGGGATCGCGGATGTCCACTGCCCGCACGCCGGCGTTGAAGAAGGCGATGAAAACCAGCCGGCGGTAGAAGACGGGCGCGAAGCTCTCGTTGGAGGAATGCGCGCCGAAGCGTCCCCGGGCGCAGAAATTGCCGCTCGCCTCGCGCACCGTCCAGCCAGACACCGTCATCGGCTGGGATTCGGCGGTCACATCCGCCATCCATGCCATCTGCCGCGCTTCCTGGCAGCCGTGCGTGAGCGCTTCGTTCACGATCAGCACGAAGTCGCGCTTGCTGCCCGCGCCATCGCGCGCGAATTCAGGCACTTGCATCTGGAGGATGGGGAAGGTCGTATGGGCGCCCAGGGTCGGTGGCAGGTCCAGCCGGCCTACCTGCGGATGGAGCAGGTTGGCCCCGCTCGGCTCGCGCGGGCCTTCGAGAAGCTTGCGGCGATCGACGATCTGCAGGACGCCGTCCGCATTCGTGCCGTAGCCGAAGTAGATGCGGTTTCCTTTCGGCCCGGTGGAAATCGGCCCGTGAAGGCCGGTAGGGACCGCGCCTTTCGATCCGGGCTGCTGTCCCGACAGGCCGAAGTCGCGGATGTGCCGCGGCTTGGCGGGGTCCGAGAGGTCGAAGACTTGCGTCATGCGGCTCGTGCGCCAACCCGGAGCACCGGAGACGAGATAGGCAATACCCGAGTCGCACTCCCACCAGTTCTTGTGCGTGCCCGAAAGCCCCTCGACCACGTTGACCAGCCGCGACGGGCGGGGCGGCTCGCTCACGTCCCACACCTCGTGCGCCTCATTGCCGCGCGTGCGCAAGAGATAGGTCTTCGCCTTGTCTCCTTTGGGCAGCGTCGCGCCATCGCAGACACGCGCCATTTGCGCGCCGCCCGGGGCCGGAATATGCGCGAGCAGGCGCGGCGCCTTCGGCTCGGTCACGTCGAGGATGGAAGTGCCGTTCGCCTCGACCACGCCGGTGAGCGGATTGCGCGCGCTGCCGGCATGGTGGCCGATGTAGGCGATCCACCGGGAGCCCTGGCGATGGATCACCGGCTGGTAGGCGCCGCGGCCATCGAGCCCGTGCGCGCCGACGAGCGCCATGTCGTGGCGCTCCTGCGCACCGGCAGTGAGCGACAACGCGAGGGCGAGTAACAGAAGCCTTGCCATGGCGGCAATATACTTGCGCACCGATCGAAGCGCCCCACGGAGGACACGCATGGCGGACGGATCCACCACGACCTGGAAAGGCGGCACCGAGCACTGGACCAAGAAGGGGGAGGTGAAGCTCTTCCTTTGGAACAAGAAGCCCGCCGCGGGCCGCCGCAAGCTGGGCACGATCCTTTTCGTGCACGGATCGTCCATGGCCTCGCAGCCCACCTTCGACCTCTTCGTGCCCGGGCGGCCCGACTCCTCCGCGATGGACTACTTCGCCGGCCTGGGCTATGACACCTGGACGATGGACAACGAAGGCTACGGCCGATCCGACAAGCATCGTCCCCAGAACAACGACATCTCCAACGGCGCCGACGACCTCGCTGCGGGCAGCGAATACATCCTGCGCCAAACCGGCGAAATGCAGCTGCTGGTCTACGGCATCTCGTCCGGGGCGCTCAAGGCGGCGCTTTTCGCCGAGCGGCATCCGGAGCGGGTGTCACGCCTCGCCCTCGATGCGTTCGTCTGGACCGGCCAAGGCAGCCCGACCCTCGCAGAGCGAAGGAAGAAGCTCGAGCAGTTCAAGGCGGTGCATCGGCGTCCGATGGACCGTGCCTTCGTGCACAGCATCTTCGAGCGCGACCACCCCGGCACCGCCGACGAGGCGACCATCGAGGCCTTCGCCGACGCGATCCTCGCGCTCGACGACTCGGTGCCGACGGGCACGTACGTGGACATGTGCTCGAAGCTGCCGCTGGTGGATCCGGAGAAGATCCGCGCGGCCACGATCGTGATGCGCGGCGAATGGGATGGGATCGCGGGCTTCGACGACCTGGTCGAGTTCTTCAAGCGGCTGCCGAATGCCGACAAGCAGTTCTCGGTGATGAAGGGCATCTCGCACGCGAGCTTCCAGCAGAAGAACTACTACACCGTGTACCACATCCTGCACGCGTTCTTCTCGCAACCCGAACCGGTCTATACAGGAGAGCACTGATGAAGCGCCTCGCGTTCGTCGCCGCCACCCTCGCCGTTGCCACCACGGCCTTCGCGCAGTATCCGGACCGCCCCATCAAGATCATCGTGCCCTTCGGCCCCGGCGGCTTCACCGACGTGGCTGCCCGAATCCTGCAGAAGGAGCTGGCCCCCGCGCTCGGCCAGACGATCATCATCGAGAACAAGCCCGGCGCGGGCTCGACCATCGGCACCGCCGAAGTTGCGAAGGCCAGGCCCGACGGCTACACGCTGGTGATGATCTCGACGACCCACGTGATCTCGCCTCACCTCTACAAGACGATTCCGTACGATCCCCTGCGCGACTTCACGCCGGTGATGAAGCTGGCGGAGGGGCCGTACGTGCTCGTCGTGCATCCGAGCCTCAACGTCAAGAACGTCTCCGAGCTCATCGCGGCGGCGAAGAAGGAGCCCGGCAAGATCGACTATGCGTCCTCAGGCAACGGCAGCGCGCAGCACCTGGTGGGCGCGCTTTTCACGGCGATGTCGGGCGCGAAGCTGAATCACGTGCCCTACAAGGGCAGCAACCAGGCGATGAACGACGTGGTCGGCGGTCAGGTGAAGGTGAGCTTCGTCGGCGTCCCGAACGCGTTGCCCAACCTGCAGAACGGGAAGCTCAAGGCGCTCGGCGTTTCGACGCGCAAGCGTTACGCGGAGTTGCCCGACGTGCCGACGATCGAGGAAGGCGGCGTGGCCGGCTACGACGCCACCGTCTGGCTCGGGCTCCTCGCCCCGCCCGGCACCCCGCGCGACGTGGTCGACAAGATCAGCGGGGAGATCGCCAAGGTGCTGTCGAAGCCGGACGCGAAGAAGCTGATGGCCTCGGCGGGCGTGGACGTCGCCACCAGCACGCCCGAGGAATTCGGACGGCTGCTGCAATCGGAGCTGGACCGCTGGGGGAAGGTCGTGAAGGAGACGGGCGCGGTGGTGAACTGACGATAGGCGGGGACGACCGGTCAGCCGCAGGTGTTCGGCGGCTGGCGCCTGAGCACGATGGCGTTCGAGTCCTTCACGCTCTCGACGAAGCGGATGTTCTGCCGCACGGCTTCCATGTACGGGTTGCTGCCGCCGAAGTGGCCACCCGCGAAGCGATAGGCGCCTCCGAGGTCGGATTCCAGCCGCTTGCTGGCGCTCGCGAAGAATCCCGGAGTCTTGCGAAGCAGGTCTTCGCCCGACGAGAACACCACCTGCTCGCCCGCCGGCGTGTGCTTCCTGGCGATGCCGCCGGCGACGAACTCGGGGAAGAGCCGGTCGCGGCATTTCTCGAGGTAACAACGGTCCGACATCTGCGCGATGATGTCGGCCGATCCGAGCAGACTGCCGATCAGCCTGTACATCGGGTCCTTCATGCGGATGGTGGAGACCGGCCGCTCATACCCGGTGTAGTGCACGACCTGTCCGGCGACTTCCGCCAGGTCCGCCATGCCTACGGTGGGGAGGTATTCGCGCAGGAAGCGCGCACCCCGCGACACGTGAGTCGTGGTGTACTCGGCGCCGTTGCGATGCTTCTTGTCCTTGACCCGACGGATGTAGCCGATGTCGTGATAGATGGCGCAGATCACGCCAAGCTGGAAATTGCGCTCGCCGATGGCGGGGGAGTTCGCGCGCGAACGCTCGTAGCCGTCGAGCAGGCGCGCCATCGCTAAAGTGACCTCGAGCACGTGCTGCAGGTCGTGGTATTGCGTGTCGCAAGGCAGGTAGCCTGGATACTCGCCGCGATAGAGCCGCACCGCATCGTCGAAGGCGCGCTCGAGCGCCGGTGCCTGGCTTCTCGAATACAACGCGCGGAAGATCCGCGTGACCTCGAGCTTCACGCACACCGGGTCGGTGGTGTTGATGCGGTTGGTGACGTCGAACTCGCTGCGCCGGAAGTTCATTAGCACCCGCTCATATCATTGTTTCCCAAGGATTTTGTCCTTGGCCACCCTCCCCGGGGTTGCAGGATTTGACCCCATTTGCCGCCCGCCCGCAAGGGGCGAAGCCGGGCACCTCCACACTAGCCGCAGGTCTCAAACGAGAGTAGTGTTTTCAGCAAAATCTTCGGAGGAATTCACCGATGGCCACTGCAACCGTGGAAAGCGCCGAAGAGATCAAGCGCCGGATCAGCGAGCTGAATCTCGAACACCGTGACCTCGACCGCGCGATCGAGGCCCTCGAGCAAAACCCCCTCCACGACGAGCTGCAACTCAAGCGCCTCAAGAAGCGCAAGCTGATGCTGAAGGACCAGATCTTCATGCTCCAGCGCCAGCTGGTCCCGGATATCCCGGCTTAGGGAACAGACAGGGGACAGACCCCGGTTTTCGCCTTTGCTTGTCCGGGTCTGTCCCTGGTCTAGCGGAAACGACACCAGGGTCGACAAGCCGGGGACGGACCCCATACCAAGAAGAGGCGAAAACCGGGGTCCGTCCCCTGTAACTTCTTCTTGCCTCGCCCGGCGCGGCCCTGTCGCCCCTCTATAATTGCCGTCCCCGGATCCTGCGGTAGCGGCAATGCGCAAAGCGGTCGTCGGCACCCTCGCCTTGGTTTCCCTCGTCGCCGTGGGCGCTGTCGCCTACTGGGCGGGCTCCAAATCCGGCGCCTCGGCCAAGGGTTCACCCACCGTGGCGGCTCCTGCCAAGGGCCCCCCTCCCGGCCTCGTGGTCGAAGCCGCGCGTGTCGCCACCGTGAAGCTGCCCCAATCGCTCAGCGCGGTAGGCAGCCTGCGCTCCGACGAGACCATCATCGTGCGGCCGGAGATCGCCGGGCGCGTGGCGCAAATCCTCTTCCGGGAAGGCCAGCACGTGGCCAAGGGCACGGTGCTCGTGCGCCTCGACGACTCGGTCCAGCGCGCCGACCTCGACAAGGCGCGGGCCAACCTGGTGCTTTCGAAGAGCAAGCTGGATCGTGCGCTGGGCCTTCGCCAGCAGGGATTCGTCTCCGGCCAGGCGACCGACGAGGCCGAGAACCTCTACAAGGTGGCGCGCGCGGACGTGGAGCTCATGGAGGCGCGCGTCTCCAAGGCCACCATCACCGCACCCTTCGCAGGCACGATCGGGCTGAGGCAGGTGAGCATCGGCGACTACGTGAAGGAAGGCCAGGACATCGTGAACCTGGAATCGCTCGATCCCCTCAAGGTGGATTTCCGCGTGCCCGAGATGGCGCTTTCGCAAGTGAAGAGCGGACAGACGCTGCAGGTCACGCTCGACGCGATCCCTGACCGGGCGTTCGACGGCCACGTGTACGCGATCAACCCGCTCATCGACGCCGGCGGGCGCTCGATCGTGATCCGCGCGCAGGTGAGCAACCGGGACGGCAAGCTGCGGCCGGGGATGTTCGCGCGCGTGCGCCTTTTCACCAGCGAAGCGCGCGACTCGGCGATGGTGCCGGAGGAGGCGATTTTCCCCGTGGGCGACGACAAGTACGTCTGGAAGGTGGTGGACGGCAAGGTCTCGCGCCAGAAGGTCGAGATCGGCCAGCGCCGCGATGGTCGCGTCGAGATCACCTCGGGCCTGGGCGGCTCGGATGTCGTGGTCACCGCCGGCCACCTCAAGGTTCGCGACGGCATGGCCGTGAAAGTCGCCGACACGCCGGGCAGCGCGCCGCAACCCGCCCTCATCGCCACGCCACCGAAGACCAAGGGATGACGCTCCCCGAGGTATGCATCAAGCGGCCGGTCTTCGCGACCGTGCTCTCGCTCGCCATCCTGCTGGTCGGCGCGATCTCCTACTCGCGGCTCGCGGTGCGCGAGTACCCCAAGATCGACGAGCCCGTCGTCAACGTGGAGACCGTGTACCGCGGCGCCTCTGCCGACGTGATCGAGAGCCAGGTCACCAAGGTCCTGGAGGACTCGATCTCGGGCATCGAGGGCGTGGACCTCATGTCCTCCTCCTCGCGATCGGAGGTGAGCAACGTCACCGTCGTCTTCAAGCTCTCGCGCGATCCCGACGCCGCCGCCGCGGACGTCCGCGACAAGGTGGCGCGCGTGCGCGGGCGCCTGCCGCAGGACATCGACGAGCCCGTCATCGCCAAGACCGAGGCCGACGCCTGGCCGATCATGTGGCTGGCGCTCACGAGCGACAAGCACTCGCGCCTCGAGGTTTCGGACTACGCATCGCGGCAGATCCGTCCGAGGCTGCAGACGCTTCCCGGTGCAGCAGACGTGCGCGTCTTCGGCGAGCGCAAGCCCTCCATGCGGGTTTGGCTCGATCGCACCAAGCTGGCCGCCTATCGCCTGACGCCTCAGGACGTCGAGGATGCGCTCCGGCGGCAGAACGTGGAAATTCCCGCCGGACGCATCGAGTCGCGCGCGCGGGAGTTCGCGGTGCTGTCGCAGACGGACCTCGGCACGCCGGAGCAATTCGGCGCGGCGATCATTCGCGACGCGGGCGGCTTCCAGGTGCGCATCCGCGACGTGGCGCGCGTCGAGCTGGCGCCCGCCTCCGAGCGCATCGTCACCCGCTTCAACGGCCGCCCCTCGGTTTCGCTCGGCATCATCCGGCAATCGACCTCGAACGCGCTGGACCTGTCGCGGGCCGCGCGCAAGCAGGTGGCCGAGATCCAGCGGACCATCCCCGAGGGCATGCGCCTCGAGCTGGCCTACGACTCTTCGGTCTTCATCGACGAATCGGTGCAGGCGGTCACCAAGACGATCATCGAGGCCGTCCTGCTGGTGGCGCTGGTGATCTTCGTCTTCCTGCGAAACGTGCGCGCGACGATGATCCCGCTCGTCACCATTCCGGTGTCGCTCATCGGCGCGGGGATGTTCCTCTATGCGGCCGGGTTCTCGATCAACACGCTGACCCTGCTCGCGATGGTGCTGGCTGTGGGGCTCGTGGTGGACGATGCCATCGTCGTGCTCGAGAACATCTACCGCTACATGGAAAGCGGCATGAGCCGGCTCGAGGCCGCTTTGAAGGGCACGCGGGAGATCGCATTCGCGGTGATCGCCATGACCTTCACGCTCGCCGCGGTGTATGCGCCGCTCGCCTTCGCCGCCGGGCGCACCGGCAAGCTCTTCAGCGAGTTCGCCGTGGCGCTGTCGGGAGCCGTGCTGGTGTCGGGCTTCGTCGCGCTCACCCTCTCGCCGATGATGTGCTCGATGGTGCTCAAGCACCAGCCGACGCACGGGCGCGTCTTCAATTTCTTCGAGCGCATGTTCAACGGCCTCACGCAGGCTTACCGCCGCGGGTTGCTGCGGACCCTGGACCATCGCGTGGTGATCGTGGGGCTGCTGCTCCTCATCGGTGGCTCGAGCATCCCGTTGTGGACCTCGCTGCGCGCCGAGCTCGCGCCGACCGAAGACCGAAGCGCGGTTTTCGTGCCGGTGAGCGCGCCGGTGGGATCGACGGTCGGGTTCACCGCGGGTTACCTGGAGCGCATCGAGAAGATCTACGCCGAGGTGCCGGAGAAGCTGCGCTTCTTCACCATGGCCGGGAACCCCACGCCGGACAACGGCTTCTCGGTGCTGAACCTCAAGCCTTGGAGCGAGCGTGAAAAGAGCCAGCAGCAGGTGGCCCGCGAGCTCATGCCCAAGCTGCAGGCGTTGCCCGGCGTGCTCGCCTTTCCCCTGAACCCTGCCTCGCTCGGCGGCGCGCGCGGGCAGCCGCTGCAGTTCGTCATCATGACGCAGGCCCCCTACCCCGAGCTGCAGCGCATGGTCGAGCGGCTGATCGAGGAGGCGCGGAAGAACCCCAACCTCACCAACGTGGATACGGACCTGAGGTTGAACCAGCCCGAGCTTCGCGTGGGCGTCAACCGCGAGAAGCTGGCCGATGTGGGCGTGCCGGTGGAAACCGTCGGTCGCACGCTCGAGACGTTGCTGGGCGGCCGCGTGGTCACGCGCTTCAAGCGCGATGGCGAGCAATACGACGTGCTGGTGCAGGTGGCCGATGCGGACCGCACCAACCCGGGCGACATCACCGACATCCACGTTCGCGGACGCAACGGCGAGATGATCCAGCTGGGCAACCTGCTCGCGGTGAGCGAGGGCGTGGCGCCGAAGAACCTGAACCACTTCCAGAAGATGCGCTCGGCCACGGTCACCGCCGGGCTCGTGCCGGGTTATACCGTGGGGCAGGCGGTGGAGTTCATGCAGGCGACCGCGAAACGGGTGCTGCCGGAAGCGGTGACCGACTTGGCGGGGCCTTCGCGGGAGTATCGCGATTCGGCCGGGAGCCTGGCGCTGGTGCTCGGCCTCGCGGTGGTTTTCATCTACCTCGCGCTCGCCGCGCAGTTCGAGAGCTTCCGTGATCCCTTCATCATCATGCTGTCGGTGCCGCTATCCCTCACCGGAGCCTTCGCGGCGCTGCACCTTTCCGGGGGCACCTGGAATACCTTCAGCCAGATCGGCGTGGTAACGCTGCTGGGGCTCATCACCAAGCACGGCATCCTCATCGTCGAATTCGCCAACCAGCTGCAGGAGAAGGGTTTGTCCATCCACGACGCGGTCGTCGAGGCCGCAGTGCTGCGCCTGCGCCCGATCCTGATGACCACCGGGGCGATGGTGCTGGGCGCCATGCCGCTCGCCCTCGCCACCGGCGCCGGCGCCGAATCGCGCCACCAGATCGGCTGGGTGATCGTCGGCGGCATGCTGGTCGGCACGCTCTTCACGCTCTTCGTGATCCCCACCGCCTACACCCTCCTCGCCGCGCGCCACCGCACCTTCGAGGACCGCCTCGCCGCCGAGCGCGGCGTAGCCGCCGCCGCGGATTAAACCGGGGTCAGACCACTTAGTCTGCTTTTCCGTGCACCCGACCCCAACCTGTTGGGGTGGCGTCTTCTGGCGGCGCTGATGCCAATTTCTTTTTCCAAGCTCTTTACGAAATCAGCGGAACCCCACGCAAATCCGCCGTTGATGGCATGGCGGATCGCACTCACGTCCGCAGCACTCTCGCCTTGCTCGAAGAGAGAGCAATAGGCGGCGATCCGCTCCCGTTCCGTCGGTCCCAGGGCAAGGTAGGTTGCGTGCGGCGTGATGATCGAGGAGCCGCGCCCGGTAGCGTTGGTGAGGAAGCTCGACCAGGGATAGGCCCCGGGCGTCGAGACCATGCCGGCGCGCACGGGGTTCAGCTCGATATATCGCTGGCAACGCAGGAAGTAGCCTTGGGTATCCACGATCGACGACTTGAATCGGCCGTCCCACAGGGAGCCGGTGCGCCTCCGCTTCCTGTTGATGAACTGCACATAGCGCTGGCCGACCTCCTTCATGAGCTGGGAAAGGCTGTTGCCCTCGGCCGGCGTAGCCAAGAGGTGGACATGGTTCGTCATCAGCGCGAACGCATGTACCTGGCAGCCGCATTCAGGCGCGAGTTCTTCCAACAATCCGAGGTACATCAGGTAATCGCGATCCTCCCAGAAGCACTGGGCGCGGTTGTTCCCGCGCTGGACGACGTGTACGGGGAGGTTCGGCAGGCGCAGTCGGGCATGGCGAGGCATACCGGTACAACGCGACAACCGCACAAAGGAAAACAGGCCACCTATTGTGGTGGCCTGCCTCGAAAAGCGGACTAAGTGGTCTGACCCCGGTCTAGCTTCTAGCCTGGAACTTCCGGTAGAAGCCGAGCACCTTGGGCACGTAGTGCACGGTCTCGGCGTAGGGGGGAATCTTGTTGCCGTAGCGGATCACGGCGTTCTCGCCGGCGTTGTAGGCGGCCACGGCGAGCTCGAGGTTGCCGTTGAACATGGTGATGAGGTCGCGCAAGTAGCGCACGCCGCCGACGATGTTTTCGCGCGGGTCGTGGATGTTCTGCACGCCGTAGCGGGCGGCCGTGCCGGGCATGAGCTGCATGAGGCCGCGAGCGCCGGCCTTCGAAACGGCCGAGGGGTTGTAGCCCGACTCCGCCGTGATCACCGCGTGCACCAGCGCGTTGTCCACGCCGTAGGTCTTGCTGGCGGCGTCGATGATGCTGGAGAAACGCAGGATGTCAGCCTGCGCCGGCATGAATAGCTGCGACATCCGCGCCGGGCCGATGGAGGCCATGCCGTTGCTGCGGCTGCCCTCCTCCTTGCGCACGAGCTTGAAGCGCTTGTCGCCGTTGGGCATGTTGGTGAAATGCACCACGCCCCGCTCGTCCTTGTAGCTGAAGATGTCGGCGAGCGAAGGACCGGCCCCCGCGAGAAACACGGCGGCGAAGGCGAAGGACGACAATTTCAATCGGTTCATGGCGACACCCGTGGTCCGGTTTCCCTACATGGATGTCGTATTTTAGATCAAGCCACTGTGGCTCTGCTATTACAATCGCAAGGGCGACGTTCATTAAAATCAAATACTTGCAAAATATTCCTAAAGCTTTTTCGGTAATCCAGGCGGATCAGGACCTCGTCGGCAACCCTGCCGCGCGGCTCAAGTCGTACCTTCAAGCGCTCGCCCGCGATGGCCGCGAGGGCTCATTTCATTCCGCAAATGGAGGTGGGCGATGAACCGGGACCAGGTGAAAGGCCGGATGAAGGACGCCGGCGGGAAGATGCAGCAGAAGGCGGGCAAGGCGAGCGGCAGCATCAAGCACCAGGCCAAGGGCCTGGCCAAGCAGGCCAGCGGCAAGCTGCAGAGAAACGCGGGGGATGCGCGCAATGCCGAGGAAAAGGGCCGCTACTGAAGCGAGTCCTTCCCAGAAAAAAAGCCCGGCTCGAAGCCGGGCTTTTTCTTTCGAGTTTCCTGCCGCAGCGACGCGACCGCGCCTTACTGCATGCACCCCTGGTTGGCGATCGCAAAGGCGCGGTTGGAAAATTCCGGGCTCGACAGGAACGCCTGGCGAAGCTGGTCGCGACTGCTTCCGGCCGCGAGCTGCGCCAGCCAGAAATTCAATCCCGCCACGTCGCTGCCTCGCCTGAGGAACGCGTTGTAGAGATCGCCCACGAACTCCGCGTCGGTACGGTTGCGCGCCGCATATTCGGCACCGTTCACGAAGGCGCTCGAGATCTGCTCGACGATCAGGTAAACGCCGGCGCCGCCACTCTGGCATTGCGCCACCCGGAACTGGCCCACCCAATGAGCCAATCCGCCGGCGTCCGGCACCCGGGCAAGCAACCCTCGGTAGAAGTCCATCACGGTATCGACCTCGGCGCGCGCCGCGGTGTTGCCGAAGCGCGCCTGGGTGAAGCTCGAGAACTCCGGCGAGAACATGAAGCTGAGCAGCGTCATCTCGCGCGGCAGCCCTTGCCCCATCTGGCTGACCCAGAAATTCAATCCCGAGACGTCCGGCGCGCGGTTGAAGAAGGTCGTGTACAGGTCCGTCGCGAACTCGGCATCGGTGCGGTTGAAGGCGCGGTACTCGGGACTCGCGAAGAACGACAGCGCCATGGCGAACCACGCCTCGTTCACATTGGCGCCGAACGCTGACAAGCGAATCGCCTCCGCCTCCCAAAAGGCGAACCCCCCCGGCTCCGAGGCGCGACGCAGGATCGACTGGTAGAAGTGCTCGACCAGCGAGCCCTCGCCGCGTCCGCCCAGTGACACGGCATGGCCGCCCACGTTGCTCGTGATCGTGAGGCTGCCGGCAAGCGGACCCGCAACCGTCGGCGCGAACGACACTCGGGCAGGACAACTCGCACCCGCCGTGATGGTCGTGCAGGCGTGGCTCAACGTGAAGCCTGGAGGCACCGCCAGCGCCGCCAGCGTGACTACGCCGCCGCCGCTGTTGCTGAGCGTTACGGTCTGGGGCTGCGAGGTGGTGCCCACGAGCTGCGGGCCGAAATCGAGGCTGGTCGTCGAAAGCGTCAAGGCCGGCGGCGGCTCGACGATGAAGGTCGCCGTGACTGAACGCGCCGATGTCATCGCCACCTGGCAAGCGCCCGTGCCTGAGCACGCCCCGCTCCAGCCGGAGAAGAGCGATCCGGCATCGGCCACCGCGGTGAGCGTCACCGTGGCGCCTTCATTGAAGGCCGCGGAAGTGGCCGCGCAAGTCGGGCCGCAAGCGATGCCGGCGGGCGAGCTGGTCACTGTCCCCGTGCCCGTGCCCGAAACGCTCTTGGTCACGGCGAGCTCATGGGTCGGGGTCACCGGGGCCGGGTTCAGGAACTGCGCGAGGCTCGGGAAGGCCTGGTCGAAGCGCGAGTAGAAATCGAAGCGCTCGGACTGGTCGCTGTCGCAGGCAAGCGCCGGGCCGCCCCAGAGGCCGCCGCGAAAACGGTATTCGGTGGCAACCGGGCTTCCCACCGAAGTGAAGATGCCGGAGCCGCTGCTGCCACCTTCGGTGAGCGCATCGCTCCAGTTGGCGCGAATGTAATTGCCCGAGGGTCCGCCCTCGATGCCCGAGATGAGCGCGCCGACGCTGCCGACCGTCACCTTCTTCCAGTCGCCACGGGGATGGTGGATGGCCGTGAGCCCTGTGCCGACCGTCAGCGCCGCCGAATCCCAGGCCGCGTACACCGCGCCCGCCGGCGGAGCCGCATTGAGCTTGAGGAGGAGCACGTCGCTCGCGGCGTTGGCGAACAGCAACGTCGCGCCACCGGGCACCTGCACGGCATTGGGAACGGTGCTGCCAACGCCGCATACGCTGCGCTCGTAGAACCAATGGGTGGTGAGCGTGTTCGCAGCCGCCTGCGTGCTGATGCAATGCGCCGCCGAATAGAAGTAGGGAATCTGCGGGCCGGTCGGGTTGAGCAGCGTGCCGGTGCAGAGGAAGGAAGAGCCGCTCACCACGAACGACATCCGCGCCACCGACTTGCCGACCGACGCCAGCGCGGTATCGGTCGCGGCGCGGCACACGAGGTCCACTTCGCAGCCGTCGGAGGCGCCGTTCTTGGCGTTCATCACGACGTCGGTGTCCATCGGGTGCACGAAGAGGTGGGACACGCGCGCGAGCTCGAGCCGCGGCTGGGACTTGCCGGCGAAGAACGCCTCCACGACCACGGTGTCGCCATCGAGGACCGGGCTCCAGAAGCGGCCTTCTTCGTCCAGGCCGATGTCCTCGGCGGTGAACGGACCATAAACTTCACCGGCGCCATCGTTGCCCGAGAAGCGCACCTCGGTCGCAGCACCGGCGCCGCGGATGGCTACGCGCATCGCGACCGCGCCCGGCGAGACAACGCGCCAGCGGGCGACGTGGCCGCCGTCGACCGCCTGCCAATGCGCGCCGATGCCCGCCCCGGTTCCGTCGGCCGCGACGGCCCGGTCGAGGCCCACCTGGAGTCGCTTCTCGCGCTGCATAGCGTTGGCGCGCTTCACCGCGTCGATGCGGAAAGCGTCGACGGGGTCGAGGAACACTTCGCGCATCGCGCTATCCGGCGCTCTGAATTCGGGCGATACGAACGCCTTGGGCGATCCGAGCGCGACCGAGGAAGTGTTTGAAGCGGCGCCGGCATGCATCGCGCCAATGAGCGCGAAGGCGGCGAGGAAAAAGGCCAGAATCCGAGGCTTCGAAGCCATACCGATCACCATGGGTAACTCCCTGAGGCGAAAAGCCTACCTGAGCCGCCGCCATAGGGAAATGAGCGGCGAGCACTGTTTGCTAAGGCTGTAACCGGGGAAGTCTCGAAGGCGGCGCGAAAGTGACGTTTTTGCGCGCCAAACTGACGATTTTCGGCGCGACTCGGCCTTGCCTCCGCGGGCAAGAAGGCAGGCCGGCCCTCACAGAGTCAGCCCGGAACCGACTGGGCGGGAGATTTCCTCGAAGCTCCGATGCCCGCAGTCCTTGCAGTCCTAGCGGCCGCCGTCCCCGCGAAAGATCGGCTTTGCCGAGCCTCCGAGCGAAATCCGCCCGTGCCCCGTCCCGTGCAATCCCAACTCCTGGCGGGTTCGGTTGCACACATCCAGGATGAGATTGGCGTAAACCCTCGTGCCCTGGACCAGATCCGTGATCGACGCATGCTCGCCTTCGGACGGAATCCAGTCTGTCTTCCCGTACTGCCGCTGTCCGGACGAGCGCTTTCTCGTTCGCCCCGACACGCCATAGTTGAGTGCGGGTATTCCGTGTGCGACGAGCTCCCCCGCATCCGACGCAGGGGGCCGGGCTGAAATCTCCACAGGCGCCTTGAACACCTCCTCATGCGAGCGCGCGACCGCTTTCCAGATGATCTCCTCGGGAGAACATTCGGATGCCCACTGGTTCATGAACATCGTGATGTCGTAGCGCAGCGCCGCAAGATCCTTGTCCTTTGCGCGAAGGTCCTCGACTACCTGCTCGATCTCCCTGCGGACCTCGAGTGGCTGATGGCCGGGCAGGAGGCGAGTATCGATATACAGGTTGCAGAAGATCGGAACGCGGCTGCAGCGAAAGGGCCAGCCACCCTCCATGGCCGAAAGCGTGACGTTCGCCTTCATCCCGTAAACGGAGCGCCGGTCCTGGTACTCATTCCCCCAATCCTGGATCGCGTTGGCGATCTTCAGCATGTTGTTGATGGTGTTCTTCTCGGGCGTGCCGTAGGCGCTGTGCATGGGATCACCGAAAAGGGTGATCTTCGTCCATACATAGCCGCCGTGGGCACGCCCCAGCGTCAGAGCCGAGGGCTCGCCCACCACGGCGAGGTCGGCCACTGCACCGTGCGTGATTGCATACCAGGTTCCGCAAGCGCCGCCGCGGAATTGCTTGCCCTGGTACTTGTCGACCTGGGACTTTTCGATTTCGCCCGCGACGCAGGCGATGAGAAGGTCTCCCGACAGTTCGATCCCGGCGCGCTTGATGCACTCGGCCGCATGGATGAACGCTGCCAACGATGCCTTCATGTTGTAGACGCCCAGGCCGTAGATCCAGTCGCCATCGATGACTGCCTTGGGAAGGAAGCCGGGCGAATCCGGCATGTGTTCCTCGGGCCCGCTGCGATCGCCGACGAAGGACGTGTCCATGTGCCCATTGAGCATGAGGGTCGGCCCTTCTCCCGATCCCTTCATGAGGCCAATCGCGTTCGAGCGCCCGTCCTCGAACACCTGTGGCAGCACCTTGATGCCGGCGGCCTTGTAACGGTCGATGATGTAGTCGGCACATTGCTTTTCGGAGCCCGTGGGGCTTGGGATATCCACGAGGTCGCAGGCGATCTTCACCACCTCCTCGGTGTTGATCAGCTCCTGCACCTTGCGCTTGTCGTCGGCAATTTTGCTGTCACGGTCGGACAATTTCGGCTCCTATGGTTTCGCTGTGCTACTCGACCTTGATGCCCGCGTCTCTGATGACGCGCGCCCAGCGGGCCGTGGTTTCCCTGAGGTATGTCGTGAACTGCTCGGGGCTTCCGCCGACCACGACCGCGCCCTCGTTCAAGAGTCGATCTTTCACCGCGCCCGAGGTAGCGATGCGGTTGAGCTCGGCGTTAAGCTTCATGACGATCTCGCGCGGGGTCCCGGCCGGCACGGCTACGCCATACCAGGATGTCGCATCGAAGCCCGGCAACGTGTCAGCCACGGGAGGCACGTCCGGCAATGCGGGCGACCTGTTTTTGCCGCTAATGGCGATTGCCTTTACCTTCCCCGCCTTCACGTTTGGGAGCGTGCTCAAGATCGTTCCGAACATCCACGAAATCTGCCCTCCCAGCAGGTCGGTCATCGCTGGCGCATCGCCTTTGTATGGCACGTGGATCATCTTCACGTTGCCCAGCACGGAGAGCATCTCGCCGCCCAGGTGCGTCGCGGTGCCGACACCACCCGATCCATAAGCAATGCGGCCCGGCTGGCTGCGTGCCCGCTCGATCAACTCGGCGACCGAGCCCACATCGAAGCCGGGCGCCACCACGAGCACGTTCGGCGATTCAGCGATGTGAATGACGGGAATGAAATCCCGCAGCAAGTCGTAGGGCAACGACTTCTTCAACGAAGGATTGACCGAGTGGCTGGGTGACAACATGAGCAACGTGTACCCATCCGGCGGGGCCTTCGAAGCGAGCTCCGTTCCGATGATCGTGCCGCCTCCCGGCTTGTTCTCGATGATCACCGGTTGCGACCAGGCCTTCGAGAGCTCCTGACCGAGCAGGCGCGCCAACAGGTCGTTTGGGCCGCCCGGCGGGAACGGCACGATGATCTTGACGGTCCGGCTAGGGTAGTCCTGCGCCTGGGCGGATACTCCGGGTGCCCACATAGCGGCGAGGCAGATCAGCGCTGCCGCGATCAGCCTCGAACGTGCATTCGTCTGCTTCATTTCACCTCCCCAAGTGGTCTGGTCAATCCACGATCCGGTTTCGCAACAACCCGAGGCCTTCCACCTCGGTTTCGACCACGTCCCCGGCCTTCAGGAACTCGGGCGGATTGCGTGCATGCCCGACACCCGCGGGCGTCCCCGTCGCGATGATGTCGCCCGGCTCCAGGGTCAGCCCCTCGGACAATTCGGAGAGCAGGCGGGGAATCTTGAAGTACATGTGCTGCGTGCTCGATTCCTGCTTCGTCACCCCGTTCACCCGGCATGCGATCCTCAGGCTGGAAGGATCGACGCGCTCGGCCAAGGTGATCCAGGGCCCCATGGGTGCGCAACCGTCGAGGCTCTTGCCCTTGAACCACTGGTTGCCGTGGCGGCGCTGCACTTCGCGACCCGTGATGTCGTTCAGCACCATGTATCCCCACACGAAGGCCATCGCGTCGGACTCGCGAATATCCCGGCCGCGCCTTCCGATGATGATCGCCATCTCCGCTTCCCAGTCGAGTTTTGCGGTCACCTTGCCAAGCCCCGAAATAGGATCGAAGGGTCCATTGGCAGTCGTCGGCGCCTTGGTGAAGAAGGTTGGACGGTCGGGAATCTCCATGGCCGGGCGCGTCTTGGCGCCTTCCTCGAAATGCTCGAGGTAGTTCCATCCGACACAAAATATGTTCTTGCGCGGCCGCGGAATCGGCGCGGCCAGGCGCAAGTCGGATACGGGCGCGAGGTTCGCCCGCGCCGTTGCGAGCTGGCCCAGCCACGTGAGCGCCTCGTCTCCGGCCTCGATGATCGCAAGCATGTCGTCCACGTCGCAGGGGGCGCCGTTTCGGTGGCCGTCCAGCAGGAGGGCCTTGTCGTCGTCCAGGACCAGCGCGACAGAATGCGAGCCGTCGCTTCTTCGGTAGGTCGCAAGGCGCATGACTAGATGAGTCCTCGGTAGGAGCCGCCATCGAGTTGCAGGTTCTGGCCGCTGATATAGCCGGCTTGGGCGCTGCACAGGAATGCACAGGCATCGCCGAATTCGCTTGGGTCGCCGAGACGGCGCGCGGCGATCGTTTGCACGATGCGACGCTTCGCCTCCTCCTCGGATACCCCCTCGGCCTTCCTCATGCGATCGACCATTTCGTCCTGGCGATGCGTGTCCACGCGCTCGGGCAGCAAGTTATTGATGGTTACGTTGTCGACCGCGACCTCGAGCGATATCGCCTTCGCGAACGCAGTGAGGCCTGCGCGCGCGCTGCTGGACAGCGCCATGGCGGGCGTCGGCGACTTTACCCGCGCCGAAGTGATGTTCACGATGCGTCCGAACTTGCGACTGCGCATGCCTACGAGGAACGCCTTGGTGAGCAGAATCGCGGACAGCATGTTTGCTTCGAGGGCTGCGAGAAATTCGGCTCGCCCCCAATCCTCCAGCCGGCCCGGCGGAGGTCCGCCGTTGTTGTTCACCAGGATGTCGACCCGGGGGCAGGCCTCGACCAACGCGGCTTGGCCATCGCTCGTCGATAGGTCCGCGGCGACAAATTTCACGCGCGCGCCCGTGCGGGCGAGAATTTCCCCTGCGGCCTGCTCCAGGCGCGCGGCGTCACGCCCGTTGATCGTTACCGCGCAACCCTCACGGGCGAGCGAAAGCGCGCAGGCCTTGCCAAGCCCGGCCGACGACGCGCATACCAATGCCATACGTCCCTTGATTCCCAGGTCCATCAGGCCGGGACCCCATTTGCGGCTGAAAGCACAGCGCGGACGTGCGAAACAGCCTCGGAGCGGGTTCCGATCCAGATGTCGTCGGATTCCTTCGCCACCTTTACGAGGTCCTCGTACATGGACAATCCAAGCAGTCGACCGAAGACATGCGCGTGGATCGCGGGATCCACGCGGGCTGGCCCGGACTCTCGCTCGCGCGCCGCGCGCAACCAATCATCGAAGAGCTCGCGGAACATGCGCGGAGAGTTTCCGTGTCGCATGTACATCGGCAAGTCGTTGACTTCGGTGTTGTTCGGGAAGGCAACGATCGAACCGGTGGGGTATGTCACGACGTAAGGCATGTCGTCGTTCAACGTGTCGCCGTGCCAGTCATAGCCCGCCCCCAGCAAAAGCCGAGGAGTACGAAGGCTCGGGGTCGAACGCGGGCTGATCCATCCTGCCGGCTTCCTGCCCGTGGCCTGCTGGATGAGATCGGTGGTGCGACGGATGTTCGCGATCTCCTCTTCCTCGGTCAGATAGATCGGAATTACGTCCATTGCGTACGAGTGCGCGACCACATCGTGGCCAGCCCGGGAAATCTGCCGCACCACGTCGGGATAACGTTCGGCCAATATGCCGCTCACGTTCACCGTAGCCCTGATCGACTGGCGATCGAGCATTTCCAGGATGCGGAAGATGCCGCGGCGATGCCCGTACTCCGCCCAACCCACGGCATTCAGGTCCGGGACGCCCGCCTTCAGGGGATTTCCCATCGGGCCGATACCGGGCCACTTGTCGTCGGACCACCATTCGAACGAAACCCGGAAAAAGACGGCAATGCGCTTTCCTCCGGGCCATCTGAACGAGTCCGGCAACCGTGTTTCCCGACCTCCGTCGTGAATGTCCAGCGCGTGCATGGCGACTCCCTCGATATCGGCCGAGGGTAAATCGATTATTCGATGATTGTCAACGCTAAATCGATTAACATCGGGTTTTGCACACACACACGGGGGCAACTCATGGGGCGCATAGCGGCGAGGACCATCGCGGCCATGTCGGGAGACCTCCCTTTAACATCAGCCAGCCTCGCCGGCATGGCGTACCAGCGGTTGCGGGGCGAGATCATCAGGGCAGAGCTTGCGCCAGGCCAGAAGCTCCACATCAAGGACCTCGCCGACCGCTATGGAACAGGCGTTACCCCGGTACGCGAAGCGTTGAACCGGCTGTTTCGCGACGGCCTTGTCGAGCATGGCGAGCAGCGCGGATTTTCGGTGACCGGCATCAGTGAGTCGCACCTGGACGAGCTCACGCGAACACGCCAATGGCTATACGAGGTGGGACTTCGTGAATCGATCGAACACGGCGATGCAGCGTGGGAGGAAGCGATCATCGTCTCCTATCACCGGATGGCGAAATTCAATGCAGCACAGCAGTCGCCGGAGCGTGATTCCGCGCACCGCCATTTCCACTCGACGCTCATTGCCGCGTGCCGCTCGCGGTGGCTCATCGAATTCAGCGAACAACTCTTCGATGCAGCTGAGCGCTATCGGCATGTGGCCCGCTTGTCGAACCATCGGCTCGTCGTCCGTAAGGGCGACGAGCACAAGGCGATGATGGAAGCGGTTCTTTCGCGCCACACCTCACAGGCCGTCAGCCTGCTGTCAGCCCACGTGACCAGAACGGCTCAGCTGGTCCGGGGTAAGTGCGCCGAGCTGGGCATGTCCGCCGAGGGAAAAGTCCGGAATCCGGACTAAGCCGCTCGAGGCTTGGTTGCCGTGTCGGCATCGCGGTCTGTGCCGCGTAGGCGCCCTCCGATTCTCGTGTGAAGCGCGCAACCCGCGAAGGACACTTCCTGTCCGAAGGCGAGCTGCTGTCATCCTTCAGAACAGGAGAATTCCATGAGCCAATTCGGTATCGGTCTCGGCATCATTGCCGCAACGGTGATCGGCGGGGCCATCGTGCTGGATCGCACGATGGACAAGTCGGAGCCGGTAACACCCGCTACGGCGGCTGCTTCTTCTTCGACGGCCGCTGCGAGCGACGCAACCGCTGCACAGCCCGCCACGACGGCGAGCGCGAACGGCGGCGAGGAGAGCGCCGTGAAAATGGCGGACGCGAGCAGCGCCACCAAGGAGGCGCCTGCCGCGAAGGTCCCCACGAATCGAGCCTCCGACGACGACGCGCCGGCGAAGTCCGCAAAGGCGCCCGCCAAGGCGAGCGCGAGCAAGGCCAGCGCGAAGTCCTCGGACCGCCCGGCCGCGCCCGTGAGCACCGCATCGAAGGCGCCCGCGCGGCAGAGCGCGACGGTCGCGAGCATCGACAGCTCGACGCTTTCGAGCATCGAGCCGGCGACTCCTTCGTCGTCCTCTTCGGCCTCCACCCCTTCGATGCCATCGGCGCCATCGACGTCGGCCACGCCGACTGCGCCAGCGGCCACTTCCACCCCGCCGAGCGCCACATCGCCTGCGGCGGCCGCTTCGACCGCGACGAATCAGCCTGCCAGCACCGAGACTTCGAGCGCCACTCGGCCGGGCGCCGAGCCGTCCGCGGGCAGCGGGACCCCAAGCGCCACGTCCGCAGCGAGCACGACGACCACGCAATGACGGGCCGCCCCAGGCCGGGAAAAAGCCACCTTGCCGGTGGCTTTTTTCTTGCGCCCGCGACCGGGTTAATCTTCCGCTGACCCGTTGAGTGGAGGATCGCCCTTGAGCACCGTCGTGGATCGCAGCACCAGGCCCGGCCTCGATCACCTGCGCATCGATGCACAGCGCCTGTGGGATTCCCTCATGGAGCTGGCGAAGATCGGTGCCACGCCCAAGGGGGGCGTGTGCCGGCTTGCGCTCACCGACCTCGATCGACAGGGACGCGACCTGGTCACACGCTGGGGGCGCGAAGCGGGAATGACGGTGACGATCGACAGGATCGGCAACGGCTTCATGCGGCGGCCGGGGCGCAACAACGCGCTGCCGCCCATCGTCACGGGGAGCCACATCGACACGCAACCCACGGGCGGCAAGTTCGACGGCAACTACGGTGTTCTCGCCGGCCTCGAGGTGGTGCGCACGCTGAACGACCACGGCATCGAGACCGAGGCGCCGATCGAGGTGGTCTTCTGGACCAACGAGGAAGGCTCGCGCTTCGTGCCGGTGATGATGGGTTCGGGCGTCTTCGCCAAGGCCTTCTCCCTCGAGCACGCGTACGCGTCCACCGACATCGAGGGCAAGTCGGTGAAGGATGAGCTCGCGCGCATCGGATACGTCGGCACCGAGGAACCGGGCGCCCACCCGATCGGCGCCTACTTCGAAACGCACATCGAGCAGGGGCCGGTGCTGGAGGACAACGACAAGACCATCGGCGTGGTCACAGGGGTGCTCGGACTGCGCTGGTACGACTGCACGGTCGCCGGCATGGAGGCGCATGCCGGCTCGACGCCCATGGCCCTGCGCCGCGACGCGCTGCAGGTGGCGACACGGATCATGCAGGAGGTCGATGCGATCGCCCATCGGCATCCGCCCTATGGCCGCGGCACGGTCGGCATGGTGCACGTCCATCCCAACAGCCGCAACGTCATCCCGGGCCGGGTCAAGTTCTCCATCGACATGCGCAATGCCACCGATGAGCTGGTCGAGCGAATGGATGCGGAGCTTCGCGCCTTCGCGGCTCGCTTGAGCGAAGAAAGCAGCCTCGCCGTTTCCATCGACCTGGTGTCCAGCTTCGTCCCCCAGCCTTTCGACCAGGGCTGCATCGAGGCGGTTGCCCGCGCAGCCAGGAAGTTGGGCTACTCCAACATGCCGGCGGTCTCCGGCGCGGGCCACGACGCGGTGTACATGGCGCGGCTGGCGCCGGCCGCGATGATCTTCATCCCCTGCAAGGACGGCATAAGCCACAACGAGATCGAGGACGCCAAGCCCGAGCACCTGGCGGCCGGATGCAACGTGCTGCTGCACGCGATGCTGGAGCGGGCGGGCTGAGCCTGCCGGTTCGATCGAGGGCATGAAAACGCTCATCGTCATCGAGCACAAGCAGGAGTGGCCCATCGAGATCACGGGTGGCACAGTCGTCACGGCACGCCGCTACCTGGCCGAACACGAAAACAGTCGGGAGCCGGCCGCGCGAGTACTCAACCTCTGCCGCACTGGCCGCTACCAAGGGCGCGGCTACTACGTGTCGCTCCTCGCCGAGGCCCGCGGGCAGCGTCCGCTGCCCGACGTGAAGACGGTGGAGGACCTCAAGTCCGGCGCCTATGTGCAGGCGCTCTCCGGCCAGCTCGAGCCGCTGGTGACAAAGACCCTTCGCCACGATGGGAGCGAGCGTTTCGAGCTCGACGCCTATCTCGGCAAGGATCCGGCACAGCGCCACCCGGAGCTGGCCGAGCAGCTCTTCGAGGGCGTTCGTGCGCCCCTGCTGCGCGCCCTGTTCCGCCGTGCCCACGGGCACTGGCGACTGGAAACCCTGCAGGCCATCGGCGTGGCCGACATTCCGGCGCAGCACCGCGCCTTCCTGCTGGAAGCGATCAAGGAGTTCGCCGGCGAAGCGCCGCGCGCGAGGCCCCGGGGCGCCGGCAAAGGAAAGGCGCAGCCAAGGCTGGCCATTTTGTGGGACCCGAGCCAGCTTCACCGGCCTTCCAACGATGAGGCGCTGCAGCGGCTCGTGCGGGCCGCACCCCTCGTAGGCCTGGAAGCGGAGCTCGTCGGTCCGGACGCGCTGGAACGCCTGTCCGAGTTCGACGCCCTTTTCAATCGCGCGAGCCCCGAGGTCACCGGCTTCACCTACGACTTCGTGCGCCGCGCGGAGTCGCTGGGCATGCCGGTCGTCGACGATGCCGAGTCCATCCTCAAGTGCCTGAACAAGGTGTACATGCACGAGCTGATGAGCCGCCATGGCATCGAGCAGCCGAAGACACTCGTCGTGCATCGAGCCAACGTCGACCAGGTGGTGCCGACGCTGGGGTTGCCCTGCGTGCTCAAGCTGCCCGACAGCGGCTTCGGGCTCGACGTGCTGAAGATCGAATCCGAAGACCAGTTGCGCCAGCAAGCCGAGCGGTTCTTCCAGGTCTCCGAGCTCTTCATCGCCCAGGAATGGCTGCCTACGGGCTTCGACTGGCGGATCGGCGTCTACGATCGGCGCCCGCTCTTCGTCGCCAAGTACTTCATGGCGCCCGGCCATTGGAAGGTGAACCAGGTCACCGAAGGCCAGCGCTTGATCGAGGGTGAGACCGTCGCCATGTCCGTAGGCGAGGCGCCCGAGCGGGTGATCGACACGGCCGTGCGTGCCGCCAACCTCGTTGGTCGAGGCCTCTACGGCGTCGACTTGAAGCAAGTGGGCGAGCGCATCTGCCTCATCGAGGTCAACTGCAACCCGAACATCGACGCGGGCAACGAGGACCAGGTGCTGGGCGAGGCGCTCTACCGCGAGGTCGTGGGCGTCTTCGCGCGCCGCATCGCGGAAGCGCGCGCGGGCGGAGCCCCATCCTCCACGCCGTGACGGGTTGTCGGCACGCCGGGCTGCGATGCAATTCGGACTGACGCGGGCCAGGCCCGCTCGGCAGCGCGGCGACTGCATCGTCGTCGGCGTATACGAAGGCGGCACGTTGTCGCCTTCGGCGAAGGAGCTCGATCTCGCCGCTGGCGGCGCCCTGGGTGATGTCGTCGCCCGCGGCGACATGCAGGGCGTGCTCGGCACCACCCTGCTCCTTCACGACGTTGCCGGACTCGCATCGACGCGCATATTGCTGGTCGGCCTCGGCGACGAGAACCGCTTGTCCGAAAGCCGCTATCGCGAGGCGCTCTGCGCCGCGGCCAGAGTGCTCGCGACCATTGACGCCGGCACCGTGACCCTCTGCCTGCACCAGCTTCCCATCAAGGGTCGCGACAATGCCTGGAAGCTGGAGCAGGCGGTGCTTGCGCTCACGGAAGCTCTGTATGTTTTCGACGCGCTGAAGAGCAAGCCGCCAAAGGCAGGGCGCACGCTGGAAAAGGTGCTCTTCCATCTCGAGAGCCCCTCCCGGACCGTGGCTTGCGAAGCAGCCATCGAGCGCGGCGAAGCCATCGCCGAAGGCGTGACGCTCGCGAGGGATCTCGGCAACCTTCCCGGCAATATCTGCACCCCGAGCTACCTTGCGGGTCGCGCGCGAAAGCTCGGCAGGCAGCACGGCTTCACGGTGCGGATCCTGGATCGACGCGACATCAAAAGGCTCGGCATGGGGGGATTGCTTGCGGTCGCGCGAGGCAGTCGCGAGCCTCCGGTGCTCATCGTGATGGAATACGGCGGCGGCGCCCGCAAGGCGCTGCCGATCGTGCTCGTCGGCAAGGGAATCACGTTCGACTCGGGCGGCGTTTGCATCAAGCCCGCGCCCGAGCTGGACGAAATGAAGTTCGACATGTGCGGCGCGGCGAGCGTCTTCGGCGCCCTGCACGCCGCGGCGCTCATGAAGCTCCCGATCAACGTGGTGGGCATCGTTCCGGCGGCCGAGAACATGCCCGGCGGAAACGCGATCAAGCCCGGCGACATCGTGACCACCCTGTCCGGGCAGACCGTCGAAGTGCTCGACACCGATTCAGAGGGTCGCGTCGTGCTCTGTGATGCCCTCACCTACGCGGAGAAGTACACGCCCGCGGCCGTCATCGACGTGGCCACCCTCACGGGGGCCATCGTGACCGCGCTGGGAGATGTGGCGAGCGGACTCTTTTCCAACAACGATGCCCTGGCGCGGGAAATCACCGAGGCGGGCAGTCGCGCCTGGGACCGCGCGTGGCATATGCCGCTCTGGGACGAATACCAGGACACGCTGCGGTCGAATTTCGCCGATTTCCCCAATATCGGCGCGCGCGATCCCGACGCGATTACCGGCGCCTGCTTCCTCTCGCGGTTCACCAGGGCCTATCCGTGGGCTCACCTCGACATCGCGGGCACGGCTTCCAAAAGCGGCGAGGACAAGGGCGCGACCGGCCGGCCCGTGGCGCTGCTGGCGCATTTCCTCGAGGCGCGGGCCAGGACTTGATGCCGCGGCCAACGTTCGGCGTTCCCTGCACGAAGCGGACGGCACGCGCCTAGGAGTCTGAGCCGTTCAGGGAGAATGCGCCTTCATGAAGCCGCCGCTGTCCATTCACCTCATCGACGGCACCTACGAGCTGTTCCGGCAGTTCTACGGCCGTCGCCGCTTCGAAAAGTCGGGCCCGGCGCCCTTCGGTGCCGTGGCCGGCGTGCTGCACTCGATCCTCGAGATGATCGAGAAGGGCGCGACCCACATCGGCGTTGCCACGGACCACGTGATCGAATCGTTTCGCAATGAGCTCTGGCCGGGCTACAAGACGGGGGCCGGAATCGAGCGCGCGTTGTGGGCGCAGTTCCATCCGCTGGAGGAGGCCCTCGGCGCCATGGGCGTGGCGGTGTGGCCGATGGTCGAGCTCGAGGCCGACGATGCTCTGGCCTCTGCCGCCCGCGCGGCGGCCGCGGACGAGGACGTGGCGCAAGTCTGCATCTGGACGCCGGACAAGGACCTCGCACAATGCGTCCGTGAGGATCGCGTCGTCCAGGTGCTTCGCAAGGCGAAGGTCATCCTCGATGCCGCGGGCGTGCGCAAGAAGTACGGCGTCATCCCCGAGCACATCCCCGACTTTCTCGCGCTCGTGGGCGATGCCGCAGACGGCTACCCTGGAATCACGGGCATCGGCCGCATTGGCGCGGCACGCCTCGTCGAGCAGTACGGCGCGATCGAAAATTTTCCGCCAGGCGTGTTGGGAAAGAATCGCCAGCTCGCGCTGCTGTTCAAGAATCTCGCCACGCTGAGGTCCGATACGCGGCTGTTCCGCGGCGTGGAGGAACTGCGTTGGCGTGGCCCCACCGACGCGTTAGCGGCCATCGCCGCGCGGATCAGCGACCCGAAGCTGGTGGAGCGTTCCCATCGCGCGGCAGCCAGGTGATCTCGGGTTGCCGGCTCACGCGTCGCGCGACTCGACCGCGACGAGCCGCGCGAGCCATTCACCGGCCTCGCGAAACGCCTTGCCCGAGCGCTCCGCTCGCCCCCGCACGTAGGCGCCCTCGATCGCGGTGAGCACGAATCCCGCGAAGGAGCGCGCGCGGGTGGCGTTGCCCAGCTCGAAGTGGCTCGCGATCACCGCGATGTAGTCGGCGAAGGCGGATTCGACCACGGCGCGCACGCTTTCCAGCTCGGGGTCGAGATCGAGGCTCACGCAGCCCGCGGCGCAGCTCTGCCGGTAGTCCGAGTCGAGCAGCCGCTGCTCGAAAGCGGCGAACAGCGCCCGCACCTTGCCGGCCGGGGTGCGGCCCCTCGCGAGACTCGCATCGATGAAGGCCACCACGCGCCCCGCATAGGTAGCGAGCGATTCGGCTGCGACCTGCCGCTTGCCGCCCGGGAAGTAGTGATACATCGAGCCCTTCGGCGCGCCGCTTTCCGCGAGGACCTCGTTGATGCCAACGCCCGAGTAGCCCGAGCGCCGCATGAGGGTGATGGCGGCTTCGATCATGCGGTCGCGCGGGGGGGGTATCTCCATGGCGTCGTTGACTTCTCAGCTAGACCGGTCTATATAATGCGCGCTCCCGCCAACCTTGCCAAGGGGTGATCCATGAACGACGCGATCCGCTCGGTCCAGTCCACCGTCACGGAAGCCGAATGGCGGCAGCGCGTGGCGCTTGCCGCGTGTTATCGGCTGGTGGCCCACTACCGCTGGGACGACCTCATCTTCACGCACATCTCGGCGCGCGTGCCCGGCCCGGAGCACCACTTCCTCATCAATCCGTACGGGCTGATGTTCGGCGAGATCACCGCCTCGAACCTGGTGAAGATCGACCTGCACGGGCGCAAGGTGGACGACTCGCCGCACGAGGTGAACCCGGCGGGCTTCACCATCCATAGCGCCATACATGCCGCGCGCGAGGATGCGGACTGCATCCTCCACGTGCACAGCCTGAACGGCATTTCGGTGTCGGCGCAGGAAGAAGGGCTGCTGCCGCTATCGCAGCATTCGATTTTCGTCCTGGCTTCCCTCGCCTATCACGACTACGAGGGCGTGGCCCTGAACGAAGACGAGAAGCCGCGCCTCGTCCGCGACCTGGGGGGCCGCAAGTTCCTGATGCTGCGCAACCACGGCCTGCTCACGGTGGGACGCTCGGTCGCCGACGCCTTCATGTCGATGTATCTCTTCGAGACGGCGTGCACCATCCAGGTACGCGCGCAGTCCGGCGGCGGCAGGCTGGTCCGCATCGGCCAGGGCATCGTCGATGGGGCCCAGGAGCAGTGGGACCGGGTGACGCACGGGTCGGGCGGGGGCCTGGCGTGGCCCGCCCTGCTGCGCATGCTCGATACGCGCGACCCCTCGTACAAGACCTGACGCGGGGAGCGCCGGGCCTATTTCGACTTCGGCTTGCGCCCAGGCGCTGCCGGCGGGACGAATCCGGAAACCCGGCCTTGCCAGGCTTCGACGGGGCGGCCGTTCTGGAACTGGATCGTCTTGCACACGACGGCTTCGCGCCGCACCGCCAGGGCCGTGAGGTGCTGCCTCACCGTGGCGAGGGGCACGCGCATCTCCTTGGCGATCTCGATATCCAGGCGCTGGCCATGCTTCTTGAGGCACTGCAGGGTTTCGGTCATCTCTTGAGGTCCTCGGATAGGGAGTGGCTTCGGCAGGAATGGCACGGAAAATCAAGCGCTTAGAAGCCAAAACCCGAGCGCCATTGTAGCACGGCGCCGCCCCTCGTGCCGCCGCGACATGTAACGCGGCGTTACTACTGGGTCGAACCTCATCCATTCGAGTCGCTGGCAACAGCAAAATAAAAAAAGCCACCCGATTGGGCGGCTTTTTTCCTTCTGGCGTCCCCACGGGGATTCGAACCCCGGTTATCGCCGTGAAAGGGCGGTGTCCTAGGCCTCTAGACGATGGGGACAAAACAAACCGGAAGCTAGAGGGCTTCCGGCTGTTTGAAACTGGTTCCCGCCTTCGCGGGAATGACATCAAGTGGTGGAGGTAAGCGGGATCGAACCGCTGACCTCTTGCATGCCATGCAAGCGCTCTCCCAGCTGAGCTATACCCCCGACCGAGTCCGAAATTATATCAGCCCGCGACCGCCCTTTCCAGCCGAGCCAGCACGGTTTCCCTATGGAGGGCGGCAGCTATTGCATCGATGGCGGGAGTCTGGGCCAGCCCCGTGACCGCAACCCGGAACGGCATCATGACCTGGGGTGGCTTGACCCCCATGGACTTGACCGCCTGCTTGAGCGTGGCCCCCACCGAAGCGGCGCTCCACTCGGGTAGATCGCGCAGCAGGGGCACGAGTTTCGCCAGGACTGCCCTGCCCGCTTCGTCAAGGTGCTGGGTTTTCAAGGCCTCGTCCACTTGGCTGGGCTCGGCCATCGCCAGGAGGAAGGCCTCGTGGTCGGCGAGCAGCTGGAACTTGGCGCGCCCCGCGGCCGTCATCGCCACCGGGTCCATCACCGCTTCTAGCTGCTTGAAGAGCTCGGGCTTCTTCTGCGCCAGCCGAGCGGCGAGCTCCGTGTCGCCCAGGCGCTTCAGGTACTCGGCGTTCATCCAGTTGAGCTTCTCGGGGTCCCAGCGCGCGGGCGACTTGCTCACGTGCGCGAGGTCGAACCACTCGATGAGCTGCGCGCGGGAAAAAACCTCCTCGTCGCCATGGGACCAGCCCAGACGCGCGAGGTAATTCACCATCGCGTCGGGCAAATAACCGTCCTCCTCGTACTGCATCACGTTGACGGCCCCATGGCGCTTGGACAGTCGTTGGCCGTCGCTGCCGAGGATCATCGGCACGTGGCCGAAGAGCGGCAGCGCCGCGCCGAGCGCCCGATAAAGATTGATCTGGCGGGGCGTGTTGTTCACGTGGTCGTCGCCGCGAATGACATGCGTCATAGCCATGTCGATGTCGTCCACGACCACGCCGAAGTTGTACGTGGGCACGCCGTCGGCGCGCAGCAGCACGAGGTCGTCCAGCTCCTCGTTGGAGACCGTGATCGGACCTTTCACCAGGTCGTCCCAGGAGACCTCGCCGGCAAGGGGATTCTTGAAGCGCAGCACGGGCTGGCGGCCTGCGGGCGGCGTGTCCTTCGAATCGCGCCAACGCCGGTCGTAACGCGGCTTCTCGCCACGCGCGATCTGCGCCTCGCGCATCGCGTCCAGCTCTTCCTTCGACGTGTAGTCCCAGTAAGCATGCCCCTTCGCAAGCAGCTCGTCTCCCGCTGCCTTGTAGCGCTCGAGCCGCTTCATCTGGAAGAACGGGCCCTCGTCCCAGTCCAGGCCCAGCCACTCCATCGCGTCGAAGATGGCGTTCACCGACTGCTGGGTGGAGCGCTCGAGGTCGGTGTCCTCTATGCGGAGGAGAAAGACGCCGCCGTGGTGGCGCGCAAAGGCCCAGTTGAAAAGCGCGGTGCGCGCGCCTCCCAGGTGCAGATAACCCGTGGGACTGGGGGCGAAGCGGGTGCGGATCATGGGATCGATACGTTGTGCGGACAGCGGAGCCCGACATTCTACGGGCGTTCACCAAGGCGCAAACTCGGCATGGCGCTCGAGGCGCAACGCGCGCCAGGAGGCTGGCCGAAGTAACATTGAGCCAACCCGAATTGGGAGCAGCCATGAACCCCGCAGCCCGCCACGCGCGCACCTCTCTTGCGGTATTGCTGGTGGCACTCCTTTCGCTGGCGGCCTCGGCGGCGACCCCGCGGCTTGCGCACCCCAACCTCGCCGGCTACACATTTACCGGGGCGACCACCAGCCAGGTTGCCCTCAAGCTCGCGGACAGGGCCGGACGCATCATCCTGGGCGGACCGTTCACGGCAGTAAACGGCGTGCCGCGGAACGGCGTGGTTCGCATCCTTCCGGATTCCACCATCGACATGGCATGGAACCCGGCGACTCCCGTGGGCGCTGCGATCGTCCACGAGGAGCCATCGGGCAATTTGCTGATCGTCACTGGAACGCGCGAGCTCTACCGAGTGGACGGGACCACCGGCGCGACCATGACCCTGCTCGTGCCCGCGGTGGACAACATCAACATCGGCGCGGTTACCACCGATCTGCCGGGGAACATCTACTTCGCCCTCAATCGCTTCGGGCCGTTCAGCGGGGTGACCGAAGCGATCGTGCGCAAGCTCACCTCGTCCGGAGCCGCCGACGGGACCTTCGAGGTGCGCCTCGATGGGCAGGTCACGTGCCCGAACATCTTCGGTATTGCTCGCGTGACGGTTCTTCATCACGACCAGCAGAACCGCCTCTTCGTCGGAGGCGACTTCGCTTCCGGTAGCGGTGGCGGTGGCGGCACGCAGTCTCGTCCCGGCCTGCTGATGACGTACACAGTGCCGCTCGCGGGCGGTTTCGCCGGCAGCGATCCCGGGACGGGGCCAAAGCTCACCTGCGTTCCCGGTCCTTCCAGCATCGTCCATGACATGGTCTCGGGAAGCGACGGACTCCTGTACGTGGCGGGCGGCTTCGGCGTGAAACGCTTCGATCCGAGCGTCGGCTTCACGCTGGGCTACGGCGCCGGCTGGGACCTGGGATTCCCGACAGCCGATCCGACCGTACACGCCGTTGCGCTGGACCTGGAGCGCCACCGCATCTATGTGGCGGGTGGCTTCACCAGCGCTGGTGGACAACCCCGGCCAGGACTCGCCGCCTTCTCGACGCTGCCCGATTCCGCTCTCGACATTGCCTGGGATCCACCGAGCGACATACCGCAGCCCAACCGGCTTTTCCTGCGCTCTGGCGCGCTCTTCGCCGCAGGCTTCAACCCCGAGAACACCGCGCCTGCCGAGTCGATCGCCTTCGCCTTCCCGCGCGCCGGCACATCCATCGCAGCGCACTACTACCAATCTATCCTCGGCCGCGCACCCGATCCATCCGGCGTGAGCTTCTGGCCGGGGCTGGTGCACCGCCTCGCCGCCGTCGGGGTGGATCCTCGCGAAGGCTACATCACGATGGCGATGTACTTCTTCGGCAGCGCCGAATTCAATGCGGCGCCGCTGTCGGATGGCGACTTCGTGGAGCGGCTCTACCTCACGTTCTTCAATCGCGCTTCCGACTCGTCCGGCAAGTCGTTCTGGATGGGACAGCTTGTGGCTGGCCTCACCCGCGACATGGTGATGTTCGCCTTCATGTTCTCCAGCGAATTCGGCACCTACATGACCTCGATCCTGGGCAATAATGCGGCCCGCGCGGAGGTGGACGTGGTCGCGGACTTCTATCGAGGTGCTCTCTCCCGGCCGCCGGAGCCGGAGGGACTGCGTGCTTGGGTAAACCGGTTTCGTGCGGCTCAATGCCAGTCGTCGGATGCGGCGGGCGCAATCAGGCAGGCGGCATGGGACATCTCCGGCGCTTTCTTCACGAGCGGCGAATACTGGGCCAGCCCGCCCTCGAACGCCGCGTTCGTCGCGGATCTCTACAACGCATTCCTGCGCCGAAGCGCCGATCCATCGGGCTTCCAGGGCTGGATAGCGGCGCTCGACAACGGCTCGCTCACGCGCGATGACGTGCGCTACCAGTTCCTGGCATCGCCCGAGTTTTCCGCGCGCATAGAGGCGATCGCTGCTGCGGGATGCACCTCCCCGATGCCCTAGTTGGAGCGTTCCCGTGCCCAAACCCCGCAGTGCATCACGGACGGCCGCGCAATTCCTGCTTCTAATGCTGGCCATGGCGTTTCATTCCGGCGCGCTGGCCGCTCCGATGGCGCGCCTTCCTTCCCCCGACCTTTCTGGGCTCAGCTTCACGAGTACCGGCCTTGCACATCCGCCGGTGCGCGTGCTGGCCATCGAAGCGGATGGCAGCTACCTCATCGGGGGAGGCTTCAATGCGGTGAACGGCCAGCCCCGCAATGGCCTGGCGCGCATCACCTCGACGAACCAGCTGGATAGCTGGCAGCCGCAGACGCCGGCCGGCTTCGGTGCCGAGGGTGCTCACCGGGATTCGCTGGGCCGATGGCTCGTCTGGAACGTGGTGGTGCACCGCGTGGATGCGGCGACCGGCGCGAGCGAGGTGGTGTATACGCCACCGCCAAGCCATAGCGCGACGGCTGTGACCACCGACCTCGCGGGCAACATCTACGTGGGCACGACGGCGGCGTACACCGCCGACGCGACTCTGGCGTACGTGCACAAGGTCTCGCCAGGAGGGGTGCGCGATCCGCTCTTCGAAGTCGTTCTCTCAGGCGACTTGGGGTGCTACATCCTGTGGTTCACGCACCCGCGCGTGAACGCGCTCGCACACGATGGCGTGGATTTTCTGTACATCGGCGGCAATTTCACCGGGCAGGCCGGCGCGGAAGGCTGGGGCCGGCCGGGAATCGCGCGGGTGGCGACGGTTGCCCCAGCCTCGGCAAACGGGCAGCCCCCTGATTTGCAGGGGAAGGCGACTCCTGGCTGCATCGGGGCAACCAGCCTCGGCACAGTCCACGCCCTCACGGTGGGTCGCGACGGCTTCCTCTACGCCGCGGGTGGTTTCGGCCTCGAACGTCGGGTGACGACGGCGACGTCGAGCACACCCAGCGAACCTATGGGGCAGTTCGGCCCGCAGTCGCGCGACATGGCGGTGACCTCTATGGCGCTCGACCTGCCTCGCCACCGCGTCTATGTGTCAGGCTATTTTTCGACGGTCAACGGGGCCGCACGCGCCGGCCTCGCCGCGCTTTCGACCCTGCCCGACCGCTCGCTGGATTTGGCATGGGAACCACCGGCGGGCATCCCTTACGGAGAGGTCCTCCTTGGTAGCGATCGCCTTGTGCATGCGCGCCATTACCTGGACTTCGCAGCATCGACCGCGAATCTCGCGGAGAGCGTGGCAGCCTATCCGCTGGCCGGCCGCTCCCTCATGGGGCACTACTACCGGTCCATTTTGGGGCGGGACCCTGACCCCTCCGGAATTTCCTTCTGGCCCGCGGAGGTCAATCGACTGGCCACCCTCGGCATCGACCCGCGCGAAGCATACGTAGCGATGGCGATGTACTTCTTCGGCAGCCCGGAATTCCTGGCGGCGCCGCTGAGCGATGAGCATTTTGTCGAGCGACTGTACCTCACCTTTTTCGATCGACCCGTCGATCCCTCCGGCAAACGTCACTGGTCAGAAGTCCTGGCATCGGGACTCACGCGTGAGATGGTGATGTTCGCCTTCATGTTCTCGCCGGAATTCGAGTCATACATGGCGAGCGCTTTAGGCGCGTGGACGATCCGGCCGGAAGTCGCCGTAGTCGTGGACTTCTACCGGGGTGCGCTGGGGCGGTTGCCTGACCACGGTGGCTTGCGCACCTGGGTCAATGCGTTTCGCACCGCGCAGTGCTTACCCGCGGAACAGCGAACGGCGGCCGTCCAGGCGGGCGCGCAGCAAATCTCGAGCGCCTTCTTCAACAGTGCGGAGTACCTTGCGTCCAGCGCGAGTAATCGGGACTTCGTGACCGATTTGTACAACGCCTTCATGCGCCGGGGCGCGGACGTGGATGGCTTCAACCAATGGGTGGGCGCCTTGACCAGCGGTGGCAGCTCGCGCGATGAAGTGCGCTTGGCGTTCCTGGGCTCGCCCGAGTTCGCCGCCCGTATCGGCGCCGTCGCGGCAGCGAGTTGCACCTCGCCCGTGCCGTAGACGGGTGCTCCTCTGTTAAAATATCGCTTCCCTTCGGGTCGTTAGCTCAGCGGTAGAGCACTGCCTTCACACGGCAGGGGCCAATGGTTCGATCCCATTACGACCCACCAGAATGAAAAAGGCGCCGTCTTCGGCGCCTTTTTGTTTTTTCTGCCACAGCTTAAGACAGCTGCCGAGCCCGGATCGAGGCGATGAGCAAATAGCTAAGCAGCCGATGGGCACGCTCCTCCTCGATGGACCCGATGAGCGGCGCGCTCGCGATCGCCCGGCCGATGCGATCGATCCAGGACTCGATGTCGTCGAGGGACTCGATGCGCATGCCGGCCAGCTCCATCAATGGCAGGGGCTCCGTGCGCAGCTTCTGCTCCACGATCCGCGAGGTCGCGCGGATCAGATCCTCTCGCGAGAGGGCTTGTTCGAAGGACTGGAGGATCGCGCTCATGGCTCGATGCTGTCACGAGCGCGGGGAGCCACACATAGGCCAGGTGGCGATGGCGTTGTAGGACGATTCCTACATCACGGGAGGGGTACGCGTCCCACGCCCTGTGGCAGCCAGCCGTTGCATTCGCATTCGAGGGCAGCGCGCTCGGATGCCTCCAGTGCGGCGCGGCCGGCCGGTGTCTCGATATAGCAGGTCCCGTAGATACCGCTCCATTTCGCCCGCGCGACCGGCCCCTCGATCCAGGCGATCTTGCCGCTTGGCTCCCGGGCAGGCTTCCACCCCTTGAGCGGTTGCAGCTGCATGGCGCGACAGGGCATGCGGCTCACGCCATAGGGTTGGGCCATGGCGGCGGTCAGCATGTCCTGGATACGCGGGGAATGGAGCGATGTCTCGATCTCTCGCGTGGGGCGGTCGAAATCGAGCTTCTCCGCCGGCGCGGGCGCGGCGAGTGCCGCGGCAAGGAAAATGGCGAACGAGTCCATGGTCTGATTCTACCGCCGGGAAAGCTCGCCTTCTCATCCAGTCGGCGGATGGTTGCCTTGCTACCGTCACGAGCGCAAACTGCGCTCGCAATCGGGGGGCCCATGGGCTTGACTCGGCACGCCTCGCTAATACCCTTCCTTGTCGCCATCACGCTGGCGGCTTCCTTCCCCTGCGCCGCCCAGACATGGTTCGCCAAGGCGCCAATGCCGACGGCGCGCTCCTCGGCTGCGGCTGCGGTGGTCAGTGGCCGGATTTACGTGCTCGGCGGTTACCAAGGCGGGGTCGCCTGCCAATACCTGAGCACCAACCAGGCTTACGACGCGGCAGCCAACACCTGGAGCAACAAGGCCGCGATGCCCTGGGGCCCCGACGGCGCCGGCGCTGCCTCGATCAACGGCATCGTGTACGCGGTTGGCGGCCTGACAAACTGCGGATCGTCCTTCGCCACACTCGGCGCCTATGACCCGGCGCTGGACAGCTGGACGATCAAGGCCCCCATGCCGACCGCGCGCGGGCGCCTGGGGGTCGCGGCTGTCGGCGGGCGGCTCTATGCGATCGGCGGCGGGCTCGGCAATGCCGTGACGAACAAGGTCGAGGCCTACGATCCGGCGACGAACTCTTGGAGCTCCCGCGCGAGCATGCCTACTGCGCGCATGTGGTTCGCGACTGCGGAGGCGGGCGGGCTCGTCTACGTATTCGGCGGGTGGAGCGGCTCGGCGACGCTCGCGACCGTCGAGGCTTACGACCCGGCCACCGATACGTGGAGCAGCAAGGCGTCGATGCCCACCGCTCGCGTGGGCGCCGCGGCCGGCGTCCGCAACGGCCTCATCTACGTCGTCGGCGGCGAGTACACCAGCCCCCCGACCACCCTGGTGGAGGTCTTCGATCCGTCGACAAATGCCTGGGCTACCGGCCCGTCGATGATGGTTCCGCGCGGCACAGCGGGCACGGCAACGATCGACGGTGAGCTGCATGTGTTCGGCGGATCGCAGCTGGGAGGCGGTGTCCTCGCCTCCGTCGAGGCCTTGACTCCAACCACGACTTTCCCGCTTTCGGTGACACGATCGGGCAGCGGCAATGGGAGCGTCTCGTCCTCGCCCGCAGGAATCTCTTGCGGAAGCACGTGCAGCGCGTCCTTCGCCGCATCCACCTCCGTCACGTTGAGCGCTTCGCCGGACTCGTCCTCCAGCTTCGCGGGTTGGGGCGGCGCCTGCTCGGGCACGGGTGCATGCAACGTGACCATGAGCGCAGCGCGCAGCGTCGCCGCCACGTTTACCTTGAACACGCTAGCCTCGACCACCACGCTGGCCTCGACTCCCAACCCGTCGGTCGTGGGCCAGGCGGCCACGTTTACCGCGACGGTGCAGGGAAGCGGCGGAACTCCCACGGGCACCGTCACGATCAAGGAGGCGCAGGTCGCGCGGTGCGGGCCGCTCACGCTGGTCGCCGGCTCGGCAGGATGCAGCCTGCCCGACCTATCCGCCGGCATGCACACCTTCACCGCGGAATACTCCGGTAGCGGCACCTTCCTCCCCTCCAACTCCACCTTCCACACCCATACGGTGCAATCGGCCGCGAGCGTGCCGGGGCTCGTCCTGGACCGCAGCGCGATCGATTTCGGCGCACAGTCGATGGGCACCACTTCTCCGGTGCGCACCGTGACCCTCACCAACAACGGCTCCGGACCCCTCGTCGTGTCGGGCGTGGCCACGTCCAGCCCGCAATTCACGGTTGCGCATGGGTGCGCCACCCTCCAACCCGGCGGCGCATGCTCGCTGCAGCTCGCGTTTTCCCCCGCCGTTGCGGGTGGAGCACTCAATTCCACGGCCGCAGTCGCAGGGACCTTGTCGATTGCAAGCAATGCGCCCGGAAGTCCGCATTCGGTCGCGCTCGCGGGCAATGCGGAAAAATCCCTCGTGACCCATTACTACCGGGCGATCCTGAATCGCGATCCGGACGCCGCGGGAAAGGACTATTGGGAGTCCGAAGCGGCGCGCCTGCTGGCGCTCGGCGTGGACGTAAACGAAACCTGGTACGTGATGGCAGGTTATTTCTTCAACAGCACCGAATACCTCGCAGCCAACAAGACCGACGCGCAATTCGTCACCGACCTCTACAACACCTTCTTCAACCGCGCGCCCGATACGGGCGGGTTGAATTTCTGGGCAGCGCAGATCGCGGCGGGCCTGCCGCGCGAGGTCGTCCTGTTCTCGTTCATGTTCTCCGGAGAGTTCCGCACCTTCACGCAGGCCATCTTCGGCGTTCCGAACGTGCGCCCGGAAATGAACATGGTGGTGGACTTCTTCCGCGGATTGCTCAATCGCCTGCCCGACACGCCCTCGCTGCAATTCTGGCTGGAGCGCCTGCGCATCGCCCAATGCCAGGGCGCGGGCCCCGTCTACACCGCTGTCGACGAGATTTCCGCGGGCTTCATGTTCAACCCCGAGTATGACAACCGCAGGCGCACCAATACCCAATTCGTGACCGACATGTACTACTCGTTCCTGCGCCGGGGCGGCGACATCTCGGGAGTGCAATTCTGGATCAACGAGCTCAACAGCGGCGCGCGCTTTCGCAACGACGTGCGCGCCCTCGGATTTCTCAACAGCACCGAGTTCGGCGCGCGCGTGCAGGCTGTGATCGCCGCCGGCTGCGTCCCAGGGTTCGAAACGCCGGCAATCGCGAGCCTGAGCAAGATGGAAGCCAATCCGCTCGCGCCGCTGGTGCTCACCGTTTCCGGGATAAACGTGTCCGCACGCACGTCCGTGCGCTTCTTCGACGGCGCGGGATACGACGTGGAGGTGCCGGCGCTGGTGAAGTCGGCCACCGAGGTTCGTGCCGCGGTGCCTCCGTATCACGCGCTGGACGTTTTCCGGCAAGGCAATGTCAGCGTGCAATTGGTCCAGCAGACCGCGGGCGGCCGCAAGGCCTCCGCGCCCATGTCCGGCCTCGTCGTCAGGGCGCCACCGACGGTCGCCGGTGCCAATGGCACGCTTACCGCGCAACTCGCGATGCTTGCCGACGTCATTGCGCCCGATACGCGTTCGCGCCTGCAGCTGCTCGAAGGGCGTTATTCGGGCGCGCCCTCGACCGCGGCGCAGCGAAACGCATCGACGCCGTTGCAATCCGCATCCAACGCCCTCGCGCAATCGATGCTTTCGTCCGCCACGGGCACCGCCGCGAGCTGGGGAAACGTCGGCGGCCGCGCGCTCGTTCTCGACGCAACGACGCGCGCCGTGCTGGACTCCCTCGCGGAGGCGACGTTCCTCGCCTTGGGGCCGAATTCGCCGAGCCCGTGCGAGCCGAAGGATCTCTTCAAGCCCGTCGTCATCGATCCCGGCGACATCATCGAAGGACGCAATCTCCAGGCCCGCCAATACGGCGGGGGGATGATCCCCTGCGCGGCCGGCGAGGTGCTCGATGCGGGCGAAAAGATGTCGCTCGCGGCTGGCGCGGCCGCGGCGGTGGCGGCTGCCGCCGGCGCCGCGTTGTCGATCCCGGTGGTCGCCACGGGCATCTTCATCCCGCTGGCTGTCGGCTCGGTAGTCATCATGATGCATGCCGAGGCGCGCGGGCTCTCCGACTCCTCACGCGTGGACGCCGACAACCTCAAGCGCTCGATGGAGATGATGCAGGCCCCGCTGCAAAACGCCATCGATACCGTTCGCGGCCTGATCGCGCCCACGACCTCACAGGCGTACGAGTGGCTGGGATACGCGCGAGGCGCCTGGGAGCAGGCATCGCCCTACGTGGGGCAATTCGACCTGGACCTCGCGTTCGCGCAGCCGCCCGTGGCGCCACCCCAATATCTCCTCACTCTCACCAAGAGTGGTACTGGCCAGGGAAGCGTCGGCGCAACCCCGGCGGGGCCCTCACACGCGTCGGGGACGAAGGTCACCGTGACCGCGGCCCCATCCGCGGGCTCGACTTTCGCAGGCTGGTCCGGTGCTTGCGCCGGCATGGGCGGGTGCAGCGTAGTGATGAACGCGTCCCTTGGCGTTAACGCGCGGTTCGACCCGGTGACCGTCACGTGTACCTACACGGTCACGCCCGCGACGATTTCGCCGCAGGCCACCGCATCGACCGTCATCGTCACGGTTCAGACGCCCGCGACGTGCCCGTGGTCGATCCAGAGCGATGCGGATTGGGTCTCCTACTCGGGTCCGGCCAATCGCGTCGGGCCCGGCGAGGTCAGCGTCAACGTCCTGGCGAACATGGGCACCGGGCGCACCGGCACCATCACCATCGCGGGGCAGCCGGTCAGCGTGCAGCAGCCGACACGCACCTTCCCCGGGTGCAACTTCAACACCTGCAACCAGGTCTGCCTCGACGCTTATGTGGCGTGCAACAACGCCTGCCCCGGCCAGGGCAGCGTCTTGCTCAACTGCGTGAATGCGTGCCAGCGGACCTGGAACGCGTGCCCGGCGTACACCAACACCACGACCTGCACCTGTCACATGACGCTGCAGTAGGCCTACTCGATCAGCCGGTGCTTCATCGCATAGTGGACCAGGTCCACGTTGGTGTTCAGGCCCAGCTTCTTGAGGATGCGCCCGCGATAGGTGCTCACCGTGGACGGCGAGAGCCGCATCTCCTCGGCGATCTGGTGAAGCGTCTTGCCGCTCGCTAGCAGCCACATGACGCGGTACTCGCGGTCGGAGAGGCGCTCGTGGGGCGGACGCTCCTGCTCCGGCGTGAGCCGCATGGCGAGCTTCTCGGCGAGCGTGGCGCTGATGTAGCGCCCGCCGGTGGCGACCTTCTTGACCGCCGCCGTGAGCTCTTCGCCCGCGCTTTCCTTGGTGACATAGCCGGCCGCGCCCGCCTTCAACGCGCGCAGGCCGTGGGGGTCCTCGGGATAGATCGAGAGGATGAGCACCGGGCGTTCGGGGTAGTCGTGCTTCACGTCCGCGAGGAGCTCGACGCCGCCACGTCCGGGCATCGAGTAGTCGAGCACGGCCACGTCCCAGTCGAGCTGGTGCGCGATCTCGAACGCCTCGTCGCCGTCGCGAGCCTCGCCGACGACCTCGATTTCGGGATCCGAGCTCAACATCGTCTTGAGCCCGTGCCTGACGACCGGATGGTCGTCCGCGATCAGGACCTTCAAGGGTGCGCCCTTCTGGCCGTGTAGTACTTGAGAGGTAGCGAAGCTCATGCGTGGAATACCGGTTGTTGGACGTGCGAGGGGATGGCCACGGACACCGTCGTGCCCTCCCCTTGCCGCCCTTTTACTTCGATCGACCCGCCAAAGGCGAGTACCCGTTCACGCAGCCCGAGGAATCCCAGCGACCGCGGGCTCTCGAACTCCTGCTCCTGGATGCCCCGGCCGTTATCCTCGACCTTGAGCGCCAAAAATTCGTCGTCGGCCAGGTGCACGCTCACGCGCGTCGCGTGCGCATGGCGCGCGACGTTGGTGAGCAGCTCCTGGAATATCCGGAAGAGCGCCGTCGAGCGCTCCTTGTCGGGATCGTGGAATCCCGGCGAGATCTCCACCAGGCAGCGGATGCCGGTGCGCCGCTGGAACTCGCGCGCCTGCCACTCCACCGCCGCCGCGAGCCCGATCTCGTCCAGCACCTCGGGACGCAACCCCGATGCGATGCGCCGCACCGAGTTGATGATGCGATCGATCTGCTGGCACAGGTGCGCGGGCTTGTCGCCGATCGCCTCCGCACCGCCCGTGGCAACGCTCTTGGCGAGCGCGTTGATGTCGTACTTGAGCCCGGTGAGCGCCTGGCCCAGCTCGTCGTGGATCTCGCGCGCGATGTGGATGCGCTCTTCCTCGCGCACCGACTGCAGGTGCGCGGCGAGCGCGCGCAGGTTCTCCTCCGAGGTGCGAAGGCGCTGCTCGGTCATGGAACGCTCGGCGAGCTCCGCCGAGAGCATGCGATTCATGTCGTGCAGCCCCACGAAGACCGCGAGCTTCGAGCGCAGCACCTCGGGGATCACGGGCTTCACGATGAAATCGACCGCGCCCGCCTGGTAGCCGCGGAAGGACGTGGAGAGGTCTTCCTGGGCCGCGGTGAGGAAGATGATCGGCGTGTGGCGCGAGCGGTTGCGCTCGCGGATCAGCTTCGCGGTGGTGAAGCCATCGATGCCGGGCATGCGCACGTCCATGAGGATCGCCGCGAAGTCGTCCTCGAGCACGCGGCGCAGCGCCTCCTCGCCCGAAATCGCGGTGACCAGGCGCGCGCCCAGGCCCTTGAGCACTTCCTCCATGGCGATGAGGCTGCCCCGATCGTCGTCGACGATGAGGATGCTGGCCTGGAGATCGTCGCCCATCGCCGTTACTGGGCGAGCACCAGCAGGGAGTAGCCGCCCAGCATCCGGGCAGCCGCGTCGGGGTTCATGGCGTAGAGCGCCTGGCGTGGCCCCTTCATGAGCCGCGTCTTCCATCCCGGGCTGCCGAGCTCGGTGGCACCGGAGGTGTAGGTGTGGTCGATCACGCGATAGCCCGTGTCTTCCAGCAGGGCGAGCGCCGTGTCCTTGGTGAAATAGTGGATGTGCCCCACCGAGCGGCGCATGTCGAGCAGCTTTCGCGGCCGCACGAGCGACATCGCCGAGAGGTCCAGCGGGATATGGAAAAGCTTGTGCGTGCCCTTGGCGCGCAGCTTGCGAAGGAAGCCGAAGCAGTCCTCGACATGCTCGAAGACGTCGATGGCCATCACCAGGTCGAAGTGCGCGGGCTCCTCGAGCAGGTTGGCGAGCTTGAACGCGAAGTTGCCGCCGCTCTTGGGCGCGCACAGCCGGTACGCGTCGGGCGAGATGTCGTAGCCGAAGAAGCGGGTGCCCGGCTCCAGGTGCTGGGCGAGGTTTCGCAAGACCTCGCCGGCGCCGCAGCCGACTTCGCAAACCGTCGCCGGGGCGAGCTGGTTGCGCTCGAGCATCCGGGCGATATGCCGCGCCTTCCAGGGGGAGTCGTCCGCATGCCACTCGGGATTGTGGCGAAGGTACGTCCCGTCGCTGTACATCGTGGATTCCATCGTCCCAATCCCGCTTTTCTAGAGGCGGCAAACGTAACCGCGGCAGGACTAGTGTAGGAATTCACCTTTGCATCACAACTGTGCCGTATTTGGGCACGCTAGTCCCAGAGGACTAGAAGAAGCCTCAGGAAGGTGGCTTAGGGCCGTGATTTTGTAGGACAAAAGCTGAAACGCAGGGGGGGACGGGGACCGGGCCCCGTCCCTCGTCCCTCATGCCTCATCCCTCTAGGACAGGCAACCCTGCGCAACGATCGCGTCGACGCGCAGCGCCACTTCGCTGCTGTCGATGAAGGAGCGCCGGATCTGGTTGGCCGACTGCAGCCCGCTCGAGTGTTGCTGGATCCAGAACTGCACGCCGTTCAGGTCCCCGCCCCGGCGAAGCAGGGCGTTGTACAGGTCGCCCACCAGCTGGGAGCTCGCGCGCCGGCGATTGCCGTACTCGGGCGAATTGAGGAACGCCGAGGACATCGACTCCATGACCGCATAGACCGCGCCCTGGCCCTGGCATTGGGCCGCCCGGAACTGCTGCAACCAATGGCCGAACCCCGAGGCATCCGGCAATCGCGCGAGCAGGCCGCGATAGAGGTCCATCACCATGTCCACCTCGACGCGCGAGGCGGTGCTGCCGAAGGACCGGCTGAAGGCCGCGAACTCGGGCGAGAACATGAAGGTCGCAAGCGCGATTTCGCGCGGCATGCCGGCGACGATCTGTCCCGTCCAGTAGGCGTGCCCGCTGGCGTCGGCGTCGCGGTTGAAGAAGGTCTTGTAGAGGTCGCTCACGAAGCCCGCATGGTCGCGGCCGAGGCTCGCGTATTCCGGGCTCGCGAAAAACACCGCGGCCATCGCGAACCAGACCTCGTTCACGTTGGAGCCCATCGCCGACAGGCGCGTGAGCTCGCCGCCCCAGTACGCCTCGCCCGACGGATCGGGATCGCGCCGCAGGATGGAGCGATAGAAGTGCGGCAGGAGGGACGTCGGCGCGGCGCTGCCCGTGCTCGAGCCCGCGCTCAGGCTCACCACATGCGGGCTGTTGGGCGCCGTGCTGGTCATCGTGAACGTGGCGCTGTCGCTGCCGGAGCCGCTCGGGTAGTAGGTCAGCGTGGCCGTGCAGCTGCCCCCCGGCGCCACTTCGCCGCAATTGTTCGCCTGCCCGTATCGCCCGCTCGAGACCGACGCCTGGATGAACGTCACCTTGGCACCGGTGTTGTTGGTGTAGGTCACGGACTGGGAGCCCGCGCCGCCGAAGCTGAGCGAGCCCGTGCTGAGCGAGACGGCGCCTCCCGTCGGAACACTCGCGGCGTTGAACGTGGCCGTGACTCCGGTCGCCGCGTTCAGGGTGACCGTGCACATGCCGGTGCCCGTGCAACCGCCACCCGACCAGCCGGCGAAGGTGGAACCCGACGCGGCCGAGGCCGAGAGCGAGACCGCGCTGCCCGCAGTGAAGCTGGCCGAGCACGCGCCGCCGCACGAGATGCCGGCGGGGGCCGAAGTGACCGTGCCCGAGCCGCTGCCCGCCTTGGAGATCGCGAGCACGTAGGAGCCCGGGCTCGCCGGGGGCGGCGTCGAGGTGGCGCTCCCCACGACGGATCCGGGCGAGCCGGCAAGGCCGAACTTCATCGCCTCGCTGCTGCTCTCGTGGGCCCCGACGTCGGGTGCTGCCCCCTGGTACGCATCGTTGAAGTTCGGAATGCGCGTCGCGGCATCGACACCCGCGGTGCCGAGGGCGAGCTGGTACTGGCCGCCCGCCTCGCTCACCGGGCCGTGGCCGAGCGCGTACGTGGGCTTGGCCACGATGCCGTTGCTGACGCTGGCATCGCCCGCGGTGCCGTTGTACATGTCGGAGACGAATGAGCTGGTCGATCCGGTCTGGTACGTGAAGCCCTTGCCGTCCTTCCACTGGTGGTAGATGTTGTTGCGCGACCAGGTGTTCTCGATCAGCTGCGCCGAGCCCGTGCCGCCGAGGCCGAAGCCGCCGCCGAGGCCGTACGACAGTCCCGACTGGCGCGCCTGCAGCATGGTGTTGTGGAAGACGTAGCGCCTGCCGTGGCCCAGCTCGGCGGTGCCGCCCGACTTGAAGAACGGCTGGCGGTCGTCCTGGTCGAGCGAGGCGATCTTCTCGTACATCTGCGCGCGGTTCCAGACGTTGCGGAAGATGTATGCAGGCCCGACGGAGGTCGCCGTGGTGGCGATGCCGATGGCGGTGCGGTCGATGTAGTTGCCCCAGATGCGCACGTTCTCGTTCGCGCCCTCGGCCTCGATCGCGTCGTCCCAGGCATGCGAGAGCCTGTTGCCGTAGATGTCGGTGTCGGAGTTGGGAAAGCCCGCCTTGGTGAAGTTGTCCTCGCCGCCGAAGATGTCGTTGAAGTAGTTGCCGTTGGTCGAGTACGCCTCGTTGTGGCGGAAGACGTGGTTGCCGCCGCAATGCGCGAAGGCGATCGCCTGCGGGCCGGCCGGGTGGCCATCCGACCAAGAGTTCGCGGAGTAACGCGGGTCGTGGATCTTGTTGCGCTGGATGGTCACGCGGGTGAGGGTCGGGCTGGTGCACACCGCACGCACCGCCGAGTCCATGTCGACGCCCCAGTTGCCGGAGCGCTGGCGGCCCCAGCCGGAGATGTCGTTGTCCTCGATGATCACGTCCGAGACATTGGGCGAGATGCGGATCGCGTCCTGGCGCGCGCCGCGCAGGTTGAAGCCGCGCAGTACCACGTAGGAGGCGTTGATGGTCACGTTGTGCGTGGCGGCATTGGCGCCGTCGAGCGTGGCGCCCTTGCCGTCATATACGACGTAGCCCGAGGCGCTGCCGCCCTGGGTGATGTTGAGGGTCTGGCTGCCGCCCGCGACCTGCACCGTGCGGGAGACGGGAACCTGGTTCGCCCACGTGCGGAAGGTGATCGCGCGGGTCGGCGACTGGTTCGGCAGGCCCAGCTGCGCCTCGTAGTCGGTGCCGGGCGCGAGATGCACCAGGCTTCCGCGGCACTCGCCGTCGCGCGCGTCGTACCAGAGGTCCAACCCCTGGGTCCAGGCGCTCGTGCCCGCCTTGCGGAAGCGCACCGTGCAGCCCTGCGTGCCGCCGGGGCTGGCCCAGTACAGGCCCGCCGACTCGTAGGTCGGCACCGCGTGCACGTTGGTCGAGGGCAGCGACTGCGCATGCGCCGCGAACGCCAACGCCGCTCCCAGGCCGCCGGCAAGGGCGGCCCTCGTGATGGCGCGCCTCATCGGCGCGTTACCCCAGGACTCGCCCAAGCGATCGTCGTCCGCACCGGCTCCGGCGCAACCATGCCGGAGTGGACGTTTTCGCGGGCCAGGCGCTTGGCGATGGCCGCGGTGACGACGAGCGTGGAACTTCCATTCGAGACGCTCGGGTGCTGCTTTGCAAAGGTGGTGTGCGTTTTCACGCGATCGGCGTAGCCCGCCGCGCAGGCGAGCACGAAGACCAGCGCGCAGGCGAGAGTACGGACCTGGCCGCGCTCGGAAACGGAAACGGCGCGGCTCATCGACGATCCTCCCGGCCCGAAAACCAGACCACGGGCGTGACGCCTCGGGCGGTCGGGTTGGCGAGGCCCGCCGACGTGGTCGTCGAGCCGCTGGCGGCGAGCGCCACCTGGTGCGGGCTGTTGGGCGCCGTGCTGGTGACGGTGAAGGTGCCGCTATCGGAGCCGGAGTTGGTCGGGTAATACGTGACCGTGGCCGTGCAGCTCTTCCCAGGGGCGACCTCGCCGCAGTTGTTGCTCTGGCCGAAGCGCGCGCTCGTCATCGAGGCCTGGATGAACGTGACCGTCTTCGAGGTGTTGTTGGTGAAGAGGACGGTCTTAGTGCGCGCCGCGCTGGTGAACGCGAGCGACGAGGTGCTAGGAGCGACGCCCGCCGTGGTGCTGGACCCCGAGACGGCCGTCGTGGAAAGGCTCACCACGTGCGGGCTGTTGGGCGCGGTGCTGGTGACTGTGAAGGTGCCGCTGTCGGAGCCCGAGTTGGTCGGGTAGTACGTGATGGTCGCCGTGCAGCTCGACCCCGGGGCCACTTCCCCGCAGGTGTTGCTCTGCCCGTAGCGCGTGCTCGACATCGAGGCCTGGATGAAGGTGACCTTCGAGCCGGTGTTGTTGGTGTACTGCACCGTCTGCATGCGCGTGGTGCCGAAGTTGCCGAGCGCGCTCGCGCTCATCGCCACGCCCGAGCCGGTCGAGGGCGAGGTCGGCGAGGTGGGAGTCGTCGGCGTGGTCGGGGTCGTCGGTGTGGTCGGAGTCGTCGGCGTGGTCGGGTCGGTCGGCGTCGTCGGCACCGTGGGGGAAGTGCCACCGCCCGCGTTGAGCGACGAGCCCGAAGAGGCGGCGATGCCGAACTTCATCGAACCCGTGCCCGACTGGTGCGCGCCCACGTCGATCGAGGCGCTGCCGTCGTTGAAGTTGGGGATGCGCGTGCCGCGGCCGAAGCCGGGGCTGGAGGAAGCGAGCTGGTAGTTGCCGCCCGCCTCGCTCTGCCAGCCGTGGCCCGAGGCGTACACCGGCGTGCCCACGATGCCGTTGGTGACCTTGGCGTCGCCCGGCGTGCCGTTGTACATGTCGGTCACGAAGGAGCTGGAGGAGCCCGTCTGGTACGTGAAGCCCTTCCCTTCCTTCCACTGGTGGTAGATGTTGTTCATCGAGAACGTGTTCTCGATGAGCTGCGACGAGCCCGTGCCGCCGAGGCCGAAGCCACCGCCCAGGCCGTACGACAGGCCCGACTGGCGCGCCTGCAGCATCGTGTTGTGCAGGATGTAGCGGCGTCCGTGGCCGAGCTCGCTCGTGCCGCCCGACTTGAAGAACGGCTGGCGATCGTCCTGGTCGAGGGACTTCTTCTCGAACATCTGCGCGCGGTTCCAGACGTTGCGGAAGATGTAGACGGGGCCCACGGAAGTCGCGGTGGTGGCGATGCCGATGGCGGTGCGGTCGATGTAGTTGCCCCAGATGCGCACGTTCTCGTTCGCGCCCTCGGCCTCGATGCCGTCATCCCAGGCGTGGGAGAGCTTGTTGCCGTAGATGTCGGTATCGGAGTTGGGGAAGCCCGCCTTGGTGAAGTTGTCCTCGCCGCCGATGATGTCGTTGAAGTAGTTGCCGTTGGTGGAATACGCCTCGTTGTGGCGGAAGACGTGGTTGCCGCCGCAATGCGCGAAGGCGATCGCCTGCGGGCCGGCCGGGTGGCCGTCGCTCCACGAGTTCGCGGAGTAACGCGGGTCGTGGATCTTGTTGCGCTGGATGGTCACGCGCGTGAGCGTGGGCTGCGTGCAGACCGCGCGGATGGCGGAGTCCATGTCTACGCCCCACTTGCCGGAGCGCTGGCGGCCCCAGCCGGAAATGTCGTTGTCCTCGATGACGACGTCGTGGACGTCGGGGGAGATGCGGATCGCGTCGGCCTTGGCGCCCTTGAGGTTCAGGCCGCGGATGATCACGTACGAAGCGTTGACCGTGATGTTGTAGTTGGCCGAGTTCTGCGCGTCGAGCGTGGCGCCGTTGCCTTCGTACACCACATAGCCCGAGGGGCTGCCGCCTTCGGCGACGTTGAAGGTGGCCGAGCCGGCGTTGACGGCGATGGTCTTGGCCACGGGAAGCTGGTTGGCCCAGGTGTTGAAGGTGATGCCACGCGAGGGCGCCTGGCCCTGGAGCGCGAGCTGCGCTTCGTATTGCGTGTTGGGTTCGAGCTGCACGATGCTGCCGCGGCATTGCGAATCGCGCGCGTCGTACCAGAGCGGCAGCGCTTCGCGCCAGCTGCTCTCGCCGACCTTGCGGTATTTCACTTCGCAGCCGGCGGATCCGCCGGGGCTTTGCCAGTAGAGGCCCACCGATTCGTACGTGGGCACCGCGGCCACGCCCGTCGCGGGCAGCGCCTGCGCCTTGGCGGCGCCGGCATAGGCGGCAAGGGCGACGATCAACAGGGAGGTTCCGGTCAGGGTGCGCGCCCGGTTGCCGGAAAACTGAGTTGCTGCGGGGACATGTCGTTGCATGGCTCTCTCCAGGGGAAACGGTGAAACGTGGCCCCTATAAGCGAGAGCTGTGCCACAACGTAATTTTTGTTTTAATTCAGATATTTAAGTCAGCTTGGGAACGTGCATGGATGCTACGGCTGTAGCGTCTTCGACACCGATTTGTAGGTGAGGTCGAATTTCACTGTAGGAAACCACTGTACGGGTGTCGGACGGCGCCGACAAGGTGTAGCCGAACGACGACAAGGCGTCGCTTTTCAGTGACGCTGCGCGTCAGCGTCCGGCTACTGCCTTGATATCAAAGGACTTGGAAGTCGTCTCTGGGGGACGACAGGGCGTAGCTACGGTGGACGGCCTTCCGGATGGGGCTTGAGCGCCGGCGCCGCCGCGGGAGACCATCGGCCAACGCGAAAGGAAGCGCCATGGGGTGCGCGCGGTTGGCCTGCCGTCTTCGTCCTTGCCTTGGTCGGCGCCTGGCTCGGCTGGGCGGAATTCACCTCGCCCCTGGCGGCGGCGATCGGGGCGGGGATCGCGCTCGCTTTCGGAATGCACCGCCGCAGGCCCAAAGGGCTCGCGGCCTACTTCCGGACGCCGCCTCGGGTCGCCTGGATGCCGGCTTTGCGGCCGGCCTTATGGCTTTCGGGCGTGCTGGGGGCGTGCGCTCTCGCACTCGCCCTGGCGTTCGCTTTCGTCGGCCACGATGAGGAAGCCGGCCACGCCCTGTGGCGCGATGACTGGGTCGAGCTACGGCCGGTTACGCGGCTGAAAGGCGTTCGGCTTGGGCAGGGCGTGGTCGAGGCGGGAGATTCGTTTCGCCCGGAGAAGAGCGAGGCGAATGCGCCGGGTGATCGGCGCAACTACCTCGACGCGGCCCGCCGTGTGCGCATCGTCTCGTGAGCGACCGCATCGCGGGCATCTCCTACGAATGCGGGCCACAGGACCGGACTTCGCTCAACCGCGTCGAATGCGGCGCTCCCTCGACGCGCGTCCGCGAAGTCTTCGGCGAGCCGGCCCGCGTGCTTTGCGCCCACGTCGCGCCCGACGATCCCGACACGGCCGCGGCGGCCCTGGCGCCTTCGGTGCGGGCTTTCGACATCTCCTTTACCGGCACCCGCTACGTCGCGATCCGCGACCGCATCGCGGGCTTCATCGTGCGCGCGCCGCACGACCTGGAGTCCGACGTCGGCCGCCGCTGGCGGCCCTGCTGAACAATCAGTCGGCGGCGCCGGCGCCCGTGGGGACCGCGGCGGCGGCGGCCGGCCACAGCGCGGCGTAGGCGGCGAGCAGCTTGGGCACCTCGTAGCGCCACTCGAGCTCGTTCTCGACGCGCCTGCGGCCGTACTCGCCCATGCGCGCGCGGCGGTCGGGATCGTCGAGGAGCTCGACGATCTTCGCGGCCATGTCGGCCGGATCGTTCTGGCGCGCGTAGAGGGAAGCGTCCTGGGCCGAGTAGCGGCCCTCGGTGAGGTCGAACTGCACGATGGCCTTGCCGAGCGCCATGTATTCCATGATCTTGTTCATGGTGCTCTTGTCGTTCATCTCGTTGGCGACGTCGGGATTCACGCAGACGTCCGCCGTGTTGAGCATCGCGAGCAGTTGTTCATCCGGCACGCGCCCCGTGAAGGTGACATGGTCGCCCACGCCCTTCTCCGCCGCGAGCGCGCGCATCTCCTCCAGCGAAGTCCCGCCGCCCACCAGGCCGAACTGCACGTCGTCGCGCTTCATGTCGTGCACGATCACGCGCGCGGCCTCGAGCAGCAGGTCGATCCCCTCCTGCTTGCCCATCACGCCCACGTAGCCCACGAGGTGCTTTCGTCCGCGCTTGAGCGACTCCACCGGGGGCACGACCCTGAGCCGCTCCAGGCTGGGTCCGCTCCTCACCACGAACACGCGATCGGGATCCATGCCGCCGCGCTCGATGGCGATGCGCCGGTACGACTCGTTGGTGGCGAGCGAAACGTCCGCAATGCGGAAGGTCCAGCGCTCGAGCGCGACCATCAGCTTCCAGAAAATGTCGCGGCGGCCGAACTTGGCCTCGTAGAGCTCGGGATTGATGTCGTGGTGGTCGAAAACGAACTTCCTGCCCAGCAGCTTGAAGAAGCCGCCGATGAGGAAGAAGAGGTCCGGCGGGTTGCACGCGTGGATCACGTCGAAGCCGCGCGTGAAGAGCACCTTCCAGGAGAGCAGGAAGGTCCAGAAGAGCGCCGCCGAATACTCGATGAGGTAACCCAGCGCGCCCTCGGCCTCGGTGGGCAGCCGGTAGCGGTAGATCGCGATGCCGTCGATCTCCTCGTACTTTTCCTCGTAGCCCTTGCCCGTGGGGCAGATGATCGAGACCGTGTGGCCGGCATCCTTGAGCGCGTTCGCCTCCTGCCACACGCGCCGGTCGAACGGGCTGGGCAGGTTCTCGACCAAGATCAGGACCTTGGGAACGGTCCCCGGTTTGCGCCTCTGCCTGGTTTGGGCTCCATCCCCGGTTTTGGGGCTCATCGTTTGATCCCCGCCACCCTCACGCCCAGCAACGCGCGCAACACTTTCATGTCGCCCAGCCGGCGGCGCGGTTTCGGCGGCAGGGCGAGCAACGTCGCTTCCAGGGCCTCCACGAGGAATGCAGGCGCGCGCATGAACCATCCGCGGGCGCCCACGTACACGTGCGTCTTCGGGAAACCCGCGTCGGCGAGGATCCGCCGCAGCTCGCGCACGGTGTACTCCTTGAGATGGAAGCCCCGCGCCTCGTCGTCGAAGAAGGCGGAGATGTCGCTTGGGCCGTAGGCGCGGTTCGGCGTCACGCACAGGTAGACGCCGCCGGGCTTGAGGGCCGCATGGATGTTGCGCAGCTGCGCGAGCGCGTCGTCCGGGTGCAGGTGCTCCATCAGCTGGTCGCTGAAGGCGAGGTCCACGGTGCCCGGGGGTACGTCGATGCTCTGCCCGTCGGTGATGACGAGGCGGACGTTCTTCGGCAGCTCGCCCTGGGCCTGGCGGCTGATGTCCACGGCATAGACGTCCTGAGCGCGCGCGGCCACCCGCGCGGAGAGCGCGCAGTCGCCGGCTCCGACCTCCAGGAACGTGCATCCGTCGAAAAGGTAGGGCTTCAACTGCGCGAGGTTCCAGCCGAGGTCGCGCTCGCGAGAAGCGGTCGAGGCGCCCTTGGCCGCGATGCGCGGGTGGTCGGGCACCTGCGAGAAGAGCTCCGCGTACATCGTCGCGAAGATGACGCGCCGCTCATCGGCGGACTTCGACGCGCGGATTCGGTCGGCGAGCCGTCGCTCCACCAGGTAATGCGCCCGCAGGCGCTCGGGGGCGCGGCTCTCTTCCCGCTTGCGCGGGATGAAGAGGGCCGCGAGCGGCTCGAGCAGCGTGGTCATGGCGTCACCGGCCCAGGGGAAGAGCTCTATGGCTTCGATCAACGTGCGCCCTCCTCACTTGCGGGACCTACCAGCAGATGCCGTCGTACAGGCCCTCGAGGCTGCACGACTCCGAGATGCGCACCAGGTCCACGACCTGCTGCGGCGGGACCAGCAATCGCGGCACCTCGCGGAATTCGGCCGAGCCGTTGCCGATGACGATGGTGCCGGCGTGGTCGAGGACCTCCTGGATGCTTCCCACCATCAGCTTCGAGATGTGCGGGATGTGGTTGAGGATGTATTCCTTGTTGGCGCCGTGGATGGCCGCCATGCGCACGTTGCTGTCGTAGACGCGCAGGTCGTAGCCCTTGCCGATGAGGCGCTCCACCAGCTCCACGATCGGGCTCTCGCGCAGGTCGTCGGTGCCCGCCTTGAAGCTGAAGCCGAGGATGCCGACCTTCTTGTTGCCCTTGTCGATCACCGACTGGATGCCGCGCTCGATCTGCAGCTGGTTCGAAGGGATGATCGCGTTGATGATCGGCACCTGCACGTCGAGCAGCTTCGCCTTGTATGCGAGCGCGCGCACGTCCTTCGGCAGGCACGAGCCGCCGAAGGCGAAGCCCGGCTTGAGGTAGTACGGCGACAGGTTGAGCTTCGTGTCCTGGCAGAAGATGTCCATCAGCTTGTGGCTGTCCAGCTTGAGGCCCTTGCAGATGTTGCCGATCTCGTTGGCGAAGGCCACCTTCAGCGCGTGCCAGGTGTTGTCGGCGTACTTCACCATCTCCGCCGTCTCGTAGTCGGTGCGGATGAGCGGGCAAGGCATGTGGCCGTAGAGCTTCACCAGCACGTCGCCGCTCGCGCGGTCGATCTCGCCGATCACCGTCTTGGGCGGGTTGAAGTAGTCGTGGACCGCGGTGCCTTCGCGCAGGAACTCGGGGTTGATGCACAGCCCGAAGTCCTGCCCGGCCTTGAGGCCCGAGGCTTCCTCCAGCGCCGGGATCACCACGTTTCGCATCGTGCCCGGCAGCATGGTGCTGCGGATGACGACCGTATGGCCATGGTGGTCGGGAAGCGCCTCGCCGATCTGCTGGCAGACGCGCTTCACGTAGGAAAGGTCGATGTGCCCGTTGCCCTGGCTGGGCGTGCCCACGCAGATGAGCGACAGGTCCGTGTGGCGCACGGCCTCGTACACGTTGGTGGTGGCGCGCAGCCGCCCCGCCTCGACGTTGCGCTGGATGATCTCGCCGATGTCGCGCTCGATGATCGGGGTGCGCCCCGCATTGATGAGATCGACCTTCGATTGCTGCGGATCGACGCCGGTGACTTCATGGCCTTCCTCGGCGAGGCAGCCGGCGGAAACCGCGCCGACATAGCCCAGGCCCATGATGCTGATCTTCATGTCTTGTAGCGCTCCACGGATCGTTGCGGGGGATGAGTGCCTAGGATGGATGTGGGACTTGACCCGGAAGGGGCGTCCTACGCGGCAGGCCGTAGTCCGTCTGGAGGGGCTTCGCCGCGCTCGGCCCGGGGAACGATCGCCCGCCACAAGGATTCGATGGCAGGGATCACCTTTTCGGCGGAAAACTCGTCGGATGCGCGCGCCCGTCCCGCGGCCCCCATGGCGCGGCGCCGCGCCGCGTCGCCCAGCACGCCGACGAGCGCCTGCGAGAGCGCATTCAAGTTTCGCGGCTCGACCAGCGTGCCGGTCACGCCATCGCCCACCGTGTAGGGGATGCCGCCGACCCGCGTGGCCACCACGGGCAGGCCCGCGGCCATGGCCTCGAGGATCGCCATCGGCATCGCCTCCCAATGCGACGGAAGGACGAACACCCATGCCCGCCGCAGCAACGCCTCCTTGTCGGCACCGAGCACCCAGCCGGGAGTCTCGAGCGCATCCTCGAAACCGCCTTCCCGGGCCAGCTCCCGAGCGCGTTCGAGCTCGCCCGCGCCCGCCATCACCAGGCGAGCCTCGGGAATCGCCTCGCGCACGGCCGGCCAGGCGCGCACCAGGTCGAAAGCGCCCTTCGCGTCCTTCACAATGCCGAGGAAAAGCGCGGTGGGCGGGCCCTCGTCGAGCGACGCGCTCCACCCGGGGATCGCCACCGGGTTCGGCACCACCGCGACGGCCAGCCCCGGATCGATGAAGGTGAGCGCCTGGCGCGACCCCTCGGACAGCGCCACCACCGAACGCGCGCCCCGCAGCACCCGGCGCACCAGTCGCTGCGCGCGCGGCGAGCATCGCTCGCGGTAGAAGTCGGCGAAGCCGCCGCAATGGATCTGCAGCACATACGGCACGCCCAGCGACAGCGCCGGCACGATGAACGCCGCCTTGCGCCAGAAGCTCGCATCCGAGTTGAGGTGGACGTGCAGCAGCGCCACGTCGCCCGCGAGCAGCATCTTCATGAAGCGCAGCCAGGCCGCGGCCGCCTTGCGCGCCTTGTCGGTGCGCGAGCCATCGCAGTGGGTCTCGAGGTAGAGCGCGTCCCAGCGCTCGAACAGGCCGTGCTGCGCGCAGACCCGCGCCATGGCCGAGACCCCGCCGCGCACGTCGAACGCGCTGCCGAGCATCACGATACGGGGCATGTCAGCTCTCGATCGAACCGACCGCGGCCGCGGCGGCTGCCACCGACAACGCCACGCCGGCGGCGCGCTTCACCGCGCGGCGGCGGCGCAGCCAGAGCTCGCGCGCCAGCATGCCGAAGAAGGCCATGTCGTCCACGAAGTAGCGCCGGAACATGCGCCGCGGCTCCTGCAGGAAGCGGAAGAACCACTCGAGGCCCGACTTCTGCATCCACACCGGGGCGCGGCGCGTGAGCCCCGCGAAGACGTCGAAGCTGCCGCCCACGCCCATGGCGAAGGGCACCGCCATGTGGCCCTGCCATTGGCCGAGGAAGCGCTCCTTGCGCGGCGAGCTGATCGCCACGAAGAGGATGTCCGGCCGCGATGCGCGCACCTGCTCGGCGACCGCGGGTTCCTCGGCGTCCTTCCAGTAACCGTCGCGGTGGCCGGCCACCTGCAGTCCGGGAAAGCGTTGCTGCGCGAGCTCGCGCACGCGCGTGACCACTTCCTCGCGAGCGCCCAGCAGGTACACGCGCCAGCCCCGCTCGGCCGCGCGCGCGAGCAGCGCCTCGAAGAGGTCCACCCCGGCCACGCGCTCCTTGAGCGGCACGCCGAGCATGCGCGCCGCCCACACCACCGGCATGCCGTCGGCGTTCACCAGCGCGCAATCGTTGATGATGCGGCGCAGGCCCGGGTCGTCGCGCGCCTTCACGAGCTTGTCCACGTTCACCACCACGTGCTGGTGCGCGCGGCCATCGGCGATGAAGGACTCCACCTTCTCCAGGGTCTCCTCCATGGAGAGGTTGTCGACGTTGCAGCCGAAGAGCGAAACGCGGGACGGGGGATGGGGGATGGGGGATGAGAGGGCCACTTCCAGCTCCTTCGCGAGCACGTTGACGATGCGTTCGGCGGCCTTGCCATCCCAGAGGGGAATGCGGTTGCCGCGCCTGCCGCCCGTGGCGATCACCTCGCGCGCGACGGCGACGATGCGATCGGGGCGTGTCCCGGCGAGCACGTTGGTGCCCTGCTCGAGGGTGATCGGGCGTTCGGTGTTGTCGCGCAAGGTGACGCAGGCCACGCCGAGCGCGGTGGTTTCCTCCTGCAGGCCGCCGCTGTCGGTGAGCACGACCACGGCGTCCTTCCACAGGTGCAGGAACGACATGTACGGCTGCGGGCCCATGAGGTGCACGCGCGGGCCCAGGTCGATGCCGAAGCGCTCGAGGTTCGCGCGCGTGCGCGGGTGCACCGGGAAGACCAGCGGCAGGTCGGCGGATACCTGGCGCAGCGCGCCCGCGAGGCCCCGCAGCGCCTCGGCATCGTCCACGTTGGCGGGACGGTGCAGGGTCACCACGCCGAAACGGCCGAGGCGGCGCTTGATCGCGTCGCTTTCGAGCGCGGCCGTGTCCATCGCGGCGAGGCGCTCCACCTGGTGCAGCAGGTTGTCCACCATGACGTTGCCGACCTCGTGCACGCTCGCGCCCGGCTTCCCCTCGCGCAGCAGGTGACCGGCGCCGCTGGGCTCGGTCACGAAGAACCAGTCGCTGATCGAATCGGTCACGCGGCGATTGATCTCCTCGGGCATGGCCATGTCGCCGCTGCGCAAGCCCGCCTCCACGTGCGCGACACGAACGCCCATCTTGCGCGCGACGATCGCGGCGGCGAGCGTGGAATTGACGTCGCCCACCACGACGGTGGCATCGGGGCGCTGGCGCGCGCAGAGCGCCTCGTACGCCACCATGATCTTTCCCGTCTGCTCCGCATGGCTGCCGCCGCCACAGCCCAGCCGCTCGTCGGGCTGGGGAATGCCCAGCTCCTCGAAGAACACGTCGTTCATCTCGCGGTCGTGGTGCTGGCCGGTGTGCACCAGCCGGTAGTCGAGGCGGCCGTCGCGGCGCAGCGCGCGCACGATCGGGGCGATCTTCATGAAGTTGGGCCGGGCTCCGGCCACGAGGTGAACCAGCGGTTTGGCCGTCACGCGGCGATCCTCTCCAGGGGTTTCACGTTGGTGCGATCACGATAGGCGGCGAAGGTGTGGGTCTCGACCTGTCGCGTCGCGAGCAGCTCTTCCAGGCGCGCGAGGCTGTAGGGCGTGAGCGCCTTCGGGTGGCCGATGGCGACGAAGTCCCCGGCGCCGCGCGCGTGGTGCTCGTCGAATGCGGTGCGCAGGAAGCTCGCCTTGTAGCCGTCGAGGGAAACCACGCTGGTGCTGGGCAGCAGCAGCTTGCTCGCCAGGTCCCCGCCGTCCATGGCGACCGCGCGCCCGTCGCCGAAAGCGCGGTGCCGCGCGCCGCCCGCTTTCTTCGCGAGCGCCATGCGCCAGAAGAAATGCGGCCCCAGGCGGCGGCTCGAGATCGGTACTTCGAGGAAGGGACCGTCTGCCACCTCGCGCAAGGGATCGCGGTCGAAGCGCCAGCGCGACTTCGCGGGCGCGCCGCGAAAATCGTAGGGCTGCACGCTGCCGGCCCGCACGCCGCCTGCGAAGACGGTGCTGTCGATCGTGACCTCGTTGGCGAGCAGCGCCTCGCGGATCGGCGCGAAGGGCTGGATCACCCAGCCGCCGGCGCGATACGCGTAGGCCGAGTCGGGTCCGGCGATCTCGCGCAAGGCCGCGGCGTACGTGCGCACGATCCGCCCGATCTCGGAAGCGGGAAACGACTGCAGCGCGAAGTGCGTGAGGTCGCTCTCCCAGCCGCGTTGCTCGTTCCAGCGCGTGGTCTCCCAGTGCGGATGGATGTGCAGCTGCAGCTCGTGGCCGGCCCGGGCGATGGCCTCGAGCTGGCGGCAAAGGTCGGCGTGGTCGTAGCGCAAGCGCGCCGAGGCGCCCATGTCGCTGCGCAGGCGAAGCAGGAAGCCGGCATCGACAAAGAACACCAGCCGGGCGCCGTGCTTTCCGGCGATCCGGAGCAAGGCTTCGGTGGGCTCGATCACCGAGCGGCGCACGCTGCCGCTCTCGCGCCCGAAGAACACCTCGTAATCGAGGGTGAGGAGCGTCTTCATGCGCGTGTCCCCTGCCCGTCGCCGCAGTCCAGGCGTGTAACGAGCGCCTGGGGCCCTGCCAGCCGCGCACGCCAGGCAATCGTCGGCGCCGGCGTCTTCTCGTCGAAGCGGCGCGATATCCAGCCGGCGATCGGATCGGTGCTGCCCTGCAGGATGTCCACCTGCGCTCCGGCGGCGGTGGGCAGCGCCAGCGTCAGCGTGCGGCCGCCCCGCCGCAGCACCACGCCGCCCAGGATCGGCTCCACCGACGTGTCCTCTGCGCAATGAAAGAAGATCTCGACGTCGTGCTCGCCGCGCATCTCGAGCGCGTCCTCGACGCGAATCATCCGCGCGGCCTTGTCGAGCTCGATGCGGCGGCGGTGGATCACGGGGTCGGGCAGCTTGGCGTAACCGTCGTGTCGGCCCTCGACCACGTCGGCCGCGGCATCGCTCGACCAGGCGAGGCGCTCGACGCGCGCCTTGCGAAGCCACATGAAGTTGCCGCCCGGCTGCGATTGGTCGTAGCCGTCCACGCGCACGGTGTTGTGCGCGGCCGTGCCGCGGAAGTACGCGCGCCAGCTCGCCTCCGTGTGGTAGGCGAAGGTGCCGGGATCCACGAGCATCTCCACCCCGCCCAGCGACAGCGTGAAGGAGAGCGCATCGGCATGTCCGTGGGCCGCGATCTCGCGGTAACCCAGCGGACCCACGTCGGCCACGAGGCGGACTTCGCTCGCGCGCTCGAAATCGGTGCCGAGGATGCAGTAGCCGCCCTCGGGAAACTCGGTCCGCACGGGCAGCGCTCCGCCGGCCGGCGCGCGCAGCGCGGCGTAGCGCTCCACCGCCTCCGGTCCCAGCAGCCACACCGTCTTGTCGTCCAGCCGTCCGGCCTTGGCGCGGAATTCGGGGCGCTCGAACAGGATCGCGCCGGTGGCGAGCGAGGAGCTGAAGCGGTCGAAGGACACGCGCGGGTCCAGGCGCGCCACGTGCGCGTCGTCGGCATCGCCGAACATCGGCAGGTTGCCGCCCACGTCGCGGATCGAGGCGAGGAACTCGAGCATCTTCTCCAGCCGGTCGCGGTAGGCGGCGGGAAAGTCCTGGTTGTTCGCCCGGCCCGCCAGCCACGGCATCAGCAGCAGGTCGAAGGTGAACTGCTGGTAGGAAACCGCCTGCTCGCGGTTCACGCCGTCGCTCGCGTTCTGCAGCAGCGCCTCGCGTTCGAGGATCGCCCGGCCCGTGGCGCGCCAGGAGGCCGCGCGCTTCCAGTGCGGCCAGGCCATGCCCGCGATGTAGAGGCCCATCGCCTCGCCGATGAGGTGGTTGTTGGCCGACGAGTGCAGCGAGAAATGCCCCGAGATGAACTCGGCGTGCTGGTACACGGATTCGAGCCAGCGCGCGCGGAACGCGCGGCCCTCGTCGCCGCCGAAGACGCGCGCATCGACGCCGCCCAGCAGCTGCCACGCGAGCGCCCAGTTGCCGAGCCGCAATCCCGCTTCCAGCGAGCTCGCCCACTGCGGCCCGAGGCGGAACGGGCAGGCCTCCCACCAGCTTTCCAGGTGCGAGCGCAGCGCCTCGGCGTAACGCTCCTCGCCCGTGAGCACGTGTGCCTGGGCGAGTGTCACGAGATGCAGGTGGCGATTGGGCTCCCACAGGTACTTGCAGTCGCCCACGATGCCCGGGTCGCGGTAGTCGAGCTCCTTGCCGAAGCCGAGCGGCGCCTCGGTGCCGGTCTTGCAGTCGCGGTTCCAGCGCGGCGGGTTGCCCAGGTAGGCGTCCTGCAGCGCGAAGACGTCGAAGCGCCCGGCGAGCACGCGCTCGGCGGCAGCCACGTACGGCGCGGGGTCCAGCTCGACCTCGCGATCGATCCAGGGCCGGGCGCGGCAGGCGAGGTCCGGTTGCGGCACCACGATCCGCGCGAGGCCCCAGCGCTCGGCGCGCATCGCCGCGGCCTTCACCACGCGATGCCCGATCTCCGCCGGCGTCATGCAGCGCAGGCGGTTCACCTTCCACGCCAGGCCGGAAACCCGGGACGGACCTGGAATTGCGCTTGGAGTCGCGGAGCCCGAATTCCAGGTCCGTCCCGGGTTTTGGGCCTTCACGCGTACTGCCGGTGCCAGATTTCGAGGTTCAGGAGTGCCCATAGCAATTTCTCGTGGTTCTGTCGTCCTTCGATGTGGTCGTCGAGCACGCGGTCGAGCACTTGCCCGTCGTAATAGGACCGCGTCTTCGACTCGCCGCCCTTGAGGTGGTCGAGCAGGTAGCCCTTCATGGGCCCCTGGAACCACTTGTTCACGGGAACGCGGAAGCCGACCTTCGGCCGCTCGAGGATCTTTCGCGGAATGAGGCTCTTGCCGGCCTGGCGCAGGATCCACTTGGTCTTCATGCGCTTCACCCGGTAGTGGTCCGGCAGCGCCGAAACGTAGCCGGCCAGCTCGTGGTCGAGGAACGGCACGCGCGACTCGATCGAGGCGGCCATGGTCATGCGATCGCCGCGCTCGAGCAGGTTGTCCGGCAGCCACGAGGTCTGGTCGGCGTAGAGGATCCTTCGCAGCGTCGAGTTCTCGCGCGTGTCGAAGGGCGGCAGGTTCTCGTGCGGCTGGCCGTTCACGCGCAGCACCGTGAGCTGCTCGCGCTCGCGGCGGCTGAGCGCCCCGAACCAGCGCGCGTAGCGCTCGGGCCAGTCCTCGATGTTGAGGTTGGTGACCGCGGTCTTGGCGCGGCGGAACCCGTACGGCAGCGACTGCGTGAGCGGCTGGATGAGGTTGTGGCGGATGTAGCCCGGAACCAGCTGCTGGTAGCCCTGCGCGAAGCGCTCGTAGACGTGCTTGGGATAGCCGCCGAGGACCTCGTCGCTGCCCTCGCCGGTGAGCACCATCTTCACCGACTTGGCCGCTTCCTTCGAAAGCATGTAGATCGGGATGTCCGAGGGCTCGGTCACCGGCGCATCGCGGTAGCCCACGAGCTTCGGCAGGTGCTGGATGAGGTCATCCGAATCGACGACCAGCTCGTGGTGGTCGGTGCCGAAATGGCGCGCGACCTCGCCCGCGTACTCGAGCTCGCTGTAGGCGTTGTCGGTGAAGCCCACCGAGAAGGTCTTCACCTTCGAGTTGTGGCGCGTCATGAGCGCCACGATGGTCGAGGAGTCCAGGCCGCCCGAGAGGTACGCGCCGAAGGGCACGTCGCTCACCATCTGCATGCGAACGGCGTCGTCGAGCTTCGAGAGGAATTGCGGTACCGCGTCGCCGTTGGGGGACGACGACGGGGAACGCGGGACGGGGTTGCGGTCGGGGGCGATCCAGTACCGCCGCTCGGTCAGCTTGCCGTCCTTCCACGTGGCACAGGTCCCCGGCGCGAGCTTGCGGATGCCGCGGAAAAGCGTGCGCGGCCCCGGCACGTAGCGATAGGCGAGGTAATCCCACACGGCCGTCAGGTTCACGTCGGGCCGGCCTTGCGGCAGCTGCAGCAGCGCCTTGATCTCGGAAGCGAAGTAGAGCCCGTCTTCCTCCTCGCGCAGGAAGAGCGGCTTCTCGCCGAAGCGGTCGCGCGCGAGGAAAAGCACCTGGCGGCGCCCGTCCCAGATGGCGAAGGCGAACATGCCGCGAAGGTGGTCGACGACCGACTCGCCGTAGTGCTGCCAGGCGCGCAGCAGCACTTCCGTGTCGGAGTCTCGCTGGAAGCGGTAGCCGCAGGCCTCGAGCTTCGCGCGCAGCTCGCGGAAGTTGTAGATCTCGCCGTTGTAGGTGAGCGCAAGGCGAGCCTCGTCGTCGCACATGGGTTGTGGCGAGCCGACGGGATCGATGATGGCGAGGCGGCGGTGGCCGAGGAAAACCCGGTCCGCGTTCGCGGCCACGATCTCGCGCGCGCCGTGCCCGTCGGGCCCGCGATGGGCGATGGCATCGAGCATGCGCCCGAGCGTCGTGGCATCCATCGGGCTGTTGGGGCGCACGACGGCGCCGGCGATTCCGCACATGGCTTTCAATCCCTCCGTTCGACCAGCGTGACCGGCGCCCGCGTTCGCTGCGGCGCTCGCGGCGCGGCGCGCGCAGGCGTTGCCTGCGCGGCCATCGCCTGGCTGCCCGCGAGCTCGTGGTAGCGCACCCCGAGCTCGGCGGCGAGGCGCTCGATCGAGTAGGCCGCGCGCACGCGCCGGCGGCAGGCGCGCGCCATCCATTCCAGCCGCTCGCGGTCGCCGGCCAGCAGCGCCAGCGCCTCGGCGATGGCCTTCGCATCCTTCAGCGGCACCAGGTAGCCGTGGGTGCCATGCGCGACCACGTCGGGAACCGCCCCGACGGGGGTGGCAACGACCGGCAGCCCCGCGGCCATCCCCTCGAGCAGCGCGTAGGGCAGGCCTTCCGAGTAGCTCGCGAGCACCATCGCGTCGGCGCCGGCGAGCAGGTTCACCTTGTCGTGGCCGAAGACCGGCCCCACGAAGGCCACGCGCGAGCCGATTCCGAGGGCGGCGGCATACCGCTGCAGCCGGGACAGCTCCTCGCCCCCGCCCGCGACGGTGAGGCGCGCGTCCACGCCCAGCTCGAGCGCGAGGCGCATCGCCTGAAGCGTTTCGTAGAGGCCTTTCTCGCGCGCCACGCGTCCGACGTAGATGAGGCGCAGCGGATCGCGCAGCGTGCTGCGGCGCTCGACGATGTGCTCGAACTGCCAGCAGTCGATGCCGTTGGGCAGCGCCACCACCGCCTGGCCCGGAACGAAGCTGCGGTAGGACGACAGCTCGCACGAGGCGAGCACCACGACGAGGTCGGGCAGGCGCAGGGACCAGCGCAGCCACGCAGTCAGCCAGGGCCGGCCGGCGAAGAACTTCTCGGGCAGCTCCCCGCCGTGCACCTGGTAGACCACGCGCGCCCGCAGCAGCTTCGCCACCGCGAGATAGGCCAGGTCGCGCCAGTACGCGCGGCGATTGAGCGAGGTGTTGATGTGCACGACCGACGCGTGGCGAAAGAGGATCGTGAAGAAGAGCGCGAGCGGCGAGAACGCCAGGCGCAGCGCCCGGCCGATCGGGCCTTCGTCGCGGCCTTCCGATCCCACCTGGAAATGCACCAGCTCGAACTCGTCGGCGAGGCTCGAATGCAGCAGCATGTTCACGTGCGTGCTCACGCCGCTCACGGCAGCGAGGTCGGGACCGAGGATGACGACGACGGGTGTCATTGGGGACTGTCCCGGAGTTTCGCGGCAGCGAAAGCCGGGACCGTCCCCGGTTTCGCCACGCCCAGCCCCGCGTAGATCTGTTCCAGCCGCTCCATCGCCCGCTCCGGCGTGTACCGCGCGGCGATGGTGGCGCGCGCGGCGGCGCCCAGTCGGCGAGCGAGCGCGGGATCGGCGACCAGGCGCTCGAGCGCCGCCTGCAGCGCACGCGTATCGCCGGGCTCGACGAGCAGGCCGTTCTCGCCATCGCGAACCACGTCGGGGATGCCGCCCACGCGCGTGGCGACGACGGCGCAGCCCGCGGCCATCGCCTCGAGCAGGCTCATGGGCAAGCCCTCGGCATGGGAGGGCAGGACGAACACGGAGGCGCGCGCGAGCAGCTCGTCGCGCCGGGAGCGGTCGATCCAGCCGTGCACGCGCACGCGGTCGGCCAGGCCGAGCGAGGCGATGGCGCGCTCGACTTCGTCCAGGTCGCCGTCGCCCGCGAGCTCGAGGCGCATGCGCGGAAGCGCGCGGCGCAACCCCAACGTGGCCTGCAGGAGGTCGTACACGCCCTTGGCTTCCGAGCAGCGCCCGGTGAAGGCGACGAGCGCGGGCTCGCGCGTGCTCTGCGAAAGCGGCGGCAAGGACACCGAGTTCTCGATCGTGACCACCCGCGGGTTGCGCGTGACACCGCGCATCCACGCCGCCCAGCGCTCCGAGACCACGACGATGCAGGCCGCGCGATCGAGGAAGAAACGCACGACGGCGCGCCCGAGCCTTCCGCACTCCTTTTCGTAGAAGGTGGCGAAGCCGCCGCCGTGGAGGTGGTAGACGACGGGCCAGCGCGCGGCCAGCGCGAGGGCCATGAAGCCGGACTTGCGCCAGAAGCTGGCGCGGGAAGCGCCATGCACGTGCAGCACCGCGCGCGGATAGGTGCACAGCGCGGCCAGGTACATGACGATCGCGTCGACGGCCTTGAGGAATTTCTCCGCGACGTTGCCGTCGCGATGCGTGGCGATGTAGTCCACCGGCCAGCGCTGGAAGAGGCCGGCGCGGCGATAGCCGTCGAGCACCGAGGCGATGCCGCCCTTCGTGCCGAAGGAAGTCCCGATCATCACCACTCGCGAGGGTGGCCGCGGCATGTCAGGCCTCCGCCCGCGTGTCGCCGGCGCGGGCCGGCGTGCTCGATCCGGCGAAGTAACGCCGGATATCGAGGTGCTGCACCAGCATTCGCGCCTTGCCGCGCGGCGTGCGCGCGATGGCCTCGACTTGCGCCACCTCGACGTCGCAGCCGCCCTGCGTCTTGCGCGCCACCGCCGCGGCGATGCTGTCGCGCTCGTGCGCGGCCAGAGGCGCCTCCGACACGACCTTGAGCACCACCTTGCCGGGCTGCTCCTGCTCGTACTGGATCGCGTCGACGCGCGCAAGCTCGGGGAAATGCGCCACGCCGAGCGTGGTGATCGATACCAGGCGGTGGTCGTGGCACACGATGAACTCCTGCAGCCGGCCGACGATGCGCTCGCAGGCGGGAAAGCCCGGCAGGCGCGCGTGGCCCTGCTCCGAGAGCATCGCCAGGTCGCCGGTGCGATAGCGCAGGAACGGCATGACGCGGTTGTCGAAGCTGGTGCCGACCACGAAGCCCAGCTTCCCGGGCTGCGTCACGGGTCGATTGTCGGCATCGAGCAGCTCGAAGTGCCCGTACTGGGGCCAGAAGAAGTAGCGGTCGTCGTCGGGCATCGAGGCGGCCATCAGGACGCGCTCGGAGTGCCCGTAGTGCGAAAGGATCGGGCAGCCGAAGACCTCGCGGAACTTCTCCAGCTGGAATCCGTAGACGTTCTCGGAATAGAGCATCACGCCGCGCACGTTGCGGGTGAACTCGGGCAGGGGATGCTCCGCCAGCCAGCGCGCGAGCGGATAAAGCGCCGAAGGAAACGCCTCGATGAAGCGCGGGCGGTGCAGGGCGAGCGCCTCCGCATAGGCGGGCATGAAGCGGCGCTCGAGGTGGTCCGAGGAAAGGATCAGCTGGCGCTTGATCGGCTCGACCATCCAGATGCTGCCGCCGGCCGCCGCCGCGCTGGGCACTGTCCGTCCGCGCAGCGCGAGCACGAGCTCGTCGCCGCTGCAGCCGATGCGGCTGCGAAACGCCTGGAGGTAGGCGTACTCGCGCGGGCGCGAGACGTGCTTCTGCAGGAAGAAGCGCATGGGATTGCGCGTGGAGCCGCCGGTGAACATCTCCAGGCGCGCCGCCGCGGGCATGGCGCTGGAAAGGTAGCGATCGGGATGGCGCTTGATGTCGAGCTTGTCGGTGACGGGCAGCCGGTCGAGGACCTCGTGCGGGTCGGCATGGGCGGCGAAAAGCCCCTTGAAGCGCTCGTAGGCGGGCACCGTGTCCAGCGCCCAGCGAAGCGTCTGCGCGAGCTTGTCGCGCGCGAGCGCCTGCAGGGCGCGCGGGTCGGACGCGCGAGCTTCGTCGCGGAAGCGCTCATAGGCGCCGCCCAGGCGGACCCGCGCCGGCAGCCACGAGTACGCGCGCCCGGCCGAGGCCTTGAGCCAGCCGGGGGACCCGAGGTACTTGCCGAGGTACGGGTGCAGCAGGTCTTCGATCGCCATCGCCTCCATGGCTCGTCAGAAGCGCGGGCGGCGCGAGAACGCGTCGGTCACGCTCAGGTCGCCGGCGCGGTTGATGGTGTGGATGCCGAGCACGCTTTCGCTGCGCGGCACGATGCGCTTGTCCTCGCGCTCGACGTACTCGTCGGGCGTGAGCCGCTCCACCTCGTGCAGCGCGATGCCGGCCCCGTAATGCGGCGCGCCGATCTGCCCCGGGCGCATGAGCCTCGCGCCCTGGCGGAAGAGCCGCCCGGCGGGCCTCGCGCTGCGAACGTCGGACTTGACGGGGTTGCGGCGGTGCGGTTTCCAGTCGCCCAGCAGGGTCTCCGCGCTGAAGAGGTGAAGCTCGTCGTTGATGTCCTCGCCCGGGCGCGCGGAGTTGGCGAACATCCACCAGCGGTCTGCCTCGCGGTGAAGCGTCGCATCGGCGCAGAAGACGTCCTTCATGAGCACGCGCTCGAGCTTCCACTTCGCCGGGAATTCCTCGCAGCGATAGACCTCGACCGTGTTGTTGTGCGCGGTCTCGGGGATCATGTAGAGGCGACCGCCCTCCTCCACCAGGAAGGGATAGGACAGGTGGTAGTCGCGCTCGAGCACCTTCCGCGGGGCGGAAGCGCGCCCGTCGCGATCGACCTCGACCACCGAGATGTGCGCCTTGGCGGCGCCGAGCGGCAACTCCTCGAAGAAGATGTAGTTGCGCCCCCCGACCTGGATGGGAAAGGGATCGGCCCAGTACCAGCCCTTGGGCGGCTGCAGCCGGTGGAAGCCTTCGAGCGAGCCGTCCCAGCTCTCGTCGTGCGAGAAGCGATAGGCGATGGACCACTCCTCGACGGTGAGCGCCTTCTGCGCGGCACGCCCCGCCACCCGCCAGCCGAGCCGGCCGATGTCGCGCACGAGCGCGGCGGTCGACGGAAACCTTTCGGCGGCGCGTTCGCGCGCAGGCTCGGTGCCGCGCTCGAGCCACGCGGCGCCGCCCGCGTGCAGGTCGCGCAGGGCTCGCGCGAGGAACTCGCTCGTCTTGGCGAAGAGCGCGTTGCGGCTGCGCGTGACCGAAAACGGGTAGGCGCGCGACCAGGAGGGGCAGGCGATGCGGTCGCCGTGCCCCGCGCCGCGGTGGATGCGGATGCCCGAGGCGACCACGGCATGCCCCTCGACAACCTCGCGCACGCCGGCGAGCGGCTCGCGCGTGCCCTGCGCCTCGCCGAAGCAGAAGCGCCAGGTGCCGAAGCGCGCCAGGCCATCCAGCACGCTGTCCTCGACTTCGCCCATGACGAAGGCCACGTCCAGCCGGGACTCCTGCACGCGCGTGCGCCACGTGCCGGCCTCGCCATCGCGGCGGACGCGGCGCTCGCGCGGCACGAGGACATTCACGTCCTTGCTGGCCGACCAGTCGCAGGCCGCGCCGAAGAGAGCGCGATCCGCGTGGCAGTACGCGCGCCACAACCCGGGCGAGCCGTAGCCGCCCGACTTCTCCGGCGTCACGACGACGGTGACTTCGGCGAAGGGCGACGAGGCGGCGCGCGCGAGCGCCTCAACCATCCAGCGGGGCTGGAAGGCGGAGTCGGCGAAGACGCCTACGCGAAGGCGGGGTCTTACAGCCTCCACGCGCGCACCCCTTCGCGCGTGAAGGCCTCGGGATCGAACACCGGCTTCACCTGCACGAAGCAGCCGCGCTTCACGATCTTCTGCAGGATCTGGGCCGGCGTGAGCTCGGTGAAGGAGCGGTGCGCCACGGCGAGGATGGTGGCGTCGGCCGCGGGCAGCTGCTCCCAGCTCTCGAGGCGGATGCCGTACTCGTGCAGCGTCTCGTCGAAGTCGGCCTCGGGGTCGTGCACGTGGCATTCGCAGCCGAACTCGCGCAACTCGCGGATCACGTCGATCACCTTCGAGTTGCGGATGTCCTTGCAGTTCTCCTTGAAGGTGAGGCCGAGGATGTTCACCTTGGCGCCGAGGATGTTGCGCCCCTGGTGGATCATCTGCTGGATGGTCTTGCGCGCGACGTGCGGGCCCATGTTGTCGTTGATGCGCCGCCCGGCGAGGATCACCTCGGGGTGGTAGCCGGCGAGCTCGGCCTTGTGCGTGAGGTAGTACGGATCGACGCCGATGCAGTGGCCGCCCACGAGGCCGGGCTTGAAGTTGAGGAAGTTCCACTTGGTGCCGGCGGCCTTCAGCACCTCGTGCGTATCGATGCCGAGCCGGTCGAAGATGATCGACAGCTCGTTCACGAAGGCGATGTTCAGGTCGCGCTGGGTGTTCTCGATCACCTTGGCGGCCTCGGCCACCTTGATCGAGGAGGCGCGGTACACGCCCGCCTTCACCACCGAGGCGTACAGGTCGGCGACCTTCTCGAGGGTTTCCGCATCGTCGCCGGAGACCACCTTGAGGATCTTGGTGAAGGTGTGCTCCTTGTCGCCCGGGTTGATGCGCTCGGGCGAGTAGCCCACGTGGAAGTCCTGCTTCCAGCGCATGCCCGAGCAGCGCTCGAGGATCGGCACGCAGATCTCCTCGGTGGCGCCGGGGTAGACCGTCGACTCGTAGACCACGATGGCGCCGGCCTTCATGTACTTGCCGACCGTGCGCGAGGCGCTCTCGAGCGGCGAGAAGTCGGGCTGGCGCGCGTCGTTCACCGGGGTCGGCACCGCCACGATGATGTAGTCGGCCTCGCGGATCTTCTCGGGGTCGTCGGTGCAGGCAAGGCGCGTGGCCATCTGCAGCTCGTCGCCCGAGACCTCGCCCGTCGGATCGTTGTACTGGCGCAGGTTGTTCACCTTCTTGGTGGACAGGTCGTAGCCGACGGTCGGCCGGACCTTTCCGAACTCCACCGCCACCGGCAGTCCGACATAGCCCAGCCCGACGACGCACACGGTGCCGAGGGTTTGGGGGACATCGGTAGCGGGGGCGCGGACGTCGGAATCGAGGGCGAGGGCGGTGTCGAAAGCGGGTAGCTCGAGCATGGAAGCCTCCAGGGGAACCAGGCGTTGCAGGGATGGGGAAATTGTCTGGGGGCAGTTTGAAAACACGCCCGAGCCCCCCCGTGCCAAAAGGACTAGCCCTGAGCGATTTCTGCGACAGACAGCCGCCTACACCAGCCGGACCGGTACCCTCCATGCGGCCAAGTTCTTGAAATCGCGGGGCCTGCTGGTCCTGCCGGCTCAAGGCCGGCCGGCGCTGGGCGCGGCATTGGGTCCGCAAGATGGCGGCAAATCCCAAAGGAATTTGCCGCATGCATGCGCCTGTCATTCGCCAGCTCATCGCCGAGCACGCCCGGCTCCCCGTGGACGTTTCGACTCTCGCCGACGACGCCGACCTCTACCAGGCCGGGCTCACGTCCCTTTCGACCGTCAACCTGATGCTCGCCCTGGAAGAGCGCTTCGACGTCGAGTTCCCCGACCGGATGCTGGGGCGCAAGACGTTTGGTTCGATCGCTTCGCTCGCCGATGCGATCGGGGAACTGACTGGGCATGCAATGCCCGCCCCTCATCGCTCGTCGCCCCTGCTGGGGGCCGCGTGAACGCCCGGTTGGCGCTGGCGCCCTCGCCCGCCGAAGCCGGCGACCTCGCCGCCCTGCTCGATCGGGTGCACGCCATCGGCCGTGAGGTCGCCGCTCCGGCAGCCGATGCGGTGGACCGCGAGGCGCGTTTCCCGGCGGAAACGTTCGAGGCACTGAAAGCCGAAAAGCTGCTCTCGGCCTATATCCCACGCGAGTTCGGCGGGCTGGGCCTGGACGTGGCCGGCATCTCCCGCATCTGCGAGGCCCTCGGAAGCTACTGCGCCTCGTCGGCCATGATCTTCGCGATGCACCAGATCCAGGTGGCCTGCATCGTCCATCATGGGCTGGACTCGCCCTTCTTCCGTGATTACGCGCGCGAGATGGTGGCGCAGCAGCGCCTGCTCGCCTCGGCGACCACCGAGCTGGGTGTCGGCGGCGACGTGCGCACCAGCCTGTGCGCGGCCAAGGTCGTGGACGACCACTTCATCCTCGAGAAGCAGGCGCCGGTCATCTCCTATGGCGAGCAGGCCGACGCCATCCTGGTGACAGCCCGACGCGCCGAGGATGCCGCCGCGAGCGACCAGGTCCTGGTGCTGGTGCGCAAGGAAGACTGCCTGTTGCGGCGCCTTTCGGAGTGGGACACGCTCGGCTTCCGCGGCACCTGCAGCCCCGGTTTCGAGCTGAAATCGATCGGCCGCACCGAGCAGATCCTGCCCGCGCCTTATGCCGAGATCCACGCGCGCACGCAGCACCCCTTCGCGCACATCGCCTGGGCGTCGCTGTGGACGGGCCTGGCGGCCGACGCCCTTGCGCGCGCGCGCCAGGTAGTGCGCGCCGAGGCGCGCAAGAACCCGGGCGTGACCCCGATCAACGCCACGCGCCTCGCCGAGGCCGACCTGGTGCTCAACACGATGAAGAGCACGCTGCAGGCGACGCTCGCCGACTACGAGCGCGCCCTCGCCTCGGGCGCCGAGGAATCCTTCGGCAACTTCGCCTTCGCCATCCGCGTGAACAACCTGAAGCTCACCGCCTCGCAGATGGTGGTGGACATCGTGATGCGCGCGATGATGATCTGCGGCATCGCCGGGTATCGCAACGACTCGAAGGCCACCCTCGGGCGCCACCTGCGCGACGCCACGGGCGCGGCGCTGATGGTGAACAACGACCGCATCCTCGGGCAGAACGCCTTGATGCAGGTGGCCCTGAGGGAGGCGTGATGGAAGGCGTGGTCGGCGGACGTGGGACCCGGGACGCGGGACCGGGGATGGGGGATCGCGCTACCGCGTGTGCCCACGATGACTTCTCCGTGCCCCGTGGCGATGCGTACGCCGAATTCCAACGCGAGCTTGCGGCCGCGGGCCTGCTCATCCCGATGGGAGTGCCGGGCCTCTACGCTCGCGGGGGCGATCTCGAGTGCGTCATCACGCACTTCGACGCCCTGGTCTCGCGCGCCGGCGCCGGGCTGAACCCGGAGGTGCTTCGCTTCCCGCCGGTGTTCGCTCGCCACCACTACGAGCGAATCGACCACATCCACAACTTTCCCGACCTGATGGGCTCGGTGCACACCTTCACCGGCAACGAGTCCGAGCACCGCGAGATGCTGGGGCGCTTCGAGCGCAAGGAGGACTGGACGCGGGACCTCGTGCCCGCGCGCGTGATGATGGCCCCGGCCATCTGCTATCCGCTCTACCCCAGCGCCGCCGGCTCGACGCTGCGGCCGGAGGGACGGCGCGTCGACCTGCAGGGCTACGCCTTCCGCCACGAGCCCTCGCAGGACCCGGCGCGCATGCAGAGCTTTCGCATGCACGAATTCGTGCGCCTCGGCACGCCCGGGCAGGCGCTCGAGCATCGCGCGCATTGGCTCGATCTCGGCCAGGAGATCTTCGAATCCGTCGGGCTCGCCACCGAGCGCGTGGTCGCCAATGACCCGTTCTTCGGGCGCGGCGGGCGCGTGCAGAAGGCGCTGCAGAAGGAGCAGGCGCTCAAGTTCGAGTTCGTCTTTCCGGTCTGCTCCACCGAAAAGCCCACCGCCATCGGCTCGTGCAACTACCACCAGGACCACTTCGGCATCGCCTTCGACATCCGCACGCCGGACGGCAAGCCGGCGCACAGCGCCTGCGTGGGCTTCGGGCTGGAACGCGTGGCGCTCGCGCTCTTCAGGCGGCACGGCCTCGCGCTGGATCGCTGGCCGCGGGAAGTGAAGGATGTCCTCGGTCTTTGAGCCGGTCGCTGCCGCGACCGGCGGGACGAGTGGCGGGGTACGGGGCGCGTGCGACCGAGGCACGGGGGACGTGCAAAGCCGCGCCTGCGTCGTGCCGCTCGATCCGGCGAGCTATCGCGCGCATGCCCTCCACGGCGCCGATCGCGCCTGGCCCGAGACGAACTGCTATACCGACCTGCTGATCGAGGTGGTCCACGCGATGGGCCACGAGCCGCTCGCGATGCTGGGCTTCACGCTCGCCATGGACTTCGAAGGCGACCAGTGGACGTTCTTCAAGCCATCCCATGCCGACCTGCTCGATCTCTATGGCCTCGACGTGCAGGAGCTCGCGATCTGGCGCCCGCTGGTCGACCACGTGGAGGAGCAAGCGCGCCGCGGCCGGCTGGCGCTGGTCGAGGTGGACGCGTTCTACCTGCCCGATACCGCGGGAACCGCCTACCGCCGCGAGCACGTGAAGACCACCGTCGGCGTGAACCGGATCGACCTGGGCGCCCGCCATCTCGGCTATTTCCACAACGCCGGCTACTTCGAGCTCGAGGGCGAGGATTTCGCCCAGCTCTTCCAACTGGACGGTGCGCCCCATGCCCGCGTGCTGCCGCCCTATGTCGAGATGCTCAAGCCGGTTGCCGCCTTCGAGCGGCTACCCTCCGCCCAGCTCGCGCAACGCTCTCGGGAGCGGTTGCGGCAGCATGTGCGGCGCATTCCGGCGTCCAATCCGTTCGAGGCCTTCAAGCGGCGATTCGCCCGCGACCTCGAGTGGCTGCGCGGCTCCCCGCTCGAGGCGTTCCACGCGTACTCGTTCGCCAACCTGCGCCAGTACGGCGCGTGCTTCGGGCTCGCCGCCTCGCACCTGCAGTGGCTGGCCACCCAGGGCGTCCAGGGGCTCGCGGCGGCAGGTGGCCACTTCGAGGACATCGCCACCACCGCGAAGAACCTGCAGTTCCAGCTCGCTCGCGCCATGGCGCGGCAGAAGGCGCTCGACCTCTCGCCGGTGGATGCGATGGCGGCGGCATGGCAGCAGGCGATGGATTCACTCGCGGCGTCGATCGCATCCGCGCCAGGGCCATGAAGGCGGCCATCGGCGGCTGGCAGCTCGCACGCACCGCGCCGGGGGCCTGTGCCGATCCTTCGGCGCTCGCGGCGCAGGCCCTCGAGTGGCAGCCCGCCAAGGTCCCCGGCACCGTGGCCTCGGCGCTGCACCGTGATATCGGCATTACACGCGACTACGACGCGGACGACTGGTGGTACCGGACCACTTTCCCGGCGGCCCCCGGGAGCGCGCCGCGTCATTTCCTCCACTTCGAAGGATTGGCCACGCTGGCGGACGTGTGGTTGAACGGCGAGCCGATCCTCGAATCGCGCAACATGTTCCTCGCCCACCGCGTGGAGGTCACCGGCCGGCTGCGCGACGTGAACCAGCTCGTGATCCGCTTCGCTTCGCTGCGCGCGGCGATGGAGCGCCGGCAACCGCGCGCGCGCTGGAAGACCGCGCTCGTGCGCTCGCAGGCGTTGCGTGCCTTCCGCACCACGCTGCTCGGCCGCATGCCCGGCTGGACGCCCTCGATTCCCCCGGTGGGGCCCTGGCGCGCGATCCTCCTCGAGGCTTCGGGCGCGCTCGACCTCGCAGGTCTCGAGCTCAGGCCACGCGCGCAAGGCGGCCGCGGGCTGCTGGAAGTTCGCGCGAGCATCGATGGCGAGCCGCGAGTGGAGGCGGCGCGCATCGTGGTCGCCGAGGCGGCGCACGGGTTGTCGCTCACGCAGGGACATGACCTGCGCGTGCACGGCGACCTGGACCTGGGAGCGGTGCCGCTGTGGTGGCCACATACGCACGGTGCGGCGCGGCGTTTGCCGTGGCGTCTCGAGCTCAACATCGCGGATCGCTGGACCGCCGTCGCCGCCGGCCACATGGGTTTTCGCGAGCTGCAGCTCGATACGCGCGATGCGGCAGTGCGCTTCGTGCTGAACGGCGTGCCGGTGTTCTGTCGCGGCGCGTGCTGGGCCACCGAGGACATCCTCGCCCTGCAAGCCTCGCCCGAGCGCCTGCGGGCCACGCTGCGGCGCGCGCGCGACGCCGGGCTCAACATGCTGCGCGTGGGCGGCACCATGGCCTACGAGTCGGGCGATTTCTACGAGGCGTGCGACGAGCTGGGCATCCTCGTGTGGCAGGACTTCATGTTCGCCAGCATGGATTATCCCGTCGGCGACCCGGCCTTCGCCGCCTCCGTCCAGGCCGAGGCGCGCCAGCAGCTGCAGCGACTGCAGCGGCACGGGTGCGTGGTGGCCTACTGCGGCAACAGCGAGGTCGCACAGCAGGCCGCCATGCTCGGGCTCGAATCGCAGTACTGGAGCAACGCCCTCTTCGACGATGTGTTGCCGGGCCTGGTCGCCGAGCACCATCCGGGCGTGCCCTACTTTCCATCGACACCCACCGGCGGCGCGCTGCCTTTCCACGTCGGAAGCGGTCTTGCGCACTACTACGGCGTCGGCGCGTACCGCCGGCCCCTCGCAGATGCAAAGACCGCGCGCGTCCGGTTCGCCACCGAGTGCCTCGCCTTCGCCCACGTGCCCGAACCCGAAACCATCGCCGCGATCGGGGCGGGCGCCCTGCCCCCGCCCACCCACCCGGCGTGGAAGGCGCGCGTTCCGCGGGACAACGGAGCGGGGTGGGATTTCGAGGACGTGCGCGACCACTACCTGCGCGAGCTCTATCGCGTCGATCCTTTGGAGCTGCGCAGCCGCGATCTCGCGCGCTACTACGCCCTTTCGCGCTCGGTGACCGGCGAAGTGATCCGGCGCGTCTTCGCCGAATGGCGATCGCAGGCGAGCGGTTGCGGCGGCGCGCTCGTCTGGATGTACCAGGACGCCTGGGCGGGCGCGGGATGGGGGCTGGTCGCGAGCGATGGCACACCGAAGGCAGCCTGGTGGCATGCCAGGCGCGCGTGGGCGCCTCGCGCGATCCACCTCACCGACGAGGGGCTCGACGGCGCGGCGCTCCACATCGTGAACGACCACGCCGAGGCGCTTGCCGCCGTGGTGGAAGTGGTGCTGGTTCGCGAGGACGGCGCAGAGCTTGCGAGCGCCCGACGCACCGTGGAAGTCGCGGGCCACGGAAGCGTTTCGCTTTCCGCCGACGCGTTGCTCGCGCGCTTCACCGATATCGTCCACGCGTATCGCTTCGGGCCTCCCGCCCATGCCGTCGTCGCCGCACGGCTCCTGGATACCGGCGGCGCCGTGCTCTCGGAAGACTGCCTCTTCCCCTCCGGACATTCGTTGCCGCCATGCCGCGATGCCCGACTGCACGTCGATGCGACGCAGGAGGGCGAGGACGTGATCGTGCGGCTCGCCTGCGACCGGTTCCTGCAGGGCGTCTCGGTCTCCTGCGCCGGCCATGACCCCGACGACAACCATTTCCACCTCCTGCCGCAGCGCGAGAAGGTGATCCGCTTCCGCGCGCGGGACGGCGGAGCCGCGTTCGAGGCCGAGCTCGCCGCGCTCAACACGAGCCTTGTCGCCGTCGCGCGACTCGGTGAGCCGACCGGAGCAGCAAACCGCGAGCCCGCCACGGGGTCGAATCCTTTCGTGGCATGAAGGAGGTGGCGATGAGAGTTCCCAAGCTGTTTCTGCTGGCGCTGTTGTGCGCTCCGGCGGCCCAGGCCCAGGTGGCCTATTCCGAGGCGCGCATCCTCGATCGCGATCCGGCGGTGCTCAGCCGGGGCGAGCTGCGCGAATGCATGGCGCGCGACGAAGTCCTGGCGGATCGCCGCGCGCGGTTGGACGCCGACCAGGTCCATGTCGATGCCGAAGGCGCGGCCATCACGGAGGAAGGCGCGCGTCTCGCCCGCGAGCTCGCGCAGCTCGATTCCGGCAATGCCGCCGCCGTGGCCGACTACAACGCGCGCTCGGCGGCGCACAACCGCCGCGTGCACGACCACAACGCGCGCGTGGCGCAGACCAACGATCGCGCGGCGATGCTCAATGCCGACGCGGCGGCGCTCGATGCGCGCTGCGCCCGGCCCTTCCGCCCGCGGGATCGCGACGCCGTGTTGTGGGAGCGCGGGGCGATTAGGTAAGGCGGGACGGGGGATGAGGGACCCCTTTCCCTTTCCCCTTTCCCCTTTCCCCTTTCCCCTTTCCCCTTTCCCCTTTCTTCTTTAATGTCTCGTCATGAAAAACGACGAGGCACGCGTTCAGGTCAACCAGGCGCTGCAGCGGCTGGGAATGCTGGTATCGCGGAAGGATCCCTCGGTGCTGGCGGAGTTCGCGCCCGACGCCGACGTGCTCCTGGTGGGCTCGGAGCGCGGCGAGGTGGTCGAGGGCCCCGGGGGACTGCGGGATTTCTTCCAGCGCGTCTTCCGAGCTCCGGCCAACGTGGGGTGGGAGTGGAAGAAGGTAAGGATTTCCTGCTCCGACGACGTGGCATGGCTCTTTGCCGAGGGCGAGGTCGTGGTCGTGGCCGACGCCCGGCCGCAGCGCCGTCCCTACCGCCTCACCGGCGTCCTGCAGCGGCACGGGAAACGCTGGTTATGGCGTCATTTCCACGGCTCGGAGCCGTCGTGAGGGGGACGAGGGGATAGGTACGCCGAGGCGATGTGCGCGCAGAGCTTTTCCACCAGCTCCCGGCGAGGTCCCGATTGCGAGAACGTATGGTCGCCGCCGGCGATCGTCTCGATGCGCAGCTCGCCACGACGCAGCGCGCGCGCTACGGTGTAGCGGGCGCCGGAGACGAGGATCTCGCGCCCCGGATCGCCTTCGGCCACGAATAACGTCATTCGACGCCCGAGCACCGACAGCCGGCGCAAGTCGCGGGCGAGCTTCGGCGCGCGCGATGGCACGACCGCTTCGAGGAAGGCGTTGCCATAGGACCTGGCGAGGGTTGGCGGGTGGCGCGCGGCGACTTCGAGCAACCGGCGCACGTTCACCTCGCCGCGCAGCAGCTTGCGCCAGCGCGAGGCGTCGCGCATGGAGCGGCCATAAGCGCGCGCATCGGCGAACTGGTTGACGCTCTCGAGGCTCATTCCCTCGCGGTACTCGTAGGTGAGCGGGTTCACCAGTATCGCCTCGTCGATCCGCGCATCCTCGATCGCCAGCGCGGCATGGAACGCGGTATGCGCGCCCGAGCACAGGCCTATCGGGATGAACCGCGAGTAGCCGTGGGCTTCGCGCAGGTACTCGATCGCGGCGCGCGCATCGCGTGGGGCCGTCGCGGGATATGGATGGTTTTCGCGCGCGCCTTCGCCGCCGACGCTGTCGCCCAGGCCCTCCAGGTCGAAGCGCAGGCAGGGAAAGCCCAGCGCGGCCAGCCGGCGGGCGATCGTCACGTACACGCGGCCCGGCCCCACGTGGTGCACCGATCCTGCATTGAAGAGCAGCACTGCCGGCCGGTCGGGATCGGCGCTCTTGCGCGCGAGGATGCCGAAGAGCCTTGCGCCGTCGCCGAAGCGGCAGGTCTCCTCCGAGATCGGCGCATCGGGAAGGCGAATGGATGAACGGCACGATCGCGCATGCGCCCCCTCCCCCGTCCCCCCTGCCCGGTTCCATTCCTTCGCCGCCCACGTAACGATCGCGTCCAGCGCCCTGTCGGGCACCACGGTGAACTGGTGCTCGGCCATCATCGCGCTCCATCCGGGCACGCGAATGTCGTCGTGCGCGATCCCCTGCGCATCGAGCGAAGCGGCCAGCGTGTCATCGCCGGACAGGTCGTCGCGGCCCACCAGCAGGACCCGCCCGGCGAGGATGCGCTGCTGCGCGAGGTCGAGCGAGCGCAGCTCGGCGATCGTTTCCGCAGCGTAGGCATACCCCGCGCTCTCGAGCGAGCCGTCGGCAAGAGTGCAGACCCGGGCGGCGCTTTGCGCCAGCGCCTGCAGCTCGCGGAGGTAGCGCCGTCCGCGCACGCACGGGTTCCACAGCACCATGCGCTCGATGGGGTCCTCGGCGGCGACCAGCGCCGCGAGCGTCGCGCCCAGGCGCACTCCGATGAGGCACACGTCGCCGCAACCGGTGAGCGCCTTCGCGTGCGCGATGGCGCTGCGCGCATCCTCGCGCCAGCGCGCGATTCGTCCGCGCTCGCATTCGCCCCCAGGCGAGTCGCCCACGCCGTGCCAGTCGAAGCGCAGCGCCGGGACGCCGGCGGCGGCGAGGCGGTCGGCGAGATGGCGCATGGTGCGATGCGCGCGCGTGTACTCATGGTCCGGCGGGCCGCAGATCACCGCCACACGCCCGTCGTGCGCCGCGGCGGGATCCCGGTGCAGCCAGCCGAAGAGCGCCTGCGCGCCGGCGCCGAAGTAGAGCGCCCGGCGCTCGACGCGCGAAGCGAGGACGACGTCGTCGCGCCGCACCGCCGCCTCAGGCGGCCTCGACCGCCTCCCACTGGGGGGCGGCCAGCCGCGCGACGTACCAGTCGATCGCCCGCTCGAGGCCCTCGTGCGCGCGGATCGTCGGCTGGTAGCCCAGCAGCCGCCGCGCCTTGCCGATGTCGGCGCGCGAGAAGCGCACGTCGCCCGCGCGGAAATCGCGGTACACCGGCTGGGCGATCTCGGCGACCGCGCGACGCTCGAGCAGGAGCGTGCACAGCGAAGTGACGAGCTGGTTCAGCGTGGTGGTGTCGCCGACCGCCACGTTGTAGACCTGGTTGGCGGCCTCGGGATTGCCCACCGTCGCCGACAGCAGGTTGGCCTGCACCACGTTGTCGATGTAGCAGAAGTCGCGCGAGGTCTCGCCGTCGCCGTTGATGTACACGGTCTCGCCCCGCAGCATGGCCGCGATCCATTTCGGGATCACGGCGGCATAGGCGCCGTCGGGATCCTGGCGCGGCCCGAAGACGTTGAAGTACCGCAGGCCGACGGGCTCGATGCCGTAGCAGCGGGCGAAGGTGTCGGCGTAGAGCTCGTTCATGTACTTGCCGGCGCCGTAGGGCGAAAGCGGCCGCCCCACCGTCTCCTCGACCTTGGGCAGGCCGGGGAAATCCCCGTAGGCGGCGCTGGAAGCGGCGTAGACGAAGCGCTTCACCCCGGCGTCGCGCGCGGCGACCAACATGTGCAGGAAGCCGGTCACGTTGCAGTCGTGGCTGGTGATCGGGTCCTCGATCGAGCGCGGCACGCTGCCGAGCGCCGCCTGGTGCAACACGTAGTCGACGCCCTCGCAGGCCTCGCGGCAGGTGTCGAGCGAACGGATGTCACCCTCGATGAAGCGCAAGCGCGACCAGGCGTCGCTGCCCACGGCCTCGCGCACCTGATCGAGGTTGTGGCGGAAGCCGGTGGCGAAGTTGTCCAGGCCGACGACCCGCTGGCCCAGCCTGAGGAGCGCCTCCAGCAGGTTGGAGCCGATGAAGCCGGCGCAGCCGGTCACGAGCCAGGCGCGCTCGGCCTTGGCGATGGAGGGATACAGCGAGGCGATGTCTTTCATGGCTGACTCCTGGTTTCAGGCCGGGGCCTTGTTGCGTAGCGAGGAAACGAATGCGGTCATCTGCGCGCCCTGCCCGAAGAGCAGCAGCGCGGCGGGATAGGTGATGGCGACCACGAGCGCGGCGGACACGAGGCGCGCGAACGAGCTCCACGGCGCCCACTGCAGCAGCAGCCCCGCGATTCCGGCGGAGAGCGCGGCGGCGCCCAGGATGCAGCCCAGCGTGTCCCAGTCCTGCAGCTTCGAGATCGGCGTGGCGGTGAGGCGGGCGATCTTGCCCAGGGACAGGAAGCGCTCGGTGTAGATCGCGGCCACGCTTCCGGCGGCGGCCCCCACCAGGCCCCAGTTCATGGCGCCGTAGAGCGACAGCGGCAGCGCGACCAGCAGGACCAGCCCGTTCACGCGCGCGGCGAAGTTGCCCTGCTTGAGGACGAAGAGGACGCTCACCAGCTCGACCACGAAGGCCACCAGGGCGACCACGTAGAGCCGCAGCACGGGCGCCGCGTCGAGGTAGGTGCGCGTGTACACCAGCGCGATCACGTCCTCGGCGAAGATGAACGCGAAGGCGAGCAGCGGGTAGACGAGCAGCGCCACCATGCCGTTGGCGCGGCTGTTGAGCGCGAGCATCGCCTTGAAGTCGCCCTCGCTCTGCAGCCGGCTCATGCTGGGAAGGAAGACGTGGTTCACCGACTGGCGGAAGACCTGCACGATCGGGCCCAGCACCGTCGCCACCGAGAACGACGCGAACTGCGTCACGGTGAAGAGCGCCGCCACGATCCACTGGTCGGCCTGGCTGCGGATGCCGTGCAGCGTGCCCGAGAGCGCGAAGGGCGCGGCCTGCTTCACCTGCGCGCCGAAGGTCTCCTTGCGCGCGACCGGGCCGCGGATGCCGTGGTGGCGGGCCACGTACGAGATCACCAGCGCCGCCTTGAGCAACGCGAAGGCGAGCAGCACCCAGAGCACCGGCCCCAGCTCGCGCGTGACGATGGCGGCCGCCGACAGCGCCACCGCGCGCACGGCCGCCAGGCTCACCACGACCTTCGCCTGCCAGCTCACGCGCTCCTCCGCCGTGGGCAGCACGTCCAGGATCGAGGCGAACACCCACACGAGCACGAAAAGGGGCACCACGGTGGCGTTGTTCTCGAGGATGCCGTGGATCTTGCCGGGCAGGAACGGGTTGAGCAGCGACAGCGCCCAGGCCGAGACGAGCCCCGCGCCCACGAGGAACACCATGGTCTGGTTGATGTAGAGGCGCTGCGTGGGCGCGTCGGAGCGCGGCAGGAAGTAGTACAGCGCCGGCGCCATGCACATCGGGGTCACCAGCATGAGGGTCGAGACGGCCAGCCACAGCAGGCGGTACTCGCCGAAGGCGTGCGCATCGAGGGTGCGCGTGAGCACGATCGGCAGCGCGAACTGCAGCGCGAAGTCGATCGCGTTCGCGGTCCCGAGGGAGAGCGCCCGCCGTTCGAGGGAGGCCGTCACGGCGTTCATGGGTGGCCGGCGAGCTCCAGCAGCTGCTTCTCGTAGACCGCCACCGCGGCCTCGAGGGAGTGGTGGTCGCGGAAATGGCTGGCCACGCGCGCCGAGGCCACGGTCCAGGCGGTGTCGTCGCGCATGAGCCGCAGCGTGCGCGCGGTCGCGGCCTCCACGTCGTCCACGATGTCGTACACCGGCAATCCATCCGGGGCGCGCGAGCGCGTATCGACGAAGGAAACGGTCGGGATGCCTCGCGCCCAGGCCTGCAGGAAGATGTTCGGAAAGCCCTCGTAGCTCGACGTGTTCAGGACCACCCGCGCGCCGTCGAACGTGCGGTCGGCCTCCACGTAGGGCAGGAAGCCGCGGTACTCGACGTTCGGCAGCGCGGCCACGGCCTGGCGAACGGACTCCACGTACTCGATGCCGCGCCGATCGTGGTCGTGGCCTCCGACCATCACGAAACGGTACTGCGGCAGGCGCCGCGCGATCTCCAGCAGGATCTCCGGGCGCTTCTGCGCGCGGACGGTGGCGACCCACAGGATGTAGCCGCCACGGTCCGCGCGCGCGCCGGCCGGAGGCGCGTAGCAGTTCGGCACAACGGCGGACTCGCGCCCGAAGTTGTCCCGCACCCGCTCCAGCTGGGTGGTGTTCTGGACGAACACGCGATCGACGTTGCGCACGCCGTACTCGAAGAGCCAGCGGTCGCGCGCATACGCGATGTCCTGCTTGCCGGGCACGAAGTCCATGTCGGAGGCGCCGGCGTAGATCGAGCGCTTGCCGTGGCGGCGGCAGAAATGGGCCATGAAGCCCGTGAGCGCCGCCGCGGTGCGCTGGTAGTACACGTCGGCGTCCACGCGGGCGAGCGCCTGCCAGAGCGAAGTGAGGCGCGGATAGATGAAGCGCACCACCGGCAGCCCCTCGTCGGGCTTGCAGAACTTGTGCACCGTCACGCCCTTCACCACGGTGGCCTCGGGCTGGCCGTAGTCGAGCGTGATCATCGACACCCTGAAGCCGCGTTGCGCCAGCGCGGGCGCGATGAGTCCCTGCTGCACCTCGGCCCCGCCTACGACGGGAATCTCGCGATCGCCGGAGAACAAGGGCCAGGTGGACGGCGCGACGAAACAAATGTGGGGGCGGCTGCGCCCGCACGACAGGCTCGTTGCGCTGGCGACCGTCCCGGAATTGGCGGGCGAAGTTGAGCCCGCCAAACCGGGACCGTCCCCGGTTTGCAGCGCTGTTCGCTCAAGCAACATGCAATCGCCTTCCCTGGCCGACGTAGTGGGCATAGACACGCTCGAGCTCCTTCGTGGCGGTTTCAATGCTCGCGTGGGCCCGTACCCAGCGCCGCTGCTCCGCGGCGATCGCGTCGCGATCGGCGAAGGCATCGACGATGGCCTGGGCGAGGGCCGCCGCGGACCGGTTGGAGACCACCTGCTGCGTCCGCGGCAGGATGTGGCGGATGTCCGAGTAATCCGTGCTCACCACCGGCACGCCGAGGACCATGCCCTCGAGCACGACGTTGGGAAAGCCCTCGCGGCACGACGTCATCAGCTGCACGTCGCACTGCGCGAGGATCGCGGGGGCATCCGGGCGCGCGCCGGCGAACTTCACCTTGTCGTCGATGCGCAGCTTCTCGAAATGGCGCATGACCGACTGCTTGTAATCCTGGGTATCGGAGGCGTGCCCGGCCTTGTAGGCGATGCCCGAGAGGGCCTCGCCGAGGAAGAGCACGCGCCAGCGCGGGTCGAGCCGCACCAGCTCGGCGGCGGTGTCGAGGGCGAGGTGGTAGTCCTTCGCCGGCTTGATGTGTCCGATCATGCACGCGATGCGGTGCGCGCCCTCGCCGAAGAATTCCTTGCGGTAGTCGACCTCGGAAACGGCCCGGCGCTCCAGCTCCTCGATGCGCATGCCGTTCCATACCACGTGCATCTGCTCGGGCGCATAGCCGTAGAGGCGCTGCGCGAAGGCGCTGCCCGAGCGGCTGTTGGCGACGACGCCGTGCACGAAGGGCTTGGTGAGCCAGTGGGCGACCTTCTGCGTGACCGAGATCTCGTAGTCGTCGCTGCGCTCGGAGTTGAGCACCGTGGCGCCGGTGCCGAAGGCGGCGATGCGCGCGTAGATGTCGCCGTCGAAGAGGAAACCATGGACGATGTCCGCGCGCCATTCGGTGATGCGCCGGCGCAGTCGCCGGATCACGCGCGGGTCGAGCTTGGTGCGCTTCTGGTCCACCACCACCTCGACGCGCGTGCCGGCGAGCTCCGCCCTGCGCGCGGCGTCGTCGTTCAGGGTGTAGATGGCGACCTCGTGCCCGCGGCGGTCGAGCTCGCGCGCGAGCTCCACCACCTGCTTCTGGGCGCCGTGCAGGCCGAGGTCGCTAATGACAAACAACACGCGCATGCGGCTCCCCTTCGTCGTGGTGCTCGAGCCCGGTCATCCAGCGCTCGTGCCAGAGCTGGAACGAGATCAGGTACCAGAGCTTCTGCATGTCGAGTCGGTCGTTGCCCGGGCCGCCCTCGCGGAAGTTGCGCACCGCCCGCGTGACCAGCGCCGGGTCGAACAGGCCCTGCTCGCGGATGCGCCGCGGCGACAGGTACTCGTGCACGAGCGGAGCGAGCTCGCCGCGCAGCCACGAGGCGAGCGGGATGCCGAAGCCCTGCTTGGGCCGCTCGAGCAGCTCGCGCGGCACGTACTTGTAGAGGATCTTGCGCAGCAGGTGCTTGGGTCCCAGCGGGCCGTTGCGCAGCTCGAGCGGCAGCCGCGCGGCGAATTCCACCAGCCGGTGGTCGAGAAAGGGCTCGCGGCCCTCGAGCCCCGAGGCCATGGTGGTGCGGTCGACCTTCACCAGGATGTCGTCGGGCAGGAAATGGCGCAGGTCGCAGCGCGCCATCTGGTCGGCGAAGCTCTCGGCGCCCAGTCCCGCGGGCTCGCGCCCGGCGTCGTAGCCGCCCAGCAGCGGCGAAATCTCCCATGGGGTCCAGGACGACATGGCCAGGTCGTACATGAGCGCGCGGTCGAGCTCGGGGAACATGACGCGCAGCTTGTCGAGGCGCTCGATCAGGTTTCGGCGAAGCGAGTGCCTCATGGAGGCAGGCATCGGCAAGCCGTCGGCCAGCGCCTGCATGCGCGACGGACCCAACGCCCCGATGGCGCCGCCTATCGCTGCGCGCAGCGCCGCCGGGATGCGGGCCAGCTCGCGCTCGCGCTCGGCCACGATGCGGTAGTGGGAATAGCCGCTGAAGAGCTCGTCGCCGCCGTCGGCCGAGAGGGCCACCTTCACGTGCTGCCGGGCGAGCTTGGAGACGAGGTAGGTGGGGACGCCCGAGGAATCGCCGAAGGGCTCGTCGAAGAGGTCCGCCCAGTGGAGCAGCACCTGCTCCATGTCCTTGGCGGTGACGATCTGCTGCGTGTGCTCGGTGCCCAGGTGACGCGCCACCGCGGCCGCATGCCCGGCCTCGTTGAAGCGCGGGTCGTCGAAGCCGATGGTGAACGTATGCACCCGCCCGCCGCCGTAGCGCTGCAGGATGGCCGCGACCGCCGAGGAATCGATGCCCCCGGAAAGGAACACCCCGACCGGCACGTCCGAGACCGTGCGATAGCGGAAGGAATCCACCAGCAGGAATTCGAGGTGGCGCTCGAGCTCCTGCTCGGAGTCCTCGAACGGCTTCTCCGTGGGCAGCGGCGACCAGTAGCGATGCGCGACAGGCTCGCCCACCTCGCCCAGCTCGAGCCAGTGGCCCGGCAGCAGCTTGTGCACGCCACGGTAGATCGAGCGGGGCGCCGAGACGTAGCCGTACTGCAGGTACTCCCCGAGCGCGTCGCGGTCGATTTCCGCGGGCCACGCCTGGAAGGCGCGCAGCGCCTTCAGCTCCGAGCCGAACCAGAAGTTGTTGCCGTTCCACGCGTAGTAGAGCGGCTTGACCCCCATGCGGTCGCGCACGAGGTGCAGGCGCCGCTCGCGCTCGTTCCAGATGGCGATTGCGAACATGCCGATGAAACGCTTCACCGCCTCCATGCCCCACTGCTCGAAGGCGGCGAGCACCACCTCGGAGTCGCCGCTCGAGCGGAAGCGGTGGCCGAGCGTCTCGAGCTCGGCGCGGACCTGGGCGAAGTTGTAGACCTCGCCGTTGAAGACCATGGAAAGCGAGCCGTCGGCGGTGCGCATCGGCTGGTGGCCGAGGGGCGACAGGTCCAGGATCGACAGGCGCGTATGGCCAAGCGCCACGCGCCCGCCGTTGCGCACCCAGACGCCGCTGTCGTCGGGGCCGCGCTGCTTCAGCGACTGCACCGAGCCCGCGAGGTCCTTCAGCCACGGCGCCGGGTCGCCGCGGCGGGCCCAGTAACCGGTGATTCCACACATGTGCGCGTTCTCCCCTTTTTCTCAGACCGTGGCGTGGCGGGCCAGCTTGAAGCGCACTCCGAACATGACCCCGACCGCGAGCCACATGAATGCCTGCGCCGGGACCGGCGCCAGGCTGGCGCCGGCGAATCCCGCCGCGAGGAAGGCGATGACGCCGGCCGCGGCGCCTTCGAAGAATCCCTGCAGCTCGGGCTTGCAGCGCTCGTCGCGGCACAGGCGGCGGAAGTGCCGCCAGCAATAAAGCCAGAAGAGGGTGAGCAGCAGCAGGCCGATGACGCCGGTATCGGTATAGGCCTGCAGGAAGGCGTTGTGGGGGTGGCCCACCGCGGGCAGCCGGCCCTCGAGCATGGCGTCCGACCACATGATCGAGCCCAGGCCGTTGCCCCAGATGGGCGAGTTGAAGAGCTCGGGCAGCAGCGGCGCCCAGATCTCGTTGGTGCGGCCGGCGGTCACCTCGTTGGCGCCCTGCCCCACCCCCATCGTGACGCGCGACCAGATCGCGCCCGGCGCGAGCACGGCGGCGATGGGTACCAGCAGGACCGCTGCGATGATGGTCTTCAACTGCCGGCGCGACACGAGGTAGATGATGTTCACCAGGATGAAGCCGAAGAACGCGCCGCGCGAGAACGTGAGCACCAGCGCGATCGCGACCAGCCCCATGGCGAGCACCAGCCACACCTTGAGCGAAACGCTGTCGGTCCGGTCCCAGATGAAGAGCAGCAGCGCGTAGGCGGTCGCGTAGAGGCGGCCCAGGTCGTTCGCGTGCATGCCGATGGCCGAGAAGAAGTGGCGCGCGAAGGTGCCGGCGAGCGCGGACAGCGAGATCCCCGAGATCACCACGAAGACCACGGCCATCAGCGCCATCACGAAGGTCGAGATCACCATCGGCGTGATGAAGCGGTCGGTGCGCTCGCTGTGCTCCACCGCGGCCGCCACCAGCAGCGCGTAGGTCACGAACGTCATCGGCTTGAGGAACATGTCGCGCACGTAGCCGAAGGCGTTGTTGAAGAAGATGAGCTCGAGGTCGTGGAAGAGCTTGGGGATCTCCTCGACGTGGAACATGCCGATCGCCGTGCCCATCACGAGCGGCGCGATGTAGAGCAGGATGAGCGAGCGCGGCACGAAATGCTTCCAGGTGCCGTCGGCGAGCGAGCGCATGAACAGCGCCACCAGCGTCGTGAGCATCAGCAGGTTGAGCGGGTTCATGCCCGTGATGCCGAACATCGCGTGCGGGAACACGTAGCTCTGCGAGATCGGCATGATCGCGATCAGCAGCGCCACGCCGACGCGGAAGTCGCGCAGGCAGAAGATGCACGCGAAGAGCGAGATGCACACGAGCGCCGCGGCCAGTCCCGCGGCTCCCACCAGCGCGCCCCAGAAGGCGCCGACGGCCGCGAGCCCGCAGATGGCGGCGAAACGCTTCGTGCGCGGCGTGGGCTCGAAGTTCTCCCACCAGTCCCGCAGGCGCCAGGAGAGCGGCACGCGGCCGCGGGCGGAGGCGACGGCGGCCATCAGGACCCCGCACCCACGAAACGGGCGACGTGTTGCGGCGGCACGGCGGCCACCATCGCGTCGACGAACGACTTCTGCGAGGCGAACGCGCGACGCGGCTCGGTCGAAAGGCTCGAGACCCGCACCAGCATGCCGTCGGGAACCCGGCCGGCAAGGCCGTTCTCCACCTGCACCCGCAGCCGCTCGAAGCGGCCGAGGACCACGCGGTCGCCCATGGTGAACCAGTAGGTCACGGGCTCCGAGCGCTCGCCGCGAACCGCCAGCATGCGCGTGACCGGGATGTCGCGGCCCGCCGTGGACATGCGCTCATGCGCGAGCGCGCGGATGTCGAACCCCTGCGCGGCGTAACACGCCTCCTGGCGGTGGGCCTTGAGCGCGTCGCTCTGGTCGCCGCCGTGCGCGACGGTGAGCATCATCCGCTCGCCTGCGGAATTCACGTAGGTGCGGCTCACGATCTGGCGGTAGAGCCGGTCGAGGTTGGCCTGCACGTCTGGCGCGGGGGCCACCTGCACCACGTCCGGGTCGATGCGCCAGTCGCCGAAGGCGGCCGGGATCACCTGCTCCAGGTCGGGCGCGGGACGCCCGTCGGGCTTCGGTGCCAGCGCGGGGGCGGCGGCGGCGGTGCCCGCCATCGCGATGCCGGCGACGAAACCCACCAGCGTCGCGCGGCGCGCCATCCATCCCTTGCGCGCGGTAAGCCGCGGCGAGGTGCGCGTGGCGAACTCCACCTCGACGCGCGCGGGCGTGGCATCGGGCCGGTCGAGCAGGCGGCGCAGGAGGTTGTCCCAACCGAGCAGCATGATTAAGGCCGCCACGAACACCAGCAGGCCGAGGACGTCATGGGTCCAGCCGTCCGCCGCCTCGGCGCCGAAATGGTAGGTGATCATCACCAGCACGAGCACGCGCAGGATGTTGGCGGCGAGCGCGATCGGCACGATGGCGGCGAGCAGCAGCAGCGTGCGCGCGACGCTCCTGCGCCCGACGAGCTGGGAATAGAGCAGCCCGAGCGCGAACAGGCTGTAGAGCGAGTTGAGGCCCGAGCACGCATCGGCCACCAGCATCGGGTGGTCGCCCACCCACAGCACCACCCCCTCGCGCTCGACCGGATAACCGATGCCGGAGAGCAGCGGCGCCACCGCCTGTGACACCAGGCCCTTCAGCGGCACGGTGATGAAGTCGAGGACGAATCCCGGCAGCGGCACCAGGAAGGCGAGGAAAAGCACCGGGAAGGCGAGCTTGCGCAGCGCCGGGAAGCCGCGCACCAGCAGGATGGCGCCGGCCACCACCGGCAGGTGAGAGGCGACCTCGAAGACGGCGAGCGACTGGGTGCGGCCGAAGAGGTAGAGCAGCAGGCCGAAGGCGAGCAACGCGGCGCCCGCGCGCTCCGCGGGCCAGGTGCCTTCGTCCAGGAGGACGGCGCGCGAGCGCCAAACCAGCCAGCCGAACACCGCCACCACGATCGGGCCGTGGGCATAGGCGTCATCGCGCCAGAGCCCGGCGGCGAGGTCGATGTAGGTGGGCACGTAGAGGGCGGCGAGCCCGGCGAGGATCGCCACCCACGGTGCCCAATTCCTGCTTTCGGCCCGCGCTAGGCTGCGCCCCTCCAGGACCGTCGACATGAGGGCCCCTTTTTAGTATTCGTTGACAACGGTGCCCACCACGCGCGCGCCGGTGCCGGCGAGCTCGCGGATCGTCTTGGACGTGACATTGACCGCCGTGTGGTTCTTGCGCGCGACGACCAGGGCATCGCCTGCGCGAAAGGTCACGCTCTGCGCGTCGGCGTAGTGGCGCGCCGGCGGCGTATCGATGATCACCACGTCGTAGATCGACGTGAGGTCCTTCATGAAGGAGTTGAACACCGGCCGCGACAGCAGCTCCTGCGGGTTCGGTGGCAGCGGTCCGGCCGGGAGCACGGACAGCCGGTTGAGGCCCGGCACCGGGTAGGTCGCGGTCTGCTCCGAGCGCCCGGCGAGCAGCGAGGACAGGCCCGCGCCTTCGGGCAGGCCGAAGATCTGGTGCTGGCGCGGCTTCCTCAGGTCGGCATCGACAAGCAACGTGCGCGCGCCCAGCTGCGAGAAGACGATGGCGAGGTTGGCCGCCACGTAGCTGCGTCCCTCGCCGCTCTCGGGGCTCGCCACCACCAGGGACTTGCGGCCCTGCTCGGGGTTGTACCAGCGGATGAGCAGCTGGGTGCGCAGCGCGCGCATCTCCTCGGTGCGCGGATGGAAGGGCGCGAAAGCCGCCACCAGCTCGCGCGACGGGCCCTCCGAGCTGGGCGTGAAGTGCGGCATGTCGTACTGCTTGGCCAGCGCGAAGCGCACGTCGTCCTCGGTGATGAAGCCCAGGCGCACGGCGGCCTCGCCGAAGCGGACCTTGTCCTCGCGCTGGCGCTCCAGCACGCGCTCGACCTCGCGGTGCGTGAGCTTGCCTTCCTCGACCAGGATCGCGCCGATGGTGCGCTCCGAGCGCACCAGGCCTCCGGCGCGGTGGTGGTCGAGGGGAAGAACTCTTTCCGAATGGATGCTCATGATTCCTCTGTCGCGATTTACGAGAGTCACACCGCGCTCGGCAGCGCGCGGTGCGGACCGCCGCCGCCCACGTTTCCGCCCAGCAGGTGCGACGGGCGCCACGGCTGCAGCGTGCCGAGCAGCGGCGCGTCGAGTCCGGCCTCCAGGTCCTCGGCCGAGCGCACGCGGCGGTCGAGAAGCTCGAGCAGGAAGACCACGCCCAGGCCCAGCACCGTGCCGACGAGCACGCCCAGGATGATGTTCAGCAGCGTCTTGGGCTTCGAATGCCGCATCGGCTCCGAGGCGGGATTGAGCACCGTCACGTTGGTCGAGCGCGCCCCCGCCTCGACCTTGTTCACGAGGTAGCGGGCGAGCGCGGCCTCGTAGGCCTTCTGCGCCGTCTCGACCTCGCGTTGCAGGACGAACGAGTGGTTGCGGGCGTCGCGCAGCTCCACCACGCGCTTCCTCTGCTCGGCCAGCGCCTTCTGCAGCTCGGCGGTGCGCGCTGCGCTCTGCGCCGTGGCGTTGCGGCTCGAGCTCACGATGCGGCTCATCTCCCCGCCCAGCCGGGCGCGGAGCGCGGCGATCTCGGAGGCTTGCTGCTTGTATTGCGGATGGTTCGGGCCGAGGCGCGTGGACAGCTCGGAGAGCTTGGCCTCGGCGCGCATCACGTCGGCCTTGAGCGACTGGATGAGCGGGTTGGCGATGACCTCGGGCGATGCGTCGGCGGCGCGGCTCGAGTTGATCCCGGAGCGCGACGAGGCCTCGTAGGTGAGATCCTGGGCGCGCAGCAGCTGCGTGGAGAGCTCGGACAGGCGCGCGTTCTCGATGTCGAGGCGCTCGTCGGTCACGATGATGCCCTTCTCGCGCTGGTAGGCCGAGAGCTTGGCCTGCGCATCCTCGAAGGCCTTGCGCAGACCGCCCAGCTGCTCCTCGAACCAGCCCGAGGCCTGGCGGTTGGGCTCGGTGCGCAGGTGCAGGGTGGTGTCCATGTACGCCTTGGCGAACGCGTTGGCCACGTCGGCGGCGAACTTCGGATCGCGGGCGCTCGCGGTGAGGTTGATCACCGACGACTGCGTGCTCTGGACCTTGAGCCCCTGCAGCAGGCCGCCGGCGATCCACTCCTCGATGTCGCCACGGCCGCCGCTTTCCTGGAACGCCGCCTGGACCTGCGGGCCCTCGGCGAGCTGGAGGTCGCGCACGACCCGCTTGGCGACTTCCATGCTCTGCAGGATGTCGAGCTGCGTCTGCATGAAGCCGGTGCGGTCGCGCGCCGAGGGGGTGGTGCCGTTGAGCGACTGCTCGTCGCGGGCGTCGACCAGGATGGAGACCGTGGCTTCGTACGTCTTGGGCATCATCAGCGTCACGATGACCGCGGCGACGACGGTCGCCACGAGCAGGGACATGAAGACCCAGAGGCGCCCGCGGACCGCGAGCAGGAACTGGTGGACGTTCATAGGTTGGCTTTGGGCTCTAGGCGTGGGGCGTCGGGGAAACCGTTAGAACAGCGACTCGCGCACGTAGATCACGTCGTCGGTCTGCACCGGGTCGGTGAGCTTCGCGTCCATCTTGTGGATCTGGCCGTCGCCGTTCTTGCGGTGGATCTGCACGCCGCGGGTGGTGCCGCGCGGGGTGATGCCGCCGCCCAGGGCGATCGCCTGCATGACGGTCATGTTGTTCTCCACGCGATAGGCGCCGCCGCGCTGCACCTCGCCGTACACGTAGACCATGGGCGCGCGGCCGACGTAGATCGTGTCGCCGGGCTGCAGCTCGATGTTCTTCGACAGGTCGCCGGTGCGGATCATGGCGGCCAGGTCGATCTCGTGGCGTTGCGCCTTGCCGTCGCGCGAGGTCATGACGGTGATGCGATCGTCGCCCGTGGGCGCGATGCCGCCGGCGAGTGCGAGCAGGTCGGTCACCTTGGCAGTGGTGGAGTCGAGCGGGTAGCGTCCCGGCTTCTGCACGTTGCCGAGCACCGAGACCTGGCGGCTGTTGATCTGCGCGATCGACACCGTCACTTCCGGGTTCACCACGTACTTGCCGGCGGAGAGCTTCTGCGCGATCCGCTTGCCGACCTCGGTGGGCGTGAGGCCGACGACGTTGATCTCGCCGATCAGCGGGAAGAGGATCGTGCCGCGCTCCGAGATGCGCGCCTCGGTGGCGAGCTCGGGATTGCGGAAGACGTTGATGCGGACCATGTCGCCCATGCCGAGCGTTTCGAGCTGGTAGCCGGCCGCCTGGGACTGCGGCTGCGGCTCCGCCACCGGCGCCGGCGCCGGCGCCTTGGCGTCCGCAACGGCTTTCGAGGTCTTTGCGGCCACGGGCGTCACCTTCGCCACCTGGTCGGGGGACGGCTGCGACGTGCGCCATGCGTCGGCGTGCGTCGAGAGGCCGAGCATGGCGATGAAGAGCGGATAAGCGAGGGCTTTCATGGATCTCTCCTTTCTAGCGGCAAGCCGGACCCGTCCCGCGCGAAGCGGGTTATCGCGACCGGCGCTGCCAACGGGTGCTAGCGCTTGGAATTGCGGCGCACGATCCAGCCGACGAGGGCGAGACCGGCGAGCATCATTGCCCACTGGCTCGGCTCCGGAACCGGCGTGACCGTGACCGTGGTCGTGCGCGGCGTGCCACGGCCCATGCCGTGCTGGCCGAAGCTGCTGCGGCCGAAGTCCTCGCTGCGCGGGCTGGGTGCGGTGAGGGAGCCGCTGCTGAAGGGATCGCGATCGGGGCCGCCTCGGCCGGTCGGGTTCGACTGGGCGAACGCGACTCCGGCGAGTCCGAGGGTGATGGCCAGGGCAAGGGTGCGGTAATGGCGTCTCATGACTGTGTCTCCTGTGGGTGAGACAAAGTTATGGCTCGCCCATGACACACGTCGGCCTTGCTTCGCCGCAGGGGTTAGTCCAAAAGGACTAGGAAGCAGGAACCCGCGCTACAGGGACCGGGGAAGGGAGCAACGCGGCTCGCGTGCGCCCGCCTCACTCGACAACGCCCGCGCTTCGGCCAGCCTAGAACCCGATCCTGCCGTCGAGGGTGAAGATGTTGACCTTGTAATCCGCGTTGGCAAGGTCGGAGCGGCGCTCCTCGCGGGAGAAGTTGCCGGTGATGACCACGCGCTGCAGCGGCGTCCAGGCGAATCCCACGGAGGCCGCGCGGATGCGGTGCTCGAATTCGCCGCCGATGATGGGATCGGCCTGGTACTTCCAGCGCGCGTAATCGAGCGAGCCGAGGAGCGCCACCTTCTCGGTCACCTGCCAGCGCGGCTTGACCGAGACGCCGGTGGAGATCACGAAGGCGGTCTGGACGTCGTCGATGGGCGCGATGTCCCTGCGAATGGTGGAAGCCACGCTTAGCTTCGCCGAGGGCGTCCACGTGTAGGTGACGCCCCAGGCGGGCCCCGAGTAGTCGCGCTCGCTGAACTGCTCGTACTCGCGCTTGACGTAATCGACGCGCCCGTCGAAGCGCGAATGCGCCGTGGCGTCCCAGCGCCCGACGATGCCCAGGCCCCACTGCCGGTAGGCGTTGTCGAAGTCAACGCCCTGGAAAACGGTGCTCTCGGGGGCGGCGCCATCCTCGTAGCGCACCGAGAGGCCGACCTGCGTCTCCTTGGGCGTCACATAGCTCATGCGGGCCTCGAACGACTTGGCCTCGATGTCGTTGATGCGGCGCGTGCGATCGTCGTGCTTGCGCTCGGTCGCCGTGAGCCCCGCGTAGGCGAGCCAGCGCGGCGTGAGCAGCCAGTTCGCCGTGGCATACGCCTGGCGGGTATGGATCACGTCCTGCGTGGTGCCGCCGAAGGTGGCGAAGCTCGCGAGGCCGGTGGTCTCGCTGAAGCCCACGTCGCCGGTGAATTCCCGCGTCACGGCCCATAACCACGCGACACGCCAGAGGTCGCCGTCGAAATCCAGGTGGTCGAACTTCTGGTAGCGCGTCCAGAAGCGCTGGTAGCTCGCCTGGAAGCGCTGCAGGCTCACCGGCACGTCGGCCGAGATGCCGATGCCGTGCGTGAGGATGCGGTCGCGCAGGCTCGACTGGCCGGTCACCGTGCGCGGATCGATGTTTTCCGAAAGGCGGAAGACGTTGCTGTCCCAGGTCGCCGTCTCGGTGAAGAAGAGCTCCAGCCGATCGTTGAAGAAGGCGCACGCCGGCGTCGCGGCGGCAACGAGGGCGGCGGCAAGCGCGGCCCCGCGGAAAGACTTACCAATAGGACCAGCGGCCGGTGGCGAGCACCCAGGTTCCGAGAATCGCATTTGTCGTTGTGTGTGAGGCGATGGCTGTCCAGAGGTTGCCGCTGCGCATGTACAGCCATGCGTAGGCGGCGCCGGCGAGCAATCCCGCGAACCACTGCGAATGCTCGAGGGCGAATAGGCCGGAGGATAACGCAAAAGCCACCGCGCCCACAGCCCGCGGCTCGATCGCGCGGAAATCGCGTTGCGCGATCCACCGCATCAGGAAGGAGCGCCAGAAGAGCTCTTCCATCACCGGAACCACCAGGGCGAGCCCGAAGAGGCGCAACGCCACGAGCGTGACATCGAGCGTGCCGTCCTCGCGCGTGGGGACGAATCCCCTGCCCGGCTCCCCCAGGAGCGCCCAACCCGAATCGAACGTGATCCACAGCAGGAAGACCCCGATGCCCACCCCCACGCCCAGGGCGAGCTGCGTCGGTGCCGGCCGGTCCCCCAGCTCGGCGTAATCGCGCCAGAACCAGGCTAGCAAAGCGGCCACGACAACTCCGCGCAAGGCCACGACCCAGCGCTCGTCGATCGCGGCGGCGAGCACGGGCTGCAGTGCGATGAACGCGATGAAGACCGCGAACGGGAAGACGCGCGCGACTACAGGGCGCGAAGCCAAAGGCATGCCGGCGCGGCCGGGAGCTTCCGGAGGAAGCGGGACGGCCAAGCGCTTGCCCTGCGAAGACCTACGGATTGACGATGCGCAGCGCGAGCGCCTTGCCGACCGCCTGCGTGCGGTTCAGCACGTTCAGCTTGCGCAAGGTCTTCTGCACGTGGTTCTTCACGGTGAGCGGGCTGATGTCGAGGATCATGCCGATCTCGATGTTGCTCTTGCCGTGGTAGATCCACTGCAGGATCTGCGTCTCCCGCGGTGTCAGCAGGCCGGACTTCGCAGGCTTCGCGGCGCCGGCGCGGTCGAGCGGCCAGGTGACCTGGCTGCGTACCCAGGCGCTGTTGAGGTAGGGCACGATGAGGTCGGCAAGGTAGGTCTGCTTGCTGCCGAGCGTGCCCGGCTTGCCCGCGAACGCATAGAAGCTCGTCATGTTCCCGCTCGCATCGTGGGTGCCGTGCGCGAGGACCGACGAAACGCCCAGCCGAAGCAGCTCGCGCGCGAGGGCACCGCTCGCGAACGGCCCGCGTTCGGTCTCGCACGTGATCGCCTGGCAGCGGTTCTCTTCCCAGAGCTTGATGAGGTGCGGCACCAGCGATACGTCCTGCTGGAAGAGCTCGGAGAGCTTGGTCGTGTCCACCGGCGCGGTGGTGAAGCTGTCGACGCGCATCGCGCCCTGGCGGTTTTCCTGCAGGCCGCAGATGAGCACTTCATGCGGGATGAGGCTTTGCAGCGCGCCCTGCACCCAGCTGAAGAGTTGCGGGCGCGTATGCACGCGCAGAGAGACGTCGATGTTCAGCAGCAACGCCTCGCGTTCGGAATCGTTGAGTCGCGGTCCGCCCTCGTTCGCCGCCGTGTCGGGGACCTGCGAGACGCTGAGCGCATCGGGGATGCCCGGACGAGGGCGTGGTTCGGGTTGTTGGCTGACGAGTCTCATAGGGCCGCAGTGTGCCGATGAATTGTTAAATCCTTGTGAAGTTTCGGAAAAAACCCGCAGCCGCGGGCCCCTTTAGTCCTTCGGAACCACGCCCGCCGCGGTCGTGTAGTCGCAATTCGACGCTACGGTAGCCGCAATCGGCATGTCGATGCCGGTGCACACGAACTACCGGAGCCGGACGAGTGATCGCAGCGCAACACGCACAGGTAAAACTCTCCCACGGGCCGCTCACCATCGCGGTGATGGCGCGGATGTTCCTCGAGGCGTTCGTGGCCATCGGCACGCTGGCGGCCAGCGCATGGTACTTCCGCGAGCCGTTCCACGGGCCGTACATCATCCTTTCATTGCTCGTGTTCTCGCTCACATTCCCGGGCCAGCCGCCCCGGGGCACCAGCGCGGGTGCCATCGCGAGGGACGTGCTGGCAGGCTGGATCCTCATCGTGGCCCTCCTCCTCACGCTCGGATGGGCCACGCGCACGATCGGTTCCTTCGACGAGCGGGTGCTGGTCGCCTGGGTGGCAATCACCCCCCTGGTGATGTTCGCCGCCAACATGGCGGCGCCGGTGCTGCTGCCGCGCGTGCTCGCCGCCGAGGGCCTCAAGCGAACCGCCGTCATCGCGGGCGCCGGCAGCCTCGGTCGTCGCCTGGCCGAGCGCATTGGCGCGGCCAAGCACCTGGGCGTCGAGGTCGTGGGCTTCTTCGACCAGCGCTCGGTAGACCGGCTGGACGGCGTGCCTGGCGACAAGCTGCTGGGAAGCGTCGACCATCTCGCCGATTACGTGAAGCGCCACAAGGTGGACCTCATCTACGTGGCGTTGCCGATGGCGGCGCAGGCGCGCATCCACAAGCTGCTGGACGAGCTGTGCGACACGACGGCCTCCGTGTATTTCGTGCCGGACATCTTCCTCTTCGACCTCATCCAGGCGCGCATGGACTCGATCGGCGGCCTGCCGGTGCTCGCGGTGTGCGAGACGCCCTTCTACGGCGTGAACGGCATCGTGAAGCGCATCAGCGACGTGGTGCTCGCCTCGCTCATCCTGCTGCTCATCTCGCCGGTGCTGGCCGCGGTGGCGCTCGGCGTCAAGCTCTCCTCGCCCGGCCCGGTGCTCTTCAAGCAGCGCCGCTACGGCCTGGACGGCCAGGAGATCATCGTCTACAAGTTCCGCTCGATGACCGTGACCGAGGACGGGCCGGTCATCCGCCAGGCGACGAAGAACGACTCGCGCGTGACGCCCTTCGGCGCCTTCATCCGCAGGACCTCGCTCGACGAGCTGCCGCAGTTCATCAACGTGCTGCAGGGCCGCATGAGCATCGTCGGGCCGCGCCCCCACGCGGTGGCGCACAACGAGATGTACCGCAAGCTCATCAAGAGCTACATGATCCGCCACAAGGTCAAGCCGGGCATCACCGGCTGGGCGCAGGTGAACGGCCTGCGCGGCGAGACCGAGACGGTGGAGAAGATGAAGGCGCGCATCGAGTACGACCTCGACTACCTGCGCCACTGGTCGCTCAAGTTCGACCTCGCGATCATCTGGAAGACCATCTTCGTCGTGTTCAAGAAGCCCGACACCGCCTATTGATCCCCTTTCCCCTTTCCCCTTTTCCCTTTCCCCTTTCCCCTGCCCTCATGAACGCCCGCCTCGCCGTCATCACCGAAGAGCCCTCGGCCTCGGCCGTCATCCACCGCCCCTGGGGCAGCTACCAGGACCTCGACATCGGCCCGCGCTTCCGCGTGAAGCGCATCACCGTGAAGCCGGGAGGAAAGCTGTCGCTGCAATACCACCACCACCGCGCCGAGCATTGGGTGGTGGTGAGCGGCACGGCGCGCGTGACGCGCGGCAACGACACGCGGCTGCTCACCGAGGACCAGTCGATCCACATCGGCGTGGGCCAGATGCACCGCCTCGAGAACCCCGGCAAGGTGCCCCTCGAGCTGATCGAGGTCCAGACCGGCGGCTACGTGGGCGAGGACGACATCGTGAGGGTCGAGGACATCTACAACCGCGTGCCCGAAGCGGCGAACCAGGATTCCCGCCCCGGCGGGAACGACAAAGGAGCCTGAACATGTGCGGAATCGTCGGCGCCGTCGCACGGCGCAACGTGGTGCCCATCCTCATCGAGGGCCTGAAGAAGCTCGAGTACCGCGGCTACGATTCGGCCGGCCTTGCGGTCGTGAACGGCAGCCTGCACCGCGTGCGCAGCACCGGCCGCGTGGCGCAGCTGGGCCGCCTCGTCGACGAGCAGCGCGTGCACGGCAACATCGGCATCGCGCATACGCGCTGGGCCACTCACGGGCGACCGAGCGAGGCCAATGCGCACCCCCATGTGAGCGGCGGCGTATCGGTGGTCCACAACGGCATCATCGAGAACCACGAGGAGATGCGCTCGCGCCTGCTGAAGGCGGGCTACGTTTTCGTCTCCGAGACCGATTCCGAGGTGATCGCGCACCTCGTCCACTCGCACCTCGCCACGGGGGTCGGGCTTCTCGAGGCGGTGCGCCTGAGCGTCTCCGAGCTCGAAGGCGCCTATGCCATCGCCGTCATCGCGGAAAAGGATCCCTCGCGCATGGTGGTCGCCCGGATGGGCGCGCCGCTGCTTCTGGGACTGGGTGATGGCGAGACGTTCGCCGCCTCCGATACCTCGGCCTTGCTGCAGGTCACGCAGAAAGTCATCTTCCTCGAGGAAGGAGACTGCGCAGAGCTCTCGCTCGACGGCGTGAGGATCATCGACAAGCTTCGCGGGGCGAGCATCGAGCGCCCCTTGCACGTGACCAGCCTCACCGCCGAGGCGGTCGAGCTGGGCCAGTACTCGCACTACATGCAGAAGGAGATCTACGAGCAGCCCAAGGCCTTGCGCGACACGCTGGAGATGGCCGTGAACGGCAAGTCGATCGCGCCGCAGCTCTTCGGCGCCGAGGCCGAGGCGGTGCTCGCCGGCACCGAGTCGGTGCTGATCCTCGCGTGCGGCACGAGCCACCACGCGGGCCTGGTCGCGCGGCACTGGATCGAGGGCATCGCCGGGCTGCCGTGCAACGTCGAGATCGCCAGCGAATACCGTTACCGGCAGTCGGTGCCGAACCCGAAGACGCTCGTGGTCGCGATCTCGCAGTCGGGAGAGACCGCGGACACGCTCGCCGCCCTCGAGCACGCGCGCTCGCTGGGCCAGCCGAACTCGCTCGGCATCTGCAACGTGGCCGAGTCGGCGCTGGTGCGCGCGGCGAAGCTGCGCTTCCTCACGCGCGCGGGCCCCGAGATCGGCGTGGCGTCGACCAAGGCGTTCACCACCCAGCTGGCTTCCCTGCTGCTGCTTTCGCTCACCCTCGCCAAGCTGCGCGGCAAGCTCTCCGCCGGCCGCGAGGCCGAGTACCTCGAGGCGCTGCGCAACCTTCCGGGCGTGATCCACCGCGCGCTGCAGACCGAAGGCCCCGTGACCGACTGGGCGGCGCAGTTCTCGCTACGCAACCACGCGCTTTTCCTGGGCCGGGGCGTGCACTACCCGATCGCGATGGAAGGCGCGTTGAAGCTCAAGGAGATCTCGTACATCCACGCGGAGGCCTATCCCGCCGGGGAGCTCAAGCACGGCCCGCTCGCCCTGGTCGATTCGCGCATGCCGGTGATCGCCATCGCTCCGCGCGGGGCCCTGCTCGAGAAGCTCAAGTCCAACCTGCAGGAAGTGCGCGCGCGCGGCGGCGAGCTCTTCGTCATGGCCGACGAGGACACGCACCTCACAAATGGAGTGGGCTTCCACGTGATCCAGATGCCCCCGCACGCGCCGATCCTCTCGCCCATCGTGCACGCCATCCCGTTGCAGCTGCTCGCGTACCACGCGGCCATCTGCAAGGGCACCGACGTGGACAAGCCGAGGAACCTGGCGAAGTCGGTGACGGTGGAATAAAAGCAGGGGAGCCTCATCCCCCATCCCTAGCCGTCTTCGGTCTTGTGTATCTCGAGCACCTTGCCGTGGGCGATGGCGCCGCGCTCCCAGAGCGTGAACGTCTTGCCCACGGTGAGCAGGCCCAGGACGGCGCTGGGCTCGTTGAAGGAGCCCTCGAGGACGGCGGTCGAGCCCAGCTCGATGGTCTTGCCCGGCTTCAGGTCGAAGCGGATCTCGTAGACGGCGCCGTCGACGACCATGCCGCACCCGAGGGAGCGTCCCACGATCGGGCCGGCGCGGACGTTCCTGCCCTTGGGCAGGAAGGTGACTTCAGCGGTGATGTCGGCCATGTGCCGCTACCCTACTCCGAAATCGGCCGGATTACCCGGCAGGGGTTACCCGTGCCGAGTTGGATGTTGGCCCCGTAGTCGCGGAAGAAGGGCGGCTGTATCCAGGCGGTTTCCGCGCCGCCGGCCAGCATCGCCTCGCGTTGCGATCGCGCTGCTACGATCGCCGCCCGGCGACACGCCGTCGATGCGAGCGAGATCGAACGCCTTGATCCGCGCGGGCCATGGCCGCCGAGCGCGAGCAGCGCTCCTCCGCGCAACGTGGTGGTCTCCAGCAGCCCTGCCTTTTCGGTGCCGGCGTGCGCCGATGATACGACCTCGGTTATCCTTTCAGTCATGGCTTCACGCAACCCCGCGCCCGGCCGCGTACGCAGGAAGGCCGCGCCCTCTCCCTTCAACGCCGCGCTCGAACCGATCGATTTCCCGCTTCCGCCGGCAGTGGCCGAAGGCGTCGGCCGCATCATCGCGCGCCACTCCTACCTGGAGTGGGTCCTGGGGCAGGTGCTCTACAGCCTGCTCGAGATCTCGATCAAGCAGGGGCGCAAGGTGGTGCAGCGCCCCGATCCGCGCCAATACGTGGCGGCGGTCGAGGGCCTCTTCGCCTTCCACCGGATCGAGACCCGTTTCGATTTCGCCGCGCTCGGCCGCCGCATCGAGGCCGCCGATGGCGTGCGCGACGCCCTCGCCCACTCGGTCTTCATGCGCGACGTGAACGCGCGCGCGGCAAGGGTCCACCTGGTGCGCGGCTCGTGGGCCATCGGCATCGCCGATGAAAGCGTGCGCCGCGATACGTGGCCTGACGCCCCCGTGGTGGATGCGGCACTGCTCACCGAGATGCGCGATCGCGTCGAGCGCGCCGTGGCCGGCGCCGAGAAGCTGCGCGCCGAGACCGATCGCAGGCTGCGCAGGTTGCACGAGGGGCGCCGCACCGATCCGCGGCTCAACCGCCGCGGCAAGCGCTAGGCGGCCATCAGCGCTATTTCGCGGCGAACTCAGCTCCCGCATACAGCTCGAGCAGGCCGCAGCCCGCGCAGCGGAACGCGCCGATCGGCAATCCGCCTGCGGGCGGCAACTTCGTCCCGACCCAGAACGACTTTGAAGGCGGCCCCTTGTACCAGGCGCCTACCGTTTGCCCGCCATAGGTGTAGTCGGGGACGAAGCCCTGCTCCATCGCCTTGCCGCACTTCGGGCACTGCTTGCTCAAGCTCGTTCTCCTCAAGCCGGCTCGCGCGCGTCGGCCTGGATGGGCGCGCCCGGCGCCTCCTCCGGGCGCTTGCCGCGCACGTGGCAGGCGACGAAGTGGCCGTTGCCCATGTCGGCCAACGGCGGCACCTGCTCCTTGCAGATCGGAAACTCGCGGATCGGGCAGCGCGTGTGGAAGCGGCAACCCGTCGGCGGGTTGATCGGGTTCGGCACGTCGCCCTGCAGCACGACCTTGGTGCGCTTCATCGCGGGGTCGGGAATGGGCACCGCCGAGAGCAGCGCCTCGGTGTAGGGGTGCAGCGGACGCGTGTAGAGCTCCCGCGCCGGCGCGATCTCCACGATGTGCCCGAGGTACATCACCGCCACCCGGTTGCTGATGTGCTCGACCACGGAGAGGTCGTGCGCGATGAAGAGGTAGGTGAGGCTGAACTGGCGCTGCAGGTCCTCGAGCAGGTTGATGACCTGCGCCTGGATCGACACGTCGAGGGCGGAGACCGGCTCGTCGCACACGATGAGCTTGGGGTTCACCGCCAGCGCGCGGGCGATGCCGATGCGCTGGCGCTGGCCGCCCGAAAACTCGTGCGGGTAGCGGCGCATGTAGTCGGGGTTCAGTCCCACGGCGGTCAGCAGCTCGGCCACCCTGTCGCGATAGTGCCTCGCGTCGTTGGCGAGGCCGTGGATCTGCAGCGCCTCGCCGATGATCGAGCCCACGGTCATGCGGGGATTGAGGGAGGCGAACGGGTCCTGGAAGATGATCTGCATGTCGCGGCGCAGCTTCTGCAGCTCGCCGCGGTCCATCGCCATCACGTCCCGGCCTTCGAACCAGATCTCGCCCGCGGTGGGCTCGATGAGGCGCAGGATGCAGCGCCCCGTCGTGGACTTGCCGCAGCCCGATTCACCCACCAGGCCCAGGGTTTCGCCCGAGGCGAGGTCGAAGCTCACGCCATCGACGGCGTGCACGCGCTCCAGCTCGCGCCCGAGGATGCCGCCCTTGATGGGGAAGTGCTTGACGAGGCCCCGGACCCTGAGGAGGGCACCCTCTCCCCGGCCTTCTCCCAGGGCAGAGGGAGAGTTGCTGTCGGCCATCTACGCCACCGCCGCCGCGGGTGCCACGGGCGACATCGACGCGTCGATGCTCCGCGGCGGACGCTTGCTTGCGGGCAACTCGGCGAAGATGCACGCCGCCGAATGGCCCAGGCTCACCGGGCGCAAGGGCGGCGTGGCGGCGACGCATTCGGGTTGCGCATGAGGGCAACGGGCGGCGAAGCGACAGCCGGGCTTCGGGTTGAGCAGGCTCGGCACCACGCCCTTGATTGCCTCGAGGCGCTTCTTCTCGATCGCCGCGGTGTCGATCCGCGGAATCGAGCGGATGAGGCCCTGCGTGTAGGGATGCCGCGGATTGGCGAAGAGCTCGCCCACCGGCGCCTCCTCCACCACCTTGCCGGCGTACATGACCACGACGCGCTGCGCGGTTTCTGCGATCACGCCCATCGCGTGCGTGATCAGCATCACCGCCATGCCCATGCGCTCCTTGAGGTCCGTTAGCAGGTCGAGGATCTGCGCCTGGATCGTGACGTCGAGCGCCGTCGTGGGCTCGTCGCAGATGATGAGCTTGGGGTTGCAGGAAAGCGCCATGGCGATCATCACGCGCTGGCGCATGCCGCCGGAAAACTGGTGCGGGTAGTCCTTCACGCGCTGCTCGGGATGGGGGATGCGCACGAGCTTGAGCATCTCCACGGCGCGGTCCATGGCCTCCTTTCGGCCCGCCTTCTCGTGCAGGCGCACGACCTCCGCGATCTGCTCGCCGATGGTGTAGACCGGGTTCAGCGACGTCATCGGCTCCTGGAACACCATCGCGATCTCGCGCGCGCGAATGGCGCGCATCTCGGCATTCGAGAGCTTGAGCAGGTCGCGCCCGCGCCACATGATCTCGCCGCCCACGATGCGCGCGGGCGGGATCGGCACGAGCCGCATCACCGTGAAGGCCGTGACGCTCTTGCCGCAGCCGGATTCACCCACGATGCCGAGGGTCTCGCCCTCGTGCACGTGCATGCTCACGCCATCCACCGCGTGCACCATGCCGTCGTCGGTGTTGAAATGGGTCTTGAGGTCGCGGATGTGGAGCAAGGGGACAGGCCCCGGTCCATGCGCTTGGGGTTTGTCCCCGGTTTTCCTATCGCCGGTGTTGCCCGCCACTACATCACCTTCCTGGGATCCAGCGCGTCCCTCAATCCGTCGCCCAGGTAGTTGATCGACAGCACGGTGAGGAAGATCAGCGTGCCGGGGAAAAGCGCCCAGTGCGGCGCCACGTCGAGGTAGTCCTTGGCGTCGAAGAGGATCCGCCCCCACGTGGGGATGTCGGGCGGGAAGCCCAGGCCGAGGAAGGAAAGCGTGGACTCGGCGATGATCGCGGCGGCCACGTCGATGGTCCCCGCGACGATGACGGGTCCCAGCGAGTTGGGCACGAGGTGGCGCGCGACGAGGCGGAAGGGCGAGGCGCCGAGGGCGCGCGCCGCCTCGACAAACTCCTTCTCGCGCAGCGAAAGGAACTGCGCGCGCACGAGCCGCGCCACCGGCATCCAGCGGAAGCCGCCGATCACGATCACGATCAATATGAAGACACCCATCTCGGGACCGACGATGTTCTTCAGCGAGTCGCGGAAGAGATAGATGATGAGGAGCAGCAGCGGCAGCTGCGGCAGCGACAGGAAGAGGTCGGTGAGCCACATGAGGGCCGCATCGACCTTGCCGCTGGATATGCCGGCCACCGCGCCGATCACGACCCCGAAGAGGATCGCGATGACCATCGCCGCGAGCCCGACCGCGATCGAGATGCGCCCGCCGTAGAGCATGCGCGCGAAGAGGTCCTGCCCGAGATCGTCGGTGCCGAAGGGATGCGCGAGCGAGGGCCCGGCGAGGCGCGCGTTGAAGTCGATGTCGTTGATCGGCACCTTCCACAGCCAGGGCCCCACCAGCACGCCGAAGATGATGAGGCCGAGGATGATGGTGCCGAAGAGCGCCAGCTTGTGGCGGCGAAAGCGGCGCCACGCCTCGGTGCCCCAGCGCGCCTGCGGGCGGGAAGGCGCCCCGCCGGCGAGGGCGTCAACGGTAGCTGATGCGGGGATCGAGCCAGCCATAGAGCACGTCGGCGAGGAGGTTGAAGAGGATCACGAGGCAGGCGAACACGAACGTGACCGCCATGATGACCGGCGTGTCGTTGGCGAGGATGGCGCTGATGAGCAGCGAGCCGATGCCGGGCACGCGGAAGATCTGCTCGGTCACGATGGCCCCGCCGAAGATCGCGGGCATCTGCAGCGCGACCAGCGTCACCACCGGGATGAGCGCGTTTCGCAGCGCGTGCTTGACGATCACCGAGCGCTCGTTGAGCCCCTTGGCGCGCGCGGTGGTCACGTAGTCGAGGCGCACCACGTCCAGCACCGCCGAGCGCACGTATCGCGTCCACGATGCCGCCTGGAAAAGCGCCAGCACCATGATCGGCATGATCGATTGCTTGAAGTGCGTCCACCACCAGGCGAATCCCGTCTCGCTGATGTCGGCCCTGTACACGAACGGCAGCCAGTCGAGCTTGATGCTGAAGAGCAGGATGAAGAGCAGGCCGGTGAAGAAGGTCGGCAGCGAAAAGCCGATGAAGGCGAAGGTGTTCGCCACCTGGTCGAAGATGGAATACGGGCGCGTGGCGGCGAACACGCCTATGGGTATGGCGATCAGCAGCGCGATGATCTGCGATGAGCCGATCACGAAGAGCGTCACCGGCACGCGCTGCAGGATGAGCTTGTCCACGTCGACGCGGCTGGCGAAGGAGAAGCCCCAGTCGCCCTTCACCATCGACTTGAACCAGCGCACGTAGCGCACCATCACCGGGTCGTCGAGGCCGAACTGCTTGCGCAGGTTCTCGCGGACCTCCATCGGCACGTTCGGGTTGGTGGCGAGCTCCTCGAAGGGATCGCCCGGCGCGAGCGCCAGGACCGTAAAGAGGATGAGGCTGATCCCGAGCAGGCTCGGGATCGCGATCAGCAGGCGGCGGATGACATATTTGGTCATGAGGCGTCACGAGCGAGGGGGAGCTTCACCGTCCCCCATCCCCCGTCCCGTCCCTATGCCTCCCGATACCAGTCCTTCAGCAGCCACACGTCGTTGTCCCAGCCGCTCATGGGCGCGCGCAGGCGGTTGGAATGCGCGCTCACCACCGGCCGGTTGGCGATCGGGATCACCACCACGTTCTCGACCAGCAGGTCGTTCAGCTTCACGAACATGGCGGCGCGCTTGACCGGGTCGAGCTCCGATTGCGCGGCCTTGTAGGTATTGTCGTAGTCGGCATTGGCCCAGCGCACGATGTTGCGGCCCTGCCACTTGTTCGCCTTGGTGGAGAACTCCCACGAGACGTACTGGTTCATGAAGCGCTCGGGGTCCGGCTGCGGCATCGTGGTGTTGTACATCTGCAGGTCCGTGAAGAACTTGGTGTACGTGTCGGGGTTCGCCACGTCCGAGGAAAAGTACACCGAGGCCACGATCGACTTGAGCTCGATGTCGATGCCCGCTTTCTGGCACGCCTGCTTGATGATCGCCTGGCATTTCTGCCGCGGCGCGTTGATCGACGTCTGGTAGACGTACTTGAGCTTGGTGTTTCCCTTGGCGCGGATACCGTCGGAGCCGCGCTTCCAGCCGCCCGCATCGAGGGTCTGGTTCGCCTTGTCGATATTGAACTCCCACGAGTTGTTGGGGGAACGGAAACGCGAGGGCTGGTTGAGGAAGTTGCGCGTGGCGATGCCGGTGCGGCCGTAGATGTGGTCCTGGATCGACTGGCGGTCGACCAGCATGTTGAGCGCGCGCCGCACCGACATGTCGGTGAGCGAGGGATGCTTGCTCTTGGCACTCGCGCGCTCGCCGTCCACCTCGGTCCACGGATCGGTGTTCTGGATCTGCAGCATCTCCATGCTGCCCGCGGGCACGATCTGGATTCGCCCCTTGCCGCCGGCTTCCAGGCGCTTGAGGATCTCGTCCTCGACCTGCATGTTCCAGGCATAGTCGAACTCGCCCGTCTGCAGCACGGCGCGCGCGGCGGACACCGCATCCCCGCCGCCCTTCATCTCGATCGCGTCGAAGTGCGGCTTGTTGGCCTCGTGGTAGTTCGCGAAGATCTTGCCCGCCAGGTGGTCGCCCGGGCGGAAGTCGCTGAACATGTAGCAGCCGGTGCCGACGGGCTTCAGGTTGTTCGGCGCCTCGCGCGACTTGGCGCCCTTGTACGGCTCGAAGAGGTGCTTCGGGATCTGCATGCCGACCACGCCCACGAAGGCATCGGCCCAGTAGGGCGTGGGCTTCTGGAAGTTCACGCGGATGGTGTGGCTGTCCAGCTTGGTGACCGTGATGTCCTTGTAGCTGCCGATGGTCACGGCGGCCGTCGCGGGATCGGCGGCGTACTCCCAGTTGAAGACGCAATCGTCGGCGGTGAATGGCTTGCCGTCGTGCCAGGTGACGCCGCGCTTGAGCTTCCAGGTGACCGAGCGGCCGTCGGCGGCGACTCCACCGTTTTGCAGCGTCGGCGCCTCCGCAGCGAGGATGGGCACCAGGTTGCCATCGCCATCCCAGGCGGCGAGCGGCTCGTAGAAGACACGGCAGCCGTACTGGTCCTTGGTGCCGACCGCGAAGTGGGGATTGAGCAGCGTGGGGCCTTGCCACATCAGCAGCTTCACCAGCCCGCCGCCGCCGCGCCTGGTGGGCTTGTACACCCATCCGGATTGCGCATTGGCGACCCCGGCATGCATGAGGATGTGCCCGGCCATGGGCACCGTGAGGCCGGCTCCGACCAGGAGCTGCACGAAGCGGCGTCGCGACATGCGCCCCGCCTTGACGTCGTTTACCAGACCGCGGATGTCATGCTCGTTCATGGCCTCTCCTGGTTCGCTCTCGGTGGGGACGAATTATTGTCGTTGCGCCGCAAGGGCATCGCGCGGCTGCCCAACTGTAGCGGAAAACAAAAAGCCCGCCAATTGGCGGGCTCGAGAGGTGGCGCGGTGCGGACGTCAGCGCATGGGCGAGCGCGTGCGGCGCATCACGACCAGCCCGAGGAACACGATCGCCATCGCCCACGAAACCAGCGGATCCGGAGCGACCGGGGAAACGCCGGCATCACCGCCCGTACGCTCGAACGCGGTCAGCGCCTTGCCGCCCCCCACCGCCTGGGCCGAAACCTGCACCAGCTCGGCGCCCGCCGCGGCCACATATGCGAACGGGTCCAGCGGGATGCCCTGCGATTGCCCGACCGCCGCCGGGGCGGCGAGGGCCGCGACGGCGAGGATGGCGGTGGCGGCGAGCATCTTCATATATGGGGATGGGGGATGAGGGTTGGGGGGATGGGGTCGATGCCTAAATTAGTCCCTGGGCGTGAAGGCCTCGCGTCAGGCCGCGGCCGGCAGGTAGTCCGGGAGGGCGGGGGGCGGGAAGCCCATGGCGGGCATGCGGGCGGGAATCTCGACCGGCAACTCCTTGCGGAAGCAGTAGCCCACGCCACGCACCGTCTCGAGCAACCCCTTGTGGCCGGTGGGCTCGAGGGCCTGGCGCAGCCGGCGAATGTGCACGTCCACGGTGCGCTCCTCGACATAGACGTTGTTGCCCCAGATCTCGTCGAGCAGCTGCGAGCGGCTGTAGACGCGTCCGGGATGGGTCATGAAGAAGCGCAGCATGCGGAATTCCAGGGCGCCCAGCTCGATGTCCTTGCCGCCGCCGCTGATGCGCCGCGAGGCCGGGTCGAGGCGTAGCCCCGCGATCTCCACGACCATGTCGGCGTGCTGGGGCGCGCAGCGGCGCATCACGGCCTTGATGCGGGCGAGCAGCTCGCGCGGCGAGAAGGGCTTGATGAGGTAGTCATCCACGCCGGCCTCGAGGCCGGTGATCTTGTCGGACTCGCAGTCGCGCCCGGTGAGCATGATGATGGGAACGCCCATGCTGCGGCCTTCGGAGCGCAGGCGGCGCGCGAAGGTGAGGCCGGGGGTATCGGGAAGCATCCAGTCGAGCAACACCATCTGCGGCATGGTGGCGTTCACCATCGCCTCCGCCTGGCGGACCGAGCCCGCGCGAAGGACGCGATAGCCTGCGTTCTGCAGGTTCAGCGTCAGCACTTCCTGGAGCTCGGGATCATCTTCCACTACGAGAATCGTGTTATCCATGGCGCGGTCCGTTTGGGGGAGGTACTGGGGACCATCGTAGATTCCGCCTTGGCTTCATGGAGTCAGGCACGGCACGATTCTCCTGTCGGACCTCACCGGGGGGGTGTAGGCCGTTTCCTATGGTGAAAAGGTTGCGCATCGACTAATGCGGGATATGAAGCGGCTTGTATTGTCGGGCGGAAGCGACCGTGATCCGTTTGGAGAATCACCCCTGGTCCACTTTTCCGGAAACAAACGCTTCACGGGGCCGTAACGTTTTCCTGCGTCCTTCGGGTCCCGCGCTGGCTCGATAGCTTTTGCACGCGTGTGTACCGCCGATGCGGGTTGTGGCGCAAACGAGGCGGTACACTCTGTCGCCGTCCGACACCGGACCGAGACCCGTCGAGCGGGCGACTCCCAGAGGAGATCCATGAAGCTCTTGCGCTACGGCCCCCCGGGCCGCGAGAAACCCGGTTTGGCGGACGCCGATGGCAACATCCGCGACCTCTCCAAGATCGTCCAGCAGATCGACGACGCCATGCTGTCGCCGCGAAACCTCGCCCGGCTGGCGCGCGTGAAGCCCGAGACCTTGCCGATCGTCCGCGGCAGCCCACGGCTGGGCGTGCCCTACGCCGGCATCAGCAAGTTCGTGGCGATCGGGCTGAACTACCGGGACCACGCCGAGGAGGCCGGGCTGCCCATCCCGGCCGAGCCCATCGTCTTCATGAAGGCCACGACCTGCCTCTGCGGGCCCAACGACGACACCATCGTGCCGCGCAACTCGCAAAAGCTCGACTACGAGGTGGAGCTGGGCATCGTGATCGGCACCAAGGCGCAGTACGTCACCGAATCCCGGGCGCTCGACCACGTGGCCGGCTACTGCGTGGTGAACGACGTCTCCGAGCGCCACTTCCAGATGGGTCCCGGCGGGCAATGGGACCGCGGCAAGGGTTGCGACACGTTCGGGCCCGTGGGTCCGTGGCTCGTGACCACCGACGAAGTGGCCGACCCGCAGGCGCTCGACCTGTGGCTGGACGTGAATGGCGAGAAGCGCCAGCGAGGCAACACGCGCACCATGATCTTCGGGTGCGCGTTCCTCGTTTCCTACGTGAGCCAGTTCATGACGCTGTTGCCGGGCGACATCATCACCACCGGCACTCCGCCCGGCGTCGTGCTCGGCATGAAGCCGCCGGTGTGGCTCAAGCCCGGCGACGTCGTGAGCCTTGGGATCCAGGGCCTTGGCGAGCAGCGCCAGAGGATCGTCGCCGCGCCGGCGCCGAAATGACCGTGCTGGCAAAGCCCCACGCCATCTCGGCGTGGGCCGCGGCTTGCCTAGAGAAGGCCGGCGTGCCGCGGTCCGAGGCGCAACTCGTGGCGGAATCGCTCGTGCAGACCAGCATCTGGGGGGTCGATTCGCACGGGGTGCTGCGGCTCACGCATTACCTGCGGCGCCTCACGATCGGTTCGATCAAGCCCGCTGCGCGTCCCCAGCTCACGCGGACCGGGCCCGTCACGGCGCAAGTCCACGGCGATGATGGATTGGGAATCGTGCATGCCACCCTGGCAATGGCGAGCGCGATCGAGATGGCGCGCGAGAACGGCGTCGGCGTCGTGGGCGTGGGGCATTCATCCCACTGCGGCGCGATGCAGCTCTACACCCGCATGGCGGCGCGCGAGCGCCTCATCGGCATCGGGCTCACCCACTCGAGCGCGGTCGTGGTGCCGCATGGCGGCACGAAGAAGTACTTCGGCACCAACCCGATCTCGGTGGCGATTCCGCGGGCGGGCGGAGAACCCGCCTGCCTCGACATGGCGACCTCACAGATCGCCTGGAACAAGGTCCACAACGCCCGCATCGAAGGGCGGCCGCTGGACGAGGGTGTGGCGGTCGATGCCGATGGCGCGCCGACCACCGATCCACACCGTGCGAAGGCGGCGATCCCCCTCGGCGGCCCCACCTATGGCTACAAGGGCTTCGGCCTCGCCTTCATGGTCGACCTGCTTTGCGGCGCGCTGAACGGCATGGCCTTCGGCCGCCACATCAACAGCATGTACGAGGACCTGCAGAACCCGAGAAAGATCGGCCACCTGCTGATGGCGATCGAGCCTGGCCGCTTCGCCGGGGGAGCGACCCTCGAGGCCACCACCGATGCGGTGATCGCGGACCTGCGGACCCAGGGGGAAATCCTCTATCCAGGCGAGCCCGAGGAGCGCGCGCAGGCCGAACGCGCCGTCGCCGGCATTCCCATCGACGCTGCGGCACTCGCGGACATGGAGGAATGGTCCGCGCGGCTGAGCATCCCCTTCTTCACGGAGAACCCATGAAACCGGACCTGCTCATCACGGGCCCCATGTACCCGGGCACCCTCGCCGAGCTGGAGCGCAGCTACAACGCGCAACGCTTGTGGAGCGCGCCTGACCGCGATGCCCTCATCGCATCGCTCGCCGACCGGCTGACTGCGGTCGCGAGCTCGAATTCGGGCGGAATCGACGCGAAAACCATCGCCAGGCTCCCGAAGCTGCGGGTGATCGCGCATTTCGGCGTGGGCTACGACACCGTGGATGTCGATGCGGCGCGCGCGCGCGGCATCGCCGTCACCAATACTCCGGACGTCCTCACCGAGGAGGTCGCGGACCTCGCCATGGCCTTATTGCTGGCCACGGTGCGTCGCGTGCCGCAGGGCGATCGCTACGTGCGCGAAGGCAAGTGGCTCAAGGGTCCGATGGCGCTCACCGAAAGCCTGCAGAAGAAGACGCTTGGCATCATCGGGATGGGGCGCATCGGGCGCGCCATCGCGCGCCGCGCCGAGGCCTTCGGGCTGGGCATCGCCTACCAGGGGCCGAATCGCAAGCCCGACCTCGCGTGGAAGCATTACGCGGATCCCGTGGCGCTCGCGAAGGACACGGGCCTCCTGATGGTCGCCTGCCCCGGTGGAGAGGCCACCCGCCTGCTGGTCAACCGCGTGGTGATCGATGCCGTAGGGCCCAGGGGCTTCATCGTCAACATCAGCCGCGGCTCGGTGGTGGATGAGCCTGCCCTCATCGACGCGCTGAAGGAGAACCGCATCGCCGGCGCCGGGCTGGACGTCTTCGCCGACGAGCCGCGCGTGCCCCAGGCTCTGATCGAGCTCGACAACGTGGTGCTGCAGCCGCACGTGGCGAGCGCCACGCATCCCACGCGCCAGGCGATGGGTCAGCTCGTGATCGACAACCTGGCGGCGCACTTCGCGGGCAAGCCGCTGGTGACGCCAATCTGGTGACTTGATCCCCGCCTCCGTGGCGATGACGTTGTCACCAACGTCACTTCAGCTTGGTCATGTCCATCGCGAAGACGAACGGAAACTTCGTTCCCCACGAAAGGTACTTCTTCGTGCCCGATTCGGACACCGCCCAGAGCCTGCCGGCGGCATCGAAGCCCAGGTCTTCGATTCCCGGCATCATCTCGTAGCTCGCCTGCACGGCGCCGGCCCGGTCCAGGCGATGCAGCTTGCCGACGCGGCTGTCGCTCACCGAGACCCAGACGTTGCCGCTGGCATCGAAGGCCGCGCCCTGGGACTCGAGCGGGATGCGGATGGATTCCACGCTCTTCTCCTCGTTGACCGTCATGCCGTCGTTGTCGTCGAAGAAGCGCGGGTGCAGCCGGAACATGCGCGACTTCGCCGCATCCTTCGTCCAGGTGCCGATCCATGCGTCCTTGCCGTCGAAGGCGCCGAAGGAGCCGCGCAGCTCGCCCATGATCCTCACCGCCCCGCGCATCGCATTGCCCGCGTGGCCGTCGGCGAGCGCGCGCTTGAGGTCGATACGGAAGATCTGGCGCGTGTCGGCGAGCATCAACATCCCGTTGCCGAGGTACGCAAGGCCACCCGCGTGGGTGCAGGTGCCGGGCGCGATGTCGAACTGGCCGGCGAGCTTGCCGGTGCTCGCCTCGATGCTATAGACGCGGCACGGCCCGGTGTTGACCTTGGGCTCGGTGCTGCGGTAGCTGCTCACGAGGACGTGACCCTCGGCGACGGTGAGGCCCTGCGGCACGAATCCCTCTTCCAGGCCGGGGACCCAGATTCGAACGCCGATCGCCTGCGCGTTCGGCACGCCTTCGGTGACGGCCTCGAGATAGGTGGGCTTCTCGCCGAGGATCTCGGCCGCGAGCGCAGATGCCGGCATGAGCGCTGCAGCGGCCAGCAAGACGCAATGGAGGATTTTCATGGCGACATCTTAATCTCGGTTCTTCCCTTTCGCCTTTTCCTTTCCCCCCTTCCCTGCGCTCGCTGACATAATCCCGACTCCTGCGCTTCCCGGACCCGACCATGACCGCCCGTTTACGCCTCGCCCTCGCGATCCTCGCCTTTGCTCCCGCCGCCGCCCTTGCCGCGCCGCCCGTCGCGTGCAGCATCATCACAGCCGACGACATCAACCCGATCGCCGCTCGCCCGGTCGAGAAATTCCGCCTGCAGAAGTCGGGCAACCCGTCGGAATGCGCCTTCCTCGATTCGCGCAACGGCGCGGTGCTCGTGGTTTCGCTGAAGGAGGTGCGCTACGCGGTGAAGGACGAGTTCGAGGTCGAGCGCGGCAACCTCGAGAAGATCTATCGCGTGAAGTCGAAGCCGGTGGAGACCGTGGGCGATGGCGGCTTCTGGCTCGCGGCGAACAAGTCGCTCGTCTTCCGCAAGGGCATGATCATCGGCAGCGTGAGCTTCCAGACGCCCAAGAACCAGAACGAGCTCGACACCAGCCAGGTGGCCCGACTGGTCGAGTCCCGCCTCAAGTAGTGCGGCTTTCCCCGGGGGCCCTCACTCTCGCCGAGATCCACGGCTTCGCGCGCTCGCGCGAAGCGCTCGTGATCGACGATCCGGCCCGCGAGCGGCTGGCCCAGGGCGCGCGCGCGGTGGCGCGCATCGTCTCCGAGGGCAAGGCGGTGTACGGCATCAATACCGGCTTCGGCAAGCTCGCGCAAACCCACATCGCCGACGACCAGCTGGAGCTCTTGCAGCGCAACCTGGTGCTCTCCCACAGCGTGGGCGTGGGCGCCCTGCTCGCCGACGACGTGGTCCGGCTCACGATGTTGCTCAAGGTGGCGAGCCTCGCGCGCGGCTACTCCGGGGTTCGGCCCGAGATCGTCGACGCCATGGTGGCGATGCTGAACGCTCGTGTTTACCCGTGCGTGCCGTCGAAGGGCTCCGTGGGCGCCTCCGGCGACCTCGCGCCGCTCGCGCACCTCTCCGCCGCCCTGCTCGGATGGGGCAACGTGCGCCACCAGGGAACGGTGATGCCGGCCATTGACGGCCTGGCCATCGCGGGCCTCGCGCCGCTCACGCTGGCGCCCAAGGAGGGCCTGGCCCTCCTCAATGGCACGCAGGTCTCGACGGCCCTCGCGCTGCAGGGCCTCTTCGCCGCGCAAAACGTTTTCGCGGCCGCGGTGGTAGCCGGCGCGATGTCGGTGGACGCGGCGATGGGCAGCGACACGCCGTTCGACCCGCGCCTGCACGAGCTTCGCGGCCACCTCGGGCAGATCGAGGTCGCCGCCGCGTACCGTCGGTTGCTGGCGGGCAGCGCCATTCGCGCCTCCCACCTCGAGGGCGACGACAAGGTGCAGGATCCGTACAGCCTGCGCTGCCAGCCGCAGGTGATGGGCGCATGCCTGGACCTCATGAATGCCGCGGCGCTCACGCTGCTCACCGAAGCGAACGGAGTGACCGACAACCCGCTGGTGTTTCCGGACACCGGAGAATCGCTTTCGGGCGGAAACTTCCACGCGGAGCCCGTGGCCTTCGCTGCCGACCAGCTCGCGCTCGCCATCGCGGAGATCGGCGCGCTGTCGGAGCGCCGCATCGCGCTGCTGATCGATTCGAGCATCAGCCTGCTGCCGCCCTTCCTCACCTCCGCCAGCGGCGTCAATTCAGGCTTCATGATCGCGCACGTGACCGCCGCGGCGCTCGCCTCCGAGAACAAGTCGCTCGCCCACCCGGCGAGCGTGGATTCATTGCCTACGTCCGCCAACCAGGAGGACCACGTGTCGATGGCGACCTTCGCCGCCCGCCGCCTGGGCGACATGGCCGACAACACCGCGGGCATCGTGGCGATCGAGCTTCTCGCCGCGGCGCAGGGCATCGACTTCCGCCGCCCGTTGCGATCGTCGCCATTGCTCGAGGAGGCGCACGTCATCGTGCGTGGCGTGGCCCCCCACCTCGACGGCGACCGCTACCTCGCGCTCGACATCGAGGCCGTCACGCCGCTGGTGCGCGACGGCATCTTCCAGCGCTTCTGCCCGGGGCTGCGCCCGGAAGACGATTAGACCGGGTCAGGCCAATTCGGGAAGCTCCACCAGGGAACGACACAATGGCAAATCGACTTGCGGGCAAGCGCGCCCTGGTCACCGCAGCCGGCGCCGGCATGGGACGTGCCGCCGCCCTCGCCTTCGCGCGGGAAGGCGCCACGGTCGTCGCGACCGACATCGACGCCGAGGCGGTACAGCGACTGGCGCAGCCGGGAACGATCGAGGCTGCGCAGCTCGACGTCACCGACGGCGACGCCGTCGCGGAGTTCGTCGACCAGATCGGCGCCGTCGACATCCTCTTCAACTGCGCGGGCTGGGTGCACCAGGGCAGCCTGCTCGACTGCCGCGCGCAGGACTGGGACAAGAGCTTCAACGTCAACGTGCGCAGCATGTTCCTGGTGACGAAAGCGATGCTGCCGAAGATGATCGCGGCCGGCGGCGGCGTGATCCTGAACATGGCCTCGGTGCTCGGGGCGGAGAAAGCGGCACCGAATCGGCTCGCCTACGCGGCGAGCAAGGCGGCCGTGGCCGGCTTCACGCGCGCGCTTGCGATCGACCACGTGAAGCAGAACATCCGCGTGAACTGCGTCTGTCCCGGCACGGTGGATACGCCCTCTCTTGGAGAGCGCATCAAGGCCTTCGCCGATCCGGTGCAGGCGCGCAAGGACTTTGTCGCCCGCCAGCCGATGGGAAGGCTCGCCAGCGCCGAGGAGATCGCCGAGACGTTCGTCTACCTCGTCTCCGACGAGTCCTCGTTCATGACCGGCCAGGCGGTTTTCGTCGACGGCGGCATGAGCCTTTAGGCGGTGAAAGCGGTCTCCCGCACCACCGTGCACACCTGAATCTTGTACTCGCTGTAGAAATCACTGCGGCCCTTCTTCTTGGCCTCGAGGTGGCGAGCCTCGGTCGACCACGCGCGCTGCGAGGCCTCGTCGGCGAACTCGACGATGGTCACGCGCTCCCCGTCCTCGGCCGCGAAAGTCTTGTGCGAAACATGCCCGGGCATGGTGTTCGCCAGATCGGAGATGCGTTTGGCCCACGCGTAGTACTCGTCGACGTTTTCGGGCTTGAGGCGGTTGCGGAAGATGGTGATGACCATAAGGAAAGGGGAAAGGGGAAAGGGGAAAGGAAGACCGAATCAAGGCCCCGTCACCCGGGCGCCCGCATCGCGCAAGAGCGCGGCAAGGATCGAGCGGTGGCAGCGCGCGGGATTCTCGCAGTAGCAACCAACGGAGAAATCGGCGGATTCGGAGAGTGTAGCCAGGGTGGCGATCAATCGCCGGCGCTCGGGCCGTGCCATCTCGCGGCGATACTTCGCCTCGAAGCGCTTCCAGCGCGCCGAATCGTCCGGGTCCTCGAGCATGAATTTGACCAGGGGCGCGCTGGGCGCCAGCTCCGGCAGCCACGCATCGAAGAAGTCACGGCGGGCGTAGTCCGCCTTCTTCACGCCGCGCGGCAGGTGGCGCACGGTGCCCAGGCGAACGCCCTCGCCCTTGGCCCGGGCGCTTCCCAGCCTCACCACGTGTACCGCCATCCATCGCCTCCAGCCTCGAGATGAGCTTCAACGCGTCGAAGGGCGCGTGCACCTTGGCATCGTTGTCGAAGTAGCAGTAGAGGTCGCGCGCCGCGCGCCGGGGTGGTGCCATGCCGGGCGCGATCTTCACCGCATCGGCGGGCTCGCCGCCTGCACTCCAGGCACGGATGCGATCGGCCCACCGGTCGAGCGCCGCATCCGAGTAGCCGCTCACGTAGAGCTCCTCGTCGCCGTGCAGCCGAAGGTACATGAAATCGGCGGTGACGTCCTCGTAGTACGGGAACTTGCCGGCCGTGTCGGCAACGACAAGCGCCACGTTCTGGCGCCGCAAGAGCTTCACGAAGCGTGGATCGTTGAAGCTCTCGTGGCGGATTTCCACCGCATGGCGCAACGGGCGGTTCTCGTCGATGCGAAGGCACGCGCGGCCGGTAAGGCGCGCGTCGCGGCGCCGGGCAAGGGCCAGCGCCGACGCGGTGTCGCGCGGCAGCATGTCGAGGAACGCCTCGAGCTTGTCGGCGTTGAAGCCGAAGTTGGGCGGGAACTGCCACAGGAAGGGCCCCAGCTTGTCGCGCAGGTTGAAGATTCCCGAGGCGAAGAAGTTCGCGAGAGGCCGAAGCGGGTTGTTGAGCTTGAGCATGTGCGTGAGGTAACGGCTGCCCTTCACGGCGAAGACGAAGTCCCCGGGCGTATCCGCATGCCAGGCCTCGAAGCACTCGGGCCGCTGCAGCGAATAGAACGTGCCGTTGATCTCGATCGTGGGCAACTGCCGCGAGGCGTAGTGCAGCTCGCGATGCTGCGCGAGGCCTTGCGGATAGAACACCGTGCGCCACGGCTCGTAGCGCCATCCCGAGATTCCAATGCGCACGCGCGATGCCGGCACAGGCACTCCTCAGAGGCGACGGATCTCCACGGCGCGGATGACGATCTCGTCCTGCGAAAACCGCTCCTCGAGCTCGCCGCGGTATTTCGCCCACCATGCGGCGTCGACCGACTCGACCATCACCTCGTAGATGACGATGTCGTCGCGGAGCGTGCGCCCGGAGGGCTCCTCCCACAATCCCTTCGCGGGTGCCCTCACGTGCGCGGTGAGACCGCCGAAGCGTTCGGTGAGTTCGGCGCTGACGGCCTCGAAGGCCGGCTGCGAGAAACGTGCGCCTTCGCGGTCGTAGAGGGGCAGGAGGATTTCGACGAGATGCATCGATCAGGGTCGCCGGAGCGCCTCGTAGACCAGCGCCTTCCCGCCGAGCAGCTCGGTCTCGCCCGCCAGGCGCTCGCCGATGCGCTCGGCCACGCGCACGGAGCGGTCGTTGCCCGGACGAATGAGGCTGATCACGCGATCGCGTCGCAGCGTCTCGAAGGCGTAGTGGAGCGCGGCCGCGGCGGCCTCGCTCGCGTAACCTTGCCCCCAGTGCGCCCGTCCCAGCAGCCAGCCCAGCTCGAAGCCGGGCCATCCCGGCGGGTCGATGAATCCCGCGCGGCCGACGAAGGCGCCGCTGGCCTTCTCCTCGATCGCCCACATGCCGTAGCCCAGCAGGGACCAATGCCCCAGCATCCCAGCCATCGATCGCCAAGCCTCGGCGCGCGTGAGCGTGACACCTGTGCCGATGTAGCGCATGACTTCCCCGTCGGCGCTCATCGCGGCGAACGCATCGAGGTCACTGGCGCGGAAGTGACGCAGCAGCAGGCGTGGCGTTTCGAGTTCGACGGGCAAGGTGAGGAAGGGATGAGGGACGGGGGATGAGGTGAGCATACGGCTTTCGGGCCGTGGGCATCCTCCTACGCTAGCCAGCGCACGGAATCGAAGAACGGCGCCCGCGCGTGGCAGTCCGATCCTCATGGGCCTTCCATCGGGCCGAAATCATATTGGAGGACACCATGAAGAAGATCACTCTCGCCGTTGCCGCCGCGCTGAGTCTTGGCGTACCGGCCGCATTCGCGCAGGACGCCTACTGGAATTCGCCGCAGGATCCGTATTACCAGTCGCGTGACCAGAATCGCTGGGATGAGCGCGCCTTCCGGGATCGCGACTACGACGGTCGCCGCGACTTCGCGCGCGTGATCGAGTCTCGACCGGTGTACGCCGCCGGCGGGCGCCAGGAATGCTTCAACCCGCGCGCGGGCGTGTACGAGGAAGTGCGCGAGGAGAACCGCACGCGCGTGGGCAAGGGCGCGGCCATCGGGGCGGTTGCCGGCGGCGTCCTGGGCCACCAGGTCGATCGCGGCGGCGGGACCGCTGCAGGGGCGGTGCTGGGTGGCCTGCTGGGGCATCACCTCGAGAAGCGAAACGACTCGAACACGCAGAACGACCTCGACTTTTCGAACTGCCGTGTCGCCGGCGACCCCAGCGGCGCGCAGCAAGGCTACGAGGTGCGCTACGAGTACAACGGACGCGAATACACCACGTTCATGAACCACGATCCGGGCCGCAGGCTGCGCGTGGGTGAGGATACCCGCCCCGACGGCATGCCGCACGAGAACGTTTCCTGGCGCTAGTCACGCCCGGTCCGACGAAGGGCGCCCGCGGGGCGCCCTTTTTTTCGCCGATGCGGGCCATTGATCCCGTCAATCGCGCAAATCGAAACAATCAATTGGACGCTTTCCCCGGCGGGGCGATAATGTCCAGCTCGCAGTCATCCGATCCATCCGAGGAGGCAGCATGAAAGCACTAAAAGGCACCAAGACCCACGACAACCTGAAAGCCGCGTTCGCGGGCGAGTCCCAGGCGAACCGCCGCTATCTCTATTTCGCGAACAAGGCCGACGTCGAGGGGCAGAACGACGTGGCGGCCCTCTTCCGCTCCACCGCCGAGGGCGAGACCGGCCACGCGCATGGCCACCTGGATTACCTGGCCCAGGTGGGCGATCCCGCGACCGACCTGCCGATCGGCAGCTCGCGCCAGAACCTCAAGGCCGCCGTCGCCGGCGAGACCCACGAGTACACCGACATGTACCCGGGCATGGCCAAGTCGGCGCGCGACGAGGGCTTCGAGGAGATCGCAGATTGGTTCGAGACGCTCGCCAAGGCCGAGCGCTCGCACGCCAATCGCTTCCAGAAGGCGCTGGACGCGCTGGCCGACTGAGGCTGCGCAGCACTCCGCAAAGGGGCCATATCGGCCCCTTTTTTACTACCGCGTCCCACCACGCCAGACCACAGGGACCACAGACTTGTCCTGAGACGCGCCGAAACGAAATGCAATTGTCTGTGGTCTCGGTGGTCTCCGTGGTGAAAGGCTTTAATCGATGACCGTCAGAGAAGGCAGCCTCGAAGCCCCTACCCGCCACCCCATCGACTGGAAGGGGCCCGACTACTACGACGAGACGAAGATCGTCGCCGAGATGGAGCGCATCTTCGACATCTGCCACGGCTGCCGCCGTTGCGTGAGCCTGTGCAACACGTTCCCGAAGCTCTTCGACTACGTGGACGAGAGCGAGTCGGGCGAGGTGGACGGCGTGCCGAAGGAGAAGTACTGGGACGTCGTGGACCAGTGCTACCTCTGCGACATGTGCTACATGGTCAAGTGTCCCTACGTGCCGCCGCATCCCTGGAACGTGGACTTTCCGCACACGATGCTGCGCGCCAAGGCGCACCAGTTCCGCGAAGGCAAGCTGCGGCACAAATTTCGCGACTCGCAGCTTTCCGCCACGGACCGCAACGGCAAGCTGGCAACCATCCCCATCGTCGTGCAGGTCGTGAACGCCTCGGTGAAGGCCAAGCCGCTACGCGAGCTGGGACAGAAGGTCATGCACGTGGACAAGGACGCGTGGGTGCCGCAATTCGCGCCACGCACGTTCCGCCCGAACGCCGCGAGGAGCAAGGCGCACCCGGTGCGCGATGGCGAGCGCACCCCCGGCAAGGTGGCCATCTTCTCGACGTGCTACGTGAACTACAACGAGCCCGGCATCGGGCACGACCTGGTGGCCATCCTGGACCACAACGAGATCCCGCACGTGCTGGTGGAGAAGGAAGCCTGCTGCGGCATGCCCAAGTTCGAGCAGGGCGACCTCGAGGCGGTCGAGAAGCTCATGCGCAGGAACATCCCGCAGATGTCGCGCATCGCGCGCGAGGGATACGCGATCCTCACGCCCGTGCCCTCCTGCACGCTCATGTTCAAGCAGGAGCTGCCGCTCATGTTCCCCGACGACGAGGACGTGAAGGCGGTTCGCGACGCGATGTTCGACCCGTTCGAATATTTCATGGCGCGTCGCCGCGACGGGCTGCTCAAGACCGACTTCAAGGCGCCGCTGGGCCGGGTGGCGTATCACGTCCCTTGCCATTCGCGGGTGCAGAAGGGCGCGATGAAGACGGGCGAAGCCTTGTCGTCGATACCGGGCACCGAGGTCACGGTGATCGAGCGCTGCTCGGGGCACGCCGGCACATGGGGCGTGAAGGAGGAGTTCCACGAGACCGCGCTCAAGATCGGACGCCCCGTGGTGCGCCAGATCGCGGACTTGAAGCCCGATTATTTTTCCTCGGACTGCCAGCTTGCCGGCCACCACCTCGAGGAAGGACTCGAGCGCAACGACACGAAGGGCGAGGCGAAGCTTCGCCATCCCCTGAGCCTGCTTCGAATCGCCTACGGACTACCCGACTAGATGCCCAAGATCTCGCGTTCGTCGCTGATGACGCTCGAGGCTTATGCCCGGGCGCGCAAGGAATTCCGCGCGAAAGTCATCGCGCACAAGAAAGCCCGGACCGTGCACCTGGGCGAGCACCTCACCCTCATCTTCGAGGACGAGCTCACCATCCGCTACCAGGTCCAGGAGATGTTGCGGATAGAGAAGATCTTCGAGGAGCAGGGCATCCAGGACGAGCTCGATGCCTACAACCCGCTCGTGCCCGACGGCCGCAACTGGAAGGCCACGATGCTGATCGAGTACGAGGACGTGAACGAGCGCAAGGCCGCGCTCGCGCGCCTCAAGGGCATCGAAGACCGCACCTATGTCCGAGTAGAGGGTTGCCCGGCCGTGTACGCCATCGCCGACGAGGACCTCGAGCGCGAGACAGAGGAGAAGACCTCCTCGGTGCACTTCCTGCGCTTCGAGCTCACTGACGAGATGGTGGCGGCCCTCAAGTACGGCGTGGGGCTCGCCATCGGCGTCGACCACCCGCACTACACCGCCGCGATCGATCCGGTTTCTCCGCAGACCCGCGCGGCGCTCGCCGCGGACCTCGCCTGAACCGGGGTCAGACCACTTAGTCCGCTTTGTTGCAGCGCAGCAACGGACCAAGTGGTCTGACCCCGGTTGATTCAGCTCGGCAGCGCGGCGCTTTCGTGGCGTTGCAGAGCGGCATTTTCGATGCGCTGCGCGATGCGGCTTCCCCACTGGCTTGCGGGCTTGTGCACCAGCCGCTCAGCCAGGTAGTGGCGCGCGCTCGCCTTGTCGCCGCCGCGCCGCGCGGCCTCGATCATCGTGAGGGTGATCAAGTCGCGCTGGGCATGGCTGCCGCCGAATTTCGAGGCGATGTCGCGCACGCCGGCCAGCCGTCTCACCGCCTCGGCGTACCTTCCTGCGGCGAAGTCGAAGGCGCCCTCGGCGAGATCCACGCCGACTTCGCGAGTCATCTCACCATTGGAGCCCTTGTCCCAGGCCGCCTCCTCCATCGTCTTGCGAAGCTGCGTCGCCGGAAGCGCGCGTGCGGTCGCGGCGAAGGACATGGCGGCGTGGAAATCGTTGAACGCGTAGAAGCCGGCTTCCGTCGCGAGATCGCCTTGCCAGGCGTCCGCGACCGCATTGAAGCGCCCGCCGATGTCGACGCCTTCGAGCATCAGGCGCCAGAGCAACGCGGTCGCGTCCACGCGCGACAACGCCATCGCGTGCGCCTGCGCGAGCACCTTGTCGTAGATGTCGAGGGCCGCGCCGTGGTCGCCGCGATCGAGGTGGAAAAGCGCGAGGTGCCACCAGTTGTGGAAGGCGAAGCCATTGTCGGGCGTAGCCCAATCGCCCTCTCGGGTCTGCAGGAACTCGATGCCCTCGGCGATCCGGCCCTGCATCTCGTAGACGTGCGTCACCGCGTGCACCGCCCAGCAGTCCTCGGGCGCGAGGGCAAGCGAACGAAGTCCCGCCGATTCGGCCTCGGGATACTGGTTGCACTCCTCGAGCCCGAAAGCATGCATGCCCACCACGAAGGGATAGCCCGGCACCGAGGGCGACCAATGCGGCAGCACGCGGGATATGCGATTGCGCAGGTTGAGCGCGTCGCCACGCACGAAGTCCACAAGGTGCGCGATCTGGATCGCGAGGATGTCGCGAGGAAACTCGACCAGGATTTCGTCGATCGCCCGGACGGCGCCGCTCCAGTCGCCTTCGGCAAGCTGGCGGACCGCTGCCGCCAGCGCCTTTTCGCGACGATTGCCCGCGGCGATCGCGGCGGCTCCCGCCTCCAAGGCATTTAGGGCATCCCGGGCGAAGCGTCGCTCGAACATCGACATGAGCATGACCGCCTTGGCGACGTGGGCAGCGGCGAAGCCGGAATCGCGTGTGATCGCGGCATCGAGTGGCGCCACGGGGTCGCCGCGATAGCTGCGGAACGCCGCGAGTGCCACCTCGTAGCGGTCAAGCGCCTGGCCGTCGCTGACCGAAAGGGAAATGCCTCTGGAGTCGTTCATGGGAAACCTCTTGAGCGGAGGCGAATCATACCAACTGGTCGGTTAATTGCAATACCCTGGTAATGAACACGAATCTACAAAGCCTTGCAACCTGGAGCCCGATCCCATACCTTCTGGTATCCATGTCCGAACGAGCCTCTTCCCCTCGCGTCCGCGATCCCGAGAAGACGCGCGCCGCGATCCTCGATGCGTCCCTGGACCTTATCCTCGATCACGGCTACGGCGCCACCACCGTGGATGCCGTGGTGCAGCGGGCGGGCATCACCAAGGGCGCCTTCTTCCATCATTTCGGCAGCAAGGCCGAGCTGGCCCGGGCGCTGGTGGAGCGGTACGCGGAGATGGACCGTGCCCACCTCGAGGCGCACCTCGTCCGCGCCCGCAAGCTCTCGCCGGATCCGCTGCAGCAGATCTTCATCCTGCTGGGTCTCTACGAGGAGGATTTCGAGGCGATGGACGGGCCTTTCCCCGGCTGCCTCTTCGCCTCGTACATCTACGAGAACAAGCTCTTCGACGAAGGCACGATCGCGGTGCTGCGGGAATCGACCCTGATGTGGCGCGCGGTGATGCGGGAGATGCTCGAGAAAGCGATCGCGGCCCATCCGCCTCGCGTGCCGGTCGACGTGGAAAGCCTCGCCGACCTCTTCTATGCGATTCCCGAGGGCAGCTTCGTCATGACCAAGACCCTCGGCGACCGCACGCTGCTCGCGCGCCATGCGCGACACCTTCGGACCTATCTCGAATTGCTGTTTCTAGACCGGGGTCAGACCACTTAGTCCGCTTTGCTGCGGCGCAGCAACAGACCAAGTGGTCTGACCCCGGTTTAGGCAGCCATTTTCAGGCAAGGCAACTTCACCGACCGGATAGCCAGGGCGAGCGCCTCGATGGCGGCGGGACGGTCGAAGCTTGCGCGCCAGGCAAGCGCCACCTTGCGCGACGGTACCGGCGAGGCGAACGGCACGACGCGCACGATCTTGGTCGCGTAGCGCGAAGTCAGCGCGCTCGCCGGCAGGACGCTCACGCCGAGGCCCGAACCCACCATGTGGCGGATAGTCTCGAGCGAGCTGCCCGCGCGGCCCTCGGGCAGGGCGGTGTTGGGCTGGCCGGGGCAGGCTTCCAGCACCTGCTCGCGGAAGCAGTGGCCGGCATTCAATACCAGCAGGTTTTCCTCCGAAAGCTCGCCCGGCCGCACCGACTTGCGCCCCGCCCACTCGTGCTTTTCCGGCACCACCACGCTGAACGGTTCCTCGTACAACACCTGGGTGCGCACGCCGGGAATCGAAAACGGCAGCGCGATGATCACCACGTCGAGCTCCCCCTCGCGCAGCATCGGTGCCAGGTTGCCGGTGAGGTTCTCCTCGATGAGCAACGGCATCTCGGGCGCACGCTTGCGCAGGATCGGGATCAGGTCGGGCAGCAGGTAAGGGCCGATCGTCGGAATCGTGCCCAGCCGAAGGGTGCCCGAAAGCTGGTCCTGGCCCCCCTTGGCGAGGTTCTGGATCTTGCCCACCTCGTCGAGCACGCGGCGCGCCTGCTCGACGATCGCCTGGCCCCTGGAAGTGACCAGCACCTCGTTCTTGTTGCGCTCGAAGAGCTTCACCCCGAGCTCGTCCTCGAGCTTCGCGAGCGCCAGCGAGAGCGTGGGCTGGGTCACGAAGCACTTCTGCGCCGCGCGGCCGAAATGGCGTTCCTGGGCGAGGGCGACGACGTAGCGAAGCTCGGTGAGGGTCATGGGAAGGGAAAGGGGAAAGGGGAAACGGAAAGCGCGATTGTTCCAGGCAATCGAAAGTATAACCACAATCAATTGGCCAGCTCAATCGCCACCGCATAGACTTACGGTCATATCCTATCAAACAACCCTTCCGTTTCCCCTTCACTAGGAGCCTTCATGTTGCCCAACCACGAAAAGAAGCCGGTCCCCCAGGCCAAGTTCCGCACGCGCCAGGGCGGACAATGGAAGGACATCACCACCGACGAGCTCTTCAAGGGCAAGACGGTGATCGTGTTCGCGCTCCCGGGCGCCTACACGCCGACCTGCTCGACCAGCCACTTGCCCCGCTACAACGAGCTCGCCCCCACATTCCGCAAGCACGGCGTCGACGACATCGTGTGCCTGTCGGTCAACGACGGCTTCGTCATGAGCGAGTGGCAGCGCGACCAGAACGCGCCGAACATCACGTTCATCCCCGACGGCAACGCCGACTTCACCGCCGGCATGGGCATGCTGGTGAACAAGTCCGACCTGGGCTTCGGCAAGCGCTCGTGGCGCTATTCCATGCTGGTGCGCGATGGCATCGTCGAGAAGATGTTCATCGAGCCCGAGAAGGAAGGCGACCCGTTCGAGGTCTCCGACGCCGACACGATGCTCGCCTACATCGCCCCGCGCGAGAAGGCGCCCGAGCCTGCGGTGGTGTTTACCCGATCCGGATGCCCGCATTGCGCGCGCGCCAAGGCGACGCTCGAGGACAACGGCGTCGTGTACGAGGAGGTCGAGCTCGGCAAGAACGTGACTTTCTCGACGGTACGCGCGGTTTCCGGCCGCGGCACCGTGCCGCAGGTCTTCATCGGCGGCAAGCACATCGGTGGCGCCGACGAGGTCGAGGCGTACTTCAACAAGCAACAAGCACAAAAGCGCGCGGCGTAATGGATACGCGCAAGGTCGACGTAGCCATCATTGGCGCCGGCACGGCGGGCCTCGCAGCCTACCGGGCCGCGCGCTCGGCTGGCTCGAGCGCCGTGGTGATCGAGGGTGGCCCCCATGGCACCACCTGCGCGCGCGTGGGCTGCATGCCGTCGAAGCTTTTGATCGCCGCAGCGGAGGCGGCGCATGCGGTCGAGCGGGCGTCGGCATTCGGCGTCCACGCCACCGCGCGCATCGAAGGTCGAGAGGTCATGGACCGCGTGCGCAGGGAACGGGATCGCTTCGTCGGCTTCGTGCTGAAGGGTGTCGAGGGCCTTCCCGAAGGCGACCGCCTCCGCGGCTACGCGCGTTTCGTCTCGCCGCACCTTCTGCAGGTGGAGGGTGGGCCCGACATCGAGGCGCGCACCGTCGTCATCGCCACCGGCTCGCGGCCGGTGGTTCCACCCATGCTGCAAGGGCTGGGCGACCGGCTGGTGGTGAACGACGACGTGTTCGACTGGCAGGACCTGCCCAGGTCGGTGGCGGTGTTCGGCCCCGGCGTCATCGGGCTCGAGATCGGCCAGGCGCTCGCGCGCCTCGGGGTGAGGGTCGTGGTGCTCGGCCGCGGTGGCCGCGTGGGCCCGATTACCGATCCCTACGTCCGATGCGCTGCCATCAAGGCATTCTCCAGCGAATTCCTGCTCGATCCCGATGCGCACGTGACGCGCGTGGAGCGTGTCGGCGACGAGGTCGAGATCGAGTATCGCGGTCCCGAGGGGGATGCGCGCAGGGAGCGCTTCGAATACGTCCTCGCGGCGACCGGCCGTGCGCCGAATCTGGAACGGCTCGACCTCGCACGCGCGGGAGTCGCGCTCGCCGGCAAGGGCCTGCCGGTGTTCGACCCTTTCACGCTGCAGTCGGGGACGAGCCACGTCTTCATCGCAGGCGACGTTTCAAACTACGCGCCCCTGCTGCATGAGGCGGCCGACGAGGGCCGCATCGCGGGCGACAACGCCGCGCGATTCCCCCGAGTGGCTCCGGGCCAGCGCCGCGCGCCCCTGGGGATTGTCTTCACCGATCCGCAGATCGCGATCGTCGGAGGTGGCTTTGCGGGCCTCAAGGCCCACGCCCTCGTGGCGGGCGAGGTCTCCTTCGAGGACCAGGGCCGTTCGCGCGTGATGTTGCGCAACAAGGGCCACCTGCGCGTATACGCCGATCCCGAATCAGGCCGCTTCCTGGGTGCGGAGATGGTGGGGCCGGATGCGGAGCACATCGGGCATCTCCTCGCCTGGGCGCTGCAGGCCGGCATGACCATCGAGCAGATGCTGGCGATGCCCTTCTACCACCCGGTGGTGGAGGAAGGCCTGCGGACGGCCTTGCGCGACGTGGCGGCGAAGATCGCCGCGACGCGCGCAGCCGCCTGATAAACCGGGGTCAGACCACTTAGTCCGTTGCTGCACCGCAGCAAAGCGGACTAAGTGGTCGGTCTAGCGAAAATCAGGGAACCGCTGCGCGAACACTTCCAGGTTGTCGGTGAACATCCCGTCCACGCCAGCGGAAAAGAGCATTTCCGCCCTGTCCGCCTCATTCACGGTGTAGAGGTTCACCCGGTAGCCCGCCTCGTGCAGGCGCGGCACCTCGGCCAGCTCGAGCTTGCGGTGGTTGGTGTGCAGCGCCACGGCCTCGAGCGCCTTCAGCCGGTCCCAATCGGCCTCGGTGAAGGTATCGACGAGCCAGGCGCGGCCGATCTCGGGGGCTTCCTCTCCCGCCGCCATCAGCGCCTCGAACGAGAACGACGAGAAGAAAGGCGCGAGCGGCGCGCCCTTCCACAATTCGCGCACGGCCTTCGCCGCCGCCACCCCGGTCGCGCGATCGAAGCCGGGCGTGGGCTTGATCTCGATGTTGACCGTCGTGCCCTTCGCGCGGAAAAGCGCCGTCGCCTCCTCGAACGTGGGAATGCGCTCGCCGGCGAAGCCAGCCGAATGCCAACTCCCCGCGTCGAGCGTGCGAAGCTCCTCCCAGCGAAGGTCCGCCGCCCTGCCCTTGCCGTTCGTCGTTCGCTCGAGCGTCGGATCGTGCAGCAGCACCAGCACGCCGTCGCGCGTGAGCTTCACGTCGATCTCATGCGCGGTGTAACCATGCGATTGGCCCATGCGAATCGCGGCGAGCGTGTTTTCCGGAGCGAGCGAGCCCCCGCCGCGATGGGCGAAGAGCCGCGGGTAAGGCCAAGGCTTCATTGGAATCCGAACCCCTTGTGCATGACGACGATGAAGATCACGAAAGCCACGTAGGCGTAGAACCCGGCGACGAGGTCGTCCACCATCACGCCCAAGCCACCCTTCACGTTCGCTTCCAGCAGCCGGATGGGGTACGGCTTCCAGATGTCGAAAAGTCGGAAGAGCAGGAACGCGACGAGCTGCAGCACGAGGCTCGCGGAAGCCACCGCGGCCAACGGCAGGAAAGCCACGATCTCGTCCCACACCATCGAGCCGTGGTCCTGCACGCCAAGGTCGCGGCCGGTGCGCTCGCACGCCCACACGCCGAGGAAGAAGAGCGGAATCGCGAAGAAGGCCACGAAAAGCGGCGGCATCGCGAGCAACAACAGCATCGCGAGCGCCCATCCCACGAGCGTCCCGAAAGTACCCGGCGCCAGGGGAGCCAGCCCGCTGCCGAACCCGAGCGCGATGAAGTGCGCCGGGTGCGAGACGAGGAAGCGCGCGTCAGGGAGCCTTGAAGTGGTCGTATCCGCGCCCATCGATCTTCACGGGCTTGCCGTCGGGCCCCATGAGGCTCACGCCCTTGCCGCGCTTCACCTGCCCGATGCGCGTGATCGGGATGCCGAGCACGTCCGTGAGCTCCTGGATGCTGTCGCGCGAATTGGGGTGCGCGGTGAAGCAAAGCTCGTAGTCGTCGCCGCCACCCAGGATCGCGTTGCGCCCGGCGTCGCTGCCGATGTGCTTCACGCCGATCGAGGACACCGGCACCGAGTTCAGGTCCACGGTGGCCCCCACGCCCGAAAGCCGGCAGATGTGCGTGAGGTCCGCGAGCAGCCCATCGGAAATATCGATCGCCGCCGTGGCCAGGCCCCGCAGCGCCTGTCCCAATGCCACGCGCGGCGTGGGCTCGTACAACCGCATCACCGCCTCTCGATAATCGGCCTCCTCGAGCACGACCCGCCCGTGCCGGTGCGCCACCGCGAGCGCGGCGTCGCCCACGTTGCCCGAGATCCAGACGTCGTTGCCGGCCTTGGCGCCGCTGCGCCGTAGCGCGGCCCCCGCGGGCACCTCGCCCATGATCGTCACGGTGAGTGCGAGCGGTCCGCGCGTCGTATCGCCGCCGATGAGCGAGACGTTGTATTCCTGCGCCAGGTCGAAGAAGCCCTTGGCGAACGAGGCGAGCCACTCGTGGTTCACGTTGGGCAGGGTCACGGCGAGCATCGCCCAATACGGCATCGCGCCCATCGCCGCCATGTCGGAGAGGTTCACGGCGAGCGCCTTGTGGCCGAGGTTCTCGGGATCGACGTCGGGGAAGAAGTGCGTTCCGGACACCATGGTGTCGGTGGACACCGCGAGGTCCATGCCGTTGGAGACGTCGACCAGAGCGCAGTCGTCGCCGACGCCCAGCACGGCGTTGGCCGCGGGACGCGTGAAGTGGCGGGCGATGAGGTCGAATTCGGGGGTCGGTTCGTTCTTGTCGGTCATTTGCGCGCTTGCCTATTCCTGGCCACCTCGTCCGGCCGCACCGCCGCGGCCAGCTTGTCGAGGATGCCGTTCACGTACTTGTGCCCGTCGGTGCCGCCGAAGCGCTTGCCCAGCTCGATCGCCTCGTTGATCGTCACGCGATAGGGAATCTCCGGATTGTGGACCAGCTCCCAGGCGCCGATGAGCAGGATTGCGCGCTCGATGGGGCTCACCTCCTCCCACTTGCGGTCGGCCAGGGGCTCGAGGCGCTCGCGCAGCGCATCGGCATCTCCGATGGTGCCCCGTAGCTCGGACTTGAGGAACTCGCTGTCCGCGATCTCGAAGCCCTCCAGCTCGGAGAGGTTCTTCAGCACCGTGGCGGGCGTGTCGCCGGTGTAGAGCCACTGGTACACGCCCTGCAACGCGAGCTCGCGCGAGGCACGGCGCGGCGAAAGCTTCATCCGGCGACGGCCCTCAGCGTGTTGGCCATCTCGATGGCCACGCGCGCGGACTCGGCGCCCTTCACCGCCACGCGCGAGAGGGCCTGTTCTTCCGTGTCCGTGGTGAGCACGCCGTTGGCGATCGGCGTGCCCGTCTCCAGCTGCACGTCGAGGATTCCGCGCGCGCTTTCGTTCGCGACGATGTCGAAATGGTAGGTCTCGCCGCGCACCACCGCGCCCAACGCGATCAACGCGTCGTAACGCTGCGCGCCGAACCCGCGGCGCTCGAGGGCCAGCGCCTGCAGCGCGAGCGGGATTTCCAGCGCGCCGGGGACGCTGATCACGTCGATCTTGTCCGCCGCCACGCCCAGCTCCACCAGCTGCTTGTCGCAGGCGGTGAGCAGCTGGCGCACGATCTCCTCGTTGAAGCGGCTCCAGACGATGCCGATGCGCATGCCTTCGCCGCGCAAATCGGGTGTCACGTTGTTCATACCGCCTTCACGATCGATTCATCGGGGGAGACGTACTCGACGACCTCGAGGCCGAAGCCCGCCATGCTCGGAATGCGCTTGGGCCGTGCCAGCACGCGCATCTTGCCCACGCCCAGGTCCTTGAGGATCTGCGCGCCGATGCCGTGCAGGCGCGGATCCCATTTGCGCTGCGCGCGCTTGTTCGTGGCGGCGCCTTCGATGCGCTCGAGGATCTCGCCCGCAGGCTCGTGGCGCCGCAGCAGCACGATCACGCCTTCGCGATGGTGCGCGACCAGGCGCATCGCGTCCTGGACCGAGTAGGCGTGGCGGGCGGTATCGAAATCGAACATGTCGAGGGAGACGAAGGGCTCGTGGACGCGCACGAGGATCGGGCGCTCGGCCGAGGGCTCGCCCTTGACCAGCGCGTAGTGCACCTCGTCCACCGTCTTGTCGTGATAGACGCAGAGGCGGAAGCTTCCGTAGGGGGTGGTGACGTTGCGGTCGGCCACGCGCTCCACCAGCGTCTCGGTCTCGCTGCGATGGCGGATCAAGTCCGCGATCGTGCCCATCTTCAGGCCGTGCCTCTCCGCGAACGGGAAGAGATCCGGCATGCGCGCCATCGAACCGTCGGCGTTCATGATCTCGCAGATCACCGCCGCGGGGCTGAGGCCCGCCAGCTCGGCCAGGTCGCAACCGGCTTCCGTGTGCCCCGCGCGCACCAACACGCCGCCGTTCTGCGCCTTGACCGGGAAGATGTGGCCGGGCTGGACGATGTCCTCGGGCTTGGCGTGCTTCGCGGTTGCGGCGCGAACCGTTCGCGCACGATCCGCGGCAGAGATGCCCGTCGTCACGCCGCTCGCCGCCTCGATGGAGACGGTGAACGCCGTGCCCATGGGCGAGCGGTTGTCGCTCACCATGAGCGGCAGGTTGAGCTGGCGGCAACGCTCCTCGGTGAGGGTGAGGCAGATGAGGCCGCGCGCGTGCGTGGCCATGAAGTTGATCGCCTCGGGTGTGATGAAATCGGCGGCCATCACGAGGTCACCTTCGTTCTCGCGATCCTCGGCGTCGGCCAGCACGATCATGCGGCCGTGACGGAGCTCGTCGATGAGCTCGCTGGTGGGGGAGATGGTCATGGGAAAACCTCCGGAAGAGTGCCTATTTTGCCTCATGCGCGTATCGGGACGGCATTACGGGGCCTGCAGCAGCCGCTCTACATAGCGCGCCATCATGTCCACCTCGAGGTTGACCAGCGCCCCCGGCGCGAGGCGCTTGAAGGTGGTGACCTCGCGCGTGTGCGGGATGATGTTGATCTCGAAGCGCGCACCCTCCACCTCGTTCACCGTGAGGCTCACGCCATCCACGCAGATCGAGCCTTTCCTGGCGATGAAGCGAGCGAGCGCGCCCGGGGCGTCGACCACGAGCTTCCAGCTGCCGCCCAGGTCGTCGAAGGCGACCACGCCCCCGACGCCATCCACGTGACCCTGCACGAGATGGCCACCGAGGCGATCGGCGAGGCGAAGCGATTTTTCGAGGTTCACCTCGCGTCCCTCTTCCAGCCCCGTCGTGACATCGAGCGTGGCGCGAGAGGTGTCGACCTCGAAGCTTTCGGCATCCTTCGCGACCACGGTATGGCACACGCCCTGGAGCGCGATGGAATCGCCGATGGCGACGTCGTCCATGCCGAGGTCACCTGCGCCGATGCGCAGGCGCAGGCCGTCGCCTGAAGGCGTGGCGCTCGTGATGCGTCCGACGGCGGTGACGATGCCGGTGAACATCAGGATTGGGCCCCGCCCTGCGCCGGGGTGACAAAGCGGGCCGTGATGCGCAGGTCCTCGCCCACGGTGCGGACGTCGACGATGCGCGGACGAAGCGCCTGGCCGATGGTCGACATCTCGGGTAATGAGAAGAGACCCCGCGCTGAATCGCCGAGCAGCATCGGCGCGAGATAGAGGACGATCTCGTCGATCACACCGGCAGACAGGAGCGAGCCGTTCAACTTCGAGCCGGTCTCGATGGTGACCTCGTTGAAGCCGCGCGCGCCCAGCTCCCGGGCAACAGCGGCCAGGTCGGTCTTGCCGGGCTTCGCGGGATCCGTCGGCGCGCTCACCACTTCCGCGCCGAGGGCGTCGAGCGCCTTGCGCTTCGCCGCGTCGCCGCTCACGGTGAAGATGATCGGCGGCTCGCCCTGCAGGAGCTTCGCCGTCGGCGGGATGTCCAGTCTGCTGTCGATGAGGACGCGCCGCGGTTGGCGATGGCACGGCACATTGCGCACCGTCAGCTCGGGATCATCGGCAAGGACGGTGCCGATACCCGTCAGCATCGCGCAGGAACGCGCGCGCAGGACATGTACATCCCGGCGCGCGGCTTCCCCGGTTATCCATTTGCTCTCGCCATTCGCGAGCGCGATGCGGCCGTCGAGCGATGCCGCCGATTTGATGCGCATCCAGGGACGGCCCACCCGCATGCGATGCAGGAACCCGCGGTGGGCTTCCTCGGCTTCGGCCGCCAAAAGGCCGATATCGACGCGAATCCCGGCATCGCGAAGACGGGCCGCTCCATAGCCATGGACGAGCGGATTGGGATCTTCCACCGCCGCCACCACGCGGGCGACCTTTGCCGTGACGAGTTGGTCCGCACATGGGGGAGTGCGTCCCTGGTGGGCACAAGGCTCGAGGGACACGTAGACAGTCGAGCCCTCGGGCGATTCGGTGCAGCTCTTCAGCGCATGCACCTCGGCGTGGGGCTCGCCGGCGCGCTCGTGCCAGCCCTCGCCGATGACGCGGCCCTCCTTCACGATGACGCAGCCCACGCTCGGGTTGGGAGTGGCTGTGTCGCGGCCACGCTCGGTGAGGGCGATGGCGCGAGACATGAAGGCGCGGTCCTCCGGAGTGAAGCTCACTTCTCCCGGACTTCGCGGATCACGTCGCGGAAATCATCCACGTCGGAGAAGCTGCGGTACACCGAGGCGAAGCGGATGTAGGCCACCTTGTCGAGCTTCCTCAGCTCCTCCATCACCATCTCGCCCAGCCGGCGCGAATCGACCTCGCGCTCGCCCAATGCCAACAGCTTCTGCTCGATGCGCTGGATGGCGGCGTCCACAAGCTCCGTGGTGACCGGCCGCTTGTGGAGCGCGCGCTGGAAGCCGGTGCGCAGCTTGGCCGACGAGAAGTCCTCGCGAACGCCCGCGGTCTTCACGATCTGCGGCATGCGCAGCTCCGCGGTCTCGTAGGTGGTGAAGCGCTTGTTGCAGACCTGGCAGCGCCGGCGGCGGCGGATGGAATCGCCCTCCTCGCTCACGCGGGAATCGATGACCTGCGTGTCCTCCGCGCTGCAGAAAGGGCATTTCATGGGGACCGTCCCGGAATTTCAGCGAGAGGTGACGCGCTGAAAACCGGGACTGTCCCCGGTCTTCTCCTGGTACCCGTACGTCTCCCACATCTTCGGTCCATACACCGGGAACCGCGCGCACAGCTCATTCACTTTCGCCGAGATGCGCTTCAGCGCCGCCTCGTCGCCATGAGCCTCGAGCGCATCGGCGATGAAGTCCGCGACCTGCACCGCCTCCGCCTCCTTGAAACCGCGCGTGGTCATGGCGGGCGAGCCGATGCGCACGCCGCTGGTGACGAAGGGCTTCTCGGGATCGTTGGGGATCGCGTTCTTGTTGACCGTGATATGCGCCTTGCCGAGCGTGGCCTCGGCATCCTTGCCGGTGACCTTCTTGGCGCGCAGGTCGACGAGGAAGAGGTGGCTCTCGGTGCGGCCGGAGACGATGCGCAACCCGCGCTGGGTGAGCTGCGTCGCCATCGCCTGGGCATTCGCGAGCACCTGGCGCTGGTAATCCTTGAACGCCGGCTGCAGCGCCTCCTGGAAGGCGGCGGCCTTGGCGGCGATGACGTGCATGAGGGGCCCGCCCTGCAGCCCCGGAAACACGATCGAGTTGATCGCCTTCTCGTGCTCCGCCTTCGCGAGCACGATGCCGCCGCGCGGCCCGCGCAAGGTCTTGTGCGTGGTGCTGGTGACGAAGTCGGCGATGCCGACCGGGTTGGGGTAAATGCCAGCAGCGACGAGCCCGGCGTAATGCGCCATGTCCACCATGAGGAGGGCGCCCACCTCGTCGGCGATGTCGCGAAATTTTTCCCAGTCGTGGCGCAGCGAATACGCCGAGGCGCCGGCCACGATCATGCGCGGGTTGAACTCCTCGGCGAGCGCACGCACCTGGTCGTAGTCGATCTCCTCCTTCGCGTTGAGGCCATAGGCGACCGAGTGGAAGAGCTTGCCGGAGAGGTTCACCGACGCGCCGTGCGTGAGGTGGCCGCCGTGCGCAAGCGACATGCCGAGGATGGTGTCGCCAGGCTTCAACATGGCGAAGTACACCGCCTGGTTGGCCTGCGAGCCCGAGTGAGGCTGCACGTTCGCGTACTCGGCGCCGAAGAGCTTCTTCACGCGATCGATGGCGAGCTGCTCGGCCACGTCGACGAACTCGCAGCCGCCGTAATAGCGCTTGCCCGGATAGCCCTCGGCGTACTTGTTGGTGAGGACGCTGCCCTGTGCGCCCAGCACCGCGGGGCTCGCGTAGTTCTCGGACGCGATGAGCTCGATGCCCTCTTCCTGCCGGCGAAGCTCCGATTGGATCGCGCCCCAGAGCTCGGGGTCGGTGGAAGCGAGGCTGCTCGAGTCGGGGAACATGGGAAGTCTTTGAAAGATCGCGTGAAAATTTTATCACGCGGGGTGGCTCGCATCGACGACTGCCCCATCGTCGAGCACAGCGAGATGGGCGAGACCCAGCTCCGCCAGCCACGCCAACCCCTCCTCGCGGCCCTTCAGCATCGCGACCGTGGAGGCGCTGCCGGCGACGAGGCAGCTTTCCGCATGAACGGTCACAGACTGGAAGCCGCGAGCCGAGCGCCCGGTACGCGGGTCGAGCACGTGGCAATGACGCACGCCATCGACCTCGATGAACCTCTCGTAATCGCCACTCGTTGCAATCGCGCCGGAGGACACCGGCAACGTGGCGATCACGGCGTTGTCGCGGCGAGGATGGCGGATGCCCACGCGCCAGGGAGAGCCATCGGGTTGCGGTCCCAGGATCGCCAGGTCTCCGGCGAGGTTGACCATCGCCGAGGCGATGCCGTGCTCGCGCAAGACCAGCCCGGCGCGATCGACCGCGTACTCCTTGCCGAAGCCGCCGAAGTCGAGCTCCATGCCGGGATCTCGCAGGCGTACGCCTCGGTCGGAAATTTCCACCCGATCCCAACCGATCTGCTTCACCATCGCCGCAAGGATCGCATCGCAAGGCACTTCCGGTTGGTCGAATCGCCAGGCGCGCCGCAATACGCCCGACGTCGGATCGAAGAGGCCAACGCTCTGCCGATACAGCGCCTCGGCATATCGCAGCAACGATCGTGTCTCGTCGTCGATGGGCACGGGCCGGCCGCCCGCCTGCGCGTTGATGCGCGAGACCACGGTGTCCGGGCGATAGCGCGAGTACTTCGCCTCGATGCGGCCCACTTCGGCCATCGCCGCCTGCGCGCCTCGCCGGCCCAGATCCACATCGTCGCAGTGGACCTGCAGCTCGTTCTCCGCCGCCATCGCGCGGAAGGTGAAGCGCTGCAGCGCCATGGCGCCTCAGAACTCGTGGACGATGCTGACGACCCCGTAATACGCGCGCAGCGGCTGGAATGCCGGGCTGCCTTCGCCGCCGACGCGCATGGAGCGGGAGTTGTACACGTAGCCGGCAGTCGCCTCGAACGTGGTCCCGCTTTCGAGGCGCAAGGTCGCCTTGAGCGAGGGACTCAGTCCGCCGAAGGCCGCGAGGCGCTGGTCGCTGGAGATCAGGGCCGGCTGCGGCCGCGGGACCAGGGGCGAATAGAAATCGGCTGCCGTCTGCGTGTAGTAGCGAAGAGCCGGGCGCAGCGACCAGCGCGCCCCGAATGATTGCACCCAGCCCACTTCCAGCGTGTGCGCGCGGATGCCCCAGTCGTCGTGGAAATAGCGGTAATCGGCATGCAGCGTGCCCGCCGAGCCCGGGAAGTGGCGGCGATATCGCGTGAGCCAGGCGACGGTATCGCGGCTCGAGGGCCGCAGGTCGCCCGAGAATGCGAAAGGCGGCGAGCCCGAGGGATAGAAGGTCAGCGTCTGCTTGTAGGGATCGTTGTACCAGCCCTCCCCGCGGGTGGCGACGAGGGTGCTCTGCACCACGGCGACGGGCGAGAGCACCTGCACCAGGCCCACCATGTACTCGCGGGTGTCGCGGCCTTCGTCGAGGAGCGGGTCGTCGGAGGAGCGGATGCGGTCGTTGGAACGGCCGTAGCCCGCAACGAGCGTCGTGTTGCGCTGGTTGAAGTCGTGGCGGACTTCGATGCCGAACGCATGCGAAAGGTAATCCTCCTCGCGCGAGACGTTGCGAGATGCGGCGAGCGTGGTGTCGTCAAAGCGCCGTGAGACCTTCGCATCCCAGATCTTCCGGCGATCGGTGACCGAGGCCCCGGTGATCGTCTGCATGGGCTGGCCCGTCGCGTTGGAGACGAGCTGCGGCGAGGCGCCGCTCACGATATCCACCGCGACACTGCCGCTCACCTCCCAGACCTCCGCGAAGCGACCCTTGGCCCAGATGATCGGCTCGGTGACCTTGATGAGGCCGCGCTCCTTGTAGCCCAGCACGGCGATGCCGACCTCCCCCACCTCCGCCGCCCCGGCCCTTGCGGGCACTACCAGGATGGGCAGCGCAAGCGCCGCCTGCATCAATTCCTTAATTGCAGCCACACCCGCCTCCGCCGACCGATGCGCCACCGCTCGCGCCTTCCTTGGCGGGGAAGGTCTTCTCCATCGCCTTGGCGACCCCGAGATTGGATTCGAAGGCCATGTCCGGGCGCGCGAGGTGGGCGCGCTGGTAGGGGGCGACATTGGCGCAGCCGGTGACGGCGATGAGCAGCGTGAGCGCCAGCGCCTTCATGCCCCCTCCTTCAGCAAGTCCTGCACTTCCTGCTCGAGCGTGGCTGCCGTCTCCGCCGTGAAGCCGCGATGCACCTTGCGTACCTTGCCCTTGCGATCGATCAGGTAGCCACTCGGCATCGCCTTCACGTCGAAGGCCTTCGCAACGGTGTCCTTGTCGTCGCGCGCCAGCAGGAAACTCACCGGCACGCGCTTGAGGAAGCGCTGGGCGTCGCCCAGCGTGGCGTCCTTGTTCACGCCCACCACCGCGAAGCCGCGGTCGGCATGGCGCTTGTGCAAGCCATCGAGGGTGGGCATCGAAAGGCGGCAAGGCACGCACCATGAAGCCCAGAAATCGACGTACACGACCTTGCCCCGGAGCGATTGCAGCGTGAGGTTTCCGGGTTCACCCAGCCGGGGCGCATCCATGGCTGGCGCCGGCTGCCCGGCTTCGACGGCAACGGCGAGCATCGGGATAAACAGCAGGGCGGCGAGAATGCACCGCATCAGAAGGGCTGCCTCGATATGGACTTGGTCACCTGCACGCCATCCACGGTGAAAATGAAGGTCGCGTTGTCGCGCCCGGAAAAGGAAAGCCGCGCGGTGCCGACCTGGCGCACGTTCACCGCCGCGGGATCGAAGGGCGCCATGTTCAGGTGGGGGCCCGTCACCCGATAAAAGGCGCCTTCGTAGAGCGTGGGCGAAAGCCAGGTGCCTCCCGGCATCACGAACCACGCGGGCCGGTTCGGCGCCTCGTACGTGTAGAGCACGCCGAAAACGGTGTGCGACGGGTGCTGGATGAGGTTGAGGCCCCAGCCCGATTCCTGCACGCCGCCCCACCAGAGGTCGCTGTAGTCGAATTGCGGCACCGGGTCCATCGGGGCGCTCGTGAGGCTGAGCAGGTAGGCCGCGATGTCCACGATGTCCTGCTGCGTGAGGATGGACCCCAGGAAACGCATCGGGCCCACGCCGCCATTGATGGCGTTTCGGATCGCCGCCGGATTGCCCGCCGCGCGCTCGGGGCCGCCCGCCGGCGGGAAGCCGTGGCAGACGATGCAGATGGTGTTGTAGAGCGTCTGGCCGTTGGCGACGTTCTGCGCCGCCACGGGAGCCGCCCCGAGCCCGGCGAGGACGAGGAGGACCGCGGCGACGTGGCGAAGGGCGCTCATGCGCGGGTGAACATATCATCCGCGGCCCGTATTCCCGTCCTCGGTGCACATCCCTATAATCCCCGGACCAACCAGGCAGGGCGCGATGGGTTTCCTGATCCGCATCTCGCAGCTCATCGACGCGACCAACGATCGGCTCGGGCGCATCGCCAACTGGCTGGTGCTCGCGGCCTGCCTCATCAGCGCGGCCAACGCCATGTCGCGCTACGCATTCGACCTCTCCTCGAACGCATGGCTCGAGATCCAGTGGTACCTCTTCGCCGCGATGGTGATGCTGGGCGCCTCGTACACGCTCAAGGTGAACGAGCACGTGCGCGTGGACATCGTCTACACGCACTTGTCCGAGCGGGGAAAGGAGTGGCTGGACCTGATCGGCACCGCCGTCTTCCTCGTGCCCTCGATGCTCGTCATCGCCTACTACTCGTGGCCGTTCTTCATGCAATCGTGGAACGTGCAGGAGGTCTCGGGCAACGCGGGCGGCCTCATCCGCTGGCCGGTGAAGCTGCTGGTGCCCGTGGGGTTCCTGCTCGTGGCGTTGCAGGGCATCTCCGAGATCATCAAGCGCGCCGCCTCGCTTCGCGGCGACGTCCGCTACGAGACGCGCTACGAGAGGCCGCTGCAGTGATCAGCCTGGAGATGATGCCGCCGCTGATGTTCGCCGGCCTCATCCTCTTCATGCTGATCGGCTACCCGGTCGCCTTCACGCTTTCGGCGCTCGGCCTCGCCTTCGGCTTCGTGGCAGTGCAGCTCGGGTATTTCCCCCCCGAGTTCCTGCAGGCGATTCCCTCCCGCATCTTCGGCCAGCTCTCCAACGAGCTGCTGCTGGCGATCCCGTTCTTCACCTTCATGGGCGCGATCCTGGAAAAGTGCGGCCTGGCCGAGGACATGCTCGACTCCATGGGCCAGCTCTTCGGCCCGTTGCGCGGCGGCCTGGGCTACTCGGTGATCATCGTGGGCTTCATCCTCGGCGCGATCACCGGCACGGTCGCGGCCCAGGTCATCGCCATGGGGCTCATCGCGCTGCCGGTGATGATGCGATACAAGTACAACATGAGATACGCGACGGGCATCCTCGCGGCCTCCGGCACCATCACGCAGCTGGTCCCACCGTCGCTCGTGCTCATCGTGCTCGCCGACCAGCTCGGCAAGTCCGTGGGCGACATGTACAAGGGCGCCTGGGGACCGTCGCTTTTGCAGGTGTTCCTCTTCCTGCTCTACACGTTCCTGCTGAGCCGCATCAAGCCCGACTGGTTGCCCGGCGTGCCGAAGGAGCACCGCACGCTCCACGGCTGGGCACTGTGGCGCAAATGCCTCGCCGGCATCGTTCCGGCGGCGGTGCTGATATTCCTCGTGTTGGGAACGATGTTGATGGGACTCGCGACCCCCACGGAGGCCGGCGCGATGGGCACCGTGGGGGCGCTGGTGCTGGCGGTGTTGCGCCATCCGAAGGTGGGCAAGAGCTCGCGCGTCTTCTGGCTCGGCATGCTGGCGGCGGGCGTCGCGACCCTGATCGGCGTCTTCGCCTTCAAGTCGCTGCCCTTCCGCATCACGATCGCGGTCTTCTACGCCACCGTCGTATGGATGCTGGTGCGCAGCGCGGCGATCCCGGAGCTGCGCGCGCTCATCAAGCGCGCCTTCGAGATGACCATGCGGCTCACCGCCATGGTGATCTTCATCCTCATCGGCTCGACCTGCTTCTCGACCGTGTTCCAGGGCGTCAACGGCGGGCCCTGGCTCGAGCACCTGATGACCAGCATCCCGGGCGGCGTGTGGGGGTTCCTGATCGCGGTCAACCTCTTCATCTTCTTCATCGCCTTCTTCCTCGACTTCTTCGAGATCGTCTTCATCCTGGTTCCGCTGCTGGCGCCGATCGCCAAGACGCTCCTCACGCCCATCGTGGGCGAGGACGCGGCGCTCATCTGGTTCGGCGTGATGCTGTGCGTGAACCTGCAGACCTCGTTCATGCACCCGCCCTTCGGCTTCGCGCTCTTCTACCTGCGCGGCGTGGCGCCCAAGGAAGTGAAGAGCTCGGACATCTACTGGGGCGCGATTCCGTTCGTGGTGATCCAGCTGGTCCTCGTCGCGCTCGTGGTCGCGTTTCCCAAGCAGGTCACGATGTTCCTCGACGCGCCGCTCGACGTGGACCTGGACAAGGTGAAGATCGAGCTGCAATCGCCCGACGCGGGCAAGGGCGCGAGCGAGGCCGACGACATCATGAAGTCGTTCGGGGGGCAGAAGTAAGGGGAAAGGGGAAAAGGCTGTCGCCCCGGCGAAGGCCGGGACCCGATTCCATCGGGCTCCCCGCCAATGCGGGAACGACTCGCTTTCCTTCAGCCTTTCTTCGGCGCCGCCTTGCCGGGAGCGGCCGCCGGCGCTCGCGTGCGCCCCGTCTGCATGAAGCCGTCGTAGGTGGCCTCGGTCACGCGGAACCAGAGCACCTGGTCCTCGAGGAACTTCATGTAGTGGTCGTGGACCTTCTTGAACTTGGCGTTCTTGGCCGAGGTCTCGGCGTAGAGCTCCATCGCCGCCTTGTAGCAGGCGTCGAGCACCGGCCGCGGGAAGGGCCGCAACTGCGCGCCGCCTGCGACCAGGCGCTTCAACGCATCGGGGTTGCCCGCGTCGTAGCGCGCCATCATCAGCGTGTTGCCCTCGTGGCAGGCAGCCTCGAGGATCTCGCGGTACTCCTTGGGCAGCTCCGCAAGCGCCTTCTGGTTGGCGATCACGTGCAGCGCCGGGCCGCCTTCCCACCAACCCGGGTAGTAGTAGTACTTGGCGACCTTGTTGAAGCCGAGCTTCTCGTCGTCGTAGGGACCGACCCATTCGGCGGCGTCGATGGTGCCCTTCTCGAGCGCCGGGTAGATCTCCCCGCCGGCGATCTGCTGCGGCACCACGCCCAGCTTGGCAAGCACCTGGCCGGCGAAGCCGCCGATGCGCATCTTCATGCCCCGCAGGTCCGCGACGGTCTTGATCTCCTTGCGATACCAGCCGCCCATCTGCGCGCCGGTATTGCCCGCGAGCATCGCGTGCACCCCGTAGTCCTTGAGGAAATCGTTGAAGACGCCGTCGCCGCCGCCCACGTACCACCACGCGTTGAACTGCCGGCAGTTCATGCCGAACGGGATCGCGGTTCCGAAGGCGAAGGTCGGGTCCTTGCCCACGTAGTAGTAGGGCGCCGTGTGGCACGCCTGCACGGTGCCGTTCTGCACCGCGTCGAGCGCCTGCAGCCCCGGCACGATTTCCCCGGAGGCGAAGACCTGGATCTGGAACTTGTTGTTGGTCGCCGCCGCGACGCGCTTGGAGATGATCTCCGCCGGGGCGAAGATCGTGTCCAGGCTCTTGGGAAAGCTCGAGGTGAGCCGCCACTTGACCTCGGGACCGCCCTGCGCGAAGGCGGGGGCCGCGCCCGCGGCGAGGATGCCGGCCATCCCTGCGCCGGCGGTATTGATGAATTTCCTGCGCTGCATCCTGTTCTCCCTGTGATTGTTGGAGTAGCTGCGACAGCGATCCATCGATTCGCGGCAAAGCCTACGCTCGCGGGGTTGAAAAGTAAAAGCCCCGCGCCGCGGCGCTTGTTCAGGCGCAAACACGGAGGCGGGAGATACCTCGAGGCGCACAGGGGAGCTGCACGAGGTTCGCGAGCTGCCGCACCCAGAAAATGCAATCTCGGTCGCCTTGGGTACCTCCCTCCCTCCCTCTGTGTTTGCGCTTGAGGCAGGGCGCAGCGTCAGTCCCCGGCGATGGTCATCCGCTCGATGAGGATAGAGCCGCTCTGCTTCGACCCGCGCACCAGCACGTCCCGCCCCACCGCCTGGATGCCGAGGAACATGTCCAGCAAATTGCCGGCGATGGTCACCTCCTCGATCGCGTGCCGCACGACGCCGCCTTCGACCCAGAACCCCGCCGCGCCGCGCGAATAGTCGCCGGTCACGGGATTCACGCCCTGCCCCATGAGCTCGGTCACGAGGAAGCCGCGGCCCATCTTCTTCAGCAGGCCGTCCAGGTCGAGCTCGCCGGGACGCACGATCAGGTTATGGTTGCCGCCGGCATTGCCGCTGGTCTCGAGGCCCAGCTTGCGGGCCGAATAGGTGGAGAGGAACCATCCCTTCAACACGCCAGCCTCGACAATGGCCCGCGGAGCGGTCGCCACGCCTTCGGCGTCGAAATTCGCGCTCGCCATCTCGCCCGGCAGGTGCGGATCCTCGAAGATGTCCACTTGCGGGGCGAAAACCTGCGTGCCGAGGCGGTCGAGCAGGAAGGACGAGCGCCGGTAGAGGCTGGAACCGCTCGCGGCGGAAACGAAATGCGACAGCAGGCTGCCCGCGATATTGGCCTCGAACAGCACCGGCATCTCGGCGGTGGCCATGCGCCGCCCGCCCAGGCGCGCCACGGCGCGTTGGCCAGCGATGCGACCCACGTCGTCGGCGGCTTCGAGCTTCGCCGCGTCGCGTTGCGAGGTATACCAGTAATCGCGCTGCATCCCGCCCTTGTCCTCGGCCACGACACTGCAGCTCACGCTCGCCTTGGAGCTGGCGAAGCCGTCGCAGAAGCCGAGCGAGTTGGCGAGGACGAAGTCCGAGTCGTACGAGGAAACCGTCGCGCCTTCGGAATTGGTGATGCGCTTGTCCACCGCGAGCGCCGCCGCCTCGCACCGGCGGGCGAGCTCGATCGCCTCCTCCACTCCGAGTCCCCAGGGATGGAAGAGCGAAAGGTCGCGCCCGCCGCCCCGATACAGGCGCGCCGCGTCAGGGAGCCCCGCGAACTCGTCCTCGGCCGTGTGGCGCGCGATCGCGCAGGCAGCCTCGACGGTGCGCTCCACCGCTTCCGGCGAGAGGTCCGAAGTGCTTGCGTTGCCGCGGCGTTGGCCGAAGAAGACCGTGATGCCCAGGCCCTTGTCGCGGTTGTATTCGACCGTCTCGACCTCGCCGCGGCGCACCGTGACCGACTGCCCAACGGCGGCGGAAATCTCGACTTCGGAATCGCTTGCGCCGCGGGCTCGCGCAATTTCGATCGCGCGGCGTGCGACATCCCCCATCGCATCGCGCGTCAGGGGCAATGCTGCGGAAGGAACCGGCAGGTCTGGCATCTCGGTCTCGGGGCGGGGAGGGGGTCAAGCGGCGGGAAACCGAAGGACCCGCCGGTTGCCGAAAGGTTCTACACTCCCGCTGCTGGAAGGAAGCGAAAACCGCAAATGGAAGACGAAGATTTTATCAGCAAGACCCGGCGCAAGCAGCGCATGACCGAGCTGCAGGACATCGGCGCCGCGCTGGTGAAGCTCTCGAACGCGCAGCTCAAGCGCATGGACCTTCCCGAGGACCTGCGCGAGGCGGTGCTCGAATGCAAGCGCTTCACGCGCCACGAGGCGATCCGCCGGCAGATGCAGTACATCGGCAAGATCATGCGGCACATCGACGCAGGCCCCATCGCCGCCCGGCTCGAGGCGTTCCACGCGCCTTCGCAGAAGGACACGGCGCTCTTCCACCTGGCCGAAAAGTGGCGCGACGACATGCTGCGAGATCCGTCGAGCATCGGCCGCTTCGCACACGAGTTCCCGGCCGCCGATCCCAAGCGGTTGCAGAACCTGGTGGATGCAGCGAGGAAGGAGCGCGAGGCGGAGCGCGCGCCGAAGCACTTCCGCGAGCTCTTCCACATCGTCAACACGATCGTGCAGGACCACGCGAGGCGCCCATGAGCAACCACGATCCTGTTCGCGTGGGCCTCGTCGCCACGAGCGATCGCGCTTCCCAGGGCATCTACCGCGACGAGGGCATCCCGGCGCTCGAGCAGTGGCTCGCGAGCGCATTGCACAACCCGATCGAGTTCGAGCGCCGCCTCATCCCCGACGAGCGCGCGGTGATCGAGGAAACCCTGCGCGAGCTGGTGGACATGCGCGCGTGCGACCTGGTGGTGACCACCGGCGGCACCGGGCCCGCGCCCCGCGACGTGACACCCGAGGCCACCCTGGCCGTCGCCGACCGGGAAATGCCCGGCTTCGGCGAGCAGATGCGCCGCATCAGCCTCGAGTTCGTCCCCACCGCGATCCTCTCGCGCCAGGTGGCGGTGATCCGCGGCAAGGCGCTGATCCTGAACCTTCCGGGGCAGCCCAAGTCGATCCGCGAGACGCTGGAGGGCCTCAAGGACGGGGAAGGCAAGCCGCTCGTCGCCGGCATCTTCGCCGCGGTCCCGTACTGCATCGACCTCATCGGCGGGCCCTACCTCGAGACGCGCGAGGAAGTGGTGCGGGCCTTCCGGCCGAAATCGGCGATTCGCGCACCCTCACCCTCACCCCAACCCTCTCCCAAGGCAGAGGGAGAAAAAGGAAACTGAACTTGGAACTGCTCAAGCACATCGAGCTCGTCACAGGCGAAGACCCCGCGGGAACCGTCATCTGGATGCATGGCCTGGGCGCCGACGGCTGGGACTTCGTGCCCATCGTGCGCGAGCTTCCGCTGCCCGAGGACCTCGCGCTTCGGTTCCTCTTTCCGCACGCTCCGGTGCGCCCGGTCACGATCAACAACGGCATGGAGATGCGAGCCTGGTACGACATCGCCATGAACGACGTCGCGCGACTGCCCGACGAGCGCGGCATCCGCGAATCCCAGGCCGCCGTCGAGCGGGTCATCGCCCGCGAGCGCGATCGCGGCATCGATGCCTCGCGCATCGTGCTCGCCGGCTTCTCGCAGGGCGGCGCCATCGCGCTGCAGGTGGGCTTGCGGCACGCGAATCGCCTGGGGGGCATCGTGGCGCTTTCCACGTACCTCACCCTGGAAGGCTCGCTCGATGCCGAGGCGGCCTCGGCAAACCGTGCGACCCCCATCTTCATGGCCCACGGCACCGACGACCAGGTGATTCCGCTGCAGCTGGCGGAAGCCTCGCGAGCAACCCTGCAGCGCCGCGGCTACGAGGTCGAGTGGCAGACGTGGCCGATGCCGCACGCGGTCTGCGGCGAGGAGATCGAGGCGGTGTCCGCGTTCCTCGGGCGCATCTTCGGCGGCGGCGCGCGACCGGCGCGCTCGTCGATACTGCTCGCCACCTGAGGGCATCCCTCGATGCGGCGAGGCGAGCGTGGCTCCGTGCACGACATGCTCACTCCGCTGCTGGGCGGGCTGCTGCTCACGTCGATGGCGCTGGTGCTGCTGTACCCGGTGGCGGAGAGCCTGGTGGCCGATGGAGTGTTGTCCGATCGCGTGTGCGAAGCCCGGGTTCACCTGCTGGCCGCAACGATCTGCGCCACGCTGGGTTTGGTGGGCGCGGGCGCGGCGACCCATACGGCCTACTGGCCGAGCTCCACCGTCGGTACCTGCGCCTGGCTCCTTGCCTGGACAGTGCTCGCGGTGATCGAGGCGGCGCTCATCGCCGACTACGGCGTGGCCTGCCATACCAGCTGGCGAGTCGGGTGGGGGCTTCTCGCGCTCGCGCCGCTCGGCATCGGCGCCCTGCTTGCGGGCGAGGCGGTGAAAGTCGCCCGCCGCGGCCGGCAGGCAAGCCCCTAGCGCGGCGTGGCGAGCGGCTTGCCCTTCTCGACCACGTACACCGCGAGCACCTTGGCAGGCTTGTCGCCGACCACCCTGGCATCGTGCACCTTGCCCGCTGCGATCAAGTAGCTGTCCCCCGCCTTCAGCGTGCGCGTGGGCTCGCCCTCGACCTCCATCGATGAAGTGCCCTCGAGCGCGTAGCCGGTCTCGATGCCGAAGTGGCTGTGCTTGCCGGTGGAGCCGCCCGGGGCGATCTCCGCGATGCCCAGGATCAGCTCGCGCCCGTCTCCCAGGTCGATGCGCTGCAGCGGCGTGCGCTTGATGGCGGGCGCCTGCGCATCGAGCGCCGGCGCGAAGCTCGCCGTGGCCACCAGCGCCGCGACGCCCAGCACGTAACGCGTCTTCATGATGTGCTCCCAATGACGAGCGGTTGCAGCGCCGCGCGCAGCGCATCCGGCAGCCGCACCGGGCGCCGCGTCTCGCGGTCCACGTACACGTGCACGAAGTGGCCCTGCGCTGCCGCCTCTTCCCGGCCTTCGCCAAACAGCGCGATCTCGTAGCGCACGCTGGAGCCGCCGATATGCGCCACGCGTAGCCCGCCGGTCACGGCCTCCGGATAGGCGAGGGATGCGAAGTAGTGGCAGCCCACGTCGACTACCACGCCGATCACCGGGCCCCTGGCCACGTCGAGCACGCCGCGGCCGATGAGAAAGGTATTCACCACCGTATCGAAGTAGGTGAAGTACACGGCGTTGTTCACGTGGCCATAGGCGTCGTTGTCGAGCCAGCGGGTGGTGATGGCCTGCAGGTGCGGAAAGGCCTCTCGCCGCGTGGGCGTCGGGCGTGGCGGTCGCGGGGCGTTGGTATCCATGGCGCGCAACCTTACCGCATCCTCGGCACCCGTCGTGTTGACCGCGGCGGCAAGCTGCGCGAAGCTTCGCGAAATATTCCACCCCCGGAGACCTGACGATGAAGATCCTGCTTCCGGCCGCCACCACCCTGCTCCTCGCCGGGTGCGCCTTCCCCGTGATCGACACCGAGCTGCCCCCAGGCTGGAAAAGCGCCCAGCGCTACGGGACGGGCACGCACCTCACGCCCGCCGCCGGCGCGACCAACACGAAGTACCTCCCGCGCGAGGAAGTCGCCGAGATGCAGCGCGACCGGTTCGGCAGCCGCGAGCGCGCGCCGCGCTGATCGCGGCAACCCGATGGAAGGCCCGCCATGCGGGCCTTCTTCATTTCGAGCTTAGGAAGCGGCCGCCTCTGCCTTCGGCTGCGCCACCGTGAAGCTGGTGGTGCGCATGAAGGCGCCAGGCACGATCGAGAGCCCGCCCGCGAGGAACGCCTCCACCTCCTCGCGCCGCTTCAGTGTGTCGTGGTAGCCCAGCTGGATGAGCTCGCGGCAATAGCCCTGCTCGAAGAGCAGGTAGCTGGCGAGGTTCGCGCCGCCGCGCCGCATGGCCCCGATGGAGCGCAGCAGGAAGCGGATGGTGTACGGCAAGTTGCGCACGTGCTTGAGGGCGATCTGGTCGAGCGGCTCCGAGGGCGTGATCACGAGGACGTCGACGTGGTGCAGCGACAGGCCCATCTTTTTCAGCGCCTCGGGCGATGAGCAGCTCACCGTGCGGTTGATGCGCTCGAGCCGCTCCAGGTCCACGGCGAGGCTGTCGAGGAAGATCGAGTTCATCACGTGCCCGGCGACCTGGGCGAGCGTGGGAAAGCTGTCGCCGCGCGTGCGCTCGGGCGCGTCGGTGCGGATCCTGGCCGTGCCCACCACCACGATGCGGTCGGCCCCCAGGTGCAGCGCCGGGCTCACCGGCGCGACCTGGCGCATGGAGCCGTCGCCGAAGTACTCGCGGTTGAGGTGGTAGGGCGGGAAGAGGAAGGGGATCGCGCTCGAGGCCATCAGGTGCTGCACCTTGATGCGCGTGCGGATGCCGATGCGCTGCGAGCGCTTCCAGCCGGGCAGCTCGCGCATGCCTTCGAAGAAGCTCACGCTCTGGCCCGAGGTGTAGCCGGAGCAGTTGATCGCCACGGCGTCGAGCGCGCCGGTCTCGATGTTGCGCTCGATGCGGTCGAAGTTGAGGTAGCGCGACAGCAGGCTCTCGAGGGGTCGGTTGTCGAGCAGCGAGATGCGCTTTTCGCGCAGGAAAGCGCCGAAGAAGAAGCCTGCGAGCCAGCGGCTGCTGTTCGCGACGACGCCGGGCAAGTCGGCGCGATAGACGTGGCGCGGCTCGAAGTGGCGCCAGACTTCCAGCAAATGGTCGACCGCGCGGCCGAAATCGTCGGCATAGACGGCGAGCGCCCCGGCGTTGACGGCGCCCGCCGAAGTGCCGCAGATGACGGGAAAGGGGTTCACCTTCGGGTCCGGGACGATCTCCTTGATCGCCTGCAGGACGCCCACCTGGTAAGCCGCGCGCGCGCCGCCGCCTGCGAGCACGATCGCGGTCTTCCCTGCCGGTGGCATCCCCGAATCCATCCCAGTCCCCCCGGCGGCCGCGGTCAGGATCGTCCGGCCGCCGCCCGCCCCTTCTCTTTTCTTACTGGTGTACTCGCAGAGCGCGCCATTTGCAACATCTCGGCGGCATGGCGGCGCGTGGCCTCGGTGATCGTGAGCCCACCGAGCATGCGGGCGACCTCGTCCACGCGCCCCTCGCCATCTAGTGGCTCGACGCGCGCGGTGGTGACGCCGCCGGCCGTGTGCTTGGACACGCGCAGCTGCTGGCGCGCGTGCACCGCGACCTGCGGCAGGTGCGTGACCGCGAGCACCTGGTGGTGGCGCGACAACGACTGCAGGAGCTGGCCCACGACTTCGGCCACCGCGCCGCCGATGCCCGCATCGACCTCATCGAAGATGAGGGTGGCGACCGAAGCCCGCCCCGAGAGCAATACCTGGATCGCCAGCGACAGGCGTGACAGCTCGCCCCCTGAAGCGGCGCGCGCGAGCGGCGCCAGCGCCTGGCCCTCGTGGGCGCATACCTGGATCTCGACGGCCTCCAGGCCGCCCGCCGACGGCACCTCGAGCGGTTGCAGCGCCACTTCGAGGCGACCGCCTGGCATGGCGAGCTTCTGCAGCGTGCGGGTGACTTCAGTGCCCAGCCTTCGCGCCGCCTCGCGACGCGCCTGCGAGAGTCTCGATGCCGCTTCGCGATAGGCCTTTTCGAGCGCGGCCTCCTGGGCCTTGAGGCTCTCCAGGCTCTGCTCGCCGCCCAGCTCTGCCAGGCGCGCGCGCCGCTCCTCGAGGGCGGCGGGAAGCTCCACCGGGTCGACGCGGTACTTGCGCGCGCAGTCGACGACGGCCTTCAGGCGCGCATCGAGCTGCGACAGCCGCCCCGGATCGATCTCCAGGCGCTGGAGGTAGCGACGCAGCAGCTGGGCGGAGTCCTGGGCGTGCACGTGAGCGGTTTCCAGGCCACGGCGCGCTTCCTCGAGCGAAGGATCGAGCGCGGCGGCTTCGGCCAGGCGCGAAGCCGCCATGGCGAGCCGGGTGCTCACGGCGTCATCGGATTCATCGAGCGCCTCGGCGCAGGCGGACACCGAATCGATGAGCTCCTGCGCGTGGGCGAGCCGCCGATGCTCGGCCTGGTCCTCCTGCCATTGCGACGGCTCGAAGGCGAGCGCCTCGAGGTCGCGCAGCTCATGCGCCAGCAGCTCGCGCTCGCGCGCGGAGGTGCGCTGCGCGCCTTCGCGTGCCGCCCGCTGCTCGGCCACGCGGCGCCACTCGCCATGCCTTCGCGCGACCTCTTCGGCCAGCGCCTCGTGCGCGCCGAAGGCGTCCAGCAGCGCGCGCTGCCGCTCTCGCTTGAGGAGCAACTGGTGGTCGTGTTGGCCGTGGATGTCGAGCAGGCGCTCGCCCAGCTCCCGCAATTGCGCAGCCGTGGCCGGGCGGCCGTTCACGAAGGCGCGCGAGCGCCCGCTCGCATCGAGCGTGCGCCGCACGATGCATGCGCCATCGCCCTCCTCCAGCTCCTGCGCCGCCAGCCAGGCCCGCACCTCCGGCAGGCTCGCCGCATCGAAATCGGCGCCGATCTCCGCGCGCTGGGCGCCGGCGCGGACCACGCCCGGATCCGCACGGCCGCCCAGCGCGAGGGCGAGCGCATCGACGAGGATCGACTTGCCCGCGCCCGTCTCTCCCGTGAGCGCGGTGAAGCCGGCGGCGAACTCGAGTTCGAGCCGCTCGACGATCACGTAGTCACGGATGGAGAGAGCCCTCAACATGGGGACTGATGCGGGCAGGGGAATTTCACGCCGATGCCGCCGATACCGCGCCGATAGATGGATGTGAAGAACGGCCGCGCTCGCGTTCGCGTTGACGGCAGGGACACGCACGAAGGCTCATTTCCATCGGCGATCCATGGGCGGGCATCGGCGTGAAATGCCTTGCGGTCAGGAAGCCCGCTCGGTCCAGCGAAGCTTCTGCCGCAGCATCGAGAAGTACCGGTAGCCGCGAGGATGCAGCAAGGTGGCGGGCCGAGGGGCGGCGGCCACGCACACCACGTCGTTGTGCTCCAGCTGGAAATGCGCCTGGACGTCGAAATTGGCGCGCGCGTCCACGCCGCGCACCAGCGTGATCTCGACCTTCGAGCTGCTGCGGATGGCCACGGGGCGGTTGGAGAGCGTGTGCGGGGAGATCGGCACGAGCGCGATCGCCGACAGCGCCGGATGCAGGATGGGCCCCCCGGCCGAGAGCGCGTAAGCGGTCGAGCCCGTGGGCGTGGAGACGATGAGGCCGTCGGCGCGCAGGCTGTAGATGAACTCCCCATCCACCGTGACGGCGAACTCGATCATGCTGCCGACCGCCCCGCGGCTCACCACGATATCGTTCATCGCGAGCGCCGAGATCATCGTCTGGCGGCCGCGGCGCACCGAGCCTTCCAGCAGCAGGCGCTGCTCGGCGGTGAACTCGCCGGCAAGCACGCCTTCGATGGCGGAAGCCACGCTGTCGGCGGGAATGTCGGTGAGGAAGCCCAGCCGGCCCAGGTTCACGCCCACGAGCGGCACGCCGTGTTGCGCCATGAGGCGCGCGCACGCGATGAGGGTGCCGTCGCCGCCCACCACCACCGCGAGATCGCACTTGGCGGGCATCGCCTCCAGCTCCACCACCGCCTGGGGCTTCACGCGCGAGGCACCGGCGGTGGCCGGATCCATGATGAGCGCCACGCCGCGTGAGCGCAGCACGCCGGCGAGCTGGTCGAGGATATCGGGGAGGCTCGGGGCGTCGCTCTTGCCGACGACGGCCACCGTCTTGAACGCGGGCGGCATGGCCGCAATTAAAGCATGATTGTTTGTAGAATAGCCTCGACTCCCATGCTTTCGGAACGCGCCCAGAACCTCCTGAAGATCCTCGTCGAGCGCTACATCGCCGACGGACAACCGGTGGGCTCGCGTGCGCTGTCGCGCTTCTCCAACCTCGAGCTTTCGCCCGCCACCATCCGCAACGTGATGGCCGACCTCGAGGAGATGGGCTTCGTCGCGAGCCCGCACACTTCCGCGGGGCGCGTGCCTACCCCCAAGGGATATCGCCTCTTTGTCGATACGCTGCTCACGGTTCGGCCGATGGAAGAGCTGGAGCGCCAGCAGATGGAGGAGCAGCTGGCACCCGACGATCCCCACCGCATCGTCAACACCGCCTCGCAGCTGCTCTCCGACCTCACCCAGTTCGCCGGCATCGTCGTCTCGCCGCGGCGGCGCGGCGCCGTGCTTCGGCACATCGAATTCTTCACGCTGTCGGAGAAGCGCGTGCTGCTCATCATCGTGGCGAGCGACGGCGAGGTGCAGAACCGCGTGCTCGTCACCGACCGCAACTACTCGCCCTCGCAACTGGTCGAGGCCGCCAACTACATCAACCAGAACTACGCGGGGGTGGAGTTCGACCAGCTGCGCAGCAAGGTGAGGAACGAGCTGCACGAGCTGCACCGCGACATCTCGTCGCTGATGCAGGCCGCGATCGAGACCGGCAGCGAGGCGATGCGCCCGGCCGACGGCGTGGTGATCACCGGCGGGCGCAACCTGCTGGAGGTGGACGACATCTCCGGCGACATGGAACGGCTGCGGCGGCTCTTCGAGGTCTTCGAGCGCAAGACCCAACTGCTCGAGCTCCTCGAGCAGAGCGAGCGCGCCGAGGGCGTGAAGATCTTCATCGGCGGCGAGTCGGAGCTCGTACCGCTCGACGAATGCTCCGTGGTGACGGCTCCCTACGAAGTGGATGGCCGGATCGTCGGCACCGTGGGCGTGATCGGCCCCACGCGCATGGCCTACGAGCGGGTCATCCCGATCGTGGACGTGACGGCGAGGCTCGTGTCGTCGGCGCTGTCGCAGCATTGAGCAGGGAACGACACTGGGGACGGGAACAACACCGGGGACAGTCCCGGTTTATCGCGCGTGTCCTCTCGCGATAATTCCGCGACGGTCCCCAAGCTCCCCACGACGGGCGTACTCCTCGTCAACCTGGGGACGCCGGACGAGCCCACGCCCGGCGCGGTGCGCCGCTACCTGCGCGAGTTCCTGTGGGACCCTCGCGTGGTCGAGATTCCGCGCCCGCTCTGGTTCCTGATCCTCAACTTCCTCGTGCTCCCTTTCCGGCCCGCGAAGACGGCGAAGAAGTACGCGAAGATCTGGAAGCCCGACGGCTCGCCGCTGCGCATCTACCATTCGCGCCAGACGCAGCTCATGCGCGGCTACCTGGGACAGCGAATGGCACGGCCGGTGCCGGTGGCGGGCGCGATGCGCTACGGCAAGCCCTCGATCGCCGAGGGGCTGAAGGAGCTGCGGGACAAGGAGTGCCGCAACATCCTGGTGCTGCCGCTTTATCCGCAATATTCGGAGAGCACGACGAAAAGCGCCGAGGATGCGCTGCAGAAGGCGCTTCGCAAGTGGAAGCCGCGCCCGAAGGTGCGCGTGGTGCAGGACTTCCACGCCCACGTCGCCTACGTGAAGGCGATCGCCAAGAGCGTGAACGAGTACTGGTTCAAGCATGGCCGGCCCGATCGGCTGCTCATGAGCTTCCACGGCCTGCCCAGGCGCAACGTCGAGCGCGGCGATCCGTACCGCGACCAGTGCCTGGAAAGCGCCCGGCTCATCGCCACCGAGCTGGGCTGGAACGACAAGCGCACGACGGTCGCCTTCCAGTCGCGCTTCGGCGCCCAGGAGTGGATCAAGCCCTACACCGGCGACACGCTGAAGGAGATGGGCCGCGAGGGCGTGCGGCGCGTGGACGTGATCTGCCCCGGGTTCGCGGCCGACTGCCTAGAGACCCTCGAGGAAATCGCCATCGAGGGCAGGGCCACTTTCCTCGAGGCGGGCGGCAAGGATTTCCACTACATCCCCACCACCAACGACCTGCCGCCCTTCATGACGGCCCTGTCGATCCTCGCGATCGAGCAGGTCCAGGCCCTCGAGAAGCCGCCATGATCGCCCTGCTTGCCCGCTGGATCGTCAACGCCGCCGCCTTGCTCGCGGTGGCCTACCTCTACCCTGGCGTGACGGTGGAAAGCTTTCCCGCCGCCCTCATCGCGGCGCTGGTGTTGGGACTGGTGAACGCGGTGATCCGGCCGCTGCTGATCCTGCTCACCCTGCCCGCGACCGTCCTCACCCTCGGCCTTTTCATCTTCGTGATCAACGCGTTCCTTTTCTGGTTCGTCGCGGAAATTGTCCAGGGATTCCGGGTCACAGGGTTCATCGCCGCGCTGGTGGGCTCGATCCTCTACAGCCTGATCACGCTGCTCACGAGCTGGATTCTCTTCAGCAGGCGCAAGTAAACCCGGGAAAGCCCTTGAAAACGATGGGGGCAATCCCCATCTGACTTCCAAGCATTTGTTTTTCTTGAGGAATCTGTCGTGACTGACGCCGAATTCACCGGCGGAGCCGCCGGCCAGCCGGTGCAGCCGCCACCCCAGCGTGACGAAATCGAGGCCGGCGTGGATCCCCGCGTGGCCGACCTGGAGGCGCGCCTCGCCGCCGCAACCGAGGAAGCCAACAAGCTGCGCGAGGATTGGCTGCGCGCGAAGGCCGAGGGTGAGAACATCCGCCGCCGCGGCCAGGAGGACGTAGCCAAGGCGCACAAGTTCGGCATCGAGTCGTTCGCCTCCGCCCTGCTCGCCGTGAAGGACAGCCTGGACGCCGCCCTGGCCGTGGAGAACGCGACCCTGCAGGCGTTCAAGGAGGGCGTGGAGCTTACCGCGCGCCAGCTCGAGCAGGTGTTCGAGAAGAACGGCGTGCGCGAAATCTCCCCCGCGGGCGAGAAGTTCGATCCGCACCGCCACCAGGCGATCAGCCAGGTCGAGAGCGACCAGGAGCCCAACACCGTCGTCACGGTGCTGCAGAAGGGCTACCTGCTGAACGAGCGGGTGCTGCGCCCGGCGCTGGTGACCGTGGCCCGAGGCAAGGACGCATGAGGCCCGCATCCCCTTGAAGTTACGGCGTTAAACCTCACTTCCCACCCAGACCAACAGATATCCAGAACGAAGGAAGACGGACATGGCAAAGATCATCGGCATCGACCTCGGCACGACCAATTCGTGCGTGGCCATCATGGAAGGCGGCAAGCCCAAGGTCATCGAGAACAGCGAGGGAGCCCGCACCACGCCCTCGATCGTCGCCTATACCGACAACGACGAGATCCTTGTCGGCGCCCCGGCCAAGCGCCAGGCCGTCACCAACGCGAAGAACACGCTCTTCGCGGTGAAGCGCCTCATCGGCCGCAAGTTCGAGGAGAAGGAAGTCCAGAAGGACATCGGCCTCATGCCCTACCGAATCGTCAAGGCCGACAACGGCGACGCCTGGGTGGAAGTGCACGGCAAGAAGATTGCCCCGCCCCAGGTCTCGGCCGAGGTGCTGCGCAAGATGAAGAAGACGGCCGAGGACTACCTCGGCGAGCCGGTGACCGAAGCCGTCATCACCGTGCCCGCCTACTTCAACGATTCCCAGCGCCAGGCGACCAAGGACGCCGGCCGCATCGCGGGCCTCGAGGTCAAGCGCATCATCAACGAGCCCACCGCGGCGGCGCTCGCCTTCGGCCTCGACAAGAAGGAAGGCGACCGCAAGATCGCGGTCTACGACCTCGGCGGTGGCACCTTCGACATCTCGATCATCGAGATCGCCGACATCGAGGGAGAGCACCAGTTCGAGGTCCTCTCGACCAACGGCGACACGTTCCTGGGCGGCGAGGACTTCGACCAGCGCGTGATCGACTACATCGTGGCCGAGTTCAAGAAGGAGCAGGGCGTGGACCTTTCCAAAGACGTCCTCGCGCTCCAGCGCCTCAAGGAAGCCGCGGAGAAGGCGAAGATCGAGCTGTCGAGCTCGCAGAGCACCGACATCAACCTGCCGTACGTGACCGCGGATGCCTCGGGGCCGAAGCACCTTTCGATGAAGCTCACGCGCGCCAAGCTCGAGTCCCTCGTGGACGAGCTGATCGAGCGCACCATCAAGCCGTGCGAGACCGCGCTCAAGGACTCGGGCCTCAAGCTCTCCGACATCAGCGACGTGATCCTGGTGGGCGGCATGACGCGCATGCCGAAGGTGCAGGAGAAGGTGAAGGAGTTTTTCGGCAAGGAGCCGCGCCGCGACGTGAACCCCGACGAGGCCGTGGCCGTGGGCGCGGCGATCCAGGGCGGCGTGTTGCAGGGCGACGTGAAGGACGTGCTGCTGCTGGACGTGACGCCGCTTTCGCTCGGCATCGAGACCCTCGGCGGGGTGATGACCAAGCTCATCCAGAAGAACACCACCATCCCGACCAAGGCGCAGCAGGTGTTCTCGACGGCCGACGACAACCAGTCGGCGGTCACGATCCACGTGCTGCAGGGCGAGCGCGACGTGGCCTCGGGCAACAAGAGCCTGGGCCAGTTCAACCTCGAGGGCATTCCGCCTTCCCCGCGTGGCATGCCGCAGATCGAGGTGACCTTCGACATCGACGCCAACGGCATCCTGCACGTGTCGGCCCGGGACAAGGCGACCGGCAAGGAGAACAAGATCACCATCAAGGCGAGCTCGGGCCTTTCGGAGGACGAGATCCAGAAGATGGTGAAGGATGCCGAGGCGCACGCCGACGAGGACCGCAAGGCGCTCGAGCTCGTGAACGCCCGCAACCAGGCCGAGGCGCTGGTGCACTCGATCCGCAAGTCGCTCGGCGAGTACGGCGACAAGCTCGAGGGCGGGGAGAAGGAGAAGATCGAGGCGGCCATCAAGGACGTCGAGGGCGTCATGAAGGGCGAGGACAAGGACGCCATCGAGGAGAAGGTGAAGGCGCTCGCCGCAGCCTCGCAGAAGCTGGGCGAGAAGGTCTACGCCGACGCGCAGGCGAAGAACGCCGGCCCGGGCGCGGGCCCCGAAGCCGCCGCCGGCGCCCAGGCTTCCGCGGAGCCCGAGAAGAAGGAAGACGACGGCAACGTGGTGGATGCGGAGTACACGGAAGTCAAGGACAAGAAGTCGGCGTAGGAAAACCCGGGACGGGTGACGCGGGACGCTCCCCGTTCCCCGTCCCCGTCACCGGAAAATAGCCGTACGCATGGCCACCAAGAAACGCGACTACTACGAAGTCCTCGGCGTCAACAAGGACGCCTCCGACGAGGACATCAAGAAGGCCTATCGCAAGCTCGCGATGAAGTTCCATCCGGACCGCAATCCGGACAGCAAGGATGCCGAGGAGAAGTTCAAGGAGGCCAAGGAAGCCTACGAGATGCTCTCCGAGCCCGAGAAGCGCCGCGCGTACGACGCCTACGGCCACGCGGGCGTGAATCCGCAGATGGGCGGCATGGGCGGCGGGCCGGAAGGATTCGGCGGCTTCGCCGAGGCTTTCGGCGACATCTTCAGCGACATCTTCGGCGGCGGGCAGGGGCGCGGGCGCGGCAACGTCTTTCGCGGCGCGGACCTGCGCTACAACCTCGAAGTCACCCTCGAGCAGGCGGCGCGCGGCACCGAAACCAAGATCCGCATCCCCACCATGGAGGCGTGCGAGACGTGCCACGGCACGGGCGCCAAGCCGGGCACGCAACCGAAGACCTGCGAGACCTGCCACGGCGGCGGCACGGTGCGCATGTCGCAGGGGTTCTTCTCCATCCAGCAGACCTGCCCGACCTGCCATGGCAGCGGCAAGATGATCTCCGACCCGTGCGCGACCTGCCGCGGCGCGGGAAGGCTCAAGAAGCACAAGACGCTCGCGGTGAAGATCCCCGCCGGCGTGGACGAAGGCGACCGCATCCGCCTCTCGGGCGAAGGCGAGGCCGGCGTGAACGGCGGGCCTCCGGGCGACCTGTACGTGGTGATCCACCTCAAGGAGCACGGCGTCTTCCAGCGCGACGGAGACAACCTGCACTGCGACATGCCGATCAGCTTCGGCCAGGCGGCCCTCGGCGGGGAGATCGAGATCCCGACCCTCGACGGCTCGGCCAAGATCAAGATTCCGCCCGAGACCCAGACGGGCCAGGTGTTCCGCCTGCGCGGCAAGGGCATCAAGGGCGTGCGCTCGACCTACCCCGGCGACCTGCTCTGCCAAGTCGTGGTGGAGACGCCGGTGCGCCTAACAGACCGCCAGAAGGAGCTGCTGCGCGAGTTCGACGAGATCAACAAGGGCGATTCGCGCCATACCCCGCGCGCCAAGACCTTCATGGACAAGGTGCGGGAGTTCTTCGCCGGCTAGGGAGGCTTGCGAACTTCCGGCCGAAGTGACAGCTGTAACCGACGGGCGGCGCTTTACTGCGCGATGCCGCGGCGTATGATTTCCCGGGGGCGCTTCCACCATGCCCCGCTCTCGGGAGGAGTCAGATGATTCGCGCAAGCCTCGCGGCGCTCGCCTTCGCCGCCACCTCCGCCCTCGCGCAGGGCGTGAGCGATTCGCAGGTCGTCCTCGGGCAGTCGGTCGCCCTCACCGGGCCGGCCCAGCAGCTGGGCCTGGACATGCAGATGGGCGCCACGCTCTATTTCAACCAGGTCAATGCCCGCGGCGGGGTGAACGGCCGCAAGATCGTGCTGAAGACGCTCGACGACGGCTACGAGTCGGCGCGCGCGGCCGCCAACACCCGCAAGCTCATCAACGACGAGAAGGTCTTCGCCCTCTTCGGCTACGTGGGCACGCCGACCTCGCAGGCCTCGCTGCCGATCTTCACCGAGGCGCGTGTTCCCTTCGTCGGCCCGTTCACGGGTGCCGAGCTTCTGCGCAGCCCCGTCAACCCGTACGTCTTCAACGTGCGCGCGAGCTACTACGACGAGACCGAGGCCATCGTGCAGCACCTCACCGCGATGAGCATCGACAAGATCGCGGTCTTCTACCAGAACGATGCCTACGGCCAGGCGGGCCTCGACGGCGTAGAGCGCGCCCTGAAGAAGCGCAACCTGCAGATCGTCGCCAAGGGCACGGTCGAGCGCAACACGGTGGAGGTAGCCAAGGCCGTGGAGGCCATGAAGGCCGCGCAGCCCCAGGCGATCGTGATGATCAGCGCCTACACCTCGTGCGCGGCGTTCATCAAGTCGATGAAGAAGGCGGGCGTGAACCCCACCTTCTGGAACGTCTCCTTCGTGGGCAGCAAGGCGCTCGCGAAGGAGCTCGACCGCGAAGGCCGCGGCGTGCAGATCTCCCAAGTGGTGCCCTTCCCCTGGGACAGCAGCGTCCCGGTGGTGAAGGAGTACCGCAAGGCGATCGAGGAAGTGAAGGGCGAGCCCGGGTTCGGCACGCTCGAGGGCTACATCGCCGCCAAGGTGATGGTCGAAGGCCTTCGCCGCGCCGGCCGCAACCTCACGCGCGACGGCTTCGTGCGGGCGATGGAGTCGATCCAGGATTACGACGCCGGCGGCTTCAAGGTGAGCTACGGGCCCAACAACCGCAGCGGATCGAAGTTCGTCGACTTGACCATCATCTCGAAGGACCAGAGGTTCGTGCGCTGACGGCATTCACCGCGAATGCAAAAGGGCGCCGCCGGCGCCCTTTTTCTTTTCCACATTGCGCACGTAACGTGGAACTCGCGACGAAGTCCATCGGTTGGGGGATACATCGATTGCGCCGCCGCATGCGCTCGGTGAGAATGATGTCACGAAAAAGAATACCAATCGCACGGCGCCCGAGCGCCATCCCTCCCCGGAGCCCATCATCGATTCGCCACTGAAGCGTGGCGCGCGCCTCGCGCTCGCCCTGTTGTCGGCTGCCCTCTTCGCAACACCGGGTTTCGCGAGTACGCGCGAGCCTCTGGGAACAATGGGCGGGCTCGAAGGCCCCTTTCTCTCGATCCTGTACGACGCTCCGTACGTCTCCTTCGAAAAGATCCCGCCGCCGCCCGAATTACCGGCATACAAGGCAGGGCTGCTCAAGGCCGCGACGATCACGGTCAACTACCTGCCCGCGGGACCGGGATCCGAAAGCGACAACTGCATCGAGTGGCCGGCCGCGGCCAAGGCCGCCTTCGGCCATGCCGCCACGATATGGGCTTCGAAGCTCGTCTCCACGGTGCCGATCCGCATCGATGCCTGCTGGTCGAACAACATGCGCTCCGACATCCTGGGGCATGCGGGGCCCACGAGCGCCCCGAGCGGCTTCGCCAATTCGATCCCGAACACGCACTATCCCATCGCACTCGCGAATACGCTCGCCGGCTCGGACCTCAATGGCGCCGCGGCCGAGATCTACGCGGCATTCAATAGCACCTTCGGCTGGTATTTCGGCACGGACCAGGCCACCCCCGCCACGCAGAAGGATTTCGTGAGCGTCGTGTTGCACGAGATCGGCCACGGACTCGGTTTCGTGGGCGGCATGAGCGTGAGCGGAGGCAGCGGAACCTGGGGCGCGGTGCCACAGGTGTACGACCGCTTCACCCAGAGTGCCGCGGGGCAGGCGCTGATCAATACGGGCGTCTTTCCGAATCCTTCCGCAGCGCTCGCCACGCAGCTGCAGAGCAACGCCGTGTACTTCCAGGGCCCCAATGCCAGCGCCGCCAACGGCGGCACGCGCGTTGCGCTTTACGCGCCGGCGACCTGGGTCCAGGGCTCGAGCTACTCGCACCTGGCGGAGAGCTACAACGCGACCATCGACGCCCTCATGACCTACTCGCTGCCGAACGGGGAGTCCCTGCACAGCCCCGGGCCGGTGACGATCGGGCTGATGCGCGATCTCGGCTGGACATTCACCGCGGACGCGGCGCCGCCGATCCTGACCGTCGTCAAACAGGGCACTGGAGGCGGCATCATCCAATCGTCACCGAATGGCATCGACTGCGGCTTGACGTGCTCGGGCAGTTTCGTGCCCGGATCCCTGGTGACGCTGTGGGTTTACCCGGATGCCGGCTCCACCTTCATCGGGTGGGGGGGCAGTTGCAAGCCATCCGCGACCATCGGGATCACGCTGCCTTCGCCTTGCGAAGTGCGGATGACCGGTCCCGAGACGGCGACGGCGAGCTTCATCAACGGCAACCTGACCAATGGCGACTTCGAATCCGGTGGCTACGCCTGGACCCAGTTGGCCAGTCCCGCGGCCCCTTCCAGGTCGCTGATCGTGAGCGACGCGGCGAATTCGCGCACCGGTTCCAGACACGCGCTGCTGGACGAGACGGGTGACGTGCTCTATCAGGATTTCATCATTCCGCCTTCGGCGACCACCGCCCGGTTGCGATTCTGGTACCGCGTCTCCACGACCGAAGTCGGCAACGATGCCTATGACCGCCTGCACGTGTCCATCATCGATCCTTTCACCGGAACGAGCCTGCAGCCGCTGTTGGCGCTGTCCAACCTGGACGCGGGGAGCGGGTACGCGCAGTCCGAAACTTTCGATCTCACCTTGTACAAAGGTCGCGCGATCCGGCTGCAGTTCCGGACGTCCACGACCGATTCCATCCTTCCGACCGCCTTCCGGATCGACGACATCAACTTCGACAACGCCCCGATCCTCACGGTGAACAAGGGCGGCACCGGGGACGGGACCGTGACGTCGGCGCCAGCAGGAATCCACTGTGGCGCCACCTGCTCGGTTGTGGCCGCCCAAGGCTCTACCTATGTCTTCACGGCGACGCCCGCACCAGGGTCGGTGTTTTCGGGTTGGAGTGGCGCCGGCTGTTCCGGCGGGACCTGCACCGTAGTCGCGTCGAATCCAGAAACCATCACCGCCACGTTCGACCGGCCGAAATTCACCCTCACCCTCAACTACCAGGGAACAGGCCCGCGTGGCAGCGTCGTGTCGGTCCCTCCGGGCATTTCCTGTGGAGGCAACCAGACCTCATGCTCGGCGAGCTTCGACGCCGGCACCACGGTCGTGCTCACCGCCGCATCGACGAGCTTCTCTTTCGACACCAGGGAGGTATCGGACTTCATGGGCTGGAACGGCGGCGGATGTTTCGGGACCGGCTCCTGCACGGTCACGATGGACGCCGCCAAGATCGTGGGGGCGATCTACGATCGCACAAACGCGCTCCAGGTGGTCACCGGGGGGACGGGTACGGGGGTCGTGACATCGTCGTCCGGCGACATCGTGTGTCCCCCTGACTGCACCGGCTCCTTCGTCCGCCTGACCGCTTTGACCCTCACGGCCACACCGGCTGCCGGATCGACGTTCACAGGCTGGAGCGGACCGTGCACCGGCACCGGCCAATGCCGTGTCACCATGGGCGACAGCGGCATGACGCTCACCGCAACCTTCGGCGGCGCATCTATCTCGAAGAACGCCCTCACCGCGACGAAGCATGGCCAGGGAAGCGGCACGGTGAGCTCGTCGCCCGCCGGCATCGACTGCGGAGCGACGTGCGTAGCCAGCTATGCCAATGGCACGGCAGTCACGATGACCGCGGTTGCGGCCGCGGGATCCACCTTCACCGGCTGGATCGACAACGGTTCGGGTTGCAGCGGCACCGCGCCCTGCACTGTGAGCCTCGGGACCTCCAAAGCCGTGGCGGCCGGGTTTGCTCCGGCGGGCGCTGCATTCGCGAGCGGCGACTTCGAAGGCAGCGTGTCGGCCTGGTCGCAATTCACCTCACCCCCGACGCCCGGCAGAGCCCTCATCGTCGACGATTCCACCCACTCCCGTGGCGGCACCCGCCACGCGGCCCTCGGTGCGGTCGAGAATTCGTATGACGTCCTGCACCAGGACTTCGTCATTCCGGCCTCCGCTACGCGAGCCCTGCTGCGATTCTGGTATCGCGTCTCCACCGCGGAAGCGCCCGGAAGCTTGGTCTACGATCGGCTCATCGTCTCGATCCTCGATCCGGTTTCCCAGTTGACTCTGGCCCCGCTGGTGACGCTGTCGAACCAGAGCGCGAACCCCGCTTATGTCCAGACCGGCACGTTCGACCTGGCCTCGTTGCGGGGGCGCACGGTCAGGCTGCGCTTCGCGGTGGAATCCGACAGCTCGCTGCCGACCACATTCCGCATCGACGACATCAGCCTCGACGCGTCCGTGGCCGTGCTGGTCTCGAAGAGTGGCACGGGGTCGGGCCTCGTGACTTCGTCGCCGGCCGGCATCGAGTGCGGCGCGACCTGCACCGCCGGCTTTCCCGGGGGGACCAACGTGACCCTGCTCGCCACGGCGCCGCCGGGTTCCAGGTTCGAAGGTTGGAGCGGCGGCGGCTGTTCGGGTACGGGATCGTGCGTCGTGTCACTGAATGCCGCAGCCTGGGTGACGGCGACTTTCGGCACGGCCACGGCGGCGACCCTGTCCGTCAACAAGAACGGCAACTGGACAGGCAAGGTCACGTCCAGTCCGGCAGGCATCGATTGTGGCCCCGCTTGCGTTTCGGCCTTCCACCCCGGAACCCACGTGGTGCTGACAGCAACGCCCACGCCCAGCTCGCTGATGACGGTGTCACCCCCCCGGTGGAGTGGAGCTTGCGCCGGCAACGCGGGCACCACTTGCAGCATTCCGCTCAACGCTTCGGCGGTGGCACTGGTCGATTTCGACGCCGTCGATCCCTACGGCCAGCCGGTCACGATCATCAAGGCCGGCGCCGGGTCCGGCATGGTCATGGCGGGCACGCAGCAATGTCCACCCAACGCGCGCAGCTGCACGTTCTACTTCGCACCAGGCAGCACCGTGCATCTCAGCGCCACGGCGGCGGCGGGCTCCTCTTTCACCGGATGGAGCGGTCCCTGCGCGGGCGGGGGAACCTGCACCTTCACCGCCACGGGGCGCATTGCGGTGGAGGCGAACTTTTCCGGCACCCCGGGGGGCCTGAGCGTCACGCCGGCACGCCTCGAGTTCGGCGGCCAGTCAATGCAGACAACCTCGGCGCCACGGCATGTGACGCTCGTCAACTCGAGCGCGGGCGTGGTGCAGATCAGTACGACGTCCATGTCGGGCCCGTTCACGGCTTCCCACAACTGCGGATCGTTGCAGCCGGGAGCGGCATGCACGGTGAGCGTCACCTTCACGCCAACGGCCCAGGGCTCTATCTACGGAAGCCTGAGCTTTTCCAGCAATGCGCCCCTCGCGGCGGTGGAACTGGCAGGCGTCGGCGAACGCTCGCTGGTGACGCACTACTACGGCGCGATCCTGAATCGCGCCCCCGACGCGGCGGGAAAGGCGTTCTGGGAGAGCGAAGCCGCGCGCCTCTCGGCGCTCGGGGTCAACATCAACGAGACCTGGTTCGTGATGGCGGGCTACTTCTTCAACAGCGCGGAATACGCCGCCGCCAACAAGACCCACGCGCAATTCGTCAGCGACCTGTACAACACGTTCTTCAACCGCGGCCCCGATGCCGACGGCTTGAACTACTGGGTCGGCCAGATCAACGCGGGACTGCCGCGCGAGGTGGTGCTCTTCTCGTTCATGTTCTCCAGCGAGTTCCGCACCTTCACGCAAGGCATCTTCGGCAGCACCGCGGCGCGGCCGGAAGTCGACATGGTCGTGGACTTTTTCCGCGGGCTGTTGAACCGCCTGCCCGACACGAATTCGTTCAACTACTGGCTGGGGCAGCTGCGCGCCGCGCAGTGCGCCGGCGCCGGACAGGTATACGCCGCCGTCGAGGCGATCTCGGCGGCTTTCATGTTCAACCCCGAGTACGCCAACCGAGCGCGCAACAACACGCAGTTCGTGACCGACATGTACTACTCGTTCCTGCGCCGTGGCGGGGACGTGGGCGGCGTGAACTACTGGATCAACGAGCTCAATACCGGCGCGCGTTATCCGAACGACGTGCGCTATTTCGGCTTCCTCAACAGCGCCGAGTTCGGCACGCGGGTGCAAGCCGTGATCGCGGCGGGGTGCGCGCAGTAGGACGGCGACCAGCGGAACTATCGCGTCATTTCCTCCGCCACTCCGTGACACCGCCGGGCTTGTCCTCGAGCACGATGCCGGCGCTCTCGAGCTCCTTGCGAATGGCGTCGGCGCGGGCGAAGTCCTTCGACTTCTTCGCCTCCTGGCGCTGCTTGATGAGCGCCTCGACATCCAGCTCGGTGCTCGCCCCGCCCTTCAGGAACGTCTCCGGATCGCCCTGGAAGAAACCCAGCGTGCCGCCGAGCGCCTTCAGTTGCCCCGCGAGCGCGGCCGAGCGCGTGCGGTTCACCTCGCCGCGCAGCTCGTGCAGCACCGCGAAGGCGACCGGCGTGTCGAAGTCGTCGTTCATCGCATCGCGGAAGCGCGCGCAGAAGGGATTTCCCCAGTCCACGGCCGCGCCATCCCCGGGAACTTCGCGAAGCGTCGCGTAAAAGCCACGCAAGGCGTTGCCCGCGTCCCCGATGAGCTCCCAGTTGAAGTTGAGCTCGCTGCGGTAGTGCCCGCGCAGCAGGAACCAGCGCACCTGCTCGCCGCCCTGCACCGGGTCGAGCCGGTCGAGCACGTCGCGCGCGGTGAAGAAGTTGCCGAGCGACTTCGACATCTTCTCCTGGTCGATGTTGAGGAAGGCGCCATGCATCCAGTAGTTCACCATCGGCGGCCCATGCGCGCCCTCGCTCTGCGCGATCTCGTTCTCGTGGTGCGGGAACTGCAGGTCCCAGCCGCCGCCATGGATGTCGAACGGCAGGCCCAGCTCCTTGCAGGACATGGCCGAGCACTCGATGTGCCAGCCGGGACGGCCCTCGCCGAAGACCGAGGGCCACGAGGGCTCGCCGGGTTTCGCGGCCTTCCACAAGACGAAATCGAGGGGATCGCGCTTGGCCGTATCGACGGCGACGCGCTCGCCTGCGCGCAGGTCGTCGAGGTTCCTGCGCGAGAGCTTGCCGTAGCCCTCGAAGTCGCGCACCGAGAAGCACACGTCCTTGTTGCCGGCGCGGTAGGCCAGCCCCTTCTTCTCGAGGGCCTCGATGATCTCGAGCATCGGTGCGATGTAGCGCGTGGCGCGCGGCTCGCGGTCGGGCCTGGCAAGCCCCAGGCGCGCGCAATCCTCGTCGAGCGCGGCGATCATGCGCGCGGTGAGCGCCTCGATGTCCTCGCCGTTTTCGCGCGCGCGCTCCATGATCTTGTCGTCCACGTCGGTGATGTTGCGAACGTACGTGACGTCGTAGCCGGAAGTCCGCAGCCATCGCGCCACCATGTCGAAGGTGGTGAAGGTGCGCGCGTTGCCGACGTGGAAGAAGTCGTACACGGTGGGACCGCAGACATACATCCCCACCTTTCCGGGCGTGCGTGGGACGAAGGTTTCCTTGCGGCGGGTGAGCGTGTTCTGGATCTGCAGTGTGGACATGCGGTTGTCGCACCCGCGTTTGGCGGGCGCCCAATTGAGGTTGGGGGACCTTGGGTTCCCGCCTACGCGGGAATGACGGGGGGCGTTGCGGGTATTGGAAACGGCTTTTCGGGCGAGCGCCGACAGCGCGGCGCATTGTGAAGGGTCCCGAAGCCGGGTAGAATATGGTTTCCCATAAAATTCAACAGATTATAGCACGATGCCGCAGCGCTTCTCGATCAGGTCCAGGCTTGCCGCGGTCATCGCGGCGGGGTTCGTGGGCGCCGCGACGCTCGTGTGGGCGGCTCCGGCCGACGACTTCCGCGAAGCGCAGAAGCTCTACGGGCAGGGCAAGGTCCAGCCCGCCCTGGAGAAGGTCGAGGCTTTCCTCAAGGCGCAGCCGAGGGACCCGCAGGGACGCTTCCTCAAGGGCATCCTGCTCACGGAGCTCAAGCGCGCCCCCGAAGCCATCCAGATGTTCACCGGCCTCACCGAGGATTTCCCAGAGCTGCCCGAGCCGTACAACAACCTCGCCGTCCTCTACGCGCAGCAGGGCAATTACGACAAGGCGAAGGCCGCCCTCGAGCTCGCGATCCACACCCATCCCAGCTACGCCACCGCGCACGAGAACCTCGGCGACGTGTACGCGCAGCTCGCGAGCCGCGCCTACGACCGCGCGCTGCAGCTCGACAAGAACAACACCACAGCGCAGAGCAAGCTCGCCCTGGTGAAGGAGCTCTTCAGCTCCAGCCGCTCCGGCGGCCAGAGGCCCGAAGCTTCGCGCGCCGCTGCCTCGGCGAGGGCGGAAGCCGCCAAGGCCGCGCCGCCGCCGGCGACTACCGCCGCGGCCGAGCCGGCGCGGGTCGCGGTTAAGCCGGAGACCAAGGCTCCGGCGCCGGCCGCGAAGGCGCCCGAGCCCGCGAAGACGACACCCGCGCCGGCGAAGGCCGAGCCCGCCAAGGCGGCCCCTGCCGCCGCGAGCGTCACCCCCGCCGCCAACGACGAGAAGGCGCGGATCACCGCCGCGATCGAAGCGTGGGCAAGGGCGTGGAGCGCGAAGGACGTGAAAAGTTATCTCGCCGCCTACGCGCCGGAGTTCGACCCGCCGGGCAAGATGTCGCGCGCGGCGTGGGAGAAGCAGCGCACCGAGCGCATCGAGGCGCCCAAGTCGATCTCGGTGGACGTGAAGGTGAGCTCGATCGAGGTGAGCGGCAACGAGGCCACCGCGGTCATCCGCCAGGCCTACCGCTCCGACACGCTGAAGAGCGACAACACCAAGACGCTCAAGCTGCTTCGGTCGGGCGATCGCTGGCTCATCACCCAGGAGCGCGTGGGCGGGTGATGCAGCGCTCGCGCCTGCGCCGCGGCTTTCGCGTCTCGCAGGGAATCGTCCTAGCCAGCTTCTGCCTCTCGGCCGCCGCGCTGGGCGGCGGCTCGCTCAACACCTCGCCCGCGTTCGCCAACGAAGTCGAAGGCTCGCTCGTGCGCGCCATCGTCGGCCTGCGCGAGTCGGGCCTCAAGCAGGCGATGGGCGAGATCGACCGCGCCCTCGAGCGCAACCCGAACTTCCGCCTGGGCCACATGGTGAAGGGCGACATGCTCATGGCCCGTGCCGGCAAGCCCGTCGCGTTCGCTTCCCTCGACGCCGCCCCGGGCAGCGTGGCGCACCTGCAGGATGAGGCGCGCGTGCGCCTGCAACGCTACCTGGATGCGCCGCGCGTGGAGCAGATCCCCGCGCCGGTGCTGCAGCTGGCGCCAAGCCAGCCCCACGTGATCGTGATCGACACCTCGCGCAACCGCCTCTACGTCTTCGCCAACGACGGCGGGCGCCCGCGCTACGTGACCGATTTCTACACGAGCCTCGGCAAGAACGGCGTGGAGAAGCAGCGCCAGGGCGACCAGAAGACGCCGCTGGGTGTGTATCGCGTGGTCGATGCGCGCAGCAAGCTGCCGGACTTCTACGGACCCGGCGCCTACCCGCTCGACTATCCCAACGAGTGGGACAAGCTGCATGGGCGCAACGGCCACGGCATCTGGCTGCACGGCACGCCCTCGGAGACGTACAGCCGCCCACCCTGGGCGACCGACGGCTGCATCGTGCTCACCAACGAGGACTTCAAGAAGCTCGGCCGCTACGTGGACGTGAACCGCACGCCCGTGGTGATCGGCAGCGCCGTCGAGTGGCTCGACGGCAAGGCGTGGGAGGGGGAGCGCGCCCAGTTCCTCGCGGCGTTCCAGCGCTGGAAAACCGACTGGGAAAGCCGCAGCCTCGACAAGTACTTCTCGCATTATTCGCCCAGCTTCCGCTCCGAGACGCGCGACCTCGCGTCGTGGAAGGCGCAGAAGCGCAAGGTCGGCGCGGGCAAGCAGTGGATCAAGGTCGGCGTGAACGACCTGTCGCTCTTCTCCTATCCGGGCGCCGGCGACACGATGATGGTGACCTTCGAGCAGGACTACCGCTCCAACAACCTGTCGAACAAGGTGCGCAAGCGCCAGTTCTGGGTTCGCGACGGGCGCGAGTGGCGCATCGTGCACGAGGCGGTGATTTAAAAAGCAGGATGGGGGACGAGGGAAGTTCCCTTCCCTTTTTCCCCGTCCTTTTTCACTTTCCTTTCTTTCTCACATCCCCATGAAAACTTTTTGCACTTCACTCCTCACCACTCTCGTTGCTTCCACCGGCCTCGCCTTCGCCCAGGCGCCCGCCAAGACCGACGCCAAGCCGGCGGCGCCCACGAAGGCCGGCAGCTGCTCGTCGGTGAAGCTCACGACCACGATGGGCCCGATCACGATCGCGCTGAACCGCGAGAAGGCGCCTATCAGCGTCGACAACTTCGTGAAGTACGTGCAGTCGGGCCACTACAACGGCACGATCTTCCACCGCGTGATCGGCACCTTCATGATCCAGGGCGGCGGCTTCACCAAGGACATGCAGCAGAAGGCCACCAACGCGCCGATCAAGATCGAGTCGAGCAACGGATTGAAGAACGAGCCGTACTCGGTGGCGATGGCGCGCACGCCGGCGCCCAACTCGGCCACCTCGCAGTTCTTCATCAACGTGGTCGACAACCAGATGCTCAACTACGTGGACGACATGAAGCCGGGCTACGCGGTCTTCGGCAAGGTCACCAGCGGCCAGGACACCGTGGACAAGATCAAGGCCGTGCCCGTCGGCAACTCCGGCCCGCACCAGAACGTGCCCACGACGCCGGTGGTGATCGAGAAGGCGGAGTGCCTCTAAAGGCGCGGACGAGGATTGAATCTCGCTACCAGAAAGGATCCGAAATGAAGGTCAGGCTGACCACCAACCACGGGGCGATCGTGCTGGAGCTCGACGAGGCCAAGGCCCCGGCGACCGTCGCCAACTTCCTGTCGTATGTCGATGCCGGCCATTACGACGGCACCATCTTCCATCGCGTGATCGACGGCTTCATGGTGCAGGGCGGCGGCTTCACCCGGGACATGAAGCAGAAGCCCACCCAGGCGCCGGTGAAGAACGAGGCCTCCAACGGCCTCAAGAACGCGAACTACACCGTCGCCATGGCGCGCACCGGCGTGCGCGATTCCGCCACGTCGCAGTTCTTCATCAACGTGAAGGACAACGCCTTCCTCGACTACAGCGGCGAGTCGCCGCAGGGCTGGGGCTACGCGGTCTTCGGCAAGGTGGTCGAGGGCAAGGACGTCGTGGACAAGATCCGCAAGGTGCCCACGGGCAACTCGGGCGGGCACCAGGACGTGCCGCGCGAGGCGGTGGTGATCGAGAAGGCCGAGCGCGCTTGACCCAGGCGGCGCCGTCGGGCGTCCGCGGGCGCACGCTCTTCATCTCCGACCTGCACCTCGACGAGTCGCGACCCGCAGGCATCGAGGCTTTCGAACGCCTGCTCGAAACCGTCGTTCCGGGCTGCGACCACCTCTACATCCTCGGCGACCTGTTCGAATACTGGGTGGGCGACGACGGACTCGACCTGCCGCTGCCTGCGCGCGCCGCCGAGGCGCTTTTCGCGGCGGCGGTACGCACGCCGATCTCCTTCATGCACGGCAACCGCGACTTCCTCGTGGCTGAGCGGTTCGCCGCCGAGACGGGCGTGAAGCTGATCGCGGATCCGACGGTGCTGGACCTCTACGGCACCCCCACGGTGCTCCTGCATGGGGACACGCTCTGCACCGGAGATGTCGCCTACCAGAAGTTTCGCGCGCAGGTCCGCGACCCGGCGTGGCAGGCGGCGGCGCTCGCTCGTCCGCGGGAGGAACGCGTGGCGACCGCGCTGCGCATGCGCGCCGACAGCGAAGGCGCCAAGCTGGGCAAGGGCTACGACATCATGGACGTGACGCCCGAAGCCGTCGAGCGGGCGTTCGCCGAAAGCGGCTGCGACGTGATGATCCATGGGCACACGCATCGGCCTGGCCGCCATGTGCATGAAGTCGCTGGGCGCGAGCGCGTGCGCTGGGTGCTGAACGACTGGTACGAGCGCGCCGGCTACCTGGAAGCCACCCCCGCGGGAATTCGCGCCACCTGTTTCTGAGAGCGCGCGCGCTCGAACGCCGCGCGGATCTGCGGCAGGCGCTCGCGCGTAAAGCGCTCGGCGATGTCGATGACTCCGCGCCGATACGACTCGCTGTGCCCCGCGTAATAGCCGATGTCCGGATGCAGCAGCAGGTCCGCCGCGGGCGCCTCCTTCGCCACCTGCTTCGCGCGCCGCCGGTCCTTCACCTTCCATTCCTCGGGCACGCCCGGCGGTGTCGTGGACTCGTGGGCCGAGACGTCCACGGCGATCACCACCTTCGCGCCGAGCGCGCGCGCGGCCAGGATCGGCACGGGGCTCGCCTCGTCGCCATCCACGTACAGCTCTTCGCCGACGCGCACGGCTTCGAACTGGCCCGGGCTCGCCGAGGAGGCACGCACGGCAAGGCCCGTGTCGCCGCGATTGAAGAGCGCGAGGCGGCCGTCGGAGACGCGCGTGGCGGCCGCCGCGAAGGCCATGGGCAAAGCCTCGATGGGCTTCTCGCCGACGGCCTCGGAAACGTAGCGCTGCACCGCCGCGCCCGATGCCGGCCGCCCGCGCAGCACCGCCCACTCGAGGAAGAAGGCGCGCATGTCCAGATCCATGGCCATGCGCTCGATCTCGGTGGCGCTGCGGCCCGAGGCGTAGAGGGCGCCCACCATGGCGCCGACGCTGCACCCGATCACCATGTCGGGCCGCAGCCCCGCTTCCTCCAGCACCTTGAGGACGCCTACGTGCGCAAAGCCGCGCGGACCACCGGAGCCCAGGACCAGAACCACGTTGGGTGGCGGGACGGAGCCATCGAAGCGAGGCAGGCGCTCGGCCGGGACGTCGACGTTGCACGCCGTGGCGAGCAGCGCGGCGGCGAGCAAGGCGGGGACCGAGCGAGTCACCGCTCGCAGTGCGCGCGCGCCTCGCCTTGCCACCGCGCGACCTCGGCTGGCCGCTCGCGGTCCTCGAGGAAGACCCGCTCGCCCTTCTCGTTGGTGGTGAAGATGGGGACCTGCCGCTCGAGCACCGCGAGCTGGCGCCGGGCGTAGTTGCACTTGTTGGCGCGCTCGGCCGCCTCGTTGTGCGCCTTGCCCTTCTCGTATTCGCTTTTCTGGTCGCGCTCGAGGCGAAGCTTGCGCGCTTCCTGCTCGCGTGCCTTCCAGTCGGCCGGTTTCGCCGGAACCGATGGCGGCGTGACCTTCGGCTCGATTTTCGTCGCCTTCTCCTTGCCCGGCGGCGGGTGCTCGGAGAAGTGCGTCACGCCCTTCTCGTCGACCCACTTGTAGATGGCGTGGGCCGGGGCGGCGACCGCGAACCAAAGCGCCAACGCAAACGCAAGACTTCCGGGGCTCATGGCTCGTCCAGGCGCAGGGTCAGGCACTTGGCGGATCCTCCGGCCTTCATGAACTCCGAGAGCGGCGTTTGCACCACGTCGAAGCCCTTGGCGGCGAGCGCCGCCACGAACCCGGGCGTGGCGCGATTCACGATCACGGTGCGGTCGATGTTCACCGCGTTGCACGCGAAGGCGAGCGCATCTTCCTCGCCCACCACGATGCGCCGCCGCGCGGGCACGTGTTTCTCGATCGCGGCGCGCGAATCGTCGTCGAAGGCGGGCGCGTAATACATGAGGTAGCCGCCTTCGAGCGGGCAGAAGCAGGTATCGAGGTGGTAGAAGCGCGTGTCCACCAGCTTGAGGGTCACCACGTCCACGCCGAGGCGCTTGTAGAGGACGTCACGGGCGGCCGAAATCGACCGATGGCCGTGCGCCATCCAGAGCGTGCCGACGCCACGGTCGAAGAGCGCGTCGCCCGCGCCCTCGAAGGGCACGTCGCGCGGCATCATCGAGACTTCGTAGCCGCGGTCCATGAACCAGTCGGCGAAATACGGCTCCTCGTATTGGCGCTCGGGATAGCGGAAGCGCGAGACGATGAAGTCGCGCCCCTTCACGAGCCCCGCATTGGCGGTGAACACCATGTCGGGCGATCCCGGCTGCGGCAGGACGAGGCGCACCGTGGCGAGGTCGGAGATCGTGTCGTAGAGCGAGCGCCACTGCTGGCGGGCCACCGCGTTGTCGATCTTGCGCAGGTTGCCGTGCATCCAGGGATTGATGATGTACGCCACCGTGAAGTATTCCGGTGGGCACATCAGGAAGGCATGCTTCAAAGTCCCCTCTCCAGGTCCTCTTTCACGTCACCCACGTCCTCCAGCCCCACGGCGAGCCTGACCAGCCCTTCGACGATGCCGGTCGCCTCGCGTTCCGCCGGCGGGATGCGCCCGTGGGTCGTGGTGGCCGGGTGGCAGATCGTGCTCTTCACGTCGCCGAAGTTCGCGGTGATCGAGATCATGCGGGTGCCGTCGATCACCCGCCACGCGCCTTCGCGGCCGCCCTTGACGACGAAGGAGAGGACCGCGCCGCCCGCGGACTGCTGTCGCATGGCGAGCGCGTGATGCGGGTGCGATTCGAGGCCGGGATAGTGGACGCGCTCCACCGACGGGTGGGCTTCCAGCCACCGCGCGACTTCCAGGGCGCGCGCCGATTGCGCCTCCATGCGGATGCGAAGCGTCTCGAGGCCCTTGAGGCATATCCACGCGTTGAAAGGCGATATCGCGGGACCGGCGGTGCGAACGAAGGTGAGCAGCGGCCCGGTCACCAGGTCGGCGCGCCCGGCCACGGCGCCCGCCAGCACCCGCCCCTGCCCTTCGATGTACTTGGTGGCCGAGTGCACGACGAGGTCGGCGCCCAGCGCGATCGGCGTCTGCAGCGCCGGGGAGCAGAGCGCGTTGTCGACGGCGAGGATCGCCTTGGCGCCGCGGGCGATGTCGGCGAGCGCCGCGATGTCGGCGATCTCGCAGACGGGGTTCGAGGGCGTCTCGACGAAGAGGAGGCGCGTGTTCTTCCGCACCGCCTTCTTCCAGGCGTCCAGGTCGCCCAGCTCGACCCACGTGGTCTCGACGCCGAAGCGGCCGAGGATCTGGTCGAAGAGCGGCACCACCGTGCCGAAGACGCCGCGCGCTGCGAGGATGTGGTCGCCGGCCTTGAGCAGGCCCATCGTGGTCGTGGTGACCGCCGCCATGCCGGTCGCCGTCGCGATGCAGGCTTCGGCGCCCTCGAGCGCGGCGAGGCGGTCCTGGAACATCTTCACCGTCGGGTTGGTGAAGCGCGAATAGATGTTGCCGGGCTCTTCGTTGGCGAAGCGGCGCGCGGCCTCGGCGGCGTTGGCGTAGACGAAGCTCGTCGTGAGCGCGAGCGCCTCGGAATGCTCCTGGAAATCGCTGCGAACGCCGCCGGCTCGGACACCGAGGGTGTCGGGCTTGTGGTTGCTGGACATCTTGGTGATTACCCTCTCCCCGGCCCTCTCCCAGGGGAGAGGGAGATTCTCGACCCTCTCCCAGGGGAGAGGGAGGCTCGACTCAATCGACGCGCGACAGGCCCAAGTCTAGCTGGAAGCTCGAAAGGCGCGAGGAGCCACTCTCGCCGTCGCTGCGCGCCTCGGCGATGCCATCGAGGTATTCCTGCGACACGTCGCCCGTGATGTACACGCCATCGAAGCAAGAGCAGTCGAATCGCTGGATGGCGGGATTGAGCGACCGCACGCTCTCGATGAGCGCGTCCAGGTCCTGGTAGATCACGGCGTCGGCGCCGATGAGCGCGGCGATCTCTTCCTCCGTGCGGCCGGTGGCGATGAGCTCCTGGCGCGTCGGCATGTCGATGCCGTACACGTTCGGATAGCGCACGGGCGGAGCAGCGCTCGCGAAGAACACCTTCTTCGCCCCGCTCTCGCGCGCCATCTGCACGATCTCGCGGCTGGTGGTGCCTCGCACGATGGAGTCGTCGACCAGCAGCACGTTCTTGTCCTTGAACTCGACCGCCATGGCGTTGAGCTTCTGGCGCACGCTCTTCTTGCGCTGCTCCTGGCCCGGCATGATGAAGGTGCGGCCGATGTAGCGGTTCTTGATGAAGCCCTCGGTGTACTGGCGCTTGAGCTTCGCGGCCACTTCCAGCGCGCTCGAGCGGCTGGAGTCGGGAATGGGGATCACCACGTCGATCTCGTCGCGCAGGCCGAGGGCCACGATCTTGTCGGCCAGCGCCCGGCCCATGTTGCGTCGCGCCTCGTACACCGAGATTCCGTCGATCACCGAGTCGGGCCGCGCGAGATAGACGAACTCGAAGATGCACGGATTGAGCTGCGGGTTCTCGGCGCACTGCTTGCTGTGGAAGTTGCCGCTCTCGTCCACCAGGATCGCCTCTCCCGGCGCGACGTCGCGCATGACCTTGAAGCCGAGGGTGTCGAGGGTGACGCTCTCCGATGCCACCAGGAATTCGACGCCGCGATCGGTATCGGCGCGGCCGATGATGAGCGGTCGGATGCCGTGCGGGTCACGGAAGGCGAGCATGCCGTGGCCCGCGATCATCGCCACGACGGCATAGGCGCCCTTCACGCGGCGATGCACGCCGGCAACCGCCTTGAAGATGATCTCCGGATCGAGCCGGTCGCGCCCGGCGCTCGCGTCGTTGATCTCGTGCGCGAGGACGTTGAGCAGGATCTCGGAGTCGGAGTTGGTGTTGACGTGCCGCCGGTCGGCCATGAAGAGGTCGCGGCGCAGCTCCTCGGCGTTCACGAGGTTGCCGTTGTGCCCCAGCACGATGCCATACGGCGAGTTCACGTAGAAAGGCTGCGATTCGGCTTCCGAGGAGGCCGATCCCGCGGTGGGATAGCGGCAATGCGCGATGCCCATGTGGCCCACGAGGTTGCGCATGTCGCGCGTGCGGAAGACGTCGCGCACGAGCCCGCGGCCCTTGTGCATGTGGAAGCTGTGGCCCTCGGCCGTGACGATGCCCGCGGCGTCCTGGCCGCGGTGCTGCAGGACGGTCATGCCGTCGTAGAGCAGCTGGTTCACGGGGCTGCGAGCGACGACCCCGACGATTCCGCACATCGGCGTCAGACCGCGGTCACGTGGGCTTGCAGGCCCCCGGACCGGATTCGCTTCGGGGCCTGGCCCCGGACTTCAATTTTCATGGCAGCGGAACCACCTTTCCATCGATCGACGCGCGCTTGAGCTTCACCAGCGCGGCCTCGGCCTGCTCGCGGGTGGCGAACGGGCCGGCGCGCAGGCGGGTGAGCGCCCCACCCTTCGCTTCGAGCCTCTCGGTGTAATGGACGACACCCGCGCCGACGAGTTTCTCGCGCGACTGCTTGAGCTTGCCCTCGTCGCGGAAAGCTCCCACCTGGACCGCGAAGCCTTCGAGCTTCGGGGCGTCGGCGGGCTTGGCGGGCACTGGTGGAGATGGGGGCGGGAGGGCGGCTTTTCCAGCGGCGGATTTACCCTCCCCCCGGGTCTCTCCCAAGGGAGAGGGAGCCTTGGCCGGATCTCCCACCGGAGAGGGTGACTTCGCGGCATCTCCCAGCGGCGAAGTGGGCTTCGGGGGCGGCAACGGCGCGACCTTGTCCTTCGACGGGATCGACGCATCGGGGCCGGGCCGCGCAGGACGCGGTTCCGAGTCGAGCAGCATAGGGATGAAAACCACCAGGAGGGCCACCAGCACGACCGCGCCGATGAGCCGGCGCCTTCCGCGCCGCCGGATCTCGCTCGCTTCGGCTTCGGAGGCTGCGGTGGAGGCCATGGGGTTCAGCGCGAGGACCGCAGCGCTTCAGCCACGGTGTAGAACGATCCGAATACGACAATTCTATCATTCGGCCCCGCGTCCCTGCGGGCCGTGTCGAGCGCGGATTCGATGCTCGTGAAGCTGCGAGTCGCCTCGCCCAGGCCCTTTTCGGCGAGGACGTTCGCAACGGTGGCAGCGGAAGCCGCGCGGTCGGCCAACGGGGCCGCGACATGCCAGCGATCGATGCGCCCTTTCATCTCCTCGATGACCCCGGCGATGTCCTTGTCGGCGAGGACGCCGAAGACAGCGATCGTGTTCTCGAAGAATCCCATGTCGCCCAGTCCCGAGGCGAGCGATCGCGCCGCATGCGGGTTGTGCGCCACGTCCAGCACGACTGCGGGCCTGCCCGGCAGGACCTGCAGCCGGCCGGGCAGCCGCACGTTGGCGAGGCCCCGCTTCACCTCGCCCAGCGAGACGGGCAGGCGCTCCTCGAGCGTTTCCAGCGCCATCAGCGCGCACGAGGCGTTGGCCAGCTGCCAGCCGCCGCGCAGCGCCGGAATGGGCAGCGCCCGGCGATTGCCACGCACGCCGATGAAGTCCCATTGCCGCTCCTGCGCCTCGTAGCGGAACTCGACGCCCAACCGCAACAGCTCGGCGCCGATCTCGCGGGCATGCTGCTCGAGGCGTTGCGGCGGCTGCGGGCCGCCAAAGATGGCCGGACGTCCCGCGCGATAGATGCCCGCCTTCTCGAAGCCGATCGCCTCGCGGTCGTTGCCGAGGAAGGCCTGGTGGTCGAGGTCGACGCTCACCACGATGGAGGCATCCGCATCGACGATGTTGACCGCGTCGAGGCGCCCGCCCAGGCCGACTTCGAGGATCACCGCGTCGAGCTCCGCCCGCTCGAAGAGCCATAGCGCCGAGAGCGTACCGAACTCGAAATAGGTGAGCAGCGTCTCGCCGCGAGCGGCCTCGACGCGCTCGAAGGATTCGACCAGCGCCTGGTCGCTCGCGTCCTCGCCACCGATGCGCACGCGCTCGTTGTAGCGCAGCAGGTGCGGCGAGGTGTAGAGGCCCACGCGGTAGCCGGCCTCGATGAGGATGCGCTCGAGGAAGGCGCAGGTGGAGCCCTTGCCGTTGGTGCCGCCGACGGTGATGACGACGGTGGAGGACCCTCTCCCGGGCCCTCCCCCGAGGGCGAGGGAGATTTCCATCCGGCCCGCGACCTCGAGAACGCGATCCAACCCGAGCGCGATCGTCGCGGGGTGCTGCGCCGAGATGTGGGCGAGCCAGGCCTCCAAACCGCGTGTCATGGGATCAAGACCAGGGGCGGGTCCCCAATCCAGGCAACGGCGAAGCCGGGGTCCGTCCTACGCTTCAGGCGCGGGCTCGCGCTTGAGCAGCGTGACCAGGCGCGCGACGCGGTCGCGCATCTGGCGGCGGTCGACGATCATGTCGATGGCGCCCTTCTCGAGCAGGAACTCGGCGCGCTGGAAGCCCTCCGGCAAGGTTTCGCGAACGGTCTGCTCGATGACGCGCGGCCCGGCGAAGCCGATGAGCGCGGCGGGCTCGGCGATCACCATGTCGCCGATGAAGGCGAAGCTGGCGGACACGCCGCCCATCGTGGGATCGGTGAGCACCGAGATGAACGGCTGCCGCGCGGCAGTGAGCTGGTGCAGGGCCGCCGTGGTCTTGGCCATCTGCATGAGCGAAAGGAGCCCTTCCTGCATGCGCGCGCCACCCGTGGCGGTGAAGCAGACGAACGGCACTTCCTCGTCGCAGCACTGCTGGACCGCGCGCACGAAGCGCTCGCCCACGACCGAGCCCATCGAGCCGCCGAGGAAGCCGAACTCGAAGGCCGCGGCGATCATCGGCACCGCCTTGACCGAGCCCTGCATCACCACCAGCGCGTCGGTTTCGCCCGTGTTTTTTTCGGCTTCGGCCAGGCGCTCGATGTACTTGCGGCTGTCCTTGAACTTGAGCGGATCGAGCGGCACCACCTCGGAGCCCAGCTCGGCGCGCCCCTCGGGGTCGAGGAACACATCGAGCCGCTGGCGCGCGGTGAGGCGGTTGTGGAAATTGCACTTGGGGCAGACGTGCAGGTTGTTCTCGAGGTCGGTGAAGTAGAGCACCGCCTCGCACGACGGGCACTTGCTCCAGAGGCCCTCGGGCACGGCCTTCTTCTGCTGCGTCCCCTCGCGCTTGATCTTGGGTGGCAGCAGCTTGCGGAACCAGCTCATGCCGGGGCCTTGCGCGCGTCCATGGCGCTGCGGAACTCGCCCACGACGTCCTGCGCGGCCTGCGCGGCGCCCTCGGCGGGCGCATCGGCCAACGCCTGCACCACGCGAGTGCCGATCACGACCGCATCGGCGACTTCACCCACGCGGCGCGCGGTGGCGCCATCGCGGATGCCGAAGCCCACGCCCACGGGCACCTGCGTGTGCCTGCGGATGCGCGCGAGCATCGCTTCCACGTCGCGTGTATCGATGTTCGCGGCACCCGTCACGCCCTTCAGCGACACGTAGTAGATGTAGCCGCTCGCCACGCGCGCCACCATCTCGATGCGCGCGTCGCTCGATGTGGGCGAGAGCAGGAAGATGGGATCGATGCCGCTGCCCGCAAGCGCCTGCAGCCACTGGGCGCTCTCCTCCGGCGGGTAGTCGACGATGAGCACGCCATCGACGCCGGCCTCGCGCGCCGACGCGACGAAGGCGCTTACACCCATGCGCTCGATCGGGTTGGCGTAGCCCATCAGCACCACGGGCGTCTCGGCATCGTCGCGGCGGAATTCGGCCACGTACTCGAGCACCGAGCGCAAGCCCACGCCCTTGCTGAGCGCGCGCTCGGACGAGCGCTGGATCACGGGGCCGTCGGCCATCGGGTCCGAAAACGGCATGCCGAGCTCGATCACGTCCGCGCCGCCGCGCACGAGGCCGTGCATCACGGCCACCGCTTGCGCGGGCGAGGGATCGCCGGCGGTCACGAAGGGGATGAGCGCGGGGCGCCCGGCGGCGCGCAGCTTGCCGAACCGCTCGGCGATGCGGCCCACTAGAGCTGCAGCCCCGAGGCGCGCGCGACGGTGTGCATGTCCTTGTCGCCGCGCCCGGAAAGGTTCACCAGCAGCACCCGGTCGCGCTGCATCGTGGGCGCCATCTTGATCGCCTGCGCGAGCGCGTGGCTCGACTCGAGCGCGGGGATGATGCCCTCGGTGCGGCAGAGGCGATGGAAGGCCGCGAGCGCCTCGTCATCGGTGATCGAGACATACTCCGCTCGCCCCGAATCCTTGAGCCACGCGTGCTCGGGCCCCACGCCGGGATAATCCAGGCCGGCCGAGATCGAGTGCGTATCGAGGATCTGGCCATCGGCGTCCTGCAGCAGGTAGGTGCGATTGCCGTGCAGCACGCCAGGGCTTCCGGCGGAGAGCGATGCCGCGTGCCGGCCGCTGGAGATGCCCTCGCCGGCGGCTTCGACGCCGATGAGGCGCACGTTCGTATCCGGCACGTAGGCGTGGAAGATGCCCATGGCGTTGGAACCGCCGCCCACGCACGCGAGCACCGCGTCGGGCTGGCGGCCAGCCGCGAGCGGCATCTGCTTCACGCACTCCTTGCCGACCACGGCGTTGAAGTCGCGCACCATCATCGGATAGGGATGGGGGCCTGCGACGGTGCCGATGATGTAGAACGTGTTCTCGACATTGGTCACCCAGTCGCGCATCGCCTCGTTGAGCGCGTCCTTGAGCGTCTTCGATCCGCTCTCGACCGGCACGACGGTGGCGCCGAGAAGCTTCATGCGATAGACGTTCTGCGCCTGGCGGGCCACGTCCTCCGAGCCCATGTACACGACGCATTCCATGCCGTAGCGCGCCGCGACCGTCGCGGTGGCCACGCCATGCTGGCCCGCCCCCGTCTCGGCGATCACGCGCGGCTTGCCCATGCGGCGCGCGAGCAGCGCCTGGCCCACGGTGTTGTTCACCTTGTGGGCGCCGGTGTGGTTGAGGTCCTCGCGCTTGAGGAACACCTGCGCGCCGCCCAGCTCGGCCGACAGGCGCCGCGCGTGATAGACGGGGCTCGGGCGTCCCACGTAGTGCTCGAGCTCCCAGGCGAGCTCGGCCTGGAAGTCGGCGTCCTTGCGGAAGTGCTCATAGGCCTTCGCCAGCTCATCGAGCGCGGCGCGAAGCGTCTCCGCGACGAACACGCCGCCATAGGGGCCGAAGTGCCCCGCGGCATCGGGCAATGCGTAGTCGGACCACGATCCCTCAGCGGGATGCTGCATCTTCAACCTGGACGCTCCGAATGAATTCGACGATCTTCGCCGGGTCTTTCACGCCCCGGCTCGCCTCCACGCCGCTCGACACGTCCACGGCCCACGGCCGGACCTCGCGAATCGCATCCGCCACGTTGCCGGCATGGAGTCCGCCGGAAAGGATGAGCGGGATCGGGAGGCTGCGCGGGATCCGGCTCCAGTCGAACTTCGTGCCGGTCCCGCCCGGAAGGCCGGGCACATGCGCATCGAGGAGCAGCGCTTTGGCGCGCTTGAAACGACCTGCATATTCTAGCAAATCGACCCCCTGCTCCATGCGCACCGCCCGCACGTAGGGCACGCCGAAGCCGTCGCAGAACTCCGGCGTCTCGTCGCCCTGGAATTGCAGCAGGCCCAGCGGCACGCGGGCGAGGATGCGCTCGATCTCGTTCACGGTCTCGTTCACGAAGAGGCCGACGGGCGTCACGTACGGGGGGAGCGCGGCGGACATCGCGGCGGCGGCCTCGAGGCAAACGTTGCGAGGGCTGTCGCCATAGAAGACGAGGCCGATGGCGTCGGCGCCTTCGCGCGCGGCGATGAGCGCGTGGGCGGGGTCGCGCAGGCCGCAGATTTTTATGCGCGTGCGGGTCATCGAGGCAGGTCGACAAGGGGATGTTGGCGGAACGCAGGCAAGGCGTACGCGGGGTCGTACTCGACGCCGGCGAGGTACAACCCGTCCGGCATGAAGGTCGGCGCGGCGCGCGTGCGGTCGCGCACTTCGAGGAGCTCGGCGATCCAGGCCACCGGATGCCTGCCGGCGCCGACATAGACGAGGGAGCCCACGACGTTGCGGATCATGTGGTGCAGGAAGGCGTTGGCGCGGAAGCTGAAGATGACGAGGTTACCGCGCCGCGCCACGCGGGCTTCGCTCAGCGTGCGCACGGGCGACTTCGCCTGGCATTGCGCGTCGCGGAAGGCGCTGAAGTCGTGCTCGCCTTCGAGCAGCGCGGCGGCCTGGGCCATTGCCTCGGCGTCGAGGGGCTTGTGGAACCAGCCGAGGCGTCCGCGCAGCGTCGCCGGCGCCACCGGCTCGTCCATCAGGAGGTAGCGATAGGTGCGCGCGAGGGCGCTGAAGCGGGCGTGGAAATCGGCCGGGACCTCACGCGCCCAGAGCACTCGAGCGCCGGCGTGAAGGTGCGTGTTGGTTCCGCGGACCCAGGCATTCTCGTCGCGTCGCGCCTGCGTATCGAAGTGCACGACCTGCGCTGTGGCGTGCACGCCGGTGTCGGTGCGGCCCGCGGCGGTCACTTCGATGGGTTCGTCGGCGAGTTGCCCGAGCGAACGCTGCAGGTGGTCCTGCACGCCGCAGCCCGAGGGTTGGGTCTGCCAGCCGCAGAAGGCGGAGCCGTCGTACTCGAGGCCTAGGGCCATTCGCATGGGGAACATCCAACCAGGGACAGACCCCAAATTCCGGTTTCAGCGCCGCGCGAGCGGCAGGCAGAAACCGGGGCCTGTCCCTAGAGCTGCGAGATCAGCTTCTGCGCTTCTTCCTTCTGCGCGGAAGACCCTTCGTTGGCGACTTCCTGCAGGATCTCGCGAGCGCCGTCCTTGTCGCCGATCTCGAGGTACGCCTTGGCGAGCTCGAGCTTGGTCCCCACGGCTTCGCTGCCACCGCCGCCGCCGCCGCCACCACCACCGCCGGCGGCATCGGAGCTGCCGGGCATGTCGAGGCTCAGGTCCGCCAGGTCCATCGAAGGCGCGGACGACGTCGAGGGCCGGGTAGTCGTCGGATCGACTTCGAGGTCGGTGCTGCCGGCGGGCTTGCTGCTCGGGAAGTCGAGGCCGGAGAGGTCGAAGTCGAACGAAGGCTTCTCGTCCTTGGCGGGCTCGGCCTGCGCGGCCGCGTGGGTCGCGGTCTCCGAGGCGCTCGGCGTGATGTCGAAATCCAGGCCCGCGGCCGGAGCTTCGCCCTTGGAAGTATCGCTGTCGAGATCGAAGTCCGGGGCCGGGGCCGCGGCGGCGCCCGAAGAGCCGAGCACGTCGAAGTCGAGGTTGGGCTTGGCCGCCGGTGCCGGCGCAGCGGCCGCGTAGGTGGCGCTGTCCGCACCCGCGGCGGACCCGTAGAGCGAGTTGTTGGGATCGATCTGCGCGCCCATCGCGGCGGCCTTGTGCCACATCGGATGCGAGTCGCCCACGGAATCGTGCAACTGCTTGGCGACGCCCTCGAAAGCGGTGGCGCTCTTGCGGGCGTGGTAGATCTCGAGCAGCTTCAGCGCGATCTCGGGACGGCTGCTGTCGCGCGCCATCGCTTCCTTCAGGATCTCTTCGGCCTGCGTGTCGCGGCCGTAGGCGATGTACACCTCGGCTTCGGCTACAGGGTCGACTTCGTCGGTATCTATGCTGCCGGGGCCGGTCTTGTCGAAGTCGGTAAGGAACGAGCTATTGCCCGTATCCACCAGACCGCCCCCCGACTTTCCCGCGGTGTCGTCCACCTTGAGGTCGGAAGGGAATGCACTGCTGCCCAGGCTGCTCGACGTGCCTTCCTCGAGCGCCTTGCGCTTGCGGCGACGCATGAACATGAAGCCGCCGACGCCGATGGCGAGGAGCCCCAGGCCCCCCGCGAGGTAGGCGGGGTTGTCCATGAGCTCGTCGGTGAAGGACTTCTCGGCGGGCGGAGCTTTCTTCGGCGGAGTCTTCGGGGCGGCGGCCTTGGGCGGGGCGGGCTTCGGCGCCTCGGCGACCTTCGGCGCTTCGGCCGTCTTCGGCGGCTCGGTCTTGGGCGCCTCGGCGGCTTTCGGCGGCTCGGACTTGGGCGCTTCAGCGACCTTCGGGGGCTCGACCTTGGCGGGCTCCGGTGCCTTTGCCGGCGCAGCAGGCGTCGTCGCCTTGCTCGCATCCGCGGTCTTGGTGTCAGGGGCCTTCGAGGGTGCCGGCGCCGGGGCGGGAGCGGTCTTCGGGGGCTCGACCTTCGCGGTGGCGGCAGGCGGCGGAGGCACCGCGGCGACCTTCGAATCGGTCTTGCCGGGTGCGCCGCCCTTCAGCTCGATCAGGCGCTGCATGTCGCGAATCTGCTTCTCGAGGTCGGCCACGCGCGACTGCGACTCGGCGAGCGCTTTCTCCTTCGCCGTGAGCTCCTCCTGCAGGGCGGTGGCGCGATCCGCGGCGGATCCCTTGCCCGCTGCGGCCTTGCCCGGCGTGCTCGTGGACTTGGAGAGCTTGAGCACGTCCTTGGGCTCGGCGGCCGGGGGCGCGGGCGGCGTGACGGCGGCCGAAGCGATGCGGCCCGAGGCGCTGCCGGACGTTTCCGCCCGCGGCGCGATGGAGCCGACGCCACCGGCCAGCTGCTCGCGGTAGGCCCTCCAGTCGGCGACGTGGGTGCGGATCTCCTCGGTCACTTCCTTGCGCTCGAGGCCGCTCACCTGGTCGGCGCTCGGCACCTTGAGGATCTGGCCGGCCTTCAGGCGATTCATGTTGTTGTTCACGAACGCCGACTTGTTCTCGCGGTAGAGCGCGACGAGCATCTGCTCGAGGCTCACGTTCGTGGGTTTCACCTCCTCGGCGATCTTGCGCAGCGTGTCGCCCTTCTGCACCGGCCCGTAGGTGTCGCCCGAAGCGGTGGGTGCGGCGGCGGGACGCGACAGCTCGGCGCTGGCGGACGGGGTGCCCGTCCCGGATGCGGCCGCGGACGGTGCCGAGGGCGCCGGCGCGGTTGCGGGAGCGGCAGTTTGAGAAGACGCCGCCGGCGCGGAGGCCGGCGGGGTTTCGGCAGCGCGGCTCGGGGGGGCGGCCGCGGTCGTTGGCGGCGCCACCCTGGACTGGTTGTAGCCCGGGGGGTCGAGGAGGATCGGGTACTCGCGCTGGATGCGTCCCTGGGGCCAGGAGACCTCGATCAGCGCATCGACGAAGGGCTCGTTGATCGGCCCCACGCTGGTCACCTTGATATACGGCTGGCCGTTCGGGCGCTTGTCGATCGAGAAGCGAAGCTGGCGCAGGCTCGACGAATATTCGATGCGCGCATCGCGGAACGCCTCGGGAGGCGCCACGCGAGCCGTGAGCTGGTCGAGCTCGCCCGCCTGCACGGAGACCAGGTCGATCTCCGCGTTGAGCGGCTGGCCGAGGGCGGAGTTGACAGTGAGCTTGCCGAGGCCGGCGGCCTGGGCGACCGAAGCGCCGAGCAGCAATGCGAACGCGAATCCGGTTTTCATCATCATTGTTCTGCCTGCTCCCCAGGCCCCGAATTACGGTGAAAAGATCGTAACATCAGGACCTTATAGTTTCAACCTCAACCGAAGTTTCACATTATCGCCTAACCCGGACATTTATCAAGCGTTTTTAGCTTAGGGAACCGGCACTTACGCCGTGGCGGTGGCGAGAACGCCCGACTTGAGGAGGATTCCCAGCATCCGCCGCAGGGGCTCGGCGGCACCCCAAAGGAGCTGGTCGCCGACCGTGAAGGCGGACACGTACTCGCCGCCCATCTTCATCTTGCGGATGCGCCCGATCGGTACGTCCAGCGTGCCGGTAACCGCTACCGGCGTGAGGTGCTGCAGCGTGTCCTCCCGCTTGTTGGGGATGACCTTGCACCAGGCGTTGCCCGAAGCCAGGATCGATTCGATCTCGGCGACCGGCAGGTCGCGCTTCAACTTGAGGGTGAGCCCTTGGCTGTGGCAGCGCATGGCGCCGACCCGAACGCACAGGCCATCGACGGAGATCTGGGTGTTTTCGGCCCGGCCGAGGATCTTGTTGGTCTCGACGTGGCCCTTCCACTCCTCGCGGCTCTGGCCGTTGCCGAGGTCGGCGTCGATCCAGGGCAGGAGGCTGCCGGCGAGCGGCACCCCGAAGTGTTCCGTGGGGAAGGACTCGTCGCGCAGGATTCCGGCGACCTCCCGGTCGATCTCGAGGATGGCGGAGGCCGGGTCGTCCAGGAGCTGGCGCGCGGCGAAGTGCAGCTCCCCCATCTGGGTCAGCAGCTCGCGCATGTTCTGGGCGCCCGCGCCCGAGGCCGCCTGGTAGGTCATGGCGCTCACCCATTCGACCAGGTCGTTCTTGAGCAGGCCGTCGATCGCCATGAGCATGAGGCTCACGGTGCAGTTGCCGCCGATGAAGTTCCTGACGCCGTTGGCCACCGCCTTGTCGATCACCGGCTTGTTCACCGGGTCGAGGATGATCACCGCGTCCTTTTCCATGCGCAGGCTTCGCGCGGCGTCGATCCAGTAGCCCTGCCAGCCCGCCGCGCGCAGCTTGGGGTACACCGCCTGCGTGTACTCGCCGCCCTGGCAGGAGATGAGGACATCGTGCTTCGAGAGCTCGGCGATGTCGTTGGCGTCCTTGAGGGGACCCACGGGCTTGCCGATCGAGGGCCCCTGCCCGCCCACGTTCGAGGTGGTGAAGAAGGTGGGCGCGATGGCGTCGAAGTCGCGCTCCTCGCGCATGCGCTCCATCAACACGGAGCCCACCATGCCGCGCCAGCCAATGAATCCAACGGTCGTCGTCATCTTGGTTTCCCTTTTCGGATGCCTGTCATCCCGGCCGCCGCTTCCGCGGCGTTGGGCCGGGATCCCATTTTCGGTGTCTAGAGCGCTTTGACCACCGCCGCGCCCATCTCGGCGGTGGTGGTCGGTTTCGTGGCCTTGCCCGCGATGTCGGCCGTGCGCAGGCCCGAGGCGAGCGCCGCGCGAACCGCCTTCTCGATGCGCCCGGCGATGTCGGCGCGGCCGAAGGTGTAGCGGAACATCATCGCCATCGAAAGGATCATCGCGAGCGGGTTGGCGAGGCCCTTGCCCGCGATGTCGGGGGCGGAGCCGTGGATCGGCTCGTACAGGCCCTTGCCGTTGGCATCGAGCGAGGCCGACGGCAGCATCCCGATCGAGCCCGTCAGCATCGAGGCCTCGTCGGAAAGGATGTCGCCAAACATGTTGCCGGTCACGATCACGTCGAACTGCCTCGGGTTCCTCACGAGCTGCATCGCGCAGTTGTCCACGAGCATATGCGAAAGCTCGACGTCCGCATACTCCGCGGCCATCTCGTCGGCGATGTCGCGCCAGAGCTGGGTCGTCTCGAGGACGTTCATCTTGTCGATGCTGCAGAGCTTCCTGCCGCGCTGGCGCGCGGTGCGGAATCCCACGTGCAGGATGCGGCGGATCTGCGCCTCGGTATAGCGCATGGTGTTGAAGCCTTCGCGCGCGCCCTTCTCGCCGCTGATGCCGCGGGGCTGGCCGAAGTAGATGTCCCCGGTGAGCTCACGCACGATCATGATGTCGAGGCCGGAGACGACCTCCGCCTTGAGAGTCGAGGCGTCGGCCAGCTCCGGGAAAACCGTCGCCGGACGAAGGTTGGCGAAGAAATCGCACTCCTTGCGCAGGCCCAGGATCGCGCGCTCCGGGCGCTTGTCGCGCGGCAGCTTGTCGTGCTTCGGGCTGCCGACGGCGCCGAAGAGCACCGCGTCGGCCTGCTTGGCGAGCCGGAGCGTGGCCTGCGGCAGCGGATCGCCATGCGCGTCGTAGGCGGCGCCGCCCACCAGCGCTTCCTCGGTCTCGATCTTCTCGCCGTCGCGGCGCAGCACCTCGAGGACCTTCAGGGCTTCCTTCAGGATTTCGGGGCCGATGCCATCACCGGCCAGGAGTGCAATTTTCATTTGTTACACCGGGGACAGACCCGCTTTTGCCTATTTTTTGAGCGAAACCGGGTCTGTCCCCGGTGTTACAAGTTCAGGAGAAGATCCAGGGCTCGGATTGCTTGCGCCGCTCCTCGTAGGCCCGGATGTCGTCGGCGTGCCGCAGGGTCCGGCCGATCTCGTCCCATCCGTTGATGAGCGACTCCTTGCGGGTCTCGTCGATGTCGAAATGGAAGGATTGGGCCGCGACATCCGCCGGGGCGGCGGGCGATGCCGGGGTGACTTTCTGCGCGGGCAAGTCGATCGTGAGCCGGTAACCAGGCGTAGCCGCCACCTCGTTGAAGAGCCGTTCCACCTCCATCTCGGCCAGCACGATCGGCAGGAAGCCGTTCTTGAAGCTGTTGGTGAAGAAGATGTCGGCGAAGCTGGGCGCGATCACCGCCTTGAAGCCGTACTGCTGCAGCGCCCAGGGCGCGTGCTCGCGCGAGGAGCCGCAGCCGAAGTTCTTGCGCGCGAGCAGGATCGTCGCCCCCTGGTACTGGGGGTAATTGAGGACGAAGTCCGGGTTGGGCTTGCGCGTGCGCGGGTCCTTCCCCGGCTCGCCCACGTCGAGGTAGCGCCAGGCGTCGAACAGGTTGTCGCCGAAGCCGGTGCGCTTGATGGACTTGAGGAATTGCTTCGGGATGATCGCGTCGGTATCGACGTTCGCCCGGTCGAGCGGGACCACGAGGCCGGTGTGGACGGTGAATTTTTCCATGCCTCGATTATATCGGGCGGCTGCGCGCGTTCGCCGACGCCGCGGCGATGACAGGCAGCCGCAATGTGAAGGTGGCGCCCTTCCCCGGCCCCGCGCTCGAGGCCGCGATCGTACCGCCGTGCAACTCCATGAGCTGTCGCGTGATGGACATGCCCAATCCCAGCCCTCCCTCGGCGCGCACCATGCGGCCCTCCTCCTGCCGGTAGCTCTCGAACACGTAAGGCAGGAAATCCGGCGAGATACCCTTTCCGGTGTCCGTCACCGAAATCTCGGCCTCGCCGTTCTTGCGCCGCATCACGACGCTCACGCGCCCCTCCGCCGGCGTGAACTTGATCGCGTTGGTGAGCACGTTCCAGAAGACCTGCTGCAGGCGCTCTGCATCCGCACCCACGCAGACCTGGCCTGCCTGCAGGTCGCGTTCTACCGAGATGCGCTTCGCATGGGCGGTCGGCTCGATGTCGTCGAGCACCTTTTCCAGGATGGCACGGGCGTCCAGCTCGGTGAGATCGATGCGCAGCTTGCCGGTGGAAAGGCGGGCGTGGTCGAGGATGTCGTCCACCAGCTTGGTCTGCAGTCGCGCGTTGCGCTCGATGGCCTGCAGGCCGCGCTTCACTTTCCCCGCATCGATGTCTTCGCGTGCGAGGATCGCCGCCCACCCCATGATCGCGGAGAGCGGCGAGCGCAGCTCGTGCGATACGAACGATAGAAACGCGTCCTTCGCGCGCGAGGCTTCCTCGGCTACGCGCCGTGCCTTGAGGATCTCGTTCTCGTATTCGTTGCGCGTGCGCATGGCTACGAGGGCCCAGTCGTTGCGCGGTCCGTCGGGTGTCTCGCGCCGGCGAGCGTTGAGCAGCACGGGGACTTCCTCGCCGTCGCTGCCCAGCATCGACAGGTACACCTCGTTCAGCTGGCCCTGCAGCTTGAGGACGGGAAAGAAATGCGACTGGTAGAAGATGCGGCTGGGCGCGGCGAGGAGGCGGTCCACGTGGTGCCCGACCACGCCGTCGACGGAAGCGCCGAGCATCGATGCCGCGGTGCGGTTGGCGATCTCAACGTAACCATCGTCGCGCACGACGAGGAAACCGAAGGGGGCGTCGTCGAGCAGCGGGTCCATCGCCTCAAGCGGAGGCGCCGGCGAGGTGCTCCTTCATCAGCCGCACGGTTTCCTCCGGATGGCTCATGTGGGGGCAGTGCCCAGTAGCGGCCATCTGGCGGAAAGTGTTGCGGGGCAGCATCTTCTCCAGGTACCGACCGACGGTCTCGGGCGCCACGGCATCTTCGCTGCACTGGAGGATGAGCGCGGGCACCTGCAACATCGCGAGGTCGGCGCGGTTATCCGACATGAAGGTGGCACGCGCGAATTGCCGCGTCATGCGCGGGTCCGTGGCGCAGAAGCTCGCCTCCAGCTCGCCCGCCAGCGCGGGCTTCTCGGGATTCTTCATCACGACGGGAGCCAGGAAATGCGCCCAGCCGATGTAGTTCTTCTCCATCAGGTCGAGAAGCCCCTCGATATCCTTGCGCTCGAACCCGCCCACGTAGCCCGTGTCGTTCACGTAGCAGGGCGAAGGCCCGATCATGATGAGGCGCTCGAAGCGGTCCGGTGCCGCGATGGCGGCGAGCATGCCGATCATGGAGCTCACCGAATGGCCGACGAAGACGACCTCGCGCAGCTCGAAGGCTTCGATGACGTCGAGCACGTCCTGTGCATAGCCGCGGAGGGTTTCGTAGCGACTTTCGTCGTACGCGGTCCAATCCGACTTGCCGCTTCCCACGTAGTCGAAGAGGACGACGCGGTAGCCGTCCTCGAAATGCGGCGCCACGAAGCGCCACATCGCCTGGTCGCAGCCGAATCCGTGCGCGAAGAGCATCACCTTCGTGCCGCGGCCGGAAACCTTGACGTTATTGCGCTTGCGGATGGCCTCGCGTTCGGGACGATCCATCGCGCGCTCCCTCAGGAACCCCGGCGAACGTCCACGAAGTGACCGGCGATCGCGGCCGCCGCGGCCATCTCGGGGCTCACGAGATGGGTACGCCCACCCGCGCCCTGCCGCCCCTCGAAGTTCCGGTTCGACGTGGAGGCGCAGCGCTCACCGGCCTCGAGCTTGTCGTCGTTCATGGCAAGGCACATGGAGCAGCCGGGCTCGCGCCACTCGAAGCCCGACTCCTTGAAAATCCGGTCGAGCCCTTCGCGCTCGGCCTGCTCCTTGACCGGCCCGGAGCCGGGCACGACCAGCGCGAGCTTCACGTTGCCCGCGACGCGCTTGCCCCGAATGACGGAGGCCGCCGCGCGCAAGTCCTCGATGCGCGAGTTGGTGCACGAGCCGATGAACACCTTGTCGATGCGCACGTCGGTCATCGGAGTGTTGGGGTCGAGGCCCATGTAGGTCAGCGCGCGCTCCATCGCTTCGCGCTTGGTGGGATCGCGCTCCTTGTCGGGATCCGGCACGCGGTCCTCGATCGACACCACCATCTCGGGCGATGTGCCCCACGTGACCTGGGGCTTGAGGGCCGCGACATCGATATCGACGGTGCGGTCGAACGCAGCGCCCGGATCGGAGACCAGAGTGCGCCAGTAGGCGGCGGCCTTCTCGAACATCTCGCCCTGCGGCGCGTACGGCCGGCCGCGAAGGTACTCGATCGTCTTCTCGTCGCAGGCGAACATTCCCGCGCGCGCGCCCGCCTCGATGGACATGTTCGAGACCGTCATGCGTCCTTCCATCGAAAGCGATCGGAAGGCGCTGCCGCCGAACTCGATCACCGAGCCCGTGCCGCCGGCGGTACCGATCTTGCCGATGACTGCCAGCACGAGGTCCTTCGCGGTCACGCCCTTGGGCAGCATGCCTTCAGCGCGGATGAGCAACGTCTTCGCCTTCTGCTGCACCAGGCATTGGGTCGCGAGCACGTGCTCGACCTCCGAGGTGCCGATGCCGAACGCCAGCGCGGCAAACGCGCCATGCGTGCTCGTGTGCGAATCGCCGCATACGACGGTCATGCCCGGCAGGGTGGCGCCCTGCTCCGGCCCGATGACATGCACGATGCCCTGGCGGCGATCGTTCATGCCGAAATAGGTCTTCACGTGGAACTTGTCGACGTTCTGGTCGAGCGTCTCCACCTGCAGCCGCGAGATCGGATCCGCGATGCCCTTCTGCGCGCGGCCCACCGTGGTGGGCACGTTGTGGTCCGCCGTCGCAACGATCGAATCGATGCGCCACGGCTGGCGATGCGCGACTTCCAGCCCCTCGAAGGCCTGCGGGCTCGTCACCTCGTGCACGAGGTGGCGGTCGATGTAGATGAGGGCGGTGCCACCGGCTTCCTCGCGAACGAGGTGCGAGGACCAGAGCTTTTCGTAGAGGGTGCGTGCAGGCATTTCGAAATTATAGCCGGGCGGTCCTCGGGTTCCGACCGCTCGACGTTGAAGGGCGATGACCTCCTCGAATCGCGTTTCGCGCTCGCCTGATCCAGTGGATCGCACTATTGATCCAGCGGATCAGTTCTCGCTGCGCCGCGGCGTGCTATCGTTCGTTACGCCCTCAGCACTCCCCACCTTGCCGCGCCGCGCGGCCTCTACCGGGCGATCGATCCCACTTTCCCGCCGCGCTCCACTGCCGGAGCGCTGCGACCTTCCGTTCCCAGGAGAAATGCAATGGCTACAGGCGTCGTCAGGTTCTACAACGATTCGAAGGGCTTCGGCCTCATCACTCCGGACGCCGGCGGCCCGGCGCTCTTCGCGCACTCCGCGGGTTTCAAGCCGGGCGTGAAGAAGCTCAAGGCATCGCAACGCGTGGAGTTCGACGTGGTCGAGGCGCCCGAGGGCACCACCGCCTGCAACATCCGCACGCTCGCCTAGCAGCGCTTCGGATGTAGGACTCGGCCGACAGGCTTGGGGGGATTGCTCGGATAACTTGATCGGGATCCGACTCGAAGCGTCGCGAGGCAAGCACTTGCAGATTCCCGGTTACTCGTCGTTGCGGCCGTTCGCGTCCACGGCCGCGATCGATGTTTGGGCAGGCACTCGGGCGAGCGATGGCGCGCCCGTCCTGGTCAAGGTCGCACGCACGCCCGCCCCGACCGTCGACGCACACCTGCGAAACGACTTCGAAGTCGGCCGGCAGCTGACCGGCGCGCATTTCCCGGAATACCTGCAGCTTCTCGAACACGCGGGAGGCGTCGCGGTAGTGCAGCGCTCGACCGGCGGTACGCCTCTCGCACCACTCATTCCGCGCGACGGGTTCGCGGGGGAGCGCGCGCTCGACATCGCCATCCAGTTGGCCGAGTCCTTGTTCGCTTTGCATTCCGCGGGCCTGGTTCTGCACGGCCTTTGCCCGGCCCTCGTCCTCTACGACACCGCGACCGGGAAGGCACGCTTGCTAGATCTCGGCAGCGCGAGTCGCCTGGGAGGCGCCGCGCCGGAGGGTGCCGCTGCGCCACTCGGCTACATCTCACCCGAGCAGACCGGCCGCATCGGCCGCGCGGTCGATCAGCGGTCGGACCTCTACACGCTCGGCGCCACCCTCTTTCACCTGCTGTGCGGCCGCCCGCCGTTCAAGGCCGCCGACGACCTGGCGATGGTCCACGCACAGCTCGCAAGGACGCCGCCCGATCCCCGCGAGGCGCGGCCGGGATTGCCCGACGTCATCGCCGAAATCGTTCTGCGGCTTTTGGCGAAGCAACCGGAGGAGCGCTACCAGACGGTCTGCGGCACGCTCGCTGACCTGCGGGAGTGCGCGGCGCAGCTCCGCGAGCACGGACGCATCCAGCCGTTCGCCCTCGGCCGCAAGGATCTCAACGTGCAGCTGAGGTTGCCGGAACGCCTGTATGGGCGAAGCGCCCAGGTCGCGCTGCTCGAGGCGGCGCTCGACCGCGTGTCCACGGGTGCGACCGAGCTCACCCTGGTCGGCGGCTATTCAGGTAGCGGAAAGTCCACATTGGTCGCGGAGCTGCGCGCGCCGGTGGGGCGATGCGGCGGATTCTTCCTCACCGGCAAGTTCGAGCAGCTGGGCGAGCCCGCGCCATTCGCGCCTATCCGCGAGGCGTTCGCCGCGTTCTTCGAGAGCCTCGCCGCGAACGAGCCGCAGCGAATCGCGCAGTGGCGCGCCGAGCTCGAAGCCGCGCTCGCGCAGCAGGGGCGAGTGCTCGTCGATTTCACGCCCGAGGCGGCGCTGCTCCTGGGCGAACAGCCGCCGGTGGAAACGCTGGGGCCGGTCGAAGCGCAGTACCGCTTCACTCGGGTGTTCCAGCAATTCCTGCGCGTGCTCGCAAGCCCCGGACAGCCGCTGGTCCTGGTGCTCGACGATTGCCAGTGGGCGGACTCGGCCAGCCTTCGCCTCATCGAGGACATCCTCGGCTCGCCCGACCTTGGCAGCGTGCTCGTCGTGGCCGCCTATCGCGACAACGAAGTCGGCCCGGCACACGCCTTGACCGCATTCCTCGATCGACTGCGCCAGAAGAAGGTGGCGATATCCCAGGTCACGGTGCCGCCGCTGCGGGAAGAGGATGTCACCCAGCTCGTCGCCGATGCGCTCGAGCGGCCGCGCGAGGAAGTCGCGGCCATCGCGCGCGAGTTGCACCAGCGCGTCGAGGGCAATCCCTTCTACCTGCGCGCCTTCCTCGGGGACCTTTGCGATTCGCGCACGCTTTCACGCGACGCGTCGGGTGCATGGCAATGGGACATGGCACGCCTCGCGCGCACGGCGCCGCCCGAAAGCGTGGTGCGGCTGGTGGGATCGCGCCTGGCGCGGCTGCCCGGGCCCACGCGCGAGCTGCTGCAAGTCGCCGCCTGCCTGGGCAGCACGTTCTCCCGCGAGATGCTCGGCCTTGCTTGCGGCGTGGGCCAGGAGCAGATCGCGAGTGCGCTGGCGCCGGCGATCGTTGCCGGGGTGGTGGTGGAGTCCGCAGGGCGCCTGCGCTTCCTGCACGACCGCGTCCAGGAGGCGTCCTACGACCTGATCGCCAAGGGCGACGAAGCCACGATGGAGCTGTCGATCGGACGCCGCCTCGCCGCCGCGCTCGATCGCGCGGATGGCGACGTTTACCTCGCGCAGGCCGTGCAACACCTGAACGCGGGGCGCGTGGCGATCTCCGACCCCGGGGAGCGCCGCCAACTGGCCGGGCTCAACCTTCGCGCCGCGGTCCTGGCGCGGCGATCGACCGCGTACGCCTCGGCCGCGCGCCACGCCGCCATCGGCATCGAGCTGCTGGGCGAGGCGGGCTGGCACTCGGACTATGCGGCCACATTCGAGCTGCATGCGCTCGGCGCCGAGTGCGAGTACCTCTGCGGCAACTTCGATTCGGCGGAGAGCCTCTACCCGCGCCTGCTTGCCCACGCACGCTCCGATCTCGATCGCATCCGCGCACTCAACATCCGCAAGGACCAGTACGAGCTGCAGGGTCGCTATCTCGACGCCATCGCCGTGCTCAAGGAGGGCCTGGCGGTGGTCGGCATCCGGTTTCCGGAGAGCGAGGCGGGATTGCGCGAGGCGCTGCAACAGGAGCTCGCCGAAATGCCGGCCCACCTGCGCGGCCGCAGCATCGCGCAGCTCGTCGACGCGCCCCCGCTCGAGGATCCGCTCGAAGTCGCGACGCTACGCATGCTGATGGGCATGTGGCCCTCGTGCTACGTCGCCGGATTGCAGGACCTCCTCGGGCTCGTCTCGGTCAAGGTCGCGAACTTCTCCCTGCGGCACGGCAACTGCGAGGTCACCTCGGCTGCCTACGTGAACTATTCGTTCGTCGCGGGCATGCTCTCCGGCGATTACCAGCAGGCCTACGAATTCGGCCAGGTGGGCATCGCGCTCGCGGAACGCTACCCGGACAAGTCCGTGCGCTCCTGGTGCCACTTCCTCTTCGGTTGCGGCACGCTCATCTGGCGCCGGCCGCTGCGCGAAGGCCTTCCCCACCTGGAGCGCTCGGTCGAGGACGGCATCGCTTCGGGCAACATCGCAAGCGCGAGCTACGCGGCGAGCTACATCGTGACCGACAGCTTCATGCGCGGGATGCGCGTGGAGGAGGCGCGGGAGCTCTACGAGCGGCATTTCCCGTTCCTGGAGCGCAGCAACCCCGCGATCCACATGTTCGGCCAGCTCGGCACGACCGCCCTGCGAGAGGTAAGCGGCATCGAGGGCTTCGACGAGGCCGCGTTCCTGGCGACCTACGGACGCGCCGAGTTCTTCCAGGCCGTGTACCTCTTCGGCAAGGTCTGCGCCTGCTACCTGGGCGACCGGATCGACGAGGGCGCGACCCACGTGGACAAGGCGCTCGATCTCGTCCCGCGGCTGGTGGCCGGCACCTTCAAAGTGCCGGAGACGTTGTATTACGCCGCCCTCACGCTCGCGCGGTTGGCCGATCGGCGCACCGGGATCGAGCGCGAATCGCTCGTCGCCCGCATCGCCGATCTCGCGGCGCGGCTGCGTGCGCTGGCCGCAAGTTGCCCGCAGAACATCGCCCACAAGGCGCGCCTGGTGGAGGCCGAGCTCGCCCGCCTGGGCGCGCCGTCGGGCGACCCGGTGGCCGCCTACGAGGAGGCCGCGGACGCCGCCGCGCAAGCCGGGTTCATGCAGGACGAGGCGCTCGCCTACGAGCTTTGCGGGCGGTACCTGGACGGCAGGGGCCTGCGGCGCCTGGCAACCGCCTCCCTGCGCGACGCCCTGAAGGCGTGGGAAGCCTGGGGCGCGCCGACCCGCGTGCGCCTGCTGGAGCGCGAGTTCTCCGGTCGGCTGCAGCTGCCGCCGGCGGAGGTCCCGATCGCAGCGACCGCCCGGGGCGCGCCGCTCGATTGGCTCTCGGTGACCAAGGCCTCCCAGGCGATATCGCGCGAGATCGATTTCGACCGCCTGGTCGAGCGCCTGGTGCAGATCGTGGGCGAGAACGCGGGCGCGCGGCGCGCGGTGCTCTTCCTGCCCGAAGCAGACCAGCTCGTCGCCATCGCCGAGGCCAACCTTTCGGGCGAGCCCTCGATCCGGCGTCCTCGCACCCCGCTCGCGGCGATGGACGTGCCGGCCGCGATCGTGGAGGACGTGCGCCGCCGCGGGCAAGCCATCGTGCTCGCGGATGCGGCGCGCGAAGGCGAATACAAGGACGACCTGCTGGTCGCGGGCCGGGGGCTGCGCTCCATCCTCTGCATGCCGGTGCGGCACCAGGCGGCGCTGCGCGGCGTGCTGTATCTCGAGAACGACCTGGGGTCCGGCATCTTCACCGCCGAGCGCTGCGAGCTGCTCGAGCTTCTGCTCGCCCAGGTGGCGATCTCCCTCGAGAACGCGCGGCTCTACACGGTGCTCGAGCGCCAGAACGAGCGGCTTCGCCTGCTCTGGGAGGCGGCCGGCGTCCTGCTCACGACCGACGCCCCGGATGCGATGCTGCAGCGCCTGTTCTCGAGCATCCGCCACTCCCTCGGCCTCGACGCCTACATCAACTTCACCATGGCCGAGACGCCGGGCACGCTGCGACTCGCCTCGTACGCCGGCCTCGATGAGGCGGCCGCCGCCTCGATCGAGCGCCTCGAATTCGGCCAGGCGATCTGCGGCAAGGCTGCGCTCACGCGCCGGCCGATAGCCGCCACGGACATCCAGCGCTCCGACGACCCGAGCGTGAGCGCTGTCCGCGCCTGGGGCATCCGTGCCTACGCCTGCTATCCGCTGCTGGCGGGCGAGCGGCTCCTGGGCACGCTCTCCTTCGCCAGCCGCAGCCGTGACGCGTTCGCCAGCCACGAGCTGGAATTCCTCGAGACCATCTCGCAGTACGTGACCGTGGCCTACGAGAAGCTGGGGCTCATCGAAGGCATGCGCGAGCAGGACCGGCGCAAGGACGAGTTCCTCGCCACCCTTTCCCACGAGCTGCGCAACCCGCTCGCCCCCATCCGCAACGGGCTGCAGCTCTTCCGCATGGCCTCGGGAAACGCATCCATCGTCGAGACCGCGCGCGCGATGATGGAGCGGCAGGTGGAGCACATGGTGCGCCTGGTCGACGACCTGCTAGACATGTCCCGCATCAGCCGCAACAAGCTCGAGCTGCGCAAGGAGCTGGCGGATTTGGCGAGCATCGTCAGGACCGCCGTCGAGACCAGTCGGCCTCTCATCGATGCCTCCGGCCACGTGCTCGAGCTGGAGCTGCCCTCCTCGCCCGTCATCCTGGATGCCGACCCGGTGCGGCTCGCGCAGGTCTTCGCCAACCTGCTGAACAACGCGGCCAAGTACACGCCGCGCGGCGGACTGCTTCACCTGCGCGTGGAGCGCGCGAACGACTCCGTGATCGTGGCGGTGCGTGACAACGGCGTGGGCATCGCTCCAACCCAGCTCGCGCGGATATTCGACATGTTCGTGCAGCTCGAGCGCCCCGCGGAATCCGCCGCCGGAGGACTGGGGATCGGCCTCACATTGGTGAAGCGCCTGGTGGAAATGCACGGCGGCACGATCGAGGCGCGCAGCTCGGGAGCCAACCGCGGCAGCGAGTTCGTGGTGCGGTTGCCCGCCCTTGTCCTGCCGGAGGGCAGGGATCCCGGCCGCGAGGAGCGGCGCCAGGGCAGGCCCGCGCAGCGCCTGCGCATCCTCATCGCCGACGACAATCGGGATGCGGCCGAGAGCCTGGCTCTCATGCTGGAATGCCTCGGCCACGAGGTCTTCACGGTTCACGACGGCGCGGCAGCGGTCGAGACGGCCGCATCGACCGCGCCGGACATCGCGCTCCTGGACGTGGGCATGCCGGTGATCGACGGCCTCGAAGCCGGGCGGCGCATTCGTGCCAACGCGAAGGGTCGCAAGCTGTTGCTGGTGGCGATCACCGGGTGGGGCCAGGAGGAGGATCGCCGCCGCTCCAGCGCCGCCGGATTCGACGACCACCTGGTCAAGCCCGTGGACCCGGCGGTGCTCGAAGCAGTGCTGGAGCGGGCGCGGCCGGGTGCCGGGCATGCCGCCGCGCATCCGGCTGCTGCGGTCTGAGCCTTACTTCCCCTTCAGCTGCGCCCTCGTCTTCGGCCCCAGCAGCGGCATGAGCTGCTGGAAGAAGGTCTCCACCTCGCTGTCGCGGGTGAAGGAGATGGCGATCACGTTGCAGGTCTCGCGGTCGCCGTCGGTCATGCCGCGCTCGAGCACGTCGAGCAGGGCCTGGATCTCGCGGCGGTTCTCGGCGGGCGTCGTGTCCAGTCCGGAGCCCAGGCAGGCGCCGATCCGCTTCAACACATCGGCCATGAAGACATGCGGGATCAGCGTGCCGTAGGCCTTCTCGTGCACGCGCCTCGCCTCCTGCAGCGTCGTGGAGGCGCTGCAAAGCGCATCGACCAGGTCGATGTTGCGCATCGGCCGTCCCGACGTGCTGCGCCGCGCCTGCACATCGGGACCGGCGTTCGGATCGGTCATGAAGCCGCGGCGGGCCGGGGCGCGTTGTTGAAGTTGCGTGGGCCGGTGACGAACTGCCGGTTGTAGCGCGTCCAGCCGAAGCGTTCGGTCGTCGAGCCGTAGTGGCGGATCCAGCGCTCGTCACAAGCGCCGCACTTGAAGATGTGGTGGCCGGGATACGGCCCTTGCACGTAGAAGGCGAGCGCTGCGTGGCCATCATCGCTGACCGGGCCTTCGGCGCACATCTTGCAGCTCGTGCTCATTGTCATGGATCCTCCTCTGGGAGGCCTCGATCATCAGGCCTGCATGATGCGCCATTGCGGCGGCACCCCCTGCCGAATGGATGCGCCCCGCCGTCCCTACACGTTCTGCGCGTCCCGCTGCGCGCGCCAGTTCTCCATCGCCACGCGCTGCTGCTCGACCTCGTCGTCGATCGCCTGCTGCTCCTCGGGCGTGAACTGCAGGTCCTGGCGGAACTGCTGCAGCTGGTCCAGGCGCGTCGTCATCTCGTCCATGACCGCCTGCCGCGGCTTGAGGTCGCGGATCTGCGCGTGCAGGTTGATGTTGGCGTCCTGGTCCTTGAGGTCGACGGGGTCCTCGGTCTCGTGCCCGTCGGGGCCCCGGTGGGGATCGCGGACCATCTCGAAGCGCGCCGCGGTGTCGTAGGCGATGCTCAAGGCGGTGTATCCGGCGGTGCGCGTGTCGAGATCGTCCGAAACCATGTCGCGCAGCGCCTGGATGACGACATCCTTGTCGAGGCCGCGCTTGGTGTGCGGCAGCAGGCTCGCCAGGTCGGCATCGGCGTGCGAGGAGGCCCACGCCTCCAGCACGTCCACCTTGCCGTCGGGCTTGGCGACGAGGGAAAACGAGTGGCCGCCCGATCCCGCGGTCGCCTTGAGATGGATGATGCAGGGCGTGCCCGAGCTCAACGCATCGATGGCGGACTGCGCCGCCGCGCGGCGGTTATCGGCACCGCCGCCGCCCACGATGCGCTCGGTCGCGCGCTCGCCCATGACCTGCTGCAACTGCTCGGCGGTGTCGTGGCAGGCAGCGAAGTTGCGGGCCTGGTCGAACTGCGTGCTCTGCGCGGTCTTGGTCGCCGCATTGAGGCCGTGGTCGTTGCCGAGGTTGAGGACCGGCTTGGCGCCATCCTTGATGAGGCACACCGCCGCGCTCACCTCCATGCGAGTCGGATGCGCGCCGTTGGGACGCGCGAGCGCCGTGGCCACGCGCGCACCCGCCGGCCAGCCCAGCGCCTCGAGGGACTGCGCCTTGGAGTACGCGGCCTTGATCATCCCGGGCGTGAGCATGTCCGTGACCTTGGTGCCTTCCTGGCGCCGGTCCATGTGCGACAGGATCATGTCCGCGTGGTCGGGGTAAGCGAGCCGCACCATCGCCGTGAAATCCGCCTTCGCCTGCGCGTAGGAGTTGCTGGCCACCGTGGTCATGCGCGCCCACATGCCGCGCGAGCGGTCCGTGCCGGTGATGTTCCCGGTCGCCTCGTCCTTGGTGAAGAGGATGCGCCCCTTGCCCTCGGTCTCGGTGTAGTGGTCCGAGAGCGTCTTGATGAGGTCGCGGGCGGCTTGCTGGGTGTCGATGGCCTGCGGTGCGTCGAGTCTCATGGCGTTCCTCCTTTTCAGACCCTGAGGAAAATGGTTTGCGTGCGCAGCATCTCCTCGGCCTGCGCGGCCGTCTCCTGCGTCTTCGGCGTGGGCGCGGCCACAGCGTCGATGGCGCGGCGCAGCGATTCGACCTCCCCGAGTACCACCTGGATGCGATCGCCCAGCCTGGCGGCATCGAGCTCGCCGATGGGGACCGCCTGGGTAAGGACGATCTGCGCCTCCCTGCCCACGGCGGCGAAGAGCGTGCTGCCCGTGCGCGCGGCGTAGTTCTGCAGCAGCAGCAGGCGCGCCACTGCGGCCTCGCCCTCGCCCTCGGCCTCGTGGTAGCGCGCGAGGTCCGCATCGATCACGACGTTGCCGCGCTCATCGGGCGTCAACGTCACGTTGATGTCCGCATCGAAGGTGAAGGTGATCGACTCGTCCTCGCGAAGGTCGAGGGGAACGCCGATCGATCGCTCCAAGTCCTTGATCAAGCTGAGAAACGGCGCGTCGCTCATGGGTTCCTCCCGAGGGGCCGAAGGGGCGTTAACCGAGCCGAGCTGGAAGCTTGCACCTATTAGTAACGGGCGGGAAGTTCGGTTCCGGGGAAACGCCGCCGGAGGGCGCATACTGTCGGGGCAGGATCATCATCGCAGTGAAGTTCCGGTACTCACGTTTCGTGCCTTCCCTTCCCTGATCTTCGTGACCCGTTCCCGGAGTCGGGCTTCGCTCCGGACCAGTACAAGGAAGTGAAAATGAGCAAAGGCACTGTCAAGTGGTTCAACGACGCCAAGGGTTTCGGCTTCATCACGCCCGAGGGCGGCGGCAAGGACCTCTTCGCGCACCACAGCGAGATCCAGGCTGACGGCTTCAAGTCCCTGAAGGAAGGCCAGTCCGTGGAGTTCGACGAGACGCAGGGTCCGAAGGGGCCGGCGGCGTCGAGGATTCGCACCGTTTGAGCGCGCGCGCGTAACCGCGACGATGAGGAAGGCCCGGGGAACCGGGCCTTTTTTCATTGGCGCTCACCCCTACGAGCCGCCCATTCCCGAGGCACCTATGCGCCCCATGCTTCTCGCCCTGCTGCTCACGCGCGTCGCCGTCCTCTCAACGGCAGAATCTAACGCTAATATGCGCGAAATCATTTCGAGCGCAGGTGTTCAGATGCTCGTGCTCATCACGTGGTACCTGCGCCATACCAGCGAGAAAGCACAGCGGCGCCGGATGGAACCGATCCCTGAGCAGGAAGCGCCTTTCTTGGATCGGATCGACGGGCGCTAGTAGAACTGAAGAGGCGGGAAGCCGTCCTGGCTACGAGCTGGGCTGCAAGCCCCGGAAGCGATCAGACGTGCCGCGCAGGCTTGCGGCGTCGCGAAACGCGCGCGCGATGGACAGGTGGTTTTCGACCTCGCGACGAGTAGGCTGGTGCCGGCTCAGCTGCCTTCGCTCCACGAGCCGTTCCAGATTCAACAATGCCACCGAGCACCTCCTCGTCGCCGACCAGGAACAGCTTGGGACCCGCCATGACTGCCGACATGAAATGGTTGTCATCCGCAACCTTTCGGGCCCATTCGCCCGCGCGGTAGAGCTTGGCGGTCACGCTGCGCCCAACTTCCGTTGAAACGCGCGACATCGCCTCCGAGAGGACCGCGTAGTCGACGCTGCCGATCACGATGACATCCACGTCGCTCGTGGGATGAGCCTGCCCGGCGGCGAAGGAGCCAAATATGAAGGCCGCGTCGATGCCGTCGAGGCTCAAGATGGAAGTTCCGACCCTGCCTCGCAGGCCCCAGGTCTTTAACGCGATCGACTTGAGCTCGGCATAGAGGACGCAGGTCGGATTGGCGCGATAGCTCAGCTGCCGGCCGATCGCCTCGGAAGTGACGACGCCGGCCGCCTCCAGAATGCGCAGCTCACGGGCGACCGTGGGCGCCGAAAAGCCCGTGCGCCGGGCAATTTCGCGCACGTGGAGTCCGATCGCCGGATCCAGGAAGAGCAATCCGATCACCGCTTCGCGGGTGCGGCCCAGGAGCGCCGCGCCGATACTTGTTTGTAAGCTCATTCCTTACAAGTGTAAGCAATTCGCTTACACAGTCAAGTCGACGAAGCTCCCTTCCGCATGACAAGCCGGTCCCAGCGCGGCCGACTCCGGCCGCCGAGGGCATCGCCCCGGCCTTCGTTGAGCACGCCCCACACGGTGCGCTGCCGCGACCGCGATCGTGACCGTGACGGCGCCCCCAACAACCGGGATCGCGCGCCCAACAACCCCAACCGCAACTAGCAACCTGTCGATGCCCGCGCAAGCGGGTGTCTTGCCGGACGTTCGACCAGGTCGAACGTCCATTTTTTTGCCTCGCTGCGACGGGGCATCTATTCAGCGAACGTCGAAAGCATCCACCACCACATACGACCCATCGGTATTCACCACCTGCAGCTTGATCGTGTGCGGCCCGTACGGCAGCCCGTCCTTCCGGAACACCGGCATCTGGTAGCCCTCGGTCGGGTAGTTCTGGTTCAGCCGCACCCGCTCCTGCAAGACGTCGTCGATGAAGACGTCGACCACCCCGCCGGCGCTGCCCTTCTGGCAGCCGATCCAGGTGACCGAGGTCCCCGTGAAGACGAAGGTCGCTGTCGCACCCGGCTCGTTGGAGGTCGCGGTGGCGCCTTCGCTCCAGACGCGCGCGTCATTGTGCGGCGTCCAGAACCTGCCGGCGTACATGATCGAGGGCTCGTATTCCTCGTAGCGCCGTCCGGGCGTGACCACATCGAACGCGTCGACGACGACCCGCGCCGCGCTGGATGCCGCGTTCTTCCGTCCGGTCGCCGTGATCGTCAACACGTGATTGGTATCGCCCAGTCCCTTCGCCGTGAACACGACCGGCTGGAACGTGGCGATCGGCGAGTACAGGTCGACCTCGCTCGCCGCGCCACTGTCCACCCGCACCGTGGCGATGCCGGCATCGGGCCCGCGATAGCCGATCCAGCTGATCGCGGTGCCGCGGAAGGGCACGCTGACCGAGGCGCCCGCGGCCTGCGTCTCCTCCGCGCTTACCGGCAGCTCAGGCACGTTCGAGACGCCCGTGCCACTGAAGGGGTACGCGATGCTGGACTTGGTCCAGGGGCCGCTGTATTGCAGGCCCGGGTTCGTTTCCTGCCAGTGCGAAATCGTCGTCCCCGGCTGGATATCGAATCCATCCACCACCACGACACTGCCTTGCGCCTGGTTGTCCTTGCGCCCGGTCACCGTGATCGTCAACGTGTGCTGGCCGGGACTCAAGTCGCTGATCGTGATGACGGGCGTGTGGACCTCGTCGGTCGGGCGCGCGAAGAGGTTCACTTCCCGCGGCGGCCCGCCGTCCACGCTCACGGTAGCGATCCCCATGCCGCGGCCGCGGCTGCCGATCCAGCGTATGGAGGTGCCGGTGAAGGTGATCGAGGCGGTTGCGCCCGCCGTGGCCGACTGCATGGCCGAGCCGCCGCTCCATCCCAAAGTCGAATCGCTCCGCGTCCAGGGCCCATTGAACGTGATCCCGCCGCCGGAATCCTCCACGCGGTTGTCGCTCGTCGGTACCGGGGGAGCGACGGGGCCGCCGAAGGATTGGCGCGTGATCGTCTTCACCTGCGTGACACCATTCACCGTCGCGGTGAAGGTCGCCGTATCCCCGGTGAAGCGCACCGTCGTCGATCCCACGGCCGTTACGCGCACCTGCGCGGGATCGAAGGTCGGCGCGTTGTATGCGGGCCCCGTGGTCGTGTAGAGCGTGCCGGTGAACGAGTCCGGCGTCTGCGACTGCACGCCGCTCATGACGATGAAGAGCGGGCGTCCCGATGGGGCGTACGTGAACCAGGCCGCGAACACGTTGTTGCCGTGCTGCGCGAGCGTGAGGCCCCAACCGGACTCCGCGGGATTCCACCAGAGATCGGTGCGGTCGAGTCCCCACACGGCCGGCGCATTGCCGAAGGGCAGGCGCTGGATCTGCCGGCTGCGCGTGGTCGAGCCCACGGTCCAGGTGAAGTTGGCCGTGCCAGTGCCGGGGAAGAACTCGAACGACGCGGTGCCGACTTTCGTTCGCACGACAGCAGCCGGATCGAACGGACCCGCCCATGAAGGGCCGGTGGTGCGATAGAGATCGCCGCTGAAGAAGGTGCGGTTGGCGTTGAAGGTGCCGCCCGGGACGGTGAACCAGATGGGCGCGCCATCGGTGTCGTACGTGTACCACACCGCGACCAGCTGCGTCTCGTGGTCGGCGATGGTGACCCCCCACCCCGATTCGTTCGGGTTCCACCACATGTCCGAGTAGTTTTCGCCCAGGGCCAGCAAGGGCAGCAGCAGCGCTGCGAAGGCGATCAACCGCGATGCGAAATGTAGGAGTTTGCGCATGTCGCGGAATTTGACGGCCACATGCGGTGATGGTTTCTGGTGACGGAAACGTCCTACGCGGGCTTTCCAATCATCACGACAGGGATAGGCATACAGTAGAGCCCCGCACCAGCCCGGGGAGGGGCCATGTCCAGATTCCAAGCGATCCTGATCACCATCGTCCTGGGCGGCTGCGCAACCATGGGAGGCAGCAGCGGGGATCTTCCGCTGCCAATGGCCAGCTCGCCGGAGTCGGTCGGCATCTCCTCGCAGAAGCTGGCCGAGATCGAGGCGGTCACCCAGAAACACATCGATGCGGAAACGGTGGCGGGCGCGGTGATGCTGGTCGCGCGCAAGGGCCAGATCGCCTGGCTCAAGGCGATGGGCTATCGCGACCGCCCGGCGAAGGACCCGATGAGGCCCGATGCGATCTTCCGCATCTACTCGATGACCAAGCCCATCGTCACCGTGGCGGCAATGATGCAGGTCGAAGAAGGCAAGCTCGCCCTCGACGACCCGGTCTCGAAATACCTGCCGGAGCTGGCGGGGATGCGGGTGGGCACCGAGAAGTCAGAGCCGCAGCGCCCGATGACCGTGCTCGACCTCATGCGGCACACGTCGGGCCTGGTCTACGGCGGAACCCACCCGGTCAACGCCGGCTACCGGGGTGTTCTCGCGCGCGACATCGACAACAAGGCCGCGGTGTCGCGGATCGCCAAGCTGCCGCTCAAGTTCTCGCCGGGAGAGCGCTTCGAGTACGGCGTCTCGGTGGATGTCCTGGGCCGGGTCGTCGAAGTGATCGATGGCGAGCCGCTCGGCCGCGTGCTCGAAAGACGCATCCTCGAGCCGCTGGACATGCGCGATACCGCTTTCTTCCTGCCACCCGAGAAGGTGGCGCGGGCCGCCGAGCAGGCGCAGAAGCCCGGCGCCAAGCCCATGACGGTCCGGTGGAGTGTCGCGGAAAAGCCCGCGCTCGAATCCGGCGGCGGCGGCCTCCTCAGCACGACGCGCGACTACCTGCGGTTCTGCCTGATGCTCGCCAACGGCGGCCAGCTCGAAGGCAAGCGCATCCTCAAGCCCGAAACCATCGCGCTCATGACCCGCGACCACCTGGGCGCCATCCCCGGGCGCTCCGAAGGCGGGTTCGGACTGGGCTTCGCGGTGAGCAAGGCGGGTGGCGATCCGATCAAGAGCGGAATGGCCGGCGAGTACGGCTGGCCCGGGAACGCCGGCACCCTCTTCTTCATCGACCCGAAGCGAGAGGTGATCGCGATCTACATGATCCAGGTCAGCGATGAGCACCGGGTCGCGCTCCGCAACGAGTGGCGGAGCATGGTGCGTGCGGCGGTGGTGGATTAGCTTTAAAGGTGCCGGCTCAGCTGCTTTCTCTCCACGAGCCGTACGGCGGCAGCGTCGAAAGCCTCGCATCCTCCACCGCCCCGCCCGCGGTGAAGTGATACAGACTCTGCCACTCGCGATCGGCGATGCCCAGCAGCGCATGCATCTCGTCGTCGAAGAAGCAGCCGATGCCGGTCGCGCGGATGCCCGCCGCCTCGGCCTCGAGGTAGAGCACGTGCCCGAGCATCCCGCATTCCCAGAAGAGATACCGGTAGCGCCACGGCTCCTCGATCGCACAGCCGAAATGCGCGAGCATCCCGAGCGCGAAACACGAGTCCGCGGCAATGTCCTGGTGGCAGCAGATGAGCCGCGCCTGGGCGCGCAGGTCGTGCGGCAGGAGCAGGAAGAGCGGCAGGTGCTCGGGGCCCGCCTTCTGCCATAACCAATCGGGCCGCATCGAGGCCTTGAGGCTCGCCATGGCCGACGGGTCGCGTACGAGGACGTAGAGGCCCGGCTCCAGCCCGTCGACGCGATGGACCATCAACACGGGATGCACCCGGGGCGGCGACGGCATGGCGTTCCAGGGCGGCGTGCCCGGTCGCGGCAGGAGGCACTCCAGCATCGCGAAGAATGCATCCGCCGCGATGGACGTGACGCCGTCGAAATCCACAGCACTCCTTCGCTGCCGCGCGAGATCGGCGAAGCGCAGATCGGTTGCGGGGGCCGCCGGTGCCGGCAGCTTCATCGCGAACGCGTCGCCCGTTTCCCTAGTGGCGGGCTTGGCCGTCGCGCGATGGATCGCCTCGATGTCGCGCCACTCGACGTGCGAGTCGCTCAGCCGATTGGCGCGCCCGTGCCACGTCGCATCGCGCATGGCCTCACGCAGGCGTTCCACATCGGGCGCCGCAGCGGGATCGCCAAGCCACAGCAGCGCATCGGGCGCCTCGTCCTCCGCCGACTCGAAGTCGCCGGCCCGATCGATCCCGAGCGATCCCGCAAGCACGTTATCCGAGACGGACGAGACCATCCGCGCCTGCCACCCCAGCGCTGCGGCCGCGTAGGCCACCGCCGCGATGGCATGGCCGCAGTCGTGCTGGCAGTAGCGCCAGGCGCGCATGCCGTACTTCCACGCCTCACGCCAATGGATCGAGGTGATGCCGATGAGGAGGCCGCTCGTGGGGCCCTCGGCTGCCGCGCGCTGCTCGAGCGCATGGTCGCGGCTCACATAGTGGTAGAGCCCGCCGGGCAACCCTTCCATCGCCGCGCATAGCAGATAGGCCTCGGTCGGATGCAGGTTGCCGCTCGAGGGATTGCACCTGAGCGCCCAGCGATTGCCGCCGAAGGCCTTCCACGCGGAGAGCCCGAAGGCGAGCTCGAAGAGGATGGCTACGCTCTTCGCATCGAGGGGCGCAGGCTGCGGAAGGATTCCAGCGCGCACATCCCGGTAGCGGGTTTCGAGGGCGTCGGCGGCGAGCGGCAACTGGATTCGAGGCGCACCTTCGAAGGTGCGGAACGGATCCGGCTGATTCGCCCAGTCGAGCCGCCCGGGGCCGGGCGCGTAGGCGCGCAGGCGGTGCTTGCTGCGCTCGTGGTAGTCGAGGGGCACTCTCGCCCTACCTCCGCCGCTTGGCCGTTCGATAGCGCGCGTGCTTCTCGTGCGCCGCCGGTGGAATCGAAGGGAAAGTCGCGAGGAAGCCCTCCATGTCGAGCGCCACCTCCGGAAACGCTTTCAATATGGCCGCGTCCTCCGTCACGAGCGGCACCGCCAGGGCTTGCGCGAGTGCCACGAACTCGCAGTCGTACGCAGACAAGCGAGAGCGCGCCACCAGCTCCAGCACCGCGCCGCTCGCCACCAGGTGCTCGCGCCCGGCAAGAGCGCTCTCCGCCATTGCCATGATTGACGCAGCGCCCTCGAGCTCGAGCGTTCCGCGCCAAACGAACCCCGAGAGTGCGCTGCGCACTTCGGAGCGCCAAAGGATCGGAACGTGCCATTCGGGATCGCGGAGGCGCACGTGTTGGGCGAGCTCGGTGCGCGCCCCCCGGATCCAGCAGTAGGCGACCACATTGCTGTCGACGACAATCACGGCCGGCCGTGGCGCTTGTAGCAGTCGACCAGCGAGTGGTCCGCCATCGGCTGGGCATCGGTGAATGCCTTCAGCTCCCGCGCATGGGCGCGCATGTCGAGAACGGGAGCCTTGAACGCGCTTTCGAGGCGAATGAGGATCTCGCTATTGAGGCTGCGGCGGTTCTTCTCCGCGCTCTCCTTGAGAAGGGCATGCAACTCGTCGGGAATGTTCTTGAGGGTCAGGGTGGCCATGATTTGCTCCATGGAACCATATTGGAACCATTATGGCACGTGGTCCTGGCTCACCCCATGAGCCCAAACGCCCTTATCGTCTCCCCATGACTTCCCGCCACGAGGCAGGAACGATCGGAGGTGCCACGCGCCCCACCCTCGACGCCTGCCTGCGCCCGGAGCCCCCGCCCGCGCGGCCGAGCTTCGACGTCCTCAAATCGGACGTCCCCGAACGGCGACGCGCAGTCGTGGAGCGCGTGATCGAGGTGGCCTTCCCGCGCGTGGTCGAGCACCTCGCCCTCCCCCCCGAGACCTGGGAGGCCGAAGGGCGCCGCGGCGTCTGGCTCTGGGGCGTGCTCGAGATCTCCGCGGCGGCCGATGGCACCGACCTGCGGCTCGACTACATCACCGACGACCCCGATGCCGACGGATGCGCGGCCACCGCGAACCTCTCGCAGCCCATCAACCGCTTCGGCTTCCCCGCCGCGATGTCCCCGATCCTCGTCGCCGCCGCCCGCGAGTGCGGCCTGCACCCGAAGACGCTGTCCGGCCCCACGGGCATGTACATCCGCCGCGTGTTCGCCCGCACCTTCCACCGCTGCGTCGACTGGAACCGCCTGCGCCGTGGCGTGCTGCGCCAGTTGCGGCTCGACCCGCTCGTGGTGTCCCTCACGCACCGCACGTTCCATGGCGGCCCGGAGCGGCTGGAGACGTTCAACTGGGTCGCCCGGCACGTGCGCGAGCTCGCCCTGGTGGCGGCCGAGCACCCGCGGCTGCTGCCTTTCCTGCAGCTCGTGAGCTCGGTGGAGGGGTCGCCCGTGGAAGCTTTCGAGCGCGCGGTGCGCGAGGCAGGCATCACGCCGTCGGCGCGGCGCAAGCTCGAGCGCTGGGGGTTCGAGCCGTTCTCGCAGGCAACGGGGTTCTGCATGATGGAGAACTGCATCGAGACGGTCGCCCGCCTCGCCAACCTCCTGGACCGGCTGGAGATCCACGAGCCCCTGCACCCGATGTTCGGGGTGCTCGCGCTGCGCGCGGGGATCGATTCGACGCCGGACTGGTTCCTGCGCACGCTGCACAAGGAGCTCGTCGCCCGCGACGCCGAAACCTTTGTCGCCCCGGGCGTCGCAGCCGCGACGATGGCCCGGGGGCAAATTCATGAGGAGGACTTCGACCTCGTCGCCATCTGGCTGAACACCAAGCAACCCCTCCCCGATCCCCAGCAGCAGCACTCCTGGCCGTGGATCGTCGAGCAGGCGTGGCGGCACCGCGCGCTCACGGATGCAGCGGCGCGCGCGCCCTGGCCCGTGCCCTCCGAGACGCTTGCGATCGCCGGCTTCCAGGTCGTGCCGCTACGCTGCGCGCTCGACCTGCGCATGGAGGGTGAGGTGATGCGCAACTGCCTCGCGACCTACGAGAACGAGTGCAGGGCCGGGAGAATCGCGGTGTATTCGATCCGAAAGGGCGAGCGGCGCTTCGCCGACATCGCCGTCGCGCGCGTGAAGGGCGGGGGCGGCTTCTGGCAGGTGATGCAAGTTGCGGGGAAGAGGAATCGGGAGGTGCCAGAGATGGCGGGAGTGGCGATGGGGGTGGTGCGGCGGTTGGGCACTCCAGGGAATGCCAAAGTCAGCGGTTAGCGGCGGTGGCTTCGGTATCGCCTGCGCTTCTCGTGCGCGGCCGGTCGAGTCGGCGGGATACTCGCCGGCCGGGTCACCGGAATTCGGTAGTAACGCGCAAGGACGTTCGTATCAACCGCGCGCACGTTTTGACGCCTTCTTCATTGCCACGCCATCCAGCTCCTCGATCGGGAATCCGCGGGCCCGAATAGCCGAGGATCGCCGCCTGCAGCCACGTCCGACGGTTTCGCGACCGACGGGTGCAGACCTTTGGGCTGCGCGCTACGGCCAGTGCCCCAGCAGGTCGAAGGACAGCTGGCGGTGATGCTTGATCGACAGGAGGTACACCGTGTCGCCCCAAGCCAGATAGAGGATCAAATAGTCTCCATCGATCAGCTGGCGGACCTGTGAGTGCGGGCCCGCAGCCTTCACGACCTTCTCGAACAACGCGATTCCATCCGCGGACAACGGCGCCCGCGCGATGAAATCAGCCCCGAGGGCGGGAAAGCGCTGCAGGTTCGGGATGACCTCCGAGGCGAGCCGCCCGACCAACTCACCGAAGGCCGCCGGCGCCCCGGCAGCCTCGAGGAAATCCCGGATGGCCGCCAGATTGCGGTCGAAATTCCGGGTGACAAGAACGGACCGCGCCCGCGGCATTACTTCTTGCGTCGAACGTCGTACTTGGCAAGCACTTGCCGCGCCGTCGCCACACGCCCATCCCGGACATCCTCGATCCCGCTCAACGCTTCCTGCAGCAGGGAAAGATGGATGTGCTCGCGCTCGAGGCGATGGTAATGATCCAGCCGGCGTGCATCGACCAGCGCGACATAGCTTTCACCGTTGCGGGTGATGACCTTCTCGGCGCCGGCTCGGACTTCCTCAGCCAGCTCGGTGAAGCGAGCTCTGACCTGGTTCAGGGGGACGATGTCTTCGGACTTGATGGCCATGGCTTCCCTTAACGGATTCGTTAAGGATTAGTTTACTCCCAGCCGCTCGACCCCCTGCGGCGGCAGCGTCGAAAGCCTTGCATCCTCCACCGCCCCGCCCCCCGATTTCTCGGATGCCCGCCGCCTCGGCCTCGAGATAGAGCACGTGCCCGAGCATCCCGCACTCCCAGAAGAGATGCCGGTAGCGCCACGGCTCCTCGATCGCGCAGGCGAAATGCGCGAGCATCCCGAGCGCGAAACAAGAGTCCGCGGCGATGTCCTGGTGGCAGCAGATGAGCCGCGCCTGGGCGCGCAGGTCGTGCGGCAGGAGCAGGAAGAGCGGCAGGTGCTCGGGGCCCACCTTCTGCCATAGCCAATCGGGCCGCATCGAGGCCTTGAGGCTCGCCATGGCCGATGGGTCGCGGAGGAGGACGTAGAGGCCCGGCCCCAGCCCGTCGACGCGATGGACCATGAACGCGGGATGCACCCGGGGCGGCGACGGCATGGCATTCCACGGCGGCGTGCCCGGGCGCGGCAGGAGGCACTCCAGCATCGCGAAGAATGCATCCGCCGAGATGGACGTGACGCCGTCGAAATCCACGGCGCTCCTTCGCTGCCGCGCGAGATCGGCGAAGCGCAGATCCGTCGCGGGGGCCGCGGGCGCCGGCAGCTCCATCGCGAACGCGTCGCCGGTTTCCGCCGTGGCGGGCTTGACTGTGGCGCGGTGGATCGCCTCGATGTCGCACCACTCCACGTGCGAGTCGCTCAGCCGATTGGCGCGCCCGTGCCAGGTCGCATTGCGCAGGGCCTCACGCAGGCGGACGGAGGAGACCATTCGCGCCTGCCACCCCAGCACCGCGGCCGCGTACGCCACCGCCGCGATGGCATGGCCGCAGTCGTGCTGGCAGTAGCGCCAGGCGCGCATGCCGTACTTCCACGCCTCGCGCCAATGGATCGAGGTGATGCCGATGAGGAGGCCGCCCGTGGGACCCTCGGCCGCCGCACGCTGCTCGAGCGCATGGTTGCGGCTCACATAGTGGTAGAGCCCGCCCGGCAGCCCCTCCATCGCCGCGCAAAGCAGGTAGGCCTCGGTCGGATGCAGGTTGCCGCTCGAGGGATTGCACCTGAGCGCCCAGCGGTTGCCGCCGAAGGCCTTCCACGCGGAGAGCCCGAAGGCGAGCTCGAAGAGGATGGCCACGCTCTTGGCATCGAGAAGCGCGGGCCGAGGAAGGACTCCGGCGCGCACATCACGGTAGCGGGTTGCAAGGGCATCGGCCGCAAGCGGCAACTGGATTCGAGGCGCGCCTTCAAACGTGCGGAAGGGATCCGGCTGGTTCGCCCAGTCGAGCCGGCCTGGCCCGGGCGCATAGGCGCGCAGGCGGTGCTTGCTGCGCTCGTGGTAGTCGAGGGAGGACATGCGACGAATTCTGTCATTCCCAGGCGTCCGTCAAAGCTTTTGCGCACCAAGTCGATGCATCAACCTTCCGCGGCAGTTGGAAGGACATCCCTGACTGGGAATGGCGATTCGCTCGGGTCGGCTATATTCCGTCAAACTCGCCATGGCCTTCGCCCCCCTCCACGACACGCGCGTCCGCAAGGCCACTTTCGACTGGTTGACCCAGCAAGTCTCCCGGCACGGCGATGTCCTCCCATGGAAGGTGCTCTCCGACGGTTTCCAGTTCGACGGAGTGCGGGTGCCGCTGGTGGGGCCGCAGGGCATCTTCAAGCCGCGAGTGCTAGAGGAGGTGCCACTCTCGATCACGACGGTGTATGGCGGCCCGTACGACGACTCCTTCGGGTCCGAGGGTCTCTTGCGCTACCGGTACCGGGGCACCGACCCGAACCACGCAGACAACCGCGGTCTGCGGGCGGCGATGCAGCGTCGCCTGCCGCTCGTGTACCTCCACGGGGTGGCCGAGGGAAAGTACCTAGCGGCGTGGCCCGTCTTTGTCGTGGCGGACAACCCGGGTGCGTACACATTCACCGTCGCGGTCGATGACGTGCGGCATCCGGGCCTCGCGGATGACGCACAAGCCCCGCTCTCGACCGGCGACGAGGCGGAGTTCGCGCGCAGGGCCTACTCCACCGCGGTGGTGCGCGTGCGTCTCCATCAGCGCGCCTTCCGCGAACGAGTGCTCGATGCCTACCAGCACCAATGCGCCTTTTGCCGCCTGCGCCACCAGGAGCTCCTGGATGCCGCTCACCTGATCCCGGACGCGAATCCGGAAGGCGACCCTCTCGTCACCAACGGTGTGGCCCTCTGCGCACTCCATCACGCGGCGTTCGACAAGTACTTCATCGGCATTCGCCCCGACTACGTGATCGAGATCCGGCCCGACCTGCTGGACGAAACGGATGGGCCGACGCTCAAGCACGCGATCCAGGGACTGCACCTGAAGCCTCTCACGCTCCCGAGGCGCCGAGAGAATCGGCCGGAGGTGAGGTGCCTGGAAATGCGGTATGAGTTGTTTCAGCGGGCGGCGGAGAGCAGAGGATGAACGCCAAAGCACTTTGACGAACGCCAGTCATGGACCCGTGCCCGTCCCATCCGGCCTCGGTGCGCCAGCGCGGTAGGTTGCATCAAAAACCATATCGGCAAGCCAGCGCTTGAAGTAAGGGTTGTCACTGAATTGCTTGAACAACTCGGTGTGATCATCAACCAACTCAAGCAGCACTCGATTGAGCGCCTTGTCGTGCTCGAGTCGAGCACTCTGCCTTCCGGAATTGGTCTGGGCGTTCCGGTATGCCTTGTCCTGAGCGACGCGCGTCGGAATCTCTTCAGTGACAACTTTGCGAATCTTGTCAACGTCACGCCACTCAATATTCCCGAAAAGGTCGTTAAATTGCTTGACGACGTTTGAGAGCCTGTCTAGCTCCAGCTCGCCTACAGTCCCGCCCCCGCCAGAAGGAAGGGGCTCGATCACAGCTTCTGAATCGTTCATCGCCATCCGCATGGACGCCTGGGCCTGTGCTCGGTAGCTGTCCATGTCGATGGCCTCGAGCACCCCTTTTGACAGATCCTCCTCCTTGGGTGCGGGCAGCTTGGGAATCAGGAAGTTAAGGAAGATCGACAGCTTCTCCCATGCCGGGTGACCATAGGGCAGGATCGCGGCTAGAAAGCCGTAGCTCCGGACGAAGGCCTTCGCCTTGCCCTTGAACTTGACTTGGTCGTCCTCCGAGAGCTTCTCGACGTACTCGGCGACGCACGCGTCGAGGATCGGGTCAAGCTGGTCGCGCTCAGCTCCGCCAAGGTATTGCGCGACGAGGTCTTCCACCTGCGGCCGGCTGTAGACCTGGTGTGCGTCCAGATCGCTCTTCAAGTCGTGGAGCTTGTTGGGGTCAGTCTCCCCCTCCTGGATCGTGGCGCGGTAGTACTCCTGGAACGCCGCCTTCACGGCCTCCGCGTTGTCGGCGAAGTCGAGCACGAACGTGTCCGCCTTCTTCGGATGCGCTCGGTTCAGTCGTGAGAGCGTCTGCACGGCCAGGACGCCGGCCAGCGGCTTGTCTACGTACATCGTGTGCAGCAGCGGCTCGTCGAAGCCCGTGACGAACTTGTTGGCAACGATCAGGAAGCGATACGGCTCCTGCTTGAGCTTGGCCGGGATGTCCTTGCTCGGGAACCCGTTGAGATCGGCCTCGGTCTTCTTCGCTCCGCCGATCTCGAAGTCGCCGGAGTACGCCACGATGGCCTTGTACGGGCTCTTGATCTCGGTGAGGTAGTCCGAAACCTCGCGGAAGTAGTCGATGGCCCGTGCGATTCCGTTGCAGACGATCATCGCGCGCGCTTTGCCGCCGATCTTCTTTGCGCCGATCACCTGCTCGACAAAGTGATCTACCATGATCTCGGCCTTGCGGCGGATTGCCTTGTCGTGGAACTCCACGTAGTGCCGGATCTTCTTCAGCGCCTTGACCTTGTCGACCTCCGGGTCGTGCTCGACCGTCTTGGCGACGTGATAGAAGCTGGACACCGGTGTGTAGTTGGCGATCACGTCGAGGATGAAGCCCTCCTGGATCGCTTGCTTGGTCGTATAGGTCAGCTCCTCGGGCGAGCGGAACTGAACCGTGTCGCCAACGACCTGGCGCTCGCCGAAAAGCTCGAGCGTCCGAGTCTTGGGTGTGGCCGTGAAGGCGTAGTAGCTGGCGTTGCCCAACATCTTGCGGGACTCGATCAAGGCGTTGACCTTGTCCTCGACCGATTCCTCTTCTTCCTCCTCGCCGCCTTCCGCGGTCTGTCCGGACAACGCCAGATGCATCTTCGCCGTCGTCTTGCCGCCCTGGCTGGAGTGCGCCTCGTCGATCAGCAGAGCAAACTTCTTATCGCCGAGGTCACCCAGCTCGTCCAGGACGAACGGGAACTTCTGCACCGTCGTCACGATGATCTTCTTGCCTCGGCGCAGCAAGGTGCGCAGCTCATCGGCGCTTTCCGAATGACCATAGATCGAAGCCACATGGTCGTAGGACTTGATCGTGCGGGCAATCTGCGTGTCCAGCGCACGGCGGTCGGTGATGACGATGACCGAGTCGAACTGCGCCTGCCCCGCATCTGCCGACGTCTTCAGTTCCACCAACTGGTGGGCCAGCCATGCAATTGTGTTGCTCTTGCCGCTGCCGGCCGAGTGCTGGATCAGGTAGCGCTTGCCGACACCGTGAGCGCGGCTGCGGCGTAGTAGTGCGCGCACCGAGCGAAGCTGGTGGTAGCGAGGAAAGATCTGCTTGCGCGTCTTGCGCTTGCGTCCGTTGGCATCTTCCTCTTCTTCCTCGACGACCTGCGCGTAGTTCTCGATGATGTTGGCCAGCGACTCCTTCACCAGCACCTGCTTCCACAGGTAGTCGGTCTTCAGGCCATGGGGATTCGGCGGGTTGCCGGCCCCGCTGTTCCAACCCCGGTTGAACGGCAGGAACCAGGAGGTCTTGCCGGTCAGGTGGGTACAGAAGCGCACCTCGGCGTCGTCCACCGCCATGTGGGCAATGCAGCGACCGAGTTGGAACAGCAGTTCGCTCGGGTTGCGGTCGGTCTGGTATTGCACCACGGCGTCCGCGACGGTCTGCTTGGTCAGCGAGTTCTTCAGCTCGAAGGTAAGTACCGGCAGGCCGTTGATGAAGATTGCCATGTCCAGCGCGCGCTGGGACTCGTCGTTGCTGTAGCGCACCTGCCGGGTAACGCTGAAGATGTTCCTGCCGAAGGCCTCGGTCGCCGCCACGTTGCCTGGCGTGGGGAGCAGCTTGTAGAGGTCGACGTGTACCGGGCCGTGGCCGACGCCTTTGCGCAGCACGTCCACCACGCCGCGCTTGGCGATTTCACCTTGCAGTCTGTGTAGAAACTGGGTGCGCTGAATGCCCTCCGCGTTTAGGTTCAGCGTCTCGACGGCCTTCGGTTGCGTCGCCCGGAGGAAGGCGAGCAACTGGGTCACGTCCAGTGCCACATCGCGGTTGTAGTTTGTGGCATGGCCCTGCACGTAGCCGCTGACGACAAGGTCGCGCACGATCAGGGCTTCGAGGCCCTTTTCGCTGGTGTCAGTTGTCGCCATCGGCTTCCTCCTCTTCGGTGCTGCCGGCCTCGTCGTCGCGCAGGACGGCCAACTCGTCGTCGCTGACCACATCGTCAGGGCCGGGCTTCCAGCCGCGCACGTCGATCTGACCAGTCACGACGTCGGCGATCAGGCGGTCCCGGTACTCGTGGGTGAGCCTGATTTCGTCACTTGCCCGCTGAATCACGTCGTCGAGCTCTCTAGTCTCACGGGTGATGTAGGCCAAGATGTCGTGCTGCTCACCTGCGGGTGGCACTGGCAAACGCATGTTCCCGGTGAAGGTCCAATCGGCGCGAGGCATCTTTGCGCCAGCAGTCGAGCTGTTGACCAGATCAATGACGCGCTTGCAGCGCAACAGTTGCTCAAGATAGGCGGGCAGTACGATGGTCTTCTTCGGTCTCAACACAAGGAACTCGCTCACACAGACTCCGCGGCGAGTTGCACGAGTCACCTTCGCCAAGTACGGACGGAGCTTGCCGAAGAGAACATCGTCGACGCCGAATCGCTTCACCGTACTCGCAAACTCCACATCTCCTTCGAGTGGGCGCGACACGCCTGTCCAGCTTTCGACATGCTCAAGTGCCAGGTAGACCTCGTCGTTGCCCTTGACCGTTGTCTGGTTCGTGACGTTGCTGGCCAGGAACTTCAGACGCCGGAGTTCCCAGTGAGCCGGTACGTCGCCGAGCCATTGGATGTCAGTGGACTGAAGCGGTACGTTTGAATCGAGACCGCGCGTGACGGCGTGGTCGATGATCCGCAGTTTCTGCTCGGTCAGCAGTGCGATGAGGTCGCGCTTGGCGTTGATGAAGCGAGCCACATGCGCGTCCTGTGCACGCAGGTAGGCGACGATCTGGTCTTGCTCGGCGCGCGGCGGCTCAAGCAGCGGGATGTCGAGAAACTGGTTCGGGTAAAGGCGCAGCCTGGACGATCGGATGCCAGTTGAGCGACCGATGTACTCGGCGACATAGGCGCGGGTCCGCAGCAAGTAGTCGAGGTAGCCCGGGTTGAAGCTGTCAGCGTTGCGGGGCCGATATATCCCATAGGCCGGGCTGACCAAGCCGGTATGTGTGGACGCACCCAAGGCCGCCATCCATGCCCACAGCGTGTTAACCACGATGTCGCCAGGGCGGCAGACCTTATGGCCAACGTAGCTCGCCGCCTTGAACATCGTGACGTTCTTCTGGCTGCGCGGGGTTACACCGGTCAAGTGGGAGACCGATAGGAGTTCCTCCTGGCCCGTGCGAGAGCGCTCGTCCACCTCACGGAAGTGGGTCTTCGCGCGCTGTTCGTTCCAGTGCTCCGGAACGGGTGGAAGCCATCGCATACGGGCCGTGCGATAGCTCGGGTACGCGCTGGCCCAGTCACTCACGGAAATCGGGCTAACCCCCGCTGCAAGCGCAACGTCCGCGTCGACTGGCAACCGAACGGGCATAGACGAGTGCTCCGCTGTCTGCGCGGCTGCAGTCACCGAAGTGGGAGCTGTAGCCGACGAGGATTCCATGGTTAGGTCATCACCAAAGAGCCCCGCTTGCGGCATTGCCAAGACGGCGGCCCCTTGCTGCGCGGCCTCCAACGCCCAGACTTCGATGGGTCGACCGAGCAGCTGAAAGTCCGGAATGCCGGGCAACTCAACCCGAAGAAAGGCGTCGCGGCCGTGCTCCTTCACCTGCTCGCGCAGTTCCATTAGCAGCCGACCGAGCACGTTCATACCCACCAGCGTGCTTCCATCGCCAACGGGCTTGGCGCCCCAGAAATCATCTTTTCGAGATTGCTCCACGATCGGGCGGTCGCCGGTCCTCAACAGCAGCTCGCTGAACGCGCTCCAGTTGCTGGCGAGCTTCATACGCAGGCACCAGCGCATGATGCGGACGCGGACGTGGTCCCAGTCTCGACGTGAGTCCTTGCGGTGCGGCTTGCTCCGCATCTTGGCCGTCATCGGGCTGTTCTCGCCGATGATCATCCGCTGCACGTCGGGCAGGTAGGGAAACCGGCAGGCCTGGTATAGAGCCTCGGACGTAAGGATGCGGATGCCGTTCACACGGATGGGGTAGCCCCCAGCCATGTTCGATAGGCCGCCAAACGGCTCGTCCGTCTTGAGGAAGACGACGCTCTCGGATCGGCTGTAGGTGCGGACTTGATCGCTACTGCTCATCAAGCGCCGTCCCCGGTCAAGTCTGCGAACATCCTGCGCACGGCCGTCTGCGTGTTCGTGGTTCGAGGAAACAGCGGGTACCACGGCGCATCTACCCAGAACGCCAGGGGCGCGTTGTTGGGGCAGTTGCGATAGGTCACGATGAGCGATCCGAAGCCCAGGGTCTCCAGCGTCATGTGGCCTAGCGGGCGCTGGGTGGCACCCAGATTCGTGCATAACTGCCGTATGCGAACGCCAGCCTTCAGGAACTCCTGCTCCAAAAGGGTCTTGGCCGCGTCGCTTGAGAACAATCCGGCAGTGCCAGGGCTCCCCGGTGCTCGCAGCGTCGGCGGGTACTGCATACCCGCCACATAATCCCGCACTGCTTGATCGTCCGGCATCACCGTGGGGCGCAGCACGTCCGCAGACGCACTGTAGGCCCGGCGATCCTCGAGCTCGATGGCACGCCACCAGGTTATGTCGACCTTCTTGCCCGCCGCCGTCACGGCAGTCTGAATGCGGCCGTTCGCGTAGTACTGCCCGCCGCTGTGCAGCGCGATGCAGATCACATGGACCTTTGCCTGCGCCGGGGCGAGGTCGCGCACCCAGCCTTCCAGATCGCGCCTCACCCGATTGCCGGTGAAGATGCCGTCATCGAGGTAGATGTAAACCTCGTTACCTTGCCCGCAATCTTCGATCCCGATTCCGAACTCCTCTCGAAGCACCTCCGAGAACAAGGCGAGCATGTCGGTCTGGCTGTCGCCGCCGCCCTGGATGTCCAGGAAGTTTGCAGACCGCCAGAAGTCCCTGGGGTTCGGGCCAGTGAGCTTGGCCGTGCGGATCGCCCCGCGGATGAACTTCGACACCGCCTCCTTCGAGAAGTACGTGTTCTTCAGAACGTGATCCACCTCGCGCAGGATCGGAAGCTGCACATCGGCATCGAACTGCTGCACCCAGCGCTCGACATGGTCGGTGATGGGCCTCGGCAGAGATCCGTCGCGGTAGTCCTGGATCGTTTGCGCGATGGATGCCAGCAAGTCTTGGCGTTCGCTCATGCCGGCACCCCTCCAACGATCTTCTGCAGAAGGCCTTCCGTCTGCTGTTCCAGTTTGAGAATGTCCGCACGAATCTGGTCCAGCGAGCGCAGCGGCGCCGGCTTGTAGAAGTAGCGGGCGAAGGAAATCTCGTAGCCGATCTTGGTCGCGTCGGTAGCGATCCAGGCGTCTGGCGCGTGAGGCAGCACCTCACGCCTGAAGAAGGCATCGATGCCGCCGCGTTCCTTCAGCGGCACCTGCTCCGTATCGCGGAGATCCGTGTCTGGCTCGTACTCGACCATGAACCGGTCTTTGCCGGCTTCCTGCAGGTACACGCGGTCTAGTCCTGGCTCGAAGTGCTCATCCTTCTTCAGCTTGGTACGTTTGGCGACCAGCGGTGGCGCGGATTCGTCACGCCAGCTCACAGCCTTGAAGATCGCCTTCTTTTCGGCTGCGGCCAGCTTCTTTCCGTGCTTGGCCATTGCTGCCTCGAAGCGGGCACGGAAGTCGTTGTGGTCGTCGAACATGCCGTCCCCCAGCTCTTGCTGCGCGAGCAGTGCCAGTTCGATCAGGGTTTTGTCGCGTTGCCAGGTCGCGGAGTCGAGCAGCTTCTTCCGGCGCTTCTCGGGCACCGCCTTCTTCGGAGGCGTGCTCTCGTCCTCATCGCCCTCCGGCTCGTCTTCGTCTTTGTCTTCACCCGTGTCGCCCTTCAGCCACGCCTCGATCTCAGGCTTGAGCTTCGGGAACTCGGAGTAGAGCTTGTCGCCGTACTTGCCCCAGATCTCGGCGCGCAGGGCCTCGTCGCCGCTGGCGAAGCGTAGGGTTTCGATGGCGATGCGCTTGAGCTGGCTCTTCAGCCGCAGCGGACGTTCGACGGTGATCTTCCAGTAGCCGAAGTCCGAGGTGTCAAACCACTTGCACTCCGGCGTGTCCTGAGGTTGCCCTAGGTAGAGGTCGACGATGCGCTGGATGTCCGCCTCGGACAACTCGCAGTTCTTCTTGCCAAGGTTGCGGCGCAGCGGTTTGAACCAGCTGCTCGCGTCGATCAGCTGCACCTTGCCCTTGCGGTGATCGGCCTTGCGATTGGCCAGTACCCAGATGTAGGTCGCGATGCCCGTGTTGTAGAAGATGTTGAGCGGCAGGGCGATTATTGCTTCGAGCCAGTCGTTCTCCAGTACCCAGCGACGGATGTTGCTCTCGCCCTGACCGGCATCGCCGGTGAACAGAGCCGAGCCGTTGTGAACGATGGCGATGCGGCTGCCCAGCGGCGAACGCTGCTTCATCTTCTGCAGCTTGTTCACCAGGAACATGAGCTGCCCGTCACTGGAGCGGGTGATGAGCTTGTACTCAGGGTCGTTGCCATGACTGACGATAAAGCGCGGGTCGTTGAACCCCTTCTTGCCGCCCATGCGGTCGAGATCGGTCTTCCAGCTCTTTCCGTAGGGAGGGTTGGAGATCATGAAGTCGAACTCGCGGGAACGGAACTGATCAGCGGACAGTGTCGACTTGTCCGCACCGCCAACGATGTGCTCGGCCTCGTCGCCTTCGCCCTTGAGCAGCAGGTCGGCCTTACAGATGGCGTAAGTCTCGGGGTTGATCTCCTGCCCGAACAGGTGGATGGAGACCTCCTTGCCGTGTTCCTCGGCCAGCTCCTGAAGAGTCTCCTCGGCGACGGTCAACATGCCCCCGGTGCCGCAAGCGCCGTCGTACAGCAAGTAGGTGCCGGACTGAATTTGGTCGGCCACCGGCATGAACATCAGCTTCCCCATCAGTTTGACGACATCCCGCGGCGTGAAGTGCTCGCCCGCCTCCTCGTTGTTTTCCTCGTTAAAGCGGCGGATCAATTCCTCGAACACGGTGCCCATGCCATGGTTGTCTAGTGCAGGCAACTTGATCCGGCCGTCGGCGTCCTTGACCGGCAGTGGAGACAGGTTGACCTCGGGGTCAAGGAAGTCCTCAATCAAGTAGCCCAGGACGTGTGCATCAACCATCGTCTGGATCTGATCGCGGAACTTGAACTTGGCGAGGATCTCCTGGACATTCGGCGAGAAGCCATCAAGGTAGGCGATGAAGTCCTCGCGCAGACGCTGGCCCTGACTGCTGGCCTTGAGCTTGGCGAGCGTGAACTCGGAGACGTTATAGAACGCTTGCCCTGCTGCCATCCGCAGGGCTCCGTACTGCTCGGCGACGTTGTTCTTGTCGAGGAAGCGCTTGCGCTCCAACACCTTCTGCTTGGTCTCTTCCAAGACGGCGTCGAGCCGCCGAAGCACGGTGAAGGGGAGGATGACGTCGCGGTATTTGCCGCGCACATACACGTCGCGCAGTCGGTTGTCCGCGATGTTCCAGATGAAGTCGCAGATCCACTTGATCTGACTCTGGTCGCGAGACATATGTCCCTTCATGTACACACCCCTATCGCTCGCAGCATCGCAGCGCATTCAACTCAAGACATCTCGACGATGGAGGGTGTGATCTACCAATCCCTTCCAGCTACAAATCTGATTGAAAAGGCTCCCACGTCAGCGACCACAGTCCCCGGCACCTAAACGTCCGCCGTCTTCGCGGCGCGCCTTCGCCTTAGCGACACTACGAGGTACGCACCAGCCTCGGGGGAAGCGCGACCCAGCGCTTCTTGATCCTTCTCGAACGCAACCCCTGCGTAGAGGCCGGTAACCAACCTCCAGCCGCCGCTTGCTAACTTACCTCCGCGGGCCTCCTCAATTACCGCTGGCTCCATAGCCTCGGAGGATGGAAAGATTTCCTCGCCTGCTAGTTCGGGGCTCCAGGTCAGCCGTTCACGCTCAAATGAGTAATCAAATGCCTCAACGGAGGTCTGTCGCACTTCGGCCCTGACTTGTTGCTTCCCAACAGGCGTCAATGGACGGTGAACACCGCCGGCCACCCGCTTCAGCGTCGCGTGCGGCACCTCCTCGATGAGCCAATCAGCAGCCAGTTCCTTATTGCCCTGCCGATTTTCGGCGCCGATGACCGTGCAGGTAATCGACGCCAATGCGCTATATCGGCTGTGAAGTGCCTGCCACGCCGTCGACGGCAGCGTAGCAAAGAGGTAAAGGTGCACTTCCGTCTTCAGGCTTTCTAACTGTTCAATGCCGGCCGGAATTTCGAAGTAGATCTGGTCGCCAATTCCTGGAGCAGCTGAGGCCTCTGCAAAAACAAGAATTGTTCGCACGGTTACCCAATCTTGAGGAGACTTGATTTCGCTTCGAAGGCCCTCAACAAACTCCCGAAGCCACCATGCATACGCTTCCTTGAGAGCCGGCGAATACTGCGTAGCTTGCGATCGAGCAACCTGAACATGGTTGCGAATCTCTTGGAACTCAATCGAGTCTCTGGGGCCCTCCAGCATCACAGCAGCCTCACCGTTTAGTCCTGTAAGCGCAAACGATGTGACGTTGTGCGAGCCAATGAATGCGCAGGAGCGAGCGCCCGGCAGCTCCATTAAGTAGATCTTGCTGTGGAGCATGGGGTGAAAGCGCGCAAAGGGGTTTTTCTTTCCACCCGTCATTCGAGTATGTCCGAGGTGCACAAACAGTCGATCTCCGGGCACGCCAGCCGCCAACAGTTGATCGAAGGCATCGAAAGCTGGATATGTTGCTGCGCCGACCACAAATGTGGCCAATCGCCCTGGGTTCGCGAGGAACTCACTCGAAAGTGCAGCGACGCCGCCCGGGGTCGCAAAACCGGTAACGATGCTTACCGACGATGATTGGCGAATATGCCGGACTACCAGCGACGCGATCTCTCGCTGCGGCCGGTCAAAGAGAACTCTCGCGGTTACTGCCATGAACATCGGCTCCCGTTGTTTGTTGGCCCAGCGAGACCGGCTTTAGATCTCTGGCGCTGAGCCGCCCCCCCCCTTGCTAAGCCTCGAGCGGATCGGGATCTTCCAGCTTGGGGGCCTTCCCAACGATTCCCGATGCCTTCGCGGCATTCGCAGGCACCGCCTTCACGCGCTCGTCCACGTCAGCGTTCTGCGCGCGGTTGCGCAATCCGTGATCTGCGAGCACGAGCGCGATGAACGCCTCGGCGATCGGCGTCGCGCGGATTCCCACGCAGGGATCATGGCGGCCATGAGTCTCGATGCTTGCGGCGTTGCCCTTGATGTCAATAGTGCGGCGCGCTAGCCGGATCGACGACGTCGGCTTAATCGCAATCGACACCGTGATGTCCTGCCCTGTCGAGATCCCGCCCAGGATCCCGCCCGCGTTGTTGGAGAGGAATCCCTCGGGCGTCATCTCGTCGGAATGCTCGGTCCCCATCTGCTCGATTGAATGGAATCCCGCCCCGATCTCCACGCCCTTCACCGCGTTGATCCCCATCATCACCTGCGCGATGTCGGCATCGAGGCGCCCGTAGAGCGGCTCGCCCCACCCCGCGGGCACGCCTGTGGCCACAACGTTGATGCGGGCGCCGCACGAGTCGCCGGACTTGCGCAGCCGGTCCATGTACTGCTCGAGCTCGGGCACGCGTGAGGCGTCGGGCGCGAAGAAGGGGTTGCCCTCGGCCTCCACGTCCTCCCAGCGCTTGAAGTCGATCTTGTTGGGGCCGATCTGCGCGAGGTAGCCGCGCACCTCCACGCCGTACTTTTCGCGCAGCCACTTCTTCGCGATCGCCCCCGCCGCCACCGCGGGCGCCGTGAGCCTCGCCGACGAGCGCCCTCCGCCGCGCGGATCGCGGATGCCGTACTTCTTGAGATACGTGTAGTCGGCGTGCCCGGGGCGGAACGCGTCGGCGATCTTGGCGTAGTCCTTGGGCCGCTGGTCGGTGTTGCGGATGAGCAGCCCGATCGGCGTGCCGGTCGTCTTGCCCTCGTACACGCCCGAGAGGATCTCGACCTTGTCCTCCTCGCGGCGCTGCGTCACATGGCGCGAGGTGCCTGGCTTCCTGCGGTCGAGGTCGGGCTGGATGTCGGCTTCGGAGAGCTCCATCCCCGGCGGGCAGCCATCGACCACGCAGCCTATTGCAGGCCCGTGGGATTCGCCGAAGGTGGTGATGGTGAAGAGGGTGCCGAGGGTGGAGCCGGACATGGTGAGGGGAGTTTAATGCATCGGAACTTCGGTAAGAAGATCAGAGGGTTGCGAAGCTATTTTCACCGCCGCGTCAGTACGGGCTATCGCATCCCTACTCTGCCGGCTTGCCGGCAATCCGGAATCCCGGCAAAATGAACACCCGGAAATCGACCGTGCCTCACACCCCATGGAACTCGCCAAGATCGGCAAGAAGGGCCAGCTCACCATCCCGCGCTCCATCCTGCGCGCCGCGGGCATCGCCGAGGAATCCCGCGTGGTTCTCGAGGCAGGCGACGATGGCACCATCGTCATGCGGCCGGTTGCCGTGTACCCCATCGAGGCCTATTCGGATGAGCGCATCCGTGAGTTCGAGGAGGCCAATACGATCCCGGCCGCCATGGAGCGGAAGGTGCAGGCCTACCTGAAGAAGAAGCGCGCCAAGAAGTAGCGATGCGCGTCTTCCTGGACGCGAACGTCGTGTTCAGCGCCGCTTATCGCGAGGGCGCCTCGATCCGGGTGTTTTTCGAGTTGGCCGCGGCCGGGGCATGCATCCTGGTGTCATCGCCCCATGCCCTCGAGGAGGCGCGGCGCAACCTCGCGTCGAAACGGCCGGAACGCCTGGCCGACCTGGCCGCCCTGCTGCGGAATATCGTGGTCTGCGCCGAGCCCAGCAGCACGCGCGTGACATGGGCGGCATCGATGGGCCTGCCGGCGAAGGATGCGCCGATCCTCGCCGCCGCCGTCGAGTCGCGCTGCCCTGTCCTCGTTACGGGAGATCGAACCGATTTCGGGGCGTTGTTCGGGCAGAGGCTGGGCGGAACACTGGTGATGCTGCCCGCCGAGGCGCTTGAGCTCTTGGTTACCTGAATACGCGGCAGCTTTCGTTCGACTTGATGAGGGCAGTGGCTTGATCGACAAACAACGACGCAACTCCACGTACCAACTCCGGATATCCCTGGACGACATCTCGCCGGCAATCTGGCGCCGGGTGACGGTTCCGGCGTCGGCCACGTTGCGCCGGCTCCACGGGGTCATCCAGAAAGCGATGGGCTGGACCAACTCGCACCTGCACATGTTCGAGTTCGACGGCCGCCAGCTCGGCCGCCCGGATCCTGAGGGCATGATGTACCTGGAGGACGACGCCCTCGAGCGCCTCCACGAGGTCCTGATCCGTCCCGGTGACGCCATCGCCTACGAGTACGACTTCGGGGATTCGTGGCGCCACACGGTCCTCCTCGAAGAGATCCACCCGGCCGTTGCCGGCGCGACCAAGACCGTAAGGTGCATCGCGGGCGCTCGGGCATGTCCGCCCGAGGATTGCGGAGGCCTCCCGGGCTACCAGCAGTTCCTCGAAGCGATCCTCGATCCTCTTCATCCCGAGCACCGCGACATGAGGGATTGGGTGGGACGGGATTTCCATCCCGATACGTTCGATCTGGCGGATGCCGACCGGAAGGTGTCGCGGTCGCGATGAGCGGCGGGCCGGCGGTACTGTCCGTTAATCAGGAAGATGCAGCTCGTCGGGAGCAACTGCGCGACGCGTCTGCCCGTCAACCGCCCCCTCGCCGGGCGCGTTGATTGAGCGGAAACGCGGCCCAGTCTATGATGTCTTACCATTGTCTTACCTCGGAGCCCTCATGCAAACCACCCGAATCTCGAGCAAGGGACAGATCGTGTTGCCCAGCTCGATCCGTGCCGCGAAGGCCTGGCGTCCGGGGCAGACGCTCGCGGTCGTGAGCACGGAGGACGGCGTGCTGCTCAAGCCCGTGAAAGCCTTCGGGGCCTCGCGGATCGAGGATGTGGCGGGCTGCCTGCGCTACAAGGGCCCGGCGAAAAGCGTCGCGGAGATGCGCGACGCGGTGGATGCCGAAGCGAAGCGGCGCCGCAAGTGATCGCGATCGACACCAACGTGCTCGTGCGCCTCCTGGTCGGCGACGATGCGGCACAGGCGCGACGCGCGCGGCGCCTGGTCGAGAAGTCGGAAGTCCTCGTGTGCTCGACCGTGCTCCTGGAGACCGAGTGGGTCTTGCGCGCCGCGTACGGCATCGAAGCGCATGCCATTTCCGGGGCTTTCCGCGCGCTCCTCGGGCTTGCGAACGTGACGCCGGACTCGCCGGCGGTAGCCGAAGCCCTTGATGGCTACGACGCGGGGCACGACTTCGCCGACGCGCTGCACCTCGCCTCGGCGCACAAAGCCGATGCCTTCTGCACATTCGACAAGCGGCTTGCCCGCAGGGCCAAGGGCGGCAAGCTGCGTGTCGAGGTGGTCCCGGCCTGAGACTGTGCGGAAGGTGTGGCTTGCCGACAAGGCGGCAGGACGGTGAGTCTTCATGGACGCTGGAAACGGCGCAGCAGCTCCGCCGCTGAGGGAATGTCACCGACTCGCATGCGAACGACGCTGATCCCGGCAGCTGACCTCAGCTCGTCTCGACCACGACGATCACCCACATGAGTCAAGGATCCCACTGAGCCCGCGCACCAACCGCCCCATCCCCTCCGCCACCGTCGCCTTCTGCAGCGCCCCGTAGGCGATGCGCAGGTAGCAGCCCTCGACCCCAAAGGTCATTCCCGGAAGCACCGCGACCTTGTGCTCCTTGATCAACCTCTCGGCGATCGTCATCGGATCGAGCGGCGTATCCACCTTCGCGAAGCAGTAGAAGGCGCCCTCCGCCACTGGCACCTGCACGCGAGGGGCCAATGCCGCGAGCTGCGAGAGGACGATCTCGCGCACCTCGGCAAGCGCCTTCAGGTGCGGCTCGCAATAGGCGCGCCCGACTCCCATCGCTGCCGCCGCCGCCACCTGCGATGCGATCGGCGGGCAGATGAGCACCGTGTCCTGGATCTTCGTCATCGCCGCTTCCAGGTGCTCCGGGTACGCCATGTAGCCCACGCGCCAGCCCGCGAAGCCGTACGCCTTCGAAAGCGAGTAGAGCGAGATGGTGTGCGCCTGCGCCCCCGGCAGCGATCCTGGTGAGAAGTGCCGCGCATCACCATACGTGAAGTACTCGTAGGCCTCGTCGCTCACGTGATAGATGCCGCGTTCGCGGCAAAGCTCGTTCACCGCACGCAGCGTCTCCTCGGAATACACGGCGCCCGTCGGATTGTTCGGCGTCACGGTCACGATCGCGCGCGTGCGTTGCGTGATCGCGGCGCGCAACGCATCGATGCGCGGGTGGTAGTGCTCGTCCGTCGACACGAACACCGGCGTGCATCCGGCGATGCTTATCGCCATCTCGTGGTTGAAGTAGTACGGCAGGTTCAGGACGATCTCGTCGCCCGGCTCGGTGATCGCCTGAACTACGTGGCTGAAGGCCATGTTGCCGCCGGCGGTGACCATGATTCTCGAGCCGCGCTTCGTGTCGATGCCGTTCTCGGTGCGGAGCTTGGCGGCGATGCGCTCCAGCAACTGCGGCACGCCCGCGGCGGCGTTGTATTGGCTGGTCGTGGGATCTCCGAGCGCGCGGCCAGCGGCCTCGATCGCTTCGGGCGGCGGCGGATAGTGCACCACGCCCTGGCCCAGCGAGATGGTGCCGGGCGTGGCGCGGACGAGCGCGCCGATCGTGGGGATGATGGGGGTTTGGACGGAGTCCATCCGGGTGGGCTGTCGCATGCCGCATCGTAACTTGCGGCACACTGTCTTCCACAGCCCGGGGGAGAACCACAGCGGGCGCTCGGGGAGGGCTCCATGATCCACGCATCCCTGCTGGCTTCGACCGCCGTGCTCGCAGTCGCCGCCGTCATTTCCTCGGCCCACGCGGAGCCGCCGCACCTCTCCGCGGGTCGCGACCACAGCCTCGCGGTCCATTCCGATGGGACGGTCCGCGCCTGGGGCGAGGATGCAATGGGCCAGCTGGGCTTGGGCCGCGTCGTTCGAGCCGATGCGCCGCTCCTGGCCGGAATAGCGGGCGTCAGGCAACTCGCCGCGGGCAGCCATCACAGCCTGGCGCTCAAGGCCGACGGCACCGTCTGGGCATGGGGCAGCAATGAAACCGGCGCGCTGGGCGATGGCAGCCGCACCAACAGCGGCGATCCGGTTCGGGCGGGAACGCTCCAGGGAATGGTCGCAGTCGCGGCCGGTGGATCCCAAAGCCTCGCCCTGGCGGCCGACGGGCGCGTCTGGCACTGGGGCGACTTCCTCGGCGGGGACGACACGCTCCTGCCGCAGCTTCTGCCCGCGTTGACGGATGTCATCGCGATCGCGGCAGGCATCGATTCGGGCCTCGGGCTCAGGCGCGACGGGACCGTTTGGCAGTGGAGCTGGCAACGGCCGGCTCCCGCGCAGGTGGAGGGCATTGCGCAGGCCGTTGCGATCGCCGCGGGCGATGAGCACTTCTTCGCCCTCCGCGCCGACGGGACTTTGTGGGCGTGGGGCAACAATGGAAGCGGCCGCCTGGGCGACGGCACGTATGCCGAGCGTACCGCCGCAGTACAGGTGACCGGGCTTGCCGATGTGGTCGCCGTTGCCGCGGGTTCGCGACATTCGGTCGCGGTGCGGCGCGATGGCTCGGTTTGGGCGTGGGGCGACAACGGCTTCAGGCAGCTTGCCGACCCGTCGGCGCCCAACCACGCGGTGCCCATGCGAATAGGCGGGCTGCCAAGCACGGCTTCGCTCTCTGCGGGAAGGAACCACACGTTGCTGCTGGCCGCCGACGGCAGCCTCTGGAGCTGGGGAGAAAATCGCGACGGGCAATTGGGGCGCGGCAACCTTTCGCTGCAGGAGATGCCCGCACGGGTGACCGCGCTGCCTGCGGTGGCAGCGTCCGCCGCCGGAGCCGGGCACAGCCTCGCGCTCCTTGCCGACGGCACGGTGCGTGCCTGGGGCGACAACACTCGGGGCCAGCTGGCGGATGCCACACCGATCCGGCGCACCACTCCCACGCAGGTGCCCGGGCTCTCCGCGATGGTGTCCGTGGCGACGGGTTATTCGCACAGCCTCGCGCTCGGAAGCGATGGCCGCGTCTGGTCATGGGGCAACAACCATTCGGGGATGCTGGGCGACGGCACGACGACCACTCGAGGGGCTCCTGCGGCAGTGCCGGGGTTGCCGGCGATCGCAGCGATCTCCGCCGGCGCGTCGCACAGCATGGCCCTGGCGCGCGACGGAATCGTGTGGACCTGGGGCCTCGATGACGAAGGCCAGCTCGGCGATGGCGACCTCTCCTATTTCTATCGGGAGACTCCGGCTCCGGTTCCGTTCCTCACGGGCGCGGTCGCGATCGCTGCGGGGTTCTACGCGTCCTTCGCGCTCAAGAGCGACGGCACCGTGTGGGCGTGGGGCGACAACGAGGGCGGTCAACTCGGCGACGGCACTACCACGAGCCGGCAGACGCCCGTGCGAATCCAGGGGCTGTCCGACATCGTCGCCATCGCGCCCTCGATGGCCCTCGGGCGCGATGGGCGCGTGTGGACATGGGGCTCGAACCGCCTCGGCCAATTGGGCGATGGCACCAGCACCGATCGTCTCACTCCCGGGCGCGTGGAGTCTCTCACCGACGTGGTGGCGATCGAGGCGGGCGATGGATTCCGGGTGGCCATCACGCGCGACGGCAACGTCTGGTATTGGGGCAACCGGATGGGCGACATCTACAACACCTCGCAACCGCTGCGCCGGCTGCCGGAGCGGGTGGCAGAGCTCTCCAACATCGTGCAGGTCTCGTCCTGGTTCCACAACCTGGCGCTCGCAGCCGACGGAAGCGTCTGGGCGTGGGGGCCGAACCGCAACGGCGCCCTCGGCGACGGAACCCTGGCGCACCGTCGTGCCCCGGTCGTAGTTCTTCGCGAAGGAGGCGCAGGCAGCCTGGGAGGCAACGACTGGTTCCTCGACCTGGATCCGGCGCGCGCATCCGCGATCCCCGGCGAGGCCGTTCCGAGATTCCTGCTGGTGGCGCGTCCCACCGGCGCCGATGTGGTCGCGGATGTGCGCTTTCGCAGCGCCGACATCGGCACCAGCGGCAGCATCTTCGTCTTCGCGTTGGCGCCGGCAAGCCAGGTCCTCAACCCGATAATCGATCCGTCCCTGCCGGTCCGCGTGGTCGCCAAGAGCAGGGACAAGGCGCTTCCAAACGGCCAATGTGTCCTCGCGCAGCTCAATGCATCCGGCCAGCTGATCGGGGTCAGCGCGCAGAACCTGCAGGCGCTGGTGACGGGCGTTTTCTCGGCCCAGGGAAATTCGGTGGCGATCCTGAACGGCGTTCCCATGATCAACGTGGGCGGCACCACCTTCTTCGTGGGCCTCGGGCCCAACGGGACCGCCATGATCAATGGCGGCAACAATCGCAGCGCCGTGTCCTTCCCCGGCGCGCAGGAATGTCGCCCCGAAGCGCCGCAGACCGGATGGTGGTGGAACCCGGCCGAGGACGGTCGCGGATTCTCGATCGAGCGCCAGGGCGATAAATTCTTCTTCGCCTCCTTCCTCTACGACCCTTCGGGCCGGTCGACCTGGTACGTGTCCACGGGAGACGGCGTGTCCCTGGACGGGTCGCTCTACCGCGGCCCCATCTTCCGCGCGAGCGGCGGCCAGCCATTGGGAGGGCCATACCGCGGGGCGCCCACGATCGGCACGGAAGGCGAGATCACGCTCTCTTTCCACACCGCCACGCTTGGCACGTTGGTGTGGCCCGGCGGCGCGGTGCCGATCGAGAGGTTCAACATCGTTCCCCACGGCTTGGCCACGGGCGCGGTCGTGGGCACGCCGCAATCGGGATGGTGGTGGAATCCCGAGGAGACGGGGCGTGGCTTTTTCATGGAGTGGCAGAACAACACCCTCGACATCGCCGGCTACATGTACGACGACGTTGGCAATCCCGTGTGGTACCTCACGGTCGGAGACATGACCCCTGATGGACGCACATTCAACGGCCAATGGTGGAGCTACGGCAACGGCATGACGATCGCAGGTCCCTGGAGGCCGCACACGCGCACCAACGACAACGTGGCGCCGGTCACCATCACGTTCAGCGGGCCGGATACCGCTCTGATGACCCTTCCGAACGGCCGCTCCACGAGCCTGAAACGCCACCGCTTCTAGCGCCGTCTTCAGCGCGTTGTGCCGATCGGGCCGTGTATGACCGTCATTCAGGCCGTGGGTGAAATGCAGGCGTGTGGTTGAAGGTGTACGTTCCCAACACTCGCTCGCTAGCCTCATCCACGGCTACCAAACGCATCACCTGCCGGTGCGCGGGCATCCTTTTCACGCTCTCGACGCCCGGCACGACGACGACTTCGCCGCTGGCGGCGTCAAAGGGCACATCCTCGAACCGCACGCCCCCGGCGTAGTCGACGATCACATCCAGCCGTTTGACATCCCGCAGCGGGGCCTCGAGCCGGCTGAGCAGCACCTGGTCTTCCGGCGCGACGGTGCAATTGACGCTTCCATTCGCTGGCACCCGGTACTCCCGCACGCGCAGACCCTGCGCATGCAGCCGGTCAGCGAAAGCGGGCGTAACGACAGAGTGGACAAGGCCGCCGGCGAAGGCCCGGCGCACGCCGTCCGCGAGGCCCTCGGTTTCCGCCAGGCGCGCGCTGCACTCGCTGCAGCCCAGGTAATGCTGCTCGAGCTCGGCTTCGGCCGGCTCATCCAGCTCGCCCAGCCAGTACGCGAGCAGCTGGGAGAGGTCCGCGTGACCACTCATGGCGCGCCCCTGCCGGTGACGCACTCGCGCAGGCGTTGCAGCGCACGGTGGCGGATGACGCGCACGTTGCCCGCGGTGAGCCCCAGGGTGGCGCCTACTTTCTCGGCGGGCTCTTCCTCGTCGAAGGACGCGATGAGGACGGCGCGCTCGCGCTCGGCAAGGCGCTTCAGGCAGGCGGCGACCTTGGCCTCGTCCAGGCGGGGCGGCACGGCGATGTCGGCGATGGCGAGATCGGCGCCGTACTTCTCCAGCAAGGCCTCGCGACGCCGCTCCCCGCGACGCATCTCCATCGTGACCATGCGGCAAGCGCCGAACGCGAACGACGCGATGCGCTCGGGCTCCCGCAGCTCGCCGGCGCGCAGCTTCTCGATCGCCATCACCATGACCTGCTGCATGAGGTCGGCGGCAGCCTCGTCGTCGCGGAGGTGGCGGCGGCCGTAGAGGCGCACGCGCGGGGCGAGCAGGCGGTAGAGGGCCGCTTCGGCCTGCCCATCGATCCCCGGTGCGGCGTCGGCGATGCGCCGGGCCAGCTCCCCTTCTGGGCCGAGCGCGGCGGTGGATTCGTTCGGCATCCCGGAATCATATTGCGGATGTGTAACGGCGCGCCTCCTCGTTACACATCCTCCCCGATTCCAACCCACGCAGAGGCACGCATGATCACCAACAGCCAATCCGGCACCAACGTTCAAGAAGTGGCGCCAAGGATCTTCCGCATCAACACTCCGCTCGCCATCCCCGGCGGCGGATTCAACTTCAACCAGTATCTCGTGGCCGCCGACGAGCCGCTGCTTTTCCACACGGGGCCCAAGAAGCTCTTCCCCCTGGTTTCCGAAGCCATTTCGCGCGTGATGCCCGTGGAGCGGCTGCGCTACGTGGGCTTCTCGCACTTCGAGGCGGACGAGTGCGGCGCGCTCACGGAATTCCTCGCCGCGGCCCCGCAGGCGGTGCCCGTGTGCGGGATGATCGCCAAGATGGTTTCCGTCGACGACGTCTCGCCCCGCCCCGCCCGCGGTTTGGCCGACGGCGAGACCCTCGATCTGGGCAGCCACAAAGTCACCTGGCACGACGCGCCGCACGTGCCGCACGGTTGGGAGTGCGGCTTCCTCATGGAGGAGGCGACGCGAACGCTGCTCTGCGGCGACCTCTTCACCCAGGGCGGCGATGGCAAGGTCGCGATCACCTCGGCGGACATCTTGGGGCCGAGCGAGGTCTTCCGGAAGCAGATGGATTACTACGCCCACGCGCCGCAGACGCGGGCGACGCTCGAGCGCCTGGCGAAGCAGGACCCGCAGGTGCTCGCGTGCATGCACGGCAGCGCGTGGCAGGGCGACGGCGGGCGGTTATTGAGGGAGCTTGGCGACGCGGTGTGTGGCGCTGGCTAGACGACCCTTTATGTCCCAGTCCCGGGAGACGCGTGGATGACAATCATTCAAGGCGTGGATAAAAAGCCGGGAAATTGGGCACCGGCCTACGCCTCTGCAACGGCCTTCCTGAAAACCAGCATGAAGTTGTTGGCGGGCATCTGGACCGTCTCTTCGAGAATCATCCCCGAAGCCTCAGCCACCGCCGCCACCTCCTCCAGGTCCCGCACGCCCCAGCTCGGGTCGCGCGCCTTGAGGCTGGCGTCGAAGGCCTCGTTGCTGGGGGCGGTGTGCGCGCCGCCGCGTCGATACGGGCCGTAGGTCACTAGCACGCCGCCAGGTGGAAGGATCTGGCCGGCGCCCCGCATGAGGCCAAGCGTGGCTTCCCAGGGCGAGATGTGGATCACGTTGATGCAGGCCATAGCGTCGGCCGCGCGCACCGGCCACGGCGTGAGCGAGACGTCGAAGGCGATCGGGCCGCGCACGTTCGATAACTTCTCATGGCGTATCCAAGCCGCGATCGAGGTATGCATCGCCGCGTTCATCTCGCTCGGCTGGAAAGTGAGCTTTGGCAGCGCCCTGGCGAAGTGCGCGACATGCTGGCCGGTGCCGCTGCCGATCTCTAGCACCAGGCCACTCGCTGGCAGCACGCGCGTGAGCACCTCGAGGATGGGCTGCTTGTTGCGCTCGGCGGAGGGGGCGGTTTCTCGGGCGTCGAAAGTCACGATTCGTCCAGGTTCGGGGGCTGTCGCGGCTGGCTATGACGGCGCGCGTCATGACCGATTTTGGCATCCCCCAGCGTAAGGGATAATTGGCGCCCGGCCCCACATGATCAACCTCAAGTCGCAGGCAGCGCCGCTGGGCGCCAACCTCCTCGGCGCCCTCAACGGCGCCGTCTCCTGCATCGCCACCACGCTTGCCGCCGCAACGCTGGTCTTCGCGCCGCTGGGGCCGGCGTACCTGCCCTTCGCAGTGCTGGCGTGCCTGGTCGGCGCGATCGCAGGCGGCCTCATCGCCGCGGCGCTCGCCTCCACGCCGGTTGCGATCAGCTCGCCGCGCACGGCGCAATGCGTGGTGCTCGCGGCGATGGTCTCGGCGTTGTCGCGAGACGTCGCAATCCCGGCGCCGCAATTCATCATCGCCCTCACCTGCGTGGCCACCCTGCTCGCGGGCTTCATGCAGATCGCGGGCGGCATCTTCCGGGTGGGGCAATTGGTGCGCTTCGTGCCGTACCCGGTGATCGCAGGCTTCACGCACGGGATCTCGGTGATCCTCTTCGTGGTGTACATCCCGATGGTGCTCGGCACCTCGGCCGTCCCGCGGCTCGAGTGGCCGAACCTGCGCGCCATCGTGCCGGCCTCGATGATCGTGGGCGGCGTCACCATCGCGGTCGCGATGACCATGCTCCACCGCTGGCCCAAGTGGCCGGCGTTCTTCATCGGCATGGGCGCGGGTGTCGTGGTCCACGCCATGCTCGCCAGGTGGGCGCCGGGACTTTCGACCGGAGCGGCCGTGCTGGACATGGGATCGCTTCCACTGCGCCTCGAGCCGCCGGCAGATTGGGGAAACCTCATCGGCGCGGCGACGGATCCCACGATGTGGTCGCACGTGAGCTCGTTTGCCGTGGCGCTGGCGGTGGTGGCGAGCGTGGACGGGCTGCTCTCGGTGGCGATGCTGGAGATGCGCTACGGCGTGCGCTCGCGGCCGGATCGCGACCTGGTCGGCCAAGGCGTGGCCAACATGGCCTCCGCGGGGCTGGGCGGCGTTTCGGTGGCGTATTCGTTCGCGCAGGCCGATTCGGCGTACCTGGGCGGCGCACGCGATCGTCTCGCGAGCTTCGTGGCGCCGTTCGGGGTGCTCGCGCTGGCGGCGGCGGCCGTCTACACAGGTGTGGGAATTCCGCTCGCCGCGCTGGCGGGATTGATGCTCCTCATGGCGGCGCGCATCACCGACCCCTGGGCCTTCGGCGTCATCCGCACGGCGTGGCAGACGCGCGGCAACATGGATTCGGCGGTGAAGCAGAGCCTTGCCATCTATGCGCTCGTGGCGCTCTCGGTGATGTTGCTGGGCGTGATCCCGGCGCTGGCGATCGGCGTCACCGCCTCGATGATCATGTTCCTGCGCACGATGAATCGCCAGGTGGTGCGGCGCGTGTGGACCGGCGTCGCGCTACGCTCGCGGCGGCTTTTCCAGCCCGTGGTGGCGCAGGTGCTGGCGCGCCGGATGCAGGAGGTGGCCGTCATGGAGCTGCAGGGGCCGCTCTTCTTCGGGACTTCGGATCGCATCGTCGAGGAGGTCGGGCGGCTGCCGACGAAGACGCGCTTCGTGGTCCTGGACCTCGCGCGCGTGCAGGCCCTCGACCAGACGGCCGTGGAGGTGGTGCTTCGGGTGGCGGCAAAGCTGCGCTCGGAGAAACGCGCCCTGATTCTTTCCGGCCGGCCGCCGGGATTGCTCGCGGTGGCGGGTTCGCTGCCGCCTTCGTTTCCCGATCGCGATCGCGCGGTCGAGTGGATCGAGGAGCGGTTCCTAAGTGAAGCCACGATGCCGGTTCCGCCTGCGGTGGTGCCGCCATCCGCCTTCGCGCGGCTGCTCAAGTTCGATGAAAACGGCGCGGAGGTGCTCGAGCGCCACTGCCCGATCGTGGAGTTCACCAGCGGCAGCACGATCTTTCGCGCGGGCGATGCGAGCAAGGAGCTTTATTTCCTGCTCTCGGGCCGCGTCACGATCATTTTGGGCGAGATGCGCGTCGTGACCTTCCTCGCCGGCAACATGTTCGGCGACGTGGCCTTCATCGACGGCGAGCCGCGCAGCGCCGATGCCCTCTGCGACGCCGACTCTCGCGTCATGGTGCTCGACCGCGAGACACTCGCGAAAATCGAGGCCGAGGCCCCGGAGCTCAAGGGCCGCGTCTTCGCGGCGCTCGCCCTCGAGATCGCCGCCCGCCTGCGGGCGACCGACCGCATGATGCGGGAGATCTTGTAACACCGGGGACAGACCCGCTTTCGCCTAAAATTTGAGCATTGCTCAAAAATTGAGCGAAAGCGGGTCTGTCCCCGGTGTTACATCTGCTTCGAGAGGCGCCAGGCCATGTAGCCCAGCAGTCCCACCCCGGCGAGCAGGATCGCCCAGAGGGCGATCCGCCGCGGGTTGGCCTGGGCCACGATTTGCTCGAAGCGCGTGGGCGGCGGGCCGGTTTCTACCTTGGCGACGCTCGCCGCGGGCAGCTCGAGCTCGGCCTGGCGCTTGTAGTCGGGAACCAGGCTGGAGAGGGGGAGCGTGGCCGAGCGTGCATCGGGCTTGCCGAAGGCGAGCGTGAAGGGAGGCTCGCCCCGCTTCACGAACACGAGCTCAGCCGGCCGCCAATGGGCTTCAAGCGTCGGCATCGCCCCCGCCGTGCTCCCCGCCGCCCGCTTCGCCATCCAGTAACGCGCCGAGAGCCGGCCGACGTCGACCGGCTGCGACTGCACCTCGCCGCCCTCCCGCTGCAGGCGATAGAACGAGGCGGCGGTGACCGCGCGCCAGGGTTGCTTCTCGTCGTCGCGCGCGTGAAGCGTCACGGCAAGGACGGCGTTGGTATCGGCAGGCACGATGCGCACGCGGTCGACGGGTACCCGGGCGCCGAGGTCGAAGACGATTTCCTCGGGCTGCGCGCCTTGTGTTCCGGTGGCCGTTCGCACCGCGCGTGGCGCAATACGCACCGCCGGCTCTTCCTCGGCGCGCACGTGCGCGAGCGCGAACTCGTTGCCGTCCCACCGGATGCGCCAGTATTTCGCCTTGCGCGGCGGTATCTCGAGCCTGGGCTGCACCAACGCGCGACCTTCCGCTTCGATGCGCACCACCGGGCCCGACGCGGCGGGGCTCCAGCTACGCAGGTCGTCCGAGGAAGCCACCCGCAGCGTAACGACTTGCGTTCCCGGCTCGGCCTTCCAGTCGAAGACAAGCGCGCGGATGGGGCGATCGAGCTGGCTTGCATCGAGGATGTAGGCGTTGGTACGCGCGGCGCTTGGCGTTTTCGCCGCAACGCCTTTCTGCTTGATCGCCACCAGCGTCCCGTCGGCCGCCTTGATGGATATCTCGGTGCCCACCGAGTTGTCCTCGACCACCTTGCCCGTGATCGGAAAAACCGGCAGCTCGTGCGTGACCGGCGCCTCCCGCGCGGCATCGGGCTCCCCGGCCCACGCGATCGGCACCTCCTCGTTCGCCGAATTCACGACGCGGACGTCGGCCAGGTCGGGCCGCGCATCGCGATAGGCCTCGAAGGGCAACGCCACCCGGTGCAAGGTGCCCTCAGCGGAGAACGAGATCGGCGCCGACGAACGGAAGCCCGGCGCCGCCGCGATCGCGGGCAGCGCGGCCAGCACGAGAAGCAGTGCGAATCTCATGTCGTCACCTCCTGCTTTCGCGGCGGCACGGGCGAGAAGTAGCCGATGACCAGCATCAGCACGCCCACCGCGATGAAGGACACGATGCGCTCGATGCCGCCCACGTTGGACAGGTCCACCACGAAGAGCTTCACCACCACCACGCCCATGAGGGCGGCGCCCACGATCCAGAGCGAACGCAGCGCTCGGCGCGCGGCGAAGACCATGAGGCCCAGCGCAAGGACGGACCAGAAGATCGAGAGCGACGCCTGCGCCAGGACCGAGCGGGACATGGCATCCGCGTTGTACGGGATCTGCGCCCAGTGGTGCAGCGTGCGCAGCAGCACGGCGTTCAGCCAGGCGAAGGCGATGAGGCCGGCGACGACGGCGGCGGCCTTGCTCCGCAACGGCGATGTCACACCAGGCGTCCGTCGCAAGGCGAGGACCGTCGAGCCGACGGCGATCGCGCCGAGGATGTGCCCCAGGTCGATGGCATTGAGCAGCGGCACATACGGAAGCGGCGAGCTGCTGCCGGCGTGCTCGAGGTTCACGAACACCGACCAGGCGGCAAGTGCGACCGCGAGGCCGAGGGCCGCGGTGCCGCGATAAGCCACCGGTTGTGCCACCACGGGCCACCTCGCATCGGCGCCTCGATGTGCGAGGGCGATCAGCAGCAAGGCCGGTGCCACGGCGATCGCCGCTGCGGACCACGCCGTCGCATGGGCGGTGAGCTGTGCCGCGCCCCAGTTGAGCTCGCGCGCGGCGAGCAGCGCCACGAGCCACACCGTGCCGGCATGCGCGAGTCGCCACGCCCTGCCCACGGTCTCCGGCTCCAGCGCGCGCAGGATCCACATCTGCAACGCGATCGCAGCGGGCCACGCGGCCCATCCGAGGTTGCCGAGCGGATGCGGGCGATCCAGCAGCGCCCACACCGCGGAGAGCCAGAGCGCGGGCAGGAAGAGCCGCGCCGCCGTGGCCGCGTGCGGCCAGCTCCAGCGCAGCGACAACATCCCGAGCGCAGCCGCCGTCGCCGTCAGGAACGCGACACCCGCGGCCGGTCGGAATGGCCGCCGCACGAACTCGTCGATCTCGTGGTGACCGGCGAAGAGCCACCACAGCAGTCCCCATGCGAACAGCACCGGCACCAGCCGCGATTCCAGGCGCGTGACTTCGGCGCGCGCTCCGAGGAGCTTGCGATGTGTCCACAGGCCCGCCATCGACATCAGCACGGCGCCCACGAAGGCTGCGTCCACCAGCGGGATTTCGGCCGGCAGGCGCGGGTAGGCATGGATGAAGGCGGCGCCGGCGAGCACCTGCAGCGCGATGCCGAAGAGGCGCGCGATGCGCTGCTCTTGCCGCAGCCCGATCCACACGATCGCGGCGCCCTCTAGCGCCCACGAGGCGGAGGTCCAGCGGGCGTCGAGCGCAAGCGGTATGGCGACTGTCACGAAGACAACGCCCAGCGCGAAGAAGGCTTCCGAGAGGAGTCGCCAATTCTCGCGTCCCGTGTGTCGCAGGCAGGTCGCGAGGGAGAGGTAGATCGCGGCCGCGGCGAGCGCCGTCCACGCGAGGCCGAGCTCGGTATGGCGAAGCATTCCCGCCTGCAGCCCGAAGGCGGCGAGCGGCACGCCGAAGACCAGCGTGCCATCGACGAACTTCTTCAGCTCCGGCGGCTGGTTGCGCGCGAAGAGGATCGCCACCACCAGGAAAAGCACGAAGAAGACGATGAGGAATGGCTCGGTGGTTGCGAAATGCTCGTCGCGATAGGAGCGCACACCCCACGCGGTCGCGATGAAAAAGGTGAAGAAAAACCCGGTGAGGTTCAGCGGGCGCCATGCCTTGAAGAGCGCGACGCCTGCGATGCCGAGGTTCAACAGCAGGAAGTAGCTGAAGAGCATGACGTGGCTGCCCTGCCCCGTCGAAGCCAGCACCGGCGCCATGAAGCCGCCCGCCGCGCCGATGACGGCGAGCGCCATCGCGTCCTGCGCCACGGCGAGGATCGCCGCGAAGACTGCCACGGCTGCGAGCATGGCGAAGGCCATCTCCGGCGGCAGCAGGCTCCACAGCCGCAAAGCAGCGAAGGTGGTGAGGTAAAGCACCGCGATTCCGCCGCCCTGCAGGCCCAACGCGTAGGCGCGCTGCTGCGCGCGCAACCGCCAGCCGAAGACGAGCAGCGCGATGCCGCCGATCGCGACGGCCGCGACGCGAAGCTCCACCGGCAACATCGAGTTGTCCGCCGCGTACTTGGCGAGGAAGGCGAGGCCCAGGAAGAGGATCAGCAGGCCCGCGCGCGCGATGGTGTTGCCGCCGGTGAGCCAGCCGACGAAGGGGTTGGGTTTCGAGGAAGTGATCGGGTCCCGGCCCTTCGCTGCGGGTGCGGCGCCCGGGACGACAGGATCTGGCGAGAGAATTGGGGCCGGGACCATCGCCGCAGGTGCGGCGTCCGGTACGACACCACTAGCCGCGCTGGGCCCAATTTCCAACCTCGCCTGCAGCTCCGCGACCGTCTTCTCCAACCGCGCCACGCGCGCTTCCAGCGTCTCTCGCGGCATCGCCACCTTCGGCGGCCCGTCCTTCGAGCGGCGGTTGGACTGGATCACGATGCCGACGAGCCAACCGGCGAATCCGCACACGATCGCGCCGGGAAGCCCGGCGAGCAACGCCCCGATCGCCGCACCCACCAAGAGACCGATCCACATCATGGCCGACTCCCTTCGACTCGAACGTGATCGCCGGCGCCGCTAGCGCCAGTCGCCCCGCATCTGCAATACCTGCTCCTGCAATCCTTCCGGCGTGGCGCTCTCAGGCGCAACCGGCGGCGCCGCCTCGAGTCCGATGCGCGAGAACACGCCGCGGCGAAAGGGCTTGGTCATCGCCGCGCCGCCGCGCCGGCTGAAGAAGCTGCCCCACAGGCCTTTCAACGCGAGCGGCACGACCGGCACCGGCGTGCGATCGACGATGCGCCGCACCCCGCCGCGAAACGGATAGAGTTCGCCCGTGTCGGTGATGCGCCCCTCGGGGAAGATGCCGATGAGCTCGCCCGCTTCGAGCGCGCGCGCCACCTCGTCGTAGGCCTTGTTGAGCAGCGCCTCGTCCTCCTTGGCCGGCGCGATCGGGATCGCCTTGCCGGTGCGGAAGATGAACGAAAGCACCGGCACCTTGAAGATGCGATGGTCCATCACGAAGCGGATCGGCCGCGGGCTGGCGGCGAGGATCACGAGCGCATCGACGAAGCTCACGTGGTTGCACACGATCACCGCCGGGCCCTCCTCCGGGATGTTCTCGAGGTTCTTCTTCTCCAGCCGATACACCGTGTGGATGAGCAGCCAGCAGAGGAAGCGCATCAGGAACTCGGGCACCAACATATATATGTACGTGGCGACCGCGGCGTTCATGAGGCCGACGACGAGGAAAAGCTGCGGCAGCGTGAGGCCCGCGTCGAGCAGGGCCTTCGCCATGAGTGCGGCCACGATCATGAAGAGCGCGTTCATGATGTTGTTCGCCGCGATGATGCGCGCGCGGTGCGTGGGCTCGGCGCGCGCCTGGATCACGGCGTAGAGCGGCACCGAGTAGAGGCCGCCGAAGAAGGCGAGAAGGAAGAGGTCGGCGAGGACGCGCCAGTTGGCGGTGTCGGCGAGGAAGGCTTGGATGCCCGCCTGCGCTGGAACGACGGCCGGCGCCATCCCCCGGCTGGCCAGCCACAAATCCACTGCAAAGACCGTCATGCCGATGGAGCCGAAGGGCACCAGGCCGATCTCGACCTTGCGGCCCGAGAGCCGCTCGCAGGCGAGCGCGCCCAGGCCGATGCCGACGGAGAACACGGCGAACAAGAGCGTGACCACGTTCTCGTCGCCGGCGAGCACGTCGCGGGCGAAGGGTGTGATGGCGGTGAGGAAAATCGAGCCGAAGAACCAGAGCCACGAGATGCCGAGCAACGAGTGGAACACCGACTTGTCCTGCGCGGCGATGGCGAGGTTGCGCCACGTCTCCGAGAACGGGTTCCAGTTGATGGCGAGCTCGGGCGCGGGCGCCGGCGAATGCGGGATGAAGTGCGCGGCGATGCGGCCGAGCACCGCGAGCAGCAGGCAGCCGCCCGCGACGTAGACCGGCCCCGATGCACCGGCCTTCACCAGCAGGCCGCCCGCCATCGTGCCCAGCAGGATCGCCACGAACGTGCCCATCTCGACGAGGCCGTTGCCGCCGGTGAGCTCGCTGTCCTTCAGGTGCTGCGGCAGGTAGGCGTACTTCACGGGGCCGAAAAGCGTGGAGTGCAGGCCCATGAGGAAGACGCACACGTAGAGCAGGTTCGCGCTTTGCGTGGCGAAGCCCACCGCGGCGATCGCCATCACCGCGATCTCGAGGCTCTTCACGAAGCGCATCAGGGCGCCGCGCTCGAACTTGTCGGCGAGCTGGCCGCTCGTGGCCGAGAAGATGAGAAACGGCGCGATGAAGACCGCGCCGATCACGAAGCCAGCCGTGGCGCCGCTGCCGCCGCCCCATCGCGCCGCCTCGTAGGTGGCGAGCAGCGTGAAGGCGAACTTGAACAGGTTGTCATTGGCCGCGCCGAGGAATTGCGTCCAGAAGAGCGGCGCGAAGCGCCGCTGGCGCAGGAGCGCGAACTGGGAGTGGGAGGCCATTTTCCTAGGCCGGGGTCAGACCACTTAGTCCGCTTTCCGAATCCGAAAAGCGGACTAAGTGGTCTGACCCCGGTTTGACAAAGAAGCCTCGCGTCTCGAAGGCGGAGGTCGGAAAGCGAGCGGCGCCGAGGCGAAGATTGCGCTTGAGGACGAAGTCGAAGAGCAGCGCGTTGGCGTGGCGCAGCTTGCGCAGCGTGGGCACGGCCGCCTCGTCGAGCACGCTCTGGCGCACGAGGGCGTCGAGGGAGAAGAGCGGCAGGATGCCGGGCAGCGGATAGTCGGAGCCGTTCAGGAGCCGTCCGTGCCATTCGCGCTTGCCAAGCAGTCTCGGCAGATACGCCGCGCGATTGGCTTGGGTCACGGCGGACAAGTCGCCGAAGAGAAACCCCTCGTAGCGGCGGTCCTCCATGAGGCGGACGAAGAGGTCGAAGTCGGCCACGCGCGGCGCCTTGTCGGGGTTGGCGTTGGCGTCCAGGTCGAGGCTTTCACCGAGCGTGGCGCAATGGGCGGCGATGACGCGAACGCCGCGATCGAGGGGCGCGCGCAGAAAGAGCGGGTTGGCGAGCTCGTGGCGCCGCGCGCCGGGCACGGCCTGCTCCTCGCCCACGTGCACCAGCAACGGGATGTCGAGCCGCTTCATCGCGTCGTAGAGCTCGAGGCTCTTGCGCGCGCGCAGGTCGATGCCCATCGCCGGTGGCAGCCACTTCACAGCGCGCGCGCCGGCCGCCTTGGCCGCCTCCAGTTGCGCGACTGCGTCGGGACGGCACGGGTGAACCGAAGCGATCCACTCGAAACGTTCCGGTCGCGACTGCGCGATGCGCCGGGCATAAGCGTTTGGCACGGAGAAGGTCGTGAGGTCCTCGCGCCGGGCGCCGCGATCGTCGAAAGTGAAGTCGAAGGCGAGCAGCATGAGCTTCGCGCCGGCGGGCAGCTCGTCGACCACCTGGAGGAGCCGCGACACCATGCCCTGGTCGAGCTGGTCTTCGTCGTCGCCGACACAGCCGCCATTCATGTAGAAGCGGTGGCGGACGCGCGCGCCGAGCGACTGTGGACGATCGTAATCGCGCTCAACCCAGATGCCGCCGCCACTGCGCCCGTTGCCGAATAGGTGCGCGTGCATGTCCCAAACGCGATCGGCGCGAAGGCCTTCCCACGCTCGCAACACAATCGGCTCGCGCAGGAGGGCGGACGCCGAGGTGCAATCGGCGAAGAGGCCCTGCTCGAAGGAGAAGCGGCAGCCGCCCAACGCCAGCAGCGGCGCCACCGCCGCGGATCGAAGGAAGGCGCGACGCCTCACGCGTTCTCCCGGATGTATGCCAGGACCGCGGCGAGCGCTTCCTCGAGGAAAGCTTTGTCAACCCAGTAGTAGACCTCCTTGCCGACCTTTTCCGACTCGAGCACGTTCGCCGCCTTGAGGATCTTCAAGTGGTGCGAGACAGCAGAGCGCGAGAGCGTGGAAACCTCGACGATCTGACCTACATTCAGGCGCTCGCCGGGCTCGAAGGTGAGCAGGATGCGCTGGCGATGCTCGTCGCCCAGGGCGGTGAAGGCCCGCGAGATCTGGCGCCACTCCCGGGGGATCGCCTGCATGTAGTTCTTTCTCATAACCACGATCTTGGTTATATGGTTATGAGATGTCAAGAGGAGGATGCGGTTTGTTACACCGGGACAGACCCGCTTTCGCCCAAATTTTGAGCACTGCCCAAATATTGAGCGAAAGCGGGTCTGTCCCCGGTGTAACAAAGGCAGGTGGTAAACTCGACGGCTCAAAAACCTTTCGGCTCAGAGAGTTACATGCTCGACGACCTCAAGAAGAATGCCCTCGACTACCACCGCCAGCCGGTGCCCGGGAAGATCGAGATCACGGCCACGAAGTCGCTCATTACGCAGCGCGACCTGGCCCTGGCCTACTCGCCCGGCGTCGCGGCGGCGTGCGAGGCGATCGTCGAGAACCCGGCGGTCGCGCGCGAGCTCACCGTGCGGGGCAACCTGGTGGCGGTCGTCACCAACGGCACTGCCGTGCTGGGCCTGGGCAACATCGGCCCCCTCGCCTCCAAGCCGGTGATGGAAGGCAAGGCGGTGCTCTTCAAGAAGTTCGCGGGCATCAACGTGTTCGACATCGAGCTCGCGGAGACCGACCCCGACAAGCTGGTCGACGTGATCGCCGCGCTCGAGCCCACCTTCGGCGGCATCAACCTCGAGGACATCAAGGCGCCCGAGTGCTTCTACATCGAGAAGCAGCTGCGCAGCCGCATGAAGATCCCCGTCTTCCACGACGACCAACATGGCACCGCGATCATCGTGGGCGCCGCCGTCGTGAACGGCCTGCGCGTGGTCGGCAAGGACATCGGCAAGGTGAAGCTCGTGGTCTCCGGCGCCGGTGCCGCGGCGCTGGCGTGCCTGGACATGCTGGTGGCGCTCGGCGTGAAGATGGAGAACACCTGGGTCACCGATATCGCGGGTGTCGTCTATTCCGGACGCAAGGAGGAGATGGACGACAACAAGGCGCGTTACGCGCGCGATACGAAGGCGCGCAAGCTGGCCGAAGTCATCGAGGGCGCCGACGTCTTCCTCGGGCTCTCGGCGGGCGGCGTCCTCAAGAAGGACATGGTCGCGAAGATGGCCGCGAAGCCGCTCATCCTCGCGCTCGCCAACCCCAATCCCGAGATCCTCCCCGAGGACGTGAAGGCGGTGCGCGACGACGCGGTGATCGCGACGGGCCGCTCCGACTATCCGAACCAGGTCAACAACGTCCTCTGCTTCCCGTTCATCTTCCGCGGCGCGCTCGACGTGGGTGCGACCACGATCAACGAGGCGATGAAGCTGGCGGCGGTGCACGCCATCGCGGATCTCGCGCACGCCGAGCAATCCGACCTCGTGGCGCTCGCCTACGGGGCCGGGCAGCTCAGCTTCGGGCCCGAGTACCTCATCCCCCGGCCGTTCGATCCGCGCCTCATCGTGAAGATCGCGCCGGCCGTGGCGAAGGCCGCGATGGAAAGCGGCGTGGCGACCGCTCCCATCGAGCACTTCCCGGCGTACGTCGACAAGCTGAACGAGTTCGTCTACCACTCGGGCCTCATCATGCGGCCCGTGTTCACGGCGGCCAAGGCCTCTCCGCGCCGTATCGTCTTCACCGAGGGCGAGGACGAGCGCGTCCTGCGTGCAACCCAGGTGATCGTCGACGAGGGCCTCGCCAAGCCGATCCTCGTCGGCCGGCCTGCGGTGGTGAGTCGCCGTGTCGAGCGTGCGGGGCTGCGAATCCGCGCGGGGCACGACTTCGAGCTGGTGAATCCCGAGGACGACCCGCGCTACCGCGAGTACTGGACCGAGTACCACCGCCTCACCGAGCGCCGCGGCATCTCGCAGTCGTATGCCAAGCTGGAGATGCGGCGCCGCACGACGCTCATCGGCGCGATGATGATCCATCGCGGCGAGGCCGACGGCATGATCTGCGGCACCATCGGCGCGCACCACGGGCACCTCAAGTACGTGGACCACGTGCTCGGTCGCCGCAAAGGTGTTGCGTGCTACTACGCGATGAACGTGGTGATGCTGCCCAAGCGCACCCTTTTCCTCTGCGATACGTACGTGAACGTCGATCCCACGCCCGAGCAGCTGGTCGAGATGACCCTCCTGGCTTCGGAGGAGATCAGGCGCTTCGGGCTCGTGCCCAAGGTGGCCCTCGTGTCGCACTCGAGCTTCGGCACGAGCGAGGCGCCGTCGGCCGCCAAGATGCGACGTGCCCTGCAGATGCTGTGGGAGCGCGCCCCCGAGCTCGATGTGGAGGGCGAGATGCATGGCGATGCAGCGCTTTCCGAGGAGATCCGCCTTCGCGCCTTCCCGAACTCCAAACTGAAGGGCGAGGCCAACCTCCTGGTGATGCCGAACCTCGATGCGGCCAACATCTCCTTCAACCTGCTCAAGACCGTGGGTGGCGCGGGCATCACCATCGGGCCGATCCTGCTGGGCGCCGCCAGGCCTGTGCACATCCTCACGCCCACGGCCACCGTGCGGCGCATCGTCAACATGACCGCGCTTGCGGTCGTCGATGCGCAGGGGCAGGCGGAGAAGGCATGATCGATCGCTTCCACCACCTCTTCATCACGCCCGCGGACTTCGACGCGTCGGTCGCCTTCTACCGCGATGTGCTCGGCTGGACCGTCTCCGAGACGTGGGGCGGCAAGGGCCTCGCGCGCGGTGCGGTGCTTTCCGGCGGCGGCGTGAAGGTCGTCATCGGCGAGCGCGCCGGCGAGTCCACCGGCGATGAGGGGCTCGGCGGCACGAAGCCCAACATGCACCTCGACATCCATAATGTGGACAAGCGCTTCGACCTGATCCCCAAGGGCCAGCACGTGGTACGGCAGCCCGAGGAGACGCCCTGGGGCACGCGCTGGTTCGTGGTGAAGGACCCGGACGGAAACCTGATCGCGTTCGAGCAGCTGCATGGCGGCTGAGACATTGGGCGCCCGCCTGCGCGGGGGGGACAGCGCGCCTCGCACCCCACGCCTGCCGCGAGCGCTTCCTGAACCCGGCACGATCGGCATCTTCGCCCCGTCGGGGCGTGTCGACGAGCCCTTGCTGCGGCAGGGCATCGCCTATCTCGAAGAGATGGGCCATCGCGTGGTCCTGGCGCCCGCGACGCTGCAGACGCATCGCTACTTCGCGGGAACCGACGACGAGCGCCTGCAGGCATTCCATGCGCTGGTCGACGAGCCCTCGATCGACCTCGTGATGGCCGCGCGCGGCGGCTATGGCCTGTCGCGCATCCTGCATCGCATCGACTGGAACCGGGTGGCGGCGAGCGGCAAGGCCTACGTGGGCTTCAGCGATTTCACCGCCTTCAACATGGCGGCGCTCGCCTGCGCCAACCTGGTGACGTTCCATGGGCCCATGCTGACCTCGGATTTCGGCCGCGAGGCGCCCGACAGCTTCAGCGAGCAGCATTTCTGGATGGCGGTGACGAAGGCGTCGCATCGGATCGACGACATCGAATGCGACCACGGCTACGATCCGCGGCGCGTCGACGGCACGCTCTGGGGTGGCAACCTGTCGCTGCTCGCGCACCTGGCCGGCACGCCCTACTTTCCCGCGATCAGCGACGGCATCCTGTATGTCGAGGAAGTGGGCGAGCAGCCCTACGCCATCGAGCGCGACTTCCTGCAGCTCTACCACGCCGGCGTGCTGGGGCGGCAGCGCGCTCTGTTGCTGGGCGCGTTCAACGACTGCGATCCCACCAACACCGCGCGTTATCCGTACTGCATGGAAGAGGTGGTGGAGACGCTTCGGCAGATGCTGCCCTTCCCCGTGCTGACCCACCTGCCCTTCGGGCACGTGGCGCGGAAGGTGACGCTGCCCTTCGGCTCGCCGGGAGCGCTCTCTATCGGCGAGCGCGGCTATTCACTCCGCTTTTCCGGGCATAACCAAGGCTGAATGTAGAAACCGCCCACAAGCCCGCAAAGGTAAGCGCGCCGTTCACCACCAGCAGCTCGAGCCCCAGCTGGTAGTCGCCGAAGATGGCGCGCTGGAAGGTTTCCAGCAGGAAGCACAGTAGCGGCGCGGCGACCGCCACCAGCGGCACCCAGCGATCGCGCACCACGCGCCGCGTGAGGATGCCGAAGGCGAAGAGCCCCAGCAGCGGCCCATAGGTGTAGGCCGCGAGCTTGAGGATGACGCCGATCATGCTGGGGTTGTCGGCCCAGTGGAACACCATCACCAGCAGCATGAAGACCGCCGCGAAGGAAAGGTGGACGCGGTGGCGGATCGCCTTGGCGCGCGCCTCCTCCACGCCGCGCGCCTCGAGGCCGAGGATGTCGATGCAGAAGCTCGAGGTGAGCGCGGTGAGCGCACCGTCCGCGCTGGGAAAAAGCGCGGAGATGAGGGCCACGATGAAGACCACCTGGATCGCGGCCGGGAGGTGGCCCAGCACGATCTCGGGGAAGATGCGATCGCCGGTGGCGGTCACGCCTACCGCCGGCGCATACAGGTAGAGCAGGCCACCCAGGTAGAGGAACAGCAGCACCACGCCCAGCATGATGGTGGCGAGCGTCATCATGTTCTTCTGCGAGCCCGCGAGCGTGCGCACCGAGATGTTCTTCTGCATCATCTCCTGGTCGAGCCCGGTCATCGCGATGGCGATGAAGGCGCCGGCTACGAAATCCTTCAGCCAGAAGTGCGCGTGCTGCGCCTCGCGCTCGAACATGCGCGAAAGCCCGGCCTCGCGCATGCGATCAAGGCTTTCACCCACCGAGATGCCGAGCGACCCCAGCACGAACCAGGCGCACACCACGAGGCCGCCCAGCATGCAGAAGGTCTGCAACGTATCGGTCCAGACGATGGTCTTCACGCCGCCCTCGTAGGTGTAGGCGAGGATGAGCGCGATGATCACGAGCGAGGTGAGCCAGAAGGGCACGCCGTACCCATCCAGCAAGGCCGCCTGCAGGATCGCCACCACGAGGTAGAGCCGCGCCGTAGCGCCGAGCGTTCGCGACAAGATGAAGAAGCCGGCGCCGGTGCGATGCGCGGTGGGGCCCAGGCGCTCGCCGAGGTAGTGGTAGATCGAGGTCACCCGCGTGCGGTAGTAGATCGGCAGCAGCACGAAGGCCACCACGGCGTAGCCCACGAAGTGCCCGAGGATGATCTGGAAATAGGTGAAGCCGGTGAATCCCACGGCGCCGGGCACGCTGATGAAGGTCACGCCCGAGAGCGACGTGCCCACCATGCCGAAAGCCACCAGCATCCAGTGGCTGCTGCGGTTGCCGATGAAGAAGGACTCGTTGTCGGCATGGCGCGAGGTCTTCCAGGCCACCGCGAAGAGCAATGCGAAATAGGCGCCGACGACCCCCAGCAGTATCGCGGGCGACATCAGGCTGCGCTCGCCGCGCGGCGCGCCGCGGCGAAATGGGCTTCCCCCTGGCGCAGCTCGCACGGCGAGTTCGCAGGCAGCCCGGCTTGCATGGCCTGCTGGATGACTGGGTGCAGCGTCGCCGCGCGCCCGGTGAGCACGACCGGACGCGCGCCGAAGCGCGAAAGCATCGCGTTACCCAGCCGCGCGAGCTCCGCCCCTGCCTGCTCCAGGATCGCCATGGCGACCGGATCGCGCCCAGCCGTTTCCGCGACCGCGAGCGCGAGGCGCCCGACCTCGCCCCGATCGCCGCCATAGACCGCCTGGCGCGTGAGCGGCCAGTCCGGCCCCCCCAGGCGAGCGAAGAGCTCCCGCGCAAGCGGCGAGCGCTTCCAGGCGCCGGGATTCGCATCCTCGTTGCGCCACACGTGCCGCAGCGCCTCGCGCGCGATCCAGAAGCCGCCGCCGCCGTCGTCCAGGAGCGTCCCGCGTCCTCCCGCCCGATGCAGCGCGCCGTCGTCGTCGATGAAGGCCGCGACCGATCCGGTGCCGGCATACACGACGTAACCCTCGCCCGGCCGGAATTGCCCGAGGTAGGCGAAGACGATGTCGCTCTGCACGGTGACCGCATCGGCTTCGAGCCCGAAAGGCTCGGCCAGCATCGCCCGCAACGCGGGATCGGTGTCCGGTAGCCCCGTGACGCCCGCCTGCACCCGCCCGATGCGCCCCACGGCAAGCGCGCCCTTCGCCACCTCGGCCATCACGTCGCGAATGCGCTGCCGCCCCTCGGTGGTGCTCATAAGGTGCGCGCTGATGCCTCGCGCCTCGCCGCTCGCGACGATCGTGCCGTCGGCTTGGGCCAACGCCCAGCGCGTGTGCGTGCCGCCCGCGTCGATGCCGAGGCCCAGGGGCTCGCTCATGGCGCAGTGGTGCGTGCCGTGGGGACGAGCTCGAGAGCCACGCGCCGGCTCTCGTTGCCGAGGCGGTCCACGGCGCTCACGACGACGCGATCGATGGCCGCGGCGCCGACCGGCCTGAGCATCATCCGGGCCTGCCCCCGCGGAAAAGACGTGAAGCGCCATTCATTTCCCGCACGCGTCCATACTGCCCAGCTCGCGACCGGCTTGTCCCCGCGAGCGCCCGCCTCGATCTCCACGCGCCCACCGGGCATCACGTTTACAGCGACATCCGGCGCCGCCGGCGGGCTCGCATCGATCCATGGCGACGCGGGCACCAGCGCGGGCTGCGCGTACTCCGCCGCGAGCGCATCGGCGATGCCCGCGCGGTTCTGCGCCAGCGCTGCCATGCTGAAGTGGATGTGCCCCGCGCTTCCAGGGCGGCGCCGCACCTCGGCCACCTGGGCCACGATCTCGCCCGGCGCCCAGGATTGCGCGCTCGCATCGATGCGGCTCGTGAAGAGGCCGGGGAAGAGATGCCGTCCGCAGGCGTTCTGCGCGATCCAGTAATCGAGCAACACGCCGAAGGCCTGCGGCGCCTGCGCGCGCGGCCAGTAGAGCTGGGGGGCGAGGTAATCCATCCAGCACTTCCTCATCCACAGCTCCACGTCGGCATAGAGCTTGTCGTATTGGCTGAAGCCCGCGATGCCCACGGGCCGGCGATCCGGGCGCCCGAGGCCGAAGGGGCTGACACCGAAGCGGACCCAGCGCTTCTCGCGCCGCACCGCGTCGTGGATGCGCTCGATGAGCGCGTTCACGTTCTGCCGCCGCCAGTCGGCGCGGGCGAGCGTTCCGCCGGATGCCTGGTACGCCCGCCACGATGGCCCGTCGGGGAAATCGATCTCGACGTCGGTCGTGCCGGCGACTTTCTCCGGATAGGGATAGAAGTAGTCGTCGATGTGCACGCCGTCGATGTCGTAGCGGCGCACGACGTCCAGGATCACGTCCAGCGTGCGCTGCGCGGCGACTGGCTCGCCCGGGTCCATCCAGAGGTATTCGCCATAACTCTTCACCACCTGCGGATGGGTGCGCGCGACGTGGCCTGGCGCGAGCGGCGACTGGGCCTTGTTGTGGCGCGCGCGATACGGATTGAACCAGGCATGCAGCTCGATGCCGCGCGCGTGGGCTTCCTCGACCCAGGCGGCGAGCGGGTCCCAGGCGGGATGCGGCGCCCTGCCCTGCTCGTTGGTGAGGTATTCGCTCCAGGGCTCGATCGCCGAGGGGTAGATCGCATCGGCGCTCGGCCGCACCTGCAGGATGATCGCGTTCAGGTTCATCGCGCGCGCGCGATCGAGGATGGAGAGCATCTCGGCGCGTTGCTGCGCGGGCGCAAGGTCGCGACGGCTGGGCCAATCGATGTTGGCGACGACCGCCACCCAGGCGGCGCGGAATTCCCGCGGGGCGGGAGGGGGCTCCTCAAACGGGGGCGGGCCCGTCGCGCCCGGGGGTGCTTCCGGCGCGGGGACCGGGGTGCAGGCGATGGCGAGCGCCAGCGCCATGGCGAGCGTCGCCGCCGCGCGCGAACTCAAGCCGCCACGCGAATCGGGATCCGTGTCGCCGGCGCGGGGTCGCGCCATTGCGCCAGCAACTGGGCCTCGCGCGCCTTGGCCTGGCGCAGGTGGCGCTCCTTCACCGGGCCGTAGCCGCGAATGAATTCGGGGATCGAGGCGATCTCCGCGGCGAGCCCCACGCGCTCGGCCGAAAGGTGCGGCAACAGGCTCTCGATGGTCGCGCGGTAGTCATCGATGAGCCGGCGCTCGGTGCGGCGGTGGGCGCTGTAGCCGAAGACGTCCAATGCCGTGCCGCGAAGGCCCTTCAGCTTTGCGAGGACACCCATCGCCGAAAGCATCCACGGACCGTAGGTGCGCTTGCGCGGCTCGCCCGTGCCGGGATCCGCCTTAGCCCACAGCGGCGGCGCGAGGTGCATCGTAACCTTGTAGTCGCCCTCGAAGGTCTCGGCCACCTGCTTCATGAAGCCGGTCTGCGTGTAGAGCCGCGCCACCTCGTATTCGTCCTTGTAGGCCATGAGCTTGAAGAGGTAGCGCGCGACGGCCTCGGTGAGCGCCGTGCTGCCCGGGGCGCGCTCGGCCTCCGACTGGCGAACCTTCCGCACGAAGTCGGTGTAGCGCTGCGCGTACGCGGCGTCCTGGTAGTCGGTGAGGAAGGCGCGGCGCCGCTCGATCACCTCGTCGAGCGTGCGCGACAGGCGCCGGCTCTCGGGGAGGGCTTCGGGCGGCATGGCCGCGCGCTCGACGTACGCCAGGTCCACCGCGGCCCGGCGGCCCCATTCGAAGGCGCGCGTGTTCGATTCCACCGCGGTGCCGTTCAGCTCGATCGCGCGGACGATAGAGGTGTGCGCCACCGGGATGAGCCCGCGCTGCCACGCGTAGCCCATCATGAAGAGGTTGGTCGCGATCGAATCGCCCAGCAGCGCGGTGGCAAGAAGGGTGGCGTCGACGAAATCGACGTTGTCCGCGCCGCAAGCCTCGCAGATGGCCGCGGCCATCGCATTCGAGGGCATTTGCAGGTCGGGATCCTTGGTGAAGTTGCCCGTGGGCGTGACATCGGAATTGACGACCGCGCGAGTGTGCCCCACCTGCATCTTGGCGATGGCTTCGTCAGAGGCGGCGACGATCATGTCGGCTCCCAGGACCAGGCGGGCTTCGCCGGCGGCGATGCGCACCGCGTGGATGTCCTCGGGCCGCGCGGCGATGCGCACGTGCGAATAGACCGAGCCGCCCTTTTGCGCGAGCCCGGCCATGTCGAGCACCGCTACACCCTTGCCTTCCAGGTGCGCGGCCATGCCGAGGAGCGCGCTGATGGTGACGACCCCGGTGCCGCCGACGCCGGTCACCAGGATGCCGTAGGGGCGCTCGAGGGTGGGCAGGGTCGGGATGGGGAGTGGCGGACCCTCTCCCAGGGAAGACGGGGATTTCTTCTTCCGCAGGGTGCCGCCCTCGATGGTGACGAAGCTCGGGCAGAAGCCCTTCACGCACGAGTAGTCCTTGTTGCAGCTCGACTGGTCGATGGCGCGCTTGCGGCCGAGCTCGGTCTCCAGCGGCACCACCGAGAGGCAATTGGATTTCGCGCTGCAGTCACCGCAGCCTTCGCAGACCAGCTCGTTGATGAAGACGCGCTTCTGCGGATCGGGGAACTTGCCTCGCTTGCGGCGGCGGCGCTTCTCCGCGGCGCAGGTCTGGTCGTACACGAGCACGGTGGTTCCTGCAATCTCGCGAAGCTCCCGCTGAACGGCGTCCAGCTCGTCGCGATGCCGCACGGTGACGCCGGCACGCAACGGGATGTTCGCGTAACGAGAGGGATCGTCGGTCACGACCACGACGCGCTTCGCGCCCTCGGACGTGACCTGGTCCACGACCATGGGCACGGTGAGCTGGCCGTCCACGGGCTGCCCGCCCGTCATCGCCACCGCGTCGTTGAAGAGGATCTTGTAGGTGATGTTGACGCCCGAGGCGACCGCCGCGCGCACCGCGAGGATGCCGGAGTGGAAGTACGTCCCGTCGCCCAGGTTCGCGAACACATGCTTCGTCTCGGTGAAGGGCGCGATGCCCGTCCATGGAACGCCCTCGCCGCCCATCTGCGTGAAGGTCATCGTCTCGTCGGGGCGGATCCAGATCGCCATGTAGTGGCAACCGATGCCGGCGAGCGCCTTCGAGCCCTCGGGCACGCGCGTCGAGGTGTTGTGCGGGCAGCCCGAGCAGAAGTAGGGCACCCTCACCATCTTCGCGCGCGGCTGCGCCAGCGCGGCTTCCTTCGCCTCGAGGAACTTCAGCCGCGCCTCGATCACGGGCGAGGTATGGAAGCGCGCGATGCGCCTGGCGATCACGCGCGCCACCATCGCCGGCGTGAGCTCACCCGCGGCCGGCAGCAGCCAGTCGCCGCGATGGACCTCCCACTCGCCGTGCTCGTCGTACTTGCCGATGACGCGTGGGCGCTCGGCATCGCGAAGGTTGTAGAGCTGCTCCTTCAGCTGGTATTCGATGAGCTGGCGCTTCTCCTCGACGACCAGGATCTCCTCCAGCCCTCGCGCGAACTCACGCACGCCGGTGGGTTCCAGCGGCCAGGGCATACCGACCTTGCACAGCCGGATGCCCAGTTGCGCCGCGTGGCGCTCGTCGATGCCGAGGTCTTCGAGCGCCTGCAGCACGTCGAGATAGCTTTTCCCCGAGGCGATGATGCCCAGGCGCGCGCTGGGCGAATCGACGGTCACGCGGTTCAGGCGGTTCACGCGCGCATAGGCGAGCGCGGCGTAGATCTTGTCGCGCTGCAGGCGCAGCTCCTGCTCCATCGGCGCGTCGGGCCAGCGGATGTTGAGCCCACCCGCGGGGATGTCGAAATCCTCGGGCAGCACGATGCGCGGCGCCTCGGGATCCATCTCCACGGAGGCCGACGAATCCACGGTTTCGGAGACGACCTTGAGCGCGACGTAGCAACCCGAGTAGCGCGACATGGCAAAGCCGTGCAGGCCCATCGGGATCAGCTCGGGCACGCCGGCGGGATACAGCACCGGGATCATCGCCGCGTCGAAGGCATGCTCGCTCTGGTGGGGCAGGGTCGAGGACTTGCAGGCGTGGTCGTCGCCCGCGAGCATGAGCACGCCGCCGTGCTTCGAGCTGCCGGCGGCGTTGGCATGCTTCATCGCGTCGCCCGCGCGATCCACGCCCGGGCCCTTGCCGTACCACATGGCGAAGACGCCGTCGTACTTGGCGCCCTCGAAGAGCCCGACCTGCTGCGAGCCCCAGACCGCCGTGACCGCGAGCTCCTCGTTCACGCCGGGCGTGAAATGAATGTGCTTGTCCTTGAGGTGGTCGCGCGCCTTCCACAGCGCCTGGTCGAGGCCACCCAGCGGCGAGCCGCGATAACCCGAGATGAAGCCCGCGGTATTGAGGCCCGCAGCGAGGTCGCGCTCGCGCTGCACCATCGCGAGGCGAACCAGCGCCTGGGTCCCTGTGAGGTAGACGCGGCCCGAGGCGAGCGTGTACTTGTCGTCGAGGGAAACCGGAAGCGCGGCCATGCGTGAATTATAGGTGCGAACCCGGTTTTCCCCGGAATGTCGAAACGCCATGGCCATCGATTCCCAGGCGCGATTCGTCCTCGGCGCACTCGATCCCGAGATGCGCGAGATCGCGCGCGTCCTGAGGCGCGAAGGGCGCGGGATCCTGCGCGCCACGAACGAGGGCGCGCTCGTCCTGCCGCGCACCGCCTATGAGGCCGATGGCGTGGTGGCCCACACGGCAAAAGGGCTCGAGCGCGCGCTGGTGCTGCCCGGCGAGCCGCTGGTCATGGTCGAGTGCTCTTTGCGGGGCCATGAGCCCCTGCTGCGGGTGGACCATCATCATCCGGGCGACCCCGGATACGAAATGCCGCCGGAGCGCTACGTGGAGGGCGCCTCGATCGGGCAGACGCTGCGGCTGCTCGATATCGAGCCCAACGACACGCAGCGCCTGCTGGCGGCGGCGGACCACTGCCTCACCGCGGCGTACCAGGGCCGCTGTCCGGGCGTGGATCCCGACGAGCTGCTCTTCATGCGGGCTTCATGGCGGGCCCGCATGACGGGTCGGGGCCTCGCCGACGTGGTGGCCGGAATCCTCGATTCGGCGGCGCGCGTTCGGCGGCAGCATGATTCCGAGGCCGGTGAAAGCCTCTTCCTCGATCCCACCGAGATCCCGCCGGACCTGGCCGAGGGCGCTGCGTATGCCGGTTACCCGATCCGCTACCGCGACCTCTTTCCCGGTGGCGAGATCAAGGAGATGCTGAAGGGGGCGACCCCCGAGCACATCGAGCGCTTCATGGCGGAGCATCGCGACGCGGGACGCGAGGTGTATGGCAATCCGTGGCGCGGATACGCGGGCGCCTATATCCAGTAAGCGTCAGAAGAGCTTTTGCTGGCCGTGCAGCGATGGGGGCCGGAACAAGCTCGTATCCAGGTCGAACATGTTCTCGCGCTGGTCGAGACCGAAGCGCTTCACCGCCTTGTGGAAGCGCTGCCTGAGGAGATCCGCGAAAAGCCCCTGCCCCACCATGCGGGTGCCGAAGTTCGGATCGTTGTCCCGGCCGCCGCGCATCTGGTGCACGCGCGACATGACGTGTGCTGCCTTGAGCGGGAAGTGGGCTTCGAGCCAGGCGCGGAAGATGTCCTTCACTTCCCAGGGCAGGCGCATGAGGACGTAGCCCGCGCTGATGGCGCCGGCATTTGCGGCGGCTTCCAGGATCGGCTCCAGCTCGGAGTCGGTGAGGAACGGGATGACCGGTGCGACATTGACGTTGACCGGGATGCCGGCGGCGCTCAGGCGCTCGATCGCTTTCAGGCGGCGGGCCGGGGCGCTGGTGCGCGGCTCCATCTTCATCGAGATCGCGTTCTCGAGGGTGGTGACGGACAGCGTCGCACTCACCAGGTTCTTCTTCGACATCGGCGCCAGCAGGTCGATATCGCGCTCGATCAGGGCCGACTTCGTGATCAGCGAAATCGGGTGATCGAGCTCGTGGCAGAGCTCGAGGATCGAGCGTGTGATGCGGTATTCGCGCTCGATGGGCTGGTAAGCGTCGGTGTTGACGCCGATGGTCAGCGGTTCGCAGCGATAGCCCGGCTTGGCGAACTCCTCGCGCAGCTTCTCCGCCGCATTGGTCTTGGCGCTGAGGCGCGTCTCGAAGTCGATGCCAGGGGAAAGGCCGAGGTAGGCGTGGCTTGGCCGCGCGAAGCAGTTATGGCTAACCACGCCGTTGGCGATGAAGTCCTCCGTCGTGGTCGTGATGTCGTAGAGGCGCATGGCTTTGCCGAGGGGCTCGACGCCGACCACGCGCAGCTTCGCGTCGCTGTTGATCGCCTGGCCCTCGAGGTCGAGCTTGCGCGTGATGGCGGGGCGGACGGTATGGAAGAAGCGCAGGTGCTCGCGCAGGCCACCTTTCAAGCGCACGACGTCCATGCGCTTCCGGTCGGTAAAGGGGACGTGCTCCAGCGCGAATGCAAATCCGAGGGCATCCATGCAGCGCCGCGTCCAAAGAATGATCTCCGCATCCGTGTTCGAGATGCGAAGCGCGGCCTGACTGAAGCTTCCTTCAGCGTCAAAGATTCCCGCCAGAAAACCCTTGAACCAATCGCCCGTGGCAGCCGTCGGCCAAGCAACCAGCCGTCTGATTGCGCCGGCTCGCCCCAGCGACTGGGCGCGAATGGCATCCATCTCGTGGCGCCTCCCGGAGGCGGCCAGGAATTGAAATTCGTGCGTTGCGAGCCCGAGCTTCAGGTGGCCATCGCCACGCACCATGCCGCACAGGTACCCGCGACGGTACTCATCATTCTCCCCGGGTCCTTCTGCGAAGCCACCTGTCCCCATCAGCTTGTCGTTCGGCGTCAGGAACGGCCGCTGCTCTGGCCCCTGTTCTGCGCCCGTTACATGTTTCCACCCACGCTCTGTCAAGAAGCGGTGGTCTCCGCTGGCAATCAGACCGGTGCCGTCCTCGAGTGAAATGCGATACGCGGGCTTGATGCTGCTCCAGTGCGCGAGCACGCGAGCCTTTGTGTACCGCCGATACTTGCCGTCGAACCGGCTGCCATAGATTTCGTCACCTGTCTTGATTTCGGACATCGGCAATGTGCGCCCGTTACCCATCAGAATCAGGGTGTCGCCGCTTATGCAATACGTGCACGCATGCTCGCATCCTCGATACGGATTGATCGACTGCATGAACCCGACATCGGGCGAATCGTGCCGCGAGATCACGCTTTTCGCGTGCTCGATCGCGACTACTGTCTTCGGCTTGTTCGGCCCGTCGCCCGGCTCCTGGAACCAGCCGTCGTCGGCGGACTCGCGCCCCCACTTTTCGAAGCGCCCCTCGGGATTGATGGGCGAGCCACGCCCTTTCACGACCTCGCCGTGATTGCCCGCAGTGGTCTTCATTGGCATGCCTCGATTTTAGGCAGCGATACGGGGCCGTGACCGTCTCGAAAGCCATTGTGGATAAGCCTCGGCGACGAACGGGCCCGCACTGCGCCTTATCCACATCCCTTCCCCCGTAAAATCCCGGCATGACCGCCAAGAAACACCACTTCAAGTCCGTCACCTACGCCGGCCTCGCGCCCGGGCCGAAGCTCATCGTGACCGGCGCCGTCCATGGCAACGAGACCTGCGGCACGCGAGGCATCCAGCGCGTGATGGCCGAGATCGATTCCGGAGGCGTCGAAATCGCTGCCGGCACCGTGACGTTCGTGCCCATCACCAACCCCCTCGCCTACGCGAAGGGCGAACGCGCGGGCGATCGCAACCTCAATCGCAACCTTTCTCCAAACGCCAATCCGGTGGACTTCGAGGACCATGTGGCCAACTGGCTGTGTCCCCTGCTCTCGCGCCACGAGGTGCTGCTCGACCTGCATTCCACGCGCGCCAGGACGCAGCCCTTCGCGCTCTTCGGCCCCGACAACAACAGCGGCAAGGTCGAGCCCTTCCAGCAGTCCGAGAAGGAGCGCGCGCTGGTGCGCCGCCTGGGGGTGAGCCGATTCGTGCAGGGTTGGCTCGCGACTTACGCGAAGGGCGTGGAGCGTCGCATCGCCGAGGCGAGGCACAAGGGCGTAACGGGGGACAGGCTCACGGCGGATCCCAAGTATGGCGTGGGCACGACGGAATACATGCGCTCCCAGGGGGGCTACTCGATCACGCTCGAGTGTGGGCAGCACGACGACCCTTCCTCACCCGAAGTCGCCTACCGCGCGATCCGCAATACGCTGGATTTCCTCGGCATCACGGAGGGCGAGCCGCCGGCTCCGGTGGAGAAGTACGAAGCGCTCCGGATCCACGACGTGATCGACCGGGCGCACGAAGGCGACCGCTTCGCGAAGGAATGGTCCAGCTTCGATCCGCTCGCCAAGGGGGAGCTCATCGGCACGCGCCACGACGGCACCGAGGTGCGCGCGCCAGGTGACGGCTGGATCCTCTTCCCCGACAAGGGCTCGAAGCCCGGCAACGAGTGGTTCTACCTGGCGCAGCCGCTGGAGAAGATCTGAAGACCGGGGTCAGACCACTTAGTCCGCTTTGCTGCTGTGCAGCAACGGACTAAGTGGTCTGACCCCGGTTCAGTGGAAGAAGAGATAGGCCACCCAGATGGCCGCCACGACGGCGGCGAGGTCGGCGAGCAGGCCATAAGCGATCGAGTAGCGGGTCTTGGTGATGCCGACGGCGCCGAAATAGAGCGCCACGATGTAGAACGTGGTGTCCGAGGAGCCCTGGATGATGCTCACCAGGCGCCCGACGAAAGAATCGACGCCGTAGGTCTTCATCACCTCGATCGCCATGGCGCGGGCGCCGCTGCCGCTGATGGATTTCATCAGCGCCGTGGGCAGCGAGGGCGTGAAGTCGGCGTTGAGGCCCATCATCCCGAGCCCCCAGGCGATGGCGCCCACCATCATGTCGAGCACGCCCGAGTTGCGCAGCACGCCGATCGCCACCAGCATGCCGACCAGGAACGGGATGATCATGATCGAGGTATGGATGCCGCCCTTGGCGCCCTCGATGAACACCTCGTACACGTTCACGCCGCGGTAGAGCGCGCCGCAGATGAAGCCCACGATCACCGTGAGGATGAGGATGTTGCCCGCCAGCTTCGAGACGAGCTGGATCTCCTCCTTGGTGAGGTAGCTCGTGAAGTACCACACCATGGCCGCCATGAAGGCCGTGATCCCCCCGAGCCAGGCAATCACCACCGGGTCGGCGAGGCTGATGCGCTGCTTGAGCGCGACCGCGATCAGCGCCACGAGCGAGCCTGCGAAGGTGGCGATGAGCGTCGGGATGAAGATGTCGGCCGCATCCTGGGCGCCCAGGATCGCGCGCTGCGCCATCACGCTCACGGGGATGAGCGTCATGCCCGCGGTGTTCAGCACCAGGAACATGATCTGCGCGTCGGTCGCCTCGTCCTTCCTCGGGTTCAGCGTCTGCAGGCTTTCCATGGCCTTGAGGCCGATGGGCGTCGCGGCATTGTCGAGCCCCAGGAAATTGGCGGAGTAGTTCATCACCATGAGCCCGGTGGCGGGATGCTCGCGCGGCACGCCGGGGAAGATGCGCGAGAAGAAGGGCCCGATGATTCGCGCCACGGCGTCGATGGCGCCGGCCTTCTCCCCGATGGCGAGGATGCCCATCCACAGCGTCATCACGCCCGCCAGCGGCAGCGCGATGTCCATCACCGCGAAGCGCGCCGACTCGAAGGTGCCGTCCACCATCTTCTTGAAGATGTCCACGTTGCCCAGGAACAACCACTGCCCGAGCGCGGCGAGGAAGGCGACGATGAAGAAGCCGGACCAGATGTAGGTGAGCGCCATTCCGGCGTATTGTATCGAGCACACCAACACACCCCATGGCCAAGACAGAGACGCCGCACGCCGCGCACCCCGAGCTCGACGCGTATCCCGTCGAGGACCTGGTGAGCGTCTTCGTGCAGGACCAGGGCGAGGCGATCGAAGCCGTGCTCGCCGCGCGCGCGCAGATCGCTTCGGCCGTCGACGCCGCCCTGCCGCGCATCGAAGCGGGCGGCCGCCTCATCTACATGGGAGCGGGGACATCCGGCCGCCTCGCGCTCCTCGACAGCGTCGAGCTCAATCCCACCTTCTCCTGGCCGCCCGAACGCAGCGTGGCGCTCGTCGCCGGCGGGCGTCGCGCGATCTACGAGGCGGTCGAAGGGGCCGAGGACGACGAGGCGCAGGGCGAGCGCGACATGCGCGGGGCCGCGCCGACGGCGAAAGACGTGGCGATCCTGCTCGCCGCATCCGGAACGACCCCCTATGTGCTGGCGGGGCTGCGCGTCGCGCGCGCGGCCGGCGCCCTCACCGTCGGCGTGGTCAACAACCCGGATGCGCCCATCGCCACGCAATCGGACTTCGGCATTGTCCTCGACACCGGCTCGGAGCTGATTTCCGGCAGCACGCGACTCAAGGCCGGCACCGCGCAGAAGATCGCCCTCAACACCTTCTCCAGCACGCTCATGATCCGGCTGAACAAGGTGTACGGGAACCTCATGGTGGACATGCGGCCCACCAACGCGAAGCTCATGCGCCGCGCGGTCATGTTGACCGTCCTCGCCACCGGCACCGACGAGGCAATCGCCCGCTCCACGCTCGAGCGCTGCGGGTTCCAGGTGAAGGTGGCGATCCTCGCCATCTCGCGCGCCCTCGACGTCGAGGACGCGCGCGCGCGGCTGGAAGCGGCCAGGGGCAACCTGCGCGCGGCCATGGCCTCGTGACGGCCCGGCGCTCGGCCTGGCGCTGGGTCCCATCCCTCTACTTCCTGCAGGCGATCCCGTATGTCGTGGCGATGACCGTCTCGGTCGTCATGTACAAGAACCTGGACGTCTCCAACACCGACATCGCGCTCTACACCAGCTGGCTCTACCTTCCGTGGGTCATCAAGCCGCTGTGGTCGCCGGTGGTCGACCTGCTCGGGCGCAAGCGCGGCTGGATCGTGGCGCTGCAGTTCATCGCCGGCGCGTGCCTCGCCATGGTCGCGCTCGCCTTGCCGATGCCGCACTTCTTCCAGATGACCCTGGCGGTTTTCTGGCTCATGGCCTTCGCCTCGGCCACGCACGACATCGCGGCCGACGGCTTCTACATGCTGGCCCTCGAGCAGCACGAGCAGGCGGCCTTCGTGGGGGTGCGGAGCGCCTTCTTCCGCGTGGCGATGATCGCCGGGCAAGGCGGGCTCGTGTACCTCGCGGGGCGAATCGCGGAGGAAAGCGGCAACGTGATCCTCGGCTGGCGCGTGGTGTTCCTCGTCATCGCCGGGGCCTTCGTGGCGCTCGCCGTGTACCACCACTTCATCCTGCCGCGGCCCGCCTCCGACCGACCCGCAGGGCGGGGCGCGGGGTTTGCGCGCGAGTTCCTCGGCACTTTCCGCGAGTTCTTCGCCAAGCCGGGCATCGCCGCGATCCTCGCTTTCCTGCTGCTCTTTCGCTTCGCCGAAGCGCAGGCGCTCAAGCTGGTGACGCCCTTCCTGCTCGACCCCGTGGAGCGTGGCGGCCTGGGCCTGTCCACTTCCGATGTGGGCATCGTCTATGGAACCCTCGGCGTCATCGCCCTCACCGTGGGCGGGCTGCTCGGCGGCTGGGTCATCTCGCGCCATGGCCTGCGCCGCTGGCTCTGGCCGATGGTTCTCGCGATGCACGTTCCCAACCTGGTGTTCGTCTACCTCGCCTACGCGCAGCCTTTGAACCTCGCGATCGTGTCCGTCGCGCTGGTGGTCGAGCAGTTCGGCTACGGCTTCGGCTTCGCCGCCTACCTGCTCTACATGATCATGGTGGCCGAAGGGCCGCACAGGACCTCGCACTACGCGATCTGCACCGGCTTCATGGCGCTCGGCATGATGCTGCCCGGCATGGCGAGCGGCTGGATCCAGGAGCTGCTGGGTTATCCGCGGTTCTTCGCCTGGGTCTGTATCGCCACCATCCCTGCTTTCATCGCGGTCGCCTTCGTGAAGGTGGATCCGGGCTTCGGCCGCCGGGCCAGCTAGACTTGCGCTCCATGAAGAAGACCGCCCTCGCCTGCCTCGCCACGCTGTGGTTGGGCGGCTGCGCTTCCGGCCCTCCCATCGACACGACCTACCGCTCCGTGGGCCAGGATAGCCGCGTGATGTTCCTCGTGCTGCACTTCACCAACGAGTCGTTCGCGAGCTCGCTCGAGACGCTCACGCAGGGCCGGGTGAGCAGCCATTACCTCGTGGACGAGAAGCCGCCCATCGTCTACCGGCTCGTGGAGGAGGAGCGGCGCGCCTGGCATGCCGGGCTCAGCTCGTGGAAGGGCTACACCCAGATCAACGCGTCCTCGGTCGGAATCGAGATCGTGAACCTCGGCTTGCGCGGGCCCCTCGAGGACCCGTCGAGCTTCGCCGATTTTCCCGGGGAGCAGATCGACACCGTGATCGAGCTTTCGCGGGCCATCGTGAAGCGACATGGCATCAAGCCCGAGCACGTCGTCGGCCACAGCGACATCGCGCCGCAGCGCAAGGTCGACCCGGGCCCGAAATTTCCGTGGAAGCGTTTCGCCGATGCGGGACTCATCCACTGGCCGAAGGAAGAAACCGTCGCCGCGCGCCGACCGGCCTTCGAGGCGAGCCTGCCCGATGTCTCCTGGTTCCAGTTGCGCCTCGCGCAGCACGGCTTCGCGGTGCCGATGCACGGTGACCTCGACATGCCCACGCGCAACGTGCTGAGGGCCTTCCAGATGAAGTACCGTCCGGCCCGCTACGACGGCACGCCCGATGCCGAGACCGCAGCGCTGCTGGACGCCCTGGTGAATCCGTGAGGCTGCGTCGCGCGGCCGGGGCGCTGCTGGGCCTGGGCGCCTTCGCCATGGCGGGGCACGCCGGGGGGCCGGCGAACTCGCGCGCGATGGCGAGGCTCGATGCGGAGCTGGCGGCGGTGGTGGCAGATCCCGCCCATCCGCTCGCGAGCCTTTCGGTGCTCGCCATACGCGACGGCGAAGTCGCCTATCACCGCCAGTTCGGCCACCGGTGGATCGACAACGAACGGCCGTCCAACAGCAAGCCCGCGGGTCCGGCGACGCAATACCGCATCGCCTCCATCAGCAAGCTCGTGGTGGCGCTTGGGGTGCTCAAGCTGGTGGAGGACGGCAAGCTGGGCCTCGACGAGGACGTGAGCGGCTACCTCGGCTTTCGCCTGCGCAACCCCCACTTTCCCGACTCGCCCATCACGCTGCGCATGCTGCTCACGCACACCTCCTCGCTGCGTGACGACGGCGGCTACTCGTGGCCCGAGAACCAGCGGATTCGCGACGTGCTGGTGCCCGGCGGGGCGTTGCACGGCAGCGGTGCCATGTGGTCCGACGAGGCGCCGCCGGGGGCGTACTTCCGCTACGCCAACCTGCCGTGGGGCGTGATCGGAACGGTTATGGAGCGCGTCACGGGCGAACGCTTCGACCGGCTGATGCGACGCCTCATCCTCGAGCCCGTCGGAATGCACGGCGGCTTCAGCCCCGCCGACATGGCCGCGGCGCATGTAGCCAACATCGCCACGCTTTATCGCAAGCGCTCGGACGCCGAAGGCAAGGAGGCATGGGACCCGAAAGGCCCCTGGATCCCGCAGGTGGACGATTACTCGCGCGAGGCGCCAAGACCGCGCGCCGGGCCCATGTACGAGATCGGCAGCAACGGCACGCTCTTCGGTCCCCAGGGAAACCTGCGCGCATCGGCCGCGGACCTGGGCCGCCTCATGCGCATGCTGCTGCAGGAGGGCGAGATCGACGGCCGGCGTGTGCTGGCGAAAGAGACCGTGCGGCGCTTCTTCGAGCGCCAATGGACCTTCGACCGGCGCAACGGCGAGAGCGGCTATGGCACCAAGCGCGACCGGTACCAGGCGTGGGGATTGGGCAACCAGCATTTCCTCGACGTGAGCGGGCCCGGCTCGGGCGACCGGCTGGTCGAAGGCGGTGGCTTCGTCGGCGCGGGCCACCTGGGCGATGCCTGGGGGCTCACGGGCGCCTTGGTGCTCGATACCCGGACGCGCACGGGACTCCTATTCCTCACGGGCGGCCCCGGCTTCGATCCGGATTCTTATCCGGGACGGTATTCGGCCTTCGCTCGCCACGAGGAGATCATCCTCACGGCGCTCTACCGGCGGGCGGTCCAGCGCCGCGCCGACTAGGCCACTGCGGACTCGAGCAGCGTGACGGTGCGCGCGGTGGTATCGAGCCGCGCGCGCACGCCGACGGGCAGCGTCCAGATGTGCGGGATGTGGCCGAACGAAAAGCCGTAGACACTCGGCACGTGCAGCGATTCCATCTGGGTGGCGAGCGTTTCCGCGAGCGACAGCGACGGCTCGCCGTCGGCAGGCTCGCAACGCTGGAAGACTCCCATCATCACGCCGGAGGCGGTCGAGGTGATGCCGGCGAGTGCGAGCTGCGTGAGCATGCGGTCGATGCGGTAAGGCGCCTCGCCGATGTCCTCGAGGAAAACCAGGTTGCCGCCTGCGGCGGGCATGTAGGGCGTTCCCAGCATCGCGCATACGACGCTCAGGTTGCCGCCCACCAGCCGTCCTTCCGCGATGCCGTGCCGGAATGCTCGGGGCGTGAACTGCGGCTGCGTCGGCGCCTTGCGCAGCGACTCTTCCGAGAGCCGGAGGGTCGTCTCCGAGCGGGGCTCCATGAGCACCGAGCGCAGGCTCGAGACCGAGAAATCGCTGAAGGTCGATCCCGCCGTCGGTCCGTGGAAGGTCACCAGCCCCGCGCGCCGGTAGAGCGCCAGGTGCAGCGCGGTGATGTCCGAGTAGCCGATGACGATCTTGGGATGGCGCCGAGCGAGGCTGTAATCGAGGTGCGGCAGGACCTGCAGGCAGCCCGAGCCGCCGCGCGCCGCCCAGATCGCGCGCACGTCGCGATCACGGAACATCGTGTGCAGGTCGGCCGCGCGTTGCTGCGCCCTGCCCGCGTAGCTTCCGTAGGCGGCGCGGATGTGATCGCCCAGGCGAACCTTGAAGCCCAGCGATTCGAGGTTCGCCACGCGCTTCTCGATTCCGCCATCGGGCAGCACGCCCCCGGGCGCGACGAGGCCGACCAGGTCGCCTTCCCGCAGGCGGCGTGGCTTGGCGAGGCGCGGGCCGGCGGTACTGCCGGAAGCCGCGTTCGGGGCGCCGGAAGCGACGCTGGCCGCGCCCGCGAGGGCAGCGGCCAGCAATCGAACTGCTTTCCTGCGATCCAGGACGGGCCTAGAAGGTGTAGCTCAGCAGCAACGTGTACGAACGCATGCGCGGATCGGCCACTCGCGGCTCCCACGAGCTGCCCGCGCCGGTGTTGCTGTCGTACGCGACGGTGAACGGCGGCTCTGTGTTCAGCAGGTTCTTCACGCCCGCGGTGATCACGAGGTTCTTGAAGCCCGAGTAGCTCAACGACACGTTGTAGAGCGTGTAGTCGTCGACCTCCGGGTTCCAGTTCGGCGGCGTGATCGTGCCGTTGGCCACGCCCGGCAGCACGAAGTCGTCGTAGCCCGAGCGGTAGATCTGCATGAGCGTCCCGCTCCACGGCCCCTGCGTGTAGGTGAAGCTGGCGGTGTGCTTCCAGCGCAGGCCCAGGTCCCCTGAGCGCGAGAACACCCCGATCTCATCGGGGCCGAAGGGCGCGCTGGATACGACGCGCGACTTCTTCTCCGTGAGGTAGGTGCCATCGAGGGAAACGAGGAAGCTGCCCGGGCCGAGGCGCCCGTTCCAGCGCGCGCTCACGTCGATGCCCTTGGTGATCGTGTCGCCGGCGTTGATCCAGCGGTTGTCGATGGCGGCGAGGTTGCCGCTCGCGTCGCGGAAGAAACGGTCCGGGAAGAGCGCGAAGTTGCGCGACAGCGTCGTGAGGTCAAGAAGCTGGATGGTGCCCTCGCGCTGGATGTCCCAGTAGTCGAAGCTCACGCTGAAGTTGTCCGTGGGGGCGATCACCACGCCCACCGACCACTGCTCGGACTCCTCCGGTCCCAGGTCCGCGCGCCCGCCGGTGAGGATCACCGGGCGGATCGATTCGCAGCCCGGAGTGGCGCTCACCTGTCCCGCGGGGCAACGCGAGAAGTCGACCAGCGTGGCACCCGAGAACTGCGACTCGGTGATGCCGTTGAAGAGCTGGTTGAAGGTCGGTACGCGGAAGCCGGTGTTGTAGCCGCCGCGCAAGAGCAGCTGCTCGACCGGGTGGTAGCGGATGGAGAACTTGGGATTCGTGGTGGAACCGAAGCCGGTGTAGTCGTCGCGGCGCACCGCGGCGGTGACCTCGAGGTTGCGCAGGATCGGCACCAGAACCTCGCCGTATACCGCCTTGATGTCGCGCTCCACGCCGCCGAGGGCGTTCACGTTGTCGAAGGGCACGTTGAAGATGCCGCGCTGGTTGGCGAGGTCGCGCTCGTCGCCCTGGAAGCGGTACTTCTCCTTGCGCACGTCAACGCCCGCCGCCACCATCACGTCGCCCGCGGGCAGCGTGAACACGGGGCCCGAAACCGTCGCGTCGGCCTGCTGCAGGGTGAACTCGCCGCCGTAGAGCTTCACGCCCGTGGCAGAAGCGGCCTGCATCGCCGCGAGCGCCTCGGGCGTCTGCGAGATCCCGTCCGGGGCGAAGGGGTTGAGGATGCCGTTGCGGATGAGCGGGAAGAACTGGTCGTCGAAGAAGTAGCCGCCGGCGATGGTGGAAACGACATCGCTGCGCGCCCGCGAGATGCCCGCCTTGTAATCCCACTTGCCGGCGATGACGCCTTCGATCCCGAGCAGGATGCGGTCGGCCTTGGCCTCGGTATCGAGCTCGCGCGGGCCACACGGCGTGCAGCGCCAGCGGAAGGCGATGCCCTGCCCGCGGTTCTCCTCGATCGTCGGGAAGACCGCGGCGATGGCGTTGAACACCGAGTTGTACGCCGCGCCCGTGGACGGATAGACCAGGTTGAAGAGCGGGCTCGTCGTCGACGTGCTGCTGGAGAGCTGGTTGGCGGAGAACGTCTTGCGGGTATCGACCTTGGAGGCCATCACTTCCGCGAACGCAGTATGGTCGCGGCCGATCTTCATGCTGGCCCGGCCGACGAAGCTCGTGTCCTCGACGGGCTGTTGCAGCACCGCCGCCTTCCCGGTGTCCCACGCGCAGGCCCACTGCGCGTTCGGAATGGCCCAAAGGCGCTCGTCATACGCATCCATCAGCGGGATGGAGTTGCAACCCGCGCCGCCGGGCAAATCGAGCGGGTTGATGCCGCCGCTCATCGCCACGCTGGTGCCGGGTTGCGTCGGGCCGAGGTTGTTGGTCAGCACGCCCGCGGGGTTGCGCGAGGTGAGGATGGTCCGGATCGAGGAGATCGGGAACACCGTCGCGTAGGGCGTGCCGCGCGTGTCCACCGAGAGCCCGCGATCGGGCTGGAAGGTATTCACGAAATCGCGCTGGTCGCCGCGCAGGGCCTTGTGCTCCCGGCGGGCGATCGTGCCCATCACGTTGAAGCCGTCGCGCTCAAGGTTGCCCCAGCCGGCCGTCATGTTGTAGCGGTGGATGTCGCCGCCGCCTTCCTCGGTCTTGTCGATGAAGGCCTGCAGGTTCACGCCGGTGAAGTCCTTGCGCAGGATGAAGTTGATCACCCCGCCGACGGCGTCCGTGCCGTAGATGGCTGAAGCACCGTCCTTGAGCACCTCGATGCGGTCGATGGCGGCGAACGGGATCGAGTTCAGGTCGACCACGCCGCCATTGAGGCCGTGGGCGGCGACCCGGCGGCCGTTGAGCAGGATGAGCGTGGCGTTCGCGCCCTGTCCGCGCAGGTTGGCGGAGGTGGCGCCGTTGTTGCCGCGCGCGGCACCCGAAACCACGTCCGCGTTGGAGGCGAGGTTGTCCAGGCCGTTGCCGTTGCTCTCGAGCAGCATGATGAGCTGCTCCGCGGAGGTGATGCCCTTGCGCTCGATTTCCTGGCGCGTGATGATCTGGATCGGCAGCGCGCCTTCGGCCTGGATGCGCTTGATGTTGGAGCCGGTGATCTCGATGCGCTCCTTCTGCCCTTGCGCGAAGGCGGAGCCTGCTACGAAGACGAGCGATACGGCATAGGCCAGCTTGGCGAGTGTCACCGCGGTTCTCCCTGGTTGTGGTTTATTGGTGCGCGTTCCGCCGTGGATTCTGCGCAATACGCGGCATTATTACAAATCCGTGCCGCCGCGCTTTCCCGCCTTCGCCTTCATGCCCCTGATTCATCTCGCTTTCGCGCTCGCCCTTTGCGTCGCCGCCACGGCGCGCGCTGCGTTGCCGGAGCCCGTCATGAGCCGCCTGAACGCCGCGGGCATCCCGCCCGACGCCATGGCAGCGCTGGTGGTACGGCTGTCCGACGGCGAGACCTTGCTCGCGCACCAGCCCGATCGCGCCATGCAGCCCGCATCGACGCTCAAGCTCGTGACTTCGCTCGCTGCGCTGGAGACGCTCGGTCCCACCTATCGCGGGCGCACCGAGCTGCGCGCGCGCGGCCCCCTGGCCGGCGACCGGCTCGAGGGAGACCTGGTGCTCAAGGGATACGGCGACGTGGATTTCGACTGGCGCGCCCTGGAGCGGTTGCTGCAGCTCGCGCGGCAGAAAGGCATCCGCGAGGTTTCCGGCGACCTCGTGCTGGACCTCACGTTCTTCACGCCGCCGCGCACCGACGTGGGAGTGCCGCCCTTCGACGAGGCGCCGGAATTCCGCTACAACGTGATCCCCGATGCCCTGATGCTCAACACCAACCTGCTGCTCGTGGACCTGCATTCCGACGACTCCACGGTGCGCGCTTCGATCACCCCGGAGATCGACCGGGTATCCATCGCGAGCGAGATGAAGCTGGTCGATCGGGCGTGCGAAGACTGGGAGGACGGCTGGATCATTCCGTCGGTGGCGCGGGAGGCGCGCGGCGGGCTGCGCATCCGATTGCAGGGCGAGTTCCCGCGCCATTGCAGCGCGGCCACCTCGATCAACGTGATCGAGCGCACCGCCTTCGTCGAGCGGCTCTTCCGCGCGATGTGGCGCCGGCTGGGGGGAAGCATCCAAGGGCGCGTGCGCCAAGGCGAGATGCCCGCCGACGCCCGCCTCGTCGCCCAGCATGAATCGCGCACGCTGGCCGAGCTCATGCGCGACGTGAACAAGCGCTCCGACAACCCCATCACGCGCGTGGTGTACCTCACGCTGGGCGCGCTCTCCGCCGCGCCGTCGTCCGAGCCCACCGCGCGCCGCGCCGACATGGTGCTGCGCGAATGGCTGCAGCGCCGCGGCATCGATCCGACGGGGATCGTGCTCGAGAACGGCTCGGGACTGTCGCGCTCGGAGCGGATCAGCGCCTCGCAACTGGTGGCGGTGCTCAAGGCGGGAGTGGCGAGCGACTGGGCGCCGGAGTTCCTGTCGAGCCTGCCGATCGTCGCAATGGATGGCGGCATGCGGCGCCGGCTGGGCGACACGCCTGCCGCGCGCCGCTCACGCATCAAGACGGGCACCCTTCGGGACGTGACCGCGGTGGCAGGCTACGTGAAGGACGAGGCCGGAGCCACGCACCTGGTCGTTGCGATGGTCAACCACCCGCTCGCCAAGCGCCACGTGGCCCGTCCCATCGTCGATTCGCTCCTGGAATGGGTGGCGCGCCGCAGGGCCACGCGCCTGCCGGCCCCATCGTCCTAGAGGATCCTGAGGAAGGTCGAGCGCACGCGTTCCCTGTCGCCGGCATCGAAGTGCCACCACTCGGTGCGGATGCCCTGCCAGCCCGCGCCCGACATCGCGGCGCGCAACAGCCTGCGATTCTCGACCTGCTTGCCGGCAAGCGCGCCCTTCAGCAGCAGCCCCTCCTCGAGCGCCGGATGCGAGCGCTCGGTGAGGTCGTCGAAGCCGGTTCCCATGTCGAGCTCGCTGCCCTGCGCGTCCAGCAGCGTCACGTCCACCGCCATGCCGAAGGAATGGATCGAGCCGCGCGCCGGATCGGCCAGGTAGATCTGCAGGCCGGTGCCCTCGAGGGCCTTCCACATCCGCTCCTGCACGCGTTGCGGGCGCAGCGCGTCGAGGACCAGGAGCGAGTGGCCGGGGGCATTGTCCGCCAGCCATCGCGCGGATTTCGCGAGCGCCGCCGCGGCTTCGCGATGCAGCCACGCGCAATCGAAGGGCGAATACATGTCGGCGCCGACGAAGTTGTTCGGGCTTGCATAACGAAGGTCGACTCCGATGCCCCGGAGCCCGGACAGCGGCACGAAATCGGGATGGCCTCCGGCGAGCGCCTCGATGGCGAGCGTGCGCGCCCTTTCCTCGCTGGTTTTCACCGCGCGATTATGCCGCGAACGAGGCGGATCGCGGTCCCTTGGCGCGCCCCTGCGAGCCGTCTTATCTCGGACTTGCACTCCAGAGGACCACCGGCTCGCCCGTCGCGCGTCCGGTCCGGTACCACTCGCGACCGAGGTCGAGGGCAACCGCCTGGTCCGGGTCGGAGACGAGCAGGAAATCGCCGCGACCGTTGGTGAATTCGATCTCCACCCCCCATCCCATGGCCACCGCACTCTGCCTGGGAGTACTCGGCGCAACCCATTCGACCGAGCCGTCGGACCGGATCATCGCGACGGCGATTGGATTGTCGCGCGTGTGCGAGACGAGAATGCGCCCGTCGTCGAGGACTTGGAGACGCCTGGCCAGGCTGTTGACGTCGTATTCGACGCCGTGCTCAGCTTCTCCCACCCGGAAGACCCGACGCCCACGGTCCCCGAATGTCTCGTCAAGCGTGCCGTCGTTGTTGAGGCGGATCACGGCAAGGTAGTGATGCGGCTCGAGCGACCAATCGGGCACCCCGTATTCGGTGGGGTCAGGGGCGGTGCCAAAAACCAGCACCTTGCCGTCCGGCTGCCAGGCCATGGCGCGGGCCGCGTCGTCCGCTCCCCAGATGGGAATCCGCGCGACGCCGCATTCGCCCCAATACGCGTCGAGATCCACCACGCGTGCTCCCATTGCCGATGTCTTCACGCTCACGATCGCCAGGGAGCTGCGCGGCCACGGTCGGTCGAGAATGCGCGTCTCGACGCCCAATGCCAGCGTTTTGCCTTCGTACTGCAGCTGCGCCACGGGCGGACCGATGGGAATCGCCTGCGGACACGGCTCGCAGCCCCTCAGGATGTAGTGGTTCTTGCAATCCTCCGGAGACTGGCTGCGCGCCGGCTGCGCGAAGCCAAGAACGGTGACGGCGAGGCAAGCGAGGATGGTGCGCATTTGCGGTCCCTTCGAGACGCGACGGCGCCATTCTGAGGTCGCTCCCGAGGCTTGTCCTGCGCCGGCCAGCGGACCTATCGGATTTCGCAGGTATTTTGGCACTCCCGCTGCGGAAGGGGCCAGAATCGGCGAGATGGAGGCGCGCGGCAATTCGCGAACGATACGAGCCCATTGGGAGCGTGCGCGGTCAGGCGACCTGCGCGGCGCCGCCGAGTCCGCTCATAGTGCGCTGAGCGCGCCGGGCACCGCGCTTGCCGCCCAGGAGCAGGTCGAGCTGCGCCTCGTCGCGGCCTTCTGCGCGATGCGGCAAGGCAACCATACCGATGCTGCGCGTGAGCTCGATGCCGCCGAGGAAGCGCTTGGAGCGTCGCGCAACGACAAGCTTTCCCTGCGCATCGCCGCGTGGCGCGCCGAGCTGGCCTACTTCCAGGGACGATACTCGGCGGCGGAGGAGCTCCTCGACGCGCTTGACGCCGGACTCCTGCGGCAAGGGGATTCGCTCTACCGCGGATTCGCCTTGCGCATCCGCATCGCCATCCTCCTCGCAAGAGCGGATTACGCGAGCATCGCGCAGCTCGTGGACTCCGCGGTACGCATGGCGGAGTCAAGCGGCGACGACTACGTGCACGTGCAGGTGCTCAACGTGCTGGGCGCGTATTACTTCGACCGCGCTACATCCAAGCTCGCAGAGCCCCATGCGAGGTCGCACCTGACTTCCCTGGATCCGAAGGACCTGCAGCCGATGCAGGCCGACGCCGCCGCCGCGCTCGGATACTTCGTGCGCGCGCGCGAAGTGGCTGAACGCGCCCGGTACGAATTTGCCGCATGGTATGTGGCAGGCAATATCGAGAGGCTGGAGATCCTGCTCGGGCGCGCGCAGCGCGCCGTGAGCGCGATCCGGAAGCGCCTGCGCGTGCTCCAGGCTCGCGGCGCCTCGTACGACGAGATCGTGACTCGCTCCAACCTGGCGTGGGGACTGCGCACTCTCGGCCACCACCGCGAGGCGCTGACCGAGATCGACGCTGCGCTTGCCCTTGCGCGCCGCACCGGGACGTTCAACGTGCTTTTGGAGTTTTTGCACTACGACCGTTCGGTGGTGCTGGGCGCGCTGGGCGATGCGACGGGCGCGCGCGCGAGCTACCGACGCTACTTGCGGCTCGTGGAGGCCGGCAACCGCAGCGCCGCGCACACTTCGGGCCTCCCCGGGGCAAGCCGCCGGCCTCTCGAGCCCTACTTCCTAAAGCGCGTTGAGGAAGTCATCGTCCGGCATGACGGCAGGCTCCCGGTGGCGTTGCTGGCGCCCGAATGCGGCGTGAGCCTCCGGACACTGGAGAGCGCGTTCGTCAGCTTCCGCGGCTTGACCCCCGTCGCGTACTTGCGCAACCGCAAGCTCGACGGCGCACGCCGCATGCTCGAGTCCGGCGCCACCGTCCAGGAAGCCGCGTCGCGGTCCGGGTTCGGCAGCGTGACTACTTTTGCGAACGAGTATCGGCGCCGCTTCGGCGTTGCGCCGAGCCGGACCCGCAGGCATCGCCAGAGCGTCGCGCTCGATGGTCCGGGCGCGATGCCCGAAGGAAACGAACGCGGTCGCTAGGCTCGCGTTATTGGGCCCTGGCGAAGGGTACTTTGGCGCTCCGACTCGGGCTATCGCGCAAAGTGGCCATCGCCATCGGCCCCACAAATGCAAACGCCCCACCGGGATTCCGGTGGGGCGTTTGACTTGAAGGGCCCTGGCGATGACCTACT
>DASPNE010000016.1:0-6551 GCA_035626705.1 Usitatibacter sp. | reverse complement strand
TGGAATCCTGGCAGCAGGGCGGGCTCACCTCCTACCGCATACGCGGCCCCCTGTGCGCGCGCCTCATCGTGAGCGAGTTCCTCTACCTGGAATCGGAGCCGCCTTTCTACGCCCAGGTGAAGGAAGTGAGCGGGCGCGCCGCGGTGCTGCAGACGCTGAAGGACTACGGGCACCAGCGCAACAATGTGTGGGGCATCACGGCGCGCAACCGGGAGCAGAACTTCGCCTTGAACGCGCTCATGAACCCCGCCGTGGACTTCGTCACGCTGCTCGGCCAGGCGGGCACCGGCAAGACGCTCCTCGCGCTCGCCGCCGGCTTGACCCAGGTGCTCGACCAGAAAATCTACACGGAGATCATCATCACGCGCGTGACGGTGCCGGTCGGCGACGATATCGGCTTCCTGCCCGGCACCGAGGAGGAAAAGATGAACCCGTGGATGGGCGCGCTCGAGGACAACCTGGACGTGCTCATGAAGTCCGATGACGAGGGCGGAGACTGGGGACGGGCGGCTACGGCCGACCTGATGCGCAGCCGCATCAAGGTGAAGAGCCTCAACTTCATGCGCGGACGCACCTTCCTCAACAAGTACCTCATCATCGACGAGGCGCAGAACCTCACGCCCAAGCAGATGAAGACGCTGATCACGCGCGCGGGCCCCGGGACGAAGGTCGTCTGCCTCGGCAACATCGCCCAGATCGACACGCCCTACCTCACCGAAGGGTCATCGGGCCTCACGTACGTGGTGGATCGCTTCAAGGGCTGGGGCCACTCCGGACACGTGACCCTCATGCGCGGCGAGCGCTCGCGGCTTGCCGATCACGCCGCCGAGATCCTCTGATTGTTACACCGGGGACAGACCCGCTTTCGCTTAAAATTTAGGCAGCCTAAAAATTAGGCGAAAGCGGGTCTGTCCCCGGTGTAACAAGAAACCGATGTAACGAGATCAGGTGTTGGCCATCGCCCGGTGCGAGGCCACGCCGGTCCCACCCAGGACCAGCCCCACCACCAGCACGTACCAGAGCGAAAACGTGCCCGCCTTCGTCTCGATCATTGCAATGCCTTGCAGCACCAGGGCGATGCCGGCGGCGAGCGCCAGCAAGAGCAAGAAGACCCCGGAGATCCGCGACAGAAGGTGAAGGTTCTTGTTCTCGGAAGGCGCCGCCGCGAGCAGATAGCCGCCGATCGAGAAGACCGGAAACAGGATCCACAAAGTCCATCCCGCCGTGGCGTCGATCAAGCCCAGCGGCGCGAGCACCAGCACCACGCCGCAAAAGAGCCCGAGCACCAGCAGCACCAGACCCGAAGCGAACAGCATGGCGGTCTCCTAATCGGCCGCGGCCGCGGCCTTGCTGAAGTAGGCGGCGAACACCTCCAGGGCGCGATCGATGCCCCGGGCATCCACGTCCAGGTGGGTCACCAGCCGAAGCTTCGGCGGATGCACCAGCGCCACCACGCCGTTGGCTTCCAGGTGCCGCGCCAGCGTCACCCCGCAGTCGGCGGGGACACGCACGAAAACCATGTTGGTCTGCACCGGCTCGACTTCCAGGCCCAACGCGGCAAGGCCCTTGGCGAGCAGCTGCGCGTTGGCATGGTCGTCCACCAATCGCTCCACGTTGTGCTCCAGCGCGTAGATGCCGGCCGCGGCGAGCACGCCGACCTGGCGCATCGTGCCGCCCAGCATCTTGCGGATTCGCCGCGCGCGCTCGATCAGCTCGCGTTCTCCCACGAGCACAGTGCCCGCCGGCGTGCCCAGGCCCTTGGACAGGCACACCGAGACCGTCTGGAATCCCTCGCAGAGCGTCTTCACGTCCACCTGCAGCTGCGCCGCCGCGTTGAAGATGCGCGCGCCGTCCAGGTGCGTCGAAAGGCCACGCCGCTTTGCCAGCGCCACCGCATCGGCCATGTACTCGCGCGACAGCACCTTGCCACCGATGGTGTTCTCCAGCGCCAGGAGCTTGGTGATGGCGAAGTGCGAGTCGTCGGGCTTGATCGCGGCCTCGACCTGACCAAGGTCGAGCGAGCCGTCGGGCCGGTTCTGCAGCGGCTGCGGCTGGATGGAGCCCAGCACCGCCATGCCGCCCGCCTCGTAGCGGTAGGTGTGCGCCTCCTGCCCGACGATCACCTCCTCGCCGCGCTGGCAGTGCGCCATCAGCGCCGCCAGGTTGGACTGCGAGCCCGAGGGGAAGAAGAGCCCGGCCTCCTTGCCGAATCGTTCGGCAAGCATCTCCTGGAGCCGGTTGACCGTGGGATCGTCGCCGAAGACGTCGTCGCCCACCTCGGCACGGGCCATCGCCTCCCGCATCCCGGGTGACGGTTGCGTCACGGTATCGCTGCGCAGGTCTATCTTTCTCATGGCGGAAATTCTACCCGTGAAACCCTTTCACCATCTGTAGTCGCTGCGGTCCCTGTGGTGGCCTCCTAATATCCCGCCAGCCACGCATTCTGGTAGCGCCACCGCAGGTACTTGCCGAGCCCATCGATGCCCGGATACACGGTGGCGAAATTGAGTCCCGCGTCGTCGAGTCGCTTGAGCAGGCCGAAGCAGGCATCGCGCTCCACCGGGATGAGGATCCGGTTGCGCACGTTCAGCGGCTTCGTGGGATCGCCATGGATGGAGAGCACGCTGCCCTGCGCGGCGAATCGCGGCACGATGTGGGGAGGCCGATAGACGCGTGGCGTCCTCACGCCGAAGGGATGGTCGAGATCGCGCCGGGTGACGCTCTTCAATCCCCAGACGACCCAGATGCCGGGATCACCCGCGCGATCGCCTTCCTCGAGCGCGCCATTGGCGGCGAACCACACCGCGACGAGGAAACGCTCCGACCAATCGAGGAAGCGCGTGGGCACCCCGTAGTGCCTGGCGACGGCCAGCCACTCCATCTCGCTCACCGGCTGCTGCTCGAGAAAGGGGATCGCCGTGTTGCGGAACATCGCGAACACCGCGGCCTCGTCCTTCTTCGAATACGGCAATCGCGCGCGCCGCGGGCCCTTGTCGTGGAGATCGGGCTTGCGCCATCCCGGACGGCCTATGAGGGGAATCAGCGCGTGACGGCTGTCGGAGACGCCGCGGAAGAGCCAGGGGATGTTGCGGTGGAAGGAGAAGTGCTCGACCAGCCGCGCCACATCGTCCCAGGAGGCGATGCGCTGCAAGGCCGGGCGGAACGGGTCGCGGCTGGCGCCCCTAGCGGAGGCTTTCATTCAGCTTCTCGAGCGCCGCGCTGCCGGGGCAGAGCTCGCGTTCGCCAAGCTGGTTGAGGGGCAGCGCAACGGTGTTGAGGCTGCCGTGGAGGTCGCGCGGGGCATCGTTGATGTAGAGCAGTCCGGTGACGATTTCACCCTGGGCGTATCGCGTCTGCACGTGGTTCATCGCGGCAATGCGATCGGAGGCATCGTAGCCATCGTCGAGCTTGCGCAGCCGGATCACCGAGCCGTCGTGCTGGCGAACCTCCTGCACCGCGCCGGCCGCGTACTGCGTGGTGATCTCGCGATGGACCGTGATCACGTCGAGATGGTTCACCGCCTCGTTGTGCTCGCGCACGTAGTCATAGCTCTTCGTCGAGCCGTCGTGGTTGTTGAAGGCCACGCACGGCGAGATCACGTCGATGAACGCCGCGCCCTGGTGCACGAGAGCCCCCTTGATGAGCGGCACCAGTTGCCCCTTGTCGCCGGAGAAGCTGCGGGCCACGTAGGTCGCCCCCAGCTGCAGCGCCAGGAGCACGAGGTCGATGCCTTCGTCGGTATTGACCGCGCCCCGCTTGGCCTTGGAGCCGCGGTCCGCGGTCGCCGAGAATTGCCCCTTGGTGAGGCCGTAGACGCCGTTGTTCTCGACGATGTAGGTCATGTTCACGCCGCGGCGCACCACGTGGGCGAACTGGCCCAGGCCGATGGAGGCGGAATCGCCGTCGCCCGATACGCCGAGATAGATGAGGTCGCGGTTGGCCAGGTTGGCCCCCGTAAGGACCGAGGGCATGCGCCCGTGCACGCTGTTGAAGCCATGCGACTTGTCGAGGAAATAGGTGGGCGTCTTCGAGGAGCAGCCGATGCCCGAGAGCTTGGCCACCCGGTGGGGCGGAATCGCGAGCTCCCAGCACGCCTGGATGATCGCGGCGCTGATGGAATCGTGGCCGCAGCCCGCGCAGAGCGTGGAGATCGCGCCCTCGTAGTCGCGCCGAGTGAAGCCGAGCGCGTTCTTCGGCAGGTCGGGGTGGTGGAGTTTCGGCTTGGCGAGATACGTCATCGAGTTACTCCGGCGTCAAACCTGTGGAACACGCAGCCGTCAGCCACTGACCGTCTTGCGCAGCGGCGAGACGTTGAAGGCCTTCAACCGCGAGGCGATCTCCTTGTGGATGAACCGCGCGGTGATCGGCGTGCCGTCGTAATGCAGCACCGGCGTGAGCTTCTCGTGCGCCAGCATGCCCTCGGCGACCAGCAGGGTCCGCAGCTGTGCGTCGCGGTTCTGCTCCACGACGAAGACGTGCTCGTGGTGGTTCACGAAGTCGATCACCTCGTCCTGGAACGGGAACGCGCGCACGCGTAGGGCATCCACGGCCATGCCGCCCTCCTCGAGGATCGCGAGCGCCTCGTCCATGGCAGGCGACGTCGATCCGTAGTAGATGACGCCGAAGCGCGAGCCCTTTGCCGAAGGTTTCGGTACCGGCCGGGGCACGTGCTCCTTGGCCGTCTCGAACTTCTTCAGCAATCGCTGCATGTTGTCCACGTAGGCGCTGCCCTCTTCCGTGTACCGCGCGTAGCGGTCCCGCGAGGTCCCGCGGGTGAAGAAGGCCCCGCGCTTCGGGTGGGTTCCCGGGTAAGTACGCCAGGTGACGCCATCGCCGTCCACGTCGAGGTAGCGCCCGAAACGCTTGCCGGCCTCGAGGTCCTGGTAGGAGAGCACCTTGCCGCGGTCGTAGCGCCGGCTGTCGTCCCACTGCAGCGGCTCGCACAGGCGCTCGTTCATGCCGATGTCGAGGTCGTAGAGGACGAACACCGGCGTCTGCAGGCGATCGGCGAGGTCGAAGGCCATCGCGCCGAGCTCGAAACCCTCGCGCGGATCCTCGGGAAAGAGCAGCACGTGCTTGGTGTCCCCATGCGACGCATAGGCGCAGGCGAGCACATCGGATTGCTGCGTGCGCGTGGGCATGCCGGTCGAGGGCCCGGCGCGCTGCACGTCGAAGATCACCGCGGGAATCTCGGCGAAGTAGGCGAGCCCGATGAACTCCGACATGAGCGAGATGCCCGGGCCGGAGGTGCAGGTGAAGGCGCGCGCGCCGTTCCAGGCCGCGCCGATGACCATGCCGATCGATGCGAGCTCATCCTCGGCCTGCACGACTGCGTAACGCGCCCGGCCGGAGTCCGGGTCCGTGCGGTACTTCCGGCAGTGCTTCGAGAAGGCCTCCGCCATGGAAGATGACGGCGTGATCGGATACCACGCGGCGACCGTGGCGCCACCGTAGACGGCGCCGAGGGCCGCGGCGCTGTTGCCCTCGAGGAAAATGCGGTTGCCTACGCGGTCGGAGCGTCTCACCTTCAGCCCCACCGACGGCAGGTGCTCGCGCGCGTAATCGCGCCCCATGTGCAGCGCCTTCACGTTGGAGTCGAGCAGCTTCTCCTTGCCCTTGTACTGCTCGGCGATCAGCTTCTCCAGGACCCCCGTGTCGATGTCGAGCAGGCTCGCGAGCGCGCCCACGTAGATGATGTTCTTGAAAAGCTGGCGTTGCCGCGGGTCGGTATAGGCAGCGTTGCAGATCTCCATGAGCGGCATGCCGATCACGCCCACGTCGTCGCGAAAGCGCGATTGCGGCATCGGCTTGGTGGAATCGTAGAAGAGGTAGCCGCCCGCTTCGATCTCGGCCACGTCCTTCTCCCACGTCTGCGGATTCATCGCCACCATGAGATCCACGCCGCCGCGGCGCCCGAGCCAGCCGCGCTCGGACACGCGGACTTCGTACCACGTGGGCAGGCCCTGGATGTTGGAAGGAAAGATGTTGCGCGGGCTAACCGGCACGCCCATGCGCAGGATCGACTTGGCGAAGAGCGCGTTGGCCGAGGCCGATCCCGAGCCGTTCACGTTGGCGAACTTCACGACGAAATCGTTGACCGCCTCGATCTTCATCGCTTCCCCCTCCCGGGTCACGGCGACCATGGGCTAGGCGGGGACCGGCCGCTTGGCCACCGGCTGGCGGCACGACGGCCCCGCGTGGGTCATCTCCAGCAGGAATTTCTGCATGTCCCACGCGCCGGTGGGACAGCGCTCGGCGCACAGCCCGCAGTGCAGGCACACGTTCTCGTCCTTGACCATCAATCGCCCGGTCTGCTTCAGCGGGCTCGAGTTGAACAGCGGCTGATCGAGATTGGTTGCCGGCGCCAGCGTGTGCGTGCGCAGCGCCACCTCGGAGCCGAGATCCGGAATGATGGTCAGGCAGTCGGTCGGACAAATGTCGACGCAGGCATCGCATTCGATGCACAGCGAGTCGGTGAAGTGCGTCTGCACGTCGCAGTTGAGGCAGCGCTCCACTTCATGGCGCGTCTGCTCGGCGGTGAAGCCTTCTTC
>DASPNE010000015.1:0-55652 GCA_035626705.1 Usitatibacter sp. | reverse complement strand
ACCTTCCGGCACCCCAACATCGTCCGCGTGGCGCGCTTCTTCGAGGCGAACCGCACCGCGTACATGGTGCTCGAGTACGAACGCGGCCAGTCGCTCAAGTCGTGGCGCAGGAAGCACGAGCACGTCCCCGAGGCCACCATCGTCTCGCTGCTGGCACCCCTGCTGGACGGCCTCGCCACGGTGCACCGCGCGGGCTACCTGCACCGCGACATCAAGCCCGACAACATCTATGTGCGCGACGAGGACGGCAGCCTGGTGCTGCTCGACTTCGGCGCGGCGCGCCAGACTGCCAGCCAGAAGGCCGAGACGGGCACCGTCGTCACGCCCGGCTACGCGGCGATCGAGCAATACGCCGGCGGGGGCCGGCAGGGGCCCTGGACCGACATCTACGCCATGGGTGCCACGCTTTTCTGGCTGGTCACCGGGAAGAAGCCCTTCGATGCGCCCACGCGCATGGCCGACAACGACCCGCAGCCTTCCGCGGCGGCCCTCGGCAAGGGCAAGTTCAGCGCCGAGTTCCTCGGCGCCATCGACTGGGCGCTGCGCATGCACCCGAGCGACCGCCCGCAGGACGTGGAGCAGTTCCGCTCCATGCTCTTCGGCTCGCACGCGGGAGCGCTCGGCTTGCAGGAGGCGCTGCGCCGCGGCGACGACGAGGATGGCGTCGCCAAGGAAAGCTGGGCGGTCACGCTGCGCTCCTGGCGCTTGCTCAAGGCGCGCCTGTCGCGCTTCGGGCGCGCGGTCTGGCGTCCCGCCAACTGGCCGATCGCCGTCAAGATGACGCTCGCGATGGTGCTCACGGCTCTGGCGCCGCTGATGATCGTGGCCTACTACAACTACGACCGCACCCAGGCGCACCTCACCGATGTCGAGCTGCACAACCTGGAGCAGCTCGCCCAGAGCACGGCGGGAAGAATTTCGCAGCTGCTGCAGGACAACCGCAACCTCGCCGTCTACGTGGGCACCGACGACGACTTCGTGAACTACCTCGCCCATCCCACGCCGCAGGGCACGCAGGACACGCTGCGCAAGCTGAACGGGCTGGTGAAGGCCAATCCCGACATCCAGTTCACGATGGTCATGGACCCGGAAGGCAACGCCATCGTCGCCACGGACCCGGCCGTGATGGGAAAGAACTTCAAGTTCCGCGAGTACTTCAAGCAGGCCATCGAAGGGCGCGGGTACATGACCGGCATCATCGTGGGGTCGGTCGCGGGCGCCGCGGGCGTGTTCTATTCGCGCCCGGTATTCGACGCATCCAACAAGGTGATCGGCGCCGTCGTCATGCGCATCAAGGCCGACCCGATCGCGCGCATCCTGGCCAACGCGCGCGTGGGCCAGGACCGGCTGCCGTTCCTGGTCGACGGCGACGGGGTGGTCGTCTGGCATCCCGACGAGTCCCAGATGTTCAAGAGCCTCATGCCGCTCAAGAAGGAAACCCTCGAGGAGATCGTGGCCGACCAGCGCTTCCGCAGGAAGACCATCGAGTCGCTCAACCAGCCGGTCCTCGCGCAGGCCTTCGTGGGCGCGAAGTCGCGCGGCAACGTCGCCTATTTCTCCAACGTGACCAAGCGCGAGGAGATCGCGGGCTACGCGCCGGTTCCCGGCCACGACTGGGTGGTCGGCGTGTCCGAATCGAAGGACTACTTCGCCGCCCCGCTCACCAAGCTCTTCTGGAACGTGGTGGCGAGCGTGGCCGTCGTGGGCTCGATCTTCGTGCTCCTCGCCCTGCTCTTCGCGCGCTCCATCGTGCGGCCCATCGAGCGCCTCACCGCCGCCGCGCATGCGCTCAAGAGCGGCGACTACGGCAAGGCCAACATCGAGGTGCGCACCAGCGACGAGATCGGGCAGCTCGCGCGCACCTTCAACGTGATGATCGACGTGTTGCGCCAGCGCGAGCGCGAACGCGGCGGGCCGCGGGGCGCGGCCGCGGGCAAGGGGGAGAAGGGTGGCTGAGCGCCAGCCGGCGAAGGCACGCCGGCGAAGGCACGATCCCAACTGGGAGCCGCCCATCCCGGGGCGCAGGCGCGTCCTCACGAACTGGGACGACTACATGGCGCTCGCCAAGCGCGTGATCGCCCGCTTCGACCACCAGTTCGACCTCAAGCACTTCGACTACATCCACCCGGTGAGGCTGCAGAAGTGCCATCCGCGCTTCCGCAAGCCCTACCCGGTGAAGGTCGCCTACACCGAGTGGGGCGATCCGGTGAACCCGGTCATGATCTGCCTGGGAGGCGTGGCGAACACCGCCATGCGCTTCAACTACCTGGCCGCCGACCTGGAGCAGCGCTATCGCGTCGTGAGCATGGACTGGCTCGGCCGGGGCCGCTCGGGGTGGATGGCCGACGAGACCGACTACACCCTGTCCACCTATGTCGAGCAGGTCCGCCAGCTGATCGATCACCTCGGTGGCGGCCCCGTCATGCTGCTGGGCTCGTCGATGGGCGGCAGCGTCGGAATCGAGATCGCGGCGCGTTACCCGAAGATGGTGAGCAAGCTCATCCTCAACGACATCGGCCCCTACATCCCGGTGGGCCGCCGCCGCCGTCGCTCGCAGACGCTCGCGCGCCACTACGTCTTCCGCGATCCCGCCGACCTCCTGCGCAAGATCGGGGCCTCGCAGAAGAACGACGGCCCGATCAGCGACGACATCCGCTTCAACGTGACCTTCCACCAGACCAAGTGGTCGGACGAGGAGGGCGGGCGCGTCTACCGCCACGACGTTCGCGCGCTGCAAGCCTACAAGAAGGACGCGGCCCACAGCCTCGACCAGTGGAAGCTCTGGAAGAAGATCCGCTGCCCCGTCTTCCTGATCCACGGGATGCTCTCCGATGCGCTGCTCGAGCCCACCATCAAGCGCATGCAGGAAAACGAGAAGGTGACGGTGATGCACGTGCCAGACACCGGGCATACGCCGGTGCTCTCCGACCGCAACCAGAACTGGTTCATCCGCGAGTGGCTCGCGAACGCCGTCGACTCGCGCGAGTGGACCGTGCTGCACGCGCGGCTGCGCGACGAGGGGACCGGGGAAGCGGTGGCGGTTCCCGCCAACCAGGCGAAGGCGGCGGCTACGGCCTGACGCGCTGCGCGCCGCCACGCAGGCGGCGCGGAGACTGCAGTTTCAGGCCTGGTGCGGCCGGCTCACGCGAAGGGCCACCTGGCCTGCGGCCTCGCGCTGCACCGCGAATTCGACGATCTCGCCGTTGCCCACCTGCATGCGGCCCTGCCCACCGAGGAGCACGTTCATCACGCGGCCGACACCCTTGCTGCTCACGATGAGCGGGCGCCGGTCGAGGTGCGGCTGGAGCGAGTCGAGCGCCTTCTTCACGCGCACGCCGAACTCTTCCTCGGATTCGCCGCCCGGCGGCGTGGCCTTCGCGGCGAGGAGCTCCTCGGTCTCCGCGATCGGGCGGTTGTTCCACTGGCCCAGGCGGCGCTCGTTCAGGAGCGGCTCGACTTCCACGGGTGTGTTGCCGAGGACGCCGCTGATGATCGATGCCGTCTGGCGCGTGCGGATGAGCGATGCGGCGACGATCACGCCGATGCGCAGGTTCATCTTCTCGATCTGCTTGGCGAGCAGGTAGGCCTGGTCGCAGCCGATGTCCATGAGCGGGATGTCGAGGTCGCCGCCGCAGCGAAAGCCGCGGAAGTTGGGCTCGGTCGCGCCGTGGCGCACGAAGTACATCGTGAAGGGATGGTCGGCTTGGTAGGTCATGCTCATGACGCGCTCGTTGGAGGGTTGTTCTCGCGCGTTCCCGTGCTGGATCAGGTGGGTGCAGGGTGCCCCGCGCGCACCGGGGCGTCAAATTTCATGGGTAATCGCCTGGTTAGCGGGCCCTTACCTCGGGGATCGGGCGGGTAGAATCCTGCGTTCCATGCGGCCGCTTCGTTTCCTGCGCATCGTCAACACCGTCGGCCGCTTCGGCCTGGACGAGTTTGTCGCTCCCAGCGGTCCCGCGCGCGCGTTTTTCCGCCTCGCCTATGGGGGTGTCGATCGCTCCCGGCCGCGCGGAGAGCGCCTGCGGCTCGCGCTCGAATCGCTCGGGCCGGTGTTCGTGAAATTCGGCCAGCTGCTGTCGGTCCGGCCGGACCTCATTCCCGCGGACATCGCCGGCGAGCTCGCGAAGCTGCAGGACAAGGTGCCGCCCTTCGCGTGGGAGCAGGTCGAGGCGACACTTCGCGCCGCGTATGGAAAGCCCCATGCCGAAATCTTCGCGTCGTTCGACCGGGTGCCGGTCGCCAGCGCGTCGGTGGCCCAGGTGCATTTCGCGGTGCTGCCCGATGGCCGCGAGGTAGCCGTCAAGATCCTGCGCCCCGGCATCGCCGCGGTCATCGCACAGGACGTGGCGCTGCTCTACGCGCTCGCCGACCTCGCCGGGCGCACGCGCGAGGGACGCAGGCTGCGGCCACGCGAGGTGGTGGCGGAATTCGAGCACACCATCGCGGACGAGCTCGACCTGTTGCGCGAGGCGGCCAACGCGAGCCAGCTGCGGCGAAACTTCGCCGACGGGCGGCTGCTCATCGTCCCCGAGGTCTACTGGGACTGGTGCAGCCGCGACGTGATGGTGATGGAGCGCATCGACGGCATCCCCGTGAATGCGGCCGAACGCCTGCGCGCCGAGGGCATCGACATCCCGAAGCTCGCGCGCGACGGCGTCGAGATCTTCTTCACGCAGGTATTCCGGGACGGCTTCTTCCATGCCGACATGCATCCCGGCAACATCTTCGTGGCGCGCGACGGGCGCTACTGCGGCGTCGATTTCGGGATCATGGGAACGCTCTCCGAGCGGGACAAGGCGTACCTGGCGACGAACTTCATGGCGTTCTTCCGGCGCGATTACCGCCGGGTCGCGACGGCGCACCTCGAAGCCGGATGGGTGCCTGCCGGCACGCGCGTGGAGGATCTCGAAGGCGCCGTGCGCTCGGTGTGCGAGCCGATCTTCGACCGGCCGCTGCGCGAGATCTATTTCGGCAAGGTGCTGATGCGGCTCTTCGCGGTGTCGCGGCGCTTCGACGTGCGCATCCAGCCCCAGCTCGTGCTGCTGCAGAAGACGCTGCTGCAGGTCGAGGGCCTGGGCCGGCAGCTCGATCCCGACCTCGACCTGCGCCGTACTGCACAGCCCATCCTCGAGCGCTGGATGGGCGAGCGGGTCGGCTTGCGCGGGCTGGTCGAGCAGCTGCGCGAGGAAGCGCCGCTGTGGGCGCGCACCCTCCCGCAGCTGCCGCGGCTGGTCCATCGCGCGCTCAGCGAGGACACCACCAGCCGCCTGGAGGCGGCGCTGCTGCGCCTGGAGGCCGGCCAGCGGCGCCAGGCGCGGCTGCTCGCGGTCATCGCGGTTGCCCTCGCCGTGCTGGCGCTGGGCTACCTGCTGCACTGAGCTCAGCGGTCGTCGATTTCGGCCAGCACCGGCTGGTGGTCCGAGAGAAGCGTGGCGACATCGACGCTCACCGCGCGCACGCGCTCGGCGAGGGAATCGCTCACGAAGACGAAATCGCAGCAATAAGGCGCCTTCGAGTATTCGTCCGAATGCACGCAGAAGGTCGGGCTGTGCGGCCGGTGGCCGGACACGAGCGGCCATGAATCGCGATAACGCGGGCCGTTGCCGGCGAGCGGCGCCTGGATGTCCGCGTAGGCTGGGTGCTCCGGCGGAAAATTGAAGTCGCCAACCAGGATCGCATCGATGGTTTGCGGCGTGGTATCGAAAGGCGTGCGTCCGTGGTGCGGGGGCGGCGGATGCGCGGCGCGCTGGCAGGCTTCGTCGTGCAGGTTGCGAAGGCGCACCGCCTGGCGGCGCCGATGCTCGTCGGAGAAGTATTCGAGGTGCGTCGTGGTGAGCCGCACCGGCCCCATCGGCGCCTGCAAGGTGGCCTCGACCGCGACGCGAGGCATCGTGGCCCGCGCCGCGTGGGCAGGCCACGGCAACGCATGCCGGCGCACCGACAGGATCGAGTAGCGCGAGAAGATGGCGTTGCCGAAGCGCCGCCTGCGGCCCTCATCGCCGGGAATATCCACGCCGTAGCCCTCGGCGCGACGGTATCCGGGCAGCAGCCTCGCGAGCTCGGCGAACTGGTCGCGCTCGTCGTTGCCTTCGAGGCCGGGGAAGTTGTCCGCGACTTCCTGCACGCACAACACGTCGAAGTCCGCCATCTCGCGAGCGTGCCTGGCGATGCGCGCCAGATCTACCCGTCCATCGACGCCGCGGCCCCACTGGATGTTCCAGGTGATGAGTTTCATAAGCGCGTCGCCAGAATATTGCCAGATTCGCCCCGCACGCTCCGGGGCATGGACCGACTCCCTTCCCCACTGCTCGCGCTTTTCGCGAGCCTGCAGCCACGCGCCGAGCCGCGGGTCGCCAGGCCCGGCTGGCACCGGCATTTCGCGGCGTTCGCCACCCGCGGAACCATCGTCATGCTCGAGCCCGCGCGCGATCGCCACCTCGTTTTCGACGAGGGGAGGGCACGGCAACGCTTCCTTCCGGGGCCCACTTTCGAGCCGGTGGCAGCCGTGATCGGACTGGAGACCGGAGCCATCGCCGACGAGCACGCGCTCCTGGCGTGGGACCGCAAGCCGCGACCGCGCGCGGCGTGGGAGCGCGACCAGTCGCTCGCCACCGCCATGGCGGAAGGCACCACCTGGTTCTTCCAGCAGGCTTGCCGCCGCGTGGGCAAGGCGGCGATGGCCGAGTGGCTGGAACGCTTCGAGTACGGCAACGCGGCGCTCGCCGGCGGCATCGACCATTTCTGGTTGCAGGGGGGGCTGCGGATTGGAGCCTTCGAGCAGGTGCGCTTCCTGCATCGTCTGGCCGAAGGCAGGCTGCCCGCGACCCAGCGCGCGCAGCGCCTCGTGCACCAGGCGATGGTGGCGGAGAAAACGCGCGAGTACACGCTCTTCGCCAGGGGCGGAAGCATCCGCGACGCGCGCCGGCCGATCGCCTGGTGGACGGGCTGGGTGGAGCGCAAGGGAAGGCTGGGCGCCTGCTTCGCGCTGAACTGCGAGCTGACGCCGGCCATGCAGGGTTCGGGCCACGCGGCCCTCGGTCGGGCGATTCTTCGGGAGGCCGGCGCGCTACCCTAGCGGATGCCCGCGCGCATGAAGGACTGCACGAACTGGCGCTGGAACAGCAGGAAGCCCACCAGCAGGGGCGCCGAGGTCATGAGCGTGGCCGCGGTGATGACCGACCAGTCGATGCCCTGGTCGGCCGAGGAGAAGACCTGCAGGCCCACCGTGACCGGCCGCGATCCGACCGAGTTCGTGACGATCAACGGCCAGAGGAAGTTGTTCCAGTGATAGCTCACCGAAACCAACCCGTAGGCGAGGTACACCGGTCGGGCCAGCGGCACGTACACCTTCCACAGAACCTGCAGGGCGCTCGCGCCCTCGACGCGCGCCGCCTCGTCCAGCTCGCGGGGCACCGTCTTGAAGGTTTGCCTCAGGAGGAAGATGCCGAACGCCGAGGCCATGTAGGGCAGGCCGATCGCCGGGATCGAGTCGAGGATGCCCAGGCGCGACATCGTGCGGTAGTTCTCCACGATGAGCACGTCCGGCATGATCATGAGCTGCACCAGCACGAGCGCGAAGGCCACCTCCTTGCCGGGGAATTCGAAGCGCGCGAAGGCATATCCGGCGAGCGTGCAAAGGACCAGCTGCGCGGCCAGCACCATCGTCACGAGCAGGAAGCTGTTTAGGAAATAACGCGCGAAGGGCGCGGCCTGCCAGGCTCGCTCGAAGTTGGCGAGCGTGAGCGGCGCCAGCAGCTCGAAGCGAGTGGAGAATTCCGGCGGGTGGAAGGCCGTCCAGAACGCGTAGAGCAGCGGAAGGATCCAGAGGAAGCCCAGCAGCCAGGCTGCGGCGGTTTCGAGAATTCTCCCTGCGCCTTGGGGGAGGGCCGCGGAGGGGGTCATTGGTAGTGAACCTTCCGCTCCAGGAATGCGAACTGCAAGATCGCGGCCGCGGCCAGCAGTGCCAGCAGCACCACGGTGAGCGCGGCGGCGTAGCCCGTATCCCAGAAGCTGAAGCCCACCTGGTAGATGTGGAAGAGAAGCAGCGAGGTGGCGTTGTTCGGGCCGCCTCGCGTCATGACGATGATGTGGTCGACCAGCCGGAAGGAGTTGATCACCGCGTTCACCAGCACGAAGAGCGTGGTCGGCATGAGCAGCGGGAAGACCACGCGGCGGAAGTAGTAGCCGCGCGAGGCGCCCTCGAGCGCCGCCGCCTCGGCGAGCGAAGGCGGGATGGACTGCAGCGCGGCCAAGTAGAAGATCATGAAGAAGCCGGCCTCCTTCCAGATCGCCACCACGATCACGCAGCCGAGCGCGGTATCGGGGTTGCCCAGCCAGTTGCGGCTCGGCATGCCGAAGAGGGTGGTGAACTGCTCGAGCAGGCCGTACTGCGGCGTGAAGAAGAAGAGCCAGATGTTGGCCACGGCGATCATCGGCAGCACCGTGGGCGTGAAGAAGGCCATGCGCAGCCAAGTGCGTCCCGCCATCGCCGAGTTCACCCACAGCGCCATGACGATCGCGAGGGCGATGGAAAGCGGGATCGTCCCGAGCGCGTACCAGAGGTTGTTCCAGAGCGAGCGCCAGAACACCTCGTCGGCCACCATCACCTGGTAATTCTCGAGGCCGACCCAGGGGGCGGCGTGGCCGGCGCGCGGGGTCGCGTGGAAGCTGTCCCACAACGTGCCGAGCACCGGCCAGTGCGTGAAGAGGGCCAGCAGCGCGAAGGCCGGAAGCAGCAGCAGCCAGCCGTGAACGGCGGCGCGGCTCACGCGAATCCCAGCAGGCGCGGCAGCTCGCGCATGTGCGTGAACGGCGTGGCCCCCAGGCGCTCCAGCTCCGCACGCTGGTTCATGGGGCTGCCCACGTAGGCGAAGACCCGCATGCCCGCTGCAAGGCCCGCGCGCGCGCCCGTCGGCGTGTCCTCGACGACAGCGCACCGCGCGGGGGGCACTCCCATGCGGCGTGCCGCGTGGAGGTACACGTCCGGCGCGGGCTTGGGGTGCGCGACCTCGGCGGCGGAGAAGAGCCTGCCTTCGACGAACGGCATCAGGCCCGCGGCGCCGAGGCCCCGTTGCATGTGCGTGGGTTCGCCGTTCGAGGCGACGCAGCAGGGCACCGGCAACGAGCGCAGCAGCTCGGGAACGCCCTCGACCGGCCGCGCCTCGACGTCGAGCGCCCGGTGCAGCGCGTCGTCCCACATCTTCGCGAAGCCTTCGGGCAAAGGCTCGCCGCGGATCTCGCCCGCCATCTCGATGCAGCGATCGCGCGAGTTGCCGACGAAAACGCGCCACACCTCCTCCGGCGTCATGTGCAGTCCGATCTTCGCGAGCTGCTCGGAGAAGATGCGATTGGCGATCGGCTCCGAGTCGATGAGCACGCCGTCGCAGTCGAAGATGACCAGGGACAGACCCATGGGGACAGGCCCAGGCTTTCGCATTCGCTTGGTCTTGGGTCTGTCCCGGGTTTTGCTACCGCTTGTAGCTGCGCAATATCCGCGTCGCCTCGGCCTGCGCGTCCTTCATGGCCTGCGCCGGCGTCTTGGCGCCGGTGAGCGCCGCCTGGATGCCGTCGTTCAGCGCCTTGGTGACGCGCTGGTTCTCGTGCGTCGAGAGCTCGGCCACCGAGTACTGCAGCTGGTCGCGCGCCACCGCCGCGACCGGAAAACCCTTCACGTACTCGGTCATCTTCGCGGTTTTCCAGGCGTCCGGGCGCACGGCGACGTAGCCCGTATCGATGCCCCACTGCGCCGCGCGCTCGGGCGCCGTCATCCATTGCGCGAACTTCACCGCCGCGGCCTGCTGGTCCTTCGGAGCCTTCTTGAAGATGTAGAAGTTCCCGCCCCCCGTGGGCGAGCCGCGCCTCTTCGAGGCGGGCAGCATCGCCACGCCGAAGTCGAACTTGGCGTTGTTCTTCACGTTGGTGAGGTTGCCGGTGGTGGTCCAGATCATGGCGACCTTGCGTTCGAAGAAATCCTTCGGTGTCGTGCCCCACTCCACCACGCCCGGCGGATGCACCTTGTGCTTGCGGCCCAGGTCCACCCAGTACCGCAGCGCCTCGATGACCGCGGGCTTGTCGAAATAGGTCTCCGTGCCCGCCGCGTTCATGAGCTCGACGCCGTTGGGGGTCGTGAGGCCCTGGAAGAGCCAGTACGGGAAGCCCGACGAGGGAATCTGCACGCCCCACTGCGTGACGTTGCCGGAGGCGTCGCGCCTGGTGAGCTTCTGCGCGTATTCGAGCATCTCCTTCCAGTTGGCGGGCGCCTTTTCGGGATCGAGCCCGGCCTCCTTGAAGAGCTCCTTGTTCCAGTAGAGGACGATCGTCGAGCGCTGGAAGGGAATGCCCCAGGTCTTGCCGCCGGTCTGGCTGTTGGCCATGAAGGCCGGGTAGTAGGCCTGGGTATCGATGCCTTCGAACGGGACGATGGCGTCCTCGTCGATCAGCGTGAACATGTCGGTGGAGAGCAGCACTGCGGTGGTCGGCGGGGTGCCGCTCTTGTGCGCGGTGATGGCCTTGACGAGGGTTTCCTGGTAAGTGCCCGAATACACCGGCTTCACCCTGATGCCGGGATTCTCCTTCTCGAAATCCGCCGCCATCTGGTCGACGATCTTGGTGATCGGGCCGCCGACGGCGACCGGGTAATAGAACTGGATCTCCTGGGCGGAAGCGCCCAGGGCCAGCGCGGCGGCTGCCGCGGCGAGCCAATGCCGGGTCTTGCGTGTATTCATGACTTTCTCCCTCCGGTTGTCGAATCGAAAAGGTGTCGCTTGTCGTCGTCCCAGGCCACTCTTACCGTCTCGCCCGCCCGCACGTTCGCGTGGCCGGGCACGCGGATCAATACGCAGTCGCCGCCGAGCTTCGCCGATATCAGGGAATCGGCGCCGAGGTACTCGACGGATTGCACGTGCGCTTCCCGTCCCTCGTCCCCCGTCCCCCGCCTCAAGATTTTCATGTCCTCGGGCCGCACGCCGGTGAGGTGGCCACCGTCATCGAGCCGCATGAGGTTCATCGGGGGCGCGCCGATGAACGAAGCGGTGAACGCCGTCGCCGGTCGCGAGTAGAGCTCCTCGGGGGTGCCAGCCTGCTCGATGCGCCCGTCGCGAAGCAGCACCACCTGGTCGGCCATCGTCATCGCCTCGGTCTGGTCGTGGGTCACGTACACCATGGTGATGTTGAGGCGGCGCTGCAGTGCGCGGATCTCGCGGCGCATCTCGCCGCGCAGTTGCGCATCCAGGTTCGAAAGCGGCTCGTCCATCAGGCATACCGGCGCCTCCGCGATGATGGCGCGCCCGAGCGCCACGCGCTGCTGCTGTCCGCCGGAAAGCTGCGAGGGCTTGCGCGCGAGCAACGGCTCCAGCCCGAGCAGCTGCGCCACCCGCATGAGCTTCGCCTGCCGGTCGGGGATCTTGCGCACGCGCAAGCCGAACACGATGTTCTCGGCGACGGTCAGGTGCGGGAAAAGCGCATACGACTGGAACACCATCGCCAGCCCCCGCTGCGCGGGGGGCAGGTGGGTCACGTCGCGGCCGCCGATGCGGATCGTGCCCGCCGTCGGCGTGTCCAGCCCCGCGATTAGCCGCAGCGTCGTGGACTTGCCGCAACCGGAAGGTCCGAGCAGCACGACGAAGGAGCCGGGCGCGGCCGAAAAGCCGATGCCGTCGAGAGCGCGCGACTCTCCCCAAAACTTCGCGATGCCCTGGAGTTCGATGGATGACACGGGGGGGAAGTATAGGGGGACGAGGGACGGGGGACGAGGGATGAGGGATCAGGGATCAGGGATGATGAACGGCAAATCAGGCGCCGAGGCGGGCGAACCCTTTGCTAGACTCTCCCGGCCCGTTCGGCTGATCCCGTCCCTCATCCCTCGTCCCTCATCGCCGCCCTTTCAATGACCACCCTCGTCGTCGCCGTCCTCGCCTACCTCGCCATCACCATCGCGATCGGGCTGTACGCGACCCGCTTCGTGCACAACTCGAAGGACTACCTGGTGGCCGGCCGAAGCCTGCCGGTGTACATGACGACGGCGACGGTGTTCGCGACCTGGTTCGGTGCCGAAACGGTGCTGTCGGTCTCGGCCACCTTCGTGAAGGACGGGCTGGGCGGTGTTCCGGCGGACCCGTTCGGGGCCACGTTCTGCCTCATCTTCGTGGCGCTCTTCTTCGCCCGCGCCTTCTACCGCATGGACCTGCTCACCATCGGCGACTTCTACAAGAAGCGCTATGGCAAGGGCGTCGAGGTCCTCACCAGCATCGCGGTCACCTTGTCCTACCTGGGCTGGACCTCGGCGCAGATGACCGCGCTCGGCATCGTCTTCAACTCGCTCTCCCAGGGCGCGATCACGCTCGACCAGGGAATCCTCATCGGCGCCGTGATCGTGCTCGTCTACACCACGCTGGGTGGCATGTGGTCGGTGGCGCTAACCGACCTCTTCCAGTCGGTGGTCATCGTGGCGGGCCTCTTCTACGTGGCCACGCTCGCCTCCGGCATGGCCGGCGGTTTCGGCAAGGTGGTGCAGCACGCATCGGACGCGGGCAAGTTCTCGTTCTGGCCCACGGGCGGCTCCAAGGAGTGGTGGGCTTTCGTGGCGGCGTGGGCCACGCTCGCGGTTGGCTCCATCCCGCAGCAGGACGTCTTCCAGCGCGTGACGAGCGCGAAGGACGAGGCCACGGCGGTCCGCGGCTCGCTGCTGGGCGCCGCGGCCTACTTCGCCCTCGCCTTCGTGCCGATGTTCCTCGCGTACGCCGCGCTCATGGTGGATCCGGCGATGGTGAACGCCCTGCTCAAGCAGGATGGTCGCGAGGTGCAGCTGATCCTTCCCAATTTCGTGCTGGCGCACACGCCGCTTTTCGCGCAGGTCATGTTCTTCGGCGCGCTCCTGTCGGCGATCCTCTCCACCGCTTCCGGCGCGTTGCTCGCGCCCACGGCGCTTTTCACCGAGAACGTGGTGAAGCCGCTCTTCGGCGAGATGGGAGACAAGCGCTTCCTGCTGCTGCTGCGCATCGTGCTGGTGCTCTTCACCGCCGGCGTGCTCGTATTCGCGCTCAACAACACGAGCACCATGTACGAGATGGTGCAGAACGCGTACAAGGTCACCCTCGTCGGCGCCTTCGTGCCGCTGGTCTGCGGCATCTACTGGTCGCGCGCCACCACGCAAGGCGCCGTCCTGTCGGCGCTGGCCGGGCTCGCCGTATGGGGCATCTGCGAGGCATTCTTCGCCGAGGCCACCGTGCCGCCGCAGATGGTCGGCCTCTTCGCCTCCGTTGCCGGGATGGTGCTCGGCTCGCTCACCCCGCAGGTGATCCGGGACGCGCGCACCGGCTCCCTGGCAAGGATCTGATCCGCCGCCGCCCGGGGCGCGGAGCGTTTGGCTCCGCGTTTTCCGCATTTCGTCGCTTTCCGCTTCCGCGGCCTCGCGCCCGCTCCTAATCTGCGTCCAACGCCGAGCCAACGGCATGCAGCCAAAAGGAGCAGGGACATGAACACCTTCGATTTCGCCGCCACGCCGGGCGCCTCGCCCGTGGCCGCCGCCGTCACGTTCGCCGTGAGCGCGTGGTTCTTCGTCGCCATGGGCTTGATGCTCACCGAGACTCCGGCGCACAGCGCCTCCGCGGAAGCCGCCGCGCCGCACGTGAGCTCGGTGGTGTACACCGCCCCGGCCGTGGCGATCAGCCCCGAGGCGCGCCTCATCATCGTCGTCGAGGGCCGGCGCGCGTAACCCCGGCCCCCAATTTCCTCCCAGCGGGTGGCTCTGGCCCGGCGCAAGCCGGGCCGTTTTTTTTGCCTGGCGCCGCCCGGCCCGCCGGGTGCGCGTTTCGTCGCATGTCCTTTGCCGGGGGCGCCACGGGGGCGTTACATTTCCTTTCCACCGTGACCGCGTCTTCGCCCTTGAACTCCTTCGTCCACCTCTTCGAGGGGCTGTCCGTGCGCCGCGTGCTCTGGGTCACCGTCGTCTCCGCGACGGCGGCCGGGGCCGTGGTGTGGCTCTTCCTCAATACCTACCTCGACCTGCTGGTGACGGCGCTGTGCGTGGGCTACACCAGCATGGTGCTGTTCACCGTGGCCGGCAACATCCGCCAGTCGCTTTTTCCGCGCGAGGCGATGCAGATCCTGGCGATCATCGCGGGGTCGGTGCTGGGTACGATCCTCGCGGGTTTCGTGAAGGGCCGCAGCCTCGGGGGCATGTTCACCGAGCGGCTCTCGGGCGTGGCCATCAGCATGGGCCTGGGCGTGGGCTTCGGCTGCGTCGTCGTGGCAACGGTCATCCTGAGGGAGAAGCACGCGCGCGACCAGGCGCGGATCCTGCGCGCCGAGGCCGAGCGCCACCAGATGGAGAAGAACGTGCTGGAGGCGCGGCTGGCCCTCATGCAGGCGCAGGTCGAGCCGCATTTCCTCTTCAACACGTTGGCCAACGTCCAGCACCTCGTCGAGACCGATCCGGCCTCGGCTTCCCGCATGCTGGAGAGCCTCATCCGCTACCTGCGGGCCGCCTTGCCGCAGATGCGCGAGGCCACGACCAACCTGGGGCGGGAGGTCGACATGGCGCGCGCGTTCCTCGACATCCACCGCGTGCGCATGGGCTCGCGCCTGGCCTTCGACATCGAGGTGCCCGAGGCGCTAAAGGGCCGGGCGTTCCCGCCGATGATGCTCATCTCGCTGGTCGAGAACGCCATCAAGCACGGCGTCGATCCGTGCTGCGAATGCGGGCGGATCGTGATCCGTGCGCAGGAGGAGGGCGGGCAGCTGCGCGTCTCGGTGGTGGACACCGGCGAGGGCATCGTGCCGAAGAAGGGTGGGGGTGTCGGGCTTTCGAACATCCGCGAACGGCTTAAGGCGCTCTACGGCGCCTCGGCGCGGCTGGTCCTGGAGGAGAATGCCCCCCGTGGCGTCGTGGCCTCCATCGAGGTGCCCTCGGCCGGCGCCGCATAGGGGAGCGACAGGACATGAACGAGAAGGCTGCAGCGCAGGCTCGCGTGAGCGCCGTCATCGCCGACGACGAGCCGTTGCTGCGCGCGCAGCTGCGCTCGCGGCTGGCGCGGCTCTGGCCTGGCCTGGACGTGGTCCACGAGATGGAGAATGGACGCGACATCTTGCAGGTCCTCGAGCAGCACGCGCCCCAGGTCGTCTTCCTGGACATCCACATGCCCGGCGTGAACGGCCTGGAGGCGGCTCGAGCGGTCAAGGGCAGGGCGCACATCGTCTTCGTCACCGCCTACGACCAGTACGCCGTGGAGGCCTTCGAGCGCGGCGCGGTCGATTACGTCCTGAAGCCCTTCGAGGAGGAGCGCCTGGCCGAGACCGTGGCGCGGCTGCGCGAGCGCGTGGAAGCGCGCCCCGAGGCTTCCCTCGATGCGTTGGTCGAGCAGCTGGCGAGCCGCCTGGGAACCGGCAAGCCGGTGGAGCACCTGCGCTGGATCAAGGCCTCCGTCGGCAGCAACGTGCGCCTGATCCCGGTGGAGGAGGTGCTGTTCTTCCAGTCCGACGAGAAATACACCCGCGTGGTGACGCTCGAAGCCGAGTCGCTGATCCGCAAGCCCATCAAGGAGCTCCTGGACGAGCTCGACCCCGCCAAGTTCTGGCAGGTCCACCGCGCCACCATCGTGAACGTCGACCACATCGCCTCGGTGCGCCGCGGCCTCAAGGACCAGGCCGAGATCGCGCTCCGGGACCACCCCGAAACGCTGGTGGTTTCACGCAACTTCACCCACCTCTTCAAGCAGATGTAGCGGCCTTTCCTCCGTTTCGCCCCCCGCTTTCTGCATTTCGCCTCCGGGCGCTGGAAGGGGCCCTCCTACACCCGGAAGATGGGGTCATCCCAGCCAGCGAGGCCCCAAGATGACCCTGATCCAGGCGCTCGGACCGCAACTTCCGACGATCCTCATGTTCTTCGGTGTCCTGCTCCTGTCGATCGCCACGGCGGTGATCGCGCTGCTGGCCGACTATTGAAGCGACCGCTGCGCCGCCGCAGTCGCCCCCCGTCCCCGTAAGATTCCCCGATGAAGCCCGTTTCAGACCTGTTGCACCGCACGCCCTGGTGGGCCCTGATCGTCGGGGCGCTCGCGACGTTCGTGGCGCTCGCCGCGTTCGTCACGCCCTACCACATCATCCAGTACCACGACCGGTCGGGCTCCGACGTGGCGTCGCGCGCAATCAAGCGCGAGGTGGACAACGCCTTCGCCGAGAACGCCATCAACGTGGGGCGCAGCGTCCTGAAGGGCATGATCGCCCGCACCACCGATCCCCAGCGCCGCGCGGAGCTGCAGGAGGCGCTCAAGGGCCTCGAGGAAGCCCGCCAGGAGCTGCGCGAAGTGGGCGCCGAGATCCTGGGCGCGAAGCGCGAGGCGCTCGAGCACGCGCAGGACACCGTGAGGAATTTGCGCGAATCGGTGCAGGAAGCGCAGCAGCTGCTGCGCGAGGCGCAGGACGAGGCCCGCAAGGCGCAGGGCGAGGCGATTCCCGCCGCCCAGGCGCGCGCGCAGTCGCTGCAGCAGGCGTTGCGCGAGGCTCAGGCACGCGTGAAGGAGGCCCAGGCGGCCGAGCGCGAGGCGCGCCGCGCGCTTCGACGCGCCGAGAAGGGCGTGAAGATCGACCTGGGAGCGGCTCCGGGAGAAAGCCCCAAGCTGCAGATCGAGATCGACCCGCCCGGCATCGCGCCGCCTGCCGATCCGCCCCCCGCGAGCGTGCCCGGGGCCGCCGCCCCGCCCCCGGGCCTGCCGCCGCTGCCTCCCGACGTGGCGAGCAAGATCCGTCGCGACGTGACCGGCGACATGTATCGCATCGGCATCGGCGCGGTGCTGATCCTGGTGCTGGTGCCGCTCTTCATCGTCGCGATCGTGGTCAAGTTCTTTGCCGACCGCTCGCGCGCTTCGCAGAAGGTCGCCGAAGCCAAGCGCAAGGAAGCCGAATACCACCGCATGGGCCAGCAGGTCACGGAGGCCAAGCTCGCCGCCCTGCAGGCGCAGGTCGAGCCGCACTTCCTGTACAACACGCTCGCCAGCGTCCAGGCGCTCACCGAGGTCGATCCCGCGCGCGCCAACGAGATGACCGGGCACCTCATCCAGTACCTGCGCAACGCCCTGCCCAAGATGCGCGAGTCGGTCTCCACGGTCGGCCAGGAGGTCGAGCTGGTGCGGGCCTACCTCAATATCCTGCAGATGCGCATGGGCAAGCGGCTCGAATTCGAGATCGCGGTGCCGCCGGAGCTCCTGGAGCGGCCGTTTCCGCCCCTCATGCTGCCTTCCCTCGTGGAGAACGCCATCAAGCACGGGCTCGAGCCCCAGCGCGAAGGCGGCACCGTACGCATCACCGCGAGCCTCGCCGGCGAGAACCTGCGCATGGTCGTGGCCGACACCGGCCGCGGCTTCTCCGACACGCCCGGCGCGGGCGTGGGCCTCGCGAACATCCGCGAGCGCCTCGCCGGCCTCTACGGCGACAAGGCCCACCTCACGCTGGAAGCGAACCAGCCGCACGGCGTGGTGGCGACGATCGACGTGCCCGCGGACGGCACCCGATCGAGCGCGGCCGCCGCACCCACCGGCGCCGCCCGCGCGGTTCCTCCGGCTGGCCCGGGCGACAAGGCGCTTGCCGCCGTCATTCCACCGCTCACCGAGGCGCCGCAAACCGGTTTCTGGCCCCGGACATGGCAGGCGCTCGTCGCCATGGAGCGCATCTGGCGCATGGCGCTCTACTACCTCTTCATCGGCCTGGTGGTGATCGCCGGCGTCGCCGCGGTCGGGATGGTGGTGGCCGTCGCCGTCGGCGCGGTGCCCGTGGTGCTGGAGAACGACGTCGTGAGCGGCCCTTCCGGCGTGCTGGTGGCGCTCGCCGCGGGCATCATCGGATTCGTCGTCGTGAGCGCCGCGCTCGCCATCGTCATGCTGGTGTTCTACGCCCTGGGTTTCTTCCTCCTGGCGCTGCTGGCCTTCGTGGCGTGCGTCGTGCTGATCGCGTTGTCGCCGATCCTCGCGCCGTTCATCCTGCTGGGTTTCGGGATATGGTGGCTCGCCCGCCGCAACCGGCAGGAGCGCTCGCCGGCACCCCCGCCGCCGCCCGCTGCTCCGCCGCCCGAGGCGCGCATAGAGCCCACCCTGGCCGGCCCCGGCCGCTAGAATCGCGCCATGCCCACCGCGATCCTGGCCGAGGACGAGCCGATCCTGCGCGCGCAGCTCGAAGGCAAGCTGCGCAAGCTCTGGCCCGAGCTCGAGATCATCGCGAGCGTCGAGGACGGCGCGGCGGCACTCGAGGCGCTCGAGGACCGCACGCCCGACTTCATGTTCCTCGACATCCAGATGCCCGAGATGACCGGGGTCGAGGTGGCGCGGCATGTGGGGGGGCGCGCCCACATCGTGTTCGTGACCGCGTACGACCAGTACGCGATCCAGGCCTTCGAGACCGGCGCCGCCGACTACATCCTCAAGCCGGCGACGGATGAGCGGCTGAAGGTGACCATCGATCGCCTCAAGGCGAAGCTCGCCGCGCCCACGCCGCCGCCCGACCTGGGTGCGGTGCTCTCGAAGCTCACCGAGCAGCTGAACGCCAACAAGCCGAAGCTGCAGTGGATCAAGGCCACCATCGGTCAGAACCTGCGGCTGATTCCGGTGAACGAGGTGCTCTTCTTCCAATCCGACGAGAAATACACCCGTGTCGTGCTCGCCGAAGGCGAGGCGCTCATCAAGACGCCCATCCGCGAGCTGCTCGACGGCCTCGCTCCCGAGGTCTTCTGGCAGATCCACCGCTCGACCGTGGTGAACGTGAACGCGATCGCCGCCGTGACGCGCGATTTCCGGGGCCAGGCGCACGTGAAGGTCAAGGGCAAGGACGAATCACTGGTCGTGTCACGGATCTATTCGCACCTGTTCAAGCAGATGTAGGGGAAAGGGGGAAGGAAAGGCGACAGCCCCTTTCCCATTACCCCCCTTTCACCCCTGTTTTCCTTCGTTTCGTCGGCAGCCTGCGCCCTACCCGCCGCCTCCGGTAGCCTTTCCCCCATGAACATTCCGACCCTGCCCTGGTGGAGACGCGTCGAGGCGCGCCTGGATGCGTGGGCCGCGAAGCGGCTTTCCCCAGAGGAGTACGCCGAGGCGGTGGAGCTCGACAAGCGCCTCAAGGCCAACGCGCTCAAGTGGCTGGGCTACTTCGTCGTGGCGGCCGCCTTCTTCGGCCTGATCCTGCTCTCGCTCTGGCCCAAACTCGGTCCGACGCGGGCCTTCACCCTTGCCGCTTTCGGTTGCCTCTATGTGGCCGTCGCCGGAGTCTCGGCATGGCACGGCTATCGCAAGTACACGAAACGCCCGGCGTGGGTGGTGTTCGTGGTGTTCATCGTGCTCGTGATGGGGGGCGCCGTCACCGGCTTCAGCGTGGCGCAGCTCAACATGGGCCGGTCGCTGTCGCAGATCGATCCCGAAAAAATCGCGCGGGCGATCGCGATCGCCCTGCTCGTCGGGATGGCGCTTGCCGGCGTCCTCGTGGGCATCGCGCAGATGCGCCTGCGGGAGGCGACGCAGCGCGCCGCGCGCCTGCAGGCCGAGGCGCAGGGCGAGCGCCTCGCGCGCCAGGGCGTTCAGGCCGAGCTCAAGCTGCTGCAGGCGCAGGTCGAGCCGCACTTCCTCTTCAACACGCTCTCGAACCTGCGCTACATGGTGCAGACCGGCTCGCGCGATGCATTGCCGATGCTCGACCACCTGATCCACTATTTGCGCACCGCGTTGCCGGAGCTGCGCGCCGAGGCCTCGACGCTCGGGCGCGAAGCCGAGCTCGCGCGCGCCTACCTCGAGATCATGAAGCTGCGCATGGGTGGCGCGCTCGAGGCGAGCATCGAAGTTCCGGCAGAGCTGGCCAACGAGCCGTTCCCGCCGCTCATGCTCGGCACGCTGGTCGAGAATGCCATCAAGCACGGCGTGGCGCCGGTGGGCCGCGGCCGCATCGCGGTGCGGGCGCTGCGTTCGCCAACCGGGCTTCGCGTCGAGGTCGAGGACGACGGGCGCGGCCTCGCGGCGCCCATCGGCCAGGGCGTCGGCCTGGGCAACATCCGCGAGCGCTTGCGCGCCCTGCACGGCGAATCGGGCCGGCTGGAGCTGCGCGGAGGCGAGCACGGCGGCACGCTGGCGAGCATCGAGGTGCCGCGATGAGCGCGGCGCCCACGGCTGTGATCGCCGACGACGAGCCCCTGCTGCGCGCAGGACTACGGGCGGCGCTTGCCCAGGCGTGGCCGGAGCTCGAGATCGTCGCCGAAGCGGCGAATGGCGCCGAGGCGGTGCACGCGGTGCGGGAGCACCGGCCCGACTTCGCTTTCCTCGACATCGAGATGCCGCGGGTGAACGGGCTCGAGGCCGCGCGCGAGATCCGCGACCTGGCCCACGTCGTCTTCGTGACGGCCTACGACCGCTATGCCGTCGAGGCCTTCGACCGCGGCGCGGTGGACTATGTCCTCAAGCCGGCGGAACTCGCTCGCCTTGCCGATACGGTGAAGCGCTTGCAAGCTCGCCTCGGTGCTTCCATGCCGCCCCTCGACGCGCTGGTGGAGGAGCTGGCGCGGCGCATAGCCCCCGCCGCCGAGCGCCTGCAGTGGCTGCAGGCATCCCTGGGCAACGCGCTGCGCCTCATCAACGTGGACGACGTCTTCTATTTCCAGTCCGACACCAAGTACACGCGCGTGGTGACGCGCGACGCCGAAGCCCTGGTGAAGAAGACGCTGCGCGAGCTCGCCTCCGAGCTCGACCCGCGGCACTTCTGGCAGGTGCATCGCGGCACGATCGTCAACATCCGCGCCATCGCTTCCGTCACCAGCGACGAGCTCGGCAAGCGCCACATCGCCCTGAAGGATCGGCCCGAGACGCTGGAGGTGAGCCGGACGTTCGCGCATTTGTTCAAGGGGTCGTGAGAGAGGGGACAGGGACGGGGGACGGGGGGACAGGGACGGGGGGACGAAAGCCGGGGAACGAAAGGCCGGCGGACGGCGAACGCAGGATGGCGAGGAGGAGCGCGGCAAACAAGCCGCTACTATTACGCTGTCGCGTTTCCCCGTCCCCCGTCCCCATGATCTACCGCCTCGAAGACCGCATCCCCGAGCTCCTCGGCGACAATTTCGTCGCGCCCAACGCCGCGGTCATCGGCAGCGTGCGCCTCGAGCGCGGCGCCAACGTCTGGTGGAGCGTCACCATCCGCGGCGACAACGACCTCATCACGCTGGGCGAGAACGTGAACGTGCAGGACGGCTCCGTGATCCATACCGATGGCGGCGTTCCCGTGACGCTGCATCGCAACGTCAGCGTGGGCCACCTCGTCATGCTCCACGGTTGCACCATCGGCGAGAACTCGCTCGTCGGCATCGGCGCCATCGTGCTCAACCGCGCCCAGGTAGGCCGCAATTGCCTGGTGGGCGCGGGTGCGCTCGTGCCCGAAGGCAAGGTGATACCCGACGGCTCGCTGGTGCTCGGCGTGCCGGGGCGCGTCATGCGCTCCCTCACGGCCGAGGAGATCGCCATGAACACGTGGATCGCCGAGCACTACGTGGAGCGTTGCGCGCGTTACCGCCAGGGACTCGAAGCGCTGGCATGACCCCCCGCCGGTACCGCGGCTCCATCGCGGTGTGGGCGGCGCTGCTCGCCTACGCGAGCTTCTATCCCTTCCAGCTTCGCATTCCGTCGCCGGAGGCGGTGAGCGCGTTCTTCGCCGCGCCGCGCTATGTGATCCGCTCCGACATAGCCTTCAACGTCGTGGCCTACATGCCGCTCGGCACGCTCACCTGTTTGTACCTGCGCACGCTGCTCGATCGCCACGCCATCCTGAAGGCCGCCCTCTTCGGCGCGGCCTTCAGCCTGGCGATGGAGCTGGTGCAGCTTTTCGTGCCCAACCGCGTGGCGACCTTCGCCGACCTGGTGGCCAATGCCGGCGGCGCGCTCATCGGCGCCCTCGTCTTCGCCGACCCCTTCTATTCGATGGTGACGAGAAGGTTGGGCGCGGTGCGCGATGCCGCGATCATCCCCGGCGCCTGGGGCGACGCGAGCCTGGTGCTGCTCATGCTGTGGTTCCTCGCGCAGCTCAATCCCGCCATCCCCTTCTTCGGCGCGGGCGACATCGCGCAGGGCGAAGGCAGCCTGCGCCTCCTGCAGTGGGCCGCGGTGGGAATGAGCATCTGCGGCTTCGGGCTCTTCATTTCCACCGTCCTGCGCAACGAAAGCGGCAGCCTGCGCGTGAGCGCGGTCCTGCTGAGCGTTGCCCTGTGGCTCAAGTTCGCCTTCGCCTCGCTGATGCTGCAGCCGCACTTTTCCGCGGAATGGGTGAGCACCGGGCGCATGTTGGGGCTCGCCGGCGGGATCGCGGCCTTCGTGCCGCTGCGCCGCTTGGGCCGCCCCGCGCGCATCTACCTCGGTTTCGTGCTGCTGCTCGCCGGCGCCCTGTTCTCGAAGATCTTCGGCGCCTACAGCCCGCTCGAGGAATTCCTGCGCCTCTTCCGCTGGCCGCATGGCCAGCTCGGAAGCTTCGCCACGCTCACGCGCTTCCTGCACGAGCTGTGGCCGTTCGCGGCGGTGGTGTTCCTCGCGTCGCTCTTCGTCGTCTCGCGCAAACAGGCCGTGCGATAATCCTTCGATGCACGCAGCGGATTGAGCGGCGCTTGCGCCCGCTCCGACAAGCCCTCGATGTCCTTCTACAAGCACCACGTCTTCTTCTGCCTCAACAAGCGCGAGGCGCCCGAGAATTGCTGCGCCTGCCACGGCTCCGAGGCGATGCAGGAGTACGCCAAGAGGAGGATGAAGGAGCTCAAGCTCCACGGCGAGGGCAAGGTGCGCATCAACAAGGCCGGTTGCCTGGACCGATGCGAGCACGGGCCGGTCCTGGTCGTGTACCCGGAGGAGGTCTGGTACACCTACGTGGACCAGGCCGACATCGACGAGATCATCGACGAGCACCTGGTGAACGGCCGCGTCGTCGAGCGACTGCGCATCTGATGGCCGTGTTCGCGGCCCGCGCGCGGGTGCAGGGCGCCGCGGGCGGGATCGAGGTCGCGTCCTCGATGCCCGAGGGGCCTCGCGCGATAGCCGTCATCGCCCATCCGCATCCGCTCTACGGCGGAACCATGGACAACAAGGTCGTCTCGACGCTCTCCAGGGCGTTCGTCGATGCTGGCCACGCCGCCTTCCGATTCAATTTCCGCGGCGTCGGCACGACCGAGGGCGTGCACGACGAAGGGCGCGGCGAGGTCGACGACATGGTGCGGGTGGTCGAGCATGCGCGGGCGGCGGCCGGCGCCACGTTGCCGCTCGCGCTCGCGGGCTTCTCTTTCGGCGGCGCCGTCGCGGTGCGCGCGAGCGATTCGGTCGATTTCGCCCAACTGGTGCTGGTGGCGCCCGGCTTTCGGCGCATCACCGCCGAAGGCATGGGCGCGGCCCCGGCACCCGACGATCCCAGCCTCGGCGCCCCCGGCCGGCACACGACGGCGAACACGCTCGTGATCCATGGCGATCACGACGAGACGGTGCCGCTTTCGGACTCACTCGCGTGGGCGGGCGCCCGCGAGGTCGCGGTGGCGGTGGTTCCAGGCGGCGAGCACTTCTTCCATCGCAAGCTGCACGTGCTTCGCGAGATCGTGTCGCGCTGGGTGCGCTGAGGGCGATGGCACCCGTGCTCGCCGCGCGCGGCATCCGCAAGTCGTTCGCGGGCCGCGAGGTGGTGGCGGGCCTCGACCTCGAGCTGGCAGCCGGGGAGTGTTACGGGCTCTTGGGGCCCAACGGCGCGGGCAAGACGACGACGCTGCGCATGCTGCTGGGCCTCACGCATCCCGATGCGGGCGAGATCACCCTGCTCGGGCATCCCGTGCCGCGCGCCGCGCGCGAGGGGCGCATCCGGGTGGGCGTGGTGCCCCAGGTCGACAACCTCGATCCCGACTTCACGGTTCGCGAGAACCTGCTGGTGTACGGGCGCTACTTCGGGCTCACGCGCGCGCAGGTCGAGGAGCGCTTGCCGCGCCTGCTCGCCTTCGCGACGCTCGAAGCGCGCGCCGACAGCCGCATACAGGAGCTCTCGGGCGGCATGAAGCGCCGCCTGGTGCTCGCCCGTGCGCTGGTGAACGATCCCGACCTCATCTTCCTCGACGAGCCGACCACCGGGCTCGACCCGCAGGCGCGCCACCAGATGTGGGAGCGGCTGCGCATGCTGCTGCGCCAGGGCAAGACCATCCTGCTCACGACGCACTTCATGGACGAGGCCGAGCGGCTGTGCGATCGCCTGAAGATCATCGACCACGGCCGCACCCTGGCCGAGGGCGCGCCTCAGGCCCTCATCGCGGAGCACGTCGAGCCCGAGGTGGTCGAGGTATACGGCGAAGGCGTCGAGGCGTGGTTCGAGTCGAGCGCCCGGGCAGTCTCGGCGCGCGCCGAGCTGCATGGCGAGACGGCGTTCTGCTACCTGCGCGAGGCCGCCCCTGCCATCGAGGCATTGCGGCGCTTCCCGAAGCTTCGCTTCATGCACCGGCACGCCAACCTCGAGGACCTGTTCCTCAAGCTCACCGGCCGGGACATGCGCGATGACTGAGGGCGCGGCATCCGCGCGCAGCAGGGGGCTCGCCGTGCCGGGCGTCTCACGGGCGTGGATCGCGGTCTGGCGGCGCAACTACCTCGTGTGGAAGAAGCTCGCCGCCGAGAGCGTGCTGGGCAACATCGTCGAGCCGCTTTTCTACCTGTTGGGCTTCGGTTTCGGCATCGGCGCGATGGTCCCCGAGGTTGACGGCGTGAAGTACATCGCCTTCCTGGCCGGCGGCACGATCTGCTACTCGACCATGCTTTCGGCCTCCTTCGAGGCGCTCTACTCGGGTTTCGCGCGCATGCACGTGCAGCGCACCTGGGAGGGCATCCTCAACGCGCCCGTGAGCCTCGAGGACGTGGTCTTCGCCGAATGGGTGTGGGCGGCCTCGAAGAGCTTCCTGTCCGGCACCGCGGTGTTGCTCGTCGCCGTGGCGCTCGGCCTCGCGCAGGCGTGGACGATGGTGCTGATCCTGCCGCTCGCCTTCGTGATCGGGCTCACCTTCGCCGGCATGGGCCTGGTGATGACCGCGATGGCCAAGTCCTACGACTTCTTCATGTACTGGTTCACCCTGGTGCTCACGCCGATGATGCTGCTTTCGGGCGTCTTCTACCCGCTCGCCACGATGCCGGGATGGTTGCAGGCGATCGCGAATGCCTTGCCGCTCACTCATGCGATCGCGCTGGCCCGGCCGCTGCTGCTCGGGCAATGGCCCGAGCAGCCGTTGCTGCATTTGCTGGTGCTGGCCGCCTACGGAATCGCCGGCTACCTGCTTGCAGTGAGGATGTTCCGCAAGCGCCTTGCTGGATAACGCCTATTTGTACTTGATGGTGCAGCCGTAGGGCGTCGTGCTCGCCGTCGTCACCGGCTTGCCCGCCTTCAGCTCGTCGAGCGCGGCCGCCACGTAGTTCTTCGACGTCTTCACGTCCTCGGGATTGGTCGAGCGCTTGTCGTCGATGGCGCCGTTGTAGACCACCTTGCCGCTCGGATCGATGATGTACATGTGCGGCGTGACCTTGGCGCCGTAGGCCATGCCCATCTGCCCGGGCTCGTCCATGAGGTAGCGCGCGGGCTCGGCGCGGAAATCGCGCAGCTGCTTGTCGAGCGTCATCGGATCGGCGTAGTCGGAGGATTCGCGCGTGGTCGAGTTCACCGCGAGCCAGACCACCTCCTTGCCGTACTTCTTCTGCAGCGCCTGCATGTTGCCGCTCTTGTAGTGCTTCTGCACGAACGGGCAGCCGAAGTTGTTCCATTCGAGGACCACGGTCTTGCCCTTGTAGTCGGCCAGGTTCACCGGCTTGCCGGCAAGGTCGGTCACGTTGAAGGCCGGTGCCGGCTTGCCCACGGGCGCGGACGCGAAGGCCATGCCGCAGGCGAGCGAGGAGAGCGCGATCAGGGAGCGTTTCATTCATTACCTCCGGGTCTTTGGGTCAGGGTGGTGGCCGCCGGTTTGGCTGCCGGCAGCCGCGAGAGTTCGGCGATCACGATGGAAGGCGTGAGCACTTCGGGAAGCAGTTGGGGGTCGGGGGAGCCGGGCGTGTAGAGCGCATACACCGGGATCGCATTGCGGCCCAGCGCGGCGAGGGTGGCGGTGATGCGCGGATCCTGCCGCGTCCAGTCCGCGCGCAGCGGCACCACGCCTTTCGCCGCGAACGCCTGCATCACCTCGGCATCGTGCAGGGCGACGCGCTTGTTCACCTGGCAGGTCACGCACCAGGCGGCGGTGAAATCCACGAACACGGCCTGCCCGCCGCCGGTCAATTGCGAGACTTTCTCCGGTGACCACTCCTGCCAGGCGAGCTCCCCGGCCCGGGCGCTTGCGCCGCCCGCGGCGGCCGAGCCTTGCGGCGCGGGCCATGCGATCGCGAGCCCCGCGATGGCGAAGAGCACCGCGACCGTCGGGCGCCACAGCCCGGGCGAGTGGTCCCAGCGGCCGTACATCCACGCGCCCATGGCGATGAAGACGAGGCCGCCAAGCAGTGCGAGCACCGCGTCGTTGCCCGCCTGTGCGCCGATCACCCAGACCAGCCAGGCCACGGTGGCGTAGAGCGGGAAGGCCAGCACTTGCTTGAAGGTCTCCATCCAGGCGCCCGGGCGCGGCAAGCGGCGCAGCAGCGCCGGAAACAGCGCGAGGAGCAACACCGGAAGGGCCATGCCCGCGCCCAGCGTCGCGAACACCAGCAAGGCGAGCCCCGCGCCCTGCGTGAGCGTGAAGCCCACGGCCGCACCCATGAAGGGCGCCGTGCATGGCGTCGCGACGACCGTCGCCAGCACGCCCGCGAGCAGCGCATCCGCATAACGGCCCTTCGCCGACAGGTTCGAGGTCAGCGATTGCGCGAAAATGCCCCATTCGAAGACGCCCGAAAGGTTGAGGGCCAGCAGGAAGAAAAGGCCCGCCAGCAGCGTGACCACCAGCGGCGACTGCAGCTGGAATCCCCAGCCGAGCTGGCCGCCGGCGGCGCGCAGGGCCAGCATGATGCCGGCGAGGAGCAGGAAGGAAAGCACCACGCCCGCCGCAAAGATCACGCCCTGCAACCGCATCGCGCGGGCATCCCCGTGGGCGTGCTCGACGAATCCCATCACCTTGATGCCCAGGACCGGAAATACGCAGGGCATCAGGTTCAGCAGGATGCCGCCGAGGAAGGCGAAGCCCAGTGCCGCGAGCACGCTGCCATCGATCTGCGCGCTCGCCGGGCGCGCGGCGCTCGTCGAACCGGCCGCGGCGATCGGTTGGGTGGAGACGGGCGCCTCGATCGCGATCGCCTTGCGGCCTATGCCGGGCCAGCCCGCTTCCGCGACTGCCACGCCCGCTACCCTGGTCACGTTCGTCGGCGGCGGCTCCACCAGCTTCATCTCGATGCGCAGCGAATCGCCTTCTCGCGTGACTTTCTGCGGCGCGGCCGGCTCGATCAGCTGCTCGCGTTCGGGGAAAAAGGAAACCTGCTTCGGCGGCGAGGTGCCCGGTGGCGGCGTGAGGCGCACGACGAGCTGCTTGGCCGAAAGCGACGATTCCGACTTCCAGCCCGGTGCGGCCACCGGCAGCATGCCCTTGGCGCGCTCGATGCTGCCCACGTTGCGCGGATCGGGTTTCGGTTCGGCGGGGCCCACCTCGAGGGTGAGGTCGAGCTCGCCCTTTTCGGGAATGCAGATGTCCTTGCACACCAGCCATTCGGCCTTGGCGCGAAGGGTCTGGGCGCCCGACGCGCCGGCCGGCGGGGTGAGCTGCGAGAGCAGCACCACCTCGTCCTCGTAGCCGTAGTTCATGAGCGGCCCGATCGGCAGCGGCCGCGGATAGGGCCATTGGATCTCGCCCGCCTTCCAGCCCTCGGGGAGCACCCACTCGATTTTGGTCGGCAGGCCCGAATCGCCCGGATTCTTCCAGTAGGTATGCCAATGCTCGGCCATGCGCAGCTTGAGGCCCACCAGCACGGGCTTGCCCGGCTGCGCCGTGACCGCCTCGGCCACCAGCTGCGCCTCGACGTGCTCGGTCTTCACCACCGGCGCCGCATGCACGGCCGCACCCCAGGCGAGCGCCGCGATTGCCACGAATAACCGGGTAAGTCCTTGGAATGTCACTTAAAATGACGCCTCATGCTCTGGATCAAGTCGCTGCACATCATCTTCGTCGTGGCCTGGTTCGCGGGACTATTTTATCTCCCCCGCCTCTTCGTCTATCACGCCGAAGCCCGTGACGCCGCGTCGAACGAGCGCTTCAAGGTGATGGAACGCAAGCTCTACCGCGGCATCATGACGCCCGCCATGGTCCTCGCCATCGTATTCGGCACCTGGCTCTGGCTGGGTTACGGTTTCCGCGGCGGCTGGCTCGCCGCGAAGCTGGTGCTGGTCGGGCTGTTGCTGACATACCACTTCTGGCTCGGCGCCTGCGTGCAGGAATTCGCCCGCGACGCCAATGCGCGTTCGCACACCTTCTATCGCTGGATGAACGAGGTGCCGGTGCTGTTCCTCGCCGCCATCGTGGTCCTCGTGGTCGTGAAGCCCTTCTGATGAGCCGCCCCGCCCCCCGCATCCTGGTTAAACAGGACCAGGGCGAACATTATTTCTTCGCGCCTTGCCCCCGCGGGCTTGCCGGCGCGCTGGGCGAGGAGCTGGCCGCGCTCGGCGCAAGGGACGTGCAGCCTGCCGATGCCGGCGTGGCCTTCGTCGGCCCGTTCGACCTCGTGTACGCGGCGAACCTCCATTCGCGCATCGCCAGCCGGATCCTCTGGCGGGCCGCGCAGTTTCCGTATCGCAACGAGGAGGACATCTACCAGGGCGCCGGCAGGGTACGCTGGAACGCGCATTTCAACGCCGACAGGACGTTCAAGGTCGAGACCAACGCCCAGCGCAGCCCGGTGAAGAGCCTCGATTTCGTGACTCTGCGCGTGAAGGATGCGATCGCCGACCAGTTCCGCACCGCCCTCGGCAGGCGCCCTTCGGTGGAGTCGCGCTCGCCCGACCTGCGCGTGCACGTATTCCTCGATGCCAAGACCTGCACGCTCTACCTCGATACGAGCGGCGAGTCGCTCTTCCGGCGCGGGCGCCGCGACCACCTAGGGGAGGCGCCGCTCAAGAAGAACCTCGCCGCGGGCATCCTGCGCCTGGCCGGCTGGCGCCCGGGAACGCCGCTCCTCGATCCCATGTGCGGAGCGGGCACGTTCCTCACCGAAGCCGCCGAGATGTCGCTGGGCCGCGCAGCGGGGCGCGAGCGGGAATTCGCCTTCGAGAAGCTCTCGCGCTTCAACGAGGTGACGTGGGACCGCATGCGCGCCAATGCGCGCAAGTCGGAGGAGCCCGCGCATCCGTTGCCGATCTTCGGCTCGGACCTCTACGGGCGCTCGCTCGGCCATGCCGCGCTCAACCTGAAGGAGTCGGGACTGGAACCCTGCGTGCAGCTCAAGCAGGTGAACCTGCTCGAGCTCTCCCCGCCTACGCCCACCGGCCTGCTGGTGACCAATCCTCCCTATGGCGTGCGCCTCGGGGAAAAGGAAAAGCTGGCCGAGTTCTACCCGCAGCTGGGAGACGCGCTCAAGCAGCGCTTCCATGGGTGGACGGCCCACATCTTCTCCGGCGATCCCGACCTCGCGAAGCTAATCCGCCTGCATGCCTCGAAGAAGCCCGTGCTCTACAACGGCGCCCTCGAATGCCGCCTGTACGAGTACCGCATCGTCGCCGGAAGCAATCGCCCGAAGTGAGCGCCGAGATGCTGCTGCGTCTCGCGCTGGTGCCCACCGCCGTGTGGCTGGCGAGCCTCGCGGCGCGCCGGTGGGGCCATGCCGTCTCGGGCTACCTGGGAGGCCTGCCGCTCATCGGCGGGCCGATCACGCTTTTCCTCGCGATCGACCTGGGCGTGGAGTTCGCCGCGCGCTCGGCGCTCTTCACTCTCGCGGCCGTCGCAGGGCAGGCGGCACACCTGCTCGCCTTCGCCTGCGTGGCTCGCCGCCGTGGGTGGCAGATGGCCCTTGCGGCCGGCTGGGCGAGCTTCTTCGGGGTTTCGCTGCTGGCCGCGCAGTCGTCGCTCACGCCGCTGCCGGCGCTTGGGCTGGCGCTCGCAGGCCTGGTCTCGGCGTGGTTGGGCTTGCCGGCGATTCGAGGCGAGGCGGGCTTGCCGGCGATCCCGGCCATGGAATTGCGCCTTCGCCTCGTTGCGGCGTTCGTGCTCGCAGGCTTCATCCTGTGGGCGGCTCCCGTGTTCGGCCCCGTGGCGAGCGGCGTATTGCTCTCCCTGCCCATCACGGGATCCATCATGCCGCCCTTCACCCTCGCGCTTTACGGCGCCGACCCGCTTGCGCGCCTGTTGCGTGGCTTCGTTGTCGGCCTGTGCGGCTTCACCGCGTTTTTCGTGGTGGTGGCATCGAGCGTCGAGGCGTGGGGAATCGCGCCCGCCTTTCTCGCTGCCGTGCCGGCCGCTTTGGCGGCGGTCTTCCTCGCCAGCCACTCGACGCGGCGTGCCCAGGCGTAGGACCCCGCCTACGCCACGAGCGCACGGGCCTGACAACGGCCCGGGCCGTCGCCTGATTTCGGCGGCGCTTGCGGTTTGGGAGGATGTGTCTGCGTCTGGAGGGATGGGCCATCGCCTGTCCCACGTCTCAAACACCGCCCCCCACGCGGGCTTGAAGGAGTGACTCATGAAGAAGCTCATCGCACTGATGCTCAGCGCGTTTTTCCTCGCCGGCTGCAACACCATGGCCGGCCTCGGCGAAGACACGCAGGCCGCGGGCAAGAAGCTCGAGAACAGCGCCGAGCGCAACAAGAACTACCGCCCGTAAGCATCGGGCATCCACGGAGACTCCGTGAGCATGGGCTCCGTGCCTTTTCATGACCCGGCGAACGATTCGCACATCGCGCCGGAAGACATCCGCGACCAGCTCCGCAAGGACCACCAATGGGCCCTGGCGGAGCTGGAATCGCTTCCGCGCGAGGAGGACGAGCGCGCGGGCATGGCGCGGCTGCGCGCACTGCGCCAGGCGTGGGTGATCCACGCGCTCGCCGAGGAATCCGTCGTGTACCGCGCGCTCGAAAGCTCCCACTCGAGCGAGCGCGCCGACGAGCGCTTCGTCGAGCACGAGCTGGTTGGCGACCTCTTCTCCAAGATGGAGCGGCTGCGCGCGGGCTCCCTCGAATGGACCGCGCGGCTCAAGGTCGTGAGCGACCTCATCCGGCGCCACATCGCCTCCGAGGAGAACGACATGTTCGTGCGGCTCGGGCGCCACTTCGACGAAGCGGCCCTTCGCGAGATGGGCGAGCGCTTCCGCCTCGCGCACGACAAGTTGATGCTGCTCGAGAGCGCGAAGGCGGCCTAGCCGGCTTGCAGCCGCGCCCGCGCGAGCAGCTCGCCGTGGTTGGGGGCGTCGACGAGCGAGCCGAAAGCCCGTACGCCGCCTTCAAGCCGTGACGAAACGAACGCCTCCGCCGCGGCGCCGCTCGAATGCCGGCGCATCAGGGCAGCCTGCATGCACAGCGCGATCGATTCCACGATCCGCCGCGCGTGCACCTCGGCCATGGCGGGAGCGGCGAGCGCCGTGCGCGCCTCCTCCCAGCGACTTCGAACCCGAGGATCCGCCTCGTCCGCGAGCTCGCCCGCCAATGCTTCGAGCGCGCCGGGTGAACGGCTGATCGCGCGCAGCGTGTCCAGGCAGATCACGTTGGCGCTGCCTTCCCAGATGCCATTCAGCGGGGCTTCGCGGTAGAGCCGCGCGAGCGGCGACTCCTCCACGTAGCCGTTGCCGCCGAGGCACTCCATCGCCTCCGCTGCCAGCGGCACCATGCGCTTGCACAGCCAGTATTTGGCCACCGGCGTGAGCAAGCGCTGCAGCTCGGCTTCCGCGGCGTCGTCGCGGGCGCGGTCGAAAGCGCGCGCCACCCGGAACGCGAGCAAGACCGCTGCCTCGGTCTCGAGCGCCATGTCCACGAGCACGTTCGCCATCAGCGCATGGTCGCCCAGGCGCTTGCCGAAGGCCTCGCGCCAGGCGGCGTGGTGCACGGCCTGGTTCAGCGCCGAGCGCATCATCCCGGCCACGCCCACGACGATATCGAAGCGCGTGTGGTGCGCCATGGAGAGGAGGGTGGCGATGCCGCGGCCCGGTTCGCCCACCAGCCATGCCGAGGTATCGCGATATTCGATCTCGGCCGAGGCGTTGGAGCGGTTGCCGCACTTCTCCTTGAGGCGCTGGATGAGGAAAACGTTGCGCTCACCGCTCGGCAGCCAGCGTGGCACGAAGAAGCAGGTGACGCCCTCGGGGGCACGCGCGAGCGTGAAGAAGCCGTCGCTCATCGGCGCGGAGCAGAACCATTTGTGCCCCGTGAGCCGCCAGCTCGAGCCATCGCGCGTGGCGAGCGTCTGGACGGCGCGCAGGTCCGATCCGCCCTGCTTCTCGGTCATCGCCATGCCGAGGGTGGCGCCGTCCTTGAGGCCCACGGCGATCGCGCGCGGATCGTAGGCATTGGCGAGCACTTTCGGGCGCCAGTCGCGCTCGAGGTCCGGCGCCTGTGCAAGCACCGGGATGGAAGCGAACGTCATCGTCACCGGGCACGCGGTGCCCTGCTCGAGCTGGTTCCAGAGATAGAAGAGCGCCGCACGCGCGGAAAATCCGTTCATGGGCCGATTCCACGCGAGCGCATGCAGGCCCGCGCCCATCGCGCGGCGCATGAGCACGTGGTAGGACGGGTGGTAATCGACCTCGTCGAGGCGATGCCCGTAGCGATCGTGGGTGCGCAGCTCCGGCGGGTAACGGTTGGCGAGGGCGGCATGGTGCTGCGCCTCCGCCGAACCCACATGGCGCCCGAGGGCCGAGGCCTCGGCGGCGATGTCGCCTACGCCCGCGCGCCCGACCGCGCCGCGCAGCCAGGGGTCGGCAGCGAAGGCGTCGTATCCCTCGAGCGGTGGCGGCTGGTTGGTCACCGCGTGGGTTTGGGAAATGCGCACCGTCATCGCCGGGTCCTCGCGCTTGCCGCCGCCTCGTGCGTCCATTCGACGATCGCATCGAGCGCAGCCGCGGCGGCACCCGCGCGCGGGTCGTTGATCATCATCACCACGATCCAGCGGCGCCCGCCACGATCGAGCACGTAGCCGGCGACGCTCTGGACATCCGAGAGCGTACCGCCCTTGAGGTGGGCGCGACCCTTGGCGGCGCCCTGCCGCGCGCGCAAGGTGCCATCCACGCCGGGCACCGGCAAGGAGGAAACCAGCTCCGGCATGACCGGGCTCGACCACGCCGCGCGCAGGATCGCCGCGAGGGTCGCGGCGCTCGCGCGCTCTTCTCGCGAAAGGCCCGAGCCGTTTTCCAGGCGCAGCTCGGACGCCTCGATGCCGCGCCCGCGCAGCCACTCGGCCACGCGTTGCGCGCTCGCGCGCGCCTCGGCCCCGCCGGCGGCCGGCGCCGAAAGGGCAAGGAAAAGGTGGCGAGCGAGCACGTTGTTGGAATGCTTGTTCATGTCGCGCACCAGGCTCGCGAGCGGCTCCGACTCGTGGCGATACAGCGGGTGGGCGTCGGGCGGCACGGGACCCGCGCGCACCTTGCCGCGCAGCACGCCGCCCGTCTCGCTCCAGAGCCAGCGCAAATTCGCCTCGGTGAAACGTGCGGGGTCCAGCACCGACAACGCCCATGTCCGCTCGCCGCAGGCGGCCGGATAAGCGCCGCTGAAGGTGATCGTCGCCATGAGCCCGATCTCGACCACGTCGTAGGTGATGCCGCCACGGAAGCTGCGACACGGCTCCGCGGTCGGCCGCAAGCGGCTTGCCACCTCGAGGTTGGGCAGGTCCGGCTCGGGCACGACGCGCACACCGCGTGCGTCCGGAATGAAGCGGAAATGCACCACGTTGAAGTTCACGAGCAGCGCATCGGCGCCCACGTTGTAGGCGCGTCTTGGCTCGTTGTCGAATTTCGCCGGGTCGTGCACGAGCGGCGCGAAGAAGCTTCGGTCGAGCACGATGTCGCCGTGGATTTCGCGCACGCCCCGGCTTCGCAGGGCGTGCGCCGCTTGCCACACGCGCTCGTACGTGAGCTGGGGATCGCCGCCGCCGCGCACGTGGAGGTCGCCCTGGAGGACGCCGTTGGCGATCTCGCCGGTGTGAAGGAAGTCGGTGCCGAAGGTGAATGCGGGTCCCAGCAGCTCGAGCGCCGCGAAGGTGGTGATGACCTTCACGACCGAAGCCGGATTCATGGCCGCGGTGGGATTGTGCGCGACGACCGGCAGGCGCCCGTCGAGGGGCTCGACGATGGCCGCCACCGACGTCTCGGGCACGCCCGCCTTGTCGAGCGCCTGGCGCACGACGGGTGGAAGCTGCGCCGCCGCGGGCCACGCAATCACCATGGCCAATGCCGCAAACGCGAGCCGGATCATCGGCCGAGCTCCTCCACGATGGCGCGCGCTGCGCGGAGCAACAGGCTGAACTCCTCGTCGCCCACCACGTACGGCGGCATGAAGTACACGGTGCCGCCGATCGGGCGCAGCAGCACCTCGTGCCGCAGGGCGATCTCGAACGCGCGCTGGGCGAACGAATCCTGCGCGGTGCCCACCTCGAAGGCCCACACCATGCCCAGGTGGCGAAAGCCCAGCACGCGAGGATCCACGGCGAGCGATCGCGCCATCGCCGTGAAGCGGGCGGCTTTGTCCCGGTTCACCGCGATCACGTCGCCGCGCTCGAACAGGTCGAGCACGGCATTGGCCGCGCTGCACGCGAGCGGGTTGCCGGTATAGGAATGCGAGTGCAGGAAGCCGCGCGCGACCCGATCGTCATAGAAGGCCGAATACACCTCGTCGCTCGACAAGACGCAGGAAAGCGGCAGGTAGCCTCCCGTAATGCCCTTCGACAGGCAAATCAGGTCGGGCGCGATGCCCGCCTGCTCACAGGCGAACAGCGTGCCGGTGCGCCCGAAGCCGGTCATGATCTCGTCGGCGATCAGCAGCACTTCGTGCCGCTCGCAGATCTCGCGCGCGCACCGCAGGTACTCCGCGTCGTACATGCGCATCCCGCTCGCGCCCTGCACCAGCGGCTCGACGATGAAGGCGGCGATTTCGGCCGAACGTTGGGCGAGCAGGGCTTCGAGCGCCGCGGCCGCGCGCCGCGCCCCCTCGATGCCGGGCCCGGGGAAGGGCGCCGTGACGCAGGGGCGCAGCAACGGCCCGTAGGCATCGCGGAAGATCGCGACGTCGGTCACGGACAGGGAGCCCAGCGTTTCGCCGTGGTATCCGCCTTCGAGGGCCACGAAGCGGTCCTTGCCGGCATGGCCGCGATTCGCCCAGTAGTGGAACGCCATCTTGAGGGCGATCTCGGTGGCCGAGGCGCCATCGGAGGCGAAGAACGCGTGGCCCAGCCGCCCCGGCGCGAGCGCGGAAAGACGCTCGGCCAGGCGCACGGCGGGCTCGTGCGTGAAGCCCGCGAGCATCGCGTGCTCGAGCGCCTGCAATTGCGATTGCACCGCGGCGTTGATCGCCGGGTGCGCATGCCCGAAGAGGTTGACCCACCAGGAGCTCACCGCGTCGAGGTAGCGCCGCCCCTCGAAGTCGTGCAGCCACGGGCCCTCGCCGCGCGAGACCGGCACGAGCGGGAAGCGCTCGTGGCTCTTCATTTGCGTGCAGGGATGCCACACCGCGGCGAGGCTGCGCGCCACGAGCTCGGCGTTGGTCACGCGCTAGCCCGGGCTGATGCGGTTGATCTGTGCCGCGGCGGCGCTGGTCGCCTCGGTCGCGAGCGAGGGCAGCGCGTCGCGCGGCACCGCGGGCGTGCCGGCCGTGAGGTAGCACAGCGCCGTGAACAGCGATCGCAGCGGCACGGCGGCGAGCGGATCGGGCGCTTCGCCATGATCGAGCGCCACGCCCGAGGCGTCCACGACCACGCGAAGGCCTTCCTCGAGCAGCGCGCCCGAGCCGTGCGCCTCGTAATGCCTGGTGAGCTTGTCGAGGATGAGCTCCTCGAGCTGTCCCTTCTCGGCCTTGCCCAGCAGCGGCACATTCGACTCCCGTTCACGATCGCCCACATTCTAGGGGCATGGCCGGCGCGCGGGGAGGGGCGTTGGCAACCGTCGCGCGCGAGTGCTAGCAACACGAAGCGCGCGTTTCGTGAAAAGAATGTTTCGTGCATGGCGGTCGCTTGGGTGCGAATGGACCCCTCGAGGAACCCTCACCCGGCGGTGCCTTCTGACCCTCACGGAGGACGATTGCATGGAACTGTTGGACCGTATCGAAACGCAGCTCATCTCCAACCGGCTCCCGCTCGTAGCGGTGACCCTTGCCGCGGTGCCCTACGCGAACACGCCGGTGGTGTTGACGCTGCATTGGCATGGATTCGTCGAGACGCGCCTCGCGAACGTGACCGACGCGAACGTGGTGGCCTACCAGCCCGTGCCCAGCTCCGCGTTGCAGGTGAACGATCGCTGGGACCGCCTGGACGAGCTCGAGAACGAGGTGCTAGACGTGGCATGGGAGCTCGGCGCCTGGGACCTCGCCCGGGTCGAGGCGGCGCCCTTCGTGCGTCCGGGAGCGACCGAGCAGGAATCGCTCGAATGCATGGGCGCATTCGGCTCCTTGCCGATCGCCATCGAGGGCCAGCTGCCGGTAGTGGCCGAAGTGCCCGATGCCGATGATTTGATAGAGACCGCCTCGCGAGCGGGTTATCTCCAGTGGGTGTTCCGGCCGGTGCGCGGCGGAGTCTGGGCCGAGGTCGCCGAAGACGCGACGCTGCAGGAAGGCGGGTACCGCAATCCCCCCTGCCCGCTGGTCGCGGCCCCCGGAACCGTGGTCCCGACGCACAAGCCCCGCCGCGTCGTTTACCAGCTGGGCCGCGCTCCCCGGCTGCAATAGTCTTGTTTTTCAGGGGCTTGCAGCCCTTGCCTGTAAGCGGTCACTGACCGCTATCCCCACTTCTCGTCCGGCACTTGAAATAGGCGTTGTCCGAGCCTATTATTAGCACTCGTCGCGGGTGAGTGCTAAAGCCCCGCCGCCTTCTGTGAAACCGGGAGGTGCCCGATGACCGCCGGGGAACGGTGCCTTGCCACCGCCCACCGCCGGTCGGGACCATCCCACCAACGAGGAGCCACACAACATGAAGCTTCGTCCGCTGCACGATCGCGTCATCATCAAGCGCCTGGAAGAGGAGCGTAAGACCGCTTCCGGCATCGTCATCCCCGACACCGCCGCCGAGAAGCCCGACCAGGGCGAGGTGCTCGCCATCGGCCCCGGCAAGAAGAACGAAGACGGGAAAGTCAGCCCCGTCGACCTCAAGGTCGGCGACAAGGTCCTCTTCGGCAAGTACTCGGGCACCACCGTGAAGATCGACGGTGACGAGCTGCTCGTGATGCGCGAGGAAGACATCATGGCCGTCGTGAACTGACCGGCCGGCCCAACCGAATTCGAGAGGAATACAGACATGGCAGCCAAAGACGTCAAATTCAAAGAGTCCGCCCGCGTTCGCATGATCGCCGGCGTGAATATCCTGGCCGACGCGGTCAAGGTCACCCTGGGCCCGAAGGGCCGCAACGTCGTGCTCGAGCGCTCGTTCGGCGCCCCGACCGTCACCAAGGACGGTGTCTCGGTCGCCAAGGAGATCGAGCTCAAGGACAAGTTCGAGAACATGGGCGCGCAGCTGGTGAAGGAAGTCGCCTCCAAGACCTCCGACGTGGCCGGTGACGGCACCACCACCGCGACCGTGCTCGCGCAGTCGATCGTCGCCGAGGGCATGAAGTACGTTGCCGCCGGCATGAACCCGATGGACCTGAAGCGCGGCATCGACAAGGCGGTCAACACCGCCGTGGAAGAGCTCAAGAAGCTTTCCAAGCCCTGCAAGGACAGCAAGGAGATCGCCCAGGTCGGCTCGATCTCCGCCAACGCGGATCCCGAGATCGGCAAGACGATCGCCGACGCGATGGACAAGGTCGGCAAGGAAGGCGTCATCACCGTGGAAGACGGCAAGGGCCTCGAGAACGAGCTCGACCTCGTCGAGGGCATGCAGTTCGACCGCGGCTACATCTCGCCCTACTTCATCAATAACCCCGACAAGCAGGTCGCGATCCTCGAGGATCCGTTCGTCCTGCTGCACGACAAGAAGATCTCCAACATCCGTGACCTCCTGCCGGTGCTCGAGCAGGTGGCCAAGGCCGGCCGTCCGCTGCTGATCATCGCCGAGGACGTCGACGGCGAGGCGCTCGCCACCCTGGTGGTGAACAACCTGCGCGGCATCCTCAAGACCTGCGCCGTCAAGGCCCCGGGCTTCGGCGACCGCCGCAAGGCCATGCTGGAAGACATCGCCATCCTCACCGGCGGCACCGTGATCGCCGAGGAGCTGGGCCTCAAGCTGGAGAACACCCAGCTGAAGGACCTGGGCCGTGCCAAGCGCGTCGAGATCGGCAAGGAGAACACCACGATCATCGACGGCGCCGGCAAGGAAGAGAACATCAAGGCGCGCGTGGAGTCGGTGCGCAAGCAGATCGACGAGGCCACCAGCGACTACGACAAGGAGAAGCTGCAGGAGCGCGTGGCGAAGCTGGCCGGCGGTGTTGCGGTGATCAAGGTCGGCGCCGCGACCGAAGTCGAGATGAAGGAGAAGAAGGCCCGCGTCGAAGACGCCCTGCACGCCACGCGTGCGGCGGTGGAAGAAGGCATCGTGCCGGGCGGCGGCGTGGCCCTGCTGCGTGCCCGCGATGCGGTCTCGAAGCTCAAGACCGACAACGAGGACCAGGCCGCCGGCGTGAAGATCGTCCTGCGCGCCCTGGAGCAGCCCCTGCGCGAGATCGCGCGCAACGCCGGCGACGAGCCGAGCGTGGTGATCGCCAAGGTGCTCGAAGGCAAGGGCAACTTCGGCTACAACGCGCAGACCGGCGAGTACGGCGACATGGTGGCGATGGGCGTTCTCGATCCCACCAAGGTCACCCGCTACGCGCTGCAGAACGCGGCTTCCGTCGCGGCGCTCATCCTGACGACCGATGCCATGGTCGCCGAGCTGCCGAAGGACGAGAAGGCCGGCGCCGGCATGCCCCCGGGCGGCATGGGTGGCATGGGTGACATGGACATGTGATGTCGTCATCCCGGCGTACGGCCGGGATCCCATGCAAAAACCCCGCTTCGGCGGGGTTTTTCTTTTGCGGCGCGTTAGCGAAGCGTCCGGGCGGGCGCTACACAATTCGCGCGGTGGCAGGCCTGGACGGGCTAACCGAATCTGGCGGGACTGTAGGGTTGCATGTCGATGGCCGGCTGCCTTCCCGCGACCATTTCCGCGATCCGCTTGCCCATCACGGGCGCGGCGGTGATGCCGAAGTGGCCGTTGCCGAAGGCGAACCACGCGTTGTCGTAGCCGGGCGCCGGGCCCAGGGCCGGAAGCCCATCGGGAAACGAGGGCCGGTCGCCCGCCCACTGCGACACGTGGGCGAGCTCGAGCGCGGGGAACATCTTCTTCGCCTGGCGCTTGAGGAGCTCGGCGCGGCTCCAGTCGGGCGGGGAGCCTTCGCCCGCGAACTCGGCAGTGCCCGCCACGCGCAAGCCCACCGTCATCGGGGCGCACGCGAAGGACAGGTCGCGATTCGTCACGGTGACGCGCGGCATCACGTTCGAACCGTGCACGGTGATGTGGTAACCGCGCTCGGCTTCGAGCGGCACGGCGATGCCGAGCGCGGCCGCGAGCTTGCGCGATCCCATGCCGGCCGCGATCACCAGCCGCTCGACCGGCGTCGAGTTTCCCTCGCTCACGAAGGCGTTCACCTTGCGGCCATTCATGGCGAACGAGTCGATTCTCGCCTGCACGATCCTGCCGCCGCCCCTCTGCAGCTCCCCCGCGAGCAGGACGGTGAGCTCGTGCGGGTTCTTCACGCGGCCGTTGTCGGGCAGCAGCAGGCCGCTCCTGTAGATGGGTGCCAGCGTGGGCTCGGCCTCGCGCACCTGCTCGCCGCTGATCGCAATCGCGCGAATACCCGCCGCCTCGCGCATGAACTGCGCGAGCTGCGAGCCGCTGGCATGTCCATCGCGCTCCGAGACGTAGAGCTGGCCACAGCGATCGATCAACGCCTCGGCCGGCGTTCCGCGCGTGAGCTCACCGTAAGCCTCGAAGCTGCCGCCATGAAGCTCGCGCATCGCGCGCGAGGTCCGCAGCGCATTCTCGACGGACGAATGCTTCACCGCCTGCAGGAACCAAGGCAGCGCCTTGAGGAAGTAGCCGGGACGGACCTTGAGCGGGCCCTCGGCATCGAAGAGCCACCTGGGCGCTTCGCGCAGGATGCCGGGCACGAGGTAGGGGACCACGGCGCCGGGACTGACGTTGCCCGCATTGCCGAAGGAAGTGCCTTCGCCCAGCTTGCCGGCCTCGACGAGCGTCACGGCGAAGCCTTCCCGCTGCAGGAAGAGCGCCGAGCACACGCCGACGATGCCGGCGCCGACTACGGTGACCTGTGCCCCCATCATTCGACCTTGATGTTGCGTTCCTTCACGAGCTTGCCGAACTTGGCCATCTCGGCGCGCACGAACTGCGCCGTCTCGGTGGGGCTCTTCGTGCCGTCGGGCTCGAGGCCCAGCGCGATCAGCTTCTCGCGCAGGTCCTTCCGGGCAAGCACTTCCTTGAGGGCGGCATTGAGCTTGGAGACTACTTCGGGGGGCGTGCCCGCAGGAACCTGGATCGATTCCCACGTCGCGATCTCGAAGCCGGGAACGCCGGCCTCGGCCACCGTCGGTATTTCCGGTGCTGCGGTGACGCGCTTGGCTGTGGAGACGGCAAGTCCCTTGAGCTTGTTGTCCTTCACCAGCGGCATGGCCGAGCCGATGCCCGGAAACATCATGCTGACGCGCCCCCCCAGCAGCTCCGTGATCGCGGGGCCGCTTCCCTTGAACGGCACGTGCAGGATCTCGGTACCGGTCATGGCGCAGAACATCTCGCCGGCGAGGTGGGCCGCGCTTCCCTGCCCGAACGAAGCGTAGGTGAGCTTGCCGGGCTGCGACCTCGCCAGGGCCACCAGCTCGGCCACGCTCTTGACCGGCAGGCCCGTGGGCGTGATGAGCAGCAATGGCACGGTCGCCACGAGAGTGACCGGCACGAAATCCTTCTGCGGATCGTAGGGCAGCTTGTAGAGCGCCGGATTGATCGCGAAGGAAGCCGAGACGAAGAGCAGCGTGTACCCGTCCGCAGGCTGGCCCTGGACGTATTGCGTCGCGACGATGGTATTGGCGCCGGCCTTGTTCTCGACCACGACCGGTTGTCCGAGCTTCTCGCCCAAGGCGGCCGCGGTGAGCCGCGCGGCCGCATCGGAGCCGCCACCCGGGGGGAAACCGACGATCAGCTTGATCGGCTTGCCCGGGTATTGGGCGAGGACGTCGCCTGCGCCCACGAGCGCGGCCGACGCCAGCATTGCGATCGACAACAAGCGTGCGAATGACCGGCATGACATGGGAGGCTCCGTCGATTGGGGAGGCAGGAGAATGCCATATCGAGAAGCAGCCGCATGCGTGTACGAAATTCGCGACAGGCGGCTTCACGCCGTCCGGTGCGGCGACATCGGTTGCTACGACGGACGGACGACCTCACGCACGGCCGGCACACGCCGACGCGTGTTGATTCGCGCAGCGACAAAAGGTCGCTGAAGCCGTCGCGTGAATGTGGCTCCCCTGGAGACATCGAAGGAGCTATTTCATTTTTAAAATCAAACGGATAAAACGAAGCCCTTTTTCGTGTTGTCTTGCGTCGCCCGTCTCAGTCGCCAAACGACGACATTCGCAATCGGGTTCCTACGATGCGTTTACACCAACACCGCACATAGGAGTCCCGAATGAATCGCAAGCTCTTTTCCGCCCTCGCGGCCACCGGCGCCCTCGCCGTCGGCATGCTCGGCATCGCTACCCCGATGAACGCCAACGCTCACTGGGTCCAGGCCCCGTGCGACTTCGTCACCGCCGGCGGTTTCGTCTTCAAGGACAACAAGGAGATGGCCAATTTCGGCGCCCACGGCGGGTGCAAGCACGGCGAGTTCTGGGGCAACGTGAACTACGTGGATCACGAAAACCAGTTCCACCTCAAGAGCACCCGCATCACCGGGTACCTGTTCGATCCGGAGACGCCGCTCGCGCGCGACATCTGCGGCTGGGCGCGTATCAACGACCAGGAGCAGGAGGTGATGTTCCGCATCCGCCTGGTCGACAATGGGGAGCCCGGCAGGAACGACACCTTCGGCATCACCATCGACAACTGGTACACCTCGGGTGAGCGTTTCTATCGCGTCTCCTCGCGCAAGCTCGCCAACGGCGACAAGGGCGGCGGCAACGTGCAACTGCACAAGGGCAACCGCTCCAACAGCATCGATCCCGGCTACTTCACGCTGCAGGAATGGCAGATGTGCGGTGACATGGCCCACCCGTAACAGGGCGGCGCCATGGGACGCCCCCGCGAAAGCGGGGGCGTTTTTTTTTTCTAGTTTCGCGTCATGTCCTGGATGCGCCGGTCCACTCGGTCCCACGCGGCGCGGGTGGCGGGGCGTACTTCCTCCCAGGTCATGTCGTTGCCGCGAAAGCGCGCGTAATCCGCCGCGAGATCGTCCTCCACCTCGTCGAAGCTGCGGCCGTCATAGCGCGCTCGCCCTTCGTAACCGGCGCGATATGCCGGAGCCCATGCGTCATAGTCGCGGCCCTGCGAGTAGTACGGCTGCTTGCCATGGTTCTCGCGCCAATAGGCGTCCTCCTCCGTGGGGTCCACGAGCTCGGCGACGCCCTTGCCGGCAAGGCCTCCGGCGATCGCGCCGATCGCGGCTCCGACAACGGTGCCTGCGGGCCCACCGACCGCCGTTCCTGCGGCGGCGCCGGCAGCGCCACCGGCCGCCGCACCGATGCCCGTGCCGACGGGATGCGCACCGGGCTTGCCGCTCAGGGGATCGCGATTGGGCTCGCCGTCCTTGCGTGGCGTTTCTCTCATGGGTCGCTCCTCGGGTGATGTTGGCCTCGTTGGATGCGCGCGCCGCCAAGGCGTTTCCAATGAGAAAGCCCCGCCGAAGCGGGGCTTTCGTTGCTGCCTGCAGCGAGGCTACTTGCCGTCGCGATCCGAGTCGCCGGGCGCGGCGCGCTCCACGGTGTCGCTCAGGCGCTGCCAGGAATCGCGCGTGGCGTGTTTGGCGTTGTCCCACGCCAGGCGCGACTTGCCTTTGGTGCGCTGCCAGTCGCGCGAGAGGTCGCCTTCGACATCCTCGAAACGCTTGCCGGGATACTTCGCATAGCTCTCGTAGCCGTATGCGTAGGCAGGCCCGTAGTCGTCGAAGTTGTACTCGCGGTTGTAGTACGGGCGCTTGGTATAGCTCTCGCGCCAATACGCGTCTTCTACCGTGGGATCGATCGATTCGGCGATGCCCTTGCCGGCAAGCCCGCCGGCGATGGCGCCGACCGCGGCACCGACTGCCGTGCCGATCGGGCCAAGCACCGTTCCCGCGGCCGCCCCCGCCGCCATGCCGCCTGCGGCTGCGCCGATGCCGGTGCCGACCGGGTGTGCGCCGGGCGCGCCACTGATGGGATCGCGATTGGGTTCGCCTTCCTTGCGCGGAGTCTCTCTCATGGTTTTTTTCCTCGAAGGGATGTCATGGAAGAGAAGGGTGTGCAAGGCGCATGCCACCGCGCAAGAGGTTGATAAACAGGCAGCTTTCCGGATCGCCGGCTGACTTGGGCGGCATGGTCTACGACCCACCGGCAATTTCGCAAAGGTAAGGCTGGGTTCATGTTCGGGGATCACACTGGCCTTGTCGTCGGATCAGGTCAGACGACTCCTCTTTCCCGGCGCGGCCCGCCGGGAATCTCGGGCCCGCCTCACGGCGGGCCCTTTTCTTTTCCGCTAGTGGATTTCGGGGTCCGGGAGCGCGGCGCCGCCTTCGAGGAAATCGAAATCGCAGCCCTTGTCGGCTTGCGTCACGTGCTTGAGGTACAGCGCCCCGAAGCCGCGCTGGAAATGCGGTGGGGGCGGCTTCCACCGCGAGCGTCGCCGCTCCAGCTCGGAATCCTCGACGAGGAGCTGCAGGCGCCGCGCCGGCACGTCGAGCTCGATGCGGTCGCCATCGCGCACCAGCCCGAGGGGGCCGCCCACGAAAGATTCCGGGGTCACGTGCAGCACGCACGCGCCGTAGCTGGTGCCGCTCATGCGCGCATCCGAGATGCGCACCATGTCGCGCACGCCCCGCTTCAAGAGCTTCTGCGGAATCGGCAGCTGGCCCCACTCGGGCATTCCGGGGGCGCCTTGCGGCCCCGCATTCTGCAACACGATCACGCTATCGGCTTCGATCTCGAGCGCCGGGTCGTCGATGCGCTTCGCCATGTCATCGTAGCTCTCGAACACGACCGCGCGTCCCACGTGCTTCTGCAGCCGCGCCTCCATCGCCGGCGGCTTGATCACGGCTCCCTGGGGCGCCAGGTTGCCCTTCAGCACGGCCAGGCCATCGCGCTCCACCAGCGGATTGTCGGGCGCCCGGATCACGTCGTCGTTCCAGACCCGGGCACCGGCGATGTTTTCGCCGAGCGTGCGGGCGTTCACCGTGAGGCAGGAGCCGTCGATGAGCTCGCCCAGGGCGGCCAGCAACGCCGGCAGGCCGCCCGCGTAGTAGAAGTCTTCCATCAGGTACTTGCCGGCCGGGCGTACGTTGGCCAGCACCGGGACCTTGCGGGCGAGGGCGTCGAAGCGCTCGATGTCGAGCGGCACATTGGCGCGGCGTGCAAGCGCCACAAGGTGAACCAGCGAGTTGGTCGAGCCACCAAGCGCCAGCACCGTGGTGACCGCGTTGTCGAAGGCTCGCGCCGTCGCAAGCTGCAGCGGCTTCAGGTCTTCCCACACCATGTCGACGATCCGCTTGCCGGTGAGGGTGGCCATCTGCGCGTGGCGCGAGTCGGGCGCGGGGATCGAGGCGGCACCCGGAAGCGTGAGCCCCAGCGCCTCGATCGCCGAGGTCATCGTCGAGGCCGTGCCCATGGTCATGCAGTGGCCCGGCGAGCGCGCGATGCCGTCCTCGACGCCCTGCCATTCGACCTCGGTGATGTTGCCTGCGCGCAGCTCGGCCCAGTACTTCCAGGTGTCGCTGCCGCTGCCGAGCAGCTTGCCCTGGAAGTCGCCGCGCAGCATCGGCCCTGCGGGCATGAATATCGCCGGCAGGTTCATCGAGAGGGCGCCCATGACGAGCGCGGGCGTGGTCTTGTCGCACCCGCCCATCAGCACGCAACCGTCGGCCGGATAGCTGCGCAAGAGCTCCTCGGTCTCCATCGCGAGCAGGTTGCGGTAGAGCATCGTGGTGGGCTTCTGGAACGGCTCGGACAGCGATATGGCCGGCATCTCCACGGGAAAGCCGCCCGCCTGCCAGACGCCGCGCTTCACCTCTTCCGCGCGCTGGCGAAAATGGGTATGGCAGGGGTTTATCTCGCTCCAGGTGTTGATGATCGCGATCACGGGCTTGCCGGCATAGTCGCTGCGGTGATAGCCCATCTGCGCGGTGCGCGAGCGATGGCCGAAGCTGCGCAGGTCCTTCACGCCGTACCAGCGGTGGCTGCGCAGCTCCTCGGGTGTCTTCCTCTTCATCAGGCGGCGACTTCCTGCGCCAGGGCGCGATCGTGTTGCAGCAGCGCCGCGGCGGCCGCTTTCACCGCGGGCTTCTCGGCATCGTCCAGGTTCGCGAGCATCGGCAACACGGGGCCCATGTCCGCGATGCCGGCCAGGCTCACCGCATCGTGCAGCACTCGGATGGGGCCGCGCGCATCGCGCTGGTCCTCCAGCGCAAGGTAGGCGGCGCGGAGCTTCTCGGCGCCGGCATAGTCGCCGGCCTTGAGCCGCTGCAGGATGCGCGTCGATCCGCGAGGCGCCACGCAGACCGAGCCCGAGGTGAAGGCGCGCAATCCGAAGTCCCGCCAGTGGACGATCGCCGGGCGCTCGCCGATGCCGCTCACGATGAGGGATCGATCGACCTGCTGCACCAGCTCGGCGAGGTATGCGTCCTTCGCCGGATCGTCGCGCACGATGGCGTACTTGATCGCGCATATCACGCCATCGCGCGCGAGCGTGGCGAGGGTGCGCGGCTCGATGTATCCCATCGCCTTCACGTACGCCACGATGGGCTTGCCCAGCCGGTCGGCGAAGCGACGCAGCGCCGTGGCGACCCCGCTATCGTTGGCGGGCAACGCAGCCGGAAGCCCCATGGCCGTCGGGAAGGACCGGCCGCGCAGCACGCCAGCCTGGTCCATCAGCTTGCCGTAGTCCGCGCCAGCGGAGGGAATCACCCAGGTCTTGTCGGCGGCGGCTTCGGCGATGAAGTCGAGCGTGGCGGCGTAGTCCGAGAGCGGCAGGTGGTAGAAGTTGGCGTTGCCGCCGTACATGAGGGTGCTCACGCCGCCCGCCTCGAGATGCCGGACCAGGGCCCGATTGGGCTCGGGAGCGAGGGCGAGGTCGGCGCGCCGCGCGAGCGGCGGCACCGCGATCACCGAGGCCGAGAGGTCCGCGGCGGTGACGGGCGTTGTCTTCATGGTTCCTCCGGGAAAGGGTCGATTCTACGGGGCCGCGGCCGGCGCACACCGACGCGAGGCGTTGCTCGAGGGGTGGCTCGGGTACCCGGGGAACGGCTATAATTTCAAGCTTTCCCCGGCCAGAAGGTCCTTGGCCGGTACCGCAAGCGCAGTCTCCCGGCCTGGTAGCTCAGTTGGTAGAGCAGAGGACTGAAAATCCTTGTGTCGGTGGTTCGATTCCGCCCCAGGCCACCAAATTCGAGCGATGAGGGATGAGGGATGGGCAGAAGCACGCTGCCGTCCCTGTCCCCCGTCGCCCGTTCCGCGTCCCCTATGCCACAATAGGTTCGCCTGCCCCTTCCTATAACGATAAGGCGAATGAACGTCTCCTCCCGGCGCTTCGCGAATGCCGTGGTCCTGCACGTCAGGGGCCGCCTCGACCAGGACACCTGCGAAGCCTTCCGTGGCGATCTCATGAAGTCGGTGGAAGGCTGCGCGCACGACGGCGGGACCGTGGTCCTCGACCTGTCGGAGCTCGAGTACGTCTCGAGCGCGGGCCTGCGCTGCTTCATGCTGGCTTCGCGCCAGGCGAAGTCGCAGGGCGGGCGAATCCTCGTGGCCGCGATGCAGCCGATGGTCTCGGAGATCTTCGCCATCAGCCATTTCAACCTCGTCTTCCAGACCTTCCCCACGGTCCGGGAGGCGCTCGCGGCGTCTTCGACCGAAGCCGCCGCGGCGTTCGACCAGGGCTAGCGCCGTGCGCCTTCGTTTCTGGGGCACGCGCGGATCGATACCGGTCGCGCTCACCTCCTCGGACATCCGCGACAAGCTCGCGTTGGCACTGGTGCAGGCTTCCGGCCGCACGTTCGCGAGCTTCGAGGAGGCGCATGCCTTCGCGAGCTCGGAGCTGGATTTCTCGCTCACCCACACGTTCGGAGGCCACACGCCCTGCGTCGAGCTCGAGGTTCCCGGCGATGAATACTTCGTTTGCGACATGGGCAGCGGCGCGCGGCCCTTCGGCGTGCACGTGTTCGCCAAGCAGGCGCGCCGGCCGGCGACGGTGAACGTCTTCATGTCCCACGTGCACTGGGACCACATCATGGGCTTCCCCTTCTTTGGCCCCGCCTACGCGCCGGGCACGAAGATCCGCATCCACGGCTGCCACAAGGAGCTCGAGCACGCGTTCCGCCTGCAGCAGTCGCCGCCGTGCTTCCCGGTGGACTTCGGCATGCTCGGCGCGAAGATCGAGTTCGTGACACTCACGCCCGACCAGCCCTACCAGGCCGGGCCCCTCAAGGTCACGCCGCACCTGCAGCTTCATGGCGGGGACTCCTACGGCTACCGCTTCGAGCTCGACGGCAAGGCGGTGGTGTATTCGACCGATTCGGAGCACAAGCTCGAGAACCGCGCCGAGGCCGAGGCGTTCGCGAACTTCTTCCGCGAGGCCGACGTCGTGGTGTTCGACGCGATGTACGCGCTCGCCGAGGCCATCAGCGTGAAGGCCGACTGGGGGCATTCGAGCAACATCGTCGGCGTGGAGCTCTGCCAGATGGCCCGGGCCAAGCACCTGGTGCTCTTCCACCACGAGCCCGCGAACAACGACGCGACCCTCGAGGGCCTGCTCAAGGAGGCGCGCCGCTTCGAGGAGCTCACGCGTGGCGACCATCCCCTCAAGGTGAGCGCGGCCTACGACGGGCTGGAGATCGACGTCTAGATGGGGGCGCTCGGCGGCCTGAGGGTCACGGCCCTCGTGCTGCTGGCCGCGCTGTCGCTCTTCATCATCTTCTCGCCGCTCGCGCAGGCGCTGCGCCTGGCGATGTTCGATACCTACCAGCGGCTCTTTCCGCTCGAGCGCGAGCAGGCTCCCGTCGCCGTGGTGCTCATCGACGAGAATTCGATCGCCCGCCTCGGGCAGTGGCCCTGGCCGCGAACGCGCATCGCCTACCTGGTCGATCGCATCCACGCGCACGGCCCGCTCGCCATCGGGCTCGACCTCATCTTCCCGGAGCCCGACCGCTATTCGCCGGGCGCGCTCGCCGCCGAGCTCCCCGTCATTCCCTCCAGCCTGCAGCAACTGCTCGAGTCCCTGCCCACCAACGACCAGCGCTTCGCCGACGCCATCCGCGGCAAGGACGTGGTGCTCGGCATATCAGCCGAGCGTGTGCTGGACGATCGTTTCAACCGCCCCCCTCGCCCCGCACCGGTCGCGCTCGCCCCGCAGGTGCAGGCGACGCTGCACAAGTACCCCGGTCACATCGCGAGCGTCCCCGTGGTCGACGCGGCCGCCGAGAGCCGCGGCATCATGAACTCCGGCCCCCAGGACCAGGTGGTGCGCCAGGTGCCGCTCCTTGCCGAGGTCCAGGGCGCGCTCGTGCCCTCGCTGGGGGTCGAGACGTTTCGCGTCGCCGTGGGCGAGAGGCTCAAGGTGGCGGCACGCGCGGGCGGGCTCGCGGAGGTCGCAGCCGGCAAGTTCCGGGTGACGATGCAGGACGACGGGCACACCTGGCTGCGTTTCTCGCGCCATACGTATGCCTTCAGCGTGCCGGCGGTGGAGGTGATGACCGGCGCCGTCGATCCGGCGATGCTGCGCGACCGCATCGTCCTGGTGGGCGTGTCGGGCCTGGGGGTGCTCGACTTCAAGACCACGGCGCTGGGCGAGTTCATTCCCGGGGTCTACGTCCACGCCCAGGTGATGGAGAACCTCTACAACGGCGTGTCGCTCGTGCGCCCGGATTGGGCGGTGCGCGCGGAGGCCGCCGTGCTGCTGCTGTGCGGGCTCATCCTCATCGCCTTCGTGCCGCGGTTGTCGGCGATGCAGGGCATCAACGTGGCCTTCGGCCTGGTGGTGCTCATCGCTGGCGCCGGGTTCATCGCCTTCGTGCACTTCTCCATGCTGTTCGACCCGATGTGGCCGGCGATCGGGACCATGGCGGTCTTCGGCAGCGTGGTCGTGGGCACGCTCTCGGAGACCGAGCGGCAACGGCGCGTGCTGCGCGAAGAGGCCGCGCACCTCGCAGGCGAAGTCGATGCGGCGCGGCGCATCCAGATGGGGCTGCTTCCGGATCCGCGCGAGACGCTTTCCCACGACCGGCGCTTCGCCATCGCGGCGATGCTCGAGCCGGCGCGCACCGTGGGCGGGGATTTCTACGACTGCTTCATGGTGGACGCGAGGCGCCTCTTCCTCATCGTGGCGGACGTCTCGGGCAAGGGGCTGCCGGCGGCGCTGTTCATGGCGGCCGCGAAGTCGCACCTGAAAAGCGCGGCCCTGCGCGAGCGCCAGATCGGCGAGGTGCTCACGCGCGCCCAGGACGAGATCGCGCGCGAGAATCCGGAGCAGCTTTTCGTGACCGCCTTCGCCGGCATCCTCGATGTGCACACCGGCGCCCTCGAGTACGCCAACGCCGGGCACGAGCCGCCTTTCCGCCGCCGGCCCGACGGCGTGCCCGAGCGCTTCGGCCTTCCGGGAGGCCCGCCCTTGTGCGTGGTGGAGGACTTCGAATATCCCACCGAGCGCACGCAGCTGGTGCCGGGTGAGTGGGTCGTCATCGTGACCGACGGCGCGACGGAGGCCATGAACCCGGCGCGCGGCTTCTTCGGGCTCGAGCGCCTGCGCACGTCGCTATCGTGGATGCCGCGGGAGGCCTCGCCCACGGAGCTCATCCGCAAGCTCGACGAGGACGTGAAGAAGTTCGCGGCGGGCGCGGAGGCCGCCGACGACCTCACCTTGCTCGCGTTTCGCTGGGAAGGCGTTTCGGACCGGCCCGTGGCCGGGCCGCCGGGCGAGGCTAGCGGACGCTGATCTCCACGCGCCGGTTGCGAGGCTCGGCCACGTTGTCCTCGGTAGGCACGAGGGGTTCGCGCTTGCCGCGCCCGGCCGCCTGGATGCGCTCGGCCGGGATGCCCAGGCCGACCAGCGTCTCGCGCAGGCGCTGCGCGCGGGCAAGGGAAAGCTTGTCGTTGTAGGCGAGGCCGCCCACGGTGTCGGTGTGCCCGATCACCATGATGTCGGGCAGCGGGCGGCGGCGAAGCTCGCCGAATACCTTCTCCAGCTCCAGGCGCGACTCCGGCGTGAGCTCGTCACGCCCCTCGAGGAAGTAGAGGGTGAAGCTCGCCGGGCGGCCCGGCAGGGCGGCGAGCGCCCCGGCGAACTCGGAGCGCAGCTGCGCCTCGCCCATCTGCGCCGGCTGCACGCTGCCGTCGGGAAGGACGCGTTGCGCTCCGTAGGCCTTGTCCACGACGCGCCGTTCGCCCGCGCGCTCGACCACGATCGAGCCCACGTGGCCGTCGGCCGAGGGCAACACGGCGAAGAGCGCGGCGGGCACGCGGGGCGCCGGCGCGGGTTCCGGGGTGGCGCAACCCGCGGCGAGGAGCGCCGCGGCAAGGCCGGCTACCGCTACGAGCTGGCGCAAGGTCCCGGTTCTATTTCTTCGCCGGCGCAGCCGGCTCGTCGACCTGCACCACGAAGTCCGTTCCGCGCACGCCCATGATCGCCGACGGCGTGCGGATCTTCATCGACTCGGGCGATTGCTTGACCATCTTGCCGGAGGCGGCCGCGAGCCGGCCCTGGCGCAGGTTGCCTTCGAACTCGCCCGCATGCGTCGTCGTATCGAAGCGGTACTTGTCGATCGCGAAGACGCTGTTGGGACCCACCGAGACGAGGCTGTTGTCGGTGAAGGTGACCCCGGCCGAACCGTCGGCGCCGGTCACGATCACGTCCGAGGTACGAAGCCCCGATCCCACCGAAGCCGCGACCCGGGTGCCGGCGCGCTCGATGTGCACCTGTCCCTTCGCGACCTTCACCAAACCGATGTCCGAAGCCAACGCGGCACCCGAAAAACCGAGCGCTGCGATCAAAAGAAGCGTCTTGCGCATGGCCGTCTCCTAGCCGATGAGGCAGAATTGCGCCCCTATAATGCCAAAACGAACCGGGGGCCGCCTGTGAACGCCATCACAAGCCGAATGGCGATGTTTCCGTCCCGGCTGCAGAACTGGCGCAAGGCACGGGCGTTCATCGAGGATTTCTGCAAGGGCGCCGAGGTGCCGCGGGAGACCTGCCTCAAGGCGAACCTGGTGATCGAGGAGCTTTTCCTCAACACCGTCAAGCACGGCCACCGCGGCGGCAGCGATGCCCCCGTCTGGATCACGCTCGAAGCCGACGATGGGCGAATCTCGCTCGCCTACGAGGACAGCGCCCCGCCCTTCAACCCGTTTTCGAGCGCCACGCGCGAGATGCTAGAGGCCCTGGCCGAAAGCCGGCGCGAGGGCGGCCTGGGCGTGCTGCTGGCCAACTCGCTCACCCATTCCGCCGACTACTCGTATGTCTTCGGCCGCAACCGCATCCGGCTGACGGTTTCATAGCGCCTGCTCCAGGCGCTCGAGCAGCGTTTCCACCACTTCGATGCGCGAGAAGGGCTTGTCGTCCGAGGCGACGACGTGCCATGGCGCCGTGTCCGTCGAGGTGCGCTCGACCATGTCCTCCACCGCGCGCTCGTAGGCGGGCCACTTCTTGCGATTGCGCCAGTCCTCGGGCGTGATCTTGAATCGCTTGTGGGGCGTCTGCTCGCGCGCCTTGAAGCGCCGCAGCTGCTCCCCGGGCGAGATGGCAAGCCAGAACTTGGCCACGATCGCGCCCGCTTCGGCGAGCTGCTCCTCGAAATCGTTGATCTCGTGGTACGCGCGCATCCAGTCGGCCTCCGAGCAAAAGCGCTCGACGCGCTCGACCAGCACGCGCCCGTACCAGGAGCGGTCGAAGATCGTGGCGCGCCCCTGCGCCGGCACCTGCCGCCAGAAACGCCACAGGTACGGCTGCGCGCGCTCCTCGTCGGTGGGCGCCGCCACCGGAATCACGCGATAGAAGCGCGCATCGAGCGCGTGGGTGATGCGGCGGATGGTGCTGCCCTTGCCCGCCGCGTCCATGCCCTCGAACACCAGCACCAGCGAGCGCTCGCGCATCTTCCTGCCTCGCGCGAGCGTGGCGATGCGCGATTGCGCCCTGGCGAGTCGCTTGTCGTAGTCCGCCTCGCCCAGCTTGCGCCCATAGTCGTACGAGGCGAGCAGGGTCTTGCCGTCGATCGGCGGGACCGCGGGCGGCGCCGAGGGCGCGAGGGCGGGACGGCGTCCCTTGAGGCGCGCCTCCAGGGCACCCTGCAGCAGCTTGCCCGCGGTGAGCGAGCGGTATTCGTGGTTCCAACCCTCGATCACGTGCCAGGGCGCTTCGCCGGTGCTCGTCTCGCGCAGCGCGTCCTCGCTCACGTCCATGAACTCGTCGTAGCGCTCGAAATGGCGCCAGTCCTCGCGGCTGACTCGCCAGGCGGTTTCCTTGTCGCCGGAGAGCTCCTTCAGCCGCTTCTTCTGCGCGCGCTTCGAAAGGTCGAACCAGAGCTTGAGCAGCACCGCGCCCTCGCCCACCAGCATGCGTTCGAAGTGGCGGATGCGTTCCAGGCGCAGCTCGAAGTCCGCCCGGCCGATGCGCCCGGCTGCCCGGTCCAGGATCGGTTGCGTGTACCAGGAGCCGAAGAGGATCCCGATGCGGCCGTTGGGAGGCAGCGCCTGCCAGTAGCGCCACATCTCGGGAAAGGCGCGGTCGTGCTCGCTTTTCTCGCCGAAGGTGCGTGTCAGCACGTGGCGCGGATCCATCCACTCGTTCAGCAGGTTCACCGTCTCGCCCTTGCCGGCCCCGTCCACGCCGTTCACGAGGATGGTCAGCGGGAAGTCGGGCTTCTCGAGCATGCGGTACTGCAGCGCAAGCAGCTTCTGGCGCAGGGCGTGGCTCCTCGCGCTTGAAGCGAGCCTTGTCGATCTCGTGGCCGATCTGCGCAGATTCGAACATCACGCCTCCTTCCAGAAGTCGCTCGCCGCGGCAAGGCTCTTTCGATGCCGCTCCAGGTCCGCCAGCGACGATTGCAGCCGCCCGGCGAACCAGCCTCGCGCGAACTGCTCGAGCGCGGCCGGCGGGCGCAACTGCGCCAGCAATCGCCCCGCTACCGCGGCATCGTTGGCGCGCCCCAGGGCCTCCTGCAGGTTGGAGAGCGCATCGATGAAGCGCGCGACGCGCTTGCGGCGGAAAAGCGGCGCGAAGGGCTCGACGGCGTAACGCAGCCGCTTCGCGTCCAGGCGCAGCGCGTGGCGCTGCGCGGCAGCCAGCTCGGGCAGGTGCGCGCTGCGCGCCAGCAGCCGGCGGGTCCGCTTGCGCGCGACGCGGACCGCGAACCCCGGGAGCTCGCTGCTTCGCGCCGCAGGCCGGTTCTCGTTGGCGAGGAAACGCGCCAAGTGCAGGACGAGTCGCGCGTAGCGCGGCGATTCCAATCCCTCCCGCAGCAACGCCGTCGCTTCGCTGCGCCGAGCCCGGAGCCGGCGAGCCATGGCCGGGGCGGCACGGCCGAAGGCGGCGACGAGCGGCGGCAGTGTCTGGACCGCCAGCACGTCCCAATCTCGCACCGGCCCGGTCAGGTCCGAGAGCCACGCGAGCTCCGCGCGGGCATGCTCGGCAAAGTCCTCGCCGAAGCACTCGTGGAACACGCCCAGCGCCGAACGCAAGCGACGCACCGCGACCCGCGCCTGGTGCAGGTACTCCACGTCCTGCCCCGTGAGCACCCCGCCGTCATTGGCTTGCAACTGATCGAGCGCGCTCGCGATGACCGAGCTGGCGGCCTCGTGCACCGCCATCGAGGCATGGATCGGCGCCGGGCGCGCGCGCACCGGCGCTGCCGCCTCGCCCCGCGCCAGGCGATAGCCGCGCTCTGCCTTCGTGAGGCGGCTGGGACGCATCGGCGCGAGCTCGACCATCCGCTCGGCGAGGTCGAAGATGGCCGTCGTGTCTCCCGAGAGGCTCTCGATCTCCAGCTCCGACACGGACTCCTTCGCGCCGGCGCGCGTGACCTCGCCGCGGTCGAGCGCCACCTCGACGCGATCGCCTGGCCGGGGCTCGAGCACCCACGTGGTGCGCACCACGTCGACTTCGAAAATCGGCTCGAGCGGCGCGCCCAGCGGGGGAAGCCGCGGGAAGGCGGAGAGGTCGAGGCTTCCCTCGGGTCGATCGAGCTCGCATTCCTCGCGCGAGTGCAGGCCGCCTGCGCCGGAGCGGCCGGCCTTGAGGCTCTGCACCCAGCGCCCGCGCGCACGTCGAAGGCGCAGCGACATCTGCCGCTCGCGCAGCTCGAAGCGGGCGGTGTCGAAATAAACCGCATGCATGCGCGCCGTCTCCGCACGCACGCCACGCAGCAGCTCCAGGCGGCGAAAACGCGCGTGCGCACCCACTGGCACCTCGAACTTGAGCTCGACCTCGGCCATCAAAGCGCGGTACGCGCGCGCCAGAGCTCCGGGAAGAGCTCGAGGTCCAGCAGTCCGCGCAGGTAACCCACGCCGGAGGTGCCTCCGGTGCCGCGCTTCATGCCGATGACGCGCTCGACCGTGGTGGCGTGCCGGAAGCGCCACTGCCGGAAGGCGTCCTCGAGGTCGACCAGCTTTTCCGCCAGCTCGTAGAGCTCCCAGTGCGCACCGGTGTCCCGGTAGACCTGCACCCAAGCCGCGCACACCGAGTCGTTGAACGCATGTAAGGCGGTGCAGTCCCGCTCGACACATTCGCGATCGATGGGGAAACCGCGCCTCGAGAGGACGCGGATCGCCTCGTCGTATATGGAAGGGGCGCGATAGATGGCTTCCAGGGGGGCCAGGAGGTCTTCGCGATGGCGGTGCGGCTCCAGGTGGACGGCCTTCTTCGCGCCCAGCAGGAATTCCACCGTGCGGTACTGGTAGGACTGGAAGCCCGAGGAATTGCCCAGCGAGCCGCGAAAGGACGAATATTCCGCGGGCGTGAGGGTGGCGAGCACGTCCCAGGACTGGTTCAGCTGCGCCATGATCCGCGCAACGCGGGCGAGCATCTTGAAGGCGGGCTGCAAGTCGTTGTCGCGGATGTGGTCGCGGGCCGCCGTGAGCTCGTGGATCATCAGCTTCATCCACAGCTCGGAAGTCTGGTGCTGGATGATGAACAGCATCTCGTCGTGGTGCGACGAGCGCGGCTGCTGCGCGGCGAGCAAGCGGTCGAGGCCGAGGTAGCCGCCGTAGGACGTGTCGGCGGCGAGGTCGGTGATGAATTCGGGGGGCTGGTCGGTCACAGCTACCTATAATGCCACTGGAGGATTGGGGAATGAGTGCCTGGCAGGAGTACCTGCGGTTCCTGGTCACCCTGACCGCGGTGCTCGATCCGTTCCTCCCCGTGCCGA
>DASPNE010000014.1:0-194829 GCA_035626705.1 Usitatibacter sp. | reverse complement strand
CGCACGTTGCTGGGCTTGCGCCTGCTCGCGCGCGGCGCGCTCCTGGGCTTGTTGCTGCTGCCTTTGCTGTTGCTCGGCCTGTTGCTGCTGCGCCTGCCCGCGCTGCTGCTCGCGAGCGGCGCGCTCCTGCGCCTGCTGTTGCTGGCCGGCCTGCTGCTGTTGCTGCGCCTGCCCGCGCTGCTGCTCACGAGCGGCGCGCTCCTGCGCCTGCGCCTGCTCGCGCCCGGCACGTTCCTGCTCCCGCGCCGCCCGCTGCTGCGCTTGCTGGGCATCCCGTGCGGCGCGCTCCTGCGCGCGCGCATCCTGCCGCATCGCGGGGCTGCCCGGCGCCTGTTGCGCCGGTTGCGAGGGCTGGGCTACTTGCGGTGCCGACGGACGCGCGCCCGGGGCTTGCTGGCGACGCTCGAAGTTCGGCCGCGCGTTGGGGCCGCCGCGTTCGCCGGGCCGCCGGAATGGCGCCTCGGCCACCTGCGAGCCGGAGTCGCGGCGCGGGCGCCGGAATTCCTGCGCCGGCGGCAGCACGTTGGTGGGTTGGGCTACTGGCGCGCGACGGATCATTTCCGGCGCCACGGGCAGCATCGCCTGGCGCACCGGCCTGCGGTCGAGGAACTGGTCGCGCCGAACCACGGTGGCGCCACGGTCGCGGTTCCAGTAGCGCCACTCGTCGCGGTCACGGCCCTGGAAGCGACGCGGCGCTCGATCGCGGACGACCACGTTGATGCGATTCACGTACGTGGGATTCACGCGATACCACGGCTCGTAGCGCTCCCACGGGGCGAGCGGATACCAGCCCAGCGCGGGGGCGGAGCCGCCCGAGATGCCGACGCTGAAGTTGGCGCCGCCCACCCAGGCCACCAGCGCAGGGGCCCAAACCGGGCGCGTATTGCGCGGCCCGGGATACCACGCCCAGCGGTTGTCGAGGTAGATCCAGCGGCCATAGTGATAAGGCGCGTAGCCCCAGGGTTCCTCGGCGACCCACGTCCACCCCCAGGGGCGCACCCACGCCCAGTGCCCGTGGCGGTAGGGGGCCCAATCGGACGAGACGTTGCGCGGGTACCAGACGTAGCCGTATTCCTCGACCTGCCGCCATTCGCCGTACGCGTCGAGGTCCTCGTAGCCGGTCATGTCGGTCGAGACGTATCGAACCGAGTTGCGCTCGATCCACTTGTCGTCGCGCGCGAGCGTCCAGCGGTCGAACTCGGTGGTGCGCGCGCGCTCCCGCACGAGGTCGTCGCCGCGAATGCGCGCCGCTTCTCCAGCGCGCAAGGTCACCTCGCCGCCCGGGCCGCGCAAGGCGGCGGTTCCCGAGAACACGGTGAGCACGGTCTGGTTGCGGTCGGGATCGACATCGACGCGGTAGCGGCCGACGGCGAGCAGGCGAACGCCCGCATGTGGCGTGCCGAGGTCAACGCGGCGGTCGGCATGGAAGTGGCGAACGCGCACCGCCACCGAACCCTGGGCAACGAACGCCTCGAGGTCGTCGTAGTCGAGGTTCGAGATGTCGAGCTGCGTGGTCTCGTCCAGGCGCAACGCGATCCCGGAAACGCGCATCTCCGCGCGCGCGTCGGGATCGGTCCACAGGGAGTTCTCCGTCGTGAGCGGTGTGTTCACGAAGGCCTTCTCCCAGCCCTGTTCGGGATCCTGGTAGATGGCGACGTCGCCTTGTGTGTAGGCGAGGCGGCCCACGCGCTCCGGCGGTTCCTGCGAGAAGGCCGCCGGCGCGAAGGCCGCAGCGAAGGCGAGGATGAGGGATGCGACGGTTTTCATGGAAGCCCTTTCATGCGAGGCGATCCCCGCGTTCGGCGCGCCGGAGGACATTCGGCTTAACGCGCGGGCGGCTTGTTTGGAGGACAGCTCTTAGGACGCCGCAAAAGTGACCGGGTTCATTTTCCAAGGCCCTGAATTCATGCCATTATTGGCCGCACAGGGAGCAGCCAGATCACCGCGGGGAGTCGGATGGATCAAGCAACGGTTTTCACCAAGACCGCGAAGGGCATCACGCAGGTCAACCAGCGATCGGCCTCGCTTTCCAAGGACCTCATGAAGGTCCTGAAGATGATCGATGGCAAGTCGAACTTCGCCCAGATCATGGAAAAGGCCGAGCTCGACAAGAACCAGCTCGAGAAGGCCCTCAACACGCTCACGAAGGACGGCTTCGCGCGCGTCTTCCAGACGAAGAAGGAAGAGATCGACCCGTTCGGGGACGACACCGCGGCGGCCGCGGCCGGCGGGGGCGGCGACGATTTTGATTTCACGGCGCCCGGCAAGATGCCGGCGGCGACGCAGCGCGTGATTCCCGGCGCGGCCAACGACGTGACAGCCCTTGCCGCGCAGCACGCCAAGCAGGAGGCCGATCGCAAGGCCAAGGAGGCGGCACACGCCGCCGCCGCGGCGAAAGCCAAGGCCGAGGCGCAAGTGCGCGCCAAGCTCGAGGCCGAGGCCAAGGCGCGCCAGGAGGCCGAGCGCCAGGCGATGGAGCAGGCGCAGCGCGCCAAGGAAGCCGCCGATCGCGCGCGCGCCGAAGTGGAGCTGCAGCAACGCCAGGAGGAGGCCCGGCAGAAGGCGATCGCCGAGCAGCAGGTCAAGCTCACCGCCGAGCAGAAGGCGAAGGAAGAGGCCGAGAGCCGCAGGCTCGCCGAGCTGAGGGTCAAGGCGGAGCGCGAAGCGAAGGCGCTCGCCGAAGCACGGGCCCGCGCCGAAGCCGAGGCTGCCGCGATGGCCAAGGCCCGCGCCGAGGCGGAGGCGGCGGCGAAGAAGCAGGCCGCCGAGGCGCAGCAGGCGCAGGCCGAGATGAAGGCCCGCCTCAAGGAGGAGATCGAGGCGCGCATCCGCGGCGAGATGGAGCAGCTGCTGCGCGAGCAGGCCGAAGCCAAGGAAGACAGCGAGCAGGCGCGCGAGGAGATGAAGGCGCAGATCCTCGCCGAGGCCAAGATGGCCGCCCAGGCCGAGCTCGAGGAGCGCCTGCGCGAGGAGCGCGAGACCATCGCCAGGGCCGAGGCCGAGGCCCGAACCAAGGCCGAGCGCGAGGCGGGCGCACGCGCCGAGGAAGAATCGAAGAAGCGCATCGAGGCCGAAGCCCGCGCCAAGGCGGAAACCGAGGCGCGCATCCGTGCCGAGGACGAGGCCAAGCGGCTGCGCGCGCAGGTGGAGCAAGCCAACAGGACCGCGGCCGAGGCCGCCGAGCGCGCCAAGCAGGAGGCCGCGCAGGCTGCGGCGCAGGCGGCGGCCCGCGCGAAGCAGGAGGGCGAGGAGGAGGCCAAGCGGCTGCGCGCCCAGGTGGAGGCCGAAGCCAAGCGCGCGGCGGAAGCGGCGGCGCGCGCCAGGCAGGAGGCCGAGGCGCGAGCGCGCGAAGCGGCGGCGGTCGAGAAGCAGCTCGACGCCGAGCGCCAGGCCAAGTACGAAGCCGAGGCGCGCGCCAAGATCGAGGCCGAGGAGCGCGCCAAGCGCGAGGCCGAGCTCGCCGGGGAGATCGAGGCCGAGAGGAAGGCCAAGCAGGAAGCCGAGGCGCGGGCCCGCCTCGAGGCCAAGGCGCGCGAGACGATGGAAGTCGACACGCGCGCGCGCGTGCAGGCCGAGCTCGAGTCCGACCTCGGCAAGAAGGCCGAGATCGAGGGCAAGGCGCAGGCGAAAGCCTACATGGAGGCCAAGGCGCGCGCCGAGCAGGAGGAAGAACAGAAGATGCGCGACGAGCAGGCGCGTCGCGCCCGCGAGATCGCGGAGGTGCTTCGCACCCGCGTGGAAGCGCAGGAGGACGCGGGCGATTCAACGCCTCGCAAGCGCGCCCGGCGCCGCGAGGGCTCGATCGTGAAGCCCATCATCTTCGGCTTCGTCCTGCTGCTGGTGGCGGCCGTGGCCGCCCTCCACGTGATCCCGCTGCGCACCTACACCGCCAAGGTGGAGAAGTCGCTCGGCGAGTGGCTGCAGGACGACGTGTCCATCGGCTCGATGACCTTTCGCCTCGTGCCCACGCCGCACCTGCGGGTCGAGAACCTGGCCGTGGGCAAGTCGCTCGACGCCAAGGCCGCCAGCGGCCGCGTCGACCTGGACATCCTCTCGCTCTTCGGCGACAAGCCCTCGATCCGTTCGATCGACCTCGACGGCGTGTCGCTCACGCCCGAAGCCGTGCGGCGCATCCCGCGCTGGGCGAGGACCGAGGGCAAGGGCGGCAGCAACCTCGAGCGCATCAACCTGCGTTCGGTGAAGCTGGATACGCGTCCCGCGCTCGATGCGTTCAACGCGCTGCTCACCTTCGGCAACGATGGCGCCATGAAGCAGGCGCAGCTCACGGCTTCGACCTGGAGCGTGACGGTGCGGCCCTCGGAGAAGGGACTCGATTTCGACGCCAGCCTGCGCGGCTTCACGCTGCCCATCGGCGCGCCCATCCAGCTCTCCCACGGAAGCTTCAAGGGCACCTTCGCCGGCAATGAGCTGGTGGTGCCGGAGTTCGAGGCGAATACCCTGGAGGGCAAGGCCAATGGTGCCCTCAAGGTGACCTGGGGGCAAAACGTGCGGCTCGAGAGCGAGTTCACGCTCGACAAGGTGAGCGCGCCCCAGCTCGTCGGCGCCTTCACCAAGGCGATCGCGGTGAACGGCAAGGTCGACGGCAACTTCACCCTCGCCACCGAGGGGCCTTCGCTCGAAGCGCTCTTCGCGCACCCGCGCGTCCAGGGCAAGTTCAAGCTGGGCGAGGGCAGCATCAGCAACGTCGACCTGGTCGCGGTGATGCAGTCGGATTCTGCCGGCAGCCGCGCGGGCGTCACCAAGTTCAACGAGCTCACCGGCGAGCTCGCCTCGGTGGACCAGCGTTCGCAGTTCCGCCAGGTCAACCTGCAGGGCGGCGTGCTTCGGGGCAACGGAACCATCGAAGTCGCCAGCACCGGCAACCTGAGCGGCCGCGCGATCCTCGAGATCCGTTCCCAGGTCGCCTCCGACCGCGGCTCCTTCTCGGTATCGGGCACCGTGTCGCGCCCGATCATCAAGCGGGGAGGGTGAGAAGAGAAGGGGAAAGGGGAAAGGGGAAGGATTTCGACCAGGGCCAGCTCGTCTGGCCCTGGCCGTTTAGGAGCAAGTTCTTTTCGCCGTTTCGCTCGCGTTTGCGTTTGCCGTTCGCTTTCTTTCCCCGTTCCCCTTTCCCCTTTCCCCTTTTCCTTGCTCCGCCTCCTTCCTCTCTTTCGCTTGCTCCTGCCGTACCGCTCGCGGATCGCGGCCGCCTTCGTGGCGATCCTCCTGTCGGCGGGCATGGTGCTGGTCATCGGGCAAGGGTTGAAGCTGGTGATCGACGAAGGCTTCGCGCGCGGCGAGGCGCGCTTGCTCGACCACACGCTTGCCGTCCTCGCCGCCCTCATCCTCGGCCTGGGCGTGCTCACCTGGTTCCGGGTGTACCTGGTGTACTGGATCGGCGCGCGCTTCACCGCCGACCTGCGCCGGCGCCTCTACGACCACCTGCTCTTGCTCTCGCCGGCGTTTTTCGAGGAGACACGCACCGGCGAAGTCGCCTCGCGCGTCACCAACGACGTGACCTTGGTCGAGGCGGTCATGGGCGGCACGCTGCTCTATGCGCTGCGCATGGCGGTAACCCTGCTGGGCTGCGTGGTGATGCTCTTCTTCACGAGCGTCAAGCTGACCGCGCTCGCCCTGGCCGGGATTCCGCCGGTGCTGCTGCCGATCTGGCTCCTGGGCAGGCGGTTGCGCACGCTGTCCCGAACGGTGCAGGACCGCGTGGCCGACGTGACGACCCACGTCGATGAGACGCTGCACGAGATCCGCACGGTGCAGGCCTTCGCGCACGAGGACCACGAGAGCCGCACTTTCGGCGAGCGCGTCGAAGCGGTGTTCGCCACCGCGGTGCAGCGCTCCGGCGCGCTCGCGCTGCTCATCGCCGCGGTGATCGTGCTCGCCTTCGGCGCCGTGGGCGTGCTGCTCTGGGTGGGCGCCCACGACGTGTTCGCCGGGCGCTTGTCGGCCGGGAGCCTCACCGCATTCATCTTCTATGCCGTGATCGTCGCCAACGCCACCTTCGTGCTCGCCGAGGTGTACGGCGAGCTGCAGCGCGCGGCCGGAGCCTCCGAGCGCCTGCTCGAGCTGCTCGCCACCGAGCCGCGCATCCGCGCGCCTGCTCGTCCCACTGCGCTTCCAGCGCCTCCGCAAGGGCGCATCGCCATCGACCGCGTGCTCTTCCACTATCCCTCGCGGCCGCAGTCCCCGGCACTGGAAGACTTCTCGCTGGCCGTGGCACCGGGCGAGCACGTCGCGCTGGTCGGCCCGTCGGGCGCGGGCAAGACCACGGTGTTCCAGCTGCTGCTGCGCTTCTACGACCCGGACTCCGGCAGCGTGCGCATCGACGGCGTGGACGCGCGCGAGGCGCAGCCGCGGGAACTGCGCCGGCGCGTGGCCGTCGTAACGCAGGACCCCGTGATCTTCGCCACCAGCGTGCTCGAGAATGTCCGCTACGGCCGCCCGGAGGCGAGCGTCGCGGAAGTCCGGAGTGCGCTCGAGGCCGCCTGCGCGCTCGAATTCACCGAGCGCCTCGGGCAGGGCATCGACACGCCCCTGGGCGAGCGCGGCGTGAAGCTCTCGGGTGGCCAGCGCCAGAGGATCGCCATCGCGCGCGCGATCCTCGCCGACCGCGCCATCCTGCTGCTCGACGAGGCCACCAGCGCGCTGGACGCGGAAAGCGAGAAGGCGGTGCAGCTCGCCCTGGAGCACCTGATGAAGGGACGCACCACGCTCGTCATCGCGCATCGGCTGGCGACCGTGAAGTCGTCGGACCGGATCGTCGTGATGGACCACGGCCGCATCGTGGCGACCGGAAACCATGCTTCCCTGGTGGCGGCCAACGGCCTGTACGCGCGCCTGGCCGCCCTGCAGTTCACCGCCGGCGAGGCGCACGCATGAAGGCGCTCCCGGCGATGCTGCGAATCGCGCTTTCCATCGCGGCAGCCGTCTTCGCCTCGACGGCCTGGGCGCAGGAACCGGCGGACGATCCGTTCCGCTACCTCGAGGATGGGAGCGAGCCGCGGACCCGGGCGTTTTTCCGCGAGCAGGGCGAACGCGCGCGCGCCGCGCTCGATGCGATCCCGGGCAGCGCGCGGATGCTCGAGCGCGTCCGGGCGCTCTCGGCGGAGGCCACCACCGTCACGCAGCTCGCCGCCACGCCCGCGCGCGTCTTCTATCTCAAGCTCTCGCCGGGCCGCTCGAGCGCGGTGCTGTGCATGCGCGAAGGCGTGGGCGGCGCCGAACGCGTGCTGGTGGACCCCTCGGTCCACGACGAGGGGTCGCGCCGTGCCTCGATCGACTGGCACGTGCCCTCGCCCGACGGCCGGCACGTGGCCTACGGCATCTCCGGGGGCGGCAGCGAGGATTCGATTTTGCGCGTGGTCGCCGTCGATGGCGCACGCGTGTTGCCGTTCCAGATCGACCGCGCGCGCTTCAACACCGGGCTCGCCTGGCATCCCGACAGCCGCTCGTTCTATTACGCGCGCATCCCCGCCACCAACGCGCCCGCGAAGCGTTATGCCAACGTGCGGGTCTATCGCCATGTCCTCGGCCGCGAAAGCTCGCGCGACGAGGTCGTCTTCGGTCCCGGCGTGGGCGGCGCGCGCGACGTGCCCGAGTTCGTGTTCCCGTCGCTCCACTTGCCGATCGAGTCGCGCTACGCGTATGCCATCGCGCGTGAGGGCGTGCGGCGAGAAATCGCCGTCCATGTGGCGCTGCAGCGCGACCTCGCCGCCGGCCAGCCGCGTTGGCGCAAGCTCGCCGGCCCCGAGGACGAGGTGCTCGCGCTCGAGGGCTGGCAGGACGACCTCTACCTGCTGTCGCGCCGCGATGCCCCGAGGCGGCGCCTGCTGCGCGTGCGCGCGGATGCGGAAAGCCTCGCTTCCGCGCGCGTGGTGGCGGCGCACCCCGACGTGTCGATCGAGAGCTTCGGCATCGCGCGCGATGCGATCTACCTGAGGACCATGGTCGCGGGCGTCGATCGGCTGGAGCGCGTGCAGCTCGGTTTGCTCGGGCCCAGGGCCCCCGAATACCTGCGCACGCCCTTCGACACGGCGATCTCGCAACTGGTCACGCATCCACGCGTAGCCGGCGCGATGCTGCGCATGCAGGGCTGGATCGAGCCGCCGGTGGTCGTCCAGGTGGAGGCCGGCTCGGGAAGCCTGCGGCGGACCTCCATCCAGCCCCGTGCCCCGGTGGACTACTCGGACATGGACGAGGTGCGCCTCTACGCCCCCGGGCGCGACGGCACCAAGATCCCCGTCACGCTCGTTTACCGCAAGACCACCAGGCTCGACGGCAACAATCCCACGTTGCTGCTCGCCTACGGCAGCTACGGGATCACGCTCTCGCCCACCTTCGACCCCGCCCGGCTCGCATGGCTCGAGCGCGGTGGAGTCTTCGCGGTCGCGCACGTGCGCGGCGGCGGCGAGCACGGCGAGGAATGGCACCAGGCCGGGCGCGGCGCGCTGAAGGCCAACACCATCCTCGACCTGATCGCCGCAGCCGAATTCCTCTCGCGCTACGGCTTCACCAACCCGCGCCGTCTCGCGCTACAGGGCACCGGCGCGGGCGCCATCCCGGTGGCGGGCCTGCTGGTGCGCCGTCCCGACCTCATCGCCGCCGCGGTGATGCGCGTCCCGGTGACGGACATGGTGCGCTTCGAGCTGACGCCCAACGGCCCGGCGAACGTCCCCGAGTTCGGCAGCAGCGCGAGCGCGGAAGGCCTTGCCGCGCTGCGCATGATCTCCGCCTACCACCACGTGCGCGACGGCCTCGAGTACCCGGCGGTGCTGCTCACGGCGAGCCTGAACGACCCGCGCGTGGCGCCCTGGCAGCCCGCCAAGATGGCCGCGCGCCTGCAGGCGGCGAACGCTGGCGATCGCCCGATCCTGTTGCGCATGGAGGAAGACGGCGGACACCAGGGCGCCACGCGTGAGCAGCGCGAGCGGGAGCTGGCCGACATCTACGCCTTCCTCCTCTGGCAGCTCGGGCCTTGAAGTACCTGCGTTACCTCTGGGTTTCGCCCGCCTCGCTGGTCGGGCTCCTGCTCGCGGCCGCGGCGCTCGCCTGCGGCGCGCGCTCGCGGGTGGTGCAAGGCACGCTGGAGGTGGGCGGGGGCAACGTGCGCAGCCTGATCGGGCGCCTGCCGGAGGGCCTTCGCTTCGGCGCGATCACGCTGGGCCACGTGATCGTCGGCGTCGACCATCGCGTGCTCGAGCTCGCGCGCGAGCACGAGCGCGTGCACGTGCGCCAGTACGAGCGTTGGGGGGTGCTTTTCTTCCCGCTCTACCTCGGCTCGAGCCTGGTGCAGTGGCTGCGGGGCCGCGATCCCTATCGCGACAACTGCTTCGAGGTGGAGGCCTTCACCAAGGCGCGGTCGCGATGAGCCGCCCGGCGCGCGTGATGCTGCTCGGCATGGTGCTCGCGCTCGCGGCGGTGGCCCTGCACCTGTGGCTGGACTGGTCGGAGGTCCTCGCGGTCCACGCCCACTGGCTGCGCCCGCTGCGGCTGGCCATGTCGACGATGCTTCCCGTGTCGTGGTATTGGGCGTTCGCCGTCCCCGCGCTGCTAATGCTGGTGAGCGTGGTGCGCTTCGTGCGCGCGAAGTCGGGGCGAGCCGCCATCGCGTGGAAGCTCTTCGCCTTCGTCACGCTCTGGGCGATCGGCTCGGCGGCGTTTTTCGTCGGCCTATTCCTCGCCTACGTTCCGGAGATGGGCGAGGGCGGCACGGGATTGCTGGTCCCGGGGTTGGTGGCTTGCGTGGGTTACCTGGTGATCGGACTGGGATTCGTCCTGTCGGTGGCGCGGGACTGAGGGAACGCGCGGCAGCCGCGGGAATCTGAGAGGGACCGCATTCCCATCCTCGCTCCTCGTGTCCGATTTCTCGAAAGCCGGATTTGTCGCAGGGCCCGTGGGGCGAGCACCCTTGACGGGCCGCGAGCCGCCGCCGCCCGGCAGCACCATCGGGCGCGCCCTCGAGATCGCCTTGCGGTTGGCGGGGTACCTGCTCTGGCTGGTGATGTTCCGGCTGGGACTCGCGACGAGTCCTTCCCCGGCGCGGCGCTTCCGCGACCTGCTCGAAGGCCTCGGCACGAGCTTCGTGAAGCTCGGCCAGCACCTGTCCCTGCGCACCGACCTCTTCCCCGCGGACTACCTCGAGGAGCTGCAGGCGCTGCAGGACGACGTGAAGCCCTTCGCGGCGCAGGAGGCCGTGGCCGCGATCGAGCGCGCGTTCGGCAAGCCGCCCTCGCAGCTCTTCGTGCGCTTCGACACCGAGCCGCTCGCCGCCGCCTCCGTGGCGCAGGTGCACACCGCGCGCACCTTCGCCGGCCACGAGGTCGTCGTGAAGATCCTGCGCCCGGGCGTGGCGGTGCAGGTGGAGCGCGACATGAGGATGTTCGTGGCCGTGGTCCGGTTCCTGTCGCACTTCTCGCCCCTGCTCACGCGCTACCGGGCCGAGGCGGTCGTGCGCGAGGTGTGGGCGAGCCTCGCCAAGGAGCTCGACCTGCGCGAGGAAGCGCGCAACGTGCGGCGCTTCGCCGACGCGTTCCGCGCCTCCGAGACGATCGAGATTCCCGACGTGAAGCTCGAGCTGTGCACCGCCACGGTGATGGTGCAGGAGTTCAGCCACGGCCGGCGCGTGGACGACATCGATCGCCGCCACGGCGCGCAGCTCGCCCAGAACCTGATCGACGCCTACGTGCGGATGTTCTTCGAGATGGGCTACTTCCACGGCGATCCGCACCCGGGCAACGTGTTCATCCGCGACGACGGGCGCATCGCGCTGCACGATTTCGGGGTGGTGGGCAGCCTCGACCGGCCCACGCGCCATTCGCTCGCGGCCTTCCTGCTCGCCTTCACCGAGCAGGACACCGAGTGGGTGCTCGACTCGTGGCTCGAGCTGGGCATGTTGTCCAAGACGGCCGACCGCGACCGCCTGCGCCCGGCCGTCGGCACGATCATGAACGACTATTCGCGCCGGCCGATCGCGGAGTGGTCGGTGGGCGAGGCCTTCGGGCGGCTCGTCACCGCCACGCGCCTCTACAATTTCGACGTGCCGCTGCACCTGCTGGTGCTCGCGCGCACCATCGTGCTGATCGAATCGATGGTGCGCCGGCTGGACCCCGGTTTCAGCCTTCTCGACTCGCTGTCGCGGCGCTCGCGCGAGGTGATGGACTCGGCGCTCGGCTCGGAGCAGCGCGAGACGCGGCGGCTGCAATACGAGGCGGCGGTGGCCTCGGTCGAATGGCAGCGCCTGCTGGCCGGCTCGATGCGCAAGTTCCGCGAGGAGGGGTTGCGCTTCCACGTGGACCACGAGGGCCTGCCCGAGCTTTCGGACCAGATCGTGCGCGGGTCGAGCCGGGTGGCCCTGGCACTGGTTACACTGGGCCTCTACCTCGCCGCGAGCCTGCTCATGCAGTACCAGTCCGGACCGCACATTTTCGGCTTCCCCGCGCTGCCCGCGATCTTCTACGCGGCGGCGGCGTGGTTCACGGTTCGCCTCGTGCGCTGCATCGGCCGCAAGCTGTGACGCGCCGCCGCGGCACGGCGCGTGCGCCCGCGCAGCTCATCGTCGTCTCCAACCGCCTGCCCTTCGCCTTCACGAAGCAGGCCGCGGGCGGCTGGCGCGCCGAGCCCGGCAGCGGCGGCCTGGTCACCGCGCTGCTTCCGGTGCTGCGCGACCGCGGCGGGACGTGGATCGGCTGGACCGGCGCCACCGGCAGCGCCCGCGAGCTCGATTCGGCTCTGACCGAGGCGGGCGCCGGCGCGGGCTACCACCTGCGCGGCGTGCCGCTCTCCGCCGACGAGGTTCGCAACTTCTACCTGGGCTTCTCCAACGAGGTGGTCTGGCCGCTCTTCCACGACCTCACCGCGCAGTGCAACTTCGACCCGGCGTACTGGGAGACCTATTGCAGCGTCAACCGCAAGTACGCCGCCGCCGTGCACGCCGAGGCTTCCGACGACGACTTCGTGTGGGTGCACGACTACCACTTGATGAATCTCGCCACCGAGCTGCGCTCCATGGGCAGCGAGGCGCGGCTCGCGTTCTACCTGCACATCCCGTTCCCCTCGCCCGACATCTTCATGAAGCTGCCGTGGCGCAAGCCGGTGATGGACGCGCTGCTGTGCTTCGACCTCGTCGGATTCCAGACGATGCGCGATCGGCGCAACTTCATCGCTTGCGTGGAAGCATTGCTGCCCGACGTGAAGGTGGAAGGGCGCGGCGCCGTCGCCACCGCGCGCACGACCCACGGCGACACGCGCATCGGCGCGTTTCCCATCAGCATCGACTACAACTCGTTCATGCGCGCCGCCGCCTCGGCCGAGGTCGAGGCCAAGGCGCGCGAGCTGCACACGCTGCTGCCGCGCAGGAAGCTCGTGCTGGGCATCGATCGCCTCGACTACACCAAGGGCATCACGCTGCGCCTGCGCGCCTTCCAGGACCTGCTCGAGCGTTTTCCCGACATGCGCGGACGTGTCTCGCTCATCCAGGTGGTGGTGCCCAGCCGCGAGGACATCCCGCAATACAACCAGATGAAGGTCGAGATCGAGCAGCTCGTGGGCCGCATCAATGGCGCCTTCGCGCGCCCGGGCGGGTGGGTGCCCGTCTGGTACGAGTTCCGCAGCCTTTCGCGCCTGGAGCTGCTCGCCTACTACCGCGCCGCCGACATCGCGCTCATCACCCCGCTCAAGGACGGGATGAACCTGGTGGCCAAGGAGTACTGCGCGTGCAGCATCGAGGAGGACTGCGTGCTCATCCTGTCGGAGTTCGCGGGCGCCGCGGAGCAGCTCGGCAAGGGCGCGCTGCTGGTGAATCCCTTCGACGTCCAGGGCGTGGCCGCCGCCATCCGCGCGGCGCACGCCATGCCGGCGGGCGAGCGCCTCGCGCGCATGCGCGGCATGCGCCGCTCCATCCGCCGCCAGGACGTCTTCTGGTGGGTCGATTCCTTCCTCAAGGCCGCCATCGCGCGCGACCTGCGCGCCTTTCCCGCCCCCGACGGCCAACCCTCCGAAGTGCCCGAGAACCAGCTGCCTTTCTAGACCGGGGTCAGACCACTTGGTCCGCTTGTGCAGTGCAACAAAGCGGACTAAGTGGTCTGACCCCGGTCGGGCGGTGGGCACCAGCGCTCGAGCCAGCCCAGCATCCGCCGCACGATGTCCAGCCGGTGGGATGGCTTGCCGGTCTCGTACACGTGGTGGTCGCCGCCGGGGTAGAGCACCAGCTCCGCGGGCGCCTTGCCGCAGCGCATGAGCACCGCGAAGAGCTCCTCCGACTGTCCCATCGGGCAGCGCTGGTCATCCTTGCCCTGCAACAGCAGCGTGGGCGTGGTGCAGTGGTGGATGTGGTTCACCGGCGAGAGCTTGCGGTAACGCTCGGGCTCGATGTGGCGCTCGGCCGAGAGCACGTACGGCTGGCTGTAGTAGCCGCCGTCCGAGGTGCCGAAGTGCGACTCGAGGTTCGCCACCGGCGCGGCCACGATCGCCGCCTTGAAGCGGTCTGTGTGTCCCACGGCCCAGGCGGCCAAATAGCCGCCGTACGACTTTCCCGCGATCGCGACGTGGTCGGTGGCGATCCCGTCGGCCTGCAACGCATCCACGACCGCCATGAACTGCGGGAAGTCGAGCTCGCCCCAATGGCCGTTGAGGCGTTCGGCGAACTTGCGCCCGAAGCCGGTCGAGCCCACGGCATGCGGCACGACCACCGCCCAGCCTTTCGAGCACAAGGCATTCCAGTAGGTATTCCACGGAAAGCCCAGCAACGCGAAGCTGTTGGGGCCGCCGTGCGCCTCGACGAGCAGTGGTTGCGGCGCCTCCGAGCCCTTGGCGCGCACCAGCCAGGCGTCGATGTTTTCGAACCCGCCGCGGCCGTCGGGCACGCGAAAGGTGCGCACCTCCGAAACCAGCGCCAGTCGATCGTCCCACCAGGCGTTGAGGCTGCTCAGCTTGCGCTCACCCGTGCCGTCGAGGTTGCTTGCGTAGAGCTCGCGCGGCGTAGTGGCGCTCTCGGAGAAATAGGCGAGCGTGCCGCCGGTGGCCCTCACCTCGGCGATGTGGCGATCGCCCGTGACGAGATCGCGCCGCCGGCCGTCGTCGACCGAGACGGCCACGATGTGCTGCCGCGCGCGCGTGGCCACGACCAGGATGACCGCCCGGGAGTCGCGCTTCCATTGCAGCGAGTCGGGCGAGCCCACCTCCATGTCGTCGTCGCCCAGCTGCCGCGCGTCGCCGGATGCGACCTCGAAAAGATGCAGGCGCGTCTGGGCATCGCCTTCCTCGCGCCCGGCGGCGAAGGCGATCCAGCGGCCGTCGGGCGACCAGCGCGGGCTCATCACGGACGCGTAGTCGCGCGTGACCTGGCGGGCTTCGCTGCCATCTGCATTGGCGATCCAGAGGTCCGTGCGATGGGCCTCGCGCCCTTCGCGCGTGCGCACGTAGGCGATGCGCGTCGAGTCCGGCGACCAGCACGACGCCATCACGTCGAAGGCGCCGCGCGTGACGGGCGTGTCCTCGCCGGTGGCGGCATCGATGCTGCACAGGTGGAATGCGCGGGCGAGCAGGTAGCCCGTGCCGTCGCTCTTGTAGGGCACGCGCCAGGCCACTTCCGGCGCATCGGGCGAGCGCGGCTCGTCGGCGAGCGCTGCAGCCTCGCCCGAATCGGGGTCGAGCGGCAACGCGCACGTCGCCAGCAGCTTCGTGCCGTCGGGACTCCACTGGATGGAGCCCACGCCGAATCGCAGGTGGCTCAGTTGCCGCGCCTCGCCGCCATCTGCGGCGATGAGGTGCACCTGCGGCAGCCCGTCGCGTGGCGATACGAAAGCGAGGGTGCGCCCGTCCGGCGACCATCGCGGGCAGTTTTCACCGCTGGTGCCGAGCGTGAAGCGCCGGGCGGGAGCGGCGTCGAGCGGAAACGTCCAGATGGTGGAAACGTAGCCGTCCTGCGCCATGTCCACCGAACGCACGACGCACGCCGCCACGCCTCGCGATGAAACGTCGAGCTGTCCCAGGTCCTGGAAGAGCGCCAGGTCCTCGGGCGTGAAGGGCTTCACCATGCCACGTCCGCGAAATTGTCTCCAAGTGGAGTCGCTTCGGCGGCGGAAGTTGTGTCGCTTTAGTGCTCAGCCTCGGCCGCGCGCTTTCCGGTCGGCCGCGTGCGCCGCCAGCCATTCGAGGAACTCGCGGTACCAGAGGCGCGAGTTGCGTGGCTTCAGGATCCAGTGGTGCTCGTCGGGGAACCACACCAGCCGCGTGGGAACGCCGCGGGCATGGAGCGTGTTGTAGTACGCGAGGCCGTTGGTGTCCGGCACGCGATAGTCGTTGGCGCCATGCATCACCAGGGTGGGCGTCTGCATGCGATGGGCGAAGGTGACGGGGCTCTGGGCTCGGACCCTGGCAGGGTTTTCCCAGTAAAACGCGCCCAGGTCCTTCGGGCGCTGGCTGTACGAATCGGCGCTGAAGGTGGCCACGCGGTCGAATACGCCGGCATGGCAGACGTAGGCCCGATAGCGCCCGGCCGCGACGTGCCCGTTCATCCACGCCACGAGGAAGCCGCCGTAGCTGCCGCCCGAGGCGAACAAACGCGTCGCGTCCACCCACGCCTGCTTGGCGAGCCAATCGGTGGCGGCCTCGATGTCCTGCGTCTCGAGCCTTCCCTGGCGCCCGACGATGCTGTCGGCGAAGCGCCAGCCGAAACCGCTCGAGCCGTGATAGTTCACGGCCGCGACCACGTAGCCGCGCGAGGCGAAGAGGTGCGTGTTCCAGCGATACGCGAAGGTGTCGCCCGCGGCGGCGTACGGGCCGCCATGGATCACGTGCAGCACCGGATGGCGCTTGCGCGCATCGAAGCCGGGCGGAAAGGTGAGGATCATCTGCACGGGCTCGCCGCGCGCGCCGCGGAAGGTGACCTCGCGGGTCTCTCCCAGCGCAACCCGTTCCAGGACCTCGTCGTTGAAACGCTCGAGGCGGCTTGCTTGTCCCGCGCGAACGGCATGGACCTGCACCGCATGCTGCGCGCAGTCGAGCGCGACCAGGAGTGTTGCATCGCCGGGCGCGCCACCCACGTCGAAGCCGTGCACCCAGCCGCCCGCGACGGCGATCGACAACGCCCCGCTTTCGGTGCCGCAGCGCCAGAGGTGGCAACGGCCCCGCTCCTGTGCCGTGAAGAAGATCGAGGCGCCGTCCCTCGACCACCGAAGCGGCGCCTCGACATCGATGTCGCGGTCCATCTGCGCCAGCTGCCACTTGCCGCCCCTGCGGAAGGCGACGCGCCCCGGCATCGTGTGACGCTTGCCGAGGTTCGAGGCGATGCAGGCGAGCACGCCCTGCGGACTGTAGCGCGGCGCCTCGTAGCTCCAGGCCGCGTCGTCGGTGACCGGCTTGATCCGGCGGCGGGCGAGCTCGATCTCGGCGATGGCGAAGACGTTGCCGGCCACCTTGCGTGGCGAGGGATCGTGGACGAAGGCGATGCGCCTCCCGTCGGGGGAGATGTCGAAGTGGGCGGCGCAGGGATCGGCGCGCGGCAGCTCGTAACCCGTGCCTTCGAGCAGGTCCACGACACGGCCCGACTCCAGGTCCAGCAACAGCAGGTGCGGCGCGCACCCCATCGGCAGGTTGCGATCCCAGTGCCGGTATTGCGGCTCGCAGGTCACGTAGGCGCTTTCCTTGCGCTCGTTGAACGCCTTGTGGCGCTGGCCCTGCGCGCGTGCGCCTCGCGCGTCGGGCCACACCCACGAGACGAAGGCGATGCTCCGCCCATCCGGCATCCACTTGAAGTCGTCGATGCCCGGCGCGAAATCGCTCTTGCGCTCGGCTTCGCCGCCCGCGAGCGGGATCACGTAGAGCTGGCGCTCGGCATCCTTGCGGCCCTCCTGCTCGCGCCTGGCGAGGAAGGCGATGCGATCGCCACGCGGCGACCAGGACGGCTTGCCATCCGTGTCGCCGCAGCGCGTGAGCTGGCGCGGCGCGCATGAGTCGCCGGGAAGGAGCCAGAGGCTCGCGCTCGACTTGTTCTCGTCCATCGAAAAGCGCGTCACGGAGCACACCGCGGCCGAGCCGTCGGGCGCGAGCGCCACGTTGCCGACGCGCTGCAGCTTCCAGAGCGTGTCGATGTCGATCGGGCGGGCGCGGGGGGATGGGCTCATCGTTCGAGTGGGAAGGTCCGCTCGCAGTCTACTTCGGTCGCTTCGGGTTCGCCCCGGCCGACAACCGTAATCCGCGGATGCCCCAAGCGGACCAGCCCGGATGGGCCGGGTCGTGCGATATTTTTAGTGTCGTCAAGGGGGGATTTCGATGAAAGCGAAGATCGCGGCGGCGATGTGCGCCGCCCTGCTTGCGCCCTGCGCGTGGGCGGGCGCGCCGGACGCGAAGCCGGTGCCGGGGTGTGCCATTCCCGCGGGCGTGTCGCTCGACAAGATGGCCGTCCAGGTGGGCGAGGTCGCGCCTCGCGCCATCGAATGGGCCCTGGGGCGTTCGCGCGAAGTGCTCGAGGCCGGGCGCGGCCTGGATGCGCGGGCGCTCGCGCTCGCGCGCAAGGTCGGGGTGCGGGAGGCGGCGAAGATCCGCATCGTCGTCGTCGACCGCATCGAGCTGCCGAGCGAGCCGATGTTGCGCGAGGCCGGCGCCCGCGTGGGACTTTCCGATTCCGCCGACGGCATGACGCTGGGCTACGCGGTGGTGGTTCGCAGTGGGCACGAGCGCAACCCGCGCCTGCTCAGTCACGAGTTCCGCCACGTCGCGCAGTACGAGGCGTGCGGGGGCATCGCGCCTTTCCTCACCACGCACCTCGCGCACCTCGCCCAGCATGGGTACGAGGCCTCGCCGTTCGAGGCCGATGCTTCGAGGCACGAGCAGCGCGAGTTCTGACCTCCCGCGCACGCTAGCCGGCTGAGAATCCCCCGTCCACGAAGATGGTCTGCCCGGTCACGTAGTCGGAAGCCCGGCTCGCCAGGTAGATCGCGGTGCCGCGCAGGTCGCGCAGCTCGCCGTTTCGCCCGGCGAAGGTGCTCTCGGCCATCTTTTGCCAGCGCGCGGTGTCCTTCACCACCGGCTCGGTCAGGGCGGTCGGGAAGAATCCCGGCGCGATCGCGTTGGCGGTGACGCCGTGGCGCGACAGCGCCTGCGCCATCGCGCGCGTGAGCTGCTCGATGCCGCCCTTGGAGGCGCCATACGCTGCACTGCCCGCGAAGGCGCGCCGCGACTGCAGCGAGGCGATGTTGATGACGCGTCCCCATCCGCGCGCGATCATCGCCGGCGCCAGCGCCTGCGTGAGGAAGAAAGGCGCGTCGAGGTTGATGCGCAGCACCGCGTCCCAGTCCTTGTCGCTCACTTGGAGCAAGTCGCGGCGCCGGTTGATTCCGGCGGCGTTCACGAGGATGTCGGGCTCGCCGAACGCGGCGCCCGCGCCTGCAGCGGCCTCGCGTAGCCGGGCCCGATCGGCGAGGTCGGCCGCGACGACCGTCGCCCTGCCGCCGAGCTTCTCGATGTCCGCACGGATCACCTCGAGCGCTTCCTCCCGCCGCGCGCAGAGCACGATGGCGGCTCCCGCCTCGGCAAGGGCGCTGGCCAGCTCGCGCCCGATGCCCGAGCTGGCGCCCGTCACGAAGGCGACCCGGCCCGCGAGGTCGAACATCGAGGCGGCGGGCACGGAGCTAGCGCGCGACGGGCTCGCCCAGCTCGAAGCGCTCCCCGGGGAAGTACTTGGCGAGCCGGTCATCGGCGGTACGGGCATGCGCCTCCATGCCTTCGAGCCGCGAGATGCGCGCGGTGGCCTGCGCCACGTCGTGGTTCGCCGCGCGCGTGGCGCGCTGCCACGTGACCGTCTTGATGAACTTGTGCACCGACAGGCCGCCCGAATATCGCGCCGCGCCGCGCGTGGGAAGGACGTGGTTCGGGCCGGAAGCCTTGTCGCCGTAGGCAACCGTGGTTTCCTCGCCGAGGAAAAGCGAGCCGTAGCAGGTGAGGTTGGCGAGCCACCAGTCGAGGTCCCGGGCATGCACCTCGAGGTGCTCGCAGGCGTAGCGATCGGAAACCCTGGCCATTTCGGCGCGGTCCGCGCAAAGGACCACCTCGCCATAGTCGCGCCAGGCGGCCCCCGCCGCATCGCGCGCCGTTTCCGGCAGCCGCGCGATGAGCTCCGGCACGAGCTTCATCACCTCCTCGGCGAGCGTTCGCGAAGTCGTGAAGAGCCAGGCGGGCGACTCGTGCCCGTGCTCGGCCTGCCCAACGAGGTCCGAAGCGACGATGGCGGGATCTGCCGACTCGTCGGCGATGACCGCGACCTCCGAGGGTCCCGCGAACACGTCGATGCCGACCTGCCCATACAGCGCGCGCTTGGCTTCAGCCACGTACTTGTTGCCGGGGCCCACGACGATGTCGGCGGGCTTGCCGGTGAAGAGGCCGAAGGCCAGGCTGGCGATGGCCTGCACGCCGCCCAGCGTCATGAGGGTGTCCGCTCCGGCGACCTTCATTGCATAGAGCACGTGCGGATGGATGCCCTCGCCCTGGTAGGGCGTTGAGCAGGCGATGACGTCGGGCACGCCCGCGGCCTTGGCGGTGGCGATCGTCATGTACGCCGTCGCGATGTGCGCGTAGCGGCCCGTGGGCACGTAGCAGCCCGCCACGTTCACCGGAATGAGGCGCTGGCCGGCGGTGAGGCCCGGGTGCACCTCGACCGAGAACTCGCGCATGGAATCGAGCTGCGCCAGCGCGAAGCGGCGCACCGCCGCGGCGGCGAAGTCGATGTCCTGCTTCACCTTCGGGTCGATCGCGCGCACGCGCCGTTCGACCTCGGCGTCGGAGACCAGGATCTCGCCTTCCCACTTGTCGAGCGTGCGGGCGTATTCGCGCACGGCGTCTTCGCCGCGCCTGGCGATCTGCGCCAGCATTTCGTCGACGACCTTGCGGGCGTTGCCGGTTTCGGTCTCGGGTGTCTTCGCGGCTTTCTTCAGGTACTCCATTCTTCGACTCCAGCTTCACCACAGCGTTTCAACACGGAGACCACCGCAGACACGGAAGAAAGGCCAAGGCCGAACTCTCGTGGTCCCGGTGGTCTCTGCGACAAGCGAATTACTTTCCGTAAATGTACTGGGGCAACCACAGCGCGATCTGCGGAAACACGATGATCAGCACCAGCCCGAAAAGCTGCAGCCCCATGAACTGCATCATCCCCTTGTAGATGTCGCCCAGCTGCCATTGCGGCACCACGCCCTTGAGGAAGTAGGCCGACATCGCCACCGGCGGCGAAAGCCACGCGGTCTGCAGGTTCACCGCCACCAGGATGCCGAACCAGGCCTTGTCGAAGCCGAGCTTGGTCACCAGCGGCAGCAGGAAGGGCACGACGATCAGCACGATCGGCACCCACTCGAGCGGCCAGCCCAGCAGGAAGATGAGCGCCATGATGATGGCGAGCGTCACGTAGGGGTTGAGGTCCAGCCCGAGGAGCGTGTCGGTGAGCAGTTGCGGCGTGCCGAGCTTTGCGAACACGGCGCCGAAGAAGTTGGAGGCGGCCACGAGGAAGAGGATCAGCACCGAGATCTCGAGCGTCTTCACCAGCGCCACCTGCAGGTTCTTCCAGGTGAGGCGCCCGTAGGCGGCCGTGAGCACCAGGGCGCCAAGGGCCCCGCAGGCCGCGCCTTCCGTCGGCGTGGCCAGCCCGAAGACGATGCTGCCGAGCGCGGCGAGGACCAGCGCTCCCGGGGGCACGAGCCCCAGGAAGAACTGCACCCATACATCCGTCATGCTGCCCACGGCGCGCTGCTCGACGGTGAGCGGCGGGCCGAGCGACGGGTTGATGAGGCAACGGATCATCGCGTAGCCGGTGAAGAGCAGGGCGAGCATGAGGCCCGGCACGATCGCCGCTGCGAAGAGCGTGGTCACCGGCACCTCGAGCACGGGCCCCATCACCACGAGCATGATCGAGGGCGGGATCAGGATGCCGAGGGTGCCGCCCGCGGCGATCAGCCCCGACGAGAGCTGCACGTCGTAGTTGGAGCGGATCATCGACTTGCCGGCCATGATCCCCAGGATCGTGACCGAGGCGCCGACGATGCCGGTCGCCGCCGCGAAGATCGTCGCCACGAACATGACGGCGAGGTATAGCGACCCGCGCACGCGCGAGAGCATGCGCTGCACCGCGTCGAACAGGCGCTCCATCAGGTTCGCCTGCTCCATCATGATGCCCATGAAGACGAAGAGCGGCACCGCGGCCAACGTCTGCTCCATCATGGTCGCGTTGAATTGCAGCGTCATGAGGTAGAACACCAGCTTGCCGAAGCCCCAGTAGCCGAACGCGATGCCGAGGAAGATCAGCGTGAAGGAAATGGGGAAGCCCACGAAGATGCCCACGAGCATCGCGCCCACCATCATGAGGCCGATCATCTCGGGACTCATGTTTCGCCCCCTCCCCCCTGGGAACGGGCCGGGGAGAGGGGCAGGGAAGTTGCCTTCCTCATGCCGGCCACTTGCCTTTCCGCGCCGCATGGACGCTCTTCAGCAGCTCGGAGATGCCCTGGACGATGAGGAAGACCACGCCCACCGGCAGCGCGCTCTTCACCGGCCCGAGGAGCGGCATCCAGGAGGTGTCGGTGCCGCGCTCGCCGCGGGAAAGCGAGGTCCACGCCCATTCCGATGAGACCCACAGAAGGATGATCATCGCCGGGAAGTAGCAGGCGACGTAGAGCACGGTGTCCACCCAGCCCTGCGCCCGCACCGACCACTTGCGATAGAGGAAGTCGGAGCGGATGTGCACGCCCTTCGAGAGCGCGTAGCCGGCGCCGAGGATGAACATCGCGCCGTACACCATGCGGCTGATGTCGTAGGCCCACACGGTCGGCGCGGTGAAGAAATAGCGCGCGAAGACCTCGTAGATCATCGCGAGCATCAGCGGGATGGTCAGCCACGCGATGGCGCGGCCGATCCAGAGGCTGAAGGTGTCGATGCCGACGATCGCCGTCGACATCCACCGCGGCATGTCGTCGGGGAGGTGGCCATGGGAATCCGGCCGCCTCCCCGCGATCATCTCGTCGGTGAGGTTGGGCTCCTCCGCCAAGGGATGCGCCTACTTCTTCGGCGCGGCCTTGGAGGGTGGCTCCGACTTGGGAGGCGCCTTCGAGCCGCCGGCCTGCTTCTTCAGCACGTCGGCGTACGCCTGGCCCATGGCGGCGTTGGTCTTCTGCGCGCGCGCCCAGAACGGAATCGCATCGGCCGCCCACGTCTTCTGGCTGTCCCAGACCTTCTTGAAGAACGGGTTGGCCGCGGCGTTCTTCTCGAAGTTCTTGAGCGCGGCGTCACCGTATTCCTTGAAATACGCCGCCGGCGTGTCGTGCAGGATCACGCCATGCTTCTCGGTGAGCTCCTTCAGCGCCTTGCCGTTCTCGTGGATGCGGTAAGCGACCGTCTTCATGAGCGAGGCGTTCGCCGCGACCTCGACCGCCTTCTGCTGGCCGGGCGAGAGCGACTTCCACACGTCGCCATTGATGTAGAGGTCCGCGTTCACCACCACCTGGTGCAGGCCCTCGAGGTAGTAGTGCTTCAACACCTTCTGGAAGCCGAAGGTCATGTCGGGCTTCGGGCAGCACCACTCGGCCGCGTCGATCACGCCCTTCTCGAGGCCGGGCAGGATGTCGCCCCCGCCCATGGCAACCGAGGCGATACCGATGTCGTTGTAGATCTGGCCGGGAATGCCGGGCGGGGTGCGGAAGCGCAACTTGCGGAACTCCGCCATGTTCGCGATCGGCTTCTTGAACCAGCCGAGCGCCTCGGGGCCCACGGGCTGCAGGATGAAGCCCTTCACGTTGACCTTCATCTCCTTCCACAGCTGGTCGTAGAGGTCCTTGCCGCCGCCGTAGAGGAACCAGGAGACCCACGCGAAGTTGTCCATGCCCACGCCGGCCCCGGCTGCCGGCGAGCCGAAGAGGGCCGCGGCCGGGTGCTTGCCCGACCAGTAGTGCGTCCAGGCGAAGCCGCCTTCGATGAGGCCCTTGTCCACGGCGTCCAGGGTGTCGTTCACGGCCACCAGGGCGCCCGCCGGCAGCACCTCGAAGGTCACCGTGTTGTTGGTGAGCGCCGCCACGTCGGCGGCGAACTCCTTCAGCATCGTGACCTCGTCGGCGCTCGTCGGGATGACCGACTGCACGCGGATCTTGACGGTCTTGGGCGCCTGCGCCAGCGCGGTCGTGCACAGCACCGCGGCGGCCAGGAAGGCGGCGGCGCGGGTGAGGAAGCTGCGTGCGTTTTGCATCGTTGTTCTCCCCTCCGGTTGTCGCCCCGGCGAAGGCCGGGGCCCGAGTTGTCACCCCGGCGAACGCCGGGGCCCAATTTCCGTTACACGAACTGCTTGTATTTCTCCAGGTGCCGCACCGGCTTCGACAGCGCGTCGCGCCGGAACGGATCGCCCAGCTCCTTCGTGACCATCATCTCGATCACCGTGGTCTTGCCCTCCGACTGCCGCTTGACCGATTCCTGCAGCGCAGTGCCGACGTCGCCGACATTGTCCACCACGACCCCTTCGCATCCGAAGGACTTCGCCACCGCCGCCCAGCTCGGGTTGTCGAGCTCGACGCCCTGGTAGCGCCGGCTGTAGAAGTCCACGTGGTTCTTCTTCTCCGCGCCCCACTGGCCGTTGTTGAAGAGGACCACCGTCACGCCGATCTTCTCCCGCGCGCAGGTTAGCAGCTCGTTGAGCGAGATGCCCCAGGCGCCGTCGCCCACGTAGGCGATCGCGGGGCGGTCGGGCCGCGCGATCTTGGCGCCGCACGCCACAGGGAACGCATAGCCGCAGTTGCCGAAGCTCATGGCGGCCAGCATCGATCGCGGCTCGTCGAAGCGCAGGTACGAGTTCGATACCGAGCAGATGTTGCCGATGTCGGTGGAAACCATCGCGCCCTTCGGCATCGCGCGCTCGAGCGCGCGCAGCATCTGGCGAGGATGCATGTGCTTGCTGTCCTTGGAGATCTCGACCGAATAGGGGTCGGTCTCGTGGGTCCACTGCTCGAGCTCCTTCTCCCATGCGGCCTTCTCGGCCTTGATGGTGGCGTCGCGCTCGGCCTTGTTCTGCTGCGAGGCGAGCTGCTGCCCCTTCAGGCGCCGCGCGAGCGCGGCTGCCGCCTCGCGGGCATCCCCGCATATTCCGACCGAGATCGGGCGCACCAATCCCAGCATGTGGGGATCGGCATCGACCTGCACGATCTTCGCGTCTTTCGGCCAGTACTCCATGCCGTATTGCGGCAACGTGCCGAACGGGCCAAGGCGCGTGCCGAGCGCGAGGATCACGTCGGCCTTGGCGATGAGCTTCATCGCCGCCTTCGAGCCCTGGTAGCCCAGCGGGCCGCACCACAGCGGATGCGAGGCCGGGAAGGAATCGTTGTGCAGGTAGCTGTTCGCCACCGGCGCATGCAGCAGCTCGGCGAGCGCGATCGCTTCCTTCGTGCCCTCGGCCATGATGATCCCGCCGCCGGCGAGGATCACCGGGAACTTCGCGCTGGCGAGCAGCTTCGCGGCTTCGTCGAGCGCAGCTTCGTCGCCCGCCCCGCGTCCGATGCGGATCGGCGTGGGAATCTCGGCCTCGATGTCGCCGTAGAAGAAGTCGCGCGGGATGTTGAGCTGCGTGGGCCCCATGTCGAGCATGGCGCGGTCGAAGCAGCGCGCGGTGATCTCGGCCATGCGCTTCTGGTTCATCACGTGGCCCTGGTACTTGGTGATCTTGGAGAAGATCGGCAGCTGCTCGGTCTCCTGGAAGCCGCCCAGGCCGATGGAAACCGAGCCCGTTTCGGGGGTGATGACGACGACCGGCGAATGCGCCCAGTAGGCAGCCGCGACGCCCGTCACGAAGTTGGTCACGCCCGGGCCGTTCTGCGCGATGCACACGCCATGGCGGCCGGAGACGCGCGAGTACCCGTCGGCCATGTGGATCGCGCCCTGCTCGTGCGCGACCGGGATGAAACGGATGCCGGCGGCGGGAAAGATGTCGAGCGCGTCCATGTAGGCCGAGCCCACGATGCCGAAGATGTCCGTCACGCCCTGGGCGACCATCGTCTCCACCAGCGCCTCCGACGGCGTCATCTTCACCTTGCCCTTCACCACGGTGCGGTTGGCCTGGGTCATGTCGTTCATTGCGGTGTCCTCATTGCGTGGCAAATGAATGGAAAGTCTCTCTGAGCGGAACAGTATAGGAGCGTGAACGGGCCTGCAAGAGGGAATTCCATCCAACGGAACAGAAAGGTTGCCTTGGCGGAACGAATTGGCTACGCTCGACCCCATGGCATCGGTGCTCGACTCTGCATCCGAACGCACGCCTCGCGAGGCCGCGCTCGAAAATTCCTCGACGCTCAAGGCCTTATCGGTGCTGGAAGCGCTGGTGCGTGCCCCGGGGCCGGCAACCTTGACCGAGCTCATGCAGGCCACCGGACTGCCGAAACCCTCCCTGCACCGCACCCTGGCGCTCTTCGAGGATGCCGGCTTCGTGCAGCGCGATCCGGCCGGCCGCGCGTATGCGGTGGGCTCGCGGCTCGCGGAGCTGGGGTTGCAGATCCTCACCAACGATGCGGTCGCCACGCTGCGGCGCGCGATCCTGCGACAGCTCGTCGCCGACGTGGGCGAGACCTGCAACCTGTCGATGCTGCGCAAGGGCGAGGTGGTGTACCTCGATCGCGTCGAGGCCGATTGGCCGCTGCGCCTGCACCTGCCGGTCGGCAGCACCGTGCCGCCGCATTGCAGCGCGAGCGGCAAGTTGTTGCTCGCGTTGCTGCCGCCCGAGGAGCGCGATGCCTTGCTGGCCGAGCTGCCCCTGCCGCGCTTCACCGCGCACACCATCACCGATCGGGGGTTGCTCGCCAGGGAGCTCGACCGCGTCGTCGCCAGCGGCTACTCGGTGGACGACGAGGAATACGTAATGGGGGTTGCTTGTGTTGCCGTCCCGGTGCGGTTGCAGGGCGGGGAGGTGATCGCCGCCGTCGCCGTGCATGGCGCTACCGCGCGGTTGCCGCTGCCCCGGGCGATCGAGCTCGCGCCGCGGTTGCACGAGGCGGCGAGCCGGATCGCGGCTACGTTCGAGAACTAAACCTCTGGAACACGGATGAACACGGATGACTGCTAAACAAAAATGGAAGAAACCCAGGAAAAGATCACCATCCACCGAGGCCTGAAAGGCGTCTATTTCGACCGCTCCAAGGTCTGCGACATCGACGGCCGCGCCGGCGCGCTCTGGTACCGCGGCTACTCGATTCACGACCTCGCGCAGCACTCCACCTTCGAGGAGACCGGCTACCTGCTCATGAAGGGCGAGCTGCCCAGCGCCGCGCAGCTCGAGGCCTTCACCGCGGAGATGAAGGCCGCGCGCAAGCTCCCGGCGCAGGTCTACGAGCTGATCCGGCTGGTGAAGGACGCGCATCCGATGGACGTGCTGCGCACGGCCGTGTCCGCGCTCGCGGCCTTCGATCCCGACGTGGCCGACAATTCGCCGGAAGCCATCGTGCGCAAGGGCATCCGCCTCACTTCCCAGGTGCCGATGATCGTCGCCGCCCACGAGCACATCCGCCGGGGACGCGAGCCCATCGACCCCGACATGTCGCTTTCCCACGCCGCGAACTGGCTCTACATGCTGCAGGGAAAGAAGCCCAGCGCCGACACCGCGCGGCTCATGGACATCGACATGATCCTGCACGCGGAGCACGGCGCGAACGCCTCGGCGTTCACCGCTCGCGTCGTCGCCGGCACCGAGGCCAACCTGCACGCGGCGGTCACCGCGGCGATCGCGGCGCTCTCCGGGCCCGCCCACGGCGGTGCGGCCGAAAACGTCATGCACATGGCCAAGGAGATCGGCGACCCCGCGCGCGCAGCCGACTACGTGAAGGCCAAGCGCGGCAACCGCGAGGCGATCATGGGATTCGGCCACCGCGTCTACAAGGCCGAGGATCCGCGCGCGCGCCACATGCGCGCGGGCGTCGAGCGGCTCTCGGTGGAGATGGGCCAGCCGCAGTGGTACCAGATCCTCAACGCGCTCGTGGAAGCGATGAAGCCGTACGCGCGCCACGGCGTGAACGTGAACGTCGATTTCTACGCGGGTGTCGTCTATTACCTGAACGGCATCCCGGCCGACCTCTTCGTGCCGATCTTCGCCATCGGCCGCGTGCCCGGGTGGACCGTGCAGGTGCTCGAGCAGATGGAGAGCAACATCCTCATCCGGCCGCTCACCGTCTACAACGGCCCCGCGCCGCGGGACTACGTCCCGTTGGGCACGCGTGTTACACCGGGGACAGACCCGCTTTCGCTCAAATCTTAGGCAACGCCTAAAATTTAGGCGAAAGCGGGTCTGTCCCCGGTTTAGCCGATGAAGCTCACGTGCGCGGCGACCACGCGCCAGCCCTGCGGGAAGCGCACCCACGTCTGGCTCTGGCGGCCGATGCGCGGGGTGCCAGGGCGATGGAATTCGGTCATCGCGGTGGCCATGTCGCGGCCATAGGTGGTGATCACGGTTCTTTCGAGCGTGCGCGCGAGGCTCGTGGGCGCGCGCCCGGCACGATAGGCGCGGATCGCCTCGATGCCGTACAGGTCCTCGGCGATGCCGTAGCGGATCGTGGTGGATGAATCCCAGAAGAGCTCGTCCAGGACCTCGATCCGGTTGTTGACGAGCGCGTCCTCGTAGCGCTCGAACGCGGCGCGCACTTCGGCCACGACTTCGGGGATGTTGATCTGCAGGCTCATCGCTTGAGCCTCGCGAAAGCGGCAGCCATGGCGCTTTCCTGCTGGGCGGGCCTTGGCCTGGCCACGTCCCTGCGCGCATTGCGCGATGGGGGGGGCGCAGCTCGCACGGGCGGCGCGGGACGCGCCTCGGCATCGAGCTTGAGCGAAAGCGCGATGCGCTGGCGCTTCACGTCCACCTCGAGCACCTTCACGCGCACGAGCTGCCCGGCCTTCACCACCTCGTGCGGGTCCTTCACGTAGCGCTGCGACAACTGCGAGATGTGCGCCAGCCCGTCCTGGTGCACGCCCACGTCGACGAAGGCGCCGAAGGCCGCCACGTTGGTGACGACACCCTCGAGGACCATGCCCGGCACGAGGTCGGCGAGCGACTCCACGCCGTCCCTGAACGTCGCGGTCCTGAACTCGGGGCGGGGATCGCGTCCCGGCTTCTCCAGCTCGGCGAGGATGTCGCGAACCGTGGGCGCGCCGAACTTCGCGTCGACGAACTCGGCGGGGGAGAGGCCCTTCAGCACTTCCGGGCGGCCCATCACCTCCCCGATGCCCTTCCCGATCCGGCGCAGGATGCGTTCGACGACCGGATAGGCCTCCGGATGGACGGCGGAGCGGTCGAGCGGGTTGGCTTCGGGATGGTCGCTCGCGATGCGCAGGAAGCCCGCGGCCTGCTCGAAGGTCTTGTCGCCCAGGCGAGGCACTTCGCGGATCGCGGCGCGGGTCCTGAAAGGGCCATTGCGGTCGCGGTAATCGACGATGTTCCTCGCCGTGAGGCTCGTGAGGCCGGATACGCGCGCGAGCAGCGGCGCCGAGGCGGTGTTCACGTCCACGCCCACGGCATTGACGCAATCCTCCACGGTGGCATCGAGCGTGCGGGCGAGGGCGTATTGGTCCACGTCGTGCTGGTACTGGCCCACGCCGATCGCCTTGGGCTCGATCTTCACCAGCTCGGCCAACGGATCCTGCAGCCGGCGGGCGATGGAAACGGCGCCGCGCAGGCTCACGTCGAGCTCCGGGAACTCCTTCGCGGCGAGCTCGGAGGCCGAATACACCGAGGCGCCGGCCTCGCTCACGACGATCCTGGCGATCGCGCGCGGCGGCGTGGCCGCGCCCGCCACCTTCACCAGCTCCGCGGCGAGCTTGTCGGTCTCGCGGCTCGCGGTGCCGTTGCCGATGGCGATGAGCTGCACGCCGTGCTTGGTCGCCAGGCCCGCCAGCGTGGCGAGCGCAGCCTTCCAGTCGTTGCGCGGGGCATGCGGATAGATCGTCGCGGTCTCCAGCAGCTTTCCCGTGGTATCGACCACCGCCACCTTGCAGCCGGTGCGGATGCCGGGATCGATGCCCATCACGATGCGCGGGCCCGCGGGCGCGGCGAGCAGCAGCTCGCGCAGGTTGCGGGCGAAGACGCGGATCGCCTCGGCCTCGGCGGCCTCGCGCAATTTCGCCAGCAGCTCGCTCGAGATTTGCCAGCCCAGCTTCACCTTCCACGTCCAGCGGCACGCTTCCAGCAGCCATTTGTCCGCGGCCCGGCCGCGCTCGGCGATACCGAAGTGGGCGGCGATCATGTCCACGCACGGATGCGGGTTCGCGTTCTCGAGCGCCTCGCCCAGGGTGAGGCTCACCTCGAGGACACCGAGGGTCCGGCCGCGGAAGAGCGCGAGCGCGCGGTGCGACGGCACGGCACGAACCGGCTCCGAGTACTCGTAGTAGTCGCGGAATTTTTCTTCCTCGGCGGCTTCCTTGCCCTCCACGACCTTCGAGGCGAGGATGCCGTCCTCCCACAGCCGTTCGCGCAGCTTTTCCAGGACCGCGACCGTCTCGGCGAAGCGCTCCGTTAGGATGTCGCGCGCGCCTTCGAGCGCCGCCTTGGCGTCGGGCACGTCGATCGCCTCCACGCCCTCGGCAGCAGGCACCACTCTTATATAGGCGGCGGCCTCGGCGAGGGGATCCCGGGTCGGGTCGGCGAACAGGGCGTCGGCTAGCGGCTCGAGCCCCGCTTCGCGTGCGATCTGCGCCTTGGTGCGGCGCCTGGGCTTGTAGGGCAGGTAGAGGTCCTCGAGCGCCTGCTTCGTTTGCGCCGTGGCCAGCGCCGAGCGCAACGCGTCGGTGAGCTTGCCCTGCTCGTCGATCGACTTCACGATCGCGGCGCGGCGCTCCTCGAGGTCGCGCAGGTAGCCCAGCCGCTCCTCGAGCAGCCGCAGCTGAGCATCGTCGAGGTTGCCCGTGGCTTCCTTGCGATAGCGCGCGATGAAGGGCACCGTGGCGCCCTCGTGGAGCAGCGCGACCGCAGCGGCGACCTGCTCGGGCTTCGCCGCGATCTCGGCGGCGAGCCGCTGGTGAATGCTGGGGGAGGGTGGGGCGGAACTTGCGGGAGAAGCGAAGGAAGCGGCTGCGGTCATTACCTTTGCGGGACGAGGAGTGCGAAGATGCGCCTTGAATTCTACCTGTGGCGCTCGATGATCCGGCTCCTGCTCTTCGATGTCTTCGGCACGCTGGTCGACTGGCGCGGCTCGATCGCGCGCGATGCCCGGGCCCTCCTCGCTCCGCTCGGCATCGAAACCGACTGGCACGCGTTCGCAGACGCCTGGCGCGACCAGTACCAGCCCGCGATGGAGGAGGTGCGCAGCGGCAAGCTTGCCTTCAGCAAGCTCGATGCGCTGCATCGCCGCAATCTCGACGTGGTGTTGAAAAGCCTCGGGCTCGACCGCGTCGACGAGGCGACGCGCCGGGAGCTGAATGCGCTCTGGCACCGCCTCGACGCATGGCCCGACGTGGCGCCGGGACTCGCGCGGTTGCGCGAGCGCTTCCGCATCGCACCCTGCTCGAACGGGAACATCTCGATCATGGTGGACCTGGCGCGCCACAACGGCTTGCCTTGGGACGCCATCGTCGGCGCCGAGCTGGCGCGGGACTACAAGCCCAAGGCCGTGGTGTACCTCTCATCCGCGGCGGCATTCGACTGCGCGCCGGAGGAGGCGATGATGGTCGCGGCGCACTCCCCGGACCTCGCGGCTGCCGCGGCGGCGGGATTGCGCACCGCGCACATCGCGCGCCCCAACGAGCGCGGGATCGGACGCGGCGAGGCCGCCCCATCCATTCCTGTGGACATGGCCGCTTCGAGCTTGCTCGACTTGGCAGGCAAGCTCGGCTAACCGAGCCGGCGCAATCCGGCGGGCGTCACCTCGTGGATTCCCGCCTCGGTGACGACGAAGTCCATCGGCACGTCGAACGCCTGCGGGTAGATCGTCGCGATGCGGTTCATCTCGCGGCCCACGCCGATCTTGAGCGGCTGCGGCGAGAAGCTCGCGAGCGTGCGATCGAAGTAGCCGCCGCCGTAGCCCAGGCGATAACCCCGTGCATCGAAGCCCACGGGCGGCATGAAGACCGCCTGCGGAACGAGGACGGGCGTGTCCACCGGCACCGGCAGGTTGAAGACACCGGGAGTGGTGGCGACGCCGGGCCACCATTCGCGATACTGCAGCGGGGCCGCCTTCTGCACGACGATCGGAAGCGCCGCCCGCCCGCCCTGCTCGCGCAGGCGCAGCACCGCCACGCGCGGGTCGAATTCCCCCTTCATCGGCCAGTAGAAGCCCACGATCATGCCGCGCAGCTGAGGAAAGCCATCGAGCAGCAACTGCGTCATGCGCGCATCGTCCTCGCGCCGCTGCTCGAGCGGGATCGCCGCGCGCAGCTCGAGCAGGCGCTTGCGCTCGGCCGCGCGCCAGGCGGCCACGTCGGGCGGCTGCGTCACGCGCCGCGAGGGCCGAGCTGTCCCAGGATCGCCTCGCAGGCCTGGATGTTGGCCAGGTGCGAGAGGTGCATCGCTTCCAATGCCTCGCGCACGCGCGCATCGGGGATTCTCGGCAACGCCGCGGCGAGCCGGCGGGCTACCCACGCCTGGCCGCGGTTCAGGAAGGCCACGCGCTCGCGCGGGCCCTGGATCGCCAGGGCCTTCTCGAAGAAGCCGCCGATGCGCCGGCTGGGGTCGGCGCCCGATGCGCGCAGCAGGTCCAGCAGCACCGCGCAATTGCGGCTCTCGTCTCGCTGCACGCGCAGCAGCTCCTCGCGAATGGCCCCGTCCACCGGCAGCTCGTCCACGTAGGTGCTCGCCACCATCGCGCCCGCGCGCTCGGCCTCCAGCAGCTCGTTGAGCAGTCCGTGCATCTCGTACAGCTCCATCACGTCGGTCTCGCGTTTCATGATGCCCTTTCTTGTTGTGCTGAATCGTGTTCCGCGAGCAGGCGTGCCAGCAACCAGGCGACGCTCCCGGCAGGCTCGCGGGTGTTGTGAAGCAGGGTGACAGGACCCCGCGCGTGCAGTTCCGCGAGCACGCGCAGGTCTTCGTTGGCCCGCAGCTCGCCGCGGTAGCGCTGGATGAAGGTCGCCTCGCGGCCCGGCGCCGCGCAACGCCAGCGCAGCAGCGAATCGCTGGGCGCGAGGTCCTTCAGCCACAGGTCGGCGTGCAGGTCGTCGCGCTTCAATCCCGGCGGCCAGCGGCGCTCGACCAGCACGCGCACGCCGTCCCCGGGTGCCGGAGCCGCTGCCGCGTGCTTCACCAGGATCGGCCACGACACCGCGTCAATCCGCCACGGCGCCCATGTCGGCGCGGTTGCGCACGAGCCCCTCGACCACCGCCGGATCGGCCAGCGTGGAGATGTCGCCGAAATCGCCGTCGTTGCCCGCGGCGATCTTGCGCAGGACCCGTCGCATGATCTTTCCCGAGCGGGTCTTCGGCAGCGCCGGCGCCCACTGGATGGTGTCCGGGCGCGCGATCGGCCCGATCTCGCGCCGCACGCATTCGACGAGCTCGTCGCGCAGCGAATCGCTCGGCTGCGCGTCGGCTTTGAGCGTCACGTAGGCGTAGATGCCCTGGCCCTTCACCGGGTGGGGGAAACCCACGACGGCGGCCTCGGCGACCTTGGGATGCGAGACGAGGGCGCTTTCCACTTCCGCGGTCCCCAGCCGGTGGCCGGAGACGTTGATCACGTCGTCCACGCGCCCGGTGATCCAGTAGTAGCCGTCGGCGTCGCGCCGCGCGCCATCGCCGGTCATGTACAGGCCCGGCCGCGCGCTGAAATAGGTGAGCAGGAAGCGGCCGTGGTCGCCGTAGACGCTGCGCATCATTCCGGGGCCGCCGTCGCGCAGCGCGAGCCGGCCCTCGCACTCGCCCTCGAGGATGCGGCCGTTGTCGTCGACGATCACCGGCTCCACGCCGAAGAAGGGCACCGTCGCCGATCCGGGCTTGGTCGCGATGGCGCCCGGCAGCGGCGCGATGAGGATCGCGCCGGTCTCGGTCTGCCACCACGTATCGACGATGGGGCAGCGCTTCTCGCCCACGACCTCGTGGTACCAGAGCCAGGCTTCGGGATTGATGGGCTCGCCCACGGATCCCAGCAGGCGAAGCGACTTGCGGCTCGCCTTGCGAACGGCCGCCTCCCCATGGCGCACCAGCGCCCGGATCGCCGTGGGCGCGGTGTAGAAGATGCTTACCCGGTAGCGGTCCACGATCTCCCAGAAGCGCGACGGGGTCGGATGCGTGGGCACCCCCTCGAACATGACGCTGGTCGCGCCGTTGGCGAGCGGCCCGTAGACGATGTAGCTGTGCCCGGTCACCCAGCCGATGTCGGCGGTGCACCAGAAAACGTCGTCGTCGTGGTAGTCGAGCACGTAGCGGTGGGTGAGGGAGGTGGCCAGCAGGTAGCCCGCGGTCGTGTGCAGCGCGCCTTTCGGCTTGCCGGTGGAGCCCGAGGTATAGAGGATGAAGAGCGGGTCCTCGGCCCCCATGGGCTCGGGATCGCATTGCGCCGGCTGCCCGGCGAGGAGCTCGTGGTAGGAAACGTCGCGTTGCCTGTCCCAGCCGACCTTGGCGCCGGTGCGCCGAAGCACGATGCACTTGCGCACGCTCGGGCAGGCGCGCAGCGCCTCGTCCGCGTTGGCCTTGAGCGCAACGCGCTTGCCGGCACGCCAGCCCTCGTCGGCGGTGATGAGCACCTTGGAGTCGCAATCGCGGATGCGCCCGGCGAGCGACTCGGGGGAGAACCCGGCGAACACCACCGAGTGGATCGCGCCGATCCGCGCGCAGGCGAGCATCGAGGCCACGGCCTCGGGCACCATCGGCAGGTAGATCGTGACCCGGTCGCCGCGCCGCACGCCGAGGGTCGTGAGGCCATTGGCGAGGCGGCAGACCTCCTCGTGCAGCTGGCGGTAGGTGATGGCGCGCTTCTCGGACGGATCGTCGCCTTCCCACAGGATGGCCGGGCGCTCGCCGCGCGTTGCGAGGTGGCGGTCGAGGCAATTGGCGCTCGCGTTCAGCACGCCGTTGTCGAACCAGCGGATGCGCACGTCGTCGGGGCCGAAGGAGACGTCGCGGGCGCGCGTGGGCTGGCGCATCCATTCGAGCGTGGCCGCCTGTTCCAGCCAGAACCCTTCCGGGTCGCGGAGCGAGCGGGCGTATTCGCGCCGGTAACCCTCCGCGTCGATCCAGGCCTTGCCCTGCCATGACTTCGGCACCGGGAAGGCGGCTTGATGGGTGGCGGCAGGGGTGGTGGGCATCGGCATTCTCCTCGCGGGCGGGACGTTCAGATCGTCCGCCCGCCGCCTTGCGAAGTAAAACGAATAATATTGCGGTTTCAATGCAGGATAATTGATGGCATGGACCTGAACCTCGCCCGCACCTTCCTCGAGATCGTCGCCACCGGCAGCTTCATGCGCGCCGCCGAGCGCCTGCACGTGACGCAGACCGCGGTGAGCGCGCGCATCCGCACGCTGGAGGACCTCCTCGGCCGCAGGCTCTTCGAGCGCAACAAGTCGGGCGCCTCGCTCACCACCGCGGGCGAGCGCTTCCTCAAGCAGGCGCAGACGCTGGTGCAGGTATGGGAGCGCGCGCGCCACCAGGTTGCGGTGCCCGCGGGAAAGCGCGCGCTGGTCATGCTGGGGTGCGAGATGAGCCTGTGGGACCCACTGCTGCTCGACTGGCTGCTGTGGATGCGCCGTTCCGCGCCCCAGCTCGCGCTGCGCGCGGAGGTGGGCTCCGCGGCTGCGTTGCTCGACGAGGTGGCCGAAGGCGCGCTCGACATCGCCGTGGTGTACGCGCCGCAGCAGCGCCCGGGGCTTCGCGTGGAGCTCCTGATCGAGGAGAAGCTCGTGTTCGTCACCACCGCCCGTGCCGGCAGCCGCCCCAAGCCCTCGAGCTACGTCTACGTCGATTGGGGGCGGGAATTCGCCGTGCAGCACGACCTCGCGCACCCGGAGCTCGCCAACGCCGCGGTGTTCGCGGGCCTGGGCCCCATGGGGCGCGAATACATCCTGGAGGCGGGCGGCGCGGGGTACTTCCGCGAGAGCGTCGTGCGCCGCCACCTGGCCACCGGCAAGCTGCGCCGCGTGGCCGACGCGCCGGTTTTCCTGCATCCGGCCTACGCGGTGTACTCGGAAAACGCCGATCCGAAAGTGGTCACGCCGGCGCTCGCCGGGCTGCGGCACGCAGCCCACGCGAAGCCGCGCGCCCGCAAGCGACCCTGACGCCGGCGATCAAAGCGACTTCAGGTACTCGACCAGGTCGCTCACCTGCGCATCGGTGAGCCGCAGCGACTTCCTCGCGTCGTAGGCACGCACCACGGCTTCGAGCGTCGGCGCGGAGCCGTTGTGGAAGTACGGTGGATGCTGCCACACGCCCTTCAGCGGAGAGGTGCGGTACATGCGCGTGGCACTGCGCGATGCCCACCCCGGCGCGCCATCCGGCTCGGGCTCGCTCACGACTTCGCCGGGCGGATGCAGCCGCAGGTTCGCGTCGGTGAGCTCGGGCCCCGAATGGCAGGCGGCGCAGCCCGCCACGCCGCGGAAAAGGTCGCCGCCCCGCGCGGCGGCGGCCGCGTCGTAGCTTCCGATCGGCGGTGGGGGCGCCGGAATCGAGAGCTGGTAGGCCTGGAGCGCCGGCAGCTTCGAGGAAACGAGGTCGGTCGTGCCGTTGGTCACCGAGACGCCGGTGCGCGGCTCGGTGAACGTGCCATGGCCGCCCATTTGCGTGACGGCGACATAGCGGTTCCAGTACGCGAGGTCTTCGCCGTCGCCCGTGGTGGTGACGCGGTGGATGCCGGCAAGGCCGTATGCCGGCGGAATCACCTGGCCGCTGCTCACGCCGTCGAGGTTGAAGCGGGGGTCGTACTTCCCCTTGCCCCAGGAGTTGTACACCGCCTTTTGCGATGCCGACAGCGCGGGCGAGAGCGCGATGATCGCGCCGGGGTCGAGGTCGCGGTTGGGCCAGCCGTCGAGGCGCTTGCCGATGCCCGGGGCGAACGAGTTGTCGACCGTCGAGTGGCACAGCGCGCAGGTGACGCCCACCCGCGTGAGCGTATCGCGCCCATTGATCGTCTCGACCGTGCCCTTCACACCGACGACGGCACCCAGCTTGAGCAGCGCGACGGTGGTCGCCGGGCTGGTGAGGCTGATGCTGCCGTCCTGGATGCCCTGCACGACGGCGGGCGGCAGCGCTTCGGCGTCGACCTTGAGGCCGACCGAAAGCGCCGTGGCCGGATCGACCGCCGCCGCGATCACTTCGTGCATCCGCAGGCGGTCGGTCCACTGCGTCTCGTCGCCGAAGGTGTCGAAGCGGAAGATCTCCTTGCCTTGCGCGATGAGCGCCGGATCCGCCGGCGGCGCCGTCGCCTCCGTGCCGCCGCCGTTGCTGCACGCCGCCAGCGCCGATGCCGCGAGGCAGATGATGAGGTTGTTGTTGCGCATGCCGACTCCCTGGGGAAAGCTCGCGGGATTCGATGCGCACGGTCGAGCCGGCGTTTCACGTGTGCGGTAAGCTCGGCACATTCGAACCCGCAGGAGCCGCGATGGAAACTCTTTCTCCTTTCATGGCCGCGTGGCATCCGCGCGTGCTCGCATTGCTGCGCATCGTCACGGGTTACCTCTTCATCTACCACGGCACCGCGAAGCACCTGCGTTTGCCGCACCTGCCGATGTTCGACAACCTGCAGGCCTGGTCGCTGCCCTGGTATGCGGGTTGGCTCGAGCTCATCGGGGGCGCGCTCATCATCGTGGGCCTCTTCACGCGGCCCACGGCGTTCGTGCTCTCCGGCACGATGGCGTTCGCCTATTTCATCGGCCACGGCTCCAAGGGCAATGTCCTCGTGCCGCTGCTCAACGGCGGCGAGCTGGCGGTGCTCTACTGCTTCCTTTTCCTCTTCCTGAGCGTGGCCGGCGCGGGCGCGTGGAGCGTGGACGGGCTGATGGCCCGGCGCCGCGCGCGCTGAAGGAGCGGCCAAGCTGCTCCTGCTGCTGCTCGCGCTGCCTTTCGCAGGCAGCATCGCCGCATTCCTGCTCCCCGCCAACGCGCGCCGCACCGAGGCGTGGCTGGCCGCGGGAATGGCCATCGCCTGCCTGGCCGTGCTGGCGAGCCAACACCCCGAAGTCGCCGCGGGGGAAGTCGTGCGTTCCAGCTTCGCGTGGATGCCGGCCTTCGACCTCGCGTTCACGTTGCGCCTGGACGGGTTCGCCTGGATGTTCGGCATCCTCGTCACGAGCATCGGCGCGCTGGTGGTGCTCTACGCGCGCTACTACATGTCGGACACCGACCCGCTGCCGCGCTTCTTCGCCTTCTTCCTCGCCTTCATGGGCTCGATGCTGGGCGTGGTGCTCTCGGGCAACCTCATCCAGCTGGTGTTCTTCTGGGAGCTCACCAGCCTCTTCTCCTTCCTGCTGATCGGCTACTGGCACCACAGCGCCGCGGCGCGCGATGGCGCGCGCATGGCGCTGGTGATCACCTCGGCGGGCGGGTTGTGCCTCTTCGCGGGCGTGCTGGTGCTGGGACGAATCGCCGGCAGCTACGACCTGGACGTGGTGCTCGCCGCAGCCGATCGCATCCGCGCGCACGACCTCTACGTGCCGGCGCTGGTGCTCGTGCTCCTGGGGGCGTTCACCAAGAGCGCCCAGTTCCCGTTCCATTTCTGGCTGCCGCAGGCGATGGCGGCCCCGACGCCGGTATCGGCCTACCTCCACTCGGCGGCGATGGTGAAGCTGGGCGTCTTCCTCATGGCGCGCCTCTGGCCGGCGTTGTCGGGCACCGATGCGTGGATCTGGATCGTGGGCACCGTGGGCCTGGGCACGCTGCTCTTCGGGGCCTACACCGCGATCTTCCAGCACGACCTCAAGGGCCTGCTCGCCTATTCGACCATCAGCCACCTCGGCCTCATCACGGTGCTGCTCGCGTTGAACAGCCCGATCGCGACGGTGGCGGCGATCTTCCACACGCTCAACCACGCCACCTTCAAGGCGTCCCTCTTCATGGCGGCGGGCATCATCGACCACGAGACGGGCACGCGCGACATGCGCCGCCTGGGCGGACTGCGGCGCGCGATGCCGATCACGGCCACGCTCGCGGTGGTGGCGGCGGCGGCCATGGCCGGCGTGCCGCTGCTGAACGGCTTCCTCTCCAAGGAGATGTTCTTCGCCGAGTCGCTCGCGGTGCAGGGCCCTTCGCGCCTGCTGAACCGGGCGCTGCCTTATTTCGCGACGTTGTGGGGCATCTTCAGCGTGGCCTACTCGCTGCGGCTCATCCACGGGGTGTTCTTCGGCGCGGTGGCAACGGACCTGCCGCGCACGCCCCGGGAGCCGCCACGCTGGATGCGTTTCCCGGTCGAGCTGCTGGTGCTCGCCTGCCTCGTCGTCGGCGTCCTTCCGGCGATTTCCATCGGCCCGCTGCTCAAGGTGAGCGTGCGTGCCGTGCTCGGCCCGCAGACCCCCGCGTACAGCCTCGCGGTGTGGCACGGGATCACCACGCCGCTGGTGATGAGCCTGGTGGCGATGGCCGGTGGGGCGCTGCTCTACGTGCTCTTGCGCCGCCACCTGGCGGGCGCCACGCAGGCCCCGCCTTTCCTGCCGCCGATCGAGGGCCGCAGCATCTTCGATCGCGTCCTGCTGGTGGTGTCGTGGCGCTGGGCGCGCGGGCTCGATTCCCTGCTGGGCACGCGCAAGCTCCAGCCGCAGCTGCGGTGGCTGCTGCTGGCGGCGCTCCTCGCGGCGGCGTGGCCCGCGTGGCGCCTGGGGCTGCAGGCCGGCCCGCTGCCGTGGAGCACGCTCGATCCCGCGCTCGCGCTCGTATGGGCCGTCGGCGGCGCCTGCGCCATCGGCGCGGCGGTCCAGGCCAAGTTCCACCGCCTCGCCGCGCTGCTGCTGGCCGGAGGCGCGGGCCTGGTCGTGTGCCTCACATTCGTGTGGCTGTCCGCCCCCGACCTCGCGCTCACCCAGCTCCTCGTGGAGACGGTGACCACGGTGCTGCTGCTCCTCGGCCTGCGTTGGCTGCCCAAGCGCGTGCCCTTCGAGGACACGAGCGCCGGGCGACGCGCCGCGTTGCCGCGCCGTTTGCGCGACCTCGCCATCGCGGCGGCGGCCGGGACGGGCATGGCCGCCATCGCCTACGCGGTGATGACGCGGCCGCTGCCCGACAACGCGATCTCGCGCTTCTTCCTCGAGCGCGCACATGACGAAGGCGGCGGCACCAACGTGGTCAACGTGATCATCGTGGACTTCCGGGGCTTCGACACGTTGGGCGAGATCGCGGTGCTCGGCGCCGTAGCGGTCGCGGTGTACGCGTTGCTGCGGCGGTTCCGTCCCGCTCGCGAGAGCCTCGCACCGCCCAGGGCGCGCCGTGGCCAGAGTCCCGCCGGCGCCTCCGAGGACCTGAAGGTGCCGGCGGTGATCATGCGCGCGGTGTTTCCCGCGACCGCGTTGCTCTCGGCCTACCTGCTGCTGCGCGGGCACAACCTGCCGGGCGGCGGTTTCGTCGCCGGGCTGGTGCTCGCGATCGGCGTGATCGTGCAATACATGGCCGACGGCGCGCGGCGCACCGAAGACCGGCTGCGCATCCGGCCGCTCAACTGGATGGGCGCGGGCCTGCTGCTGGCGGCGGCCACCGGCGCCGGCTCGTTTCTTGTCGCGCACCCGTTCCTCACCTCGCACACGCCCCATGTCGCGCTGCCGCTGTTGGGCGAGATCGCGCTGCCGAGCGCATTCCTCTTCGACCTCGGCGTCTTCTCGCTGGTCGTCGGCGCCACCGGGCTCATCCTCATCGCCCTGGCGCACCAATCCACGCGCGGCCGATGGAGCTGATCGTCTCCCTGGGGATCGGCGTGCTCGCCGGCTGCGGCACCTGGCTGGTGCTCAGGCCGCGCACTTTCCAGGTGATCCTCGGCCTGTCGCTGCTTTCGTACGCGGTGAACCTCTTCATCTTCATCATGGGTTGGGTCCGCGGGGGCGCGCCGCCCATCGTCGCGGCGGCCGCGAGCGTGGATGCTTCGCGATTCGCCGATCCGCTGCCCCAGGCCCTGGTGCTCACGGCGATCGTCATCAGCTTCGCCACCACCGCGCTGCTGCTGGTGGTATTGCTCGCCGCACGCGGCCTCACGGGCACGGACCACGTCGATGGCAGGGAGCCCGGCGAATGAGCGCCTGGGCCGATCACGTGGTGGTGGCGCCGATCGTCCTGCCGCTCGCCTGCGGCGGATTGATGCTGCTCCTGGACGAGCGCCGCCACGCCGCCAAGGGCGTGATCGGGCTGGCGACGATCGTCGCCATCGGGCTCGCCGCGGCCGTGCTGCTCGCGCAGGCCCCCGTCGCGCACATCTACGCCCTCGGCAACTGGCCGCCGCCCTTCGGCATCGTGCTGGTGGCCGACCGCCTCGCCGCCGCCATGGTGCTGCTGGGGGCGGTGCTCGCGTTCGCCGCGCTCGCCTTTTCGCTCGCCCGCTGGCAGCGGGCCGCGCCGCGCTTCGACTCGCTGGTGCAGTTCCTGCTCGCGGGCCTGAACGGCGCGTTCCTCACCGGCGACCTCTTCAACCTCTTCGTCTTCTTCGAGCTGTTGCTCGCCTCGTCCTATGGGCTCGCCCTGCACGGCGCGGGCCGCATGCGCGTGCGCGAGAGCCTGCACTACATCGTCATCAACCTGGTGGCCTCCCTCTTCTTCCTCGTGGGCGTGAGCCTGCTCTACGGCGTCACCGGGACGCTCAACATGGCCGATATCGCCCTGCGCATCCCCCAGGTTCCGGCGGGCGATCGCGTGATGGTCGAGATCGGAGCGGCGGTCCTGGCGATGGCCTTCCTGGTGAAGGCGGGGATGTGGCCGCTCGGCTTCTGGCTGCCATCGACCTACGCCGCGGCCTCGCCCCCGGCGGCGGCCCTGTTCACGATCCTCAGCAAGGTCGGCATCTACGCGGTGCTGCGGCTGTGGCTGCTGCTCTTCGATGCCGGCACCGGCGCCACGCTGCTGCTCTTCGGCGGCATGGCCACGGTGGCGTACGGCATGAGCGCAATGCTCGCCGCGCAGGACATCGCGCGCATGGCCGGCGCGAGCCTGCTCGTGTCCTCGGGCACCCTGCTGGCGGCGATCGGCGCCCACATTCCCGCGGTGACCGGCGCGGCGCTGTATTACCTCGTGGTCTCCACGCTCGGTGCCGCGGCGCTCTACCTGCTGGTGGAGCTCATCGAGCGCGCCCGCGCGCCGGGCGCAAACGTCCTCGCCGTGACCGCGGAGGCTTTCGGCGAGGCGGCGCCCGAGGGCCTGCCCCAGGAGCCGGAAGGCGCCGCCATCCCCGCGACCATGGGCGTGCTGGGCCTCGCGTTCGCCTGCTGCGCGCTGCTTGTCGCCGGCCTGCCGCCGATGCCGGGCTTCCTCGCCAAGTTCGCGCTCCTCTCCGCGCTGCTCGCGCCCGATCCGGTGCCCGGGACCGCGTGGGCGCTGCTCGCGTTGCTGGCGCTTTCGGGCCTCGCCGCCACCATCGCCATGGCGCGCGCCGGCGTGCGCATCTTCTGGGCGGCACGGCTGGAGCCGCGGCGCATCCACCTGGCGGAGATGGGGCCGGTCGCCGCGCTGCTCGCCTTGTGCCTCGCCCTCACGGCCGCCGCGGGACCGGTCACGGATTACCTGCACGACACCGCCCGGGGGCTGCATGCGCCGCACGGCTACATCGGCAAGGTGCTTTCGCGATGAGCCGCCTCCTGCGGCGCATCCGCTGCGCCCTCGAGCTGGCGCTGCTGGTGATGGAGGACATCACGCGCTCGAATTTCGCGGTCGCGCGGATCGTGCTGGTGCCGCGCACGCGCGGGCGCAAGGCCGGCTTCCTGGACCTGCCGCTGGAGACGCGCCATCCCGCGGCGCTCGCCGCCATGGCCTGCATCATCACCGCTACGCCGGGCACCTGCTGGGTGCGCTACGACGAGCCCGCCAACCGCCTCACCATCCACGTGCTCGACCTCGTCGACGAGGAAGCGTGGGTCCGCCTCTTCAAGCAGCGCTACGAGCGGCGCCTGCGGGAGATCCTCGAATGATCCCGGTTCCTGTCATCCTCGTCCTCGCCCAGGCCCTGCTGGCGCTCGCCATGGGGTGCGCCCTGTTCCGGCTCCTGCGCGGTCCGCGCGCGCAGGACCGCGTGCTGGCGCTCGACACCCTTTACGTGAACGCGATGCTGCTGGTGCTGGTGTCCGGGATGCGCGCCTCCAGCACGGTGTACCTCGAATCCGCGCTGGTGATCGGCATGCTGGGATTCGTCTCCACGGCGGCGGCGGCGAAGTTCCTGCTGCGCGGCGAGGTGATCGAGTGAGCGCGGCCGCTGCCGTGCTGGCGCTGGTCGGCGCCGCATTCGCGTTCGTCGGGGCGATCGGGCTCCTGCGCATGGGCACGTTCTTCGAGCGCGTGCACCCGCCGACGATGGGCACAACCTTCGGCCTCGGCCTGGTGCTCGCCGGCTCCGCGCTCGCGTCCTGGCTGCGCGACGGCAGCCTTCCCTGGCTGGAAATCCTGGTCGCGTTGTTCATGTTCGTGACGACCCCCGTCACGTACATGCTGCTGTCGCGAGCGGCGATGCATCGCGACGGGCCCGGCGAGGAGCCTCGCGCATGAGGCGCGAGGTCCCCCGGCCCAGGGGGCGGTTTGCGGCGATCGCCGAAGCTCAGCGTTTCGCGAGGGCCTGCAGCACTCCCGCGACGATGCGGTCGCACCTCTCGCCATCGAAGGCGAACGCTTCGCCGAGAGCGCGATCGAGGTGGCTTTCCAGCGCGCCGCGAAGCAGCGCGCGCGCACGGAAGAATCGCGTGCGCACCGTGGCCTGCGGCAGGTCGAGCGCAGCGGCGGTCTCCTCGACCGTCATCTCCTCGACCGCGCGCAGCACGAACACCGTCCGGTAGAGGTCGGGCAGGGCGTCGATGCCGCTTTCGAGGGCGCGGCGCATCTCGGAATTCATCGCTTGGCGCTCCGGGGTTGCATGCGGGTCGGCGACGGTTTCCTCGAGCATTTCCTGGGCCTCGGCATCGATGGGAATGACCTGGGCCTCGCGCGCGAGGCGGCGCCGGCGCATGAGCGCCTCGTTGGCGACGATGCGCACGAGCCATGTGCCGAGCGAGGAGTCGCCGCGGAATCCGTCGAGCGCGCGAAGCGCCCGGAGGTAGGCCTCCTGCACCACTTCCTCGGCCTCGGCATCGTCGCGCAGGATGGCGCGCGCGGTGCGGTAGAGGACGCGGTTGTAGCGCCGCACCAGGGCCTCGATGGCGGCACGGTCGCCGGCGCGCACACGGGCGATGAGCTCGGCATCGGGCGAAAGGGTGGGGATTTCGCTGGGCTGCGCTGACATCGAAAGGCTCCTGGGGCCGAGGTGCCCATTGGATGCACCGATCGGGCCCCGCGTTTCACGATCGTCTCGTGGGGCGCTCCATTGTAGTTCCCATCCGATGAAAGCCGCGGCCGCCGCGTTTCGTGGCGAGGCATTGCGGCCCCGCCGGAAACAATGAAGTGCCGCGCGACGGGCTTATCGCCCGGGCAGGACGGACGCACCATTCCCGGTGGGTTCATTCCACCCGGGAGCCAAGGCCATGTATGCACTCGCGCATTCGGACCAGGACGACGACCTGCGCGTGTTGCTGCAGGCGCACCTGCGCACTGCGCCGCTCGCCACTCCCGAGGTGCTCCTGGCAGTGGACGATTCGTATCCTTCCGTGCACGCCACGCGGTACGTCGCGCGCACCGCGGCGGGGCTCGGGGCCTGCGTGCACCTGCTCCATGTGAGCGAGAAGGCCACCGAATCGCCGTCCCTGTTGCGACATGCCTGGCGGGTGGCCCTGCCACGGCGCACGCCAGGCCTGCGCATCCTCGTGGACGCGGCGAAGACGCTGGCGCAGGCAGGCGTCGACCACACCGCTCAAGTCGCGATCGGGACCGTCGCCGAGACGATCGCGCGCATCGCCCAGGAGCGCGGCGCGCTGCTCGTGGTGATGGGCGTGCGCGACCGCCATGCGCTGGCGAACCTCGTCACGGGATCGCTCGGCAGCCGCGTGGCACGCATCAGCCCGGTGCCGCTGCTGCTGGTGCGGCATTCGACGCGCGCGCGGCTTCGCTTGCCGGCTCGTCCATCGGCACCTTATATCGGCGCCTGAGGGACCGGGCGCGCGGCAACGCGTGTAACGCGGCAGGGCTTTCGAGCATCCGATGGGTTGAACGCCTACAACCCCGAAGGAGAAACTCCATGTCGTTCTTTGCAGCCTCCCGCGCCGTGAACCTCGTCGAAGCGCGCCGGGCATTCCTCGGCAAGTCGGGCCTCGTGCTCTCGGGCACGGCGATCGCGCTGCTTGCCGGACGCGATGTGCTCGCCGCGAAGGCCGGCAGCCCGGTCGAATCCGACGTGCGCATCCTCAACACCGCGCTCGCGGCAGAGCAGGAGGCCGTGGCCGCATACCAGGTGGGCGCCGAATCGGGCCTGCTGCAGAAGCCGGTCCTGGACCTCGCCGTGTCCTTCCAGGGACACCACAAGGAGCACGCCGACGTGCTCGCCAGGACGGTGCAGAAGCTGGGCGGCACGCCCGTCGCCGCCAGGGCGAAGTACGTTTTCCCCGTGGAGAAGCTCAAGACGCAGGCCGACGTGTTGCGCTTCGCCGCCTCGCTCGAGAAGGGCGCGGTGAGCGCGTACCTCGGCGCGGTGCCGGTGTTCGACAATCGCGACCTCGCCAAGGCCGCCGCGAGCATCCTCGGCGACGAGGCGATGCACTGGGCGATCCTGCGCAACGCCGTGGGCGAGATTCCCGTGCCCGGAGCTTTCGTCTCGTGATGCAGCCGTGGTTCCCGGCGCTGCTGCTGCTTTCGTCGGCGGCCGCGCTGGCGGCCGGCGATCCGCAACGGGGTGCCGCGCTATACGAGCGTTGCGGCGGCTGCCATTCGCTCGCCCAGGATCGCGCGGGCCCGCGTCATTGCGGCCTCATCGGTCGCCGCGCCGGCGCCGTGAAGGATTTCCCCTATTCCGACGCGATGAAGCGCGCCCCGATCTCCTGGGATGCCGCGACGCTCGACCGCTTCCTCGCCGATCCCCAACGCGTCGTGCCGGGAACTGCGATGGCGTACTCGGTGGATGATCCGCGCGAGCGCGCCGACGTCATCGCCTACCTGGCCCAAGCCAACCGATCCCCGGAGTGCAAATGAACGCGCCGTTGAGGCAGCTGCACGACGTCCAGGCCGAGCTCGACACGCGCGGCGTGGCGCTCGATGCCGCCGGCGTGAAGGACCTGCGCTACCCCGTGGTCGTCTCCTCGAACGGCCGCAGCCTGCCGGCGGTGGCGGGCTTTTCGATGTCGGTGGCGCTGGACGCCTCCACGCGTGGCACCCACATGTCGCGCTTCGTCGAGCTGCTCGAAGGCCAGCCGATGCCGCTCGATCGCGGCGCTTTCGAGCGGATGCACGCCGACATGCTGGCGCGCCTGGACGCCCGCGCGGGCGAGCTTTCCATGGCCTTCACGTGGTTCCTCGAGCGCGTGGCACCGGTCTCGCGTGCGCGCAGCAAGGTCGATTGCGAGGTCGAGTGGCGCATCCGCCGCGAGGCCGGGCTCGCGCCCCGCTTCGAGATGCGCGTGGCGGTGGCGGCCACCAGTTTGTGCCCGTGCTCGAAAGCGATCTCCGCCTATGGCGCGCACAACCAGCGCTCGCGCGTCACCATCGACGCCGCAGTGGGTGAAGGCATCGGCATCGAGGAGCTGGTGGAGATCGCCGAGGCGAGCGCTTCCTGCCGCGTCTACGGGTTGCTCAAGCGCGCCGACGAGAAATGGGTCACCGAGCTCGCCTACGACAACCCCAAGTTCGCCGAGGACCTGGCCCGCGATGTCGCCCGCGCGCTCGATGGGGACCCCCGTATCGGCCGGTACTCGGTCGAAGTCGAGAACTTCGAGTCCATCCACAACCATTCGGCGTTCGCGCGCGTGTCGCGCGGTTCGCGAGAAGGGCGCACATGAGCGAGCAAGTCGCCGTCGGGCAGGGGCAGGCGGTGCGGATCCTGGGTTCGGAGCGCGTGGCCAACGCGACGTTGGCGGTGCGGCTTTCGCGCCCGGCGGGCTTCACCTTCAAGGCCGGCCAGAGCATCGAGCTGCTGTTGCCGCGGGACGCAGGTGTGCCGGAGGAAGCGGGGCGCCGCACGCTCTCGCTCGCGAGCGCGCCCCACGAGCCGGAGCTGGTGGTGGCAACACGGCTGCGCGAGAGCCCCTTCAAGAAGGCGCTCGCCGCGCTGCAGCCCGGCGCAGCGGCCAGGATCGAAGGGCCCTTCGGCTCGATGGTGCTGCACAAGGCAGCGACTCGCGATGCCCTTTTCGTCGCCGGCGGAATCGGCATCACGCCGTTCCGCGCGATGTTGCTCCAGGCCATGCAGGCCGGCGACCCGCGCCGCTTCACCTTGCTCTACTCGAACCGCCAGCCCGCCGATGCGCCGTGGCTCGCGCAACTGCAGCAGCTCGAGCGTGCCTGGCCGCGATTCCGCCTGGTGGCGACGATGACCGAACTGCCGCCGGGGCAAGCCTGGAGCGGCGAGCGCCGCCTCCTCGACGGCGAGCTCGTGCGCGTTGCCAGCGAGGGTCTCGCCACGCCGGTGTGCTACATCGCCGGGCCGCCGGGCATGATGGCCGCCGCGCGAACGGCGCTTGCGGCCGCCGGCATAGACGAAGACGACGTCCGCGGCGAGGAATTCTTCGGCTACTGATCCCAGTAAGGCTGCGGCGAGAAGCGCTCCTTCAGGAAATCGATGAAGGCCCGCACGTTCGCCGGCACGTGGCGGTTGGGCAGGTAGACCGCGTGGATGTGCCGCTCCGACGGAACGTAATCGGATAACACCGCCTGCAACCGGCCGGCCTGCACGTCGCCGCCGATGATGAACGTGGGCAGCAGCGCCACCCCGAGCCCCCCGAGGACCGCCGCCGACAGCGCCTCGTCGTCGTTCAGCCGCAGGTTGCCGCTGATCGGCACCGCGATGTCGCCTTCAGGCCCGCGCAGCTTCCATTGCTCCTGCGGGTTGAAGTGCGTGTAGGTGAGGCAGTTGTGCGCGGCGAGCTCCGCCGGCTCGCGGGGCACGCCATGGCGGCGAAAGTATTCCGGCGTCGCCACGATCTTGCGGTTCACCGCCGCGAGCTTTCGCGCGACCAGGTTCTGCGCCGGCTCGCGGGCGATGCGGATGGCGAGGTCGAAGCGCTCCTCGGCGAGGTCCACGAAGCGATCGCCGATCACCATGTCGATGCGGACCTCGGGATGCCGGGCGAGGAAGACGGGCAGCGCCGGCGCGATGTGGAGCGTGCCGAAGGCGACCGACGCGCTGATGCGCAGCAGCCCCCGCGGCTCGGTATGGAACTGCCCCACGGCGAGGCGTGCCTGCTCGAGCTCTTCGACGATGCGCGCGCAATGCGCGTAGAAGACGCTACCCGCCTCGGTGAGGCTCATCGCCCGGGTGGTCCGGTTCAGCAGGCGCGCGCCGATGGAGCGCTCCAGGCGCGAGATCGCCTTGCTCACTACCGACTTCGACACGTCCAGCCGGCGCGCGGCCTCGGAAAAGCTCTTCGCCTCCACCACGGCCGCGAAGATCGCCATGTTCTGCAGGTCTTCCATGGCCCTCGATTATCCGCTTGGCGGCACGCAATGGCGAATTTAATCGCCCATTGGTTCCAGCAGCGAAACGATCTTGTGCGCGCGCACTACCTTATCAATGCCGCCGCGAACCCGCACCATTCCTATCGTGGCACCCCGCTACGGAAAGGAGAAAGCCATGTACTTCAGTCCCTTGTTGATCCCCTACGACGGCTCCCGCGCATCCCGCCAGGCCGTCGAGTACGTGGCCGAGCACCTGGGCGCCTCTCCGATCGAGGTGTGCCTGCTGAACGTGCAATCGCCGGTGCTCGACGACCCTTCGCTGCTGCACGCGGCAGGGGCGATGGTCCGGTCGCATCGCGCGATCGGCCAACGCATGCTCGAGCCCGCGCGCGAAGCCCTGTCCGCCGCGGGCATCCAGCACACGGCGGAGGTGGAGTTTGGCGATCCCGCCGATGCGATCGCATGGCATGCGCAGCGCGGCGGCTTCAACATGATCGTGGTCGGCAACCGGCGGCAACGCGGGCTTGCGGACTTCTTCCGCGGCTCGGTCGTGCGGCGCCTCATCGATCGGTCCCGCGTCCCCGTGATGGTGGTGCACGACGAAGGCGAGCCGGTGCTTCACCGGCAGTCCCCCCGCGACGCGCCCTTCATCGCGGCATGAAAAGAAAAGGAGAAACCAGATGTCAACGACCCTTCCGGTCATCACCGAGCTCGACGCCGCCCGCATCCGCGAGCTGGGCTCGCGGATGCCCGACGACGGCCGCAACCTGACCGCGCTCGGCGCGCTGCTCGAGCTGGTCACCTCCGAGGCGGACATCGTGCCGCGCGAGCGCATCGCCGCCGACGTGGTGACGGTGAACTCGACCGTGTCCTTCCGCGAGCGCGACGGCGGCACCACGCATCGCGTGACCGTGGTCTATCCGCAGGACGTGTCCCTGCAGGAGCGGCGCATCTCGCTGCTCTCGCCGGTGGGGCGCGCGCTGCTGGGACGCCGCGTGGGCGACTTCGCGAGCATCGACATGCCCGACGGCACCACGCGCGAGATCCGCGTGGTGGAGATGCACTACCAGCCCGAGGCTTCGGGCCACCACGACCGATAAGAAGAGAGGAGAGCTTCCGATGTACTACCAATACCCGCTCGAGACGCTCGCGCGCCTGCGCGATTCCCGCTCCCAGCTCGAATTCGCGCGCCAGGCGCGCGAGGCGCTGCCGCAAGGCGACGACGTCGTCTCCGAGCCCCTCGACCGCGGGCTCGCGATCTTCGCCGCGAACGAGGAGGCGCTCGCCGGGCCCACGCGCGTGCTGCAGGAGATCTACGGCGACGGCATCGAGGTGCGGGGACCCAGGATCCGCTACATCCCGGGCGACCCGTTGTACGAGCCGATCATGCACGTGCGCATCGTCACGCGCCGCCAATGGGCGTGGCACGTGCTGAACGAGCTGAAGATGCGCCAGGGGCGGATCCTGGAGGAGTGCGCGCGCGGCCGCGACGTCATCGTCCGCGCCGAGGTGCCGCTCGCCCTGATGCTGGGATTCGAGGCGCTGCTCGAGGCGATGACGCACGGGCAGGCCACCAGCACCAGCCGCCTGTCGCGTTATGCGCCGGTGCCGCCGAAGGACCCGGTGCGCGAGGCAGCCTAGCGTTTCCGCGAAGCCGGGCGGGGCCGCGCCTTCGTGGGCGCGGCCCCGCTTTCCTTGGCGCGTCGCTTCGCCGTTGCCTTCTTTTCCGGCAGGGCGCCTCCCAGCAGCAGGCGTTTAGCCAGCCACGCCCCCGCCGGTCCCAGCACCTTGTCCCTGCGCCGGGCGAGCACCACGCCTGGCCGCGGCAGCTTCGCCATCCCATCGGGCCTGCGAATGTCGAGCTTCACCAGACGCCCCGCGGCGAGGTCGTCATCGACCATGTGGATCGGCATGCTTCCCCAGCCCAGGCCCGCCAGCAGCATCTCGTGGCGCGCGCCCAGGTCCGCGAGGCGCCAGGTGCGCGTGGCGAAGACGCTGTACTGCTTGCCCTCTGTGAGCCTGGAACGGTCGGTGAGCACCAGCTGGAGCTCGTCGCGGAAACGCTCCGGCTCGATGCGGCCGCGGATCGCGGCGAGCGGGTGGCCCGGTGCCGCCACCGGGACGAGCTCGACCTCTCCCATGGGCGTCGTGTCGAGATCGGCGATGGCTGCGGCGAAGTCGAGCGTGACGCCCAGGTCTGCCCCGCCTTCGAGGACGCACTGCGCGGTGGCCCCGAGGGACTCGACCATGATCTTCACCGACACCGCGGGGAATTCGGCGCGGAAGTCCTGCAGCACCGCCACCAGCGAAGGTGTCGAGTAGATCGAGTCCACGACCAGCGCCACTTCGGGCTCGAGCCCGCCCGCGATGGCGCTCGCCTGCGCGCCGAAGGCCGACAGCTCCTCGAGGATGCGGACCGCACGTGGCAGCAACGCGCGGCCCGCCTCGCTCAGCACCGGACGGTAGGCGCTGCGGTCGAAGAGCTGCGCGCCCACCTGGTCCTCGAGCTTCTGCACCGCGTAGGTGATGGCGGACTGCGCGCGGTGCAGCGATCGCGCCGCGGCCGAGAAGCTGCCGGTTTCCGCGACGCGGCGGAAGACGCGGAGCTGGTCGATGGTGATGGCGTGCATGGGCGAGGGGACGGGGGACGAGCGGGCGTTTATCTAGTATGTAGATATTGATTGCCTAAACTATCCCACTTTCTTTGAGGGTGTGGAAGACCGAAAATGATGTTTCCGACGCATTTGGTGCGCAGCATCCCCATCCCATACCCGTCCCCTTAAGGAGAAATCATGCAGACCACTCTCACTTCGTTCCAATCCACCTGGCAGCCCCGCGCCCTGGGCGCGCTGCGTATCGTCGCGGGCTACCTCTTCATCGCCCACGGCACCACCAAGCTCTTCCAGGCGCCGTACATCGAGATGTTCGCCAACGTGCCGCTACTCTCGCTCGCCGGTGTCGCGGGCATGCTGGAGGTCTTCGGCGGCGCGCTGCTGATCCTGGGCCTGCTCACCCGACCCGCCGCCTTCGTGCTTTCGGGCCTCATGGCGTTCGCCTACTTCATCGGCCACGCGCCGCAGGGCAACGTGCTGCTGCCGATCCTGAACGCGGGCGAGCTCGCGGTGCTCTACAGCTTCCTGTTCCTCTTCATCTCGGTGGCGGGCCCGGGCGCCTGGGCGCTCGACAACCACCTCAAGCGCAACCCGCACCTCGCCTTCCTGTCCGCGAAGACGCGAGCCGGCCAACTGAGGAGCCTGTGATGCGACGACTACCCACGTATTTCCTGTCGCACGGAGGCGGGCCCTGGCCCTGGCTGGACGGCCCGTTCCGCCGGCAGTTCGACAAGCTCGAGCAGGCGCTGGCCGGCCTGCCCGCGGAGCTCGGCGTGAAGCCGCGCGCGATCCTGGTGGTCACGGGCCACTGGGAAGCGCCGCAGTTCTCGGTGAAGTCGGGCGCGAAGCCCGGGATGATCTACGACTACTCGGGCTTTCCGGCGCATACGTACTCGATCCAGTACCAGGCGCCGGGGTCGCCCGAGGTGGCCGCGCGCGTGAAGGAGCTGCTCGACGCAGCCGGCATTCCCGTCGCGCTCGATCCCGATCGCGGCTTCGACCACGGGACCTTCACGCCGCTGGCGGTGATGTACCCCGAGGCCGACGTGCCGGTGGTGCAGCTTTCGGTGAAGGCGGGCTACGACCCCGGCGAGCACCTCGCGGTGGGGCGCGCGCTCGCGCCGCTTCGCGACGAAGGCGTGCTCATCGTGGGCAGCGGCCTGTCCTGGCACAACCTGCGCATGATGGGCCCGGCCGCCCGGGCGCCTTCGGAGGCGTTCGACGGCTGGCTGCACCAGGCGATGGAGTCGGAGCCCTCGCGGCGCACCCGGCTGCTCGAGCGCTGGGATGCCGCGCCGGCCTCTCGCCTGGCGCACCCGCAGGAGGACCACTTCATCCCGTTGCTGGTCGCCGTCGGCGCTGCCGAGGCCGAGCCCGCCACGCGCACCTACCATGAGCGCGACTTCATGGGCGGAGTGACCGCTTCGAGCTACCGCTTCGGCTGATAAAACCGGGGTCAGACCACTTAGTCCGTTGCTGCATGGCAGCAAAGCGGACTAAGTGGTCTGACCCCGGTCGTTCCGGTCGCTGAACAGGTCCCAGGAGGCGAGGAACAAAGCCGCGATGACGGGCCCGATGATGAAGCCGTTGATGCCGAAGATCGCGATGCCTCCCAGGGTGGCGACGAGCACGAGGTAGTCGGGCATGCGCGTGTCCTTGCCGACCAGCATGGGGCGCACCACGTTGTCCACCAGGCCGATCACGAGGATGCCGTAGAGCATCAGCACGACGCCCTTGACCACCGCGCCGGTGGCGAGGAAGTAGATCGCGACCGGTCCCCATACCAGCGCGGTCCCCACCGCGGGCAACAGCGACAGGATCGCCATCACCACGGACCACAGCACCACGCCGTCGATGCCGAGGATCCAGAAGATGAGCCCGCCCAGCGCGCCCTGCAGGATCGCGACGACGACGTTGCCCTTCACGGTGGCGCGCACCACGACGATGAACTTGTCGAGCAACGCCCCCTGCCGGTCCTGCGAAAGCGGCACTGCCCGGCGGATGCGGCGCATGAGGGCGTGGCCGTCGCGCAGCAGGAAAAAGAGGATGTAGAGCATCACGAAGAAGCTCACCACGAACTCGAGCGTGCCCTGGCCGACCACCAGCACCTGGCCCGCGACGACCTGCGTGCCCTTGCCCAATCCCTGCGCCGCCCGCTCCTGCAACGCGGCGAAGTCGGTGAGGCCGAAGCGCTCGAGCAACGGCGTGGTCCACGCCGGCAGCGCCTCGAAGATCTGGCGCGCATAGCGGCCGAAGTCGATCTCGCCCGACTTCACGCGCTGGTACACGCCCGCGGCCTCCTGCACCAGCATCGAGCCCACGAGCATGAGCGGCATGATGACCAGCACCAGCACGATCACGAGCGTGGTGAGCGCCGCCAGGTTGGGCCGGCCGCCGAACTGCGCGGTGAGCCGGTCGTTCACGCGCGTGAAGAGGATGGCGAGCACCACCGCCCAGAGGATCGCCGCGAAGAAGGGCCACAGGATCCAGGCGAAGGCGATGGAGACGACGACCAGCAGCGCGTGGAAGAAGCGCTCGTCGATGCCGCGCTTGTCGGCGGGCATCAGTGCAGCGCCGAGAGCACTGCGGCGGTGGCGACGATGTCCTCAACGCTCGCCCCGCGGGAGAGGTCGCTCACGGGCTTCGCGAACCCTTGCAGGATGGGCCCGATGGCGCGCGCCCCGGCGAGGTACTGGGTGAGCTTGTACGCGATGTTGCCGGCGTCGAGGTCCGGAAAGACGAGCACGCTGGCGCGGCCCGCCACGCGGCTCTCACCCGGGACCTTCTTGCGTGCGACGCTCTCGACGAGCGCGGCATCGGCCTGCAGCTCGCCGTCGATGGCCAGGTCCGGGGCGCGCTCACGCGCGATCGCGAGAGCCTGGGTCACTTTCTCGACGCGCGGGTGGCTGGCGCTTCCCCTGGTGGAAAAGGACAGCATCGCCACGCGGGGCTCCTCGCCCAGGAGCTTGCGATAGCTCGCGGCGGAAGCGAGCGCGATGTCCGCGAGCGTCGCGGCATCGGGGTCCACGTTCACCGCGCAATCGGCGTACACCAGCACGCGATCTCCGAGCACCATGAGGAAGAAGCTCGATGGTGCCCCAATTCCGGGCGCGAGTCCGATCGTCATCAGGCCGGCCTCGATCACGCGCGCCGTCGGATGCGCCACCCCGGCGAGCAGCGCATCTGCATCGCCCGCCTTCACCATCATGCCGGCGTGGAAGAGGGGCTTCCTCACCGCGCGCAGGCCCACCTTGGGATTGCCGGGGTAAAGCGCGGCGTAAGCCTCGAGCCTGGGATCGCCGGCGATGTCCTGCGGCAGGATCGGCTTGGCAAGCCCTTCGCCCTCCAGCCTTCGCGCGGCCTCGACGATGCGCTCATCGCCCGTCTCCGGCAGCACGATGCGGCGCGGGTTGCGCCGCGCCCGCTCGAAGAGCCCTTCGATCAAACCGGGGACAGACACTTTTTTTTCCAAACCGGGGTCAGACCACTTAGTCCGCTTTTTGCCCCCCAAAAGCGGACTAAGTGGTCTGACCCCGGTTCAAGCGGCAGCCCGCAGGCCCAGGATCTGCCGCGCTTCGGCCGCGGTGGCGGGACGCCGTCCGAAGCGCTCGCAGTTGTCGGCGATCTTCTTCACCAGCTCGGCATTGCTGGCAGCGAGGCGGTTGGCCTCGATGCGCAGGTTGTCCTCCAGGCCCGTGCGGCAATGGCCGCCGGCCTCGAGGCACCACTGGTTCACTTCCCATTGGTGCCGTCCGACGCCCGCCGCGACCCAGGTCGCCTTCGGCAGCACTTCGGCCAGCTCCGTGCGCAGGAAGTCGAAGATGCTGCGCCGCGCCGGCATGGCGTTGGGAATGCCCATCACGAACTGCACGTGCGCGTCTTCCTTGAGCAGCCCCTTCTTCACCAGGTTGGCGGCGTTGTAGAGCATGGCGAGGTCGAACACCTCGACCTCCGGCTTGATGCCGTGGTCGAGCATCGTCTTCGCGAGGTTCTCCACGAAATCCGGCGCGTTCTCGTAGATGTTGGTGGGAAAGTTGACCGAGCCCGTGGCGAGGGAAGCCATGTCGGGCTTGAGGTAGAGCATCGCGCCACGTTGCGCGGGATCCCGGCCGCGGCCGCCAGTGGAGAACTGCACGATCATGCCGGGGCAGTGCTTGCGCACGCCTTCCTGGATCTTGCCGAACGCCTCGGGATCGGAGCCGGGCGACTCGTCGGGATTGCGCACGTGGATGTGCACGAGCGAAGCGCCTGCCTCGAAGGCCTCGTGTGTCGATTCCACCTGCTCGGCGGGCGTGACCGGAACCGCGGGATTGTCCTTCTTCTTCGGCACGGCCCCGGTGATGGCGACGGTGATGATGACGGGCTGCGTCATGACGGGATTCCTGCGGGTGGGATCGGGCGATTATTGCAAACGCCCCGGGTGCGTGCAAACATGTCCGCCAGACGGAACGCGGCATTCCGGAAAATGAAAAAGCCCTCCACCCCCCGCGAGCCCACGTACGACGACCTGCTCGCCATCGTGCGCCTGGTCGAGGCCGGCTCGCGCTTCAGCGAGTTCCGGCTGCGCTCCGGGGATATCGAGGTGGAGTTCAAGAGAGGCGGCGACGGGGGACAGGGAACGGCGCGCGAGAGCACGGTATTTCCTTCGGCCACGCCGGACACTTCGTCCACGCCTCAAGCGACCCCTTCCACTCCATCCCCCGTTCCCCGTCCCCCGTCCCCCGCATCGTCCCCCGTCGCCCGTCCCCCGTCTTCGGCCCCGGCCGGCTCGCATCTCGTTTCCTCCCCCATGGTCGGCACGTTCTACCGCTCGCCCCAGCCCGGCGCGCCGCCCTTCGTGGAGATAGGCAGCAGCGTGAAGCGCGACACCGTGGTGTGCATCATCGAGGTGATGAAGCTGATGAGCTCGATCACGGCCGGAGTCGAAGGCGAGGTGGTGGGCATCTACGCCGAGAATGCGCAGGCGGTCGAGCCCGGGCAGGTGTTGATGGCGGTGAGGGCGCGATGAACCGGAGTCCGTCCCCGATGCGTTTCGTCGACGTCACGCTGCGCGACGCGCACCAGTGCCTGTGGTCCACCCGCATGACGACGCCGATGATGGCGCCGATCCTCGGCACGCTCGACCGCATCGGCTACGACGTGGTCAACATCCTGGGCGGCGCGGTGTTCGACGTGTGCGTGCGCTACCTGCGGGAAAATCCCTGGCGGCGAGTGCAATACCTGTGCGGGCGTTTGGAAACCCCGCGCGACGCGCTCACGCGCGGCCAGAGCCTCTATACCTTCGAGCTCTTTCCCGACGACGTGGTCGAGCTCAACTCCCACGTGCTCGCGCGCCTGGGCGTGAACATCCTCACGATCTACGACGCCCTCAACGACAACCGCAACCTCGAGTCGTCGGCGCGCTCGGCGCGCGAGGCCGGCATGAAGGTCAACGGCTGGATGACCTACACGCTCTCGCCGGTGCACACCGACGCGTACTACTGCGAGCGCGCGCGCGAGCTGGTGGCCCTCGGCGTCGATTTCATCTGCGTGAAGGACCCGACGGGCCTGCTCACACCGGAGCGTGGACGAACGTTGTTCCCAGCGCTGGCGCGCGAGCTGGAAGGCAAGGCGATCCCGCTGCAACTGCACTCGCATTGCCAGTCGGGACTTGCCCCCGAGGTGTATTCCGTGGCGATGCAGGCGGGTTTCGAGTACGCGTATACGGCGCTCGAGCCCCTGGGCAACGGCGCATCATTGCCCACGACGCAGGAAATCCACCGGCGCGCGCGCGAGCTGGGCAGGCCGACCGCGCTCGACGAGTCGGCGATGGAGGAGGCCTCGAAGTACTTCGAGTGGATCACGGTGCGCGAAGGCAAGCCGCGCGGGGTGGTCGCGAAATACGACAAGGCGCTCTACGAGCACCAGGTGCCCGGCGGCATGATCTCCAACCTGCGCTCGCAGCTCGAGGCGATGCGCATGGGCGAGCGCCTGCCCGAGATCCTCGAGGAAGTGGCCCACGTGCGGCGCGACCTGGGATACCCGATCCTGGTGAGCCCCTTCGCGCAGTTCATCGTCACGCAGGCGGTGCTGAACGTGGTGCAGGGCGAGCGCTACAGGACGATCCCCGACGAGGTTCGCAAGTACGCGTGCGGCTTCTATGGGCGCCTCGCCGCCGAGCCCGCGGCGGAGTTCCTCGAGCGCGCCGACATCAGGCCCGGCGAGCGAGCCACCGAGAAACCGGCCGCGCACGTGGCGCCCTGGCTGCCCGAATTGCGCCGGCGCCTCGGTCCGGGCGCCACCGACGAGGACCTGCTGCTCCACGCGTTCTACGACGAAAAGCTGCTCGCGCCGCTGCGCGATCCCACGACCGATTGCGTCGAGGCCACGACGCCGCTGCACGAGCTGGTCAAGTGGCTTGCCGAGCGCCGGGACATCGGCCGGGCGCGCATCCGCTTCGCGGGCACCGATATCTCGGTGGCGGCATGAAGATGGATGCGCGCGCGCGCCCCCGCGAATCCGGCGAGGCCGGAGCGGTGCCGAAGGCATTGCGTGTCCTGGAAGAGGTCGCCTCGCGCAAGCATCCGCTCGCCATCCACGAGATCGCCGCCGCGCTCGATTTGCCCCCGCCCACCGCGCACCGCATCGTCGCCACGCTGGAGAAGCTGGGCTTCCTCGCGCGCGAGCCTGGTCGGCGCCGTGTCGTCGAGGGCACGCGGCTGCTGCACCTGGGCATGGACGTGCTGCAGGCGGCGGCGGGCTCCGGGGCACGGCACGAGATCCTCGCCGCCCTCGCCAAGAAGACCGGCGAGTCGTGCAACCTCGGCATCGTCTCCGGCGGGCAGGTGGTGTATATCGATCGCGTGGAATCGCAATGGCCGCTGGGCCTGCGCTTCGAGGCCGGCAGCCGCGTGCCGCTGCACTGCACCGCCATCGGCAAGCTCATGCTGAGCCGCATGCCCGAGTCGGTGCTGGGGGCGCACCTGGCGAGCGGGCCGCTCGCGCGCTACACCTCGACCACGCTGACCGACCCGCGCCGCCTGCGCGCGGAGCTCGCGCGCATTCGCCGCCACGGCTACTCGATCGACAACCAGGAGTTCATGTCCGGCGTGGTGTGCCTCGCGGTGCCCGTCGAGGGGCCGCGGGACGGGCAGGCGTGCGCCGGCCTCGCCATCTCGGCGGCGCAGGCGCGCCTCACGCTCGCCGGCATCAAGCGGTTCGTGCCGGACCTGCGCGCCGCGGCCGCGAATTTATCCCGTGCACTGTCGGAGGACGTCGCTACCTAAAGGAGGGTCCATGAAGAAGCAGCTGGTCGCCGCTTTACTCGCAACCGTCGTCGCTTTACCGCTCTTCGCGCAGCAGAAGTCGACGCAATGGGGCTGGCCGCAGCCCTACGAGAAGGTCTCCGGGAAGTCCGTGGCGTGGCTGAAGGACAAGGGCTGGTGGCCGGTGAACGTGGCCTACCAGGCGCCCTGGTCCGGGCAGAACACCGTCAACATCGTCATGGATCGCCAGGGGCTGCTCAAGGCCCGTGGGGTGGAGACGAAATACCAGGCGTTCCCCTCGGGTCCGGCGATCAACGAGACCATCGTCTCGGCGCGCTTCCAGGTCGGCAACGGCGGCAACTTCCCGTTCACCTCCCTGCTCGACAAGAACATCCCGGTGAAGGCGATCGCGATCCTGTCGCCCAACCTGCTGCACGCCCTCGTGGTCCCGCCGGATTCGAAGCTGAAGAGCATCAAGGACCTGAAGGGCAGCAACCCGTCCGCCACCATCGGCCTGGTGACCGGCTCCTCGGCGGAGTTCTACTTCCAGAAGGCGATGGAGGTGAACGGAATCGTCGCCGGCAAGGACGTGATCCTCAAGAACATGCCGCCGGGCGAGCAGATGGCCCTGCCCAAGGGCATCGACGGCGTCGTCTCCTGGGATCCCACGCCGGCGATGATGGTGACCGAGCGCAAGAACGGCCGCATCATCGACTCGATCTTCCCGTACAACATGTACGAGGGACAGTTCTACGTGCGCCAGGAGATGATCGACAACGTGCCCGACGTGGTGCAGGCGTTCTCCGACGCCTTCGCCGAGGCCACGCTCTGGATCCGGCTCTACCCGGACCGCGCCGCGCAGCTGAAGAGCGAGGACCCGATGCTCAGGAATTTCAGCAAGGAGATCCTGCTGCAGCAGGTCAAGGCGTACAGCAACCTCTACAAGCCCACCAACATCTATCCCCACGCGCATTTCTGGGGGCAGGTGAACGAGAGCATCTTCAAGTGGCTCTACGACCAGAAGCGCCTCACGCGCCCGCTCACCTCGAAGGATTTCGAGGCCGCGGTGGACGAGCGCTTCATGAAGAAGACCTTCGAGAAGCTCGGATGGGCGGTGCCGAAGCAACCGCCGTTCATCCCTGCGGGCTGGACGGGCGACCCGGCGAAGCAGCCCTATCCCGACTACGTCCACGCGATCAACACGCGCGAGGCGCAGCCGTTTCCCGAGAAGGGCGATCTGGTGAAGGCGTGGAGCTTTGGCGGCAAGGCCTACAACCCGTAATTCCGGGACAGGGGACAGGGGACGGGGGACGGGACAGGCCGTTTCCCTCCCCGGCCTTTTCTCGCCTGCGCTGTTCCGCCCATACATCCTGCTCACCGCCGTCATCGTGGCCTGGTACCTCGGCAGCACCTACCTGCTGGACAGGTCGACGCGCGCATTGCTGCCGCCGCCACAGGACATCGTGGTGGCGGCGTGGGAGCTCGCGAAATCGGGCGACCTGTGGCGCCACCTGCGCGACAGCATCAAGCGCGAGCTGGTGGCGTTCCTGTGGGCCACGAGCGCGATCCCGCTCGGAATCGCGATGGGGTGGTGGCGCGCGGTGGACGAGCAGGTCGATCCCATCGTGGAATTCCTGCGGCCGGTGCCCCCGCTCGCCTGGATCCCGCTCTCGATCCTGTGGTTCGGCGTGGGCGACACGCAGAACCAGTTCATCATTTTCCTCGGCTGCTTCTTTCCCATCCTGCTCAACACCATCGCCGGCGTGCGGGGCGTGGAGCCGAACCTCGTGCGCGCGGCGCGTTGCCTGGGCGCGGGCGAGCGCCGCATCCTCTGGCGCGTGGTGCTGCGGGCCGCGCTTCCGCAGATCGTCACGGGAGTGCGCGTGGGCCTGGGCGTGGGCTGGATGGCGCTCGTGGCCGCCGAGCTCGTGGGCGCCAACTCGGGCCTGGGATTCCTCATCAACGACGCCAGGACCGTGCTGCGCACCGACTACGTGATCGTCGGCATGGCCACGATCGGGATCGTCGGCCTCGCCATCGATCGCGCCATCCGCGCGCTCGTCGCGCGCTTCATGCCCTGGTCGCTTCCGGCCGCCCGATGAGCACCGTGCGCATCGACAAGGTGAGCAAGGTGTTTCCCGCCCAGGGCGTGGCCGACGAGCCGGTGCTCGCGCTGGACGAGGTCACCTTCGAGGTCGCCGACCACGAGTTCTGCTCGCTCCTCGGGCACAGCGGCTGCGGCAAGACCACGCTCCTCATGCTGCTCGCGGGTTTCGAGCAGCCCACCGCGGGCGCGATCGAGGTGGATGGCAAACCGGTCGGGGCTCCCGCCTGGCAACGGACCGTGGTGTTCCAGGACTACGCGCTCTTCCCGTGGATGACGGTCGAGGAGAACATCGCATTCGGCCTGGAAATGAAGGACGTGCCTGCCGCGTCGCGCCGGGAGGTCGTCGCGCGCAACGTGGCGCTGGTGGGCCTGCGGGGCTTCGAGCGGCGTTATCCGCGGCAGCTCTCTGGCGGCATGAAGCAACGCGTCTCGATCGCGCGCGCCCTCGCGGTCGACCCCGAGGTGCTGCTGATGGACGAACCCTTCGCCGCGCTCGATGCGCAAAATCGCGCGCGCATGCAGGAGGAGATGGGGCGCATCCTCGCCAGCGCCGATCCCCTCGAGCGCAAGACCATGGTGCTCGTGACCCACAGCATCGAGGAGGCCCTCCTGCTTTCCGACCACATCGTGGTGCTGACGCGGCGACCGGGCAGGGTGAAGGAGGAGATACGCGTGGACCTGCCGCGGCCACGCAGCGAGGACGACCCGGGCTTCGTCGCGCTCAAGCGGCGCATCCGCGACCTGATCCACGACGAATACGAGATCGAGGCATGAACGGGAAGAAAGTGGTCCTGGTCACGGGCGGCGGACGCGGCATCGGCGCCGCCATCGCCGACCTGTTCGAGAGCAAGGGCTGCCTGGTGCATCGCGGCGACATCGCGGGCGGCACGCTGGCGCTCGACGTCACCAACCGGGCCTCGGTGGCCGAGGCGATGCAGCGCATCGCAGCCGAAAGCGGCGGCCTCGACGTGCTCGTGAACAACGCGGGCCTCATCTGCGTGGGACCGCCGCAGGACACGCCGGGCGAGGAGTTCGACCGGCTCGTGGCGACCAACGTCACCGGCATCTACAACTGCGTGCTCGCCGCGCTGCCCCTGCTGGCGGGGCGCAAGGGCGCGGCGATCGTGAACATCGCTTCGGTTTCCTCGGAGCGCGGCGGCGGGGCCATCGGCAACGTCTGGTACGGCACGACCAAGGCCGCGGTGGTCGCGCTCACCAAGGGGCTCGGCCGCGAGCTGGGCCCGAAGGGCATCCGCATCAACGCGATTTCGCCGGCGGTCGTCGACACCGACATGACGCACGAGCTGCTCGCCACCGGCCTCGGGCAGAAGGCGATCGCGCGCATCCCGCTGGGGCGATTGGCGCAGAAGGCCGACGTGGCGCGCGCGGCGTGGTTCCTCGCCAGCGAAGAGGCGGCTTTCATCACGGGAGAGACGATCGCGGTGGACGGTGGATTCCTTCGCACCTGAGCAGGTCGTCGCGGCGCTCGTTATCGGGGTGCTCGCGGGCATCATTCGCGGCATCACGGGCTTCGGCGGCGCCATGGTGATGTCGCCGCCCTTCGCGATGATCCTGGGAGCGAAGCTCACCGTGCCGGTCGTCCTGCTGCTGGAAGGCGTGGCTGCGATTCCCATGCTCGCCAGCACGCACCGGCTCGTGCGCTGGCGCGTCATCGGGCCCATCAGCGCCGCGGCCTTCGTCGCCGCGCCGCTCGGGACGTTCCTGTTGATCACCGCCGAGCCGCAGACGTTGCGGCGGATCATCGCGGCGACCGTGATCGTGTTCTCGCTGCTGCTGCTGAAGGGCTGGCGCTACGCGGGCGCGCATCGGACGACCACCGGCGTTGGCCTGGGCGCGCTTTCGGGCGCCATGGCCGGGGCCACCAGCATCGGCGGCCCGCCGGTGATCCTGTACCTGCTCGCGGGGCCCGATCCCATCGAGACCACCCGCGCGAACCTGATGTTCTTCATCTGTGCGGTGTCGATCGCCGGCGTCGGCATGATGGCCCTGGCCGGCGTCTTCGATGCCTCGGCGTTGTGGATCGCCGCCGCCCTCACGCCGGGCTACTACGGTGGCATGCTCCTCGGCGCGCGCCTCTTCCGCCGCTTCGACGACGCGCGCTTCCGCCAGCTCACGCTGTTGCTGATGCTGGCGGTCTCGACCGCAATCCTGCTGGCATAGACCGGGGTCAGACCACTTGGTCCGCTTTGCTGCATTGCAGCAGCGGACCAAGTGGTCTGACCCCATATCAGACGGCTCCTACGTTGCGACGCGTGGCACTCCGGCACCGTCGTGGCTTGTCGCCTGCAACACTTCAAGCAGACGAAAAGGCTTCCCGATGGATCCGTGGCAAAGACAAATGGCGCAGGCGGGCGACTCGCATGAGTTGCTGTGCGTGCTCAACGACTATCTCGCGACCTGGTCGCCCGGCGAGATCGCGCTCCTGCCGCCGAGCGCGCGGCCGGGCCGCGTGAAGTCGCCCGAGGACGTGCGCTTCTGGTCGGAGCGCCTTGCCGAAGCCTACTGCGAGGCGAAGGCGCGCACCTCGCCCGAGCACGAGCGCATGCTCGCCATCTTCATGACCGCAGCGCAGCGCCTGGTCGCCCTGCGCGCCCAGCAACCCGAGGAGGAAACTACATGCAGCAGCCATCCAACGTACAAAGCGCCAAGGACAACCTCCTCCAGGACTTCGGTCGCCTGGTAGGCGACACCGAGGAGCTGCTGCGCTCGCTGGCGAGCGTCCCGGGCGAGAAGGCCGCGAGCCTGCGCGCCTCCGTGGAGGACAGCCTCGCCACGGCCAAGCGGCGCATGCGCGAAGCGCAGGGAATGGCCGTCGAACGCGCAAGCGCCGTCGCCCGCACGACCGACGAATACGTTCACGAGAACCCGTGGATGCTGATCGGGGCCGCGGCCGCCATCGGCGTGCTGATTGGGCTGGCGATCAGCAGCGAGCGTCGCTAGGCGGCGATCCTCAGCAGCAGCTTTCCCCGCGTGCCGCGCCCTTCGAGGGCGCGGTGCGCTTCCGGCAGCCGGGCCAGCTCGAAGGTGCGGTCGATCGCCACCTTGAGCTTCCCCGACGAGGCCATCGCGAAGAGCTCGCCTGCGCGCTGCTGCACCTCGTGGGGCTGCATGTAGTCGGCGAGATGGGGGCGCGTGAAGAACACCGAGCCCGCCTCGGCCAGCTCGAGCGGCGCGATGCCCTCGACCTGTCCCGACGACGCCCCGAACATCACGCAGGTGCCGCGCCGCTTGAGGCTGCGGATGCTGCGGTGGATCGTGTCGCGCCCGACGGAATCGTAGGCCACGTCCACCCCGGCGCCGTTCGTGAGCGCCATCACCGCCTCGCGGAAATCGACGTCGCGATAGAGGATCGGCTCGCCGCCGAGCGCCTCGACGATGCTTGCCTTCTCGGGCGATCCCACCGTGGCGATCACGCGCGCGCCGCGCGCCTTCGCGAGCTGCACCAGCAACTGGCCCACGCCGCCCGCGCCGGCATGCACCAGGCAGGTGTGCCCGGGCGCGAGCGGAAAGAGCGAGTGGCTGAGGTAGTGCGCGGTCGAGCCCTGCAATTGCAGCGCCACCGCCAGCGGCCAGTCGATGCCGTCGGGGATCGGGACGAGCTTCCAGGCGGGCACGACTGCGTATTCGGCGTACGCCCCGCGCGAGATGCAATACGCCACCCGCTCGCCCACGCGCATGCCCGTTACGCCCTCGCCCAGCTTGTCCACCGTGCCGGCCCCTTCCATGCCGAGCAGCAGGGGCAGGGGCGTGGTGTACGTATGCGATTTGGCGTACGCCCCGCCGCGCATGTACACGTCCATGAAGTTCACGCCGGCATACGCGAGCTTCACCCGCGCCTCGCCTGGCCCCGGCTCCGGCACCGGCCAGTCCATCATCTCCAGCGCCTCGATCCCGCCGAAGGCGCGAACCCCCATCCCCTTCATGCTCGTGTTACACCGGGGACAGACCCGCTTTCGCCTCTTTTTTGGGCACCGCTCAAATTTTGAGCGAAAGCGGGTCTGTCCCCGGTGTAACAAATCGGGGTGACGCGGCCCTTGATCTGGGTGCGGTGCATGATGCGGCGCGCCTTGCCGTCGAAGGGGTCGCGGCGGTGCATGGTGCTGCGGTTGTCCCACATGAGGAGGTCGCCGACGCGCCAATGGTGGGCGTAGCAGTTCTCGGGCAGGGTCGCGTACCGCCATAGCTCGTCGAGCAGGGCCTCGCTTTCCTCGAGCGGAAGGCCCACCACGTACGCGTTGCGCCGCCGCCCGAGGTAGAGCACGGGGCGCCCGGTCACGGGATGCGCGCAGACGACCGGATGGGGCGTGCCGATCGATTTGGTCGGATCGTCGGTCGGCGTGAGGCCCTTGCGCAGGTAGCCGCCGGAGTTGTACGTGCCGTCGTGCTTGATCCTGAGGTTCCGCACGCGCTCGAAGAGCTTCGGGGGCAGGGCGCGCAGCGCGGCTTCCATGCCGCAGAGCCAGGTGTCCCCGCCTTCGGGGGGGACCTCCAGGGCATACAAGGTGGAGGCGTCGGGCGGCTCCGGCAGGTACGACATGTCGGTGTGCCATTGGGCCTCGCCCGCCCCCAGGCTGCCGATGGGAACGCCGTCGGGCCCGACCACGTTCGACACCACGTAGATCTCGGGATAACCCTCGACGAACGTCTTGCCGTTCTCGTTCACCGGCGGCGGATCGAGCTCGCCGAAGCGGCGGCTGAAGGCGATCAGGTCATCGTCGGTGAGCTCCTGGCCGCGAATGAGCAGGGCCGAGTGCCGGTACCAGGCGTCCTCGATCACCTTGAATTCAGGGTCGGTGAGGTTCGCGACATCGACATTGCGGATCTCCGCGCCGACGGCCGGGTTGATGGGATGGATGGTGGGGGTGGTCATGGTTCGTTGCCTCCTTTTAGACCGGGGTCAGACCACTTGGTCCGTTGCTGCAGAGCAGCAAAGCGGACCAAGTGGTCTGACCCCGGGTGTCCAGCGGGCGGGGATCTCGATGGCGCCGTCGCGGAACACGAGCGGTTCGGCGAGCACGCGTTCGCGAGGCTTGAGGAAGCCGTTCATCTCGCCGGCGTTGTCGATCTCGCGAGCGGCGATGCACGCCTCCATCCAGCAGCCGAGGTCGGTGGCGACGCCGTTGCCGAGAACGGGCACGAGGCCCAGCTCGCGGATGCGCCGGATCGCTGCCCGCAGCGCCGCGAGCGTGCCGAACTTCATGAGCTTCACCTTGATGAACGCCGCCAGCCCCTCGCGTGCGGCGCGCTCGATCTCGCGCTCGCTGTAGATCGACTCGTCGAGCATGAGCGGGATGCCACGATCGCGCGCCACCGGCGCCACAGCGGCATGCGCGGCCCAATCCTCCTTGTCGCACGGCTGCTCGAAAAGCTCGATGCCCTCGGGCGAAAGGCGCGAGACGAAATCGATCGCTTCGGCCGCGCTGTAGCCCTGGTTCGCATCGACACGGATCCGCGCGCGCCCGGCGACGACACGCTGCGCCAGAGCGACCGCGGCGGCATCGCGCGCGGGATCGAATCCCACCTTGAACTTGACCGTGCGATACCCATTGGCCACCAGCGCATCGGCGGCGGCGCGCAGCGCACCCTCGCCCTCGCCCTGCAGCAAGCCCAGGATCGGCACGCGCGCGGGCGCCTCCAGCGACAGGAGCTCCGAGCCCTCGGCCATCTCGCGCGCAGTGCGAAACGCCGTCACCAGGAAGGGGTGCGTCGGCAACAGAGAATCGAGCGCGCCTTCGAGGTCGAACGAAGCCGAGCGAACCGCTCGCGACAACTCCTGCGCCTTCGCCCACGTGCCCTCGATCGTCTCGTCGGTGTAACCCGTGAGCAGCGTGGCTTCCCCGAAGCCCTCCATGCCCTCGCGCGACACCCAGCGCACGATCACCGTATCGAGGTGCGTGACCGGCCCGAATGCGAGCCGGTACGGCGTGACCAGCGGCAGCCGCAACCTCCACCCCTTCAGCTCCATAACTGCCTCGCGAGGAGCAGCAGCGCGCCGCCGATGGCGATGAACACGACGATCTTCTGGAAAAGCGCGGTGGATATGCGGTCGAAGCCGCGCAGGCCCAGCCACGAGGCCGCGATCATCACCGGCGTGGCGATGGCCAGCCCCTCGACCGCATGGCGGCTCACGGTGCTCGAGGCCACCAGCCACACGACCATGAATCCCTGCACGCAAAGGCCGAAAGGCTGTGTCAGCGCGCGCTGCTCGACCTTGCTCAATCCGCGCAAGCCGAACCATACGCCGGGCACGAGCGGCCCCAGCCCCGACACGCCGCCGATCACGCCGCCGGTGAAGCCGATCGAGCCGTCCATCGCCTTGCCATGCGCGCCGGTGAAGCGCAGCGGCTCGCGCGACTGCTGCCTCAGCGCGAAGAGCCCGTAGGCCACGATCAGCACGGCGACCGCGGCGCGAATGGTCCGCGCATCCAGGTGCTGCAGCAGCCACAGCCCGACCGGCAGCCCGAGGAATGCGCCGGCGAGGTAGGGCAGCGCCTCTCCCCATCGGATCTCGCGCCAGAAGCGCGGCAGCAGTCCCAGGTTGAGGACCACCGCGCCGCCCACGACGATGAACACCACGTCCGGGGCCGAGAACGCGTGGTGGATGAAGATCGACATGATCACGCCCGCGGCGAACCCCACCACGCCGAAGATCGCGCCACCGAGCATGGCGCCGGCGCACAGCAGGCTGAGCTGGCCCACGGTGAGCGTGATCATTCGTCCTCGATGGCGCCGAAGGTGGCCGCGATCCGCTCGGCCGCCTCGCGCAGCCGCGGCACGTGTCCCATCAGCTCGTCCACCGTCGCGCGGCCTTCCGGAGCCTGCACCGCCACCGCAGCGCACGCACGCCGCGGCCCCAGCATCACCGGCACGGCGAGGCCGAACATCCCGCGCAGGTGCTCGGCGCGGTTGATGCCGATGCGGCGCTTGCGCGTTTCCTCGAGCTCGTGCTCGAGCACCTCGCGCTGCACGATGGTCCTTTCGGTGAAGCTCCTCAGCGGCAATTGGTCGATCAGCCGGTCGCGTTGCGGCTTCGGCAGCAGCGAAAGCAGCAGCTTGCCGCTCGCGGTGGCGTGCAGCGGCACGTGCGAGCCCGGCGAGAGCATGAGCCGCAGGGGCCAGTGTGTCTCGACGCGATCGAGGTAGACGATCTCGGTGCCGGCGAGGGCCGCGAGGTTGCAGGTCTCGCCGATGGCATCGACCAGGCTGGAGAGGATCGCGTGGCGCTGCGTGCGGCCCGGCCCGTTCATCAGGGAGGCCATGGCGAACTGCTCGACGCGCGCGCCGATCTGGATGCGACGGCTGCCCGGCTCGCGGATCACGAGCCCGGAGAACTGCAGCTGGCCAACGATGCGATGCACGGTCTGTTTCGGAAGGCCCACGGTGTCGACGATGGTGGCGAGGTTGCATCCATCGGCGTGCCGGGCCACGACTTCGAGCACTCGGAAGGCGCGGACGGCGGCGGCGTTGGACTGGTTGCTTTCCACGATGCAGAACCCTCGCGCCCTGGAGGCGAAACGCAGAAAACGGGACTATCATGAACCGCAATCTGCGAGATAGTTTCAGCTCACAACAACGGGGACGCAAGCCCCCCGGAACGACAAACCGAGAGGAGATCGAGAAATGGACAGCCGCAATCCGCACCGCCCGGCGCGCCGCACGCTCCTGATCGCCGGATCCGCAGTCGCAATCGCACCGCGCTTGGCTTTCGCGCAGGCTTTCCCGTCGCGCCCGGTGGAATTCATCGTTCCGTGGGGCCCCGGCGGCGGCGCCGACCAGCTCGCTCGCCGCGTGAGCAAGCTGATGGAGCCCGAGCTGAAGGTGTCGATGCCGATCCTCAACGTGCCCGGCGCCACGGGCAACACCGGCATGGCGAAGCTGCTCTCCGCCGCGCCCGACGGTCATTCGATCGCGCTCTTCATCGGCGACACGCTCGGCACCCTCGTGGGTGGCAAGGGCCGCTACAAGCTCTCGGACCTCATCCCGCTGGGCGTGATGATCCGCCAGCCGACCGGCCTCTTCGTGAAGAACGATTCCAAGTGGAAGACCTTCGACGACCTGCTGGCGGACTCGAAGAAGCAGGAGATCAAGGCCGGCATCACCGGCTTCGGCAGCCCGGACGAGATGCACGTGAACAAGTTCAACGAGAAGGGCTCGAAGTTCCGCTCGGTGCCGTTCGCGCAACCCGGCGAGCGTTATTCGTCGATCCTCGGCGGGCATGCCGACGTGCTGGTCGAGCAGGCGGGCGACGTGCGCACGTTCCTGTCCAGCAACCAGATGCGCCCGCTGCTCTTCTTCGCCGAGAAGCCGCAGACCGGCCACGAGAACATCCCGCTCGCGAGCAAGTACGGCGTGAACTTCGCCATCAGCCAGTTCCGCTCGATCGTGGTGCGCGCGGGCACCGACCCGGCGCACGTGAAGGTGCTTTCGGCCGCGCTCGATCGCGTCGCGCGCTCCGAGGACTTCAAGAAGTACCTCGCCGACGAGCTCGCCTTCGCCGACAGCTACATCCCCGCGGACAAGGCGGGCGCCTTCATCGCCGAGCAGCTCTCGCTCATGGAGGCGGGCTCGAAGAAGGCCTGAGCGCATGCCCCCGAAGGTGAAGCTCGTACTGCCCTACGGCCTGATGCTCGCCGTATCGGGCTGGTTGTACTGGGTCGCGACACGCATCGACGTGGACACCGGCGGGCGCATCACGCCCGCCGCGTGGCCCAAGGCGATCATCGTCTTCATGGCGCTGCTCTGCCTGTACGAGATCGTGAAGCGCCTCCTCTCCGGCACCGAGAACCGGGCACAGACCACGTTCCTGCCCGACGCCGAAGAGGTCGCGGAGCAGGAGGAAAAGCGCGGTCTTGCCCCGGTTTCCAGGCCGTGGATGCTGGCAGGCGGGATCGGCCTCATCACGCTCTACGTGATCCTGGTGCCGTTCGCGGGGTTCTTCCTTTCCACGGTGCTGTTCCTCGCGGCCTTTCCGCTGGCCGGCGGATTCAAGCGCCCCGTGTTCGCGGCCACGCTCGGCATCGCGGGCGGCTTCCTGCTGATCGTCGTCTTCATGCGCGTGGCCTACATCTCCCTGCCGCTGGGTGTCGGCCCGTTTCGCGACGTGTCGCTCGGCCTCATGCGCCTCATCGGGGTGACCTAGCCGATGGAGATCCTCGGCCACCTGATGGGTGGCTTCGCGGCGGTCTTCACGCCGACGAACATGCTGGTGATGGCGATCGGGCTGGTGCTCGGCATGCTGATCGCCGTCCTTCCCGGCCTCACGCTCGTGATGGGCGTGATCCTCGCGTTGCCCTTCACCTACAAGATGGGCGTGGGCCCGGCGCTGGTGCTGCTCACCGCGATGTATGTCTCGGGCACCTACGGCGGCGCGATCACGGCGATCCTCTTCCGCATCCCCGGGGAGCCGATGGACGTGCCGTTGCTCTGGGACGGCTACGAGATGACACGCAAGGGCCAGGCCGCGCTCGCCCTCGGCTGGGCGCTGTTGGCCGCGCTGGTCGCGGGCCTCGCCTCGTCCATCGTCATGGTCGCGCTTACGCAGCCCATCGCGAAAATCGCCTTGAGTTTCTCCACGCCGGAATTCTTCGCCGTGGTCTTCTTCGGCCTCGCGAGCGTGGTGACGCTCTCCGGCTCCTCGGTGGTGAACTCGCTCATCAGCCTGTGCGTGGGCCTGCTCATCGCGACCGTCGGCGTGGATGCGATCTACGGCGCGGAACGGTTCGCCTTCGGGCTGCCGTTCCTGCAGGACGGCATCGAGTTCCTCCTCGTGATGGTCGGCGCCTACGGCATCGGCGAGGTGCTCACGCGCATGCTCGAAGGCTTCCAGGGCGCGCAGCCCGCGACGCGCGATGCCCAGGGCCGCTTCATCACCGCGTTCCCCAAGTGGGCCGAGATGGTCAAAATGAAGGCGACCTTCCTGCGCGGCACGCTCACCGGCCTCCTCGTGGGCGTGGTGCCGGGCGCGGGTGCCACGGTCTCGTCCTTCGTGGCCTACGGCATCGAGTCGCAGTACGGCAAGAACGGCAAGGCGCTCGGCACGGGGGCGCCCGAAGGGATCGTGACCGCCAAGGCCGCCGCGACCGCCTCGGTGGGCGGTGCCTTCATCCCGCTGCTCGCCATGGGCATCCCGGGCAGCGGCGCCACCGCGATCATCCTGGCCGCCTTCCTGCTGCACGGCATCCAGCCCGGGCCGCAGGTGTTCACCCACAGCCCGGCGCTCATCTACCTCATCTTCGCGTCGGTCTTCGTGGCCACGGTAGGCAAGGTGATCCTGGGCTACTTCGCCATCAAGCCGCTGTGCAGGGTGCTCGAGGCGCCGGAGGCCGTGGTTTCCGCCTTCGTGGTGGTGTTCTGCTTCGTGGGCGCCTTCGCGCAGAGGAACAGCCTGCCCGACCTCTACGTGATGGCGGCCTTCGGGCTCATCGGCTTCCTTTTCGAGCGTTACCGCTTCCCGCTCGCGCCCCTGGTGCTGGGCACGATCCTGGGCCCGCTCGCCGAGAGCAACTTCATGACCACCATGGTCAGCTATAACAACGACTGGACCGTTTTCTTCACCCGCCCCGTGAGCGGGGTGATCCTCGCGCTGTCGATCGCCGGGCTGTTGTGGCCGGTGATCCGGGCGATGCGCGAAAGCCGCAGGAAGAACCAGACCGATGGACAGACACAGGCCCCCTGAGAACGCATCGCCGGTGGCGCAAACCGTCGCGCGGCTGGTGCAGCGCGCGCGCGCGGCGCAGGCGATCGCAGATACCTACGACCAGGCTCGAGTCGATGAGCTCGTCGCCGCCGCCGGCTGGGCCATCCTCGAGCCTGGTCGCAACCGCGAGCTGGCCGGGCTCGCGGTGCGCGACACCGGCATCGGCGATGTCGAGGACAAGGTCCTCAAGAACCACCGCAAGACGCTGGGCCTGCTGCGCGACCTGCACGGCATGAAGACCGTGGGCGTGATGTCGGAAGACCGTTCCACCGGGATCACCGAGATCGGCCGGCCCGTCGGCGTCGTGTGCGCGGTCACGCCTTCCACCAACCCGGCGGCCACCCCGGCGAACAAGATCATCAACAGCCTCAAGGCGCGCAACGCGGTGATCGTGGCGCCGTCGCCCAAGGGGGCGTCCACCTGCGCGCGGCTGATCGAGTTCATCCACGCGCAGCTCGATCGCATCGGGGCGCCGCGCGACCTGGTGCAGATGTTGCCCGCGCCGATCACCAAGGAATCGACCGGCGAGCTCATGCGCCAGTGCGACCTCGTCGTCGCGACCGGATCGCAATCCAACGTGCGCGCAGCCTACGCTTCGGGCACGCCCGCCTTCGGCGTGGGCGCGGGCAACGTCGCCTCGATCGTCGACGAGACGGCGGACCTGGACGACGCGGCCGCGAAGATCGTGGCCTCCAAGACCTTCGACAACGCGACCAGCTGCTCCTCGGAGAACAGCGTGGTGCTGCTGGAGGCGATCGCCGAGCCGATGCTCGAGGCCCTGCGCCGCCACGGCTGCGTGTTCCTCGGCGACGAAGACCGCGCTCGCCTGGAAGCCTGCATGTGGCCGGACGGCAAGCTTTCCTCCGCGGTGATCGGCCAGGCGGTGCAGGTGATCGCCGAGCGCGCCAGGCTCTCGGATCCAGCCGCGAAGGGCGCGAAGGTGCTCCTGGTGGCGGAGGCGGGCGTGGGGCCCGGGCACCCCTTCTCGGGCGAAAAGCTCTCGCCGGTGCTCACGGTCTACCGCGCCCGCGATTTCGGCGAGGCCAAGGACATCGTGCGGCGCATCTACGCCTTCCAGGGCGCGGGCCACTCGGTGTCTTTGCACAGCAAGCGTGAGGAGCGCGCGCTCGACCTCGGTTTGCACCTTCCCGTGGCGCGCGTGATCGTGAACCAGGTGCACTGCGTGGCCAACGGGGGCAGCTTCTCCAACGGCCTGCCGGTCTCGCTGTCAATGGGTTGCGGCACCTGGGGCGGCAACAACTTCTCCGAGAACATGAACGTGCGGCACTACATGAACGTGACGCGCATCGCCCGGCCGCTGCCGGAAAAGGTGCCGAGCGTGGATGACCTGCTCGGCGCGTACTTCGCGCGCTGGGGGAAATGAGCACCGTCCGTTCGCTGGTGGACCTGCAGGCGCAGGCCCGTCCCGAAGCCACCTACTTCATCGCCACCGAGACCGGCCGCTCGCTCTCGTATGGCGAGCTGCGCGATTCCTGCCATCGCCTCGGCGCCTTGCTCGCCGCGCGCGGCCTCGAGCCGGGAGCCCACGTTTCGCTGGTGATGCCCAATGGGCTCGCCACGCTTCGCATCCTGCTGGGCGCCATGTACTCGGGCTACTGCGTGAACCCGGTGAACCTGCTCTCCAGCGCCGAGCAGATGCGCTACGTGCTCGACCACTCCGATTGCCCTCTGGTGTTCGCATCGCCCGAGTGGTCGGCCAGGGTGGGTGAACTCGTGAAGGGCATCGCGCGCCCCATCGAGGTCATCGAAGTGGACCCGGACGCGGCCGATCTTCCCGGCGAGACCCGGGGCGAGCACCCCGTCCCTCGTCCCCCGTCCCCCGATGCGCTCGCGCTCCTCATGTACACCTCCGGCACCACAGGCACGCCCAAGGGCGTGATGCTCACGCAGTCGAACCTCGCGGCCAATGCGCACGCGATCAGCGAGGAGCACCGCCTGGGATCCGGCGACCGGGTGAGCGCCATCCTGCCGCTGTACCACATCAATGCGTTCGCGGTGACGATGCTCGCGCCCCTGGCGCACGGCGGCTCGCTCGCCATGCCGCCGAAATTCTCCGCCGGCCGCTTCTGGGAGATGGCGACGCGCTTCGAGTGCACCTGGATCAACATGGTCCCGACCATCGTGAGTTTCCTGCTCGAAGGTCCGGCGCCGCCGCGCGAGGAGACGCGCCGCATCCGCTTCTGCCGCTCGGCCTCGGCTCCGCTGCCGCCGGAGCACCTCCTCGCGTTCCAGGAGAAGTTCGGCATCGGCGTCATCGAAACGATGGGCCTTACCGAGACGGTTGCGCCGGCCTTTTCGAATCCCTACGAGCCCGGGCGCCGCAAGGTGGGGTCGGTGGGACGTCCCTCCGGTTGCGAGGCGCGCGTCGTGGACGAAAAGGGCAACGAGCTGCCGGATGGGACCGCCGGCGAGATCGTCATCCGCGGGCCGCAGGTGACCGTGGGCTACTACAAGAACGAGGCGGCCACGGCCGCGGCGTTTTTCGCCGATGGCTGGCTTCGCACCGGCGACATCGGCGTGCGCGATGCGGACGGCTATTTCTTCATCACCGGGCGGATCAAGGAGCTGATCATCAAGGGCGGCGAGAACATCGCGCCGCGCGAGATCGACGAGGTGCTCCTGCGCCACCCGGCGGTGCTCGATGCCGCCGCCGTGGGCGTGCCCGACCGCCACTACGGCCAGGAGATCGTGGCCTGCGTGATCCGCCGCGAGGGCGTGGCCTGCACCGACGAAGACCTGCGTGCCTTCTGCAACCAGCACCTCGGCCGCTACAAGACGCCGCGCGCGATCCTCTTCGTGGATGAATTGCCCCGCGGGCCCTCGGGGAAAGTGCAAAGGCTCAAGCTCCTGGACCTCTTCAGCGCGGCGGCGTAGGAATTTCGATTTCGCCGGCGTAGGACGTTTCCGACAGACCGCAAGGCCTGGAACGCCCACAGTCCTTTTTTCACCGCGGCGGCGACATGAACTGGCTCCGGGCCCTCGAGCAGGCGCAGACCGTGGATGCGGTGCTGGAGGTCGTCAACGAATTCCTCTCGCAGCACTCCGACGATTTCTGGTCGTGGGTGCCGCGCGCTTCGCGCCCGGAGCGGATCGGCCAGGAAGACGAGCTGCACCGCTGGCACCGCGACCTGGTGCAACAGCTCACCCAGGCGAAGTCGCCGAACGTCCGCATGCAGGACGTCTGCGTGTTCTTCGTCCGCGCCTCGGTTCGCGTGCACCAGATCCGGGAGCGAAGCGTTTCGCCGCGCCCTTCCAACGACGGGCAGGTCTCGACCGCGCCCGGCAGCCCGCGCGCGCGTCGCCGCTGACCGTCAGGCTGCGGCCGTTGCCGGGGGCACCGCCGCCGGCCGTCGATGCGTGAGCGCCAGCACGATGGCGCCGATCCCGGCGAGCAGCGCCGCGAATACCACCAGGCCGCCGAGGAAAGGCACCTTCGCGACCGCCGCCAGCAGCAACATCGCGGCCACCGCGGCGCCGATGCGCCAGGCGAGGCGGTCCGCATCGGGGGCGCGCAGGCGCGCAAGCGCGAAGTCCCCGATCATCACGCCCGCCGAGGCATAGCCCACCAGCAGCAGCACGAAGTACAGCAGCAGCACCACGAGCGCGACCGGCAGGCCGATGATGGTGATCATCAGGATGAGGGCCGCGGCCGGCACGCACACGAGCGCCACGAAACCGAAAACCAAGGCCATGCCGGGATGGGCGCGCATCTCGCCGCCCACGCGCCGGGTCGCCGCGGGGAACAGCCCCGCCAGCAACGCGGCCATCGCCACCAGGCCCGCGGTCCACATCCAGCCGCCCACGTCCTTTCGCGTCGACACGTGCTCGCGATGGCGCTCGGAGCGCGCGCGCTGGACGCCGCCAGCGACCACCGCCGCGGGATCCTGTCGGACATGGGCGCCGCGGTGCGTGAGTCGCCCCGAGATGCGCGCGTTCGGCCCGAGGATCAGCTCGCCGGTCGCGGCATGCACGTTGCCACCGACGGCGGTGTCGAGGGTCACGTTGCCGGCGCCCACGTGCACGCTGCCGGTGACGGGGCCGCGGATCGCCACGTCCCCGCCGGCTACCGAGAGGTCTCCACCCACGCCGCTCGCGGGCGAAAGCTCCACGTTGCCGCCGGCGATGCGGGCGTGGCCGCCGACCATCGCCGTGACGAGGACATTGCCGCCGCCGGCGAAGAGGTCGCCGCCGACGCGCTCGCGCACTAACACGTTGCCCGCCGCGATCATCGCCTTGCCCGTCACCGGCGCGACGAGCTCGAAGTCTCCACCGACGCCGACCAGGTCGCCATCCACTGGCGTGTCGTGCCGGACCGAGCCGCCACCGACGAGGCGGTCCCCACCGGGGACAGGCTCGCCCGGAGCCACGGGCTGTGCCTGGGCGAGCGACGCCGTGAAGGCGAGGAGGGCGAGGAGCGAAGGAAGTGGGCTGCGCATGGCGTAACTCCAGGACGAGTCTTGTCGATTCTAGTGCTTGGACGCCATGCGCCCGACGGGTGGATTCAGGTCGGGATCGACAAGGCGCTGCAGATGCTGCTGCCTGCCGATATCCGCGGCGAGTTCATGGACCTGCGCGGAACGGTGCGGGGAAAGGCGGCTCTCATGCATCCGGAGCGGTACCCAGGGGCTCGTCTCGCCGTGCTCAGGCAGGCGCCGCACGGTGCTTCCTCTGGAGCGGGCGCGCCATCACCGGCGGGTACGAGAAGGGCGGCATTCGGGAGATCTGATCGGTTGTCCGGGAAATGCGCATCGCCACCTACAACGTGAACGGCGTGAACGGCCGCCTGCCGCGGCTGCTCGAGTGGCTCGAGGAAACCCGGCCCGATGTCGCCTGCCTGCAGGAGCTCAAGACCGACGACACCAAGTTTCCCGCCGCCGCCATCGAGGCCGCAGGCTACGGCGCGATCTGGCACGGGCAACGATCGCATCACGGGGTCGCCATCCTGTCCCGGGGCAGGAAGCCGCGGGAGCTGCGCCGGGGACTTCCGGGCGATGCGTCCGACACCCAGGCGCGCTATCTCGAGGGCGAGGTCGGGGGTCTCACCATCTCCTCGATCTACCTGCCCAACGGCAACCCGCAACCGGGGCCCAAGTTCGACTACAAGCTCGCGTGGTTCCGGCGGTTGAACGACTACGCGCGGGAGTTGCTGCAGGCCGGGAAGCCGTGCGTCCTTGCGGGCGATTTCAACGTCGTTCCCACCAACTCCGACATCTACAACGCATGGCTGTGGCGGGAGGACGCCGTGATGCAGCCCGCCACGCGGAAGCTATACGAGGCGCTGCTTTCGCAGGGCTGGACCGATTCCACGCGCCACCTGCATCCGAAGGCGAAGGTATACACGTTCTGGGTGAACGCGAACGCCTTCCAGCGCAATGCCGGCTTCCGCATGGATTTCCTGCTGTTGTCGCCGGACCTCGTGCCACGGTTGAGGGCGACCGAGGTCGATCGGGAATACCGGGGCCGCGAAAAGCCGAGCGACCATGCGCCCGTGTGGATCGAGCTTTAGGCTCAGCCAGGCACTTTTTCGGCAGGCGCCTTCAGGGCAGTCGAGCGCGGCAACGTGAAGCGGAAGGTCGAGCCCTTGCCTTCGGCGCTCTCCACGGTGACCTGGCCGTCATGCGCCTCGACGAACGTCTTGACGATGGCGAGCCCCAACCCGGCCCCATCGCCGGCAGGATCCTTCTCCAGGGCGTCGAACACCTTGTGCATGCGCTCGCGGGAAATGCCCTTGCCATCGTCGCTCACCCAGCATTCCACCGCGCCCTGCTCATCGCATTCCCTAGCGCCCACGGTGACGAGGCCCTGTGGCGTATAAGTGATCGCGTTGGCCACCAGGTTCTGCAGGATGCGCCGAAGCAGCGTGGCGTCGGCGCGGATTTCCAGCTCGTCGGGGACGTAGTTCAGCAGCCGCACGCCGGCCCTGGCCGCGACGGGCTGCATGTCCTGCAGCAGCTCCTCCACCATGGGCCAGAGGTCGAAGCTGCGGCGCTCCACTTTCACCCCGAGCTCGGTGAGCAGGTGGGTGTTTTCCTTGAGCACGTTGGAGACCAGGCCGTCGAGCTGCCTCGCGTTGCGCTTGAGCGCCTTCAGGACCTTGCCCACTTCCGGATCGGCGGTCGTGCCCGGCAGGCGCTGCTCGAGGATGTGCGCGGCGAACGTGATCGCGCTGAGCGGCGTGCGCAGGTCGTGCGCGATGAAGGCCAGGTGCTCCACGCGCCGGCGCTGCACCTCGCGCGCCTCGCCCTCGGTGTAGGCCTTCACCGCCGCGCCGATGGCGTCGTCGAAGACCTTGTTCACGAGCCGGCGCGGGCCGTCCACGAGCGTCATGCCGTGGTCCTCGGCCAGGTCATGCACGCAATCGCGCATGATGTTGTATTCCGCGACGACCTCCTCGATGTCGAAGCCGTCCTCGAAGCGCTGCAGCCCGTGGATGAGCGGGATCGAAGCATCGTTCGCTTCGTTGGCCGCCGCCAGCGTGCGCATGGCGGAGGCGAGCTCCGCCAGCCACACCGGCATGTGGTCGTTCAGCGTCGGAAGGTCGAGGGATTTCGCCGAGGCGAGGTTGCGCACCTGGGCGCGCCAGGACGCCATGATCGCGTCCCGCTCGTCGATGAGCGCCGCGGCCAGCGGTTCGAGCTTGTTCACGCGGCTCCCTTGCAACGAAGATGTGGGAGTTAGACTACATCGCGCAGTAAAGTTCTCCAGACACCGGATGGCGCATGCCGTGGCGCGTTCACTACACGCTAACTGCCCCCCGGCAATTTCGAACCGTCGATCCAGTTCGCCTTCTCGACGTCCACGAACATGACCTGCGTCGCCTCGGGCGCGGCGTTCAAATGCTTCTGCATCACTTCCATGATTGCTTTCGCGCAGTTGAGCTTCTGCTCTGCGCTGCGGCCGGGATACAGCTCGATGCGGACCATGGGCATTTCGGGGCTCCGTTGGTGGATGACGTGGGGATGCTCAGCCGCGGCGCGCGGCCTCGATCGTGGCGATGTCGATCTTCTGCATCTCCATCATCGCATCGAAGGCGCGCTTCGCGGCTGCGGGGTCGGGATCGGTGATCGCTTGCGTGAGCGCGATGGGCGTGATCTGCCACGACACGCCCCACCTGTCCTTGCACCAACCACACGCGCTCTCCTGCCCGCCGTTGCCGACGATGGCGTTCCAGTAGCGGTCGGTTTCCGCCTGGTCGGCGGTGGCGACCTGGAACGAGAAAGCCTCGTTGTGCTTGAACGCCGGGCCGCCGTTGAGGCCCAGGCAGGGAACGCCGAGGACGGTGAAGTCGACCGTCAGCACATCGCCCTTCCTGCCCGAAGGGAAATCTCCCGGGGCGCGATACACGTCGCCCACGGAGGAATCGGGAAAGGTCCTCGCGTAGAAGCGCGCGGCCTCCTCGGCCTCGCGGTCGTACCAGAGGCAAATGGTGTTCCGGGCGGGGGTCTTCATCGGGCTTTCTCCTGCTCCGGCTGCTCCGCAAGCTGCTTTTCGGCCATGAAGTAGAGCTGCTGGCGAAGCGCGCTCAGCTTCATGTTGCAGGGCATCTCCTGCGCCCTGGAGACGTCATGCCCGCTCTTCGTGGTGAGGTAGAGCTGGCCCAGCTCGGGGAGCGCGTCCATCAGCTCGCGGGCGGCATTGCCGGGATCGGCATCGACGGTGGAGCGAAGCTCCGAAAGGCGCCGCGACCATTGCGTTTCCCCGACCGAGCCCAGGTAGGCGATCGCCTGTTCGATGGCGGAAGCGAGGGCGGCTGCGTTCATCGGGGGCAGTCTACAGGCTGCCGGGCGCGTGGGAAAATGTTCGCCATGGCCGACATCCACGCCGTCGTCGAGGGCATCTATCGCGCCGAGTCGCGCCGCGTGCTCGCCACGCTCATCCGGTTGCTGGGCGATTTCGATGTGGCGGAGGAGGCCGTGCACGAGGCCTTCATCGCCGCGGTGGAGCAGTGGCCCATCGATGGCGTCCCCGAAAATCCGCGCGCTTGGCTGGTCTCGACCGGCAAGTTCAAGGCGATCGACCGGTTGCGGCGTCGCGCCAGGTGGGACGTCTCGCTCGAGGACGTGGTCGAGCAGGTCGAGGCGATCGCCGACGAGAGCATCACCGAAGCCACCGACAGCGTCGAGGACGATCGCCTCAAGCTCATCTTCACCTGCTGCCACCCGGCGCTTGCCGCCGATGCCCAGGTGGCGCTCACGTTGCGCGAGGTGTGCGGCCTCACCACCGAGGAAATCGCGCGCGCGCACCTCGCGTCTGCGGCGACGGTTGCGCAGCGCATCGTGCGCGCCAAGGCGAAGATTCGCGACGCGAAGATCCCCTACGAGGTGCCCGGCCGAAGCCAGCTCGCCCAGCGGCTGGACAGCGTGCTGCGCGTGATCTACCTCGTCTTCAACGAGGGCTACCTCGCCTCGTCGGGCGACCAGCTCACGCGTCACGATCTTTCCGGGGAAGCGATCCGGCTGGGCAGGCTGCTGGTGGAGCTGCTGCCGGAGCCCGAGGCGGTGGGCTTGCTCGCGCTCATGCTGCTGCACGAAGCGCGTCGGGCCGCTCGCACCGACGCGGCCGGCGAGCTGGTCCTTTTGTCGGACCAGGACCGCACGCGCTGGAACCGCGAGCAGATCGCCGATGCGATCCGCCTGGTCGAGGGCGCACTTTCGACGCGGCGCTTCGGGCCCTACACGGTGCAGGCGGCGATCGCGGCCGTGCATGCCGAATCGCCCAGCACCGAAGCCACCGACTGGGCCGAGATCGTGGGCCTCTATGACCTGCTGCTGCGGATGGATTCGAACCCGGTGATCGAGCTCAACCGCGCAGTGGCTGTTTCGATGCGCGACGGGCCGGCCGCGGGGCTTGCGCTGGTCGAGGGCCTCATCGCTCGCGGAGAGCTCGCGCAATACCACCTCGCCCATTCCGCCCGCGCCGACTTCTGCCGCAAGCTGGGCCGGGCCGGGGAAGCGCGCGAGGCCTACCGCAGGGCTCTCGCGCTCACCCAACAGGCCTCGGAACGGCGCTTTCTCGAGGGGCGCCTCGCGCAGCTGGGTTAAGTCCCTGATTCACCGCTTCAAATGTTTTTTTGCCGCGCTGTCGAAAAGAATGGCCGGCGTTCGACTACCCAGGACACGTCAAAAGGAGAAAGGCATGGCCTACGTCGATGGATTCGTCCTATCGGTGCCGAAGAAGAACACGGCCGCTTACGCGCTCATCGCGCGCAAGGCCGGCAAGGTGTGGATGGAGCACGGCGCGCTCGAGTACCGCGAGTGCGTGGCCGACGATGTCGATACCAGGTTCGGCGTGGCCTTCCCCAAGCTCGCGAAGGCCAAGGCGGGCGAGGTGGTCTTCTTCTCGTACATCGTCTTCAAGTCGCGCGCGCACCGCGACCGCGTGAACGCCAAGGTGATGAAGGACAAGCGCCTGAACGACATGATGAACGGCAAGGACATGCCCTTCGACGTGAAGCGAATGTCCTATGGCGGCTTCAAGGTGCTGGTGGACCTCTGATGCGCTACCTCTGCCTGATCTACCTCGACGAGGGGATGCTGGCCGCCATGCCGCAGAAGGAGATGGACGCGCTCAACCAGCGCCATCTCGACCTGAACGACGAGCTGGTGCAGGCCGGGCACTTCATCGAGGCCGAGGCGCTGACCCCGGCGGCGAGCTCCACGTGCCTGCGCGTGCGCAACGGCCGCGTGGGCGTGACCGATGGTCCCTATGCGGAGACGAAGGAGATGGTCGCCGGCTTCTACCTCATCGAGGCGCGCGACCTGAACGAGGCGATCCAGGTGGCCTCGCGCCTGCCTTCGGCCCCGCTGGGCACGGTCGAGGTGCGCCCCTGCCGCGACCTCGAGGTGAACGGCGTGCCGCAGAAGGCTACCCGGCGGGCGTCTTAGGCATGTGGAACGTCTTCAGGCTCGCGTCTGTCCCGCGAAGGCGGGGGCCCAATCCTTCGCTCGATCGGTACACTAAGTGGTCTGACCCCGGTCGAACGAAGGAAGGCAATGCTCCCCCTGAAAGGCGTTCGCGTCGTCGAGTTCTGTAACGTGGCCGCAGGGCCGTTCTGCGGCATGCTGCTGGCGGACATGGGCGCGGACGTGGTGAAGGTGGAAAATCCGCAGGGCGGCGACACCATGCGCCAATGGCCGCCGATCACCGGCGGCTACAGCGAGAACTTCGCCTCGCTCAATCGCAACAAGCGCTCGGTCACGCTGGACCTCAAGAAGCCGCAGGACAAGGCGCGCGCCCGGCAACTGGCGCTCGGCGCCGACGTGGTGATCGAGAACAACCGGCCCGGCGTGATGGATCGGCTGGGCCTGGGCTATGCCTCCTTCAAGGCCGAGAAGCCCTCGCTCGTCTATTGCTCGATCTCGGCCTTCGGGCAGGAAGGCCCGCGCTCGGAGGAGGGCGGCTTCGACCTCACGATGCAGGCGATGAGCGGGATCATGAGCGTCACGGGCGAGGCCGGCGGGGCGCCGGTCAAGTGCGGCGTTCCGCTCTCGGACTTCTGCTCCGGCCTCTATGCCGCCTTCGCCATCGCCTCGGTGCTGCGCCGGGTGCAACAGGGTGGGGCCGGCGAGCACATCGACGTCTCCATGCTCGGCGCCTCGCTGGCGGTGGCCGCGCTGCAGACGAGCGAGTTCTTCGGCACCGGGCGCGATCCGGCGAAGCTGGGCTCGGCCCATCCCCGCAACGCGCCCTACCAGGCATTCCGTGCCAGCGACGATTACTTCGCGATGGCCGCGGGCAACGACGCGCTCTGGAAATCGGCCTGCGAGGCGATCGGCATGCCACAGCTCGTAGCGGACGCGCGCTTCACCTCGACCACGCTGCGCGCGAAGCACCAAAGGGAGCTGAAGGAAATCCTCGAGGCCGAGTTCGCGAAGCACACAGCTGCCGATCTGCTCGCCCGCTTCCGCGACGCGGGCGTGCCGTGCGCGCCGATCAACACCTATTCGGGCGCCCTCGAGGACGAGCAGGTGCGGCACATGGAGTGGGTGCGCGAGATCACGCTTCCGGGCGGCGCGCGCACAAGGACCTTCGCCTCGCCGCTGCGCTTCTCCGGCCGCGGTTTCGACATCTACCGCGACCCGCCGGCCCTGGGCCAGCACAACGGCGAAATCTTTGTTACACCGGGGACAGACCCGGTCGTAACAGAGGTTACAAGCGGGTCTGTCCCCGGTATAACAAAGTGAGCGAGGTGCGCGCGGAGCGGCGCGGCACGGCGCTGGTGCTCACGCTCGACCGCGCAGCGAAGATGAACGCGCTTTCGGCCGAGGTGGTCGAGGAGCTGCTGGCCAGGGTCGACGCCGCGTATGGGGACGGCACGCGGCTGCTGGTGCTGAGCGGGGAGGGGAAGAATTTCAGCGCCGGCTTCGACATGGGCGGTTACGAGGCGCAGACCGAGGGCGACCTGCTGCTGCGCTTCGTGCGGATCGAGCAGCTGCTGCAGGCGATCCGCTACGCACCCTTCGACACGCTGGGGCTCGCGCACGGCCGAAACTTCGGCGCCGGCGTGGACCTCCTCGGTGCCTGCGCGCGCCGAGTCGCCACGGCCGACGCGACGTTCCGCATGCCGGGACTGCGCTTCGGGCTGGTGCTGGGCACGGCGCTGTTCGCCGAGCGTGTCGGCGCAGAGCGCGCGCGCCGCGTGCTGCAGGTCTCGGAGACCTTCGGCGCCGCGGATGCGCTCGATTGGAATTTCCTCACCGCAGTCGCCGCGAAGGACGACTGGCCCGCGGTCATCGAGGCCGCAAGCGCGGATGCCGAATCGCTTCCGGCGGATGCGGCGGAGCGCCTGTTTCGCGTCACCTCGGCCGACCGCCGCGACGCAGCGCTGGCCGAGCTCGTGCGCTCTGCGGCCGAGCCGGGCCTCAAGATGCGTATCGCGGCGTACCTGCAGGCGCGCTAGAAGGACCCCACCATGCCAACCTCGAAAATCGTTTCCCTCCACGACCTCGCCGCCCTCGTGCCCGACGGCGCATCCGTGGCGCTCGGCGGCAGCTTCCTGCATCGAGGCCCGTTCGCCTTCGTGCGTGAGCTGATCCGCCAGGGCCGCCGCAACCTCGAGATCGTCAAGCAGAGCCCCGGCTACGACATCGACATCCTCTGCCGCGCGGGCTGCGTGGCGAAGGCGCGGGCCGGCATCGTCGCCATGGAAGGCAACTTCGGCCTCGCGCCCTGGTATCGCCGCGCCGTGGAGAAGAAGCAGATCGTCCTCGAGGAGCACGCCTGCATGACGCTCACGGCAGGGCTGCGCGCAGCGGCCTTCGGCGTGCCGTTCCAGCCCGTGGGCGGCGTGCATGGCTCCGACCTCGCCGCCCTCAACAAATGGGCCAAGGTCGCGGACCCCTACGGCTCGGGCGAGGAGGTGTGGGTGATCCCGTCGATCAAGCCCGACTTCGCCGTGATCCACGCCAACGAGGTGACGGTGCACGGCGACACGCGGGTGTACGGCACCTTCAACTGGGATCGCATCATGACGCGGGCGGCGAGGAAGGTGCTCGTCGTGGCCGAGAAGCTCGAGGCGGTGGAGGCCTTCCAGGCGCGCCCCGAGCTCACGCTCGTTCCGGGCTTCATGGTCGAGGCCGTGGCGATCGTCCCCGGCGGCGCGTGGCCGGGATCGTGCTGGCCTTCCTACGAAGTGGATTACCCGGAGGTCGAGCGCTACATGGACACCGAAGGCTCGCTCGACGAGCACATGGCGCGCGCGCCGGAAATCGGAGTCTCGCAAGTTGCCTGACGCCTGGTCCCCCTTCTCGTACATCGTCACCAACCTCGCGCGCTTCATCCGCCCCGGGGAGGTCACGTTCAGCGGAGTGAACTCGACGCCGGCGATGCTCGCCTGCCTGCTCGCCAAGCGCGCGTACGACTTCGACTTCACCTATATCAACGTTGCCGGAGGCGTGCAGCCGTCGCCCTCGAAGATTCCCATCTCGAGCTCGGACCCGGTGCTGGCCGAAGGCTCGAACGCCATCTTCGCCAACGAGGATTTCTACGATTTGTGCACACGCGGCGGGATGGACCTGTGCTTCCTCGGTGCGGCCCAGGTCGATGGCGAGGGGCGCACGAACGTTTCCGCCATTGGCGACTGGCACAATCCCAAGGTGCGCCTGCCCGGGGGCGGAGGCGGCGCCGTCATGCTGCCGACCGCTCGGCGCGCCGTCACGTGGCGCACCGAGCATTCGAAGCGAACCATGGTGGAAAAGCTCGATTTCGTGACGGCCAGCGGAGGCATGCACGGCGTGGTGACGCCGATCGCGGTATTCGTGAAGCGCGATCGACGGCTCGTGCTGCAATCGTGGCATCCTGAAAGCTCGCTCGAGGAAGTGCGTGAGCGGACGGGTTTCGGCTTCGAAGCCGACGATGCCGTGGCGACGCCCCCGCCAACGGAGCGGGAAGCGGCTGCGCTGCGGGCGCTGGATCCGGCCGGGACCTTCGAGCGCGATGCGCGCATAAGGCTGCGCTGAAAGAAAAAGCGCCGGCCGCCCGAAGGCGCGCCGGCGCCGGGACCCGCCGGGTGCTTACTGGCGGGTGCTGCTGGTGCTGTTGCTGCTGCTCGTATTGCTGGCTGAGGACGACGGCTGGTTGCTCGAGCTGCTCGCGGAGGCGGCGGGCTGGTTCGCCGAGGAGCTGGCCGAGGTCGAAGCCTGGTTGGTGGAGGCGCTGTTGCTGGACGCCGAGCCCTGGTTGGTCGAGGCGGTGCTGCCCGAAGCCGAGCCCTGGTTGGTCGAGGCGATGCTGCCCGAAGCCGAGCCCTGGTTGGTCGAGGCGGTGCTGCCCGAAGCCGAACCCTGGTTGGTGCTGGCCGAGGAGCTCTGGCCGGCGCTCGAACCCAGCGACGCGGACGACGAACCAGCCTGCCCGCACTGCTGCATCGCGGCCTGCGTGCGCGGACCCATGATGCCGTCGATCGGGCCGGGGTCGCAGCCCTTGTCCTTCAGGGCCTGCTGCTGCTGGCGAACGTCCTCGGAGCCTTGCGAGGCGCCACTGGCGGACGCGCTGTCGGAGGCGGATGCCCCGTTGCCGGACGACGACGAGGCGAGGCTGCCCGAGGTCGACCCGTTGCCGGAGGCCGCGCCGTTGCCGGAGCTCGATCCCTGGTTGGTCGAGGCGGAGAGCGAGCCCTGTCCCGAGGCCGAGGACGAGCCGGGCGCCGAGGCGCTCGACGACGCGTTGCCGGACGACTGCGCCATGCTCTGGCCCGAGGACCCGGCCTGCGTGCTCTGGATGGAGGGATTGGACGAACTGTCGGAAGCGGATTGCTTGTGCTTGTCGCCGCCGGCGAACGCGGCGGACACGGACAAGGCCAATGCGGCGATGGCGAACTGTTGCAGCTTCATGTGCGAATTCCTTTCTTGGATTGGACACGGGCGGCAACGGATTCCCCGGTTGCCGCGCAGAGCCTTCGAGGAGCGGGTCAACGCTCCCGGCGGCTCTACAGGTGCAAACGCCGTGCCGCATATGCGTACGCGCACAGCCACGCGCGTGTGCGCCGCGTCCTGCATCTTCAGGGCCATGCGGCAGCCGAACGCCCGTAGCGTGGCTTGTGTCCCAACGCCATTGCGAATCTGGAGACGACCATGAAAGCGATCGCGATCGCCGTGGGCACGTTGCTGGCCGCCGCCGCGACCGGCGCCGCAGCGCAGTTCGAGGACCGGCCCTATCCCTGGAACGACATCCGCAACGGCTCGGGCTGGGGCGAGAACCGCTGGCACTGGCGCGACGAGCCGCCGGCGCGCTACTGGGACAACCGCCGCTACTGGGACGCGCGCGACTGGCGCGGCGTGGCGCACGAATGCTGGAACTGGCGCGCGGGCACCTTCGAGCTTGCGCGCGAGGGCGAGTACCAGGACGACCTCGACTACGGACGCTGCCGTCCGCTGCGCTACGAGTCGCGGCGCTACTACTACCGCTACTGAGCGGGTGCGAGCACGCGCAGCGCCGCGCAGGCGGCGCCGTAGCCGTTGTCGATGTTCACGGTGAGCAGGCCGGGGGCGCAGCTCGCGAGCGCGGAGTGCAGCGCGGCCCGGCCGCCCTCGGAAACGCCGTAGCCGACCGAAGTCGGCAGCGCAATGACCACGCCGGGCACGAGCCCTCCGAGCACGCTCGGCAAGGCGCCCTCCATGCCCGCGACGGCGATCACGACCCGCATCGGCCGGATCTCGTCGATGCGCGCGAGGAGCCGGTGCAGGCCGGCCACGCCGACGTCGGGGACGTGCAGGCTGCCTTGCCCGTAGTACTCGAGCGTCCGCGCGGCCTCGCGACTGGCCGGAAGGTCCGAGCTGCCGCCAGTCACGATGGCAACCCTTGCCGCCTGGCGCGCGGCGCGTCTCGCGCCCAGGAAGGCCGTCCGCGAGACCGCATCGTAGTCGAGGGCCTGGCGAGAAGCCGCATCCATCGCTTCGAACTTGAACGCATCGAGGCGCGTGAAGAGGCGGCGCGCCGAGGTGGCGAGGCCGTCGGCGACGATCGCCTCGACCTGCTGCACGCTCTTTCCTGCGCAGTAGATCGCCTCGTCGAAGCCCAGGCGGGCCTCGCGCTCGTGGTCGAGGACGATGCCGTGTTGCTTCATCGGCGCGATGTCGGCGCGGCGACGAGGAACGCGCTGCCGTTGCGGTAGGGCGCGAAGGTGGGGGCTTGCCCGAATATTTCCGCGACCGCTTGCGCGATGTCGCCGCGCCGGGCCTCGTCGAGGACGGCCAGCACCGCCTCCTCGATCTCGATCACGATGCCCTTCGCGCGGACGCGGCAACGCACCGCCTTCGCCTCGACATGGCTGCGAACGGCGAGCTCCGCGGCCTCGATTCGCGCGAGCAGCGGCGGCGTGATGCGAATGCCCGTCTCGACACGGCTCGACAGGCACGGCGAAGCCGGAATCTCGGCGATGCCTTCCAAGCCGACCTCGCGGGCGATCGCGCGGATCGTCGACTTGCGGATGCCCAGGTCCACGAAAGGATGGCGGGCGCCCGCCTCGCGGGCGGCATCGAGCCCCGGCCGGTATTCGGAGAGGTCGTCCGCATTGGCTCCGGAGAGCACCTGCACATCGGTGTGGCGCGCGATCTCGGCGTAGAGCGATTGCTTGCAGTGGAAGCAGCGGTTGGCGGGATTGGCGAGGTAGTCCTCCCGCGCGAGCTCGCGCGCGTCGATCACGCGCAGGTCCCACGCGAAGGTGGCAGCCAGCTCGCGCGTGCGCCGGGTCGCCTCCGCGGGCACCGATGCCGTGAGCGAGTGGAACATGGCCGCGCGCGGGCCGAGGCGCCGATGGGCGAGGGCGGCGAGCGTGAGGCTGTCGATGCCGCCGCTCACGGCGATGGCGACGTGGCCGTAGCGCTCGAGCTCGCGCCCGATCGACTCAATCGTCCTTGCGATGGGCTGCATCGATGTCTTCCGGTTGGAGTTGGAGGGCCGCGCTCTCGGCGCGCTCGCGAAGGTCGTCGCGCTCGACGCGGTTTTGCGCGCTGCGCGCGATGTCGTCCATCTCGGCTTTCGCGGTCACCCCGGCCGACGGCCGCGTGGCCGTTTTCACGCGGACCTTCTCGGGCACGCGGACCTCCACGGTTTCGCGCAACAGCGTGCGGCGCCATACGCGCGCCACGCGCAGGCCAAGCGTGGTGGTCTGCTGCAGGCAGGCGTCGGCGGCCGCATCGGCGGCCTCGAGCCGCGCGAGCACCTGCACCTGCGTCGCAAGCCTTCCCTTCTTGCCGTAGGCGGCGAGCTGGTAGACCTCGAGCACTCCGGGCACGCCGCGGATGCGCTCCAACGCCGTGGCCAAGTCTTCCGCGGCCTGGTCGTCGACTTCGAACTGCAGCGTCGCGATCTCCTCGTCACCTCGCGGCGCTTCGCTGTCGGCATGCTCGAAGGCGAGCACGCGCAGCATGTTGGGAATGCCCGGGAGGGTAAGGGTGCCGAAGCCGTGGCCGGCGGCCGCGGGGAAAACCGCGGACAGGCACTTTTTTCCAGCTGCGGGCCTTTCGGCGCCCGTGGGTGGAGAAAAGTGCCTGTCCCCGGTTTTCCCCACCAGGTACCGGACGATCGCCGCCCCGGTCGGCGTGACGCGCTCACCCATCACGCCGTCGTCGATCACCGGCAGCCCCTGCAGAAGGATCGCCGTGGCCGGTGCCGGCACGGGCATCACGCCGTGCGCGGTGTGGACGCGCCCGCCGCCGAGGGGAAGGGGGCCCAAGGTCCACTCCTCCGGAGCAAGCGTCGCGATGAAGTAGCCGGCAGCGACGAAGTCCACGATGGAATCCCAGGCGCCGACTTCATGGAATTCCACGTTTTCGGGGGCGATGTGATGAACGCGGCCCTCGGCCTCGGCGAGCGTCTGGAATAGCGCCAGCGTGTGGCGCAGGACGTCGGGCTCGAGGCCGGCCGCGCTGAGCTGCTCGCGCAGCTGCCGATGGGGCGTGTGATGCGACGGCCCGGGCGGGGCGTCGACGAGGAAGCGCAGGCCGTTGAGGGAGGTGTCGCGGTGGGGCACGAGGCGGATGCCTTTTCCCAAGGCAGAGGGAGGCTTCAACCTGCGAAGCTCCTTCCACAACCCGGGAACCGCGGCGGGAAAGGCCGCCGCCATCGCCGCGACGAACATGTCGCCCGCGATGCCGCCGACGGGATCGAGGTGGATGCGGGCAAGCCTCCGGTCCGACATCACTTCACCAGGAACTTGATTCGTGGCCGTGTCCAGAACGTAGGCGCCACCACGGTGGTCGGCGAGGCTCCCACGTAGCGTCGCGCCATTTTCCACGCGGCATCGAAGTCCGGCGCGGTCTGCAGCCCCAGCGCACGGAAAGCACCCGGGTTGCTGGTGCCGGCCATGATCACCGCGCCGGCGCGCGCAAGCGCGTATTCGAGCTCGTAGAAGATCCAGAACGCGTGCAGCGCCGGGTAGCCGAAGCCGTGGCGATATCGCTGCAGGTATTCGGGATTGCCGTGGAAGGTTTCCTCGTGGTCGACCAGGGCGCGCACCGAGTGATGCCGCGCGAAGACGTCGATCAGGTCCTGGTAGGAGGGATAACGCTCGCGGTCGATGAAGCCGGTCGAGGGCGAAAGCGCGATCACCACGCCGCCTTCGCGCAAGACCGGCAGTCCCGGGCTGTAACGTGGCGGCACCGTCGCGCCCACGGCGGCGATGAGCGTGTTGTCCGAGGAGCCATACGAATACTTCGCGCCCAGCCCGACGACCAGCACGTCGGCCTGCGGCACCTCGCGGCTGAACATGCGCCCTGCAAGGTCCCACGCCGGGGGCGTCACGTCGTTCGCATGCCCCGCGAAGATCCCGGCAGGCTTGCCGCCCATGCCCGTCACCGCGTTCACATAGAACGTCTTCTTGCCGGTGGCCGCCTCGAGGAACGCGGTCATCTCGGGCTTCATCCCCGGAAGCTTCGTGCCGGTCGCCTTCTGGTGCTCCTTCTTCTTCTCCGGCACCGGCACGGTGCTGTAGCTGTGGTGCGAGGCGATGCTGCGGGTGGAAGCCAGGCCGATCACCACGCCCGTGCCGGTGTAGCCCTTCCAGGCCTGCGCGGACACATTGCCCTGGTAGACCTGCAGGTCGGCGTCGAGGAAGTCGCGGTTGTGCTCGACGTAGCGGCCGCTTTCCGTGATGCCGGTGAAGCGCAACCCCTCGGCAAGGTCGCAGTCGTGGTTGCGGATGTTGCCGAGCGGCCAGAAGCGGTTGAAGAGCTCGGGCCCGAGGTGGCTGGCGAGCTCGCTCCTCGTGTTCCTGCGATGGTTGCTGCAGCCGTTGATGAAGACGATGTCGCGGTCCTTCACGCCGGCCCGGTTCAGCTCGTCGGCGATGCGCGGCAGGATGAGGCGCGGCGGCAGCGCGGGGCGGGTCACGTCGTCGAAGCCTATCGCCACGCGCATGCCGGGGCGCGCCAGCTCCGCGAGCGGCGGCATGCCCAGCGGCCTGGCGAGCGCCGCATCGAGCGCGGCCGCCGGATCGTCCGGCAATTGGGGATCCGAATACTCGACGACGGTCGCGTTGTCGGGAACGTCGATCTCGACCATGCGCTCGCCGTAATCGACCGCGACCTTCACTGGAAAGCGCCCCTCAGGGCGTTGCGGGTCACCTTGCCCACGGCGTTTCGCGGCAACTCGTCCACGAACACGACGCGCTGCGGCACCTTGAACGCCGACAGGTGCGCGCGGCAATGCTCGACCAGGTCCTGCTCGCTCACCTCGGAGCGCTTCACCACGCACAGGCCCACGGTCTCGCCCCAGATGCGGTCGGGCACGCCCACGGCCGCCACCTCTCGCACCGCCGGGTGGCGGACGGCCACCTCCTCGATTTCCAATGGCGAGATGTTCTCGCCACCGCGCAGGATCATCTCCTTGGAGCGGCCGACGATGAAGATGAAGCCATCCTCGTCCATGCGCGCGACATCGCCGGTGCGCAGCCAGCCATCCGGCAAAAGCGCCTTGCGCGTGTTCTCCGGGTCGCGGAAGTATTCCTTCATGACGGTGGCGCCCCGGATCTCGATCTCGCCGACCTCGCCTCGAGGCAGCGGGTTGCGCGCGTCGTCGACGATGCGCGCCTCCTGGGGCGCGAGCGCCCGCCCGATCGAGCCGTGCTTGCGGGGACCCGCCACCGGATTCATCACGTTGATCGCCGTGGTCTCGGTCAACCCGTAGGTTTCGAGCAGCAGCCCCTTGCCGAAGCGTGCCTCGAACCGCTCGGCGAGCTCCACCGGCGTGGGGGCCGAAGCGACCTTGATGTAGTCGAGATGGATCTCGCTGGCCTTCGGCGCGTTCTCCGCGTGCTCGAGCAGCATCGCGAGGATCGTGGGCGACACGCTGGACGTGCTCACGCGCAGCTCGCGGCAATGCTCCCAGAATTTCGTCGCGCTGAACCGCTTGCGCAGGCACACCGTGGCGCCCTTGTAGAGGAAGGGCAAGGTGCTGAACATGAGGCCATTGGTATGGAAGAGCGGCATCACGCACATCGTGCGGTCGCCCGCTTTCATGCCGAAGGCGCGGCTCACGTATTCGATGCCCGCCTCGACGTTGGCCTGCGTGAGCAGCACCCCCTTGGGCTTTCCGGTCGTCCCGGAGGTATATATGAGGAGCGCGCCGTCCGCCGCCGTGACTTCGACAGCCGGGCGCGTAGTCGGAAACGAACCGAGGGACGCATCGCCCGCCACGAGGACCGTGGGCTGTTGCGCGAGCAACGGCAGCGTCTTCTCCACGACCGGCAGGAAGTCTTCGGACACCACCAGGCAGCGGCTGCCGGCGTGCCCCACGATGTAGGCGATCTCCTCGGGCGCGAGGCGATTGTTGATCGGGTTGGCGACGATGCCGGTGCGGAAAGCGCCCAGATACGCGCCCACGACCCAGGCGTCGTTCGCCATCAGCAGGCTCGCGCGGTCGCCGCGCGCGAGCGGGACCGAGGCGAAGTAGTGGCCGAAACGGTTCGAAAGATCGTCGAGCTCGGCATAGGACCAGGCGCGGTCCTCGGCCTCGATCGCGTGCGTCGGCCCGCGGTGCGGGCAGGGGAAATCACCGGGTAGCATCCAGGCAGTTTAGTGATATTTTTGGCTCCATCCCCGTCCCCCGTTCCCGATCCCGTTTTTCATCCCCGATCCCTCATCCCTTTTCAAGGAGCCTTCATGAAGTCCCTCGTAACGAGCGGCCTCGCCGCGCTCGCGTTCACGGTGTCCCTCGCCGCGCACGCCCAGGAATGGCCCACGCAGCCGGTGAAGATCCTCGTGCCGTTCCCTCCGGGCGGCACCACCGACCAGATCGCGCGCCATGTGCAGCAGCCGCTGTCGCAGATCCTGGGACAACCCGTGGTCGTGGAGAACCGCGGCGGCGGATCGGGCTCGATCGGGGCGGCGATGGTGGCCAAGGCGCCGCCGGACGGCAGCACGTGGCTGCTCTCCTTCGACACGCACGGCGTGAATCCCAGCCTCATCCCCAACCTGCCGTTCGATACCCTGAAGGACCTCACGCAGGTGATGCTGGTGGGCACCTCTCCCATGCTCATCACCGCCCATCCGAGCACGCCCTACAAGACCTTCAGCGAGGTGCTCGCCGCGGCGAAGAAGGATGGCAACGCCATCAGCTTCGGCACCATCGGCTCGGGCAGCCTCGGCCACCTCGCCATGCAGCTGGTGCAGACGGAAGTGGGCGCGAAGATGACGCATATCCCCTACAAGGGCGGCGGCCCGCTGGTGCAGGACGCGATCGCCGGCCACGTGCCGATCGCCATCGGATCGGCCGCGCTCATGAGCCCGAGCGTCAAGGCCGGTCGGCTGCGCGCCATCGGCGTCACCTCGCCCAAGCGCTTCCCGCCCATGGCCGAAGTGGCGACCATCGCCGAGCAGGGCGTGCCGAACTTCGACTCCGAGGCCTGGTGGGGACTGCACGCGCCCGCCGGGACGCCGGCGCCCATCATCGCCAAGATGCACAAGGCGTTCAGCGAGGCGCTGCGCAACCCGGCGGTGCAGGAAAAGCTCACCGCCCAGGGCGTGGTGCTGCGGACCTCCTCGCCACAGGAATTCAGCAAGTTCCTCGAGAACGAGGTGACGCGCTGGAGCAAGGTGGTGAAGGACAACAAGATATCTGCGCAATAAGCGGGAAGTGGAACTTTCATAATCTTGCGTGACCGCCGGCGGCGCCCGTGAGCCTTGCCTAATATGGCGTCACGGGCGTCCCAGGGAGGCGTCCTTCGACCAGGGCGCCATGGATTTTCTCCACGACAAGAAGACGAAGACCTACCTCTGCGAGGCCTGCGCGGCTCATCCGGGGGGCATCGACGGCCACGCGAGCCTCAAGCTCGAGCCGAGCGAGAGCGCGTCGGCCGACGGGCACGCGACTTTCGCCTGCATCCGCTGCGACGCGCTGTGGACGCGAACCTACGACGGCGGTGGCGCCTTTTCCTGGAAGCTGCAGCCTGCGGGCGCCAAATGGCCCGGCAAACGATGAACCGGCTGCGCGTCCTGAACGTGGACGACGACCCGATCGCGCTCTACGTGAAGTCGCGCATGCTTCGCGACGGCGGCCATGAGGTCGTCGAGGCCGCTTCCGGCGGCGAAGCGCTGCAGCGCGTGGCCGAGGGGGGCATCGATATCATCCTGCTCGACGTGAAGCTGCCCGACATCAACGGCTTCGACGTGGCGCAGCGCATCCGCGCCTCGAGCCGGAGCAGCGATTTGCCCATCCTGCAGGTCTCCGCCATCTGCGTGACAGCGGACGACGAGGACGACGGCCTGAAGAGCGGGGCGGATGCGTTCCTGGTGCCGCCACTGCAGGGCCCGCAGCTGCTCGAGGCGATCGAGGCGGTGATGCGCCGGCGCGGGGCAGGCGCGCGGCCCGCCGCTCACAGCCGCTTGCGCGAGCGCGATGTGCAGAAAGTGCGCGAGCTCGTCCGCGGGAAGATCGATGCGCCGCACACGGTCGAGGAGCTTGCGCGCGCCCTGGGGCTGAGCCCGTTTCACTTCGCGCGCGCGTTCAAGGCGGCCACCGGCCAGACGCCCCACGAATACGTGACGCAGGAGCGCATGCGGGAGGCCCGCCGGCTCCTCGAGCGCACCGAACTGCCGCTGGCCGCGATCGCCCGGCAAGTGGGCTACCGGACGCATTCGCATTTCTCCACGGTTTTCCTCGCCCACTGCGGCCAGAGCCCGCGCGCCTGGCGCAAGGCGAAGGCATAAAATCAGGTTGCCCGCCGCGCGGGCGATCACAACTTCCGAGGCTGACATGAGCGAACGCGACAACGATGCGCTGGTGGCTTTGCTGCAACGGCACGAAGCCGCGATCCTGGACGAGTGGCTGCGGGAGCAATCCGCCTCGAGGCGGCGGGGCGACCCCGCGCAGGACGCCGAGGCGCGCACGACCTCGCGCGAGCTGCTGGCCGCCATCGCCGGCGCGCTCGCCGCGGGCGGCGGCGCCGACATCGCCGGGGCGCCGTGGGAGAAGGTGCGCGACATCCTGGCGGAGCTCTCCGCGCGACGCGCGAACCAGGGATATTCGGCGAGCGACACGGCGACCCTTCTCTTCGCCCTGAAGCAGCCGCTCTTCCGGCACCTGCGCGAAGACGTGAAGGACGCGGGCAAGTTCGCGGACGCGCTGTGGCGCGCGAGCACGGTGGTGGACAGCCTCGGCCTGCACGCGACCGAGATGTATCAAAAGACGCGCGAGCAGGTGATCGAGCGCCAGCAGCGCGAGCTGCTCGAGCTCTCGACGCCGGTGGTCGAGCTGTGGGAGGGCATCCTGGCACTGCCCCTCATCGGCACGCTCGACAGCGGCCGCACGCAGGTGGTGATGGAGAGCCTGCTCGAGAAGATCGTCGAGTCCGGGGCCTCGATCGCGATCATCGACATCACCGGCGTGCCCACAGTGGACACGCTCGTGGCGCAGCACCTGATGAAAACCGTGGCCGCCGCGCGCCTCATGGGCGCCGACTGCATCATCAGCGGCATCCGGCCGCAGATCGCGCAGACCATCGTGCACCTGGGCGTGGACCTGGCGCAGGTGACCACCAAGGCGAGCCTCGCCGATGCCTTCCTCGTGGCACTCAAGCGCACCGGCTCCGAGGTGCACCTGCGCCAGGCGCAGAAGGGCTAGGCGATGGAGCGCATCCCGATCCTGCGGATGGGCCGCTTCCTGCTGGTCACGATCCAGGTGGACATGCACGACCAGCTCGCCCTCGCCCTGCAGGACGACCTCACGCAGCGCATCGTGAAGGACCGCGCGCGCGGCGTGCTGATCGACATCTCGTCCCTCGACGTCGTCGACTCCTTCATCGGACGGATGATCTCCAACATCGCGGCCATGTCGCGCGTCCTGGATGCGCAGACCGTGGTCGTCGGCATGCGCCCGGCCGTGGCGATCACCCTGGTCGAGCTCGGGCTCGACCTGCCCGGCGTTCGCACGGCGCTCAACGTGGAGCGCGGCATGGCGCTCCTGCAGGAGCCGCTCTCCTGACCACCGCGGCAACCGATGGCCATCGCGTCGAGCAGGGCGAGGAGCTCCCGCTGCGCAGTGGCGAGGACGTGGTGCGCCTGCGCCAGGCGGTGCGCGAGCACGCGGTCGCCATGGGCTTCAGCCTGGTGGACCAGACCAAGATCGTGACGGCGGCGAGCGAGCTCGGCCGCAACACCGTGCTCTACGGCGGCGGCGGCGTCGCGCGCATCGAGCGCATCGCCAGCGCGAGCCGGCGCGGCCTGCGCCTCACGTTCGAGGACTCCGGACCGGGAATTCCCGACCTCGCGGCGGCCATGCGCGAGGGCTTCACCACCGGCAACGGGCTCGGGCTGGGGCTTCCCGGCGCCAAGCGCCTGGCCGACGAGTTCCGTATCGACTCGCAAGTAGGCAAGGGCACGCGCGTCTCGATCGTCCGCTGGAAGCCGTACTGACCATGCAATCGCTCGCCTTTCCGATCGCCGAAGCGAGCCAGGTCTCGTCCACCCGGCTCGCCCTCACGCGGCTCGCACGCTCGCTCGATTTCGACGAGACCCTCGAGGGGCGCGTGGCGTTGCTGGTCACCGAAGCGGTGACGAACATGGTGCGGCACGGCGGCGGGGGCACCTTCGCCGCGCGCACGCTCGCGCGCAACGGCTCGCTCGGCGTGGAGATGCTGGCGATCGACAACGGGCCTGGCATGGCCGACTTCGCCGCCAGCGCGCGCGATGGCGTGTCCACCGGCGGCACCGCCGGCACGGGCCTGGGCGCCATCGGCCGGCTCTCCGACGAGTTCGAGGTGAGCACCGGCGAGGGACGCGGCACCATCCTGCGCAGCGTCGTGTGGAATCGCCCGCCCGGCGAGGATGACGAGCACTACCAGGTCGGGGCGGTCGTCGTGCCCAAGCCGGGGGAGAGCGTGTGCGGCGATGCCTGGGGCATGGTGACCGACCGCGACGGGGCGACCTTCCTCGTGGCCGACGGGCTCGGGCACGGCGAGGAGGCCAGCCGGGCGGCGGCGAGCGCGGTGGACGTGCTGCATCGCAACCGCGGGATCGACGCGATCCGCCTGCTCGACCTGGTGCATTCGCGCCTGCACGCCACGCGCGGCGCTGCCGTGGCCGTCATCCGCCACGATCGCGCGAGCGGCGAGGTGAGCTTTGCCGGCGTGGGCAACATCGCCGCCTCGATCCACGATGGCGGATCGCGGCGCGCGATGGTTTCCCACAACGGCATCGTCGGCCATAACGTGCACAAGTCGGCCGAGTTCCGTTATCCGTGGCCTCGCGGCGCCCTGCTGGTCGCGCATTCCGACGGGCTGGAATCGCAATGGGATCTCGGCGCGCTGCCGGACCTCGCGGGCAGCCACCCGGCAGTCATCGCCGCGGCGCTGTATCGGCGCCACTCGCGCAAGCGCGACGACACTGCCGTCCTCGTCGTGCGCCGGCGATGACTTTGCGCCTGGTCACCTGCGGGCTGCACAGCGAGGCCGACGTGGTGGGCGCCCGCCAGCGCGCGCGCCAGATCGCGGAGCTCCTGGGTTTCAACGGCCGCGAGCAGACGCGCATCGCGACTTCGGTCTCCGAGGTCGCGCGCAACGCCTGGCGCTACGCCCGCGGCGGGCGGGTCGAGTTCGAGGTCGACGGCGAGCAGCGGCCGCAGTCGCTGGTCATGCGCATCGTCGACGAGGGACCGGGCATCGAGCGCCTGGACGAGATCCTCGACGGCACCTATCGCTCCCGCACCGGCATGGGCATCGGCCTCACCGGAGTCCGGCGCCTCATGGACGAGTGGGACGTGGCCACGGCGCCGGGCCGGGGAACCACGGTCACGCTCGGCAAGCGCCTGCCGGCGGAAGCGCCGCCCGTGACCGCGCGCGAGGCGAGCCGGATCGCCACGCGCTTGGCGGCGATGCCGTCCGCCAGCTCCACCGCCGAGCTCGAGGCGCGCAACGCCGAGCTGCTCGCGGCGCTCACCGAGCTGCAGGAAAAGCACGACCGGCTGGTGGAGATCGAGCGCGAGCTCGAGGACACCAACCGCGGCGTCATGGCCCTCTACGCCGAGCTGGACGAGAAGGCGCTGCACCTGCGCCGCGCCGACGAGATGAAGAGCCGCTTTCTCTCGAACATGAGCCACGAGTTCCGCACGCCGCTCAACTCGATCCGTGCCCTCTGCGGCCTGCTGCTCGCGCAGGCCGACGGCCCGCTCGCCAGGGAGCAGGAGACCCAGGTGCGCTTCATCGCCAAGGCGGCCGAGGGACTCTCCGAGCTGGTGAACGACCTGCTCGACCTCGCCAAGATCGAGGCGGGCAAGGTCGACGTGCGGCCGACCCCTTTCGAGGTGCACGACCTCTTCAGCGCGCTGCGAGGCATGCTGCGTCCGCTGCTGGTGACGCCGTCGGTGGATCTGGTCTTCGACGACGCCGCGGGGCTGCCGCCCCTCATCACCGACGAGACCAAGGTCTCGCAGATCCTGCGCAACTTCATCTCCAACGCGCTCAAGTTCACCGAGCACGGCACGGTGCGCGTGTCGGCCGCGCTGCATGCCGACGGCCGCAGCGTGGTCTTCAGCGTCGCGGACACGGGCATCGGCATCGCGCCCGAGGACCAGGAGATGATCTTCGAGGAATTCACGCAGGTGCCGAGCCACCTGCAGCGCAAGGTCCGCGGCACGGGCCTGGGCCTGCCGCTATGCCGGCGGCTCGCGGGACTGCTGGGCGGCGAGGTCTCGGTGCGCAGCGCACCGGGCGAAGGCTCGACCTTTTTCGCGCGCATCCCGGTGCGCCACCGCGCGCCCGAGGGCCAGGTCGCCTCGGTGCCTGCATCCCAGCCCGCGGCGGCCGGCGCATTCAGGGGGGGCCGCGACCTCGCCCTCATCATCGACGACGACGAGATGGCCCGCTACGTGATCCGGCAGTCGGTGCGGCGCTCGATGCGCTTCGCCGAGGCGCGCGATGGTCCCACCGGCCTGCAGATGGCGGCGAGCCTGCGCCCGGGCGTGATCTTCCTCGACCTCTCGATGCCCGGGATGGAAGGCGACGAGGTGCTCGGCCGGCTCAAGGCGGATCCGCAGACCGCATCGATTCCGGTGGTCATCGTCACGTCGCGCGACCTGGACGAGCAGCCGATGAGGCAGGTGGGCGCGATGGCGAGCGCGGTGCTGCGGAAGTCCGAGGTGAGCGCTGAGGCCATCGCGCGCGTGCTCGACACGCTCGAGGCGACAGGCGAGGCGCCATGATCGACGGCGCGCTCCTCCTCAACGTGGACGACGACCAGTTCGGCCGCTACGTGAAGACGCGCATCCTGCGGCAGGCGGGCTTCGAGGTGATGGAGGCGGTCAATGGAGCCGAGGCCCTGGCGCTGCTGAAGGAGCGCCCGCCCGCCCTGGTGCTGCTCGACGTGAAACTGCCCGACATCAACGGCCGCGAGATCTGCGAGCGCGTGAAGGCCGATCCGGACATGGCGGGCGTCGTGGTGCTTCAGACTTCGGCCTCGCACGTGCAATCGCGCGACCGCATCGCCTCCCTCGAAGCCGGCGCGGACGGCTACCTCATCGAGCCCATCGAACCCGAGGAGCTCGTCGCCAACGTGCGCGCGCTGCTTCGCATGCGCAAGGCCGAGCGCGAGCGCCAGCGCGCGATCGAAGAGCTGCGCGAGGCCGACCGGCGCAAGGACGAGTTCCTCGCCATGCTCGGCCACGAGCTGCGCAACCCGCTGGCGCCCATCCGCAACGCGGTCGAGATCCTGAAGAGCGACGACGCGCAGCTTCGCGAGCGCGCGCGCCAGATGATCGGCCGCCAGGTGGCGCACCTCGCGCGGCTGGTCGACGACCTGCTCGAGGTCTCCCGCATCACCCAGGGAAAGGTGGCGCTGCGGCACGAGGAGGTCACGCTGGGCAGCGTGATCGACTCGGCGGTGGAGACGGTGCGCGCCACCATCGAATCGCGCGGCCAATCGCTGCAGGTGCACGTGCGCGATCCGGCGGCGTGGATCTACGCCGACTCCGTGAGGCTCTCGCAGGTCGTGGGCAACCTGTTGCAGAACGCCACCAAGTTCACCCCGCCGGGCGGTCGCATCGCCGTGGCCGCGCGCGCGGGCGCCGACGGCATCGAGATCGTCGTGGAAGACAACGGCGCCGGCATGGCGCCCGCGCTCCTGCCGCGCGTGTTCGAGCTCTTCACCCAGGCCGAGCGCACGCTCGACCGCACCGAGGGCGGCCTCGGGATCGGCCTTTCGCTGGTGAAGGGACTCGTCGCGCTGCATGGCGGCAGCGTGCGCGCCGAGAGCGAAGGGCGCGGTCATGGCAGCCGCTTCGTGGTGACGCTGCCGGCCTCGCTCCTGCGGGAGGCCCCCGCCGACGTCTCGGCGGACGAAGGCGCGAACCCGGTTCGCGCGAGCCGCGTGCTGGTGGTGGAAGACAACGTCGATTCGGCCGAAGCGATGCGCATGCTGCTGGAGAGGATGGGCCACGCAGTGTCGATCGTGAACGACGGGGCGCTCGCGATGCAGGCCGCCCGCGCCGGCCTGCCCGAGGTGATCGTGCTCGACATCGGGCTACCGGGCATCGACGGGTACGAGCTCGCGAGGCGGATGCGCGCCGATCCGCTCACGCGTGGCGCCTACCTGATCGCCATGAGTGGCTACGGGCAGGAAAGGGACCGGCAGCGCTCCCGCGAGGCGGGCTTCGACATCCACCTGGTGAAGCCCGTCGATCCCGCCCAGCTCGAGAAGGCGATCGTCGCCCGGCCGTGATCAGCCGGCGGCGGACAGTCCCGGCCGGCGCATTCCGAAGGCGTTCACCAGGGGCAGCAGGATGCCGCGCGCCTCGAGCATGGCGATGCGGTCCACGGCGAGGCTGAGGAAGATCAGCAGCTGCTGGTAGGCCTCGCGGTCGACCGGGTCGGTCGAATCGAAGCGGCAATGCGCCAGGGCGGCGGCGGCTCGCCGGATACCGGCCACGCTGTCCGGGGCGGTGGGCAGGCACTGCTGCGGCACCGAGCTCGTCTTCCTCACATGCTTCACGTAACTGGCGACGACGCCCACGATGCCCTCTTCGGTCGTCGCGGCGTTCAGCTCGGGAATCCATTGGTGCAACGGCATCGGTGCCTCCTCGTTCGATTTCCGATTGTGCGTCGCCGGCCTCGTTTTCCCGGTGGGACATCGCCACCCCCATGGCCCCGCAAGCGCCGAAATGGATGTAGGCGTTATCCGGCCGGACCAGTTGACGCGCTCACGGTGTTGTAGTCAACTACAACACTAAAGCACCATGGAAAGACCCTGGAATGACCGCCAACCCATCTACCGGCAGCTGCGCGACCGGGTGGTCGCCATGATCCTCGAGGGGCTGCTGAAGGAAGGCGATCCGCTGCCTTCGGTGCGGACGGTCGCCGCCGATCTGAGGGTCAACCCGCTCACCGTGCTCAAAGGCTACCAGCAGCTGGTGGACGAAGGCCTCGTCGAGGCGAAGCGCGGCCGCGGGATGTTCGTGAACGAGGGCATCCGCAAGGTGCTGCTCGACATCGAGAAGCGACGCTTCCTCGAGGAGGAGTGGCCCAAGGTGCGCTCGACCATCGACAGGCTGGGCCTCACGGTCGCCGACCTGGTGAACGCGCGGGGCCGCTGATGGCGTGCATCGAGGCGCGCGGGTTGCGCAAGGCCTTCGGCGAGACCGCCGCCGTCGACGGCATCGACCTGCGCGTCGAGGAGGGCCGCATCGTCGGTTTCCTCGGTCCCAACGGCGCGGGAAAGACCACGGCGCTCAAGGCGATGCTCGGGCTCACGTCGTACCAAGGCGAGCTGCGCGTGCTCGGGCGCGACCCGTGGCGCGAGCGCGAGGACCTCATGCTCGAGGTGTGCTTCATCGCCGACGTGGCGGTGCTGCCGCCGTGGCTGCGCGTGGCCAACGCGATCGACTACGTCGAGGGCGTGCATCCGCGCTTCGATCGCGCCAAGGCCGAGGCCTTCCTCGCCCGGACCACCATCAAGCCCTCGAGCCGCGTGCGCGAGCTCTCCAAGGGCATGGTGGCCCAGCTCCACCTCGCGCTGGTGATGGCCATCGACGCGCGCCTGCTGGTGCTGGACGAGCCCACGCTCGGGCTCGACATCCTCTACCGCAAGCGTTTCTACGACTCGCTGCTGAACGACTACTTCGACGGCCGCCGCACCATCGTCATCGCCACGCACCAGGTCGAGGAGATCCAGGACATCCTCACCGACGTGATGTTCATCCATCGCGGGCGCATCGTGCTCGACACCACGATGGAAGCGTTCGAGGCGCGCTACGTGGAGGTGGTCGTGAAGCCCGAGGCGCTCGAGGCGGCACGCGCTATGGCTCCCCTGCGCGAGCGCCAGCTGCTCGGGCGCAGCCTGCTGCTCTTCGACGGCGCCGATCGCGCCCGCATTGCGCCGCTGGGCGAGCTGCGCAGGCCGAGCCTCGCCGACCTGTTCGTCGCGATGATCGAAGGGGCAGGCGAGCGCCCCCGCGGGGCCGCCGCATGAAGGCCCGGAACCTCTTCTGGTCGGTGCGGCGCGAAACCTGGGAGAACCGCTCCCTCTACATCGCGCCCATCGCCATCGCGGGCCTCGCGCTTTTCGGCTTCGTCCTCCACCTCGGCAGGGGCGTGGCGAACGCCGGCGTGCTGCCGGTCCCGTTCGGGATGGCCGCCTCGATGGTGCTGGTCACCGGCTGGGTGGTGGGCCTCTTCTACGCGCTCGATGCGCTTCATGGCGAGCGCCGCGACCGCAGCATCCTCTTCTGGAAATCGATGCCCGTCTCCGACGCCGAGGCCGTGATCGCCAAGCTCGCGGTTGCGCTCGTCGTGATCCCGGCGATCGCGATGGCGGTGGCGCTGGCGATGCAGCTGCTGATGCTCGTGGCCTCGAGCGCCATCTTCGCCGCGAAGGGGGCGGGCGCCACCGCACCTCTTGCCGGCGTGCCCCTGCCGAAGATGTCGTTGGTGATGATCTACGGCGTGGTGGCGCACTCCTTCTGGTTCGCGCCGATCTACGCCTGGCTGCTGCTGGTGTCGGGCTGGGCACGGCGAGCGCCGTTCCTGTGGGCGTTCCTGCCGGTCTTCGCCCTCTTCGCGCTCGAAGCGATCGCCTTCGGAAGCCGGCACGTCCTCGACTTCCTCAAGTATCGCCTGGTGGGCGCGATGGGCCATGCGTTCGCGCCCGGCGCGCTCGAGCGACCGATCACCGAAATCTCGCAGCTCACGCCGGGAACGCTCCTCGGCACGCCCGGCTTCTGGCTGGGACTCGTCTTCGCGGCGCTCTGCATCGCCGCGGCCATCCGGTTGCGCCGTTACCGCGATCCGATCTGAAAGGGGATACACCATGAACACGCTCGCCCGCTGTTTGTTCTTCGCCGCGATGCTGGTCGGCCAGGCCACCGCCTCGAGCCTCGTAGATGGCGCGTGGCTCGCGAAAAGCCTCGAGTCGCCGGAGGTGCTCGTGCTCGACGCTTCGCCGAGGCCGATGCACAACCGCGCGCACATCCCCGGCGCGGTGCCGGTGGACGTGATGCAGTTCATGCTGGCGAGCTTCTCGGGACGCGACGTCCAGCCACAGGACCTCGAGCCCATGTACCAGGCGGCCGGTATCGACGCGGGCCGCAGGATCGTGATCTACGACCAGGGCGGCACCTGGTTCGCGCCGCGCCTCTTCTTCCAGCTCGCCTACCACGGCTTTCCCGCGGAGAAGATGGCGATCCTCGACGGGGGCCTCGCGAAGTGGCAGGCCGACGGCCGGCCCGTCACCAAGGACGCGACCCCGGCGCCGAAGCCCGGTACGTTCAAGGTGGCGCGCGTGAACGAGCAGTTGCGCACGCGGCCGGCGGAGCTGGTCGCCGCCTCCGGCGAGCGCAAGGCCAACGCCCTCGTCGACGCGATGGGCGTGGACAATCACTACGGCGCCGGTGCCTTCGGCCGCGGCGGCCACATTCCCCATGCATTGTCGATGCCGGCCGAAGACTTCTACAACGCCGACAAGACCTTCAAGTCGCCGGACGAGATCCGGCGCATGGCCTCGATCATGGGCATCCGGCCCGACCAGCAGGTGCACGCCCATTGCGGCGGCGGCGGTGCGGCGGCCGTTCCCTACTTCGCTTTGAAGCACCTCGCCGGGCACGACAAGGTGAAGCTCTCGATCGAGTCCCAGATGGGATGGCTGCAGGACGACCGCGAGCTGCCCTACTGGACCTATGGCGCGCCGTCGATGATGCGCGATGCCGAATGGCTGCCCGCGTGGGGCGGACGGATGATGCGCATGTACGGCGTGTCGAAGGTGAGCGTGGTGGATGTGCGCCCGCCTGCGGCCTATGCGCAGGGACACGTGCCTTTCGCGTTGAACGTGCCGGCGGATACCTTCCGCGCCCATGCCGGCGATCCGAAGAAGATGGCAGAGCTCCTGGGCGCCTCCGGCGTGAATCCCACCCATGAAGCGGTGATCGTGTCCGGCGGCGGCGTCACCAAGGACGCAGCGCTCGCCTACCTGGCGCTCGAACGGCTCGGGCAGAAGAAGGTGTCGATCTTCATGGACTCCTTCGACTCGGTCGAGGCGCTCGACAAGATGGCGCGCGCGAACTTCGGCCTCACCCGGGAAGCGACCCTCGTCGGCAAGCCCACGAAGCCGACCGACATGGCCGTGGCGCCCGTCAACTACGTGCCGTCGGTGAGGGAGGACTTGATCGCCGGATCGAAGCCCGCCGGAGCGCACCCCAGGGTCTACATCGCTTCGGGCACTGCTTCGCCCCGGCGCGCGGTGGACGGCAAGTTCGTGCACGTGCCGTATACCGAGCTGCTCAAGGCCGACGGCACGCCCAAGGCGGCCAAGGACATCTGGGCGGTGCTCAGCAAGGCGGGGGTGCCGCGCTACGCCGAGATCGTCCTTTTCGCCGACGACCCGGCCGAGGCAGCGGTCAACTACTTCGTCATGCGGCTCATGGGCTTTCCCGACGTGAAGGTGCTCGCGATCTAGTGAGCGACGGCGAGGACGCCCGAGATGGCAAGCGCCAAAACCGCCACGGTCATCACGCAGACCGCCACCAGGACGCGCTCGCGTTGGCGGCCGAATGCGATGGCGGCCACCAGCAGGCAGGGGATCGAGCAGGTGGCGAGGATCGCGATCGCGGCCATCACCAGCATGTCGCTCGCCGGCAGCATCGCGGCCCACCCCCAGCCGGCGCGCACGCCGGTGGCAGCGAGGAGATCCGACGCCGGACGCTGCCACAGCTGCGGCAGCCTCTCGATCGGCACGTGGGGCGCGAGCCCGAGCACGTAGGCGGCGAAGCTCGCCACGAGCAGCCCCAGTCCGAGGCGCGTGCCCCACGTGAGCCAGCGCGCGTAGGCGCGCTGCGCCGCGAGCGCGTCGGGCTTCAATTCCATATTCCGAGGCCCTTCAGCAGCGCGCGCAGGCCCGCGAATACCATGAGCGCCAGCACCAGCTTGCGGATGATCGCGGCGGGCGCCCGGTGCAGCACCTTCGCGCCGATGCGCGCGCCCAGCATCATGCCGATCACCGAAGGCGCGGCGACGATGGGCAGGACGGCTCCCTGGTTGAGGTATATCCACGCCGCCGAGGAGTCCACCAGCGAGAGGATGAGGCCCGAGGTTCCGGCCGAGAGCTTGAGCGGCGCGCCCATGACGAGGTTGAGCGCGGGCAGGTTGGCCCATCCCGCGCCGAGCCCGAACATGCCCGCGAGCACGCCGATGCCCGAGAAGAGCAGCAGCCCCAGCGGCGTGCGATGCACGTGCCAGGCGATTTCCCGGCCGGTCGCGCCGTCGCGGAAGATGCCGTGCATGCCGAGGGCCTGCGAGAGCGGGTCGGCGCGCGGCACGCGAGGCATCTCCGAGTTGCCGAGCGACACCATGATCGCGACGATGCCGAGGATCGCCAGGCCCAGCGCCACCTGCACGGCGGCCACCGGCAGCGCCAGGCCCAGCAACGCGCCCACGATCGATCCCATGCAGCCGACCAGGGCGAGGGGCAGCGCAAGGCGCAGGCTCGCGAGGCCGCCTTCGAGCAGCCTCGGAGCCGCGGCGAGCGCGCCGGAGAGGGCCACGAGGAGTCCCGCGCCGCGAACGAAATCGAGGTGGAACGGGAAGAAGCCGGCGACGATCGGCACGAAGAGCACGCCCCCGCCCACGCCCGCGGGCACGGCGATGATGCCGAGGAAGAAGCACACGACGAACAACGCGAGCGGCCAGATCCACCACGGCGCGGTGGCTGCGATCTCCACGCCCATCAGGCTGCGCGGCCCTGGCCTTCGGGCGCGAGCCGCCCGCGCGCGAAGGCGAGGAAGGCGTTCACCGTACGCGACTGGATGCGTTCCTTCGGGTAGACCGCGGACAGGTTGCGGATGAGGCGCGGGGCGAGCGGCACCGGCACCAGCTCGCCCAGGCGGATTTCCTTCGCCACCGTGACACGCGACATGATGCTGAAGCCGATGCCCGTGGCGACGAGGCCCTTCAGCGCCTCGGGGCTGCTCGCTTCCATCACGACCTGCAGCGCATCCAGCCGCAGTCCCGCCTTGCGCAGGTAATGGTCGATGACCTCGCGCGTGCCCGAGCCCTGCTCGCGGCCGACGTAGCCGTGCTCGGCGAGGGCGCGCGGGGCGAGCGTCTTGCACCTGGCGAGCGGGTGCGTCGGCGCGCACACCACCTGCAGCTCGTCCTCGCAGAGCGTCTCGCTCGCGAGCGACGGCAGGTGCGAATCGCCCTCGATGAAGCCGAGGTCGAGGCTGCGTTCGGCGACCCGCGCCTGCACCTCCTCGGAGTTGCCGACGAAGAGCCGCGGCACGATGCCGGGGTGGCTCGCCTTGAAGTCGCCGAGGATGCGCGGCAGCAGGAATTCGGCGAGCGTGGTGCTCGCCCCGATGAGGAGCGGTCCCGCGTCCTGGCCGCTCATCTCGCGCAATCGCGCCTCCAGTTCGGCGGTGATGGCGAGGATCCGCTCGGCGTACTCGAACGCGACTCGGCCCGCGGGCGTGAGCGAGATCTTTCCCTGCGCGCGGTCGAAAAGCCGCGTGTCGAACTGCTCCTCGAGCTGGCGCACCTGGAAGGTGACGGCAGGCTGGGTCATGAAGAGCGCGTCCGCCGCGCGGGTGAACGAAAGGTGCTTGGCGACGGCGTGGAAAACCTGGAGGCGGCGATCGGCCATGGGTTCCATTCAACCACAGCGGGCGCAATGCGTTGTACGAGGAGGGATCTCGAGCCCCGTCATGACCCCTTTTAGGCTTTCCGTTTCGTCGCGGCGCCCGCACCGGCTACCATTTGGCCCATGAAACTCGTCATCGCCCAGATGCAGCACGAGACCAACACCTTCTCACCGGTTCCCACGCCCTGGGAGGCGTTCGGCAATGGCGGGCCGCTGCTCGGGCGCGACGCGTTCGAGGCGGTGGACGGCACGAAGGTCCCGATGGCCGCCTTCCTCGACCTCGCGCGCCGGGCCAACGCGAAGATCGCCACCCCCATCGCCGCCTGGGCCAACCCGAGCGGGCCGGTGGACGCCGCCGCGTACGACCGGATCTGCGCGCTCATCTGCGAGGCCGTCCACCAAGGCTGCGATGCCGTCTTGCTCGACCTGCACGGCGCCATGGTGGTCGAGGGCCGCACCGACGACGGCGAGGGCACGCTGCTCGAGCGCATCCGCGCGATCGCGCCGCGCGTCCCCATCGCCGTGTCGCTCGACCTGCACGCCAACCTCACCGACCGCATGGTGCGCAACAGCACGGTCATCACCGGCTACAAGACCTATCCGCACGTCGATGGCTATGAATCCGGCGAGCTGGCCGGCCGGATCCTGCTGCGCTACCTCGGGGGCGGGATCGAGCCGGTGATGGCCTGGGGCAACCGGCCGCTGCTCGCGCACACGTTGCGCCAGAACACGGCCGAGGGGGCGATGCGCGATTTCGTCGAAGCCGCGCGCGCCGCCGAGCGCAATGGCGTTCTCGCCGCCACCGCGCTTGCGGGATTCCAGCACGCCGACATCCACGATGCCGGCATCAGCGCGGTGGTCGTCGCCGATGGCGACCGGGCCGCGGCCCGCGCCGCCTGCGATGCGATCCTCGAGGCGGCCTGGCGTCGCAGGGAGGACTTCGTCTATCGCGGTCGCCCGCTGGAGGCGGCCCTCGCGGAGGCGAAACGCCTGGGAGGCGACAGCGGCGGGCCGGTGCTGCTGCTCGACCATGCCGACAACTGCGCCTCGGGCGCCACGCAGGACTCGATGCACGTGCTGGAAGCGGCCCTGCGCCTGGGCCTGGCTGGCATCGCGATGGGTCCGGTGCGCGATCCCGAGGCGGTCGCCCGCATGGTGGAAGCGGGCATCGGCAACCGGGTGACGCTTCCGGTCGGCGGCAAGATGGACATGCCCGCGATCGGGCGAAAGGGCGAGCCGCTTTCGCTCACGGGCGTCGTGCGCAACGTGACCGACGGCGAGTACACCATCACCGGGCCGCAGTTCACCGGCATGCGCTGCTACATGGGCCGCGCCGCCGTGCTCGATACCGGCGCCGCCCAGGTCGTCGTCACGGAGCGCAACCAGGAGCCCTGGGATCGCGGCGTGTTCGAAAGCGTCGGCATCCGTCCCGAGAAGCAGCGCTACCTGCTGCTGAAATCGCGCATGTACTACCGGCCCGTCTTCCTGCCGATCGCCAAAGGCTCGGTGTTGTGCGATGGCGTCGGTGTCGCGTCCTCCGACTGGAAGCAGTTCGCGTATCGCAACGTGCGCCGGCCCATCTACCCGCTCGACGAGGGATTCGAAGCATGAAGGTCGCACTCGCCACCGCATCGATGTCGCCCCACGCCTGGCGCGATGCGCTGGTCCGCGCCTTCGCCTCCCGGGGCCTCGACGCCGACCTGCAACTGTGGAACGGGCAACCGATCAACGCGCGCTACGCGATCGTCTGGCAGCCGCCGGCGGAGCTCTTCGCCGCCGAGCCCGGGCTGCGCGCGGTATTCAACCTCGGCGCCGGCGTGGACGCGCTCCTCGGCCGCGGCACCGTGCCGGCCAGCCTTCCGATCATCCGCCTGGTGGACGCCGGCATGGCGTCGAAGATCGCCGAATACGTCTGCTTCGCGGTGGCCCGCATCACGCGCGGGCTCGATCGCTTCGCGCCGCCACCGCGCGGCTCGCGCGACTGGAACGCCTCGCGTCCTCGCGAAGACGCGCCCGTCGTCGGCGTGCTGGGCCTGGGCGCGATGGGCGCGGCGATCCTGGAGGCGCTCGCGCGCTTCGAGTATCCGGTGGTGGGATGGTCACGGCGGCCGCGCAAGGTCGCCGGCGTCGAGACCTTCGCGGGCGACTCGCAACTGGCCGATTTCCTTGCCCGCTCGCAGATCCTCGTCAATGCGCTGCCGCTCACCGACGATACGCGCGACCTGCTCGATCGCCGCGCCTTCGCGCAGATGCCGATGTGCGCCCACGTCATCAACATCGGGCGTGGCGGCACGATCGTGGACGAGGACCTCATCGCCGCGCTCGACGCGGGCCAGCTCGCGAGCGCCACGCTCGACGTCTTTCGCGTCGAGCCGTTGCCGGCGGAGCATCCGTTCTGGGCGCATCCGAAGGTGACCGTCACGCCGCACCTCGCGGCGCCCACCCCGTACGGCCCGGCGGCGGAACAGGTCGCGGAAGGACTGGAGCGGCTGGAGCGGGGCGCGCAGCCGCGCGACCTGCCCGGCTACGTCGATCGGTCGCTCGGCTACTGAGCCGGGACCGTCCTAGGGCCTCGCCTGGCTCGCCGCCAGCCCGCCGTTGCCGCGTGGCTTGAGGCGCCGCCAGGCGGCCGAGATGAGCGGCCAGAAGAGCAGCAGCAACGCGAGCGTCGTGATCACGCCCACGAGGCCGTTCGACCAGAAGACCGCGAGGCTTCCCTTGGAGGCGAGCATGCTCTGGCGGAAGGCGTCCTCGGCCTTGTCGCCCAGGACCAGCGAGAGCACCAGCGGCGCGATCGGGTAGTCGAGCTTCTTGAAAAGGTAGCCCACGACGCCGAAGAGGGCCATCAGCCATACGTCGAGCATCGAGTTGTGCACCGTGAAGGCGCCCACGGCGCAGATGACGATGATCACCGGCGCGATGATCGAGAACGGGATGCGCAGCACCGCGGCGAAGATCGGCACCGTGAGCAGCACGACCACGAGCCCCACTAGGTTGCCCAGATACATGCTGGCGATGAGCCCCCAGACGAAATCGGGCTGCGACTTGAAGAGCAGCGGCCCGGGCTCCAGTCCCCAGATCATGAGGCCGCCCAGCAGCACCGCGGCGGTGGCCGAGCCGGGGATCCCCAGCACCAGCATCGGCAGCAGCGCGCTCGTGCCCGAGGCGTGGGCGGCGGTTTCCGGGGCGAGCACCCCTTCCACCGCGCCCTTGCCGAACTTGTCCGGCTCCTTCGAGACGCGCTTGGCGATGCCGTAGCCCATGAAGGAAGCGGCGGTGGCGCCTCCGGGGGTGATGCCCATCCAGCAGCCGATGGCGGAGCTGCGCAGCAGCGTGGCCCAGTAGCGCGGCAGCTTCGCCCAGGTCTCGAAGATCGCGCGCGGGCTCATGCGCGCGGGCTTGCCCTCGAGCTTGAAGCCTTCCTCCATGGTGACCAGGATCTCGCCGATGCCGAAGAGGCCGATCACGACCACGAGGAAGGCGATGCCCTGCATGAGCGAGGTGGCGCCGAAGGTGAGGCGCAAGTCGCCGCTCATCGTGTCCATGCCCACGGTGGCGAGCCCGAAGCCGATCATCATCGCGAGGATGGTCTTGTCGGCGCGCTCCTTGCCCACGCCGATGAAGCTGCAGAAGGTGAGGAGGTACACCGCGAAGAACTCGGGCGGGCCGAATTCGAGCGCGAAGTCGGCGATGACCGGCGCGAGGAACGTGATCAGCAGGATCCCCGCGAGCGCGCCCACGAAGGAGCCGGTGAACGCGGAGGTGAGCGCCTCGGTGGCGCGGCCCTGCTGCGCGAGCGGGTAGCCGTCGAAGGTGGTCGCGACCGAGGAGGGCTCGCCCGGGATGTTGAAGAGGATCGAGGCGATCGCCCCGCCGAAGAGGGCGCCCCAATACATGCTGGTGAGCATGATGACCGCGGCGGTCGGGGGCATGCCGAAGGTGAGCGGCAGCAGGATCGCCACGCCGTTGGGCGCGCCCAGGCCGGGCAGCACGCCCACCAGGATGCCGAGCACGATGCCCACCATCATCAGCCACAGGTGGTAGCCCGTGAGGGCGACCCCGAAGCCGTGCATCAGTAGGTTCAGCTCGTCCATCGCGCTAGTAGCCGAAGAGCGCCTCGAGGGGGCCCTTGGGCAGCGGCACCAGGAACTGCACCTCGAAGAGCCAGAAGAGCACCGCACCCGTGGCGGCGCCGACGATCGCGGACTTGACCCAGCCGTAGCCGCCGCCGAAGCGCATGAACGCGCCGATGAAGAGCGCGCTCGCGGCGTAGATGCCGAGGAGGTGGATCACGCCGATGTAGGCCAGCATCGGGATGAGCACCGCGAGCACGAGCCGCAGCCGCGCCCAGGTGACGAAGATCGCGGGCTCGGACTCGCGCGCGAGCAACGCCCGCAGGAAGATCACCGCCGCGGCGATCGCGATGATCGCCCCGAGCCGGAAGGGGAAGTAGCCCGACTCCGGGCTTCCGCCTTCCCAGCCGGCACCGAGGCGATGCGTGTCCCACATCACCACGAGCCCGAGGGCGAAGGCGGACGCGCCCACGGCCAGCTCGACCGTGCGCCGCCGCACCGCGAGCCCTTCCGCGGCCGCGGCCTCACGCTCCACGGACACCGGCCCTACTCCAGGCACTCGGCCTGGGTCTTGAGCGCGCGCCTCGCGAAGTAGGCGAAGGTCGCGTCGATGGCGCGGGGCTTGAGGCGATAGTCGTGCGCCTCCTTCGCGAGCTCGGGCTTGATCGGCTTGATCGGCCCGATGGCGCGCGCCATCACCTGCAGCCGCGCGGCACGCTCGATGAAGACTGCGAGGATGCACGACTCCTCGGGGCGCGAGGTGGCCACGAGCTGGCCGTGGTGCGCGAGCAGGATCGAACGCTTGTTGCCGATGGCCTTGGAGATGATCTCGCCTTCCTCGTCGCCGATGGGCACGCCGGGCCATTCCGGCAGGTAGGCGCAGTCGTCCCAGAACATGGTGTGGTCCATGTGCGCCACGGCGAGCGGCTCGCCCACCACCGAGAGCGCGGAGACGTACGGCGGATGCGTGTGGATGATCGAGTTCACGTTGGGATGGTGGCGGTAGATCCACAGGTGGAACCGGTTCGAGGGATTGGGCATGCCCTCGCCCTCGAGGACGTTCAGGTCGTCGTCCACCAGGATCATGTTGCTCGCGCGCGCCTCGTCGAAGCCCAGGCCGAAATGCAGCATGTGGTACGTGCCGGGCTTCTCGCCGCGCGCGGTGATCTGTCCCGCGATGGCGGACTCGTGCCCCTCGTCGGCGAGGATGCGGCAGGTGAGGGCGAGCTTCTGGCGCACGCTCCATTGGTCGGGCCGCGGCAGGTGCCGCTCCATGTTCTCGGTGGTGAGGCGGTGGTACTCCTCTTTCGGCCGGATGATCGAGCTCATTGCTGCCTCCTGGTGTGCGGTTGCGATTTCAGTCGGCGAGGAAGCCGGCCTTCTGCATGATTTCCCTGTGGCGCTTCTCGTCCTCCTCGAGGAACTTGCGCAGCTCCTCCCCGGCGAGGAATGTGTTGTTGTACGCGCCGCGCTCGACGAACTCCTTCCACTCGGGCGTCTCGCGCACCTTGCGCAACACGTCCACGTAGTAATCGAGCTGCTCCTTGGTGACGCCCTTGGGCATCAGGATCGCGCGCAGCATCGTGTACTGGGCGTCGAGTCCCTGCTCCTTGCAGGTGGGCACGTCGCTCCAGGACCTGCCGTCGGCGATCGGCTCCTTGAAGGGCATGCGCTTGGTGTTGAGCACGCAAAGCGGGCGCACCTGCCCGGCCTTCCAGTGGGAGATGTGCTCGATCGGGTTGTTCGGGTTGACCTCGATGTGGCCGCCCACCAGTTGGGCCGAGATCTCGCCGCCGCCCTTGTAGGGGATGAAGGTGAACTTCACGTCGGCCTTGCTCTCCACGAGGGCCGCGACCAGCTCGTCCTCGCGCTTGCGCCCGGCGCCGCCGAACTTGAAGTCGCCGGGCGCGCCCTTCTTCATGGCGTCGATCAGGTCCTTCGACGTCTTGTACGGCGACTTCGCGTTCACCCAGAGGACGAACTCGTCGAGCGCCATCAGCGCGACCGGCGTGGTGTCGCGCCAGTTGAACGGCAGCTTGGTGGACATGGGCACCGTATGCGCGTTCGAGAGCACGATCATGACCTTGTGGGGGTCGCCCGGGCTGTTCTTCACGTCCATGAAGCCCTGGCCGCCGCCGCCGCCGTTCATGATCTGCACGACGAAGGGCTGCCGGGTGAGCTTGTGCTTGGCGGCGATGCCCTGGATGAGGCGGGCCATCTGGTCGGCCCCGCCGCCGGCGCCGCCCGTCACCACGAAGGTGATCGGCTTGGTCGGCTCCCATGCGGCGAGCGCCGAGGTCGAAAGGGTAGCGCCACCGAGCGCGGCGGCGGTAAACGTTGCGGCGGCGAAGGCGCGCGCTACGGCGCGACGGGCGAAGGTCGTCATGGGGTTGCTCCTCCTCGGGGACGTCGGTATACCATATACCAGCCTGCGCGCTTGCGTAAACTCAGGGCATTGAAAAGCCTCCCCCAACGCCGGTGACGGAAACCATCGAGCCCATCGCACGCCGCGCGCTGCAGGACGCGGTGATCGACCGCATCAAGCGCATGATCGAGAACGGAGCGCTGCTGCCGGGCGCCCGCATCCCGGAGCGCCAGCTCTGCGCCCAGCTGGGCGTGTCGCGCACGCCGCTGCGCGAGGCGTTCCAGGTCCTGAGCGCCCGCGGCATCCTCGAGCTGCAGCCCGGCCGCGGGGCGGTGGTCCGGCGCCTGCCTCCCGACGAGGTGGACCAGATGTTCGAGGTGCTCGAGGTGCTCGAGGCGCTCGCGGCCGAGCGCGCGTGCGGCGTGATGAGCGACGAGGCCCTTGCGCGCATCCGGGCGCTGCACGACCGGATGATGAGCGCCTACCGGGCGCGCAATCGCTCCCGCTTCTTCGCGCTCAACGAGGAGATCCACGACGAGATCGTGCGCGCTTCCGGCAGCCCCGTGCTGCAGCACGTGTGCGCGAGCCTCGGCGACCACGTGCGGCGCATCCGCTACATGTCCCGGATCACCGACGGGCAGTGGAAGACCGCGGTGCGCGAGCACCAGGCGATCATCAAGGCGCTGGAGGCGCGCGATGCCCGGGCCGCGGGCAAGGTGCTGCGCCAGCACCTGCGCACCAAGAGGAACCGCGTGAAGGACTTGCTCGCGTGACAGGAACGAAAACGGCCGCGAACGCGGCCGTTTTCGTTGTGGCGAGGACCCGTCAGAGAGCTCGGCGCCCGCTGATGAGGTTCAGCAGCACCATGACGACGGCCACGACGAGCAGGATGTGGATGAAGCCGCCCAGCGTGAACGAGCTCACGAGACCGAGGAGCCACAGGACGAGCAGGATGACTGCGAGGGTATAGAGCATGTTCGTGCCTTTCATGTGGGTACGCTCACATGAAAACATCGACTCATTGCTGCGCCGTGATGCGGATGGCCCATGCCTTGGTCCGGCCGGAAACGATGCCGGAGGCGTCTGACGGGCGGGCGCTCCCTTCGGGAAGGAATTCGCCGAGTCGGACTGCTGGCTGATACTTCTAGCGGCGCCCGAAAGTCGCCGGACGACGCGGGCCGGCCGAGGGAGCCTTCTCGTCCTTGTGCCTGAAGGTGATGCGCCCCTTGCTCAGGTCGTAGGGCGTCATTTCCAGGCTCACCTTGTCGCCGGCGAGGATGCGGATGCGGTGCTTGCGCATCTTGCCCGACAGGTAGGCGATGATGTTGTGCCCGTTGACGAGCCCCACGCGGAAGCGCGTATCCGGCAGCACCTCGCTCACGACGCCTTCCATTTCGATGTGCTCTTCCTTTGACATGGTGTCCTCTCGTTCGTTATCGGCAACAGGGCGCAGGCGTTCCCGGCCCGGCGCGGGGAACCAAAACCAAGGAAGGAAATGTCGCTTCGGGACCGCGGAAAAAGCGCGCGGCGGGAGGGACCGAGACTTCGCTGCTTGATGACCTTGCAACGCAATTATACGTGGGTATGGCGCCGGACGACATGTCAGCGCCGGCATTACTCCTGTTTCCAGAGCCCGAGCTGCCGCAATTGCGCGGTGACGATGTTTGCCCAATCCCGGTTTGCCGCGGGGTTGGCGGGGCTGGGGTGGTGGATTCGCGCGATGCGCAGATCGAATCCCGCGAGCGCAAGCTCGGCGCGCTTCGCGGCGAAATCCCCCACGCCGACGACCCATTCGGGCTCGAGCGCCCGCGCCACCTCGCGCACGTGCTCGTCGCACAGGGCGAATACCGCCGCGCGTTCGGCGGGCGGCAGCTTGTCGGGCGTGCGGTTGCGGCCGCTGCTCTCCACGAACGCGAGCGGGCAATAATTCACGACGAAGTGCTCGCGGAAGAAGGCGTCCGCGGTACGAAAGCGTTGCATGAACAAGCCCCACAGGCGCCGGCCGCTCACTTCCGAACGCAAGCAGTCGAACCCGGTAACCGGCCGCTTCGGATGCTCGCTGCCGGGCCTGCCGATCGCCGCGCGGATGCCCAGCCAATCGCGCACCGCCGCCACCTCGCCGAAGGGAATCCCCGTCTGCACCATGCCGAAGGGGCCCGGATTCATGCCGAGGAACACCACGCGCTTGCGCCCAGCGCCGTAGCGGCGCAGGTACTCCTCGTGCGCCGGCCACGCGTAGTCGAGCGGGTTGTATACGTGCGCAACCGGTAGGGCGAATCGCAACTTGCCGATCTCGTCGCGCAGCCGCAATGCGGCGGGAATCAATCGGGCGGTCATGCCCCGGGGAGCGGGTTGTAGGCCACCACCGCGGCGTGGCTGCCGTCCTCGAAAAACGCGATCACGCGCGATGGACGATGGCCCTCCAGTCCCGGCCTGCTAAAAAGCGAGGCCGCAGCTTCGGCGTCCAGCGAGAACACATGTTTCACCTGGGCCTCGGTGCCCCGGTCCACCGGCACCTGGTCGCCGCATACGATCATCGTGCTTCCCAGCCCGGCGCCGGTGCATGCATGCGCAGTTCCATGGCGTGCACCTTACACGATGGAAAAACCTGCCGCGCGCGGTATGCTCCGACGATGGATACGTGCCGCAACCGCCTGCTCGCCTTGGTCTTCCTGTGGTTCCTCGTGGCCACCGCGGCGTCGGCGCAACAACCCGGCAGGGATTATTTCGAGATCGTTCCGCCGCAGCCAGGCGCCGCCACCGGCCGGATCGAGGTCACGGAATACTTCTCCTTCGCCTGCTCGCATTGCAGGGAGCTGGAGCCTCACTTGCAGGCGTGGCGGGCTACGTTGCCGAAGGACGTGGTCCTGGTGCGCCTGCCGGTCGGCTTCGGCCGGCCCGAGTGGAACGAGCTCGCGCGCCTCTACCTCACGCTGGATGCCCTGGGCCTGGCGGAAAAGCTGCTCCTGCCGGTCTACTCGGCGGTGCACGTGCAGCGCGTCAACCTCGCCGACGAGAAGACGCGCGCGGCGTGGCTGGCGAGACATGGCGTCGATGCCGCCAGGTTCTCCCAGACCTCGCGCTCCTTCGTGGTCGCCGGCCGTTGGAGGCTCGCCGAGGAGAAGGCGGTGGCCCACAAGGTGGAGAGCGTGCCGCTGATCGTGGTGGCGGGGCGCTACGTGATGAACGGCGCCGTGCCGCCGCAGCGGCTTTTCGAGAACACCGACCTCGTGATCGCGAAGGTGAGGGAGGAAGCCGCGCGGAAGTAGCAGGCGCGCGCGCCAGGTCGTCAGTGCAGCAGGCGCGAGAGGAATTGCCGCGCGCGCTCGTGCGTTCGCGCGGAGAAGAAATCCGGGGTGGCCTGGACCTCGAGGATGCGTCCCTCGTCCATGAACGCGATGCGGTCGGCCACTTGCCGCGCGAAGCTCATCTCGTGGGTCACGCAGATCATGGTCATGCCGGCGCCGGCGAGCGAGGCCATCGTCTCGAGCACCTCGTGGACCATTTCCGGGTCGAGCGCCGAGGTCGGCTCGTCGAACAGCATGAGCCGGGGCTTCAGGCACAGCGCGCGCGCGATCGCCACGCGCTGCTGCTGGCCACCGGAGAGCTGCGCGGGATACTTGTGCGCGTGCGAGGCGAGATGAACCTGCCGCAGGCATTCGAGCGCCATCGATTGCGCCGCCGCGCGGTCCATGCCCTGCTCGACGACGGGCGCGAGCGTGCAGTTCTGCATCGCCGTCAGGTGCGGGAACAGGTTGAAGGCCTGGAACACCATGCCCACCTGGCGGCGCACGCGGCTCGTCACGGCCGGCGTCCCGTCCAGGGCAGTGCCGTGGACGCAGAGGCGTCCCTTCTCGAAGCCCTCGATGCCGTTGATGCAACGGATGAGCGTGGACTTGCCCGAGCCGGAAGGCCCGCAGACCACGAGCCGCTCGCCTTCCGCGACGCGCAGGTCGACGTCCTTCAGCACGTGGTGGTGGCCGAACCACTTGTTCACCGCCACGGCCTCCACCGCGGGAGGCGTCACGGCTGGGCTATCCGCCTGCACGCGCCGCTACCTTGCGCCGCAGCTCCGCACGCGCTGCCGCGATGGCGGCCTTGCGCTCGGCGTTCACCGCCCGCGAACGGTCGAGGTCCGCGCGCAGCGTCGCGATCGACTTCCGCACCGCCTCGGGGGCGGGCCCGCCGGTGAGGGTGCGCGCGCGCAGGCTGCGCACGGGGTCGAGGCAGTCCCGAATGACGTCCTCGGGCAGCGAGACGCTGCGCCCGATCTGCGCGACGGCTGCGGCCTGCAGCATCGCGCCCGTCATCTCGTTCGCCGGCAACCCGCGGTCCATCGCTTCCCGCACCACCGCGCCGACCACGTGGTGGGCATCCCGAAACGAGAGATCGGCGTGCCTGACGAGCGCGTCGGCGAGCTCCGTCGCGGAAGCGAAGTCCGCCGTGGCGCGGCGCAGCATGAGATCCGCGTTGGGTGTGGCGGTGCGCAGCGCTAGCTCCAGCAGGCGCAGGCAATCGAGGCCCTCCTTTCCGGCGGTCCAAAGCGCGCGCACGGTTTCGCGGCTGCCGTCGCCGGTATGGCTGAAGTTGACGGCCCGCACGTTCATCATGGCGGTCGCCATCTGCCCGATCACGGCGGCGGCGCGGCCCTTCAGGTGCTCCAGCACGACCGGGTTCTTCTTCTGCGGCATGATGCTCGAGGTGCTGGCGACGCTGTCGGGGAAATCGACCATCTGGAATTCGTGGGTGCACCAGACGTAGAAGTCCTGCGCCACGCGGCTCCACGTGACGGCCAGCACCGAAAGCGCGGAGAGCAGCTCGAGCGCGAAGTCGCGGGAGGCGACGGCATCGAGGGTGTTGCCCACGGGCGCGGCGAAGCCCAGCAGGCGCGCCGTGGCTTCCCGGTCGATCGCGAACGACGTGCCCGCCAGCGCCCCCGCGCCGAGCGCGCTGCGGTTGATGCCGTCGTAGGCCTGGGCGAGGCGATCGCCGTCGCGCGCGAGCGCCTGCGCCACGCCGCACAGGTAGAAGCCGTAGGTGATCGGCTGCGCCGGCTGCAGGTGCGTGTAACCGGGCATCACCACCTCGCAATGCTTCAGCGCGCCATCGAGCGCGGTTGAGCGCGCGGCGGCCACCCGCTCGGCCAGGTCGAGCACCAGGTCGCGGGCGCGCAGGCGGTCCATGGTCGCGAGGATGTCGTTGCGGCTTCGGCCGAGGTGGATCCGGCCGCCCACATCGGCGCCGGTGATCTCGATCAGGTGGGCTTCGTAGTTGAAGTAGGCGTCCTCGCGCCGGGGATCGAGCGCCATCGCCCGGGGGCCCTCGGCCGCGATGCGCCCGAGCGCCGCAGCGAGGGTGCGCACGGTTTCCTTCGCGAGCAGGCCCTGGTCCGCCAGCATGAGCAGGTGGGCCTCGTTGATCTCGTGCAGGTAGCCGAAGCTGTCGTCGAAGTCGGCGCCCAGGCGCGGCTGGTAGATGAGGTCTCGCACCTCGGGCGCTACGGCCTCTGTGAGGCGTCGACTGACCTTGGACTCGGGGGTGTTCATCGAAGTCATTCCATGCGAAGCGGGCGGGGTGCCTCCGCCCAGGCGGCAGCCCGGAAACGGCGCTCGAGATGGCGCGACAGTTGCGAGATGCAGGAGCAGATGACGAAATAGGTGAGCAGCACGGCCGAATAGACGACGAAGGCGGGGCTCTCGCCCTGCATCACCGCGGTGCGCTCGACGATGATCTGGCCGGTCCTCAGGAACTCGCCCACGCCGACGAGCGCGCCGAGCGAGGTGCCCTGCACCATCAGCGTAAGCAGGCCCGCGTACGGCGGCAGGATCGACTTGAGAGCCTGCGGCCAGACGATGAATCGGAAGACCTGCCACGTGGTCAAGCCGAGCGCGCGCGCGCTTTGCCACTGGTGGGCGCTGATGGAGGTGAGCCCGCCACGCACGATCTCGGTGCCGTTGGCCCCGCCCCACAGGCTCAACCCCAGGCTTACCGAGGCGAAAGGAGAGAGGTCCATCCCGAGCGTGGGCGCCACGAAGTAGAAGAAGAAGATGTTCACGATCAGCGGCACCGCGCGGAAGAGCTCGACCGCGCCGCGAATCACCTTGCCCAGGTAAGGCACGCGCAGCAGCGAAACCGTGCCGAGCACCACCGCGAGCAGGGTCGCGCAGAGCAGGGAGACGCCGGCCAGCTTGAAGGTCTCGACGAGGCCCTTGGAGATGAAAACCCAGTTGTCGAAGAGCAGCGCCATGGCTCAGGTCGCGTAGGGCCGGTTGAGCCGCGTCTCGAGCCGCGCGGCCACGGCGCTCAGCGCGAAGACCAGGGCCACGTAGATCACGCCCAGCGCGGCGAACATCTCGAGGGCGCGGAAATCGGTCGCGACGCGGTCGAGGGCCACGAAGGTGAGCTCGGCCAGGCCGATCGTCTGGAGGTACGACGAGTTCTTGAGCTGGGAGATGGCCGTGTTCAGCATCGAGGGCAGGCTCACCCGCAACGCGACGGGAACCGCCACGTAGCGCATGAAGTTGCGCGGGCGAAGGTTGAGGGCGAGCGCGGCCTCGCGCAGGCCGCGGTCGACTGCGGCCAGCCCGCCGCGGAGATTCTCGATCTGGTAGGCGCCGCCCCAGAGCGTGAGGCAGACCACGCCCGTCCAGAAGAGCGACATCTTCATCCCGACCGCGGGCAGCCCGTAGAAGAGGAAGAAGAGCTGGACCAGGATCGGCGTGTTGCGGATGAGCTCCACGTACGCGGCGGCGAGCTGGCTCAGCACCGGCACGCGCTGGATGCGCATCGCCGCGCCCACCAGCCCGATCGCCGCCGCGAGGGCGATGCTGATGGCGGTCACCACCAGCGTCATCCCCAGGCCGCGCAACAGACCCGGCACCTGCGCGAGCAGGTATTCGGGGTCGAACATGGGGACGCCTGCGGCCGGTCAGCGCTCGGCCGGCCGCGGCTCCTTGAAGACCATCACGTAGTAGCTGCGCACGTCCGCGGGCACCCATTTCTCCACCCAGCGCAGGAAGAGCCCTTCGGAGCGCATGCGCACGATGGCGGCGTCCACGTAGGCGAGCCAGGCGTCCTCGCCGGGGCGCACCGCCATGGCGGCATCGGAGAGCTGGTAGTGGTCGCCCAGCAGCCGCAGGGTGGGGTCCTTCGAAGCGATGATCACCAGTGTGGCCGCGTCGTGCGCGTACGCCTCCCCGCGCCCCTGCTTGAGCGCCTGGAGCGAGTCCGCCGCCGTGTTCAGCCGCAGCAGCGTGGCGCTCTTCATCTTTTCCTCGAACCACTTGGCCTGCACCGAGCCCGTCAGCGCGATGATCGTCTTGCCGGAGAGGTCGTCCAGCTTCTTGTAGGGCGAGTCCTTGGCGACGAGCACATCGCTCGCACCCCAGCGATACGGCTTGGAGAACGCGACCACGCGCGCCCTCTCCGGCGAGATGCCGAGCGTGGCGATCAGCAAGTCGACGCGCTTGCTGGTGAGCTGCGGGATGCGGTTCGCCGCCGTCACGCAGGTGAGCTCCGCCTTGTCGGGCGAGCCGAACGCGTAGGTGGCGATCTGCTTCGCCATGTCGACCTCGACGCCGGCGAACTGTCCCTTCTCGTCCTGGAACCCGTAGGGCGGCTGGTCGCAGCGCACGCCCACGCGCACCTTGCCCTGCGACTTGATGGCATCGGGCAGCGCCGGCATCGCCTGCGCGCTGGCCGCGGGGGATAACGAAAGGAGGGCGAAGGCTGCGGTGATGCCGGCGAGCGCGCGGCGGGGATCGATCTTCATCACGGTGTCACCTCGTAAAGGATTTCGGTTGCCGCCGGCAATTGTGCACCAATCGCGAGTGGACTCCGGGGATGCTACTGGGCCTCCAGCTTCACCCCGGAGGCCTCGACGACCTTGCCGTAGAGTGCCAGCTGCTGCTTCCAGAACCGGTCGAGATCTTCGGCCGTGGAGCCCACCCCCTCGGCGCCCAGCTCCTTGAACTTGGCGATGGTCGCGGGATCGCGCACCACCTTGGCGCACGCGGCCGAGAGCTTGTCGATGATCGCTTTCGGGGTTCCCCCCGGCGCGAAGATGCCGTTCCAGAAAGGGATGTCGAAATCCTTGAGGCCGGCCTCTTGCAGCGTCGGCACGTCGGGCAGTGCGAAGGAGCGCTTGGTCGTCGTGACCGCGAGCGCCCGGACCTGGCCCGTGGAGACGCGACCGACCGACGAGGGCACGGCCTCGAACATGACATGGATGCGGCCCGCGAGGAGATCGGCGGTCGCCCCGGCCGTCCCCTTGTACGGAACGTGGATCAGGTCCACGCCCGCCTGCATCTTGAAGAGCTCCCCCGCCAGGTGGATGCCGGTGCCGACGCCGGACGATCCATAGGCGTACTTGCCCGGGTTCGCCTTCGCCAGCGCGATGAACTCCTTGATGTTGGTGGCCGGCAGCTGCGGGTTGGCCACCATCGCCAGCGGGTATTGCGAGATGAAGGAGACGGGCGCGAAGCTCGCGGGGTCGTAACGCAGGTTCGTATACGCCTTGGCGATGACCACGGCCGAGGACACCGAATGGAAGATGAGCGTGTAGCCGTCGGGGTTGGCCCGCGCCACGTGCTGCGAGGCGATGATCCCGCCCGCGCCCGGCATGTTCTCCACCACCACCTGCTGGCCGAGCTCCTTCGAGAGCTTCTCCGCCGTGAAGCGCACGATCGTGTCGAAGCCCGAGCCCGGCGCGAAGGGCATGATCATCCTGATGGGCTTGTTCGGGTAGGGCGCTTGCGCCTGCGCGCCAAGGCTCGCCAGCGCCAGCAGCGCCATGGCCACGGCAGCGCGGGCCATGCCGAAGACGGTCCATTTCGCGTTCATTCGAATTTTCCCCTTGGCTATGGCGGCGGTCACTTCCAGACTTCCTTCAGCACGCGAAGGAAATTGGCGCCGAGGATCTTCTCGATCGTCTCCGAGCGGTATCCACGGCGCACGAAGCCCTCGACCAGGTCGACGAGGTTGGATTTCTTGCTGAACCCCGGGACGCGGCGCGTCGAGTACTGCGCGCCCTTGGTGATCTCCGGGTAGTACCAGGGCGTCGGCCAGTTGACCTTCGTCTTGCCGTCGAACATGTCCGTGGCGACGGTCACGTGATCCTCGCCGAGGAGCTTGATGGCGTAGTCGAAGTGATCGATGAAATCGTCGAGGGTCGGGGTGCGATCGGTGCGGATGAAGGGCGCGTAGGGCGTGATGCCGATGGTGCCGCCCTTGCGGGCGACGGCCAGCATCTGCTCGTCTGTCACGCAGCGCGGGTTGTCCGCAATGGCGCGCACGGCCGTGTGGGAGACCACGATCGGCTTCGAGGAATGGTGGGCCGCGTCGAGCGTGGTCTGGATGCCCACGTGGGAGCAATCGACCAGCACGCCCACCCGGTTGCAGTCGCGCACCACCTGGATGCCGTAGTGCGTGAGGCCGCGGTTCTCGGGCTCGAGGCAGCCGTCGCCGATCGCGTTGCGCTCCATGTAGGTGAGCTGCAGCACCCGCAGGCCCAGCTTGTGCAGCAGCCGGACGCGCTTGCGGTCGGTCTCGAGGCAGCTGCCGCTCTGCAGGCCGAAGAAAACACCCAGCTGCCCCTGCCGCCTGGCGTCGAGCAGGTCGTCGACCGTCTCGACGTGGCGCACCTTCGGGCTCATCTCGAAGTAGAGGAAGTTCTCGTACATCGCCGCGAGCACTTCCTCCCACGTCGCGTTGTACGTGGGCTCGGAAACCAGGCAGGCGTTCATCGCGCTCCAGCCGTAGCCGAGCACGTGCTCCTCGTAAGTGCCTTCGTCGACGTGCGGCGTGGGGTGGACGATCGCCCCGCCCAACGTGTCTATGACGAGCGAGCGGTCGATGATTTCACGGGCCTGCTGGCGAGCGTCGGCCATGCGATGCGGTCCCGGCCTCAGGGCTTCTTCGGCGTCTGGTACTCCACTTCCTTCTGCATCGGCTTCCACTCGGTCTCGTAGCCGACGAATCCCTTCTCCGTCGGCGGCTTCTGCCGCGTGGTGTAGAAGCGCGTCTTGCCTTCGGGGACCTTGGTGACGGGTTTCTGGTCGCTCATGGGTCAGGCTCTCCTGAGTCGGGCGGGGTCGATATCCGGGCCGGGGCCGATCGCCCCGCCCGCTTTCAATTCGGCGTCCGTAGCGTCGCGGACCGTGAGGATCTCGAGGCGGAAGACGACCTCGCGGCCGGAAAGGGGGTTGTTGCCGTCGACGGTCAGGGTCGCGTCGTCCATTCGCGTCACGAGGAAGCTGCGCGCCTTTCCCTTGTCGTTCTGCATCAGGATGGACGTGCCGATTTGCCGGTATTCCTCGGGGACGTTCTCGATGCGGTCGGTGAAGACGAGCGACTCGTCGCGCGGGCCGAAGATGCGGTTGCCGTCGATGGGCACCTCGATCACGTCGCCGGCGGACCTGCCCTCGAGCTCCTTGTGGACCGAGGGCGCGAGGATCTCGTTGTGGCCGTGCACGTAGCCCAACGGAAACTCGACGCAGGTGAGGACCTGGCCCGATTTGCGGTCGGTCACCTGGTAGGTGAGCTCGACCAGCTTGCCGTCCTGGATCTTTTCGGCCATCAAAAGATCGATGCCGCGAAGATCCGGACCTCGCCGTCCTCGTAGCCCAGCACCAGCCGGCCCAGCCACTCGCCCGGCTTCTTCGTGCTGCGTTGCCGGTAGAGCACCGTGACGTGCTCGCCGCGGCGGATGATGCCGAGGTAGTCGAAGTCACCGAGGTTGCGCGCGAGCTCGCTGTTGGCGAACTGGTGGTTCACCACGACCTCGTTCATGGAAAGCGCCAGGGCGCGCGCGAAGCTCTTCACGAACTCGCCGTACTTGGCCTCGTTCGAGGCCGCGAGGAGCTCGCGCCACAGTGCATCGGCGACGAGCCGGATCTCGCTGTCGGTCTTCTCGATGATGTTCATGCGAGGCGCGCTTCCGTCCGGGGGCATGGTTACTCGGCCTCCGATACCAGGTGGTAGCAGGGGGCCTTCTCCATGGTGTACTCGCCCGTCTGGGGGTCGCGCCGCGAGACGGTGAGCACGTGCCAGTTCTCGTCGTCCACGCGCATCACGTCGCCGCGGTAGTAGTAGCCCGGCCAGCGCGTCTCCTTGCGGAAGAGCGTGTGGTGGGTGACGCATTCCGCGGCCCTGTGGCGGTGCTTGAGCTCCCAGGCGCGCAGCAGCTCGTGCAGGTCCTTCGCGGCGAGGCTCTCGAGATCCTCCTCCATGAGCTTCAGCTTCTTCAGGCAGATGTTGAGCAGCTTCTCGTTGGTCATGTAGCCCACGGTGTAGCCCGCGCAATACTCGTCCATCAGCTTCTGCAGGCGATCGAGGCCCTGCTGCGGGTTGATGTAATGGGGGTTCACCGTGCCGGCGACGACGGCGTTGCGGTAGATCCGGTAGTGCTCGAGCGGCTTGTAGATCTCCTTGCGGCGCTGCTCGATCTGCTCCTGGGAGACGACGATGCCTTCGCCCTTGCCGTCGTCGATGTACTTGCAGGCGGCCTTGGCGGCGAGGCGGCCCTCGGTGAACGAGCCCGAGGAGAACGCGTGCGGCGTGCCACCGACCGCGTCGCCGGCGCCGAAGAGACCCTCGATCGTGGTCATGCGGTTGTAGCCCCAGAAATACTCGGGCGGCGAGACGTCCTCGGGGCCCGAGCACCAGGCGCCCGAGCAGGTCGCGTGCGAGCCCATCACGTACGGCTCGGAGGTGGTGAGCTCGGGGTTCTCGTTCTTGGGATCGACGTCCGTGGCGGCCCACAGCACCGCCTGGCCCACGGTCATGCCGAGGAAGTTTTCCCAGCCCACCTCCTCGAGATGGGGATCCTGGAACGCCTGCATGGTCACCATGTGGATCGGGCCGCGGCCGGCGTTCACCTCGCTGATGATGCAGTGGTTGCGCAGGCAGGTCGGGATCGGCCGGTGCGTGAGGTGCGAGGCCTCGGGATCGAGGTACTCCTTGCCGACCATCTTCTGCAGCGCCGGGAACCACTTGGACTCGTACTCTTCCCCGAGGGCGTTCTGCGTGTAGGTCTTCAGGTGCAGGAAATACGCGCCGACCGGGCCGTAACCGTCCTTGAATCGCGCCAGCACGATGCGGTTCTCCATCTGCGTCATCTTCGCGCCGGCGTTGATCATGAGGCCGTACGCGGAGGCGGAGGACCAGGGCGCGTACCAGGTGCGCCCGGCGCCTTCGCCTGTCGAGCGCGGCTTGAAGATGTTGGATGCGCCGCCCGCGCCGCAGATGACGGTCTTCGACTTGAAGACGTGGTAGTTGCCGGTGCGGACGTTGAAGCCCACGGCGCCCGCGACGCGGTTGGGCTTCGCCTCGTCCATCAGCAGGTGCGTCACGCAGATGCGGTTGAAGACCTTGTCGGCGGACTTCTTCGCCGCCTCGGCCACGATGGGCTTGTACGACTCGCCGTGGATCATGATCTGCCAACGGCCTTCCCGGAGATAACGCCCCGTCTTCGGGTTCTTCATGATGGGCAGGCCCCACTCCTCGAACTGGTGCACCGTGGAGTCCACGTGGCGCGCCATGTCGAAGAGCAGGTCTTCGCGCACCAGCCCCATCAGGTCGATGCGCGCGTAGCGCACGTGGTCCTCGGGATTGTTCTCGCCCCAGCGCGTGCCCATGTAGCAGTTGATGGCGTAGAGCCCCTGGGCCACGGCGCCGGATCGATCGATGTTCGCCTTCTCGGCGATCACGATGTTCTTGGTCTGCCCCCAGAACCGCGCCTCCCAGGCGGCGCCCGTGCCGCCCAGCCCCGCACCGACGACCAGGATGTCGATGCCGTCTTCGATGACCGTCTTGTAGCCCATCAGTAGTACACGCCTTTCTTGAGCTTGAGGCCCGCGTCCTTCAGCGTGCGCAGGCCTCCCTCATCCATGCGGATCCACTTCGGCTCGTTGTAGAGCAGCTGGCTGTCGCGCATCTGCTGGTCGGGCGCCGGGACCTCGGCCAGCTTCGGAATCGCCGTGCCCCACGGCTTGGTGGTGATGGGCGAGAGGAAATTCTTCTCGGTGCCGTCGCGGAAGACGATCTTCCAGGCGATGGTGCCCTTGCGCTCGTCTCGATCCACCCGGACGCTGTGCCCGAGTGGGGCGAAGTCGGCGTAGCCGCGCACGTCGATCGCATGCTGGGGGCAGGCCTTCACGCAGGAGTAGCACTCCCAGCACATGTTCGGCTCGATGTTGTAGGCGCGCCGGTAGACCGGGTCGATGTGCATGATGTCCGACGGACAGATGTCGACGCAGTGTCCGCATCCGTCGCAGCGCGTCATGTAGACGAAGGTAGGCATGGGTCTCGTTCCTAGTAGTGTCGGGGCGCTTCGCGCTTGATGCCGAGGCCCATGTCCATGGGCGCATTCTGCAGCAGCTCCATGGAATGGCGCTTCTGCTGCTCGGGATCGTCGCGGCTCTGCAGGGGAAGGTTCTCGGCGGTGCCGTCGGCGCGGCTCACCCGCTTGTCGAAGGCCGCCGCGGGCTTGAAGAACATGTGCGCGAATTTCGACCAGAACACCGAGCCGAACAGGACCGCGTTGGCCAGCAGGTAGAGCAAGAAGAGCACGCGCGCGCCGCCGCCGGTCGCCGCCCACAGCAGGCCCAGCGTCACGCTCGCGAGCAGCGACAGCACGAAGAGGTCGGCGCGCACGATGCGGAAGGGCGAATTCCCCTCGGCCGAGACGTCCACGCGGATGAAGAACCAGAACCAGTAGCCGCCCACCAGCACCATCAGGCCGCCGATCCACCACAACATCGGCACGAGGCCGGCGCGGTGCTCGCCGAAGACCATCATCGCCGTCGTGACCAGGTAGATCACGAATCCGTACATCGTGAGCAGGTGTGCGAGGCGCCGGCGCGGGTTGCAGAATTCGCCCGACGCCGCGACATCCACGAGCGCCGTCTGCACCGCTATGGCCGCGAGCTCGCCCCCGCCCAGCCTGCGGGAATGTTTCTTCGTCCGCGCGTTGCGGAAATTGGCGAAGAAGTAGCGCGCGCTTCCCTTGTGGAGGATATCCACGAGGGTCCCCACGACGACGGCAAGCGCCATCAGGATGAGGAAGCCCTTCATGAAGCCGGGCGGAACGGCCCCGGCCAGTGTCGCGAATGGATCGGTCGTGAACATGTCTCTCCTCGTCGTCCCCGCGAAGGCGGGGACCCAGTCTCAAGAAAGCGTCTTAACCTCGAACCGCATCGTAGCCAAATCCGCCAGCACCCACGTCGCCGGCGCCGCCAGCGCGGCCACTGTTCCCGGATTCACCAGCCAGCTCGTGCCGCCCTTCACGTTCGCCACCTGCCGCGCCTCGGCCTTGTGGGAGTGGCCGCAGCAGACCAGGTCCCACTCCCCGGTGCACGCGAACGCGTATCCGTAATGGTCGTAGTGCACCAGGAAGACTTTCCGCCCGGCGAGCTCCAGCTTCGCGTCCGGGCCGTAGTACTGCAGTTGCCCGTTGCTCATCCGGGACTGGAAGAACATCGCCTGCGGATCGCCCAGGTTGTTGCCGTGGATCGCGTGCACCGGCAGCCCCGCGGCCAGCGCCGGCTTGATGGTCTGCGCGCCGATGAGGTCACCGCAATGGATCACGGCCTCCGCGCCGAGCGCCTTCGCATCATGCACCGCGCGCGCCAGGGGATCGGCGCGGTCGTGGCTGTCGGAGACGATGCAGACCTTCACGTCGTGCATTATGAGCGCTGCACGACGCGCCACCCATCGAGACGATTTATCGGGTCATCAATCCATGCCACTGCCTGCCCCCCACGGTTCACCCCAGCTCAAACCCCTCCTGCTGCAAGGCGCCGAGCGCGCCGCCGAGCTTCGCCGCGCCGAGTCGCTTCCGAAGCTGCGCGTGACCTCCCGCGAGAAAGGCGACCTCGTGATGCTCGGCATCGGCGGCTTCACGCCGCTCGCCGGTTTCATGGGCGAGGCCGACTGGCGTGGCGCCTGCGATGCGATGCGCCTCGCCGACGGCACGTTCTGGCCGATCCCGATCACGCTCTCCGCACCCTCGACCCAGCCCGCTCCCAAGGGAGAGGGGGAATTGGCCCTCGTCGATCCCGACGACGATTCCATCCTCGCCATCCTCACGGTCACCGAGACCTACCGCATCGACAAGGCCCACGAGTGCCAGGCGATCTTCCGCACGACCGATCCCGCGCACCCCGGCGTGAAGATGGTCATGGAGCAAGGCGAGGTGAACCTCGCCGGGCCGGTGAAGGTGCTTTCCGATGGCGGCTTCGCCGAGCGCTTCGGCGATCTCTTCATGACGCCGGCGCAGACGCGCGCCGCGTTCGAGCGCCTCGGGTGGTCGCGCGTCGCGGCCTTCCAGACGCGCAATCCCATGCACCGCTCGCACGAGTACCTCGCCAAGGTGGCGCTGGAAGTATGCGACGGCGTGCTGGTGCACTCGCTCCTCGGGCACCTCAAGCCCGGCGACATTCCCGGCGACGTGCGCACCCGCGCGATCGGGCGCCTGGTGGAGAACTACTTCCGCCCGGGCAGCGTGATCCAGGCCGGCTACCCGCTCGACATGCGCTACGCCGGCCCGCGCGAAGCGTTGCTGCACGCGGTCTTCCGCCAGAACTACGGCTGCTCGTACCTCATCGTCGGGCGCGACCACGCCGGCGTGGGCTCCTATTACGGGCCCTTCGACGCCCATCGCATCTTCGACGAGATCCCGGCCGGGGCGCTGGCGATCCAGCCCATGCGCATGGACGTGACCTTCTGGTGCTACCGTTGCGGCGGGATGGCTTCCGGCAAGACGTGCCCCCACGGCGATGCCGACCGGCTGCAGGTCTCAGGGACGCAGTTGCGCAAGTGGCTTTCCGAAGGCAAAAATGTGCCGGGCGAGTTCAGCCGCCCGGAAGTGCTCCAGGTCCTGCGGGAGTACTACGCGGGCATATAAAAGGTCGCCCCAGGGAGGGTCCAATGAAAGCAGTGCGTTGGGTGTTGGCCGTCGCGGCGCTCGCCGCCTTCGGCGCGCAGGCGCAGTCGTATCCGAACAAGCCGATCAAGCTGGTGGTGGGTTTCGCCGCCGGTGGCAATACCGATACCGTGGCGCGCGTGGTGGGCCAGAAGCTTTCCGAGCGCCTGGGGCAGTCGGTCATCATCGAGAACAAGGCGGGCGCGGGCGGCACCATCGCCACGGGCGAGGTTGCGCGTGCGGCACCCGATGGCTACACGCTCACCATGGGCACGACCACCACCCATGCCATCGCGGTGGCGGCGTATTCGAAGCTCACCTACGACCCGGCGACCGACTTCGAGCCGATCGCGCTCGTGGCCAACGCCCCCTACCTGCTGGTGGTGAACGCCGAGACCCCCGCGCGCAACGTGAAGGAGTTCGTGGACCTGGTGAAGTCGAAGCCGGGCAAGATGAACTACGGCTCGGCGGGACAGGCCACCACGACGCACCTGGTGATGGCCACCTTCGCCACCAAGGCAGGGCTGGATGTCGTGCACGTGCCGTTCAAGGGCAACGCGCCGGCCACCACCGCCGTCCTCGGCAACCAGGTGGAGATCCTCTTCGGCGGCCTGCCGCCGCTGCTGCAGCACGTGGCCAACGGCAAGCTGCGCGCGCTCGCCATCAGCACCGGCAAGCGCTCGCCCTCGATCCCCGACGTGCCCACCATCGCCGAGTCGGGCTATCCCGGCTTCGACATGGCGCTGTGGCTGGGCTTTTTCGCGCCCAAGGGCACGCCGCCCGCGATCGTGAAGCGCCTCGAGACCGAGCTCCTCGCCATCGCGCGCTCGCCGGAGATGAAGGAGATCATGGCCAAGCAGGGCCTGGAGCCGAACCCGGCCGATGCCGCGGAGCTGGGCCGCCTGGTGAAGACCGAGATGGGCGTCTACCGCGACGTCTTCAAGGCCGCAAACATCAAGATGGAGTAAGGCGCTCGACGATCCTCGCCACCATGCCCCGCGTGCCGCCCGAGCCTCCGAGGTCGGGTGTCACGAGGCGCGGGTCGGCCAGCACCGCGGCCAGCGCCGCCTCGATGCGCGAGGCGGCTTCCGCTTCGCCCAGGTAGCGCAGCATCATCACCGCCGAAAGGATCGCCGCCGTCGGGTTGGCGACGTCACGGCCGGCGATGTCCGGCGCGGTGCCGTGCACCGCCTCGAACATCGCGCACCCCTCGCCGAAGTTGGCCCCCGGCGCCACGCCCAATCCCCCGACCAGTCCCGCGGCGAGGTCCGAGACGATGTCGCCGTAGAGGTTCGGCAGCAGCAGGCAGTCGAACGCTTCCGGATTCATGACGAGGTCGAGGCATAGCGCGTCCACCACGCGCTGGCTCGCCTCGAGGCCGGCACCCTCGACCTCCCCGCGCGCGACCTCGAGGAACATGCCGTCGGTGAGCTTGAGGATGTTGGCTTTGTGCACGATGGCCACGCGCTTGCGGCCGGTGCGGCGCATGTAGTCGATGGCGAAACGCGCCACGCGCCGCGTCGCGCCCCGCGTGATGACCTTCGTGGCCTCCGCCGTGTCGGCGTCGCGCATGCGCTCCAGCGACAGGTACAGGTCCTCGGTGTTCTCGCGGAAGATCACCAGGTCCACGTTGTCGTAGCGCGAGCGGATGCCGGGGTAGTTCTTCACCGGTCGCACGTTCACGAAGAGGTCGAGCTCCTTGCGCAGCGCCACGGTGATGCTCGGATAGGATCGCGCCGAGCCGTCCGCGCGAAGGCCTTCGAACGCGATGCGGTAGTTGCCGCCGAACGGCGTCGCCGTCGGGCCCTTCAACGCGACGCCATGGCGGCGGATGGCCTCGATGGTCGCTTCGGGCAGCGCCGTTCCTGACGCCTTCCCGGCCGCGGCGCCGGCAAGCCCCTCGACCCACCGGACCGCGACGCCGGCTGCCTCGACCACTTGGCGGGCGCCGCCCATCACTTCGGGGCCGATGCCGTCGCCGGGGATGAGGACGATGTCGAGCGTCATGCCGGGCCTCGCCTGCGTTTGCGCCGCGCCATCACCAGCGGCACCGCGATGGAGAGCACCGTGGCCACCAGCAGCGTGACCGAGATGCCGCTCTGCACGAAGATCACCGGGTTGGCGCTCGAGATCGTCATCGCCTGGCGGAAGGACTGCTCCATCATGCCGCCCAGCACCAGCGCCAGCACCAGCGGCGCGGTTGGAACGCCGAGCTTGCGGAAGGCGTAGCCGATGCCGCCGAAGGCGAGCGCCACGTAGAGGTCGAACACGCTGTAGTTCACCGAGTACACGCCGATGGACGAGATGGCGAGGATCAGCGGCAGCAGGATGCCGGTGGGGATGTAGAGCACACGCACGAACAGGCCCACCAGCGGCAGGTTCAGCACCAGCAGCATCACGTTGCCGAGGTACATGCTGTCGATGAGCCCCCACACGAGCGCGGGCTGGCTCTGGAAGAGGAGCGGCCCGGGCTGGATGCCGTAGATGATGAAGGCGCCCATGATGATCGCCGTGGCGCCGGAGCCGGGCACGCCGAGCGTGAGCAGGGGCACCATGGCCCCCGCGGTCGAAGCGTTGTTCGCCGCCTCCGGCGCGGCCACCCCCTCGATGGCGCCCTTGCCGAAGCGCGACGGATCCCTGGCCCACTTCTTCTCGATGGAATAGGCGAGGATCGAGGCGATGGTCGAGCCCGCGCCCGGCAGGACGCCGACCAGGAAGCCCACGATGCCCCCGCGCGCGATGGGCTTGACCGAGCGGCGCCACTCGTCGCGCGTGAGCCAGATGGGACCTGTCACGCGCATCGGCTTGGCCGTCCCCGAAAGGTGCTCCTCGATGGCGATGAAAACTTCGCTGACCGCGAAGAGCCCGACCACCACCACGATGAAGCTGAAGCCTTCCTGCAGCTGCGGCAGCCCGAAGGTGTAGCGCGCCTGGCCGCTTTGCAGGTCCACGCCGACGGTGGCCACGATGAGGCCCAGCACCGTCGAGATCATCCCCTTGGCGAAGGAATCCCCGCCGAGCGCGCTCGCCGCCGTGAGCGCGAACACCATCAGCGTGAAGTACTCGGCGGGGCCGAAGCGGATCGCGAAGGTGGAGAGCGGCACCGCGAGCAGCGTGAGCAGCACGATGCCCAGCGTGCCCGCGATGAAGGAGGCGATGGCCGAGATCGCCAGCGCCGCGCCGGCCCGCCCGTTGCGGGCCATCTGGTAGCCGTCGATCGTCGTCATCACCGAGCCCGACTCGCCCGGCGTGTTGATGAGGATGGCCGTGGTCGATCCCCCGTACATCGCGCCGTAGTAGATGCCGGCCAGCATGATCAGCGCCGAGGTTGCCGGCATGCCCGCCGTCACGGGCAGCAGCAAGGCGATCCCGGCCGCGGGCCCCACGCCCGGCAGCACGCCGATGATGGTGCCGAGCACGCAACCGGCGAAGAGGTAGGCGATGTTGACCGGCTGCGCGGCGACCGCGAACCCGTTCAGGACGTGCTGGAGGACCTCCATCGCCTAGAAGGAGAACACGCCCTTGGCGAGCGAGACGTTCAGCACCTTCACGAAGAGCGCGTAGCTGGCAAGCGAGAAGAGCACCGCCACCGCGATGCAGGTGAGGGGCCGACGGCGATGCAGCCACAACGTGAGCGCCAGCAGGTAGGACGCCACCGCCACGAGGTAACCCAGCGGCTCGAGCAAGGCGAAGAAGATCGCCGTGGCCGCGGCCACGATGGCGACATCGCGGGGGCGCGAGGCGATCGGCGCGGGAACGTCGGATACCACCGGCGCGCCCCGCCGCCACGTCTCGACCAAAAGCAGCGCGCCGGCGACGGCGAAGAGGATTCCCAGCAGCACCGGAAAGGCCTTCGGTCCCAGCGGGTCGCCGATGTCCATCGCCGGCAAACGGTGCGTGGCGTAGAGGTACACCCCCGCGACCAGGAGCGTGCAGGCCGCGAGGATGCGATCAGCCAAGGCGGCTGCGCCCGGCTATTTCTTGACCTTGAGGATGCCCAGCTGCGAGAAGGTCTCGGAGAACGACTCGTACTCCTTCTGCAGGAAGGCCTTGTACTCGGCGCTCGGCATGTAGGCGTCGTCCCAGCCGTTCTTCTCGATGCCTTCCTTCCACGACCTGGACTTCACCACGCGGGCGATCATGTCGTCCCAGGCCTTGAGCTGCGCCGCGCTCATGCCCTTGGGCCCGAAGAGGCCGCGCCAGTGGCCGAAGCTGCCGGCGATGCCCTGCTCGTCCCACGTGGGAAGGTCGGCATCGGCGCCGTCGAGGCGCTTGGGCGCGGAGATGGCGACGATGCGCACCTTGCCGGCGCGATGCTGCTCGACGATCTCGGATAGTCCCGTCGAGATCACGTCCACGTGGCCGCCCAGGATCGCCACCATCAGCTCCTTGCCCGAGGGGAAGATCACCACGCGCTTCAGCCGGGTCACGTCCACGCCGGCGGCTTTCGCCGCCTTCATGAAGGACATGTAGTCGTCGTTGCCGACGCCCAGGCCGATGCCGATGGACAGCGAGGCCGGGTCCTGCTTCAACTTCGCCATCAGGTCCTTGCCCGTCTTGATCGGCGATTTTTCGCCCACCACCACGGCGTGCCACTCGGTGGTGAGCATGGCGATCGGCGTCACGTCGTCGAGCGTCATGGTGCTGCGGCCGAGCAGGCGATTGGCGTGGATGATGGTGGAGCTCATCGCCACGAAATGGCCGTCGGGCGCGTGCGAGTTCATGTAGTTCCAGCCGACGACGCCGGAGCCACCGGGCTTGTTCACCACCGTGATCGGCTGCGTGAGGATCTTCTCGTCGGCGAGCGCCTTGGCGAGCACGCGGGCCGTGGTGTCCCAGCCGCCGCCGGGACTTGCCGGCGCGATCAGCTCGACCGGCTTGGAGATCGCCTGCGCGCGCGCGAGCGGCGTCGCGGCGATGGCGAGGGATGCGATGGATGCAGCGACGAATGCGAAGCGGGCAAGGCGGGCCATTTCGTTCTCCTCGTTTCGTTCGGTCAGGTCGAGTCGGGCGCTACTGTAGCAGAGCGCTTCCACAGCAGCGCCGTCCCCAGCAGGGCCGCCACGATCGATGCCACGAACACCGCAAGTTTCGCCGCGGCGAACACCCCGGGATCGGGGAACGCCTTGGCGGCAATGTAGAGCGACATCGTGAAGCCGATCCCGGCCAGCGCCCCGGCGCCGAGGAGCTGGCGCCAGGTGTACGCGTCCGGCTTCGCGGCGATGCCCAGCCGCACCGCGAGCCACGCGAGCGCCAGCATGCCCAGGGGCTTGCCCAGCACGAGGCCCAGCGCGATCGCGGCGATGAGCGCCTCGTGGCCGCCCGCCATTCCGGCGGTGAGGGCGAAGCCCGCATTGGCGAGAGCGAAGATCGGCAGCACGAAGTAGCTCGACCACGGCTCGACGGTGCGCAGCAGCTGGTCGGCCGGCGATTCGAGCCGCGCGTGGATGGCATCCAGCTCGCGCAGCGCGGGTCCCGAGGGCCCGTGGCGGATCAGTTGGTCCTGGCGATTGCGCATCTCCGCCTGCAGCACCGTCGCCGCCTGGGCGAGGAGGGCGCGGAAGTTGCCGGGCGGGCGCGTCGGCGTGGCGACCGCCAGGACGACGCCGGCGAGCGTCGCATGGATGCCCGCCGCGTGCAGGCAGGCCCAAAGCACGATGCCCAGCAGCGCATAGGGCAGCGCGCGGTACACGCCGCTTCGGTTGAGCACCACCATCGCGGCGGTCGTCGCGCCCGCGGCGGCGAGGAATTGCGGATCCACGTGCCCGGAGAAGAATGCGCCCACGATGGCGATGGCCGCCAGGTCGTCCACGATCACCGCGGCAGTGAGGAAGATGCGCAGCTCCACCGGCACGCGCGCGCCCAGCACGGCAATGAGGGCTACCGCGAAGGCGGTGTCCGTCGTCGTGGGAATCGGCCACCCGTGATGAAACGCCGCGGGTGCGAACGCCAGGTAGATCAGCGCCGGCAACGTCATGCCGCCCAGCGCGGCGGCGATCGGGAAGGCCGCGGCGCGCTTCGAGGCGAGCCTGCCCACGGTGAGCTCGCGCTTGATCTCGAGGCCCACGACGAGGAAAAAGATCGTGAGCAGGCCGTCGTTGACCCAATCGCGAAGCGGCAGGCCGAAGCTGGCGCCACCGAAGGCGAACACGAAGGGCTTCGTCCAGAACTGCTCGAAGGCCGGGCCGTGCTGGGAGTTCACCAATCCCATGGCCAGCACGGTCATCGCGAGCAGCATGAGGCCCGTGGAAGGCGCCCAGCGCGCGAAGCCCAGGGCCGCGGCCTGGATGCGATGCCCCAGGGTCCCCTGCATCGCTTCGCCCAGGGAAACCTCGTCCCAGGCGCCTTCGTAGCGGCGGCCGTTGATGAGGAAGGTCGGTGCCAGCCGGACCTCGTGGCGCGCCGCGCTCTCGCGGTCGCGCGCGACCTTTTCCCGCGCGGCGGCCCAGGCCTGCGGCGCCTCCTCGGGGGTGGGCAACGCGAGCTGCGCGGCGATCTCGTCGATCTCGCGCTCGCCGAGGGCTTCCCCGCGCTTCATCATGCGGTCGTGCGCTTCCCAGTACTCGCCGCGCACCTGGTGCGCGAGCTCGGCCACCTCCGCTGCCTTGAGCGCGACGGCGTCGTCGGTGATGGGCCGGTGGCGGAAGACGTAGCGCAGCCGCTCGCCGAAGCGGTCGCGCAGGTTCGCGACGACCTCGTGGGCCGCGTTGCAGTAGCGGCAATGGAAGCTGCCGTACTCGAGCAGCGTGAGGACGCCGTCGGAGCCGCCGAGCGCGTGGTCCTCGATGGGGGTGGTAGCCATCGCGGAAGGATATCGGACGATTCCGACGTCGTCGTGGCTATGGACCGAAGCCATGGTCCGATGCGAAAAAACTTCGCTTCGCGCGCGGCGTCGAACCCGCATCTTTTCCGGAGGATTGCCATGAAGCGCACCATCCTGGCCGCCGCATTGGTCGGCCTGTTCGCGGGCACGTCGCAAGCCGCCGTGACCGAATTCATCATCTACAAGCAACCCAACTTCCGCGGCGCATCGCAGGTCGTGAAGGGCGAAATCGCCAACCTCGAAGGCGGCTTCGCGCGCGAAGGGTCGAGCCTCGTGGTGAAGGGCGGCTACTGGGAAGTCTGCTCCAACGACCACTTCAAGGGCCGTTGCCGCGTGATCGAGCCGGGCGAATATCCGAGCCTGCCGCGGCACTGGGAAGATCGCATCGTCTCGGTCCGCTTCGTCGGCACCGATTCGAAGATCGCCCAGCGCGTGGCCAAGGAGGATCGCCGCGAAGCGCGCGCCGAATGGCGCGAGGAGCGCCGCGAGGCCCGGCAGGAGGCTCGCGAGGATCGCCGCGAGGAGCGGCGCGCCTACCGCTACGCCGGCTCCATCGAGCTCTTCAACCGCCCGGCTTTCCGCGGGCGCGCGGTGACCATCGACGACAACGTGCGTGACCTGGGCAACGGCCGCTTCGACGGCAAGGCCTCGAGCGCCATCGTCCACGACGGCACGTGGCAAGTGTGCACCGAGCCCGGATACGCGGGCCGCTGCGAGGTGCTGCGTCCCGGCCGTTACGCCGAGCTCGCCTACCTAGACGACCGCATTTCCTCCATCCGCCAGATCCGCTGAAGCTTCGCGCGGGGGAGCCACGCGGCGGTGCCGTGCCACGGCGAGCACCGTGGCCGGCACCAGCACGGCCGCGCCCATCCACGCGGCGCCTGCGTCCGGCTGGAACATCACCCAGAGCGACAGGAGCGCCATCGATGCCCGCAGCATGACGCTCGCGCCGCGGCTCGCCGAGAGCCGCGCGAAGATGGCGCAGGCGAGACCCCAGCTCGCCGCCGCAACGAGCAGGGTATCCGCCACCTGCGCCCAGCCCGTCTTCGTCACCATGTCCGAGCGGATGAAGATCGCGAACGTCATGAAGGTGAGCGGCAGGCACAACATCAGCGCCTCCCACATCGTCTTCATGAAGGAGGCCTTGGCGATGCGGGAGGCCACCGCCGCCGTGAGCGAAGTGGGCGGGGAGAGCTCGCCCCACACCGCCATCAGGAACGCGAAGAAGTGCGCCACCCATGGGTCGATGCCCAGCTTGCGCATCGGGTCCACGGTGATGACCGCGAGGATGATGTAGGTCGCAGTGGGCGGAAGCCCCGCGCCAACGATCCAGCCGAAGATCCACGCCATGAACACGAGCGCGGCGATGTGCCATTGGCCGAGCTCCAGCATCATCCCGCCCATGCGGTTGATGAAGCCCGTCACGGTGAACAGCCCGATCATGATGCCCAGCGTGGCCAGCAGCAGGACCAGGTAGGACGTCATCTCCGCGTGGGTGAGGATGGCCGAGCGCACGTTGGCGAGGATCGACTCGCCTGCGATCGCCGGGTCCTTGCGGATGTGCTTGAAGTACACGAACGCCACCAGCAGCAACGCGAACATGAATATCGCCGTGTAGAGCGCCGCGCGCAGCCCGCCCAGGCCCACCCAGCCCATCAGCACGATGAGGAAGACCACCGCCGTGAAGAACACGGCGGTCTTCACCGCGTCGTAGAGCACCAGCGGCGGCGCGACGATCGGCGAGGCCGAAAGCAGCCGCACGCTCATGAGGTAGATGGCGAGAGAAAGGGCCGTGAAGTACACGAAGGAGATGGCGAAGCCGCGCAGCACCACGTCCCAATACGGCACGCCCATGAACTCGGCCATGAGGAAGCCCGCAACCGCCATCATCGGCGGCATGATGAGCCCGCCCATCGACGCCGAAGTTTCCACCGCCGCGGCGAACGTGCCGGTGACGCCGTAACGCATCATCAGCGGGATGGTGAAGCTGCCCACCACGGCGGCGTTCGCCGAGCCGCTGCCGCTCACCAGCCCTACCGAAACCGAGGCGAGCACCGCTGTCTGCGGGATGGTATGGCGCGATCGTCCGGCGATGCGGCGCATCACGTTCACCATCGCCTGCTGCGCGCCGAAGCCCTCGGCGGCCGCGGCGAGCAGCAGGAAGGCCGCGATCAGGGTGAGCGCCAGCTGGGCATAGAGCCCGTACACGCCGGTCGCGAGCTCCACCGTGCTCGATGTCACCACACGGTGGAACGAGGTGCCCGGATGCCAGAAGAAGTCGAGCGGGCTGAGATACCCGTAGAGCGTGTACGCCACCAGCACGACGTTCACCCAGAAAAGGATCGGGTGCAGCAGGCGCGAGAGCTCCATCACCAGCAGGAATACGAGGAGCCCGACCACGAAGTCGTGCGTCGTGTACGAGCCCTGGCGGTAGATGGCGATCTGCTCGTACTCGACCCAGAAGTACGCGAAGGCGTAGGTGCAGATCGCGAGGTAGGACACGACCAGCACGTGGTTCGCCCACGCGGGCAGCCACGGATAGAGCCGGCCCTGCTGGATGGTGAAGAGGATCTGCAGCGCGAGCGCGATCGGCACCAGGTAACACGCGAGCTCGCTCGGCCCGCCCCGGCCGGTGTAGAAGTACCACACCAGCCAGGCGAACAGGACGAGCGCGAGGACGAGCGTCGCGTTGGCGAGGGTCGCGAGACCCTTCAGCCGCGCCAGCACCGGCGGCGCCCGCTCAGGTGGCTAGCGCGCCACCTTCCACTTGTCGTTCCAGGCGTTGTGCTCGCGCAAAAACTTGGCGAGGCCCGCGTGCACCGGAACCTGCGGATTGGCGTTGATGCCGGCGACCTGCAATCCCACGAAGTCCTTCGCCATCGGCGTGAAGCCCGGGTCCACCTTGGCGAGCGCGTCGCGGTTCTTGTAGAAGGCGGTGAGCATCTTGTAGACCACATCCTCGGGCATGTCGGCGCGCATGTTGTAGCCGAAGAGGATGGGCACGCCGAGGATCTGCTTCACGCCCACGGGCTTGCTGAAGGCCTTGCTCGGATCCACCTCGGCGATTCCCAGGCCGGCCGATTTCAGCTTGGCGATCTCGTCGGGGCAAGGGTTCACCATGGCCACCTCGGTGCGGATGTCGGTCTCCTTCCAGTACGAAGGGAGCGAGGCGCCCGCGGTGGTGTAGGCGACGGCGCCCACGATGGTGCCGGCGTTGAGGGCATCCGCCTGGGTCGCGGGATCGATCTGCACGTGCTTGAAGTCGTAGCCCAGCGCCTTGAAGACGCGCTGGAAGTTGAGCCAGTTCATGAAGCCCGCGGTGGTGAAGAACACGGGCTTGCCGCTGAAGTCCTTGAGGCACTTGAACTGCCCAGCCTTGGCCGCCGGCGCGGCCATGAACGACTCCATGGGGTAGGAGTACCAGGTATGCACCATCTTGCCCTTGGAAGGCGTGTAGTTCTTGAAGCCGCCGTCTCCTTCGTAGAGCTGTGTCATGCCGACATCCGCCGTGTAGCCGATCTCGGCCGTGCCATCCATCGCGGCCTTCATGGCGCCGGTGGTGGAGGGATAGGGATTCACGGTGACGGTGTACTGGCCGCCCAGCGCGTCCTCGAGGATCTTCACCATCGAGGCCGCGACCTTGTAGCCGTACGAGCCCGTGCTCGAGGTGGCCCAGCGGATGGACTTGCGCTCCTGCGCCTGGGCGGGGATCGCCACGGTGAGGGCGATGGCCGCGGCGAGCGCGGCGATGGCGGGCGTGGCGATGCTGCGTCGTGCGGGCTTCATCGGCATTCTCCTCGTGGTTGTGGACTCGCGCCCGCGGCGAGGCGGGTCTGCGCCATTGGACGCCCGGGGGTGGGGTGTGTCAACCGAGGCCGAACAGGCGAGGCGCCCGAGGCCAACCTCGCGGGTGTCATCCGCGAGTGCATCGACGAGCAGCTCGTGAAGGTCGGCCACTGGACCAAGGCCCTCGCGGCCGGCTCATCATGGGCGATTCGAGCTGCGGCGCATTCTCTACATGGCCGCCTTCGTCGCCGCCAGAAGGAACCCTACGATCAAATCGTTCTACGACCTCATCGCCGCGGGCAAGCCTCCGAAGGTGGCCTTGGTCGCGTGCATGCGGAAGCTGTTGACGATCCTCAACGCCATGGTGCGATCGGCCAAACCGTGGGGCGACTCGCCAAATCACGCTGGTAGGCGTAGCGATCAATTGACATAACGCCACAATTCTGCGTTGCGGGATAGCGAGTGCGCGTGCAGAGGCCACGACGCAGAATTGCGGCGTTATGTGAACGTGGCCCTTGCGCTGTTTCTTGGCTGCGAGCTCTCCCCGAGGCCATTGGCGCAAGGACCACTTCCCTTGCTACGACGCGCACGGACCGATCGGTGTGGAAGACAAACTCGGCCAACTTGATCGAGTACGAGCTCGATGTCTTCGGAAACCGCTTCAGGAAATTCTCAGACCGCGTCGCCCTGCTCGAACCGATAGTGGTTGGAGCGCGTGTCGATCTGGCTGCGCCGGATCTCGACCGGCCGCCGGTCGAACGAATACGCCACGCGGCGCAGCTCGAGCACCGGCTCGCCGGACCTCATGCCGAGGTGCTCGACGGCGGTCGCATCCGCGCGCGCGGCCTTGAGCTTCTCGGTGATGCGCACGATGGTCACGCCGAAGCGCTTCTGGAACACCGCATACAGCGTTCGACCCTCTTCGCGGAGCATCTTCGTGGTGATGCCGGGGAAGATCTGAGACGGCACCACGATGTCCGAGACCACCACCGGCGTATCGCCGATGCGCAGCACGTTGCGGATCTTCCACACCGCGCTGCGCCGCGACGACCGGGGCAGCCGGAGCAGGTCCGCGGTCTCGTCGTCGGCGGTGGCCTTCCTGAGCGACACCAGCTCGCTCGCCGGCAGCTCCTTTTCGCCGCCGTCGCGCACGACGTTGAAGAAGCGGTAGACGCTGCGCTCGTCGTGCACCGCGACATACGTGCCCTTGCCCTGGCGGCGCACCACGAGGCCCGCGCTGGACAGCTCGCCCACCGCCGCGCGGATGGTGGAGATGCCGACCTCGAAATGCTCCGCCAGCTTCGCCTCGCTCGGCAGCGCCTCGCCGGGCTTCCAGTCGCCCTGGCGAAGCGCCGCGACGAGGCGGCTCTTGACGTGCTTGTAGAGCGGGTCCTCCAATCAATTGACCTTGAGCTTGCGCGCCTTGGCCACCGCCGCGTAGCGCTCGCTCTCGACCTTCATCGCGCGCGCCATCTCCTCGGGCGTATCGCCGATGGTTGTCAGGCCCATGGCGGCGAAGCGCGCGCGGAACGCGGGGTCGTCGAGCGCTTTCTTGGTGTCGCGATAGACCTTCTGCACGATCTCGTTGGGGGTGCCCGCGGGGGCGACGATGCCGAACCAGCCCTTGTTGTCGAAGCCCGGCAGCGTCGCGGCGATCGGCGGGACGCCGGGGAGCTGCTCGGCGGGCTCGGCACTGGTGACACCAAGCGCGCGCAGCCGCCCGGCCTGGACGTGCGGAATGGCGGACGAGAGCGTCGTCACGCAGTAGCTGAGCGAGCCGCCGAGGAGGTCGTTCAGCGCCGGCGGGTCGCCCTTGTACGGCACCGAGATCACGTCGATCTTGGCCGCGTCGTTGAAGCTCTCGCCCGCCAGGTGCGTCTGCGAGCCCGTCCCGGCATGCCCGAATGTGAGCGTGCTCGGCTTCGCCTTGGCGGCGTCGATCAAGTCCTTCACCGTCTTGAACGGCGAGGCCGCGTTCACCACCAGCACCTGCGGGGCGGAGACGACCTTGGTGACGGGTACGAAGTCCTTGTCGGGGTCGTATTTCATGTTGCGGTAGATGTGCTGGTTGGCCGTCATCACCGAGCCCGACGGGAAGAAGAGCGTGTAGCCGTCGGGGTTGGCGCGGGCGGCTTCCGCCGCGCCGATGCTGCCGCCGGCGCCCACGCGGTTCTCGATGATCACGGGTTGCTTCCACATGTCGCTCAGGCGCTCGCCCAGCACGCGGGCGGAGACGTCGGTCGCGCCCCCGGCGGCGAAGGGCACCACGAACTTCACCGTCCTCTGCGGCCAGGACTGCGCCATCGCCGTGGCCGAAAGCGCCAGGCCAAGTGCCAGGGCTGCTGCGCTGCTTGCGATTCTCATGGGCTCCTCCTCAGGTTTCGTGGTCTTCGTATGTGAGCGGTCGTTCGAAATTCACCCAGATGTCGCCGGCCCGCGCCTCGCTTTCGTAGGCGAGCAGCCCGCGCTCGGCTTCGCCCACGGGCGCGCCGTCGGGAATGGTCCATTGCCACAGGTGCTTGGTGCAGGTAAGCATGCAGCCGTCGAAGACGCCCTCGGCGAGCGGGTTCTCCATGTGCGGGCAGGAGGGCGGGATGACCAGGAAGCCCTCGTTGCCGCGCACGACCAGCATCGGGGTGCCTCGCAATTCGACCGGTCGGAGCTCACCGGGGGGAACATCCGCGAGCGGGCACAGCTTTTCCCAGGTCATAACGGCAAATGGGAGCCGATGTCGATCTGGCGCGTATCGAGCACCACGTTGCGCTCGAGGAGCCTCGCCCCCCCATCGCCCACGCGAATCCGGTCTTCGTAGCGCCCGATGGCCCAGAGCGCGGTCTTGCCCGAATCGAAGTGCGAGTTCGAGCCGTCGAGCTCGGTGCGGTAGATGGCGAGCTGCGTATGCGCGCGGACCTCGCCGGTTTGCGCGTCCTGGCGCACCTTGTACACGGTGGCGTGGCGGGTGAGGGGCGAGTGATCGGTGTTGTGGCGCGGCAGCAGCTCGATGATCGACTTGAGGCCCTTGAAGTCGCGATCCATCCAGCACTGCGTGCGCAGGATCTCGGGGCTGTAATTGGTGATGCGATAGCGGAAGCCTTCGGGCTCGCACAGCGCGAGGAACGCCTGCCAGTCCTGGGCATTCATCGCCATGCAACCGTCGTAGATCAGCTCGGTCACGCTCTCCTTCATTCGTCCATGCTCCTCATGGGGTCGGCCGCGCGCCGGTTCATGCGCCGCGACCACTCGGCGAAGTAGGAGCGCAGCCCCACCTCGTCGTGGATCGTCTCGTTCTCCTCGCGCGCCATCAGCAGGTACTTGCTGCCCGAGCCGCGGCGCATGGCGACGGTCTGGTTCTTCACCGCCAGCAGGTCCTCGTGCAGGTTGCGGCCGAAGGGTCCCCAGATGGTGTCGTGGTCGGCGATGCGCTCCTCGCGCTCGGCGGGCGTGTCGCGCTTCAGGCCCAGGCCGCGGATCTCGATCAGCGTCTCGCTCTCGCTGATGGGCGTCATCACCGATACGCGCAGGCAGGAGGCGCGCAGGCTGTACGTGCAGGACGGGAAGATGTTGAGCTGCTTCCACCCGTTCTTGGGCATGCCGGGAAAGGTGAGGCCGCGGTCCTTGTTGCCTTCGTAGGCGTCGTAGGTGATGGTGGTGAGGCCGGTGGCGGCGTGGCCGTTGGGGAAGACCGAGTACTTGCGGTCGAAGTAACCCTTCTGCGTCATCCCGGTGGCGCGGTTATGGTAGTGCAGGTAGTCGTGGTAGAACTCGCGGCTCGTCTCGTGCCAGAGCTTGTAGTTGGTGCGGATCACCGACTTCTGGTAGTGGAAGATGTCGAGCGGCTCCGAATCGAGCTCGGTCGTCATGAAGTCGAACGCGCCGGCGATGAAATCGGAGAGCGGCCCGCAATGGTCGTCGAGGTTCACCCAGATGAAACCGCCGTGCGCCACCTCGGTCCGGATCTCGCGCAGGCCCACGTCGGACTTGCACAGGCGCTCCTGGTAGCCCGCCTTCTCGCGCGGGATCTCGACGCACTTGCCGGTGGCGTCGAACTGCCAGCCGTGGAACATGCAGGTCATGTTCCTGGGATTGCCCGAGGGCTCGGCCTTCAGGAGGGAGCCCGCGGGCGAGCGCACGATGGTGTTGCCGCGATGGGGGCAGACGTTGAGGAAAGTGCGGATCTTGTCGTCGGCCCCGCGGACGATGACAAGCGGCTTGTTGCCGGCCACCCCCGAGGTGCGGAAGTCGTACGGCTTCGGCAGCTCGCTCTCGTGGCACACCGGGAGCCACAGGCGATGGAAGATGCGCTCGATCTCCTCCTCGAAGATCGAGGGCTCGGTATAGACGCGGGTGTCGAGGTAATGCGTGTCGGGGAGGGTGGGGCGGCGCGTCCACTGCTCGAGGGTGCGGCTCATGCAGGCTCCGGAGGGCAAATGCGACTCATTCGAATGAGTCGAAGATTAGCATGGCCGCAGGAACAACCCACGAGCGGCAATCCGCGGCGTGATGTGGGCTACCCGGGCGAAAGCCCGGCCGCCGCGAACATGGAAGGACATGCTCGGCGAACCTGGGGAGCGATGAAGATCACCCCCAGCGGGTCGCCGAAGGTGCCGGCGGTCGGCGGGCCCAGCATGCGAAGCCGGCGTTGAGGGCCGTCGGCGCCCAGCGGCCGGCAGTCGCCATCGACCGCGAAGCCGAAGCCGCTGGGGTCGGGCTTCAGGCGGCCGCGCTGCAGGAGCTTCGCGAGCAGCGTGTTATCGCGGGCCCCGCAATCGGCACCCAGGCCGCTGCAGTTGATGACCGCGTCGAACCGGCCTTCGGGCGCGCTGCGGCTCGCCTGGAACCGCACGAGTCCCCGTGCCTCGGCTTCCCGCACGAGCGCTTCGTTTTGCGGCGGCGCTCGAAACCGATGGACGTCGTACCACGGCCGCAAATGCCGCAGGAAGCGGCGCTTCTCGACGACCGAAAGTGCCGGCCAGAAGCGCCACACGGAATTGCGCACCTCGTCGAAGCCCGCGTGCCAGGTGGCGCCCTCGCGCTCGAGCTGCGCAATGCGATCGCGTGTCGCGTGCAGCAGCGACCGAATGGAGCCTCCCGAGAGCGCCTGCGTCACGAACTCCGGGGCCGGTCCTTCGATGCGCTCGAGGAGCGCCCTGACGTCGGCATCGCCGCCGCGCGGGCGCTGGGGCCGCGGTCGCAGTCCTCGCCGTGAAATCACGTTGACCGCCCCCCGATGCCCGCGGCGCACGAGGGTAGAAGCCATGTCGAGGGCGGTCAGGCTGGCCCCAATGACCAGCACACGCGCGTCCGGAGGAATTTCCGGCAACACCGGCTCGGCAAGCGGGTCCGCGATGATCCGCGGGTCGCCCGGGAGCGAGGCGAACGCCGACGGAAGTCGCGTGGGCCCGTTGCCTGTGGCCAGGACCGCCAAGGCGCAGGGGAGGCGGCTGCCGTCTTCGAGCACCACCGTCTCGCCGGCCTCACCCGGCACGATGTCCACGGCACGCGCCCGCACGTGCACGATGGATCGCCCCTCGAGCCGCACCATATCGGCCACGTAGGCGCCGAAGTCGCCCCTACTTATATATGCCGTGCCGTTGTTGGCGAATGCGTCCGGGTCGCGCGCGAAGACGCCTTGCGCCTCGCACCACCGGCGCAGCGCATCCGGCTCCGCAGGGTCGAGCAGGTGGTTGTCCAGCGGCCCATTGAGCCGGTGATCTGGATCGGCGGTGGAGTAGGCGACGCCGCGGCCGAGGTCTTGGCGGGGCTCCACCACCGTGATTTCCAGGGAGCCCCGCGCCAGGCGCGCCATCTGCACCGCGCAGGCCGCGCCCGTGAACCCGCCGCCGACGATCACCATGCGCCTATTCTGCAATGCGGACTCCATTTCGGCCTTTTGCACGAGCGCTAGCGGGGGTATGATCGCACGAGAGGTCCAATCGAGTGTTCTGCATTGCAGAACCAAACGAAATAGAGGAACACATGCTGGCCGGCATTCCCTTGAGCATGAAGCAGTGGGACTGGGATTATTTCCTCGAGCAGCGCAAATCGGTGCTTTCGCTCTGGCCTACGGGCACCGAGCTGCAGGGCGAGGAGGCGATCGCCGCGGGCATCGAATACCACAAGGCGCAACCGTGGTGGAAATACGCTTCCCGGCGCAACGAGCGGTCCATGGAAGAGGGCCGCATCCAGATCGTCCCCCAGGTCGGCCACGCGCTGGTGAACCAGACCGTCGAGCACATGCAGTGCTCCGAGGACCTGAAGCCGGACCGCTGGTACGTCCTCACCGACACCTATACGCGCAAGAGCGAGTACGCCAAGGCGCAGGACGCCGTCGATCGCAGCAAGCGTGACGGCTTCTCGTACCTGAACGGCTACCCGCTTGCCGCGCATGGTGTCGCCGGGGCGCGTGCCGTCAATGAATGCACGCGCGCCGCCGTGGGCACCGACAACAACGACGAGGACGCGCGCCTGCCGTGGGAAATCGCGCTCGCCGGCGGCTGGACCTGGGGCACCATCAAGAGCATCGAGGAGCTGATCCAGCACTCGCGCGACTACCCCGTCGACCGGAACATCCACAACCAGCAGTACATCGACCGGCTCGCCGCGCATTACACCGAGAACGGCATCCCGATCCTGCGCCGGGCCTCGGCCAACCTGCCGGGCTGGGATTCGCTGGGCTTCAAGGTCACGGTCTCGCTGCTGGAAGTGCTGCTCTCCGCCGCGCAGGGCGTGAAGCACATCGACCTCTCGCTCGGCATCGGCATGAACCTGGTGCAGGACACCGCCGCCATCCAGGCGCTGCGCAACCTCTCGCGCGAGTACCTCGACCGGATGGGCCGCCAGGACGTGAAGATCTATTCCTGGACCTACTTCTTCCTCGGCGACTGGCCGTTGCAGCGCGGCCAGATGGTGGGCCAGCTCTCGTGGAACGCCGCGGTCTCGGCGCTCGCCGGCGTCTGCGGCATGTACATCAAGTCGCCCGACGAGGCGACCACAACGCCCACCGGAGAAGGCTTCCGCGAGGCGATGGAGATCTGCGGCCAGGTGGTGCGGCTGGTCGCCGGCCAGCGCCTGCCCGAAGGCGAGGACCTGCTTGTCGAGCGCGCGATGATCGAGAGCGAGGTGCGCGCGGTGGTGGACAAGGTGATGGAGATGGGCGAGGGCGACATCGCGGTCGGCGCCTGCCGCGCCTTCCAGGCAGGGGTCATCGACACCATGTTCTCGCCCTACCGGTACCTCAAGGGCAAGGTGAAGGTGGTGCGCGACGCCAACGGCGCGTTGCGCTACCTCGACCACGGCCACATGCCGCTTCCCAGGGAGGTCGTCGAGTACCACAAGGCCTCGATAGCGCGGCGCGAAGCCAGGGAAGGCACCAAGGCCGACGTGAAGTGGATCGTGCGCGAGGCCACCTGGGCCTCGCGCTCGATGATCGACGAAGTCGCTGAAAGGACGTACTGATGGATGCAAAGCGCAGGCCCACCGTCGTGCTCGGCACCATCGGCCACGACGCCCACATCGTCGGCTCCTCGATCCTGCGCATCGCGCTCGAGGAAGCCGGCTTCAACGTGGTCTTCCTCGGCGCGGTCGTGCCGCCGGAGGAATTCATCGACGCCGCGCGCGAAAGCGCCGCCGATGCGATCCTGGTCTCGTCGCTCTACGGCATGGCGCGCATCGACTGCCAGGACTTCGGCGCCAAGTGCGCCGAGGCGGGGCTATCGAAGGTGAAGCTCTACCTCGGCGGCATCCTCGTCACCGACCCCGAGAAGTGGGAGGAGACCGAGAAGCTCTTCAAGGGCTACGGCTTCCACCGCGTCTATCCGCCGCAGACCAAGACCGACGTCGCGATCGCCGACCTCAAGTCGGACCTCGGCGTGCCGGCGTAGCGTTGTCGCCCCGGCGTAGGCCGGGGCCCGATTTGCCATGGACCCTATCCTCGCCGTCGACTTCGGCAGCACCTACACCAAGGCCGCCCTCATCGACCGCGCCGCGGCGCAGGTCGTCGCGTCGGCCCATGCGCCCAGCACCGTAGGCAGCGACGTGACGCTCGGGCTGCGGCAGGTGTTGTCCGAAGTCTCGGCCAAGGTGGGCCGCGACATCCGCAAGGTCCCGGCGCTCGCGTGCAGCAGCGCGGCCGGCGGGCTCCGCGTCGCCATCATCGGCCTCGTGCCGGCGCTCAGCCTCGAGGCCGCGCGGCGCGCAGCGCTCGGCGCCGGCGCCAAGATCATCGCGGCCTACGGCTACAAGCTCACGGCAAAGCCGCTCGCCGACCTCGAGCGCCTGGCACCCGACATCGTGCTGCTCGCGGGGGGCACCGATGGCGGCGACGAGGAGACCATCCTGCACAACGCGCGCTTGCTCGCGCGCTCGCCGATTTCCGCCCCGATCGTGGTGGCCGGCAACCAGGTGGTGCAGCAGGAATGCCTCGACCTCCTGCAGGCTGCCGGCAAACCGGCGCGCCCCGCGGACAACCTGCTGCCGGAAGTCGGTCGCATCGAGGTGCGCTCGGTGCACGACATCATCCGCGACCTCTTCATCCATCGCATCACGCACGCCAAGGGCATCGACCGCGTGCGCGACTACCTCGATCTCGTGGCCGACATCGTCCCCACGCCCAGCGCGGTGCTCGAGGCGGCGCGGCTGGTTTCCGAAGGCACGGCGAAATCGAAGGGGCTGGGCGATACCGTCGTGATCGATGTCGGAGGCGCCACCACCGACGTGCATTCGGTCGCCTCCGGCGCGCCGACCCGGCCGGGCGTCGTCGTTCGCGGGTTGCCGGAGCTGCGCCTCAAACGCACCGTCGAGGGCGACCTCGGCATGCGCATCAACGCGGCCACCATCGTGGAGCGTTACGGGCGCGCGGAGGTCTTCGCGCTCGCCGAGGCGCTGCAGCCGGCCGTCGCCATGGCCGAGGAAGACGTCGATCGTTATACGGCGCATGTCTCGGCGCGCACCGAGCACATCCCGGCCGATGCGCGGGAGCGTTCGCTCGATTGCGCCCTGGGCCGCGCCGCGGTGCGGCTCGCCATGCAGCGCCATGCCGGCGCCATTCGCCAGGTGTACACGCACAAGGGGCCCGTGCCGGTGCAGGAAGGCAAGGACCTGGGCGAAGTCGCCGCGATCATCGGCGTGGGCGGGGTGCTCGCCCACGGTGCGGATGCCCGCTTCGTGCTCGAAGGCGCCCTCGACTCGGGCACCGATCCCTTTTCGCTCTTGCCGCGCAACGCGGCGCTTTATCTCGACCGCCGCTACGTGCTCTACGGCATAGGCCTGCTCGCCGGAATCTCGGAGGAAGCAGCGCTCGCCACCGCCCATAACGTCCTGGAGGAGTTATGAAAACGTTCCAACGCTTCGCGCAATGCCTGCTGGGCCTCACGCTCCCGCTCTTCGCGGTCACCGCCTTCGCGCAGGAGAAATATCCGTCGCGCCCGATCGAGATGATCGTCCCGTGGGGCGCGGGCGGCGGCTCCGACCAGACCGGCCGCATGATCGCCAACCTGCTCGAGCAGGAGCTCAAGGTCTCGGTGCCGGTGGTGAACGTGCCGGGCGGGACGGGCAACACCGGCATGACCAAGCTTCTCTCCGCGCCCGCCGACGGCTACAGCATGGCGATCCTCGCCTGGGACAGCTTCGCCACGCTCGCCACGCAGTCGCCCAAGTGGTCGATGGACGACTTCACGCCGCTCGCGGTAGTGATCCAGCTGCCCTCGGGCCTGTACGTCGCCGGCGACAAGTATCCCGACTGGAAGGCGGTCGAGGCGGCGGCGAAGCAGCGTCCGCTTAAAGTGGCGATCTCCGGCTTCGGCAGCCCCGACGAGATCACCATCAACTTCATGATCAACAAGGGCCTGAAGCTCACCGCCGTGCCCTTCGCCAAGCCGGGCGAGCGCTACTCGGCGCTGCTGGGCGGGCACGTGGACCTGCTCTACTCGCCCTCGGGCAACGTGACGAGCTTCGTCGAAAGCAAGCAGATGCGCCCGGTGATCTTCCTGCACTCCGAGCGCCTGCCCGAATTCCCGGCGGTGCCGACGTCGCCGGAGATGGGCTACGACATCTCGCTGCCCCAGCGCCGCGCGGTGATCATCAAGGCCGGAACCGATCCGCAGCGGGTGAAGATGCTGGGTGACGCGATCGCGCGCGTGGCGGCCAGTCCCAAGTACAAGGAGTACCTGCAGAAGTCGTTCGCCTCGGAAAACAGCTTCGTGCCGACGAAGGAAGCGCTCGAGCTCATGAAGCGCGACCTCGACAACATGAAGAAGATCGTGGCGGCGGCGCCGAAGAAATAAGGCCCCTTTCGCAAGCGATGTCCGCCACCCTCAACCGCAACCAGCTGATCGCCTCGGCCGCGGGCACCCTCCAGGTGCTCGAGGTCCTGAGCGATTCGAACGCGCCGCTCGCCCTGGGAGACGTCGCGAGCGCGACCGGCCGCCCGAAAGGCACGGTGCACCGGATGCTGGCCACGCTCGTGAACACCGGCTTCGTCGCGCACGATCCCGCGACCGGCCGCTACCGGCCGACGCTCAAGCTCTGGCGCCTCGGCGCCTCCGCGGTGCGCGACCTCGAGCTCACGCGGCTCGCGGTGCCGGCGCTGGAGAAGCTCGTCGCCGAAGCCGGCGAGACCGTCCACCTCGCGGTGCTCGATCCGTCGGGCGGCACGGTGTACGTTTCCAAGGTGGAGAGCCCGCAATCGATCCGCGTGCAGACGCGCCTGGGACAGCTCAATCCCGCGTGGTGCACCGCCACCGGGCGCGTGCTGCTCGCGTTCCACCCCGAGCTCGCCGATCGCGTGCTCGCGGGCAAGCTCGAGGCGCGCACGCCGAAGACCGTCACCGACCCCAAGCGCATTCGCGCTCTCCTCGCCGACGTGCGCGAGAAGGGCTACGCCGTCACGCGCGGTGAGAACCATCCCGAGCTGGCCGGCATCGCCGCGCCGGTTCGCGACCACACCGGTGGCGTCATCGCCGCATGCGGCCTGGGCATCCCCGCCTTCCGCATGGACCGCGCGCTCGTCGACCGATCCATCCCCCTCGTCCAGCGCGCGAGCCTCGAGATCTCGCGCCAGCTCGGATACCTCGAAGCGAAGAACCGACATGTTCGATAGAAGCTGCGACATCCTCATCCTGGGCGGCGGTGGCGCCGCCCTTTATGCCGCCCTCAAGGCGCGCGCGGCCGACCCGAAGCTGAAGATCGTGGTGGCGAGCAAGGGCCTCTTCGGCAAGAGCGGATGCACGCGCATGGTGCAGGGCGGCTACAACGTGGTGCTGCATCCCGACGACTCCTTCGACAAGCACTACGACGACACGCTGCGCGGCGGCGGCATGGTGAACGACCAGGAGCTCGCGTGGACCCTGGTCACCAAGGCGCCCGAGCGCATCATCGAGCTCGAGAACCGCTTCGGCTGCTACTTCGACCGCAACACCGACGGCACCATCCACCAGCGCGCGCTCGCCGGCCAATCGTTCAACCGCACGGTGCATCGCGGCGACCTGACCGGCATCGAGCTCATGAGCCGGCTTTCGGAGCAGGTGCTGGTCTCGGGCGTCGAGATCCTGAACGAGGTGCGCGGCGTGGACCTCCTGTTCGACCAGGCGCACGAGCGTGTCTGCGGCGCCTTGCTGCTGGACACGAATTCCGGCGAGCTCGTGGCCATGTCGGCGCGCGCGGTGCTTTGCGCGACCGGGGGCGCGGCGCCGCTCTACCGCATCACGCCCGCCTCGCTCGAGAAGAGCGGCGACGGGCTCGCCATGGGATTCCGCGCCGGGGCCGAGTTCGTGGACATGGAGATGATGCAGTTCCACCCCACGGGCCTCATCGCCGGGGACTCGGTGATGACGGGTGTCGTGCTCGAGGAGGGCCTGCGCGGCGCGGGCGGCCACCTGCTGAACGCGCAGGGCGAGCGCTACATGTCGCGCTACGACCCCGCCAAGATGGAGCGCTCGACGCGCGATCGCGTCTCGCGCAGCGGCTTCATGGAGATCCGCGCGGGGCGCGGCACGCCCGAAGGCGGCGTGTTCCTCGACGTGCGCCACCTGGGGAAGGAATTCCTGCTCAAGTCCTCGCCCGGCATGTACAAGCGCTGCCTCTCGGTGGGCTATGACATGGCGAAGGACCCGATCCAGGTGACGCCCACGGCGCACTTCCAGATGGGCGGCATGCGCATCGACAGCGAGTGCCGCACCTCGATTCCCGGCTTGTACGCCGCGGGTGAAGACGCCGGCGGGGTGCACGGCGCCAATCGCCTCGGCGGCAACGGCGTGGCGGAGTCGATCGTCTTCGGCGCCGTCGCCGGCGAGGCCATGGCACGTCACCTGGGAGGCGCTCCCGCCGCGGAGCCTTCGGCTTCCGAGGCGAAGCGCCTCGCCTCGCGGCTCGAGGCCCGGGAAGGCAAGGCCAATCCCTTCGCGCTGCGCCGGGAGCTGGGCAGCGTCGCCTGGGACCACCTGGGCATCATCCGCAGCGCCGCGGGCCTCGGCGAGGCGGTGAAGCGGCTCGACCTGATCGAGGACAAGATCTCCGGCGTGGGCGTGCCCGCCAACCGCGCCGGCGACGCGGCCCTGCACGAGCGCATGAACCTCGAGAACCTGGTGGCCGTGGCACGCCTCATCCACGCCTCGGCGCTGCTGCGCGAGGAAAGCCGGGGCAGCCACTATCGCGAGGACTTCCCCGAGACGAGCCCCGAAGGGCTCTTCAACACCTACCTCGCGCGCGAGGGCGAGCGCGGCATCCGCAGCGAGCGCCGGCCGGTGCGCTTCACGCGCCGCCGGCCCGAGGACCTCGCGGGCGACACCGTGATTCCCACCGACAATGCGAGGCCCCCCGCGATGCACGGAACGGAGATCTAGCCATGTGGCGCATCTATTCGGTCCACAACGTGATGTTCATCCTGCGGCGGTCGACCGGCGTGGCGCTGCTTTTCTACTTCGTCGCCCACGTGATCACGATATCCACCGCGCTCGTCGCCGGCCCCGAGGCGTTCTCCTCGGTGATGGCGACCTTCCGCGAGCCCGCCTTCCGCGCGGTCGAGTGGCTGATCGTGGCCTGCATCGCCTTTCACGCGCTCTCGGGCCTGCACCTCATGGCCGCCGAGCGTGCCTCGGTGCGCGAGCTGAAGGCGCGCTCGGCACCCGTTGCGGGAGGCGCGCATGCTGACTGACCTTCGCCTCTGGCGCCTGCAACGCCACACCGCCCTGCTGGCGCTTCCCCTCGTCGTGGCCCACGTGATCCTGCAGCTCTGGGTGTTCGGCGGCGACAACCGCTTCGACGTCGTGTCCGCGCGCGTGAAGCTCGGGATGATCCTGGCGCTCGACGTTGTGCTGCTGGCCGTGGTGAGCGCCCATGCGTTCCTGGGACTGCGCAGCATGCTGCAGGACTACGCGAAGAGCTCCGCTTCCGCGATCCTCATCACGCGCGCCTGCGTGGCGCTTTTCGTCGCCATCTTCGCCTACGGCCTCGTCGCCCTCACCGCCTTCCTCTGAAGAACGCCGCCATGCCCGCCGCACCCACACGCATCACGCTCCAGGTCGCCCGCTCGGACAGCTCGCGCGAATCGACCTTCGAAGTTCCCGTCCCCTCGGCGCACAGCCGGGTGCTGGACGCGCTGCTCTACGTGCGCGAGCACCTCGACCCGTCGCTGGGCTTCCGTTACTCCTGCCGCGCCGGCATGTGCGGCTCCTGCGCCTTGGTCGTGAACGGCAAGGAGGCGCTCGCCTGCCAGACGGCGATCGGCACGCTCGCCACCGACCACGTGCGCGTCCAGCCGCTCAGGGCGCTGCCCGTGCTGCGCGACGTGATGTGCGACATGGGCCCGTTCTTCGATTCCCTCAAGCGCGCCGGCGCGGCCATGAAGCCGCTCGAGCCCGACCGCGCGACGATCCGCACCATGCCGCCGGCAGAGCCGCGCCGCGCCGCGATCGAGCGCCAGAACGGCTGCATCACCTGCGCAGGCTGCTTCTCCGCCTGCGAGTGGTCGGCCACGCGTCCCGGCTACCTGGGGCCCGCGGCGATGAACCGCGTGCTCATGCTGGCGCTCGATGAGCGCGACGCCGAGGGCCGCAAGCGCCTGCTCACCGTCGCCCACGAGAATGGGGCGCTGCGCTGCCATGCGCTGGGCAACTGCAGCCAGGTCTGCCCCGTGGACATTCCGCTTCGCGAGGGCATGCAGAAGCTGAAGGGCCTGCTCGCGACCGAGGATTTGGCGTGATGAGTCGGATGCAGCGCGTCGCGGCGCAGGGCGGCGGCGAGCTCACGGTCGCTTCCGTCACGCGCCACTTCGCGCGGCTCGAGCCCGGCAAGCGCGCGCTCTACGACGGGCAGCGCTCGCTCACCTATGCAGAGCTGGACGCGCAGGCCGACAAGCTCGCGCGCTCCCTGGTGGGGGCCGGCGTCGAGCGCGGCGACGTGGTCTCGGCGTACCTGCCCAATTCCATCGACTACGTGGTCGTGGTGCTGGCCGTGGCGCGGTCGGGCGCGATCTTCTCGCCCATCAACCCGCGCTACAAGGTCTTCGAGGTGGGCGCGATCCTCAGGCAGGCGCGGCCGAAGGTGATCTTCACCACCGCGGCGCAGTCACCGGTGGTGGCCGCCGCGCTCGGGGACGGGGGTCGGGGGACGCGGATTGCGATCGCCGATTCCCCCTCTCCCCTGGGAGAGGGCCGGGGTGAGGGTGCGCAGCTTCCATCGCTCTCCGACTCCGACTTCTTCACCCTCATGTTCACCTCCGGCACCACCGGCGAGCCCAAGGGCGCGATGGCCACGCACCGCGCGCGCATGATCTGGGTCTTGAACGCGGCGATCCAGTATGGGCTCGATGAGCGCGACCTCTACCTCGGCACCATGCCGCAGGTGCATTCGGCGGGGCTCACCTTCACGCTGATGCACCTCTACGTCGGCGCCACGGTGCGCATCCTGCCGCACTTCGATCCCGCCGAGTTCGTGGACGTGGTCGAGCGGGAGCGAGTCACCTCCGCGCTCACGGTGCCGACGATGCTCACGATGATCGTCGAGGAAATCGACAAGCGCGCGCAGCGTCCGGCCCTTTCGAGCCTCGAGCGCCTCGTCACGTGCGGCTCGCCCCTGCCGCTCAACACCAAGAAGCGCGTGCTCGAAGTCGTCACCGACCAGCTCTACGACTACTACGGCTCGACAGAGTGCAACAGCATGACCGTGCTGCGCCCCCCAGACCAGCTGCGCAAGCCCGACTCCGTCGGCCAGCCGTTCCGCAACGTGGAGCTGATGATCGCTGACGAGGCGGGAGAGCCGCTTGCCGCCGGCGAGGTGGGAGAGGTGTGGTGCGCCAATCCCTCGGTGATGACCACGTATCGCGATCGCCCGGAAGACACGGCGCGCGCCTTCACCGGCAAGTGGTTCCACACGGGCGACCTGGGCTACCTGGACGCCGATGGATTCCTGCACCTCGTGAGCCGGCGCTCGGACGTGGTGATCAGCGGCGGCGTGAACATCTACCCCGCCGAGATCGAGCAGGTGCTGATGCTGCATCCGTCGATCCTCGACGCCGCCGTCGTGGGCGAGCCCGACCCCAAATGGGGCCAGCGCGTGAAGGCCTTCGTAGTCGTGCGCGAGGGCGAGTCGCTCGACCTGGAGGCGATCCAGCGCCACTGCACCGCGCACCTGGCGGATTTCAAGAAGCCAAGGAATGTGGTCTTCGTGCCGTCGTTGCCGAAGAATGCGGGCGGCAAGACCGTGAAACTGGCGTTGCAAGGCGGGGACGGGGGACGGGGGACGGGGACATGACCGAGCGCATCTCGCTTTCCATCGACGACCGCATCGCGGTCATCCGCCTTTCCGATGCCGAGCGCCGCAACGCGATGAGCCTGCCCATGCGCGAGCAGCTGCTGGCCGCGCTGCGCGACCTGGACACGGCCGGCAAGGCCGACGCGATCGTGATCACCGGCGAGGGCGACAAGGCCTTCTCGGCCGGCGCCGACATCGACGAGGTCGCGAAGCGCACGGTCGCCGGCGAGCTTTCCACCACGGCGCAATTGCGTCGCGAGCTGCCGCGCTTCATCGAGACCATGCGCCTGCCGACGCTCGCCGCCATCAACGGCTATTGCCTCGGCGCGGGGCTGGAGCTCGCGCTCGCGTGCACGCTGCGCATCGCGGCCGAGGGCGCGAAATTGGGATTGCCCGAAATCAACCTGGGCGTGATCCCCGGTAGCGGCGGCACGCAGCGCCTCTCGCGGCTGGTAGGGCTGGGCCGCGCGATGGAGATGGCCACCCTGGGCGATCCGATCGATGCCGCCGAGGCTTTTCGCATCGGCCTCGTGAACCGGGTCGTTCCCGCGGCGGAGCTCTTGGCCACGGCCATGGAGATCGCGCGCAAGTGGCAGTCCAAGGGCCCGGTTTCGCTGATGGCGTGCCGCGATGCCGTCCTGCGCTCGCCCGACCTGAACCTTGCCGCCGGCCTCGACTACGAGAACAAGCTCTTCGCCATCGCCATCGCGAGCGGCGAGCGCGATGAAGGCGTGAAGGCCTTCCGCGAGAAGCGCAAGCCCAAATTCAGGTGACCCATGCCATTTGCAGCTGAAATCCTCGCGAAATTCGTCTCGACCCTCGAGCTCGCAGACCTGCCGGAAACGGCCGTGGATTCTGCGCGGCGCCACCTGCTCGATACCTTCGGCGTGGCCATCCGCGGCCGCTCGCACGGCAATGCGCAGAATGCCGTCGCGGCGCTCGCCGAGGGCCGCGTGCCCGGGGGCGCGCCGGTGTGGGGCACGAGCGAAACCTATTCCACCGGGCATGCCGCGCTCGCCAACGGTGTCGCCTCGCACGTGCTCGACTTCGACGACACGCACACCGATTCGATCGTGCACGGCAGCGCCATCATCGTGCCGGTCGTGATGGCGCTGGGCCACGAGGTGGGCGCGAAGGGCGGCGATGTCGTCACCGCTTTCGTCGCGGGCTGGGAAGTGGCCGCGCGCGTAGGCCTGGCCGCGAAGGGCACTTTCCACAAGCGCGGCTTCCATACGACGTCCATCGCCGGTGTCTTCGGCGCGGCCGCAGCGGCGGCGAAGTTGCTCGGCCTCTCGTCGCAGCAAACGGCCCATGCCATCGGCATCGCCGGAAGCCAGGCCTCGGGCATCAACGAATACCTCTCCAACAGCTCCTCGGCCAAGTGCATCCACACCGGGTGGTCGGCGCATGCCGGCATCCTCGCCGCGCGCCTCGCCAAGGGCGGCATGACCGGCCCGATGAGCGTCTTCGAAGGCCGCGACGGCATCCTGCGCGCCTACGGACACCCCGAAGGCTGCGATGTCGCGCAGCTCACGGCCGATCTCGGCACGCGCTGGGAATCGACGCGCGTCTCCATCAAGCCCTATCCGTGCTGTCATTTCGCGCACGCCTTCGTCGATTGCGCCGGCGCGCTCGCGGCCAGGGGCATCAAGCCCGCCGACATCGCGGCATTGCACTGCGTGGTGCCCGAGATCGAGCTGCCGCTCATCTGCGAGCCGTGGAACGAGAAGTTGAAGCCCGCCAGCAGCTACGCGGCCAAGTTCAGCCTGCCGTTCATGCTCGCCTCGCGCCTCGTCGACGGCCGGCTCGATCACCGCACCTTCGAGGCCGCGAACCTGGGCCGCGCCGAGTTGCTGGACCTTGCCGCGCGCGTGACCTACCGGGTCGCGCAGCCTGGCGAGACGCCGTTTCCGCGCACCTTCCCCGGCTGGGTCGAGGCGACGCTCGCGGACGGACGCAAGGTGATCGAGCGCCTCGACGTGAACGCCGGCCACCCCGACAACCCATTGAGCCTCGAGCAGGTCGCCGCGAAATTCCGCGACAACGCGGCCGCGACGCTCGGAGAGGCGGCCTGCGCCAACGCGATCGCGCTCACGCGCGCGCTGCCTGCCACGCCCGCCGCCGACTTGGGCCGCGCGCTCGCCGCCACCCCTTCCTACGCCACCGCCTGACGAAGAAAGACAACCCATGGACCGCTACGCCAGCTTCAAGTACCTCGCCTTCGACCGTCCCGCCGAGCGCGTGCTGCGCATCACCATCAACCGGCCGGAGAAGCTCAACTCGCTGCCCTGGGAAGCGCACGGCGAGCTCACGCGCGTCTGGCTCGAGGTGGACCAGGATCCCGACACCAACGTCGCGATCATCCGCGGCGCGGGCAAGGCCTTCTGCGCCGGCGGCGACTTCAGCATGGTCGAGCGCCTCACGCAGGACTACCAGCGCCAGACCGAGGCGCTGCGCGAGTTCAAGGACCTCTGCTACAACATCATCAACTGCTCCAAGGTGGTGGTCTCCGCGATCCACGGGCCCGCGGTGGGCGCCGGGCTCGCCGCCGCGTTGATGGCCGATGTCTCCATCGCCGCCAAGACCGCGCGCCTCATTGATGGCCACACGCGCCTGGGCCTCGCCGCCGGCGACCACGCCGTGATGATCTGGCCGCTGCTCTGCGGCATGGCGAAAGCCAAGTACTACGTGCTCACCTGCGAGCCCTGCTCGGGCGAGGAGGCCGAGCGCATCGGGCTCGTCTCGCTTTGCGTCGAGGACGACCAGCTCGAGGCCAAGTCGATCGAGGTGGCCACGCGCCTTGCCACCGGCGCGCAGCGGCCCATCCGCTGGAGCAAGCACGCGCTCAACAACTGGCTGCGGATGGCCGGGCCGGCGTTCGACAATTCCGCTGCGCTCGAGCTGCTCTCCTTCAACGGCCCGGAGGTGAAGGAGGGGCTCGCCTCGCTCAAGGAGAAGCGGCCTCCGAAGTTCGACTACAAGGTCTAGGGACGGAACCCGGTTTTGCGCCGTTGCCCGGTTTGCGCTCCGTCCCGGGTTCTCGATTGATGCTCGTCACCTTCGACATGTACTCGGCCCTCGTCGACATCGAGGCCGGCCTCGTGCCCGCCGTGGGCGTGGCCTGCCGTGGCGTCGATGCGACGGGTTTCGTGCGCGCGTGGCGCGCGAAGCAGCTCGAGTACGCGCAGCTTTCCAATTCGCTGCAGCGCGAGCGGATCCCGTTTCGCGTCATCACGCGGCGCTCGCTCGACTTCGTGCTGGCGCGCATGAAGGTCGCGTTGCCGGAGCCGGCGCGAGAATCGCTGGTGGCGGCCTGGGACCGTCTGCCGCCGTGGCCCGAGGCGGATGCGGCGCTGAACGCGCTCGCCGAGCGGGGCCACACGCTCGCCATCCTCTCCAATGGCGACGAATCGATGCTGCGGGCGTTGGCGCGCGGGTTCACCGCCCGCTTCGAGCATGTCTTCGCCTCCGACCATGCGGGCCACTACAAGCCGCACCCGTCGATCTATGCGCTGCCGACCGGGCGCCTTGGAATCGCGCCCCCGGAAATTGTCCACGTGGCCGGCTCCGGCAACGACGTGCTGGGCGCCAAGCTCGCAGGGCTCAAGTGCGCGTGGTCGAACCGCCATGGCGACCCGATGCTGGATCCCGACGTGCGTGCGGATTGGGAGATGAAGGACCTGCGCGGATTGGGCGAGGTCATCGAAACCCGGGACTGTCCCGGTTTTCGCCTGCGCGGAATTCCGGGACAGTCCCCATAGAAGCTACCGATGTCGTCGTCGTCGGCTACGGCTTCGCGGGCGGGACTGCGGCCATCGCCGCCGCGGATTCGGGACGCCAGGTGCTGCTGCTCGAGAAGATGGCGGTGCCCGGCGGCATCTCGATCTGCTCGGGCGGCGGCTTGCGGGTGGCAAGCGACGAAGCCAAGGCGCTCGCATACCTCGAGGCCACCAACGCCGGCACCACGCCGCCCGAGTTGCTGCGCGCATTTGCCCACGAGATGACGACGCTGCAGGGGCGCTTCGAGGCGCTCGCGCGGGTGAACGGGGCGACGGTTCGCGTTCTCGACCGGCCCGCCAACTACGCGCTGCCGGGCTGGGACACGTTCCGGTTCATCGAGGTCGAAAGCGTTCCCGGCTTCGACCCGAAGGCGGAGTACCCGCACGCTCGCTCGCTCAAGGCCGGCATCAACGCCTTCAAGGTGGTGGACGACAACATCCGCGCGCGCAAAGCCATCGCGGTCAGGCTTGCGACTCCCGTGACGCGCCTGCTTCGCGATGCGGGCGGCGAAGTGATCGGCGTGCAAGTCGCCACCGGCGAGGGCACGCGCCGCATCGCCGCGCGCCATGGCGTGATCCTCACCTGCGGCGGCTTCGAATCCGACATCGCCATGCAGCGCCAGTACTGGCAGATGCATCCGGTGCTGCCGGCCGCCACGCGCGGCAACACCGGAGACGGCATCCGGATGGCCCAGGCCGCGGGCGCCGACCTCTGGCACATGTGGCACTACCACGGCAGCTACGGCTTTCGCCACACCGATCCCGCCTATCCGTTCGGCATCCGCAGCAAGAAGCTTCCGGACTGGACGCCCGGCGTGCAGGAGGCGACGGTGGCGATGTCGTGGATCCTGCTCGATCGCGACGGGCGCCGGTTCATGAACGAGTACGAGCCTTACGCGCACGATACCGGCCATCGGCCCTTCGATCGCTACGATCCCACGAGCGGGCGCTTTCCCGCGCTGCCCGCGTGGATGGTCTTCGACGAGCGGGGGCGCCGCATGTACCCGGTGGCGAAATCCTTCATCAACGATCCCGACATCGAATGCTACGACTGGAGCGACGACAACCTGCGCGAGGTCGAGCTGGGCATCCTGCGCCGCGCGGAGAGTGTGTCCGACATGGCGCGGCAGATGGGCGTGGACGCAGCAACCCTCCAGGCCACGCTCGACGAATGGAACGCCCTTTGCAAATCGGGGGGCCACGATCGCTTCGGCCGGCCGGCGGCGACACGCACGGCGGTGATCGAACCGCCGTTCTATTTCGGGGAGAACTGGCCGGTGGTCTCCAACACCCAGGGCGGCCTCGTGCACGACGCCTCGCAACGAGTGCTGGATCCGTTCGGCGTGCCCATCCCGCGGCTGTACGTGGCTGGCGAGCTCGGCAGCCTCTGGGGCTTCCTGTACCTGTCGGGCGGCAACCTGGCGGAATGCTTCATCAGCGGCCGCATCGCCGGCGAACACGCCGCGGCGCAAGCGGCGCTTTATCCGGGCCTCCGGGCCCAACCCGAAGTCCAATGAGGAGATCCCCGTGAACCGTCGTCGCTCCATCCTGATCGCATCCCTGCTTGCCCTGGCCGCCCCGCTTCACGTCGTGGCGCAGGACGAGTGGCCCAGCAAGGTCGTGAAGTTCGTGGTGCCCTATGGCGCCGGCGGCAGCACCGATGCGCTGGCAAGGCTGGTCGCGCAGCGGCTGTCCGACCGCTGGGGCAAGAGCGTCATCGTCGAGAACAAGCCCGGCGCCAACGGCATCATCGGCACCGACGGCGTGGCCAAGTCGCCGCCGGATGGGTATACCTTCCTCGTGGCGAGCAACGGCCAGGCGGTGAATGTCGCGCTGCGCAGCAACCTGCCCTACGACATGCTGCGGGACTTCGTTTCCGTGGTGAACATAGCGGCGATGCCGAACGTGCTCGCGATCCACAAGGCGCAGCCCGCGCAGACGCTGAAGGACCTCGTCGCGCAGGCGAAGACCAAGCCGGGCTCGCTCGCCTTCGGCCATGCCGGCGTGGGCTCCTCGCAGCACCTCACGGGAGAGATCCTCAAGCTCGAGGCGAAGATCGACATTCGCCAGGTGCCCTACAAGGGTGGCGGCCCTGCCGTGGCGGACGCGCTCGGCGGGCACGTGCCCCTCGTGGTCGCGGGGGTGCCGGCGATGTCGCAGCACGTGAAGTCGGGCGCCTTGCGGGCCCTCGCGGTCACCGGGCCCAAGCGCTCGCCGCAACTGCCCGACGTGCCGACGATGCAGGAGCAGGGCTATCGCAACGACGAGGTCTTCTGGGTCGCGCTGATGGCGCCGAAGGGCACGCCCCCCGCCGTCGTCGCCAGGCTCAACGCCGAGGTGAACGCCGTGCTCGCCGATCCCGCCGTCAAGGCCAAGTTCGCCGAGCAGGGCGCCGAGGTGAGCGGCGGCACGCCCGAGCAGTTCGACGCGTTCCTCAAGCGCGAGATCGAGAACGCCGCCCGCGTCATCAAGGCTGCGAACATCAAGGCCGACGGCTGAGGTTCGCTTCAGGGCAGAATGTGGGGCCATGAAACGCCCCAACATCCTGCTGCTGATGGCCGACCAGATGGCGGCGAGCGCGCTGCCGGCCTACGGCCACGAGGTGGTGAAGGCGCCGAACCTCGAGCGGCTCGCAGAGCGCTCGGCGGTCTTCACCAGCGCGTACTGCAACTTCCCGATCTGCGCCCCCTCGCGCTATTCGATGCTCTCAGGGCGCCTGCCGCACTCGATCGAGGCCTGGGACAACGCCGCCGAGCTCACCGCTTCCACGCCGCTGCTGACCCATTACCTCAAGAGCCTGGGCTATCGCTCGATCCTCTGCGGCAAGATGCACTTCGTGGGGCCCGACCAGCTGCACGGCTTCGACGAGCGGCTCATCACCGACATCTATCCCGCCGACTTCGCGTGGGTGCCCGACTGGACCGAGGGGCCGCGCAACGCGCCTTCGGGCGTCTCGTTGCGCGGGGTCCTCGAAGCCGGCGAGTGCGTGCGCAGCCTGCAGATCGACTACGACGACGAGACCGAGCACCTCGCGCACCAGAAGCTCTTCGACCTCGCGCGTGATCCGCAGCGGCCCCCCTTCTTCATGGCCGTTTCCTTCTCGCACCCGCATTCGCCGTTCACCGCGTCCTCGGAGCATTGGAACCGTTACCGCCACGAGGACATCGACCTGCCGCGCGTGAGCCCGATCCCCTTCGACGAGCTCGACGTGCACAGCCTCTGGCTCTACCAGCAGCATGGCCGTGACCGCTTCGAGGTGACCGAAGCGCACGTGCGCAACGCCCGCCACGCCTACTACGGCATGATCAGCTACGTGGACGACAAGGTCGGGCGCATCATGAAGACGCTGCACGACACCGGCCTCGACGGCGACACCCTGATCGTCTTCACGAGCGACCACGGCGAGATGCTGGGCGAGCGGGGCATGTGGTACAAGCAGACCTTCTTCGAGGACTCCGCGCGAGTGCCCCTGATGATCCGCGAGCCGGGAAATGCCAGAGGCCGGCGAGTCGACTCGGTCGTTTCCCTCGTGGATCTCTTCCCGACGTTGCTCGCCGCAGCCAGCGACGGTGCCGGTACGAATGTGGTGGGCAAGCTCGATGGCGCGAGCCTCGACCCGCTGATGACGGGCAGGGGTGCGGGCAGCGACATCGCCATCTCCGAGTACAGCGACATGGGCGTGTGCGCTCCGTGCCGCATGGTCCGGCGCGGGCGGTTCAAGTACATCTATACGCACGGCCACGAGGCGCAGCTCTTCGACCTCGAGGCCGATCCGCTCGAGCTGCGCAACCTGTCGGGCGAAGCTGCCCACGCGGCAGACGAAGAGTCCCTGCGCGCGCGGCTCCTGCAGGACTGGGACCCGGATCGCATGCATGCGCGCATCCTCGAGAGCCAGGCGGCGCGGCGACTCATCTACGAGACCAGCGGCAAGCCCGGGGCGCGCAACAACTGGTCGTACATCGTGCGGCCTGACGATGCGCGTCGCTTCGTGCGTGGCGGGGGGGATGCCGAAGGCACCGTGGCCGTGAAGGGGCGCGCACGTTTTCCGTACGTGCCCCCAGCCCCGGCGAAGGGCTGACGTGCCGATGCCCCCGGTGGCCCAGTTCGACTACATCGTGGTCGGGGCGGGCTCCGCCGGGTGCGTGCTCGCCAGTCGCCTCACCGAGGACGGGCGCACGCGCGTGCTCCTGCTCGAGGCCGGTCCCGAGGACCGCTACCCATGGATACACATCCCCATCGGGTATGCGAAGACCATGTTCCACAAGGTCTACAACTGGGGCTTCGAAACCGAGCCGGAGCGCTACATGGGCGGACGGCGGCTGTATTGGCCGCGCGGGCGCTGCCTCGGGGGGTCGAGCTCGATCAACGGCCTCATCTACGTCCGCGGGCAGCCGGAGGACTACGACGGCTGGGCGGCCATGGGCAACGAGGGCTGGGCCTGGCGCGACGTGCTGCCGTACTTCATCCGCTCCGAGCGCAACAGCCGGGGCGCGAGTGAGTTCCACGGCGGCGACGGCCCCCAGTGGTGCTCCGACATCGGCGTGAAGCACGAGCTGATGGAGGCGATCATCGCGGCGGGCGAATCGCTGGGCGTTCCCCGCACCGACGACTTCAACGCCGGAGAGCAGGAGGGCGTGGGCTACTACCAGCTCTTCACGCGCCGCGGTTGGCGCTGCAGCTCCGCGGTGGGGTATTTGCGCCCCGCGCGCAAGCGCCCGAACCTCGTCGTCCAGACCCAAGCGCACGCGACCCGCGTGCTGTTCGAAGGCAAGCGCGCCACCGGCGTGCGCTATCGGCGTGGCGGCGTCGACCACGAGGTGCAGGCGCATCGCGAGGTCATCCTTTCCGCCGGCGCGATCCAGAGCCCGCAACTGCTGCAGCTGTCGGGCGTGGGCCCGGCGAGCCTGCTGCGGGAGCACGGCATCCCGGTGGTCGCCGAGCTGCCGGGAGTGGGCGAGAACCTGCAGGACCACCTGCAGCTGCGCCTCATCTACAAGGTCTCGAAACCGATCACGACCAACGACGAGCTGGCCACCCTCGCGGGGCGCGTCCGCATCGGCCTGCAATGGCTGGTTTCGCGCCGCGGGCCGCTCGCCGTAGGCATCAACCAGGGCGGGCTCTTCACGCGCGCATTGCCGGAATCGGGCACGCCCGACATCCAGTTCCATTTCGCCACCCTCTCGGCCGACGTGGCGGGCGGCAAGCCACACCCGTGGCCGGGCTGCACGTTTTCGGTCTGCCAGCTGCGCCCGGAATCGCGCGGGCAGGTGCGCATCCGCTCGGCCAATCCCTTCGAGGCGCCGGCGATGCAGCCGAACTACCTCTCCACCGACCTCGATCGGCGCTGCGCGGTCGAGGGGCTCAAGTACGCGCGCCGCCTGGCGGCCACGCCCGCGCTCGTGCCCTACCTGTCGGCGGAGCACCGCCCCGGCGAGGGGGTGGCGAGCGATGAAGAGCTGCTGGGCTTCGCACGCCAGTACGGGCAGACCATCTTCCATCCCTCGGGAACCTGCCGGATGGGCCGTGACTGGCTCGCGGTGGTGGACCCCCAGCTCAAGGTGCGCGGCTTGGAAGCGTTGCGGGTGGTCGACTGCTCGGTCATGCCGACGCTGGTGTCGGGCAATACGCACGCGCCGGTCGTGATGATCGCGGAGAAGGCGGCGGAGATGATAAGGCAGGGATAAGGGGAAAGGGGAAAGGAAGAACGCCTCAGTTCCTCCGGAGGTCGGGCAGGAAAATCCGCGGCTCGGCGCGCTCGGCCATCCCGGTGGCGCCTGCTTCGGCGCGGTGCTGGTGGGGCGGCACGACGCGTGCGACGGCAGCGCCCATGTAGAAGGAGGCCAGCGCGATGAGCCCCCCGGCGACGACGCCAATGGCGAGCTGGTAGCGCATGAGGCCGGCCTGCTCGCTGGCGAGGCGCCGCCGAAGCTCGCGCTCGAGGAAGGCGGCGCGCGATGAGCCGGTCTGCGTGATCGACAGCTGTACCGCGAGCTCGGCGAAGGACATGCGGTAGGGATCTTCGGGAGCGTTGTTGTGCGTGTTCATGGGGCCGCACTTTGCCCTCCGAAGCGATGACCCGCTGTGGCACGCGCCACAAAAACCGCAACACGGAATTACCGCCGAAACATTTACCATGGCGCCCATGGAACGAGCCATCCGGGAAGCGCGCGAAGAAGATGTGACGCAGGTCACGCAGATCTATGCGCACCACGTGCGTACGGGGCTCGCCTCGTTCGAGGAGGTCCCGCCGGACGCGCAGGAGATGCTCTCGCGCATGCGTGCCGTGCGTGGTCAGGGGCTGCCGTATTTCGTCATGGTGGAAGGCGACCACGTGCTGGGCTACTGCTACGCGACGCTTTATCGCACGCGCTCGGCGTATCGCTACACGCTCGAGGATTCGGTGTACGTGCGCGACGGGCTGGCGGGCCAGGGCGTGGGCCGGGCGCTATTGGCGAAGCTCATCGAACGGTGCGAGGAGGGGCCCTGGCGGCAGATGATCGCGGTGATCGGCGACAGCGGCAACGCGGCCTCGATCGGCCTGCATCGCGCGCTCGGCTTCCGCATGGTGGGCAACTTCGAAGCCGTGGGCTTCAAGTTCGGGCGCTGGGTGGACTCCGTCCTGATGCAGCGCCCGCTGGGGAAGGGCGACTCAGCGCTTCCTTGAGGCGGGCTTCGGGGCCGCGGGGACCTTGCCGTATCCGCGCAGGGTCATGTCAGGCCTCCCGTTGCACGGGCGTCGCACGCGGCGCGAGCGCCTGGAGAACGGTGCACGCGAGGGCCACCAGCGCGACCTGCGCCACGATCTCGGCGATCTCGGCCTGGCCGAACATGCGCGCGTCGCGCGGATCGCAGTTCACGTTGCCGGCGGCATCGGTGCCTTCGACCATGCGCTTGGCGAGGCGCGCGATGGCGCTTTCGCGCCGGCCCCGCGAGATCCCCAGCGAGGCGAAGAAGATCTCTTCCTGCGTCATGCCCTGGTGCTCGGCCACGCGCTCCATCACCCAGCGGCAGTAGCTGCAGCCGATGCGGTTGGCGACGATGAGGCCGATCTCGGCGCGGCTCCTCTCCGAGAGCGTGCCGCGCGCGAGCGAGGTGGTGAGGTCGTTGTAGGTCCCGAGCGTGCCCGGAAGCTTCTCCATGGCCTCGTTGAATCCGGGAACCAGTGCGGCGATGTCTTTCATGACCCACTCCCCTCGGGGAAAAACGCCTTTGCAGGCATGGGGCCAGTATCGGCGCGCCCTCGCGGGACTTGCATCGGCGGGCGGCGCGACTTTTCCTCGGCCTTCAGGAAGCGGGCCGCGCCTCGGGGTCGCTTGTAGGAGTAGGAATCGTCCTATCGCGGCCGTGCGTGTTGCACGGGGCGATCCGGGCTTCTGGCGGTCCTCGTCTGCAACCGCCAGCCAGCGGCGGCCCTAATCCCCCGGTAGCGCCGCCGGAGGCGAGCCCCGCCGGGCCAACCACCGCCAGCCGCGCCTGGCGCCCCGGAATATCGACCGCACCCCCACCAGCGTAAGCAGCGCCTCCAGCAACGTCGCCACGAAGGCGAAGAACGGATTCCAGCGGGCCTCGCGCCGATGGAACTTCGCGATCGCGCGATCGCGTGCGATCTCGATCGAGTCGTAGAAGGTCGGCACCACCAGCAGCGTGAGCAGCGTCGAGGTGATGGTCCCGCCGATGATCGCCACCGCCATCGGCCGGTAGAACTCGCCGCCCTCGCCCAGCCCGATGGCCACCGGCATCATGCCGGCAATGAGCGCGAAGGTGGTCATGAGGATCGGGCGCAGGCGCACGCGCCCGGCATGCATCAGCGCCTCCTCGCGGTCGATGCCGCGGGCTTCCTCCTTGCGTGCCGAGTCGAGCAGCAGGATGGCGTTCTTGGCCACCAGGCCCATCAGCATGATCACGCCGATGAAGCTCATGAGGTTGAGTGTCCCCTTGGTGAGCAGCAGCGCCACCACCACGCCGATGAGCGACAGGGGCAGCGAGAGCATGACCGGCAGCGGCGCCGTGAACGAGCCGAACTGCATCACCAGCACCAGGTACATGAGCGCGATGCCCATGATCAGCGCGATGAACATCTCGCGGAACACCTCCTGCTGGTCGCGCGACGAGCCGCCCAGCTCGATGCCGTAGCCCTGCGGGAAGTCGATCGCGCGCGCGAGCTTCATCGCCTCGCTCGTCACTTCTCCCGGGGAGCGGCCCTGCACGTTGGCGGTGACGGCGATGGTGCGCTTGCCATCGAGGTGCTGGATCTGCGCCGGCCCCTTGCCCATGGTCACCGTGGCGATCTGGTCCAGCGGCACCATCATGTTGGTCCCCGAGACCGCGATCGGCAGGTGCTCGATGTTGGAAGCATCCACCCGGTCGTCCGGGTGGAGCCGCACGGCCACGTCGCGCGTCTCGCCCGTGGGATCGACCCAGTCGCCCACCTCGACGCCGGCGAAGGCCACGCGCAGCGCCTGCGCCGCGTCGCCCACCGAGATGCCGAGCTGGTTGGCGAGGCCCCGGTCGAGCTCGATCTTGAGCTCGTCCTTCGGGTCCTGCTCCGAGAGTCCCACGTCCACGGCCCCGCGGATCTTCTTCATGTCCTCCATGAACGCGTTGGTGATCTGCATCAGGCGCCGGGAGTCGGGGCCGCTGAACTGGATCTGCACCGGCTTGCGCGGCCCCTGGTTCAGGTCGTCGAGGACGGTGTACTCGGCGCCCACGAGGCGCGCGAGCTCACCGCGCAGCTCGCGCGCGATGTCCCAGGAGGAGCGCTTGCGCTCGGTGCTCTTGCCGAGGTCCACGTACACGCGCCCGCCACCCGCGCGAACCTGGCTGTTGGTGGCCTTCACCTCCTTGATGTTGCGCGCGAGCTCGGCCGCCTTCTCGACCTTGAGCTTGGCGTACTCGAGGCTGGCGGACGAGGGCGTGCGGATGTCCACCGCGATGGTGCCCACGTCGGAGGCGGGCAGGAAGCTCGAGCCGCCGATCGTCATCTGCAGCGCCACGGCGGCTACCAGGCTCGCCACCGCGATCACGGTCATCCACTTGCGGTGGTGCAGCGCCCAGGCGATCACTCGGCCATAGCCGTTCGCCTGGCGGTCGAACCAGTCGTTGAACGACTTGAGCCAGCGCGACAGCCCCTTCTTCGGCGCGTGGTGGTAACCCGGCGGATCGCCCCAGTAGGCCGAGAGCATCGGATCGAGCGTGAAGGAGATGAAGAGGCTCACCATCACCGAGGTCGCCACCGTGAGCGCGAAGGGGCGGAACCACTCGCCCGCGCCGCCGCCCATGAAGGCCACCGGAATGAAGACGGCGATGATCGAGAAGGTCGTCGCAGTCACCGCCAGGCCGATCTCGGCGGTGCCCACGCGCGCGGCGGTGACGCGGTCGGCGCCGGCTTCCATGTGGCGCACGATGTTCTCGCGCACCACGATGGCGTCGTCGATCAGCACGCCGATGGCAAGGGAAAGTCCCAGCAGCGTCATGAAGTTGAGCGTGAAGCCGCACGCCCACACGGCGATGAAGGCGGCGATGACCGAGGTCGGCAGCGACAGCGCCGTGATGAGGGTGGAGCGCCAGGAATTGAGGAAGGCGTACACGACGAACACCGTGAGCATCGCGCCGAAGACCAGGGCCTCGATCACGTTGTTGAGGCTGTTCTGCGCATCCTTGCCGCCGTCCTGGGTGACCTCGATCTTCGTGCCCTTGGGCAGCGTCTTGTTGAGGCTTTCGACCAGCTCGCGGATCTTGGCCGCCACCGTGACGGTGCTCGCGTCGCGCGAGCGCGTGACCGACAGGCCCACGTTGGGGTGGCCGTTCCTCAGGCTGAAGCCCGAGAGCTCGGCGAAGCCATCCTGCACCGTCGCCACCTGCCCCAGTCGCACGATCTCGTTGCCGCGGCGCTTGATGACGATGTTGTCGAACTCGGCGGGCGACTCGATGCGGCCCACGAGGCGGATGCTCTGCTCGTCGAGCGCCCCCTTGACGCGCCCGACCGGCGCCGTGGTGTTCTGCATGCGCAGCGCGTTCACCACCTCGGTGACCGAGACGTTGAACTCGCGCAGCTTCTCGGCGCGCAGCAGCACCGAGAGCTCGCGGCGCAGCGCGCCGTTCACGTTGACCACCGCGACGCCGTCGATGCCGCGGAACTGGTCGGCGAGCACGTCCTCGGCCAGGCGCGAGATCTCGGCATGGCTCTGCGTCGTCGACGAGAGCGCCAGCTGCATGATCGGCTGCGCCGCGGGGTCGATGCGCTGCAGGATCGGCTCGCGCATTTCGATCGGCAGCTTGTGGCGCACCGAGGCGATCGCGTTGCGGATCTCGTCGGAGGCCTCGACCATGTTCTTCTTGAAGTTGAAGATGATCACGACCTGCGCCTGGCTCTCGCTCGCCGTGGAGCGGATCTGGTAGACCTGCGGGATGCTCTGCAGCGACTTCTCGACGCGGTTGATGATCTCGCGCTCGACGGTCTCGGGAGAGGCGCCCGGGTAGGGAACGATAACCACCATCACCGGCTGCTCGACGTCGGGGATCTGGTTCACGCGCAGCTTGGACAGGGCCAGCAGCCCCATGCACATGAGCGCGATGATGATCACCACCATCGAGATGGGGCGCTTGATGCTGAAATCGGAAAGAAGCATCGGGGATGGGGGGCGAGGGACGGGGACGAGGGACGACTGCTGCCGCGTCGTTACTTTCCGGCCGCCATCGACGACTTGGCGGGCGCGGCGGCCTGCACGGTCTGGCCGTCGCGCATCGAGGGGCTCGCATGGCGGATCACGCGATCTCCGGGCGAGACGCCGCCCTTCACCACGTAGTCGCCGCTGCGCGCATCGCGCTCGGCCACAGCCAGCTCGACCTTCTTCAGCTTGTCGCCGGCGACCACGAAGGCGCTCGCCTTGTCGCCGTCGCGCACCACGGCCGAGGCGGGGAGCGTGAGGCTCTCGCGCGAGGCGGTCTCGATGCGGCCCTCGGCGTAGAGCCCGGCCAGGCGCGGCTGCTTGTCGCCCACGAAATCGACGATGAGCTCCACCTGGCGCGTGGTCGGATTGGCCGAGGGGTTCACGCGCCGCACCTTGCCGGCGAACTCCTGGTCGCCGTAGCCGTGCACGCGGAAGCTCACGCCCTGCCCGGCCTTGAGCTCGCCCACATGGTCGGCGGAAACGAGCGCCTCCAGCCGCATGCTGGTGGGATCGATCACCTTCACCAGCTCCTTGCCGACCTGCGCGGTGTCGCCCGCGGAGACCTTGCGGTCGCTCACCACGCCGTCGAAGGGCGCGCGCACGGTGGTGCGCTCCATCTGCTGGCGCGCGAGCACCACGCGTGTCTTGGCGGCCTCGAGCTCGCTCTGGGCGGCGTTGCGCCGTCCCTCGGCGTCGTCCAGGGCCTGCGCCGAAGCCATGCCGGAGGCGCGCAGCGTCTTCATGCGCTCGAGCTGTCGCTGCGCCTGCTCGTAGGCCTGCGCCGCGGCGCGGCTTGCGGCCTCCGCCGAGGCGAGCTGGTCGCGGATGGCGGTGTCGTCGAGGCGCACGAGCACGTCGCCGCGCTTCACCGCGTCGCCGTTCTCCTTGAGGACCTGCAGCACCACCGCCGGGATCTCGGCGCGCAAGTCGGCGCGGCGCTCGGGCTGCACCGTGCCGGTGATGGAGGGCCCGGTAGCGAGCGCGCTCGTGCGCACCGTGTGCATGTCTTCGGTGGAGACGAGCAGCGGCGTGTTCGGCGCCTGGGCGCCCTTCTTGGGCGCGTTCGCGCCGGGCCCGTTGTTGCAGGCTGCGAGCGCCAGGGCGGCGATGAAAAGCAGGGCAAAGCGGGGGATCATCACGGAGGTGTCGTTTTCCGAAGAGGCGCGAAGGTTACGCCGGCTTCTGGCCGAGGGGCCACGCGCTTCGGACGAATTGCAGGAATCGGGTCCCGAATTGTATTTCAGGCGCGCCGGCTGCGCGCAGGTTTTACCGCGGGGGAACGTTCCGTAACGTCACCCACGTGGGCGCATGGTCGCTCGCCTTTTCCAGCCCGCGAACCCACGTATCGACCCCTGCGTCCTTCAGGCGGGGGGCGAGCTCGGCGTTGAGCAGGATGTGGTCGATGCGCAGCCCGGCGTTTCGCTCCCAGTGTTTCCGGAAGTAGTCCCAGAACGTGAAGATGGGCTCCTTCGGGTGCTTCTTCCGGATCGAATCGACCCACCCCTGCGCGAGCAGCCGCCGGTAGCACTCGCGGCTTTCGGGCTGCAGCAACGCATCCTTCAGCCATGAGCGCGGGTTGTAGATGTCGAAGTCGGTAGGCACCACGTTGAAGTCGCCCGCGAGCGCGACCGGCACGCCGCTCGCATGGAGGCCGGCTGCGTGGGTGATGAGCCGTTCAAACCACGCGAGCTTGTAATCGAACTTGGGCCCGGGCTGCGGGTTGCCGTTGGGCAAGTAGATGCAGGCGACGAGGATGCCGTGCACCGCGGCTTCGAGGTAGCGGCTCTGGTCGTCCTTGTCGCCGCCGGGCAGGCCGCGGCGTGTTTCCACCGGCTCGGCGTCGCGCGCCAGGATCGCGACCCCGTTCCACGAGCGCTGCCCCTGCCAGATGGCGCCATACCCCGCGCGCTCGATGTCCAGCCGCGGGAAGCCCTCGTCGAGCGCCTTCAGCTCCTGCAGGCAGGCGATGTCGGGCTGCTCGCGCTCGAGCCACTGCAGCAGGTGGGGCAGGCGGGTCTTGATGCCATTTACGTTGAAGGTCGCGAGCTTCAGGGTCTTCGCCGCCATGGCGATCACCCGAACCGCATCTTCATCACGAGGATCGCGGCCGCGAGCACCAGGGTGACCGCATTCCACAGGATGATCGGCAGTTCATTCCGCATGATCCCGTAGGCGAGCCAGAGGGCCACTCCCGCCGTGAAGGCGAGGAAAGCGGTGAGCGACACGTCGCGCGCGGAGCGCGAGCGCCAGATCTTCACGACCTGCGGAACGAAGGCAACGGTGGTCAGGAAACCGGCCAGCAGGCCGATCGCGTCGGAGGACATGGCCTTGCTAGGAGTTGCGGTCGCTGCCCTGGCGGTCGAGCCAGAACTCGGCGGCCGAGGCGATATCGCGCCCGACCCGCGTGTAGGAGAGCCACATCGCGCACATCCCCATGGCGAGCAGCACCCAGGCGAGCAGGCCTTCGGCGCCGCGCGGCGGCTCCGACAGGAAAAGGATCAGCAGGCCGAGCGCGGCCATCGCCACGGCCCCGGCGCGCCACCGGCCGATGCCGCCCACGGCGGCGTCCTCGGGATCGCGCGAGCGCAGCAGCTCGTCCTTGCGCTGGAACATGGCCGTCCTCCAACCCGCTTCGATCGGGCATTGTGGCACGGACGGTTCAGGCGACGAAGAGGACGATGGCGGTGTAGTGCGCGATGCTTCCGGCGAGCACGAAGAGGTGCCAGATGCCATGCCAGTGGGTGAAGCGCTCGTCGTAGAGATAGAAGATGATCCCGGCCGAGTACACCAGGCCGCCGCCGATCATCCAGGCGAGGCCGTCGAAGGACAGCGCCTGCGCCAGGGGCTCGAGGGCGAAGATGGCGAGCCAACCCATGAGCAGGTAGATCGCGAGCGAGGTGAACCTGCGGCCGCGGGCGATCCAGCATTCCTGGACGATGCCCACGAAGGCCAGCGCCCAGACGGCGCCCAGCAAAGTCCAGCTCCAGTCGCCCTGGAGCGAAATGAGCGCGAATGGCGTGTACGTCCCGGCGATCACGAGGTAGATCGCGCAGTAGTCGAGCTTGCGGAAGAGGTTTTTCGCTTCCCCCTGCGTGCTGTGGTAGAGGGTCGAGGCGAGGAAGAGCAGGCAAAGCGTGGCGCCGTACACCGAGAAGCTCACCAGGCGCAGCGCGTCGGCCTTCACCAGCGCATTGACCACCAGCGCGCTCGCGCCGCCGAGGGCGAGGACCGTCCCCGCCAGGTGCGTGTGCGCATTGAATCGCTCGCCGTAGTACATGCGACCCATTGTGTGTGGCGCGATCCGCGTTGGGCAGTGGAGGACACAACAGACGGGTTGTAGGACAGGAAGCAGAAATGGGGTAGGGGAAAGGGGAAAAGGGAAAGGGCTTGAGCTTCCCATCGTTGGAAGGTTTAGAGTGGCTGTCATGGACACTTTCGCCTCCCACCCGCAGACGCTCGACCTCCAGGTCGAGGGGATGACCTGCGCCTCGTGCGTGGCGCGGGTCGAGAAGGCGCTGCGCAAGGTGCCCGGCGTGGTGGAGGCGAGCGTGAACCTGGCCACCGAGACGGCGACGGTGCGCTCCGAGGCGCCGGTGGCGGACGCGGCCTTGGCGGCCGTGCGCAAGGCGGGCTACGAGGCGCACATTCGCGTGGCCGACGAGCGCCCGGCAGCGCCCTCCTCGCGTGACGGGGTGGAGGTCGCTATCGCCGCGCTGCTCACGCTTCCGCTCGTCCTGCCGATGCTCGCGCAGCCGTTCGGCGTGCACGCCATGCTTCCCGCCGGGTGGCAGCTCGCGCTCGCCACGCCGGTGCAGCTCTTCTTCGGCGCGCGCTTCTACGCCGCCGGCTGGAAGGCGCTGCGCGCGCGCACGGGCAACATGGACCTGCTGGTCGCCATCGGCACGACCGCCGCTTATGCGCTGAGCGTGTACCTGATGATCGCGCGGCCCGGCGAGCACCTGTACTTCGAGGCCTCCGCCGTCGTGATCACGCTGGTGCGCCTGGGCAAGTGGCTCGAGGCCCGTGCCAAGCGCCAGACGACGAGCGCCATCCGCGCGCTGTCCGCGCTTCGTCCCGAAGTGGCGCGCCGCATCGAAGGCGGTGACGAGCGGCAGGTCCCGATGTCGGCGATCCGCGTGGGGGACCTCATCGCGGTCCTGCCGGGGGAGCGCCTCCCCGTCGATGGCGAGATCATCGAAGGCGCCACGCACGTGGACGAATCCCTCATCACCGGCGAGAGCGTGCCGGTGGCCAAGCGGGAAGGCGCTCGCGTGGTGGGCGGCTCCATGAACGCCGAGGGCCGCATCGTGGTGAAGACGCTGGCGATCGGCGCGGAGACCCTCCTCGCGCGCGTCATCCGCCACGTGGAGTCCGCGCAGGCCGCCAAGGCGCCGATCCAGCGCCTCGTCGATCGGGTGAGTGAAGTCTTCGTCCCCGTGGTGCTCGTCATCGCGATGGTGACGCTGGCGGGCTGGATGCTCGCCGGCGCGGGGTGGGAGCGCTCGATCCTCAACGCCGTGGCGGTGCTGGTCATCGCCTGCCCTTGCGCGCTGGGACTGGCCACGCCGACGGCCCTGATGGCGGGCACGGGAGTCGCCGCTCGCCACGGCATCCTCATAAAAGACGCCGAGGCGCTGGAGCTCGCGCACCGCGTGCGCGTGGTCGCCTTCGACAAGACCGGCACCCTCACCGAGGGCAAGCCCTCCCTGGTCGATGCCGTCGCCATGGAAGGCGATCGCAGCGAGCTGTTGCGGCTTGCCGCGGCGGTGCAGCGCGGCAGCGAGCATCCGCTGGCCCGCGCCGTGCTCGAAGCAGCGGCACGCGAAGGCCTCGAGGTGCCCGCGGCGATGGAATCGCGCGTCGTTGCGGGCCGCGGGCTCGAGGCGCGCGTCGAGCGGCGCAAGCTCGCGATCGCTAGCGACGCCTGGGCGCGAGAGCTGGAAGCGAGCGGCCGCGAGGCGGGTGCCGCGGCGCTCGAGCGCCTGCGCGGCGAGGGACGAACGGTTTCGTGGCTGCTCGAGCTCGAACCGCAGCCGCGGGCGCTCGGGCTGCTCGCCTTCGGCGATGCGCTCAAGCCGCAATCGGCCGCGCTCATGCGGCGGCTGCGCGCCCAGGGCCTGCGGACCATCCTGCTCACCGGCGACAACCGCGGAGCGGGCGAGGTGGCGGGCCGCGCGCTCGGCATCGACAGCGTTCGCTCCGAGCTGCTGCCGGCCGACAAGGCCGAGGTGCTCGCGGGGCTTCGCCGCGAAGGCCTGCCGGTCGCCATGGTGGGCGATGGCCTGAACGACGCGCCCTCGCTCGCGGCGGCCGATGTGGGCATCGCCATGGGCGGTGGCACGGACGTCGCCATGCAGACGGCGGCGATCACGCTCATGCGCGGCGACCCGGCGCTGGTGGCCGAGGCGCTCGAGATCTCGCGCCGCACCTACGCCAAGATCCGCCAGAACCTCTTCTGGGCCTTCGTCTACAACGCGGTGGGCATCCCGCTCGCCGCCTTTGGCTGGCTGAGCCCGGTCATCGCCGGAGCCGCCATGGCATTCAGCAGCGTGAGCGTGGTGTCGAACGCGTTGCTGCTCAAGCGCTGGCGGCCGGCCACGGAGGAATCACGATGAACATCGGCGAAGCGGCGCGCGCCTCGGGCGTGAGCGCCAAGATGATCCGCCACTACGAGGAAGCGGGCTTCATCCCCAAGGCGCGGCGCACGCCCGCCGGTTATCGCACCTATCGCGAGGAGGACGTGCACGCGCTGCGCTTCATCCGGCGCGCGCGCGACCTGGGCTTCTCGCTCAAGGAGATCAAGGCGCTGCTGGGCCTGTGGGAGAACCGGCGGCGCGCGAGCGGCGACGTGAAGCGCCTGGCGCTCAGGCACGTGGAGGAGCTCGATGCGCGCATCGCGGAGATGCAGGCGATGCGCGCCACGCTCGTGCACCTGGCGGAGCACTGCCATGGCGACGACCGCCCCGACTGCCCGATCCTCGACGACCTCGCCGGCGCGGGTCGCCCGCAGGGCTGCCATTGAATTTTCACAACGGAAAAGCCACATGAAGCTTCGCCACGCCATCGCCTTCCTCGCCCTCGGCGCCGCCGTCGCGCAGGCGCAACCTCCCGGCGCAGGCCACTCGCCGTACGCCGGCCAGCAGTCGCGCGACATCAAGGCGCTGTCGGAAGACGAGGTCAAGGGCCTGCTCGCCGGCGCCGGGCTCGGTTATGCCAGGCCCGCCGAGCTCAACCGCTATCCCGGCCCGATGCATGCGCTCGAGCATGCCGAGGCGCTGCAGCTCACGTCGGCGCAGCGCGAGCGCATGCAGGCCCTGATGAAGTCGCACAAGGCCGAGGCGCGCGAGCTGGGCGCGCGCCTCGTGGCGCTGGAGCGCGAGCTCGACCAGCTCTTCGCCAACCGCAAGGCGACGGCCGAGTCGGTGGACCGGGTGCTGCTGCAGATCGGCGAAGCCACCGCGCGCGTGCGCGGCTCGCACCTGAAGACGCACCTCGAGGCGACCGCGATCCTCACGCCCGCGCAGGTCGATCGCTACGTCGAGCTTCGCGGCTACGGCGGCGGCGCCCACCACGGCCATCGCCACTAGCGCGGCCAGCCCTCATCCCTCATCCCATCCGCCGTCCCCCATCCCTGCTTTTTGAACTTGCCCCGGCCCCACGGATCGCATCGACAAGGAGAATCCCATGATCGAGATGAACGTCCCCGACATGACCTGCAACCATTGCGCGGCAACCATCCGCAAGGCGGTGCTCGGCATCGACCAGTCCGCCGCCTGCGAGGTGGACCTCGATTCCAAGAGGGTGCGCGTGGCGAGCGCGCTGCCCCCATCGGACTTCGTCGAGGCGCTCGAGGAAGTCGGCTACTCGCCCACGCTGGTCTCGGCGATTGGCTGAGGTCGATTGCCTCGTCGTGGGCGCGGGCCCCGCGGGGCTCACTGCCGCGCTCTACCTCGCGCGCTTCCGCCGCAGCCTCGCGATCGTCGATGCGGGCTCGAGCCGCGCCTCGTACATCCCGCGCACCCGCAACTATCCGGGTTTTCCCGACGGCATCTCGGGTGACGAGCTGCTCGGGCGCCTGCGCGCGCAGGCCGAGCGCTACGGCGCGACGGTCACGCCTGCCCTGGTGGAGAGGCTGGCTCGCGACGGCGAGGACTTCCTCGCCACCGCCGGCGCCGAGACGATCCGCGCTCGCCGCGTGCTCCTCGCCACCGGCATCGTGGACAAGGAACCCGAAATCCCCAACCTGCGCGAGGCCATCGCCCAGGGCAGCATCCGCCTCTGTCCCATCTGCGATGGCCATGAGGTGATCGACGATTCGATCGCCGTCTATGCGCCACCCGCGGAAGGCGCGCGGCACGCGGTCTTCATGCGCGGCTTCACCAACGACGTGACGCTGCTGGTTCCTCGCGGCGCACCGCCCGCAGATGCCGAGACGCTCGAGAAGCTGGACAGGTGGCGCATCCGTTTCCTCGATTCACCGGTATGCGAGATCAGCTCGCCGGGAAAGAAGCGCTGCGCCGTGCGCCTGGAAAACGGCTCGCGCCACGAGTTCGCGACCGTCTATCCGGCGCTCGGGGCCCGACCGCGCCGCGAGCTCGCGCAGCAGCTGGGCGCGCGCTGCAACGGCGAGGGCGACATCGAGGTCGATAGCCGCCAGCGCACGTCGGTGCCGGGGCTGTACGCGGCGGGCGACGTGGTGGCGGCGCTGAACCAGCTGAGCGTGGCGGTCGGCCACGCGGCGATCGCCGCCACGGACATCCACAACAGCCTCGGGCCGCGCGCGGCGCCGAAGGACTAGAATGCGGCCCATGCGCCTGTGCCGCCCCCATCGCGTCCTCGCCGCGCTCTGCGCCGCGTTCGCGCTCGCCTATTCGCAGCTCGTGTTCGCCGGTTTCGCCTGCGCCGTGCCGGGCGCGGGCGAGATGCAGGTCGCCGCGCTCTGCGAAATGCATTGCGACTACGAGGACCCGTCGGTGGACCTCGCCAAGCCCGCGCCGCAGCTTCCTGCCGCGCTCGTCGCCACGATGCGCGCGCTCGTGGTCGAGGTGATCGTCGTGCCCGCCCGCGCATTGCGCATTCCGCGCCCGGCACCCGGTCCCGCGCCACCGCTCATCGGCATCATCGTCCTGCGCATCTGATCCGCGCGAGGCTCGACCGTGGGCGCAGTGTCGCGCCCGCGCGCCCGTTCGCTCGTGGAGGATCCAATGAAACAGCCGTCGCTCGTCTCGCTCGCCGTCGCTTGCGCGATGGCGCTTCCCGCCTTCGCCGCGGCGCCCCTCGCCCTCGAGGAGGCGCTCGCGATCGCCCAGTCGCGCTCACCGCAGCTGGCAGCCCAACGCGCCTCCGCCGAAGCAGCCGAGGCGCTCGTCGGCCCGGCGAGCGAGAATCCCGACCCCAAGCTCTTCCTCGGCATCGAGAACCTTCCGGCCGCCGGGGCCGACCGCTTCAGCACCACCCTGGACGCGATGACGATGCGGCGCGTGGGGGTGATGCAGGACTTCGTGCGCGAGGCCAAGCGCCGGGCTCGCGGCGAGAAGGCGCAGGCCGAGTCCGAACGCGAGCGCGCCATGGTCGCAATCCAGGCGGCCGACGTTCGCCGCGAGGTCGCGCTCGCGTGGGTGGAGCGCCATTACGCCGAGCGCAGCCGGCTCGTGCTGGCCGAGCTGGCCAGGGAGGCGGACCTGCAGGCCGAGACGGCGCGGGCCGGCCTCGCCGCCGGCCGCTTGGCGGCAGCCGAGCCCCTCGCTGCGCGAGCGTTGCGCGCCACGCTCGCCGATCGCATCCAGGACACCGAAAGGCAGGCGCGGCGCGCGACCGCGCTGCTCGAACGCTGGATCGGCGAGGCGGCGCGCCGTCCTTCCGGAAACACCCCTGTCATCGGGAGCCTGCCGCGCAAGGTGCGAATGATCGAGGCCGATCCCGACATGCATCCTGATCACGCGATCTACGCGCCGCTCGAGGCCGCGGCCGAAGCGGACCTGCGCCTCGCGCGCGCGGCGACCCAGCCCGACTGGAGCGTGGAGCTCTCCTATGGGCGCCGCGGCGGCGAGTACGCGCCCTCGCCGCATTCGCCGCTCGAGCTCGAGAAGACCAATACCCACATGGTGTCGCTCATGTTCAAGGTCGACCTGCCGCTCTTCGGCGAGCGAAGGCAGGACCCGGTCATCGTCGCCAGGGCGCGGCAGCTCGAGCAGGTCCGAGCGCAGACCGAGGAAGCGCGCCGCCGCCACGTCGCCGAAGTGCGCGCGACCCTGGTCGATTGGGAAACGTCGCTCGATCGACTGAAGCGCCATCGTGACGAGCTGGTGCCGCTCGCGCAGGAGCGCGTGCGCGCGGCGCTCGCCGCCTACGAGGGCGGGCGCATGGAGCTGGCCGCGGTGCTGGAGGCGCGCCGCGGCGTGATCGAGGCGCGACTCGCGGCCCTTGCCGTGGAGGCCGAGGCGGCGCGCGCCTGGGCGCAGCTCGCCTACCTTGTTCCCGAAGGAGAGTCGCGATGAGCGGCCGCGTGATCGTAGCGGGGATGGTGTCCGTTGCGCTGGTGGCAGCGGGCGTCGCGGGCGGGATGTGGTGGGCCCAACGTTCGATGGGGCATTCCCAGGCGCCGTCGACCGCCGGCGCGCAGCCGGGGAAGAAGGTCCTCTACTGGCACGACCCCATGTACCCGCAACACAAGTTCGACAAGCCGGGGAAGTCCCCCTTCATGGACATGCAGCTCGTGCCGGTCTACGCCGAGGAGCAATCCGCGGGGCCGGGCGTGAAGGTCGATCCGCGTTTGGCGCAGAACCTCGGCGTGCGCACCGTCGTGGCGGAGGCTGGCCGCATCGAAAGGAAGCTCGAGGCCGTGGGCACGATCGCCTTCGACGAGCGCGCCGTCGAGGTGGTGCAGTCGCGCACCAACGGCTTCATCGAGGAGCTCTTCGTGCGCGCCCCGCTCGATCCGGTTCGCCGCGGCCAGCCGCTCGCGCGCATCTTCGTGCCCGAGTGGGCGGGCGCGCAGCAGGAATACCTGGCGCTCAAGGCGAGCGCCACGCCCGGGGCGGAGGAGCTCGCGCGCGCCGCGCGCAACCGGCTGCTGCTGCTCGGCATGGTGGAAGAGCAGGTGCGCGCCGTCGATCGCGAGGGCAAGCCGGTGACGCGCATCACGCTGCATTCGCCGATCGACGGCGTGGTGGGCGAGCTGGGCGCTCGCGAAGGCATGAACGTCTCGCCGGGCACGACGCTTTTCCGGCTGAACGGCCTGGGCACCGTGTGGGTGAACCTCGACGTTCCGGAAACCCAGGCGGGGGCCATCCGGCCCGGCGCGCCGATCACCGCGACCGTGCCCGCGTATCCGGGCGAGACGTTCAGCGGACGCATCGCGGCGGTGCTTCCGGAAGTGGCAAGCGCCACGCGCACGCTCAAGGCGCGGGTGGAGCTCGCAAACAAGCAGGGGAAGCTGAAGCCGGGGATGTTCGCGAGCGTGGCCGTTGGGCCCATTGGAAAACCGGGGACGGACCCCAAACCGAGCAAAGGCGAAGACCGGGGTCCGTCCCCAGTCCTGGTGCCCTCCGAAGCCGTGATCGTCACGGGTGAGCGCAGTGTCGTCATCGTCGACCGCGGCGAGGGGCGCTTCGAGCCGGTGGAGGTGAAGATCGGATCGGAGCACGGCGGGCGCACCGAGATTCTCTCGGGGATCGAGCCGGGTACGCGCGTGGTCGCCTCGGGGCAGTTCCTCATCGACTCGGAGGCGAGCCTGCGCGGCATCGAGCGCCGCATGGAAGGGGCGGCGAGCGCAACGCCGCCGGCGCAACCCGCGACGCCCACGCACAAGGCCGAAGGCGTGCTGCAGGATGTGGACGGCAAGTCCCTGCTCATCAAGCACGGTGCGATCCCGACGGCGGGCATGGGCGCGATGACGATGGAATTCCTGGCGCCCGAGTCGGGCATGCCCGCGGGCCTCAAGGCGGGAGATGCCGTGGCGTTCGAGTTCGTGATGACGCCCAAGGGCGAGTTCCAGGCGACGCGCGTCGAGCGCAGGGCGAGCCCGTGATCGCGCGAATCATCCGCTGGTCGATCGCGAACCGGCTGCTGGTGCTCCTGGCCTCCGCGGGCATCGCAGCGTGGGGCGCGTGGTCGCTCGCGCGCACGCCGCTCGATGCCCTTCCCGACCTCTCGGACGTGCAGGTGATCATCCGCACCGCCTATCCGGGGCAGGCGCCGCGCGTGGTGGAAGACCAGGTCACCTATCCGCTCACCACCACGATGATGTCGGTGCCGGGCGCGAGGGTGGTGCGCGGCTACTCGTTCTTCGGCGACTCGTTCGTGTACGTGCTCTTCGAGGACGGCACTGACCTCTACTGGGCGCGCTCGCGTGTGCTCGAGTACCTGAACCAGGCGCAGTCGAGGTTGCCCGAGCAGGCGAAGGCATCCATCGGTCCGGATGCGACCGGCGTGGGCTGGATCTACGAATACGCGCTGGTGGACCGGACCGGGCGCCACGACCTGGGCCAGCTGCGCGCGATCCAGGACTGGTTCCTGCGCTTCGAGCTGAAGAGCCTGCCCGGGGTGGCGGAGGTCGCGACCATCGGCGGCATGGTGCGGCAATACCAGGTGGTGCTCGATCCCGACCGGCTGCGCGCCTACGGCATTCCACACGCCCGCGTGGTCGAGGCCATCCGCGAGGCCAATCGCGAGGCCGGGGGGGGCGTGCTCGAGATGGGCGAGGCCGAATACATGGTGCGCTCGCGTGGCTACCTGTCGTCGCTCGACGATTTCCGCGCGATCCCGATCCGCGTCGAGGGCGGCACGCCCGTGACTCTCGGCGACGTGGCCCGCGTGCAGATAGGCCCCGAGATGCGGCGCGGCATCGCCGAGCTCGACGGCCAGGGCGAGGTGGTGGGCGGCGTGATCGTCATGCGCTCGGGCCACAACGCGCTCTCCAGCATCGAGGCCGTTCGCAAGCGCCTGGAATCGCTGAAAGCGGGTTTGCCTGCGGGCGTGGAGATCGTGCCCACCTACGATCGCTCGCAGCTCATCCTGTCGGCCGTCGACAACCTGCGCTCGAAGCTGGTGCAGGAGTTCATCGTCGTGGCGCTCGTGTGCTTCGCCTTCCTCTTCCACCTGCGCTCGGCGCTGGTGGCGGTGGTGGCGCTGCCGCTCGGCGTGCTGGCCGCCTTCGGCGTCATGCATGCGCAGGGCATCAACGCCAACATCATGTCGCTGGGCGGCATCGCCATCGCCATCGGCGCCATGGTGGACGCCGCGATCGTGATGATCGAGAACGCGCACAGGCGCCTTGGGGACTGGGGACGCGGGACGAGCGATGAGGAAGCGCGCGTGCGTGTGATCGGGGAGGCGGCGGTCGAAGTCGGCCCGGCCCTCTTCTTCAGCCTGCTCGTCATCACGCTTTCGTTCGTGCCGATCTTCACTCTCGAGGCGCAGGAGGGCCGGCTCTTCTCGCCGCTCGCCTACACCAAGACCTACGCTATGGCGGCGGCGGCGGGGCTTTCGGTGACCCTCGTTCCCGTGTTGATGGCGATGCTGATCCGCGGGCGCATTCCCGACGAGGCGCGCAACCCGATCAACCGCGGGTTGATCGCCCTTTATCGCCCGGCGCTCGAAGCGGTGTTGCGCCACCCCAAGGCGACCCTCTTCGCGGCGCTGGTCGTGGTGCTTCTCACGGCATGGCCGATTTCGCGGTTGGGCGGCGAGTTCCTGCCGCCCCTCGACGAAGGCGACCTGCTCTACATGCCTACCGCGCTTCCGGGCCTCTCGGCCGCGAAGGCTTCGGAGCTGCTGCAGATCACCGATCGCCTCATCAAGAGCGTCCCCGAGGTGGCGCGGGTGTTCGGCAAGGTCGGGCGCGCGGAGACGGCCACCGATCCCGCCCCGCTCGAGATGGTCGAGACCACGATCCAGTTCAAGCCGCGTTCCGAGTGGCGCCCGGGCATGACGCCGGAAAAGCTGGTCGAGGAGCTCGATCGCACCGTGCGCGTGCCGGGCCTGGCGAACCTGTGGATTCCGCCCATCCGCAACCGCATCGACATGCTCGCCACCGGGATCAAGAGCCCCGTGGGCATCAAGGTGTCGGGTCCGGACCTCGCGCAGATCGACCGCATCGCGCAGGCGGTCGAGAAAGCGGTGGAGCAGGTCCCCGGCGTGACCTCGGCCCTCGCCGAGCGCCTGTCCGGCGGGCGCTACGTGGACATCACGGTGGACCGGCGCGCCGCCGCGCGCCATGGGCTGAACGTGGGCGACATCCAGTCGGTGGTCTCCTCGGCGATCGGCGGCGAGACCGTCGGCGAGACGGTCGAGGGCCTGCAGCGCTTTCCCATCAGCGTGCGGTACCCGCGCGAGCTGCGCGACTCGGTGCAGAAGCTGCGCGACCTCCCGATCGTGACCGAGCGCGGCGCGCAGATCGCGCTGGGCGCGGTGGTGGACGTGCGCATCACCGACGGGCCGCCGATGATCCGCAGCGAGAATGCGCGTCCCTCGGGCTGGGTGTACGTGGACCTGCGCGGGCGCGACCTGCGCTCGGCCGTGAACGACATGCAGGCGGCTGTCGCGCGGGAAGTGAAGCTGCCGGCGGGTTATTCCATCGGCTGGTCGGGGCAGTTCGAATACCTCGAGCGCGCCACCGCGCGCCTCGCGGTGGTGGTCCCGGCCACCATCGCCATCATCTTCGTGCTGCTCTTCATCACCTTCGGGCGCGTGGACGAGGCGCTGCTGATCCTCGCATCGTTGCCCTTTGCCGTGGTCGGCGGCGTCCTCCTGCTCTGGGCGCTCGGGCACGCGGTGTCGGTGGCGAGCGCGGTGGGCTTCATCGCGCTGGCGGGCGTGGCCGCGGAGTTCGGCGTGGTGATGCTCGTCTACCTCAAGCACGCGTGGGAAGGCCGCCTCGCCGCGGGCGAGCCCGCCAGCGAAGCCACGTTGATGGACGCGATCCGCGAGGGGGCGGTGCTGCGGGTGCGACCCAAGGCCATGACCGTCGCGGTCGTGATGGCCGGCCTGCTGCCGATCATGGTGGGATCGGGCACCGGCTCCGAGGTGATGCAAAGGATCGCCGCGCCGATGGTGGGGGGAATGGTGACGGCCCCTTTGTTGTCCCTCTTCGTGATCCCGGCGGCGTATTTGCTGATGCGGCGGCGGGAGTTGAAATCGGCAAGCTAAGCTGAGGTTCCCGTCCCCCGTCCCCCGTCCCCGTCCCCCGCCCTTTATGTCCATCCATGACCTGAGCGGCTGGCAGCACAACCACGCCTTCGATCCCGGCAACCGCGCGGGCGAGCGGCGCACGTGGATCGTGGTCGCGATCACGGCGATGACGATGGTGGCGGAAATCGTGGGCGGGCTCGTCACCGGCTCGATGGCCCTGCTCGCCGACGGCTGGCACATGGCCACCCACGTGGTGGCGCTGTCGGTTTCGGGAATGGCCTACGTGCTCGCGCGGCGCTGGTCGGGCGACGAGCGTTTCGCCTTCGGCACGTGGAAGATCGAGGTGCTGGGCTCGTTCACCAGCGCGCTGCTGCTGGCGCTGGTGGCGATCGCGATGGCGTGGGAATCGGCGCAGCGCCTGCTCGAGCCGCGCCCCATCGATTACGTGCCCGCGCTCGCGGTCGCCGTCGTGGGGCTCGTCGTGAACCTGGTGTGCGCCTGGGCGCTGCACGGCCCGCAGCATGCGCATGCGGGACATGGCGCGCACGACCACAGCCAAGGACACGATCACGCCCACGCACACGATCACGGCAGCCGCGCGCCGGCGGACCTCAACCTGCGCGCGGCCTATGTCCACGTGCTCACCGACGCGCTCACCTCGGTGCTCGCGATCGTGGCGCTCGCCGCCGGCTATCTCGCCGGCTGGGGCTGGGTGGATGCCGCGATGGGCGTGCTGGGCGCCGCGCTGGTCGGCTGGTGGAGCAAGGGACTGCTGGGCGCCTCGGCACGCATCCTCCTCGATCGGGAGATGGACGCGCCGGTGGTCGAGCAGCTGCGCGCGGCGGTGCAAAGCGACGGAGATGCCGAGATCTGCGACCTGCACGTCTGGCGCGTGGGGCGCACGAGTTATGCCGCCGTCGTGGGGCTCGTCGCGCACGATCCGCTCACGCCCGAGGCGTACCGCGCGCGCGTGGCCTCGATCCCGTCGCTGGTGCACGTCTCCTTCGAAGTGAATCGCTGCGCGCACCGGGATTGCCCATGAGCGCCGAGTCTGTCCTCGACTTCTGGTTCGGCCCCGAGGCCGGCAAGCCACGGCCCGAGTGGTTCCGCAAGGACGAGGCATTCGATGCGCAGATCCGCGAGCGCTTCGGGGCGGTGCACGAGGCCGCCTCGCGCAGGGAGCTGGAGGCCTGGCGCGAGGAGCCGCGATCGATGCTCGCGCTGGTGATCGTGCTCGACCAGTTCTCGCGCAACCTGTTCCGGGGCGAGGCGCGCGCGTTCGCGCAGGACGCGCATGCGCTCGAATGCGCCAACCAGGCGCTGGCGCGCGGGGACGATCGGGCGATGCTGCCGGTGCAGCGCCAGTTCCTCTACCTGCCGTACGAGCACAGCGAATCGCTGGCGGACCAGGTGAAGGGCGAGGAGCTGATGCGGGGACTGGACGGCTTCGAGGAGACGCGGGGCATCTCCGAGTGGGCGGTGAAGCACCGGGTGATCATCGAGCGCTTCGGGCGTTTCCCGCACCGCAACGCCGCGCTCGGGCGCGTTTCCACGCCCGAGGAGGTCGAGTTCCTGAAATTGCCCGGTTCGGGCTTCTAGCTACTTCTTGCGCTGCTGCTGCGTGGCCGACGCAGTGGTGGCGGCCGCCTTTTTCTGGTGCCGCGGCCGCGTCTTGCCGTAGCTTCCCTTGAAGACCTTGCCCTTGAAGCTTCGCTTGTCGCCCTTGCCCATGGAACGCCCTCGTGCGGAAAGGGCCGATTATACGGCGAGGGCCGCGGCGATCAGCCGCGGCTGCGCTCGCGCTTGCGCTCCTTCGTCTCGTAGCCTTCGGGAACCTTGAAGAGATCGGCGGCGGGCTCGACGCGGCGGATGTTTGCGAGGCGATAGACGCTCTCGCCGGTCCGCGGGTCGTGGTAGCGGGAGTGCACCGTCACCTGCAGCTCGGGCGAGAACCACGTCTCCGAGGTGATGTTGATCGGGTTCCGGTTGCCGATCTCGCCCGCCGGGATCGTCCACACGGTGGACTTTCCTTCGGCCTTCACGCCGTCGAATTCCCGCGTGCCGAGCTGGGTCGTCACGCCCTTGCCGAGCTTGGCCGTGCTCTCGAAGCGGAACGTGCCGATGCCGGGCAGCGGCGGCAGGGGGGGCAGCGGCGCGATGGCGGGGCCTCCGGGAACGGGCGGCACCGGCGGAACGGGAGGCAGCGGAGCCAGCAGGTCGCCGTGGCGAACGACGTGCACGCGCACTTCCTCGCGCGTCGTGCCGTCGGCGGACTTGATCGTCTCCACGTGGCGCATCTCGCCCGGCGCGGTCATTTCGGAGGGCGTCCGCGGGACGGAAATTTCCTTGCCGTCGACGAACACCTTGCCATTCTCGACCACGACCTTGCGGCCACTCTTCGCGGTGACGTCCACGCGCCCGGGGGCCGCTTCCTTGCCGTCGACGAAGACCTTGCCGTCCTCGACCCGGATCTCGGTATCGTTCACGCGCACCACCTGCTTGTGCCTGCCCCGGCCCTCGGCGGTCGCGACCTTCACCCGCGGCATGACGATGGCCTTCTTGCCGCCAGGCGTGAGGATCAGGTGCTTGCCCTCCACCGGATCGCTGATATGCACGGTCGCGTTCTTGCCGTCGCCGGCGAGCTCCTGGCGCGTGCGTCCTTCCGAGTCGCGGAACACGAGGCCGGTCTTCCGGCGGCTGATGGTGTTGCCGTCGGCGAGCGCCTGCGTGGTCTCGGTCACGACCTCGGCGGTATAGGGCGCGCCCTTGACCACCTTGTTGGAAGCCATGCGAGGCGCGAACAGCGTGCCCATGGAGGCGCGCATGTCGTGCGAGAAGTCGTCGGCCCAGCGTTGCCAGGCGTCGGCTTGCGCGCGGGCCGCATCAGCCGCGGCGAGGTGGCGATCGAGGAGGACGACGGGCTCGCCGGCGATGGCGGGAGCGGCGAGCGCGGCGAGGACGAGTGCGGCGAGGGAACGGTTCAGGGTGGCCATGGGATGAGCGATGAGGGATGGGGATGAGGGATGAGGCACGGGAAATGGGGATCAGTTGATGAGGCGAACCGCGAGCGCCTCGCCGTCGGCCGAATACAGCATTTCCGCGCGCACCGGCTCGCCTGCCCGATCGGGAGAAACGGGCAGTCCCCAATCCGCGAGGAGCGCGCGCGGAAACTCGGTGGCGACGACGGTGGTTCCGGGCTCGAGCGCGATGCGCTCCAGGGGCCGGAGCGCGAGGAACGGCGCGTCGTCGGAAGGCGTGGCCGAAGCCGGGATGGACTGGGCCGCCTGGACCTGCGTTTTCATCGGCGGCAGCGGGCCGCGGATCATCCAGCTCACCAGCGCGATGGTGGCGGCGAGGGCGAGCGGCGGCATCCACCAGAGGAGCGGGCGCCGCGCGGGACGTTGCTCGCGGCGGAACTTGGCGAGGAGCGCGCCTTCGAGGGCGGCGGGCGGGGCGAGCAGGGCGCTCTCGCGGCGCAGATCGGCGAGCCGCGCATCGACGAACGCTTCGCGGGCGGGATCGTTTGGGGTTTCGGTGTTCATGGTCAGACGGCCTCCTTGGCCGCGCCGTGCGCCGGGGACGCGTAGTCGGCGAGGCGTTGCGCGAGCTGGGCGCGCGCGCGGGAAAGTCTCGATCGAACCGTGCCGATGTCGATGCCGCACGTCTGCGCGGCTTCCGCGTAGGACATGCCCGAGATCTCGCACAGCACCAGCACGTCGCGGTAATGCGGGGCGATCGCCGCGATGGCGCGGCGCACCTGCTCGGCGGATTCGCTGCGCAACACGCGGTCGAGCGGCGTTTCCGGATCGACGTGCGCTTGGTGCGCGTGGCCATCGTCGGCGAGCAGCGCAGGGTCGGTGGCGTCCTCGCGCCCGGCGAAATGCTTGCGCGCGAGGTTGCGCGCCACGCCGCAGAGCCACGCGCCCACGCTGCCGCGCGTGGGATCGAACTGGCCGGGCTGGGTGATGAGGTGCACGAAGGTGTCCTGGGTCACGTCGGCGGCCACCGCGGCCGAGCCGCTGTAGAGCAGCGCGAACCGGTACACCGCATCCTTGTGCCGGCGGTAGAGCGCGAGGAAGGCTTCCTCGTCGCCGCGCTTCATGCGGGCGAGGAGGGCGTGCTCGGCTCGCGGGTCCTGTGGGGGCATGGCCATCGGGTGGTCGATCTCACCCCTATTGCGGAGACAGGCCCGGAAAGTTCCAGGCTTTTTTTCCACCACAGGGACCACGGAGACCACGGAGGACCAATGGTCTTCCGTGGTCCCGGAGGTCTCCGTGGTTGAGCGGGCCAGCTATTCCGCGTCCGGCTGCGCAGCCGGAGCCGCGGCCGCGAAGGCGGGCAGCCCGCGGCAGCGCTCGTCGATCGCGCGAATGCGCGGGTAGGGCGCGAGGTCCACGCAGAGGCGGTTCGCGTTGGCCACCTGGGGGACCAGGCACACGTCGGCGAGCGTGGGCGAATCGCCGAAGCAGAACGGATCGGCGCGCGCGCCCAGCATCGCCTCGATCGCCGCGAAGCCCTCGCGCACCCAGTGCCGGTACCACTCGTCGCGCGCCGGCTCCGGGACGCCCACCGGATTTTGAAGGTACTTGAGCACGCGCAGGTTGTTGAGCGGGTGGATGTCGCAGGCGATCGCGAGCGCTATCGCACGCACCCAGGCACGATCGGCCGGCTCGCGCGGCAGCAAGGCGGGCTCGGGGTGCGCCTCGTCGAGGTATTCGATGATCGCGAGCGACTGCGTGAACGTCCGGCCTTCCACCAGGAGCGTCGGCACAAACCCCTGCGGGTTCCGGGCGACGTAGTCCGGCGCGCGCTGCTCGCCCTTGCGCAAATGGACGAAGCGGCGCTCGGCGTCGAGCCCCTTGAGGTTCAAGGCGATGCGCACGCGATACGCGGCCGAGGAGCCGAAGTAGTCGTACAGAATCATGGCGGTCGAATCATAGCCTTCCTTATACTTTGCGCGATGCACCATCTCGCATCGCCGGGCAGCCGCGCCCTTCCGGGCCGCGCCGAGATCGCCGCGCGGCTCGCCGACCACCCGCCCCTCGAAGCGCTGCTCACCGCCGACGACCTCGAGAAGCAGCAGCTCGCGGCGCAGGCGGGACTACGGCCGGCCGCGGTGCTGCTGCTGGTGGTCAACCACGCGCAGCCGACGGTCGTCTTCACGCAGCGCACCGCGCACCTGGCCGACCATGCCGGCCAGATCAGCTTGCCCGGCGGGCGCTGTGACGACGAGGACTGCACGCCCGAGCGAACCGCGCTGCGCGAGGCCGAGGAGGAGATCGGCATCGACGTGGCGCGCGTGGACTTGCTCGGGCGCCTTCCCGACTACCGCACCTCGACCGGCTTCTCCGTCACGCCGGTAGTAGGTTGGGCGGAGCCGCCGTTGTCCTATCGCCCCGATCCGCACGAGGTCGCCGAGATCTTCGAGGTGCCGCTCGCCTTCCTGCTCGACCCCGCGAACCACCGCTACGAGAGCGCGTTCCACAAGGGACGCATCCGGAAGTTCTGGGCCATGCCCTACGGCGAGCGCTTCATCTGGGGCGCCACGGCGGGGATGCTGGTGACTTTCCAGAGGATCCTGGCGGCGGCTTGACAAACACGAACGGTCGTTCTATTCTGCGGCCATGTCAGCCACGCCTGTCCGCGCCACCAAGGGAGAGGAAACCCGCTCCCAGATCCTCGCCGCCGCCGTGGAGCAGGCGAGCGCGAGCGGCTTCGAGTCGCTCACGATCGGGGTGCTCGCGGAAAAGATCGGCATGTCCAAGAGCGGGCTCTTCGCGCACTTCGGCTCCAAGCTCGACCTGCAGATCGCCGCGCTGGACGAAGCGGCGCGCCGCTTCACCGAGGCGGTCTTCCTGCCGTCTCTCAAGGCGCCGCGGGGCCTGCGCCGGCTGCGCGCCTTCTTCGAGAACATGATCGGCTGGACCGGGCGCGCCGGCCTTCCCGGCGGCTGCCCCATCGACGCGGCCACGCGCGAGTACCGTCACCAGCCCGGTCCCATGCGCGATGCCGTGATCGCGCGCCAGCGACAGCTCGACGGCGAGCTCGCCAAGGCGGTGCGCATGGCCATCGAGACCGGCGAGCTCGCACCCGATACCGATGCCGAACAGTTCGCGTTCGAGGCCATGGGCCTCGCCCTCGCGTTTTATCGCACCGAGCCCATCGTCGGCGCGCTCGAAGCCAGCCGCCGCACCCGCGCCGCCTTCGACCGCCTGGTCGAGCAGCACCTCCCCACGTCCAGGTAAACCCCCGGAGTCCTTCATGCCCACGTCTTTCGCCTTGGCCAGAAATAGCACGAACGTTCGTAACGCGCTCCGCTTCGCCTGGGTGCGCACGAGCCTCGGCATCGCATCCGCCGTGGCACCGGCTCGCGCCACCGAAACGGCCTCACGCCTCTTCACCACGCCGCCACGCATTCCACATACGGCGCGCGAGCTGGAGCTGCTCTCCACCGGCGCGCCGTTCCGGGTCCGGGGTCCGCACGGCGAGATCGCTGCGTGGCGCTTCGGCGCGCGCGGCCGGCCGGTGGTGTTGCTCTCGCATGGATGGGGCGGACGCGGGGCGCAGTTGCGCGCCTTCGTGCCGGCCTTGCTCGGGGCGGGCTACCAGCCGGTGTTGTTCGACCATCCGGGCCACGGCCATAGCGACGGGCGGGAATCGACCCTCGTGCATTTCGTCGGTGCCATCGACGCGGTGGTGCGCGCGCTCGAAGAAGAGGGCGAGCGCATCGCCGGCATCGTCGGCCACTCGCTCGGCGCCGCCGCGGCGGGCGCGTGGCTGAACCAGACGCGGCGCGAAATCGCCGCGATCCTGGTCGCGCCACCCACGTCATTGCAGCGTTACTCGGGCTACTTCGCGCGCAAGCTCGGCATTCCCGAGCGGATTCGCCGGGCGATGCAGGAGGGCTTCGAGCGCAAGCTCGGCCAGCCCTGGCGCGACTTCGAGCTGCCGCATTCGGTGGCCGCGGTGCGCGCGCGCGCCCTGGTCGTGCACGACGCGGGCGATCGGGAGGTCGCCTTCGCCTCGGGGCTCGCGCTTGCGAGGGCGTGGCCGGGCGCGCGCCTCGTGCGCACCGAGGGCCTCGGGCACCGCGCGATCGTGCGTGATCCCGCAGTGGTGCGCGATGCGATCGATTTCCTCGACAAGCGGGTGGTGTTCGCGCCCCCGCCCGCACCCGGCGAGTGGCAAGCGTTCGCCGCCCCTGCACCCGCCTTCTGACCGGAGAAACGCATGAGACGCTTCGTCCCGCAGGAAAACACCGGCCGCGTCGTGGGCCTCGCCGTGGCCTTCTTCGGCGCGCTCGCGTTGCTCGGTTTCGCCAACGGCGTCTTCGAACGGCTGGCGCGCGAGGAGCTGGTGGCGCTCGCCGCCTTCGCCTCGGGATTCGCAACGCTCACGTACGCCCTCGACGACTCGGTGCGCGCGTGGGTGAAGCAGGCGCTGCCGCGCCGCCCGCTCAGGAAATCTCGAGCGAAGTCACCTGCGCGGAGCCCGGCCGCGACTTGAGCTCGGCGTACCAGCGCTCGAGGTTCGGGCGTGGCTTGCGCTCGATGGGCATGTTGAGCCAGCGGTGCGCGGCGCAGCCCACCACGATATCGGCCGTGGTGAACGTGCCGCCCGTGAGGAAGCGGCGCGTGGCGAGGTGCGCATCGAGGATCGACGAGAGCTTTTCGCTCTTCGCGCGCGAGGACTCGACCAGCGCCGCGTCGCGCTTTTCCGCCGGCGTGCGCACGAGCTGCCAGAAGGCGCCCCACATCGCCGGGGTGTAGGCCGTCGACTGCCACTCCATCCAGCGGTCGGCATCGGCGCGGTGGCGCAGGTCGGCGGGCCAGAGGCTGCCATCGCCGTGCCGCGCGCCGAGATAACGCACGATCGCATTCGATTCGTAGAGCACGAAGCCCTCGTCCTCGATCACCGGCACCAGGCCGTTCGGGTTCATGGCGAGGTATTCCGGAGTATCGTTGCCGCCGAACTTCCCGCCCACGTCGATGCGCTCGCAGGCGAGGCCCAGCTCGTCGGCGCACCACACCACCTTCTGCACGTTCACCGACGAGAGCCGGCCCCATATCCTGAGGCTCATCGCGCCGGGCCCGCGCGCACGGGCGGGAGCTTGGAGACGTCGATGGCCTGCGGCGGCTCCTTCTTGACCACTGCGATCGCGATCGCGATGGCGACGCAGAGGCCGAGCGCGCCAGCGATGATCCAGGCGAGCAGCCGCTTCTGCGCGCGCGCGTCCATCTCGTCGGTCTGCTCGATCTTGTCGACGAGGTGGCGCACGTTGCGCAGGGCGCGCTGCTCGAGCTCGCGCTGCGCGTCGTTGCCTTGGGTAGGTGCGGTCATGCGCGATGGGTCCCCACGAGGAGTCGATCGTAGACGGAATATTGCTCCTCCAGCTCGCCTTGCGCTCCCAGCCTGCGCCGCACGGTGATCCAGACCTCCGCAGCCAGGGTCTCGCACACCTCGGCGGTGTGGCGCACCTCTTCCTCGGCGAGAATGCGCGCGGCCTGGTAGGAGGGCGCGTTCCAGGCGCGCACGAAGTGCCAAGCGAGGGCGTCCACCTGCTGCTCGAGCTCGTCGTCGCTCGCTTCCACCACCTCGGCGATGGTGCAGCGGCTGCGCGCCCCGAGCGCCACGAAGGACGATTCGCAATGGCAGGCCGGCTCGCAGCGAGGCGCCTTCTCGAAGTCGCACACGGCGTAGCCCCCGCTCACGACCCACTCGCCGTCGCGCGCCGCGCCGCAACCTGCGAAGACGTGGTCGTCGGAGTCGTCCAGGCGCACGGCGCGAAGCAACTTGGGCATGGCCGCTATGATACCCAGCGAGGGGAGGAAGGACATGGCCGGATGCGCGAGGGCAGCCCCGGGTGAACTCCACGAGTCCCGGCTGGGTCACAATCGACATCTTCAAGACGGCCCGACGGACCCGTTCTTCCGGGGCCGCAAGCCCCCTCCATGGTGACGCGCACGCTGCCGAAGGTCGTTTTGTTCCTCGCTGCCGCGCTGCTGCTCGGCGCGTGCGCGACCATGACCCGGCTCGCGTATTCGAACGCGGCGCTCGCGTACCGGAACCTGCCGCCGATGCTCACCTGGATGGTGGACGAGTACGTCGAGCTGAGCGGCGGGCAGAAGGACTGGGTGCGCGATCGCGTCGACCGCCTGATGGAGTGGCACCGCACGCGCGAGCTGCCGGAGTACCGCCGTTTCCTCGAGCGCGTGCTCGCGGAGACGAACGAGCCGTTCACCGTGGCCGAGATCGACGCCGCCTACCGGGACTTGCGGCGCCACTACCGCTTGCTGGTCGAGCAGGCGCTGCCCGACATCGCGGACTTCATGATGCAGCTGGACAGCGTGCAGGTCGCGCAGATGGAGAAGAAGTTCGCCACCGACAACCGCAAGTTCGTGCGCGAATCGGTGAAGGGCACGCCCGACGAGCGGCGCGAGCGGCGCGTGAAGCGCTTCGTGCAGCACCTCGAGGGATGGCTGGGCGACGTCACGCGCGAGCAGCGCGAGCTGGTCGAGCGCTTCTACGCCGACATCCCGGACCTCGTCGAGGAGCGCCTGGCCGACCGCAAGGTGCGCCACCTCGAGACGCTGGAGATGATCCGCGCGCGCGGCAAGCGGGAGGAGACGATCGCGCGGCTGCGCAGGATGCTGCTCCAGCCCGACACGTGGCGACGGCCGGAATACCTGCGCAAGCTGGAGGATCGCGACCAGCGGTTCTTCCAGATGTTCGCCGCGTTGAGCGCCACGTTCACGCCGGCGCAGCGCGCCCACCTGCAGCGGCGCATCCGCGGATACATGCAGGACATCACGACGTTGACTGCCGCCAAGGCGGGCGGCAACGGTTAGGGCGGCAGGACCGAACGGCGCAAGGCGGGCTACGGGTCCCCCGTGCTTTGCCTCAAACCCGGCTCTTGAATTCCTCCATCGCGCCGATAAGGCGCGAGCGGATCCCCGGCTCGAAAGCCGAGTGCCCCGCATCGTGCACGATCGTGTACTGCGCCTCCGGCCACGCATGGTGCAGGTCGTCGGCGGAGATCGTGGGGCACACGATGTCGTAGCGTCCCTGCACGATCACGCCCGGGATCTTCTTCAGCCGCACGGCGTTCGCCAGCAGGAAGTCCGGCGGCAGGAAGATGTCGTGGGCGAAGTAGTGCGCCTCGATGCGGGCCAGGCCGAGGGCAACGCGGTCGGAGGCGAAGTCGGCCACCAGTCCGGGATTGGGTAGCAGCGTCGAGCACGAGCCCTCGTACACGCTCCAGCTGCGCGCCGCGGGCATGTGCACGGCCGGATCGGGATCGACCAGGCGCTTGTGGTATGCCGCGAGCAGGTCCTCGCGCTCGGCCTCGGGGATGTAGCTCGCGAAAGCGCGCCAGGCTTCGGGGAAGATCGCCCGCAACCCGTAGAGGAACCAGTCGATCTCGCTCGGGCGGCAGAGGAAGATGCCGCGCAGCACGAGGCCCAGGCAACGCTCGGGATGGTGCTCGGCGTAGGCGAGCGCGAGCGTCGAGCCCCACGAGCCGCCGAAGACGATCCAGCGCTCGATTCCCAGGTGCTCGCGCAGCCGCTCCATGTCCGCGATGAGCGCCGGCGTGGTGTTGTTTTCCAGGCAGCCCAGCGGGCTCGAGCGGCCGGCGCCGCGCTGGTCGAAGACCACGATGCGGTAGAACGCCGGGTCGAAGAACTGCCGATGCACCGGGCTCGAGCCCGCGCCGGGACCGCCGTGCAGGAACACCACCGCCACCCCGCGCGGGTTGCCCGACTGCTCGTAGTACATGCGGTGCGGGGCCTCGAGGTCGAGCATGCCGCTCGTGAAGGGCTCGATCGGCGCGAACAGCGGCAACAGCGGCTCGGCGCCGGTGCGAGGGTCCTGGGGCATGGAAGATGTGCTTCGCGGTGGTCCGTTGAGCTTATCAGAACGACCCGCGCGATCCTGCTCTCGTCTTTTGCCACCTTCACAATGGGGCTGGAGTAAACTCTTCCCGAAAGCGCACGACTTCGAAAGCGAGGCCCCGAACTGGAAGCGATGCTGTACCAGATCTACGACTGGCAACGCGCCGCGATGGAGCCCTGGCGGCTTTTCGCGCAGGTGGCCAACGAGCTCTACGGTCATCCCAGCAGCCCGCTTTCCAGCCTTCCCGGCAGCCGCAACGTCGCCGCCGCCTTCGATTTGATGACCCGCCTCACGCAACGCTACGAGCGTCCGGAGTTCGGCATCAAGCGCGTGAAGGTGGGCGATCGCGAATACGCTGTGCGCGAGGTGTACGAGCTCGAGCGTTCCTTCTGCCGGCTGCTCCATTTCGTGAAACCCGGCGCGCCGAAACAGCCGCGCGTCCTGGTCTTCGCACCGCTCTCCGGGCACTTCGCCACGCTGTTGCGCGACACGGTGCGCACGCTGCTCGCCGACCACGACGTCTGGGTGACCGACTGGATCGACGCCAAGGAGGTGCCCGTCGCGGCCGGCCCCTTCCATTTCGACGATTACGTGGCCTACGTGCGCGAGTTCATTCGCCACGTCGGTCCCGACGTGCACGCGATGTCGGTGTGCCAGCCGACGGTACCGGTGCTGGCCGGGGTCTCGCTCATGGCGCAGGCGGGCGAGACCATCCCGCGAACGCTCACGATGATGGGCGGACCGATCGATACTCGCCGCAGCCCCACCGCGGTGAACGAGTTCGCGACCCGCCGGCCGATCTCGTGGTTCGAGTCGAAAGTGATCCAGCGCGTGCCGATGCGTTACCCCGGTTTCATGCGCCGCGTGTATCCCGGCTACCTGCAGTTCGCCGGCTTCGTCGCGATGAATCCCGACCGCCACATGGAATCGCACATGCAGTACTACCAGCACCTGGTGGAAGGCGACGGCGAAAGCGCCGACGCGCACCGGCGCTTCTACGACGAGTACAACGCGGTGATGGACCTCCCCGCGGATTACTACCTCGAGACCGTCGAGCGCGTGTTCCAGAAGCACCTGCTGCCGCGCGGCGAGCTCGAGGTGGCGGGCGAGCGCGTTCGCCCCGAGGCCATCCGCGACACCGCGCTCTTCACCATCGAGGGCGAGCTGGACGACATCTCCGGCCACGGCCAGACCGAGGCGGCGCAGACGCTCTGCAAGGGCATCCCCGAGCGCGACAAGCAACTCTTCCTCGCTCGCGGCGTGGGGCACTACGGGATCTTCAGCGGGCGGAAGTACCGGGAGATGATCTACCCTCGCATCCGCGACTTCATCTCGAAGCAC
>DASPNE010000013.1:0-14627 GCA_035626705.1 Usitatibacter sp. | reverse complement strand
CCGACCGGCAATGCGAGCTCACGCAGGCGGGCTGCGAGCGATAGCGCCGGCGGGTCCCCCGCGCGCCCGCCCTGGTAGTTGGAAAGCCCCACATGGATGCGCCCACCGAGAAACGTACCCGTTGTGAGGACCACGGTGGCGGCCGGGAAGCGCAGGCCGATAGCGGTTACCGCCCCGACGACGCGGTCTGCCTCCACGACGAGGTCATCGACGCCCTGCTGGAACAGCCAAAGGTTGGGTTGGGCCTCGAGCCGGCGCCGCACGGCTGCCCGATACAGGACACGGTCGGCTTGCGCGCGTGTCGCGCGGACGGCAGGTCCCTTGCTCGCGTTGAGGGTCCGAAACTGGATTCCGGCTTCTTCCGTGGCCATCGCCATCGCGCCGCCGAGGGCGTCCACCTCCTTGACCAGGTGGCCCTTGCCGATGCCGCCGATGGAAGGATTGCAGGACATTTGGCCGAGCGTTTCGATGGAGTGCGTGAGCAGCAGCGTGCGTGCGCCCATTCGGGCGGCAGCCAGCGCCGCTTCCGTGCCGGCGTGCCCTCCGCCCACCACGATCACGTCGAATCGCTCGGGAAAATTCATCGAAGCTGGGTATGGAAAACGCCCCGCGGAGTCCCGCGAGGCGACAACCTGAATTCTAATTCAAATGGGGCGCAATCATCGCCGCCCCGCCGTTCCACGTGGAACGTCACAGCCAAAGGTTTCACGTGGAACTACTTGCCGATACAGAACGAAGCGAAAATCCTGCCCAGCAACGCGTCAGCACTCACTTCGCCAGTAATAGACCCCAGCGCGCGCTGCGCCAAACGCAGCTCTTCTGCTTTCAATTCAAAGGCTTGCTCGATAGCAGCAGCCGCCAGGTGCGTTCGTGCCGTGCGCAACGCGTCCACGTGCCGCGCCCGCGCCATGAAGAGCCCCTCGCCGTGCGGTTGCCAGCCGGCGGCCTTCAGCAGCCATGCCTCCAGCGCTTCGACACCGGCCCCCGTCAACGCCGAAAGGCCGATTTCCTCCACGCCATCTCTCGATGCGACCCCCGCCTCACGCCCCAACAGGTCGATCTTGTTGAGGACGTGGACACGAGGCACGCCCCGGGGAAGCCGCTCTTCGAGGTCGCGCCCGATGCCTCCAGGAACGCCGGCCTGCCTCACCAACACGACGGCACCTGCATTCCCGACCGCCTTCCACGCGCGCTCGATGCCGATGCGCTCGACTTCGTCCCGCGCTTCGCGCAGCCCGGCGGTGTCGATCAAGTGGATGGGAACGCCTTCGAGCGCAATCGTCGCCCGCACGTAGTCACGCGTGGTACCGGCGATCGGCGTCACGATCGCGACCTCCTGCCGCGCAAGGCGGTTCAGCAGGCTCGACTTGCCGACATTGGGCTCGCCCACGAGAACCACCGTAAGCCCCTCGCGCAGCACGACGCCCTGCTTGGCTTCGGCGAGCACCCCGTCGAGCGTGGCCATCAGGGCGTCCAGCGAACGCGCCTGCGAGGCCAGGTCCTCCGGATCGATCTCCTCCTCGGGAAAATCGATGCAGGCTTCCACGTGCACGCGCAGCCGCACCAAAGCGTCCACAAGGTCCGCCACGCGGCGGGAGAATTCACCCGTAAGGGAGCGCGCCGCCCCGCGCGCCGCCTCGATGCTGGCCGCATCGATCAGGTCCGCCACGCTCTCGGCTTGCGCCAGGTCGATGCGCTCGTTGAGGAACGCGCGCTCGGTGAACTCGCCAGGGCGCGCAGCACGCGCGCCGAGCTCGAAGCACCGCGCCACCAGCTGGCGCATCACCATCGGGCCGCCGTGCCCCTGCAGCTCGAGAACGTCTTCGCCGGTGTATGACTGCGGCGCCACGAAGAACAACGCGATCCCCCGGTCGATGGGATTTCCATCCGCCGCGCGAAAGGTGGCCAGCTGTGCATGGCGCAACTTCGGCTCGATGCCCGTGATGGCCCGCGCGATGAGCGCCGCGCGCGGCCCGGAGACGCGAACCACGCCTATGCCGCCACGCCCGGGTGGCGTGGCGAGCGCGGCGATGGTCTCGCCGCCGGCGCTCAGCGCCGCGCCTTGGCCTTCGCCTCGGCTTCGAGGGTGCGGTTGATGTGCCACTGCTGCACGATCGACAGCAGGTTCTGCACGACCCAGTAGAGCACCAGGCCGGACGGGAAGAAAAGGAAGAAGACGCTGAAGACAATAGGCATTGCGAGCATGACGCGGGCCTGGACCGGATCCGCGGGCTGCGGATTCAGTTTGGTCTGCACGAACATCGACACCGCGTAGATCACCGGCAGGATGAAGTACGGGTCGGGCGCCGAAAGGTCCTGGATCCATCCCAGCCATGGCGCATGCCGCAACTCGATCGACGCGAGCAGCACCCAGTACAGGGCGATGAAGACCGGGATCTGCACCAGGATCGGAAGGCAGCCCCCGAGGGGATTGATCTTCTCGGTGCGGTAGAGCTCCATCATCGCCTGGTTGAGCTTCTGGCGATCGTCGCCATAAAGCTGCTTCAACTTCTCCATCTTGGGCGCGAGCACCTTCATTTGCGCCATGGAACGGCCCGCCTTCGCGTTTAGCGGATAGAACACCAGCTTGATGAGGATGGTGAGGATGATGATCGCCCAGCCCCAATTGCCCACGAGCGAGTGGATCCACTTGAGGAGCCAGAAAAGCGGTGCCGCCAGGATAGTCAGCCAGCCGTAGTCGACGACCAGGTCCAGGCCGGGGGCGACCTGCTGCAGCTTTTCGGTTTCCTGGGGCCCCACGTACATCGGCACCGCGACCGAGGCGCTCGCACCCGGGGCGATCGATCCCACGGGGACGACCACGCCCGCCGTGTACAGGTTGTCGCCGACCTTGCTGGTGAAGAACTCGCGCTCGAGGCCCGGCTTCGGCAACCACGCCGCGACGAAATAATGCTGGATGATCGCGATCCAGCCGTCGGTCGCCTTGCGCGCGTGCACCTGCTTGCCCTTCGCGATGTCGCCGAAGTCCACTTTCTCGAACTTGCCCGCCTCCGTGTAAACGGCCGGCCCCGTGAAGGTCGTCACGCCCGCGAAGGCATTGGTCTGGGCCGCCTCCTCGCTGGGCGGATTGCCATCACGGAGGAATTGAAAGTACGCATGCGCCGCGATCGGCCGCTCGCCGCGGTTCACGACTTCGTACGCGACTTCGACGACGTAGCTTCCGCGATGGAAGCGATATCTCTTGACGACCTCGGCGCCATCGGCCTCGCGCGCCTTCAGCCGAACCTCGAGCGTGTCCTGGTTCGGCGCCAGCGCATAGCTCTTCGATTCGACCTCGTAGGCGGCCTTGTGCGTGGGCAGCCCCTCCCCCAGCAGGCCCGACTGCGTCACGTAAAAATGCTTCGGATCCGGCGCCATCAAGGTGAGCGGCTTGCTTCGGTCCAGCGCCGAGCTCACATGGCGCATGGTGATGCGGCGGATGTCACCGCCCAGCGTTCCCAGCTCGACGTCCATCAAGTCGGTGCGAATGCTGACCGCCTCGCCGCCGGTCACCGGCGCTGCACCCGTCACCGGGGGGGCGGCCGCGGTCGCGCCCGGCGCGGCTGGAGTGGTCGTCGGAGATGGAAGCGCCGTCGTGGGCTTGGGCACGCCGGCTGGAGTACTGGCGCTTGCCGCCGGCGCCGGCATCGGCTTGGGCGCGTTGTGCTTCTGCCACGCGTCCCAAAGCATCAGGGACGAGAACATGAAGACGACGAGGGCGATGAGGCGTTGGGTGTCCATCATGGTTGATGCGATCTCACGGAACGGGGTCGTAGCCGCCGCAATGCCAGGGATGGCATCGGCCGATGCGGCGCAGCGCGAGCCAGCCACCCTGGAGGGCGCCATGGCGCTCGATCGCCTCTTCGGCGAACAACGAGCAAGTCGGGTGGAAACGGCATTGCCCGCCCCACCAGGGACTGAGCAGGTATCGATAACCCCTCAGCAGGGCGAGCAGGACCCGCTTCATCGGGTCAACGGCCGTGGTGGATCTTGTCGAGGAGCGCCGCGATCTCACCGGCCAGCCGCTCCATCGCCCCGGGCGCGATCTTCTGGCGAAGCGTGACAACGCAATCGAAACCCGCCGGCTTGAGCGGATGGCGGCGGAAGGCTTCGCGCGCGATGCGCTTCACGCGATTGCGCTCCACGGACGACGGAACCAGCCGGCGCGTGAGGCCGACCCCGAACCGGGATACGCCGCTGCGGCCGGGTATGCAGTGGATCACCGCCAGCTCGCCTCGAGCCTTGCGGGAGCCGCGCAGCACCGGCCCGAACGAGCCGTTTTCCGCGAAGCGGTGACGCCGGGAAAATCCTTCCTTCCGGGCGTTGCGCGGCATGGGGGGTTCAGACAGCGACGCGCTTGCGGCCCTTGGCGCGGCGGGCATTGATCACCGCCCGGCCGGCCGCGGTCTTCATGCGCACCCGAAAACCATGGGTCTTCTTGCGGTGCGTCGTGGAAGGCTGGAAGGTGCGTTTCATGGGCAGGGCCTCGGTTCGGGTGGGCGGGCGCCAAGCACCCGGGAAAAGCCCAAAATTATAACGGATTCATTGCCTAAGCGCCATCTGTTGGCAACGCCCCTGGCGCGGCGCGGCTGTGGATAACCCGTCTCGAAGCGAGTAAAATTTGTAATCGCTTCCCGCCGGTTTCCCCCCGCCTTCCCCACGCATGGATTCGCTTTGGCCGTCGCTCGCCGCGGAGCTCAAGAAGGAGCTGCCGGCGCAGCAGTTCGACACCTGGATCAAGCCGCTGCGCGCGGAGCGCGATGGCGAGCAACTCACCCTGCTCGCGCCCAACCACCACGTCCTGCGTTGGGTCCGGTCCAACCTCCTCACGCGCATCGAAGCGCGCATCGAGCGCTTCACCGGCGCGCGCCTGAGCGTGAACCTCGTGCTGGACGACCGGCTTTCGGAATCGGAAATCGTGGTCCCGGAGCCCGTGTCGGTTGCCCCGCCGCTGGAACGACCGTCGCGCGACGAGCATCGCCTGAATCCCGGATTCACGTTCACGAACTTCGTGAACGGCAAGGCGAATCAGATCGCCCGCGCGGCGGCGATCCAGGTCGCCGAGAACCCGGGCACGGCCTACAACCCGCTCTTCATCTATGGCGGCACCGGGCTCGGCAAGACGCACCTGCTGCAGGCGATCGGCACCGAAGTCCTCAAGCGCAATCCGCGCGCCAAGGTGCGCTACAGCCACGCCGAGCAATTCGTGGCCGACGTCGTGCGGGCCTACCAGCACAAGAGCTTCGATTCGCTCAAGCGCTACTACCGTTCGCTCGACCTGTTCCTGATCGACGATGTCCAGTTCTTCGTCGGCAAGTCGCGCTCGCAGGAGGAGTTCTTCTATACATTCAACGCGCTTTTCGAGGCGCACAAGCAGGTCGCCATCACGAGCGATTGCTTTCCCAAGGAGATGACGGGCATCGAGGAACGGCTCATCTCCCGCTTCGGCTGGGGGCTCACGGTGGCGGTAGAGCCGCCGGAGCTCGAGATGCGCGTGGCGATCCTTCTGAAGAAGGCCGAGAACGACGGCGTGCACCTCGACGAGAACGTCGCCTTCTTCATCGCCAAGCACATCCGCTCGAACGTCCGCGAGCTGGAAGGCGCCCTCAAGCGAGTGCTCGCCTACGCGCGCTTCAACAACGCGTCGGTGAACGTGACGACGGCCCGCGAGGCGCTGAAGGACCTGCTTGCGGTCCTCAACCGGCAGGTTTCCATCGAGAACATCCAGAAGACGGTCGCCGACTATTTCAAGATCAAGGTCTCCGAGATGTACTCGAAGAAGCGCTTCCGCTCGGTGGCCAGGCCCCGCCAGGTAGCCATGGCGCTCGCAAAGGAGCTCACGCAGCAAAGCCTGCCGGAGATCGGCGAGGCGTTCGGCGGCCGCGACCATACGACGGTGCTGCACGCCTGCCGCAAGACACAGGAGTTGCGCGAGACCGACCAGGCGTTTGCTCGCGACTATGCGCAACTTCAGCAGATTCTCCTGGGATGAAGCGGCGTAAACCCATGAAGAACCTGTGGACTGTTTTTCCCGTTCCTGCTCGAGGCGATTCCACGCACAGGCTGCGGGGCGCAACGAGCCATTCCGTCCCCATCACGTATTGGGGTCAACATCTTGATCCAGTTGCGAATTCCGGAGTTATCCCGCTCCGGGGCGCCTCCTGTTAGCTGTTAACTACTTGTACATATAAACAACATGCTAAAGATCAGAACAACGAACGACAGGCTCCTGGGCCCCTTGCAGCAGGTCACCGGGATCGTCGAGCGCCGCCATACGCTGCCGATCCTGTCCAATGTCCTCATCACGGCCGGAGGCAGCAAGGTCGACTTCCTCGCCACCGACCTGGAGGTGCAGATCACCTCGTCTGCACAACTGGAAGGGCAGGCCGATGGCAGCGTGACCGTCGGGGCGCGCAAGCTCTACGACATCCTGCGTTCCCTGCCCGAGGACGCGGAGGTCTCGCTGGAGGCCAAGGAAAGTCGCATGACGGTGAAGGCGGGCAAGAGCCGCTTCAACCTGCAAACGCTCGCGGCGGCCGACTTTCCGCGCATGGTCGAGGCGAAGGACGCCTCCAGGACCCTGACATTGCCGCAGAAGGCGCTCAAGAACGCGCTGCGCCTGGTGCAGTTCGCGATGGCGGTGCAGGACATCCGGTATTACCTGAACGGAGTGCTCTTCTCGGTCGAAAAGGATGTCCTGCGTGTCGTGGCGACCGACGGGCACCGGCTCTCCTTCGCGAGCCAGCAGCTCGAGGGCGACCACGGCACGGTCGAGGCGATCCTGCCGCGCAAGACGGTGCTCGAGCTGATCAAGTTGCTGGGAGACGGCGATGACCCCGTGTCGCTGGCGATCGGTTCCAACCAGGCGCGCTTCTCGTTCTCCGGCATCGAGATCGTCTCCAAGATCGTCGAGGGCAAGTTTCCCGACTACCAGAAGGTCATCCCCTCCGCGCACAAGAATCGCATCTCGCTCGATCGGGCAACTTTGGTGCAATCCCTGAACCGCGCCGCGATCCTGTCCAACGAGAAGATCCGGGGCGTGCGCCTGGTGTTCACCAAGGACGCGCTTTCCATCATCTGCACCAACAACGAGCAGGAGGAGGCCGAGGAGGGCCTCGCCGTGGACTACGACGGAGACCCGCTGGACATCGGCTTCAACATCTCGTACCTGCTCGACGTGCTCAACCACGTCGACTCGTCCACCGTTTCGGTGGCCATGGGCGACTCGAACTCGAGCGCGCTGGTGCAGATGCCCGGCCGGGAGGATTTCAAGTACGTCGTGATGCCGATGCGCATCTAGAACGGCACGGCTTCATGGACCGCAGCAACGAATCAGGAACTCAATGGCAACGCTTCCCGCAGCAGTGAGCACACCCGCCCCCCGCACCCCGGCCGACTACGATTCGAGCAGCATCAAGATCCTGAAGGGGCTCGATGCCGTGCGAAAGCGCCCGGGCATGTACATCGGCGATACCTCGGACGGCACCGGGCTGCACCACATGGTTTTCGAGGTCGTCGACAACGCGATCGACGAGGCCCTGGCCGGGCACTGCGACGACATCAAGGTCGTGATCCACACCGACAACTCGATCTCGGTGGTCGACAACGGCCGGGGGATCCCCACCGACATCAAGGAGGACGACGACCTCAAGCGCTCGGCGGCCGAGATCGTCATGACCGAGCTGCACGCGGGCGGCAAGTTCGACCAGAACTCGTACAAGGTTTCCGGTGGCCTGCACGGCGTCGGCGTCTCCGTCGTGAACGCGCTTTCGGAATGGCTCAAGCTGCGCATCTGGCGCAACGGCAAGGCGCACTACCTCGAGTTCCACCACGGCGAGCTGGCGAAGCCCCTGGAGGTTACCGGGGATACCGACAAACGCGGCACGGAGGTGCATTTCCTCGCCGCGACCGAGACCTTCGGGCAGGTCGAGTTCCACTACGACATCCTCGCCAAGCGCCTGCGCGAGCTGTCATTCCTCAACAATGGCTGCAAGATCGAGCTCATCGACCAGCGCAGCGGCAAGAGCGAGAACTTCGCGCATGCGGGCGGCGTGAAGGGGTTCGTCGAGTACATGAACCGGGCCAAGACCGTGCTGCACAACAACGTCTTCTACGCCGTCGGCGAGAAGGAAGGCATCACGGTCGAGGTGGCGATGCAATGGAACGACTCCTACGGGGAGTCGGTCCAGGTCTTCACCAACAACATCCCGCAGCGCGACGGCGGCACGCACCTCACGGGACTGCGAAGCGCCATGACGCGCACGATCAACAATTACATCGAGAAGGAAGAAATCGCCAAGAAGGCGAAGGTCGAGACCACCGGCGACGACATGCGCGAAGGACTCACCTGCGTGCTGTCGGTGAAGGTGCCGGAACCCAAGTTCTCCTCGCAGACCAAGGACCGGCTCGTTTCTTCGGAGGTGCAGCCCGTGGTCCAGGAGGTCGTGGCGCAAAAGCTCGCCGAGTTCCTGATGGAGCGCCCTACCGACGCGAAGATCATCTGCACCAAGATCGTCGAAGCGGCCCGGGCGCGGGAAGCCGCCCGCAAGGCGCGGGAGCTCACCCGCCGCAAGGGCGTGCTGGACGGCTCCGGCCTGCCCGGCAAGCTCGCCGATTGCCAGGAGCGCGACCCCGCCCTGTGCGAGCTCTACCTGGTGGAGGGCGATTCGGCCGGCGGCTCGGCCAAGCAGGGCCGCGACCGCAAGTTCCAGGCGATCCTGCCGTTGAAGGGCAAGATCCTCAACGTCGAGCGCGCCCGCATCGACAAGATCATCACGTCCACAGAGGTCGCAACCCTCATCACGGCGCTGGGAGCGGGCATCGGCGAGGAATTCAACGTCGACAAGCTGCGCTACCACCGCATCATCATCATGACCGACGCGGACGTCGACGGTGCGCACATCCGCACCCTCCTGCTCACCTTTTTCTACCGACAGATGCCGGTGTTGCTGGAGAAGGGCCACATCTACGTTGCGCAGCCGCCGCTCTACAAGGTGAAGAGCGGCAAGGAGGAGCGCTACCTCAAGGACGAGCACGAGCTCAAGCAGCACCAGCTGCGCCGCGCGCTCAACGGCGCGTCGCTCATGCCGGGTTCCGGCGCTGCGCTGCTGGCCGGCGAGGCGCTGGAGCGCATCGCTTCCGAGTACCTCACGACCGAGGCGGTGATCGAGCGGCTTTCGGCGGCCATGGATGCGGGCGTGCTGCGCTCGATGCTGGGCATGCCGCGAATCTCGCTCTCCGACAAGGAAGGCGCCGCCGAGGCCGCGCGGCTCTTCTACAACGCGCTCGTGCCCACGCCGCCCAAGACGCACATCGAGCGCGACCCCACCTCCGACGGCTGGAGGCTGCGGCTGGAGAAGATCGTCCACGGCAACAAGGTCGAGACGGTGATTGACCATGCCTTCCTCGAAAGCGGGGACTATGCCCAGATCGTGAAGACCGCGGAGACGCTCACCGGCCTCATCCGGGAAGACGCGCAGGTAAAGCGCGGCGAGGCGGTGCGATCGATCCGTTCGTTCCGCGAGGGGTTGGAATGGCTGCTCTCCGAGGCCAAGGGTTCGATGGCGATCCAGCGCTACAAGGGGCTGGGCGAGATGAACCCCGAGCAGCTCTGGGAAACGACCATGGATCCCACCCAGCGGGTGTTGCTCAAGGTGCAGATCGAGGACGCGATCAGCGCGGGGGAGACCTTCTCGACGCTCATGGGCGATGAGGTCGAGCCACGGCGCCAGTTCATCGAGAGCAACGCGCTCGGGGTGACCAACCTCGACGTCTAGGACCGGCTTGCCGCGATGAAGGCGTTCGCCGCCAGCCTCGTGCAGGGCGCCCCAAAGTCCCTCGCGTTGCGCCGGAAGGCATTTGCCGCCCTGGCCTGTGCGGCCATGGCCACGGTCCTGGCGGCTCGTGCCCAGGACGCCACGGCTCCCTTCGAGCCCAAGTCGGGCCAGGAGGGCAAGGACGTGATGTGGGTGCCAACGCCCGACGCCGTGGTCGAGAAGATGCTCGACGTGGCGCAGCTGGCTCCCGCCGAGCGGCTCGTGGACCTGGGTTCGGGTGATGGCAAGGTCGCCATCGCGGCAGCCAAGCGTGGGGCGATCGCCCGGGGCATCGAGTACGAGCCACGAATGGTGGAGTATTCGAAACGCATGGCCGAGCGCGCCGGCGTCAAGGTGGATTTGGTGCAGGGCGATATCTTCGCATCGGATTTTTCCGATGCCGATGTGGTCACCATGTACCTGCTGCCGCACCTGAACGAGCGACTGCGCCCCACCCTGCTGGCCATGAAACCCGGCACACGCGTGGTGTCGCATTCATTCGACATGGGGGCGTGGTCCAGCGACGAAACGATCTACGCCGAGGGCCGGGCGGTGCATTTCTGGAGGGTGCCCGCGAGGATCGGCGGCGAATGGCAGGTACGCATCGGCAACGGCCGCGGGCCGACCCTTCGCATCGAGCAGTCCTTCCAGAAGTTCGAAGGGCAGGTGCAGTGGGGCAACCGGGCGGGGCCGCTTCGGGACACCGTGCTTCGCGGGCCGATCGTGGCTTTTACCTTGGCCGATGACGCCGGCACGCTGCATCGCTTCGAAGGGGTCACCGATCACGACGGGCCGATGACCGGCATCGTCACGCCCGCCCGCGGTGGGGCGCCGCGCTTCTTCATCGCCACCCGGCGCTGAAGCGCGCTTGCGGGCGCGGTGTGCGCCGGGACGGCGTAGAGGCTAACGCGTCTTCGCCGTTGGGGCCTTCGCCTTGCCTTTGGCGGCCGCCTTCGCCTTGGGCTTGCCTTTTCCGGCCTTGCCGCCCTTCGCGGCTATCAGCTCGAGCGCCTCCTCGAGCGTGATGTCGTTGATCGCGTTCTGGTCCGGCAAGGTCGCGTTGGTCTTGCCGTGCTTCACATAGGCGCCATAGCGCCCGGAGTAAAGCGCCACGGGTTGGTTGTCATCCGGGTGCTTGCCCAGCACCTTGAGCGCCCCTCGGGCGCTGAAGGACTTGGGCTCGGCGAGCAACGCCACGGCGCGCTCGAGCCCGATGTCGAAAACGTTCTCTTCCCTGGGAATCGACTTGAACTGGCCGTCGTGGCTCACGTAGGGGCCGAAGCGGCCGATGGCGGCGTGCACCTTCTTGCCGCTTTCGGGGTGCGCCCCCAGGTCCCGCGGCAATGCGAGCAGCTTGAGCGCCACATCGAGCGACACCGCCTCGGGCGCGATGTTCTTCGGCAGGGACACGCGCTTGGGCTTCTTGTCGCCCTCCATCTCGCCCAGCTGCACGTAGGGCCCATAGGGCCCCTGCAGCAGCCAGATCGCCTTGCCGGTCTTGTCATCCACGCCGAGCTCGCGCTTGGCCGCCTCGCCGCTTTCGCCGCCGTCGAGGTTGCGCGTGTAGTCGCAGTCGGGATATCCGGTGCAGCCGATGAAGCGTCCGCGGCGACCGAGCCGGATGGTGAGGTGGTGCTTGCCGCACTTCGGGCACGTCTCGTCGAGCTGCTCCTGCGTCACGTCCTTGCGCGAGACCGATTCCTTCTCGCCGATCTGTGCGGAAAAGCCCTTCCAGAACTTCGCCAGCATCGGCACCCATTCTTCCTTGCCATTGGAAATGTCGTCGAGCTCGTCCTCCAGCTTGGCGGTGTATTCGTAGTCCACCCAATGGGCAAAGTGCTCCGTGAGGAACTTGTTCACGATGCGCCCCACGTCGGTGGGCATGAAGCGCTTCTTGTCGAGCGTCACGTATTCGCGGTTCACCAGCGTCGATATGATCGATGCGTAGGTCGAGGGACGGCCGATGCCGTATTGCTCGAGCGCCTTCACCAGGCTCGCCTCGGAGTACCGCGGCGGCGGTTGGGTGAAGTGCTGCTCGCCGTAGAGCTTGTCGATGCGCACCGCTTCACCCTTGTCGAAGGCTGGCAGGCGCTTGTCCTCCTCCTCGACGGCGTCGTCCTGGTCCTCGTGGTAGACGGCATAGAAGCCGGGAAAAACCATCGTCTGGCCGGTGGCGCGGAAAAGGTTGTTCTCGCCGCCCAGCGCGAAATCGACCGCGACGGTGTCGAACTTGGCCGGCGTCATCTGCGAGGCGATGGCGCGCTTCCAGATCATCTCGTAGAGCTTGCGCTGCTCGTCGTTCAGGTATGCCGCCACCGATTCGGGCGTGCGGGCGATGGAGGTGGGCCGGATCGCCTCGTGCGCCTCCTGGGCGTTCTTGGACGCGCTGCGGTATTCGACCGGCGCCTTGGGGAGGTAATCGGGCCCGTAGTTCTTGGTGATGAAGCCGCGCATCTCCGCCACGGCGTCGTTCGACAGCGTGACCGAATCGGTGCGCATGTAGGTGATCAGGCCGGTCACGACCTTGCCGACCGATACCCCCTCGTAGAGGCTTTGCGCCACCTTCATGGCGCGATCGGTGGAGAAGCCCAGCTTGCGAACCGCCTCCTGCTGCAGTGTGGACGTCGTGAACGGGGCGGCGGGCGAGCGCAGCTTGCGCTTCTTCTCCACTTCCACGACCTTCGCCTGGCCCTTGCCGTGCTGCTCGAGGAAGGCGCGGACCTGGGCTTCGCGCTTGGCATTGCCGATGGCGAACTGGTCGAGCTTCTCGCCCTCGAAATGCGTGAGCCGCGCAGTGAAGCCCAAGCGGTCCTTCTGGGCGTCGAAGTGCATGGTCCAGTATTCCTGGCTCACGAACTTCTCGATCTCCAGCTCGCGCTCGACGATGAGGCGCAGCGCCGGGCTCTGCACGCGGCCGGCCGACAGGCCGCGGCGGATCTTTTTCCACAGGAGCGGCGAAAGGTTGAAGCCGACCAGGTAGTCGAGCGCGCGTCGCGCCTGCTGGGCATTGACCAGGTCCATCGAGATGGCTCGCGGATTCTTCACCGCCTCCTTCACGGCGCCTTCCGTGATCTCGTAGAAGACGACGCGATTGAGCTTCTTGTCCTTCAGGGCCTTGCGCGACTTGAGGATCTCCGAAAGGTGCCAGGCGATCGCCTCCCCTTCGCGGTCCGGGTCGGTCGCGAGCATCACGACGTCCGCGTCCTTCACCGCGCGGGTGATCGCGTCCACGTGCTTGGCATTGCGGTCGATCAGCTCGTACTTCATGCGGAAGTTGTCGTCCGGATCCACCGCGCCCGTCTTCGGCACGAGGTCGCGGACGTGGCCGTACGAGGCGAGGATCTCGAAATCGCGGCCAAGGTATTTCTTGAGCGTCTTCGCCTTCGACGGCGACTCGACGATGAGCAGATGCGATGCCATTGGGGGACTATCGGTTGATCGTTGCGGCATTCATTCTATAACGTGCCCTTCCGGCTACCCTGGTGCCGCGCGCACGATGCGTTGGAAACGCCCGCCCGGCAGTGCCGCGACCAGGCCTTCGACCTCGTGCAGGCTGATCTGTGCAGCCGCCTCGCTCGCCGCCATTCCGCTGCGCAGCGCGATCTCGTCGAGCGTGGTCGGGGCGAAGCCCATGGCATCGAGCAACGCGCTCGCCGGGCGCGCGCGGTCGCGCGTTATCGATTGCGCGGGTGCGATGCCGAGTTCGCGCAGGATGTCCTGGGCATTCTCGGCGAGCAAAGCGCCATCCTTGATGAGCGCGTGGCAACCCTTCGACAGGGACGAATGAACCGATCCCGGCATTGCGAACACATCGCGTCCCTGGTCGTTGGCGCAATGGGCCGTGATGAGCGACCCGCTTTTCGGCGCCGCTTCCACTACGAGCACTGCGCGCGAAAGCCCGCTGATCAGCCGGTTGCGCTGTGGGAAATTGGCGCTGAGCGGCGGCATGCCCAAGGCAAATTCGGAGAGTAGGCAACCGCTGGCCGCGATCTCGCGGGACAGCGCGGCGTTTGCCCGCGGGTAGGCGCGGTCGATTCCCGTTCCGAGCACCGCCACGGTGGCGCCGCCCGAAGCAAGCGCGCCGCGATGGGCATGGGCATCGATCCCCATGGCCATGCCGCTTGCGATGCACACGCCGTTCGCCGAAAGCGCGCGCGCGATCTCGTGGGCATCGATGCATCCCTGCGGCGAGGGGTTGCGACTGCCCACGATGGCCACGGTCGGCGCGTTCAGCAGCGCGATGTCTCCCTCCGCATACAGCACGCAGGGTGGGTCGCCGATCTGCAGCAGCGCCTTTGGGTAGGCGCTGTCCGCGAGAGTAACGACGTGGTGCCTGTCGCAATCGAGCCAGGCGAGCGTGCGTTCCAGGAGCCGTGGGTCGGCTCGAGTCGCCAACGCTGCGGTTGCGCGCGGAAGAGTGCGATAGTCCAGCAGCAGCTTGGCGCGCGCGCGGCTGGAGAGCCCCGGCGCGAGCGCGAATCGCAGCCACGGCAAGGCGTCTTGCTGTTTGGCGTTCAAGTTTGCGGGTCGTGGTGGGCGGTTCGTTCTCAACGGCGTGAGCCGCTCCCCGGCTGACCGCAGGCCAAAAAAAAAGGTTCTTCAGGGATTTCCGGGGAAAGCAGCCCGGATTCTGAGGAAGAAGTAGCGATCGTCGCGGTATCCGTAGGCCATCTTTTGATGACCTTGATGGTGTTGTTGATACCCTCGATGAGACTTGTGCTGAGGGGCCACCGGCTGTGCGCGATGACGCCGTCGATGTAGGGGGTAAGGCGCCGCACGAAGGTCTTGAGAGGTTCAAGGCGGCTTCGAATC
>DASPNE010000012.1:0-76617 GCA_035626705.1 Usitatibacter sp. | reverse complement strand
GGCCGCCTACCGCGCGATGTGCGCCGAGGCCGAGTCCGACCTCGAGGGCTTCTGGGCCAAGCACGCCCGCGAGGAGCTGCTCTGGACCAAGCCGTTCACGAAGGTGCTCGACGAGTCCAACGCCCCGTTCTTCAAGTGGTTCCACGACGGGGAGCTCAACGCCTCGCACAACTGCCTCGACCGGCACCTCACGACCCAGCCCGACAAGGTGGCGATCGTCTTCGAGGCCGACGACGGCAAGGTCACGAAGGTCACGTACAAGGACCTCTACCACCGCGTCTGCCAGTTCGCCAACGCGCTGAAGAAGCTGGGCATCCAGAAGGGCGAGCGGGTCCTGGTCTACATGCCGATGTCGATCGAGGCGGTGGTGACGCTGCAGGCCTGTGCCCGGATCGGCGCCATCCACGCGGTGGTGTTCGCCGGCTTCTCCGCCAAGAGCCTGCAGGAGCGCATCGTCGACGTGGGCGCTTGCGCCGTCATCACCGCGGACGGGCAATACCGCGGCGGCAAGGAAATTCCCCTCAAGCCCGCCGTCGACGAGGCCATGGGCCTGGGCGGTTGCGAATCGGTGCGCCACGTGGTCGTCTACCAGCGCACCGGGACGGTGGTGCCGATGACGGCCGGGCGCGACAAGTGGTGGCACGACGTGGTGCGCGGCGAGCCGATGGATTGCCCGCCCACCTACGTGAATGCCGAGCATCCGCTCTTCATCCTGCATACCTCGGGCTCCACCGGAAAGCCCAAGGGCGCGCAGCACTCGACCGCGGGCTACCTGCTGCACGCGGCGATCACGATGCGCTGGACCTTCGACTACAAGCCCACCGACGTCTACTGGTGCACCGCTGACGTGGGCTGGATCACGGGCCACACCTACATGACCTACGGCCCGCTCGCGGTGGGCGCGACGATCGTGGTGTTCGAGGGGGTGCCGACGTATCCCGATGCCGGGCGCTTCTGGAAGATGATCCAGGACCACAAGGTGACGGTCTTCTACACCGCGCCCACGGCGATCCGCTCGCTCATCAAGGCGGGCGGCGAGCTGCCGAAGAAGTACGACCTGAAGAGCCTGCGCATCCTCGGCACGGTCGGCGAGCCGATCAATCCCGAGGCGTGGATGTGGTACTACAACACCGTGGGCGAGGGCCGCTGCCCGGTGGTGGACACCTGGTGGCAGACCGAGACCGGAGGCCACATGATCACGCCCCTGCCGGGCGCAACGCCGCTCAAGCCCGGCTCGTGCACGTTGCCGCTGCCGGGCGTCTTCGTGGATATCGTCGACGAGACCGGGCAGTCGGTCGGGCGCGGCAAGGGCGGCATCCTCGTCATCAAGAAGCCCTGGCCCTCGATGATCCGCACCATCTGGGGCGACCCCGAGCGCTTCAGGAAGAGCTACTACCCCGAGGACTTCAAGGGCAAGTACTACCTCGCGGGCGATGGCGCCTCCACCGACAGCGACGGCTACTACCGCATCATGGGGCGCATCGACGACGTCCTGAACGTGAGCGGGCATCGGCTCGGCACGATGGAGATCGAGTCGGCGCTGGTCGCCAACACGAAGCTGGTGGCCGAGGCGGCCGTCGTGGGCCGCCCCGACGAGGTGACCGGCGAGGCCGTGTGCGCCTTCGTGGTGCTGAAGGGCGCTCGCCCCTCGGGCGAGGACGCGCAGAAGATCGCGAAGGAGCTGCGCGACTGGGTGGCCAAGGAGATCGGCCCCATCGCCAAGCCCAAGGACATCCGCTTCGGCGACAACCTGCCCAAGACGCGCTCGGGCAAGATCATGCGCCGCCTGCTGCGCTCGATCGCCAAGGACGAGGCGATCACGCAGGATGTCTCGACGCTGGAGAACCCGGCGATCCTCGAGCAGCTGCGACAGCCGCTGTAGCAAGAGCCGGGGACGGACCCCGCGTTGAAAGAATCGGCAGCGACCGGAAGCCGGAGTCCGTCACCACCGCCGCTCCTCATCGCGGCCACGGCGGATGTGCTTCGCCGCCACGCGCCGTTCGACGCCATGGCGCCGCCCGAGCTCGAGATGCTGGCCGGCCGCCTCAGGCTGCGCTACTTTGCCGCCGGCGAGGCGGTGATCCTTCCCGCCGCGGGTGTCGTCTCCGAGCTCTTCATCATCCAGCGCGGCGTGGTCACCGGCACTCCGGCGACTTTTCCCTCTTTCCACGACACTGCCGTGACGCTCGGTCCCGGCGAGAGCTTTCCCATCGGCGCCGTGATCGGCCGCCGGCGCACGACGCTCGAATACCGGGCGCAGGCCGACACCTTCTGCTACGTGCTCGGCGAGCCCGACTTCCGCGCGGTGATGGCGGCGAGCCCCGCCTTCCACGCCTTCTGCACCCAGCGCCTGGCCAACCTGCTCGAGCAGTCGGCGCGCGAGGTGCGCGCCACCTTCGCCGGCCGCGCCGCCGAGGAGCTCGGCATGGGCTCGCGGCTTTCCTCGGCCCTTCGCCGCCCGCCGGTCACGCTGCCATCGCAGGCGAGCGTGCGCGAGGCCTTGGAGACGATGAAGGCGAGCCGCGTGGGCTCGGTGGTAGTCGTCGACGCAGCGGGCCGCCCCGAAGGCATCTTCACCCACACCGACGTGCTCGACCGCGTGGCGCTCGCCGGCGCATCCCTCGAGCGCCCGGTGGCCGACGTGATGACGCGGGAGCCCGTCGGCATGGACGGGACACACACCGTCGCCGATGCCGCGCAACGCATGGCTCGGGGGGGCTTCCGCCACCTGCTCGTGATGGATGGCGAGCGCTTGGCGGGCGTGCTGTCGGAGCGCGACCTCTTCGCGCTGCAACGCCGCTCGGGGCAGAGCCTGCGCAAGGAGATCGCGCGCGCCGACAGCCGTGAATGGCTCGCCTTCGCCGCGCGCGATGCCGCCGGCCTGGCCTCGAGCCTGCTCGCCCAGGGCGTGGGCGCCGAGCCGCTGCTGCAGCTTGTCACCGCGATGAACGACTCGATCGTCGAGCGCGCCCACGCGATCGCTGCTCGCACGCACGACGTGGCCGCGCTGCCGCATTGCTGGATCGGGCTCGGCAGCGAAGGGCGCATGGAGCAGACCCTCGCCACCGACCAGGACAACGCCATCATCTTCGCCGACGAGGTGGCAGGCGGCATCGAGGCCGCTCGCGAACGGTTGCTCGCCTTCGCCTCCGAGGTGAACGATACGCTGGCCGAATGCGGCTTTCCGCTCTGCAAGGGCGGCATCATGGCGCGCAACCCGCGCTGGTGCCTCACGCTTTCGGAGTGGCGCGAGCGCTTCGACGACTGGATGCGCAACGCGAGCCCCACGGCGCTGATGAACGCCGCGATCTTCTTCGACCTGCGCCCGCTCGCGGGTGACGCGGGCCTCGCGCGCGAGCTGCGCGGCTTCCTGCTCGCCAACGTGCCGCGCCGCCCGGCTTTCCTGCGGCAGATGGCGGCCAACGCACTCGAGGTGCGTCCCCCGCTGGGCTTCTTCCAGGACATCGCGGTGGACGAAGCGAGCGGCGGGCTCATCGACCTCAAGCTGCAGGCTTCGCGCCCGTTCGTCGACGCCGCTCGCATCCTCGCCCTCGCCGCCGGGGTGGATGCGACGGCGACCGCGGAGCGCCTGCGACGCGCCGGACCGCCGCTGCGCATGAGCGCCGACGAAGTCGAGACCGGGGCCCAGGCCTTCCACTTCGTGCAGATGCTGCGGCTGCGGCGCCAGGAGGAGCGCGGCGCCGCCGCCGGGCGCGATCGCAACAGCGTCGACCCCACGGCGCTCAACTCGCTCGATCGCCGCATCCTCAAGGAGGCGCTGCGCCAGGCGCGAAAGCTGCAGAACCGCCTCGCCCTGGAGTACCAGCTCTGAGCCTCGCCGCCTGGTTCGATCCGCGCCTTCGCGCGCCGCCGTGCGAGGGCCGCTGGGTCGTGGTGGACGTGGAAACCAGCGGCCTCAATGCGCTCTCCGACTCCCTCATCGCCATCGGCGCGCTCGCGGTGCGCGACGGCGCCATCGACCTCGCCGATTCGTTCGAGGTGGTGCTGCGCCAGGAACGCGCGAGCACCGGCGCCAACATCGAGGTCCACGGCATCGGCGGGGGAGAACAATTGGGCGGCGAGGAGCCGCGCGTGGCGCTCGAACGGTTCTTGGAATTCGTCCGTGACGACCCGCTCGTCGCCTTCCATGCGCCGTTCGATGCGATGGTGCTGCGCCGCGCGCTGCGCGAGCGCCTTGGGCGCGGCTTCCGGCGGCGCTGGCTCGACCTGGCCGACGTGGCGCCGCTCGCCTGGCCGGGCCGGGCGCGCGGCGGGCTCGACGCGTGGCTCGAGGCGCTCGCCATTCCCATGGCCTACCGCCATCGCGCGATCGTCGATTGCCTCGGCACCGCGCAGCTTTTCCTCGCCGTGCTGCACGCCGCCCCGCGCTTGGGGGCAGGGTCGGCCCGCGCCCTTCTCGCGCTCTCGCAAGGCGATCGCTGGCTGGGCTAGACTGCATCGAAGCCGGGCGTTCGATCCGGCGAGCCCGGAGGAGGAGACCGTGAAGAAGCCAGGCCCGTCGGGCGCGCGCCTCGCGTGCGTGTTCCTGCTGGGCTGCCTGCTGTTCAGCTTTCCGCTGATCGCCCTCTTCAACGTCCAGGGGCGCGTCTTCGGGGTGCCGGTGCTCTTCGCCTACCTCTTCGCCGCCTGGGGGCTGGTGATCGCCCTGGTCGCGCTGCTGATGGAGAGGCGCGACTGATGCTGCAGGGCTGGGTCATCGTCGCCGCATCGTTCGCCTACATCGGGCTGCTCTTCGCGATCGCGTACTACGGCGACAAGCGCGCCGAGGCCGGCCGCTCGGTCATCGCCAACCCGTGGATCTACAGCCTGTCGCTCGCGGTGTACGCGACCGCGTGGACCTTCTACGGCAGCGTGGGGCGCGCCGCGTCCGACGGCGTGGGCTTCCTGCCGATCTACCTCGGCCCCACGCTCATGATCGTGCTGTGGTGGTTCGTGGTGCGCAAGATGATCCGCATCGCCAAGACGAACCGGATCACGTCGCTCGCGGATTTCATCGCCTCGCGCTACGGGCGCAGCGCCCTGCTGGGCGGCCTGGTCACGGTGATCGCGGTGATCGGCATCCTGCCCTACATCTCGCTGCAGCTGAAGGCGGTCTCGAACAGCTTCCAGATCCTGCTGCAGTACCCCGAGATCGTCATGCCGCAGCGCACCGGCGAGCTCGACGTGATGAAGGACACGGCCTTCTACGTGGCGCTTTTCATGGCGATGTTCACCATCGCCTTCGGCACCCGCCACCTCGACGCGGCCGAGCGCCACGAGGGCATGGTGGCCGCGATCGCCTTCGAGTCGCTGGTGAAGCTGGTGGCTTTCCTCGCCGTGGGCCTCTTCGTGACCTTCTGGATCTACGACGGCGTGGGCGACATCTTCTCGCGCGCCGCGCGGCAGGCCGATTTGCGCGCGCTCATGGCGCCATTCGGCGGCGCGGCGGGAGGCTACGCCAGCTGGGTGTGGCTCATGGTGCTGTCGATGCTCGCCATCGTCTTCCTGCCGCGGCAGTTCCAGGTCGCCGTGATCGAGAACGTCGACGAGAAGCACGTGAAGCGAGCCATGTGGCTCTTCCCGCTCTACATGCTGGCGATGAACGTATTCGTCCTGCCGGTGGCCTTCGGCGGGCTGCTGCTCTTTCCGCTCGGCACCGTCGATGCCGACACCTTCGTGCTCACCATCCCGATGGCGCACAAGGCCGAGGTGCTCACGCTGCTCGTGTTCATCGGCGGGCTTTCGGCCGCCACCGGCATGGTGATCGTGGAGACCATCGCCCTCTCGACGATGGTGTGCAACGACCTCGTGATGCCGGTGCTGCTGCGCATCAAGGCGCTGCGCCTCACCGAGCAGCGCGACATCTCGAGCCTGCTGCTGGACATCCGCCGCGCCGCCATCATCGCCATCCTCATGGGCGGCTACTTCTATTACCTGCTGGCGGGCGAGGCGTATGCCCTGGTTGCCATCGGGCTGGTGTCGTTCGCCGCCGTCGCCCAGTTCGCCCCGGCTATGCTGGGCGGGCTCTACTGGAAGGGCGGCACGCGCGCGGGGGCGCTCGCCGGGCTCGCCGGCGGCTTCCTCATCTGGATGTACACGCTGCTGGTGCCCGCCTTCGCGCGCTCGGGATGGATCGGCTCGGAGATCCTCTCGCGCGGCCCATGGGGCATCGAGCTGTTGCGGCCGACCGAGCTCTTCGGCCTCTCCGGCCTGGATTCCACGACGCACGCGATGATCTGGTCCATGCTGGTGAACGTGGGGCTCTACGTGGGCGTTTCGGTGCTGGGAAGGCAGGCCGCAGCGGAGCACGCCCAGGCCACGCTCTTCGTGGACGTATTGCGCCAGGCGACCGAGCCGCGGGCCGGCAGCCGCTGGCGCGGCACCATCTCGGCCTCGTCCCTGCAGACGCTGCTCGGCCGCTTCGTAGGGCCCGCGCGCGCCGCGGAGCTCTTCAGCACCTATGCCCGCGAGCGCGGCTTCGAGCACGCCGAGCAGCTCGAAGGCGACGGCGAGCTGGTGCGCTACGTCGAGCTGCACCTGGCGGGCGCCATCGGCGGGGCTTCGGCGCGCGCCATGGTGGCTACGATCGTGGAGGAGGAGCCGCTCGGCATCGAGGAGGTCATGACCATCCTCGACGAGGCCTCCCAGGTGATCGCCTACAGCCACCGGCTCGAGGAGCAGCAACGCGAGCTGGAGGCCGCCAAGCGCGGGCTCGAGGCCGCCAACGAGCGCCTGCGCGAGCTCGACCGGCTGAAGGACGAGTTCGTCTCCACGGTGACGCACGAGCTGCGCACGCCCCTCACCTCGATCCGCGCCTTCTCCGAGATCCTGCACGACAATGCCGACCTCGAGGCCGAGGAGCGCCAGCGCTTCCTCGGGCTGGTGATCAAGGAGTCCGAGCGCCTCACCCGCCTCATCAACCAGGTGCTCGACCTGGCGAAGATCGAATCCGGCGTCGCCGACTGGCAGTCGGCGCGCATCGACCTGCGCGAGATCGTGACCGAGGCCGTGGGCGCCACCAGCGCGATCTTTCGCGCGCGGGGCGTTTCGGTGGAGACCTGCCTGCCTGCCGCGGTGCCGGAAGTGGTCGCGGACCGCGACCGCGTGATGCAGGTGCTGCTCAACCTGCTTTCGAACGCGGCGAAGTTCTCGCCGGCCGGCACCGGGCGCGTGCGCGTGAGCCTGGGCGCTGAAGGCCGCGAGGTTCGCGTGGACGTGCAGGACAACGGCATCGGCATCGATGCCGCGCACCAGGCGGTGATCTTCGAGAAATTCCGCCAGGTGGGCGACCCGCTCACGAACAAGCCCTCCGGGACCGGGCTCGGGCTGGCCATCTGCCGGCGCATCGTCGACCATTTCGGCGGGCGCCTGTGGGTGGAAAGCGAGCCCGAACGCGGCGCCCTGTTCTCGTTCACCTTGCCGGCAGCCGATCCCGTGGAAGCCGGGCTGGAGGCTGCCGCCGCATGAGCGCCCGGATCCTCATTGCAGAAGACGAGCCGAGCATCGTCGCCTCCCTCGACTTCCTGATGCGTCGCTGCGGGTTCGACACACGCCTCGCCAGCGACGGCACGAGCGCGCTCGAACAGGTGGCCGACTTCCGGCCCGATCTGGTGATCCTCGACGTGATGCTGCCGGGTCGCAGCGGCCTGGACGTCTGCCGCGCCATCCGCGAGCGGCCGGAATGGGGCTCCATCCGCGTGCTGATGCTCACGGCGCGAGGCGGAAGCGCCGACATCACCACCGGGCTGGGGGCCGGCGCCGACGACTACATGACCAAGCCTTTCGCCACGCGGGAGCTGGTGGCCCGGGTGCGCTCGCTCCTGCAGGCCAACCCCGCATGAGCGACGCGGCAGCCAACGCCGGCGCGGCCGAGCCGACCGTGTTCGTCGTGGACGACGACGAGTCGATCCGCGAGCTCCTCACCTGGCTCATGAAGCGCAACTCGATCCGCGTGCGCGCGTTCGCCGACGCCCGGTCGTTCCTGAAGGAATGGCGCGACGAGGGGCCCGCCTGCCTCATCCTCGACCTGCACATGCCCGGCATGGACGGCCTGGACCTGCAGCGCAGCCTGATCGAGCAGGGCGTGATGGCGCCGGTGATCTTCCTTTCGGGGCATGCGGATGTGCCGCGGGCAGTGCGAGCGGTGAAGAGCGGGGCCGTGGACTTCATCGAGAAGCCCTTCGACTACCGCAAGATCGTGGCCCTGGCCCGCGAGAGCCTCGAGCGAGACGCCGCCGCCCGGGACCGCCGCGCCCACGCCCGCAAAGCCGCGCAGCGGCTGGCGAGCCTCACCCAGCGCGAGCGCGAGGTCCTCGACCGGGTCGTGGCCGGCAAGCTCAACCGCGAGGTCGCCGAGGAGCTCGACATCTCCATCAAGACGGTCGAGGCCCACCGGGCCAAGATCATGGAGAAGCTCGGGGCGGGATCCCTGGCCGAGCTGGTGAAGATCGCCGGCGGGGCCGGCTAGGTCCTGTCGCCTTTCCCTTTCGCACGTAGGGTTTACCCCAATTGTGACCCCCGCGGCCGGGGAATAGCATGCGGCCACGATGGGGTCATGGCGCTTGCAGGCTGCCGCCCCGTCCCACACAAAAAGGAGGAAGGCATGCAGCTGACCCAGACGCACGTCGATTACTGGCACAAGAACCTGGTTCTCACGTCGATCCTGCTCGTCATCTGGTTCATCGTCACCTACGTGATGGCCTGGTTCGCGGTCCCGCTCGCCGAGGTCAAGTTCTTCGGCTGGCCGCTGAGCTTCTACATGGCCGCGCAGGGCTCGCTCATCGTCTACGTCGTGATCATCGGCTTCTACGCCTGGAAGATGCGTCAGTACGACATCGAGCACGGCGTCCACGAAGGGGAGACCGACTGATGGCCACGACCCAGCCCAGAGCCAGCCAGAGCGAGTTCAACCGGCAGCTCAAGAAGTACTACACCTTCTATACCGGTGGCTTCGTCCTCTTCGTCATCTTCCTCGCCATCGCGGAGAAGATGGGCATGTCCAACAAGTGGATCGGCTACTTCTTCCTCTTCTTCACGATCATCCTGTACGCGGGCATCGGCATCATGAGCCGCACCCTGGAGGTGGCCGAATACTACGTGGCCGGCCGGCGGGTCCCGGCGCTCTTCAACGGCATGGCCACGGGCGCGGACTGGATGAGCGCCGCCTCCTTCATCGGCATGGCGGGAACGCTTTATCTCTCGGGCTTCGACGGCCTCGCCTTCATCATGGGCTGGACCGGCGGCTACGTGCTGGTGGCGGTCCTGCTGGCGCCATACCTGCGCAAGTTCGGGCAGTTCACCATCCCGGATTTCCTCGGTGCCCGCTATGGCGGCAACATCGTGCGTTCCTTCGGGGTGCTCGCGGCGATCCTCGCCTCGTTCACCTACGTGGTGGCGCAGATCTACGGCGTGGGCATCATCACGAGCAAGTTCACCGGACTCGAGTTCGGCATCGGCGTGTTCGTGGGCCTGGCCGGCATCCTGGTGTGCTCGTTCCTGGGCGGCATGCGGGCGGTCACCTGGACGCAGGTCGCGCAATACATCATCCTGATCATCGCCTACCTCATCCCCGTGATCTGGCTTTCGGTCAAGCACACCGGCATCCCTCTGCCGCAGTTCGTGTACGGCGGCGTGCTGGAGAAGGTCACCGAGCGCGAGAAGCAGCTCACGGCCGATCCCAAGGAGCAGGAGGTTCGCAAGATCTTCGCCGAGCGCGCCGCAGCCGCGAGCGCCAAGGCCGCCAAGGCGGCCGAGGTGTATCCGGCCGAGAAGGCCGCGGCCGCCAAGAAGGTCGAGGACCTCAAGGCCGCTTCGGCCCCGCGCACCGAGGTCGAGGCTGCGGAGAAGGCCGTCAAGGACTTCCCCGGCGATGCCAAGGCCGCGGCGACCAAGTGGGCCGCCGATGCCAAGGCCGCGCAGGGCAGGTCCGCCCCGCCGAAGCCGCACGGGACGCCCTTCCCGGGCAAGGACGAAAAGGCGCGCGACACCGCGAGGCTCAACTTCATCGGCATCGTGTTCTGCATGATGTTCGGTACCGCGGCGCTGCCCCACATCCTGATGCGCTACTACACGACCCCTTCGGTCCACGAGGCGCGCGTCTCGGTGTTCTGGTCGCTCTTCTTCATCTTCCTGCTCTACTTCACCGCGCCCGCCCTGGCGGTGCTGGCGAAGTACGACGTGTACACGCAGGTGGTGGGCAAGTCCTTCAGCGAGCTTCCAGCGTGGGTGAACGCGTGGCGAGCGGTGGACGCCACCTTGCTCAACATCACCGACGTGAATCGCGACGGCATCGTGCAGCTCGCGGAGATCGTGATCGGCGGCGACATCATCGTGCTCGCCACGCCGGAGATCGCGGGCCTGCCCTACGTGGTTTCGGGCCTGGTCGCGGCCGGTGGCCTCGCCGCGGCGCTCTCGACTGCCGACGGGCTGCTGCTCACCATCGCCAACGCGCTATCCCACGACCTGTACTACAAGATGATCAACCCCAACGCGACGCCGGGCGTGCGCATCACGGTGTCGAAGTTCCTACTGCTCGGGGTGGCGATCATCGCGGCGTACGTGACCTCGCTCAAGCCGGGGAACATCCTGTTCCTGGTCGGGGCGGCGTTCTCCATCGCGGCCTCGGCATTCTTCCCGGCGCTGGTGCTGGGGATCTTCTGGAAGCGGGCGTCGAAATGGGGGGCCATCGCGGGCATCGTCGCCGGACTGGGCACGTGCCTCTACTACATGGTCCACACGTACCCCACGTTCATCCAGTGGTTCGGCACGACCCCGATCCAGAAGTGGTGGGGCCTGGAGCCGATCTCGGCGGGCCTCTTCGGCGTGCCGATCGGCATCATCACGATCATCGTGGTGAGCCTGCTCACGCCGGCGCCGGATCGCGACGTCCAGGAGCTGGTGGACCACGTGCGTTATCCCAACCTCAAGGGCGATATCTCGACCGAGGGGACCTGACAGCAAGAATAAGGGCCCCGGCATTCGGGGCCCGTAGCAGCGTGAGGCCCGCGGCTTGCCGCGGGCTTTTTTTTGCCGGCGGTTTTTAATGGAGAATGTCGCGATGGACCCCGAGCTTCCCTGGCGCGCGATCAAGGCGGTGGTCGAGGTGGCGGGCTGCGCCTACCTCGGGCAGGCGCTGGTCGCGGCCTTCGCCGGCGCGCGCCGCCACGAGAACATCGTCTACCAGATCTTCAAGATCCTCACCAACCCCGTGGACAAGGCGGTGCGCTTCGTGATGCCGCGCTTCATCCCGGACCGCCACATCCCGTTCGTCTCGTTCGGCATCCTCATCTGGGTGTGGCTCTTCGCCATCGTCATGCTCGCCCGCGTCATCCGGCAGGGCGCCGGGGGCTAGGCCCACATGTTGCTGCGCTACATCGCCCGCGAGATCCTGGGCGCGAGCCTGCTGGTGCTGCTGGCGCTCCTCGCGCTCTTCTTCTTCTTCGACCTCTTCCGCGAGCTCGACGACCTCGGGCGCGGCACCTACCGCCTGCGCACCATGCTGGGCTACGTCTCGCTCATGCTGCCCTCGCACCTGTACGTGCTGCTGCCGGCGGCCGGGCTGATGGGCACGCTTTTCGCCCTCGCGAGGATGTCGGAGCAATCCGAGATCACCGTCATGCGCGCCTCGGGCTTTTCCATGGCGCAGCTGGCGATGCACGTGGCGGGCGCCGGCGTGCTGATTGCGCTCCTCACGCTCGTGATCGGCGAGCTGGTGGTGCCCTACACGGAAGAGGCAGCCAAGGGCGTGCGGCTCAAGGCCACGCGTTCCATCGTGGCGCGAGAGTTCCGCACCGGCTTCTGGGTCAAGGACGACCGCAGCTTCGTCAACATCCAGGACGTGACCCCGGAGACCGAGCTCGTGAACCTGAGGATCTACGAGTTCGACGAACAGTACCGCCTGAGCTCGATCAGCCGCGCCGAGAAGGGCACCTTCGCCGGCCCCAACCAATGGACGCTCTCGAACGTGGAGCTCACGCGCTTCGAGGGGGACAACGCCGTGCTGCAGCGCCTGCCCGTGGCGACGTGGAATTCGGTCCTCACCCCGGACATCCTCTCGGTGCTCAAGATCGTGCCCGAGCGGATGTCGGTAGCGAACCTGCGCGCCTACATCGACCACCTGCGCGACAACCGCCAGAAGACCACGCGCTACGAGATCGCGTTCTACAACAAGCTGCTCTATCCGGCGGTCGCGATCGGCCTCATGGTCCTCGGCATCCCGTTCGCGCTCGGATCGCAGCGCGCGGGGGGGGTGGGGGTGAAGATGTTCGTGGGCATCCTCATCGGGCTCGCGTTCCATTTCGCCGGGCGCCTCTTCTCGCACATCGGCGTGCTCAACGACTGGCCGGCCCTCGCCTCGGCGGGGCTGCCGTTGCTCATCGTGCTCGCCGTGGCGGCATTCGCGTTGCGGCGCGTGGAAGTGAGATGAGGGGGACGGGGGAACGGGGGACGGGCGGAGCTCAAGCTCCCCCAGCGGCCATCCGGGTATCGACAAGCCGCGTGCGCACGAGCCGGTCGTGGAGGAACTGGCGGTCGCGATCGAAAAAGGCCCACAAGAAGCCCAGCCCCAGGGCGGCGAAACCCAGCAACGCGATGGCATAGCGGTGCAGCGCCTGCGGCCAGCGCAGCGTCGCACCGTCCTCGCGCACCAGGCGCAGGCGCCACGTCTTCATCGGCAACGTCTGGCCGCCATGGGTCCAGAACCAGCCGAAGTACGTGGCGGTCACGGCGAGCACCCACGCTTGCAGCAGGTGGCGCTTCCAGCCTTGGGTGGCGTCGCCGAAGAGGTAGCTGAAGGGCAGGGTGGCGATGAACACCACCGCCAGGAGGATCAGCAGCTCGTAGATGCCGCTTGCGAGCCGCCGCGCGATGCCCGCGGCGGGCGGGCCGGTCACCGCCCCCGGCCGTCGGGGTCGCCGCCACGCGGCCGCCCCTCGGAGCGCTTGCGCTCGAGGTAACGTTCGCGCAGCTCGTGCTGCTTTTCCGGCGGCAGCCGGCGCAGGCCCTTGAAGGTCTCGCGTGCCTCGCGGCGCTGTTCGGGCGTCATCGACGCCCAGGTGCGGATGCGCTGCTCGAAGCGCTCCTTCTGGATCGGCTGCATCTCGGGGTACTTGCGGGCTGCGCCCTTGAGGCGCTCCTGCTGGTAGCCCGGCATGCGGTCCCATTCCGGCGCCACCGGCGAAAGGATTCGCCGCTCCTCCGGTGAGAGCTGGTACCACGGGGTCTGAGGCGTCTTCAGCCGCGAGGGATCCCGCGGCTCCCCGCTCGCGCCGCCGGCGGCGCCGAAGAGCACCGCGGCCAGGATCAGCGCTGCGACTTGCGCAGCCACGAACGGAAATCCTTGTCGAGGAAGGCGTCGGGCGGCAGCTCCTGGGTGAGCAGGAGGGCATCGAGCTCGGCGAGCTCGCCCACGTCCGGCTCCGCGGGCTCGAGGGAGCGAACGGCAAGCACGGCCAGGAGCGCCAGCACGGGCACGAAAAGCAGCGCGCGTTGCAGGACCGAGTAGCGCAGGGTCTGGGCCATGCCGGCATTGACCGTGACCAGGCCCAAGAGGCGTACCGGCTCGCGGTAGGCGTCCATGGCCCGCAGCCGCGCGGATTTGAGCCGCGTGGCCTGCATCTCGCCCACCCCGGCGGCGGCGCGGTCCAGCCAGGGTTTGATCTTGTCGCCGAATTCCTTTTCTTTCATAGACTTATCCCTTTTGATTTCAGGATTTTGGCCAGCGCGTGCGTCGCCCGGGAGCAATGCGTCTTCACGCTGCCCTCGGAGCAACCCATCACCTTGGCGGTCTCGCTCACGTCGAGTTCCTCCCAATAACGCAGCATGAACGCCTCGCGTTGACGCTCGGGCAGCGACTGCACCGCTTCCTCGATGGTGGCCATCACCTGCGACTGCTCCAGCTGGCTCGCGGGAGAGGCCGAGACGTTGGCCTCGTCGAGGATCTCCATCGTTTCCAGCGGGTCGCCGTCCTCGTCCTCGCCGCCCAGCCCCATGGCCGAGAGCAGGGTCGTCCACGTGGAGCGGACCTTGCTGCGCCGGAAGTAGTCCCGGATGGCATTCTGCAGGATGCGCTGGAAGAGCAGCGGCAGCTCCTCGGGGGGGCGCTCGGGATACTTCTCCGCCAGGCGGAGCATCGCGTCCTGGACGATGTCGAGCGCGGCTTCCTCGTCATGCACGGCATACACGCTTTGCTTGAAGGCGCGCCTTTCCACCGATGCGAGGAAATCCGACATCTCCTTCCGGGTGGCCAGGGCTTCTCCTTCGATGCGCGCGATTCCCGCGCGGTGCGCGAATGGTAGCAAAGCGCCTCCGGGCCCCTGTGCGCGCATCGCATGCAAGTGCCGCGCCATTGCGGCTTGACCAACCTGGAGCCACCGATTAACCTCGATGGTTCCCCCCACAAAATGTCTTCATTGACAAGGTCTTAGCGATGGAACTGCACCACCCCACTTCCCTGGATGCCGGCGAGACCCTGAGCGGCGCCGAAATCGTCATCCGTTGCCTCAAGGAAGAGGGCGTCGAGTTCGTATTCGGCTATCCCGGTGGGGCGGTGTTGCACATCTACGACGCGATCTTCCGGCAGAAGGACGTGAAGCACATCCTGGTGCGCCACGAGCAGGGCGCGCTGCACGCCGCCGACGGCTATGCGCGTGCCACCGGCAAGCCTGGCGTGGCGCTGGTGACCAGCGGCCCGGGCGTCACCAATGCGGTGACCGGCATCGCCACCGCCTACATGGACTCGATCCCGATGGTGGTGCTGACCGGCCAGGTGCCCAGCCATGCGATCGGCGAGGACGCCTTCCAGGAGTGCGACACGGTCGGCATCACGCGCCCGGCGGTCAAGCACAACTTCCTCGTGAAGGACGTGAACGAGCTGGCGATCACCATCAAGAAGGCGTTCCACATCGCGACGACCGGCCGCCCCGGCCCGGTGCTGGTGGACATCCCCAAGGACATTTCCAACCTGCCCGCGCAGTATCGCTACCCGGCCAAGGTGGCGCTGCGCTCCTACAACCCGGTGACGCGCGGCCACGCCGGGCAGATCAAGAAAGCGGTGCAACTGCTGCTGGAGGCGAAGCGACCCATGATCTACGTGGGTGGCGGCGCGATCCTGGGCGAGGCATCCGCGGAAGTCACCCAGCTCGCGCGCAGCCTGGGTTTTCCAGTCACCAACACCCTGATGGGCCTGGGCGCCTTCCCCGCGAGCGATCGCCAGTTCGTGGGCATGCTGGGCATGCACGGCACCTTCGAGGCCAACCACGCGATGCAGAACTGCGACGTGCTGCTCGCGGTCGGCGCGCGCTTCGACGACCGCGTGATCGGCAACCCGGCGCACTTCGCCGCGGGCAACCCCACGCGCAAGATCGTTCACATCGACATCGATCCGTCCTCCATCTCCAAGCGCGTGCGCGTGGACGTGCCGATCGTGGGCGGGGTGAAGGAAGTCGTGCAGGAGCTGCTCGCGCAGCTGGCCGCCACCGGGCGCAAGCCCGATCCCGCCGCGCTCGCAGCGTGGTGGACCCAGATCGACGGTTGGCGGGCCAAGGATTGCCTGCGCTACGACCGCAAGTCGGCGCTCATCAAGCCGCAGTACGTGGTCGAGAAGCTCTACGAGGTGACCGGGGGCGAGGCCTTCGTCACTTCCGACGTGGGCCAGCACCAGATGTGGGCGGCGCAGTTCTACCGCTTCGACAAGCCGCGGCGGTGGATCAACTCCGGGGGCCTGGGCACCATGGGCGTGGGCCTTCCCTATGCGATGGGCGTGAAGCTCGCCTTCCCGGAGGCCCACGTCGCCTGCGTGACCGGCGAGTCCTCGATCCAGATGTGCATCCAGGAGCTCTCCACCTGCAAGCAGTACCACCTGCCGGTGAAGGTCGTGAACCTGAACAACCGCTACATGGGCATGGTTCGCCAGTGGCAGGAGTTCTTCCACGGCAACCGCTACAGCGAGTCGTACATGGACTCGCTGCCGGACTTCGTCAAGCTCGCCGAGGCGTACGGCCACGTCGGCATGCGCATCGACAAGCCCGCCGACGTCGAGGGCGCGCTCAAGGAGGCGTTCGCCCTGAAGGATCGCCTCGTTTTCCTGGATTTCATCACCGACCAGACCGAGAACGTCTTCCCGATGGTGCCCGGCGGCAAGGGCATGTCGGAGATGATCCTCGCCGAAGAGCTCTAGGCCATGCGCCACATCCTGTCCATCCTCGTGGAAAACGAGGCCGGCGCGCTGTCGCGGGTCGCGGGGCTTTTCTCGGCGCGCGGCTACAACATCGAGACGCTCACCGTCGCGCCCACCGAGGACGCGACGCTTTCGCGCATGACCATCGTCACCACCGGCTCCGACGAGATCGTCGAGCAGATCACCAAGCAGCTGAACAAGCTGGTCGACGTGGTGAAGGTGGTGGACCTCTCGGAAGGCAAGCACATCGAGCGCGAGCTCATGCTCGTGAAGGTCCGCGCCGCCGGCAAGGACCGCGAGGAGATGAAACGCACCGCGGACATCTTCCGCGGGCGCATCATCGACGTCACCGACAAGTCCTACACCATCGAGCTCACCGGCACGACCGAGAAGCTCGACGCCTTCCTCGACGCGCTCGACCGGGCCGCGATCCTGGAGACGGTCCGCACCGGCGTGTCCGGCATCGGGCGGGGCGAGTGGGTGCTCAAGGCGTAGGGACGAGATGAGGGATGGGGGATGAGGCCGTCCCCCCGGACCAACGACAACAGGGAAATCGAAATGAAGGTTTATTACGACAAGGATGCGGACCTCTCGCTCATCAAGGGCAAGAAGGTGACGATCATCGGCTACGGCTCGCAGGGCCATGCGCACGCGCAGAACCTGACGGATTCGGGAGTGAAGGTGACCGTGGGGCTGCGCCCGGGCGGCGCCTCCTGGGAGAAGGTGAAGAAGGCGAAGATCGCGGTGAAGGAGGTGGGCGAAGCGGTCAAGGGTGCCGACCTCGTGATGATCCTGCTGCCCGACGAGAACCACGCGCAGGTCTACAAGGACTCGATCGAGCCCAACATCAAGAAGGGCGGGGCGCTCGCCTTCGCGCACGGCTTCAACATCCACTTCAAGCAGATCGTGCCGCGCCCCGACCTGGACGTCTTCATGATCGCGCCCAAGGGGCCCGGGCACCTGGTGCGCTCGACCTACACGCAAGGCGGCGGCGTGCCCGCGCTCATCGCGGTGCACCAGGACCCGTCGGGCAAGGCCAAGGCGCTCGCGCTCTCCTACGCCGCCGCCATCGGCGGAACCCGCGGGGGCGTGATCGAGACCAACTTCCGCGAGGAAACCGAGACGGACCTCTTCGGCGAGCAGACGGTGCTCTGCGGCGGGATCGTGGAGCTGATCAAGGCGGGATACGAAACGCTCACCGAAGCCGGCTATGCGCCCGAGATGGCGTATTTCGAGTGCCTGCACGAGACCAAGCTCATCGTCGACCTCATCTACGAGGGCGGCATCGCCAACATGAACTACTCGATCTCCAACAACGCCGAGTTCGGCGAGTACGAGACCGGGCCCAAGGTCATCGGGCCGGAGGCGAAGAAGGCGATGAAGGAATGCCTCGCCCGCATCCAGTCGGGCGAGTACGCGCGCGACTTCATCCTCGAGAACCGCGCCGGCGCGCCCACGCTCAACGCCAAGCGGCGCCTGCTGGCCGAGCACGACATCGAGAAGGTGGGCGAGAAGCTTCGCGCCATGATGCCGTGGATCCGGAAGAACAAGCTGGTGGACACGTCGAGGAACTGAGGCAAAAGGGGAAAGGGGAAAGGGCCCACGATGAGCAATTACCCGCATCCGATCATCGCCCGGGAAGGCTGGCCGTTCCTGGGCCTGGCGGTGATCGTGGCCGGCGTGGTGACCTACTGGTTCGGCTGGTGGTCGCTGCCGCTGTGGATCGTGGCGCTCTTCATCCTGCAGTTCTTCCGCGATCCGCCGCGGGAAATTCCTCAGGGCGAACGCCTGGTCCTGTGCCCCGCCGACGGTCGGGTCATCGTCGTGGGCAACGTGCCCGATCCCTACCGCGGCAACGCCGAGTCGCTCAAGGTGAGCGTCTTCATGAACGTCTTCAACGTGCACTCCAACCGCTCGCCGGTGGCCGCCACGGTGCAGAGCGTGCAGTACTCGGCGGGCCTCTTCGTGAACGCTTCGTTCGACAAGGCCTCCTCGCACAACGAGCGCAACGCGCTGGTGCTGCGCATGGACGACGGCACCGAGATCTCGTGCGTGCAGGTGGCGGGCCTCATCGCCCGGCGCATCCTCTGCTACGCCAAGGCGGGGGATCGCATGGAGGCCGGGCAACGCTACGGCTTCATCCGCTTCGGCTCGCGCGTGGACGTCTACCTGCCGCCGGGCTCGAAGCCACGTGTCGCGATCGGCGACAAGGTCTCGGCCACCTCCACCATCCTCGCCGAGCTTCCACCCCGGGCCTAGCCATGGCACTGCGCCAGGCGCCGGTTTCGCAGAGCCTCGAGATCGCGCGCAAGCGCGGCATCTACATCCTGCCGAACCTGTTCACGACGCTGAACCTCTTCGCCGGGTTCTACGCGATCGTGCAGGGCATGAACCACGAGTACGAGAAGGCGGCGGTGGCGATCTTCGTGGCCATGGTGCTGGACAGCCTCGACGGCCGGGTTGCCAGGCTCACGCGCACGCAGTCGGCTTTCGGCGCCGAGTACGACAGCCTCACCGACATGGTTTCCTTCGGCGCGGCCCCGGCGCTCATCGTCTACGAATGGGCGCTGCGCGGCATGGGGCGCGTGGGCTGGATCGCCGCCTTCGTCTATTGCGCCGGCGCCGCACTGCGCCTCGCGCGCTTCAACACGCAGCTCTCGGTCGCCGACAAGCGCTGGTTCACGGGCCTGCCCAGCCCGGCCGCCGCGGCCCTCGTTGCCGGGATGATCTGGGTCTTCAACGACTACCAGGTGAAGGGCGGGGACGTGAAGTGGTTCGCCGCCGGCATCACGGTGTACGCCGGCATCACCATGGTGTCGAACGTGCGCTTCTACAGCGGCAAGGACATCAACCTGCGCCGCGCGCTGCCGTTCTCGGCGGCGGTGGCCTTCGTGCTGGCGCTGCTGCTCATCTCCATCGAGCCGGCGATGGTGCTCTGGGGCCTGATGCTCGCCTATGGCGTCTCTGGCTACGCGACCTGGATGGTGCAACTCTGGCGCCGCGAGGCCGAGGAGAAGCGCTACGGCAACATCCGCGAGGCCATCGAGGAGGGCAACCTCGCGGGGCTTGCGCGCGCGCTGGCGACGACGCCCGCCGATGCCGTGATCTCCTCCGGCGGCCACACGTTGCTCATGGTGGCGGTGGAGGAAGCCAACCTGCCTGCGGTCGAGCTGCTGGTGGCGCGCGGCGCGGCGCTGGATACGCGCGACGAGTCGGGCGCGACGGCCCTCGCGCTCGCGGCGCAGATGGGATTCCAGGAGGCGGTCGAGGTGCTGCTCGCCGCCGGTGCGGATCCCAACATCCCGGACGCTTCGGGGCTCACCGCGCTCGACATCGCCGAGGAGCACGGCGCCCTCGACATCGCGCAGACGCTGCTCAAGGCCGGCGGGCGCTCGGCGAAGGAGGTCGCGCTCGACGAGAGAGACGAGGGGTAGCTTTCCCCTTTCCCCTTTCCCCTGCTATATTGATTCCATGCATCCGGACGGCACCCTCTTTGCCCTTCGCCCCGCCCAGGCCCGCGCGCTCGCGCTGGGCCTGCTGCTGCTGCGCCTCGCGCGCTAAATATCCCACCCCCCAATTCGTGCAGTTCTCGGCCGCTCCAGGAAAGGCGGGGCGGATGAATCCATCCGGACTTTGGAGGCACCCATGAAGGACCAGCTGATCATTTTCGACACCACGATGCGCGACGGCGAGCAGAGCCCGGGCGCGGCCATGACCCGGGACGAGAAGGTGCGCATCGGCAAGCAACTCGAGCGCCTGCGCGTCGACGTGATCGAGGCGGGTTTCGCCGCCTCGAGCCCCGGGGATTTCGAGGCGATCCGCGCGGTGGCCGCGGCCGTGAAGGACTCCACCGTCTGCTCGCTCGCCCGCGCGAACGACAACGACATCGCCCGCGCCGGCGAAGCCATCCGCGGCGCCAATCGTGGCCGGGTACATACCTTCATCGCGACGAGCCCCATCCACATGAAGCACAAGCTGCGGATGGAGCCGGGGCAGGTGCTCGAGGCCGCGATCCGGGCGGTGAAGAAGGCGCGCGAATACACCGACGATGTCGAGTTCTCCGCAGAGGACGCGGTGCGCTCGGACGTGGATTTCCTCTGCCGGGTCTTCGAGGCCGCGATCGCCGCGGGCGCGCGCACGATCAACGTGCCCGATACGGTCGGCTACAGCGTGCCGGAGCTGTGGGGCGGCCTCTTCCGCACCCTCATGGAACGCGTGCCGAACGCCGACAAGGCGATCTGGTCCACGCACTGCCACAACGACCTCGGCATGGCCGTGGCCAATTCCCTCGCGGCCGTGATGGCCGGGGCGCGGCAGGTCGAGTGCACCATCAACGGCCTGGGCGAGCGCGCGGGCAACGCCTCGCTGGAAGAGATCGTGATGGCGGTGCGCACCCGTTCCGATGTCTTCGACTGCACCACCGGCATCGACGCGACCCAGATCGTGCCCGCGAGCAAGCTGGTCTCCACCATCACCGGCTACCCGGTCCAGCCCAACAAGGCGGTGGTGGGCGCGAACGCCTTCGCGCACGAGTCGGGCATCCACCAGGACGGCGTGCTCAAGCACCGCGAGACCTACGAGATCATGCGTGCCTCCGACGTGGGCTGGGGCGCCAACCGCCTCACCCTCGGCAAGCTCTCCGGCCGCAGCGCCTTCAAGAGCCGGCTCCAGGAGCTGGGCATCGCGCTCGCCTCCGAGGAGCAGCTGAACGCGGCGTTCGCCCGCTTCAAGGAGCTCGCCGACAAGAAGCGCGAGATCTTCGACGAGGACATCCAGGCGCTCATGTCCGACGAGGCCGTGACGCCCGAGCGCGAGCGCTACGTGCTGGTCTCGCTCACGGCTCACTCGGAGACGGGCGAGCCGCCCTTCGCGCGCGTCGTGGTGTCCGACGAGGGGCGAGAGAAACGCGCCGAGGCTCGCGGTGACGGCATCGTCGACGCGACCTTCAAGGCGATCGAGAGCATCGCCCAGAGCGGCGCCGAGCTGCAGCTCTATTCGGTCAACAACATCACCGAGGGCACCGACTCCCAGGGCGAGGTCACCGTGCGCTTCAAGAAGGCCGGGCGCATCGTGAACGGCATGGGCGCGGACACCGACATCGTGGTCGCTTCGGCGAAGGCGTACGTGAACGCGCTGAACAAGCTGGAGCACAGCCTGCGGGTGAATCCGCAGTACGGAGGGATGGCGGTCGGCGCGTGAATCTGTCGCCTCTCGGCATGGGCACGTGGCACATGGGGGAGTGCGCGAGCGACCGGGCCGCGGAAGTCGCGGCGCTTCGGCTGGGGCTCGACCTCGGCATTCGCGTCATCGATACCGCCGAGATGTACGCCGAAGGCGGGGCCGAAGAAGTTGTGGGCGAGGCGATCGCGGGGCGGCGGGAAGACGTCCTGGTGGTGTCGAAGTTCTACCCGCACCATGCCGCGCCACGCGAGCTCGAGGCGGCCTGCGCGCGCTCCCTCGCGCGCCTCGGGATCGACCGATTGGACGTCTACCTGTGCCACTGGCGCGGCGCGGTACCGCTGGCCAGGACGGTACCCGCGCTCAATGCGCTGGTGGACTCGGGACGCATCGCGAGCTGGGGCGTGTCCAATTTCGACGTGGAGGACCTGGAGGAGCTCTTCGCCATCCCCGGGGGCGAGCGCTGCGCGGTGAACCAGGTCCTCTACAACCTCTCGCGCCGCGGCATCGAATACGACCTGCTCCCCTGGTGCGCCGCGCGCGGCGTGCAGGTGATGGCCTATTCGCCCCTCGACGAGGGACCGCTGGTGAAGCATCCGGTGCTGGTTTCGCTTGCGCGCGAGCGCGGCCTCACGGCGGCGCAGCTCGCCATCGCCTGGACGATTCGCCACCCGGGCGTGTGTTCGATCCCCAAGGCCGCGCGCGAGCAACACGTGCGCGACAACGCGGCCGGCGCGCAGGTTCGGCTCGATTCCGAAGCGCTCGCCGCGCTCGATCGCGCCTTTCCGCCGCCCACCCGCAAGCGCCGCCTCGAAGTCATCTGAGCGCGCCGGCCCGCCGCGGGCTGAGCCACGAGCCCACGAGCACGAGCCCGGCGATCACGTAGGCCAGGCCGCCGGGCACCCACATGACCAGGCCGCCCAGCTGCTGGTCCTCGAGCGGCGTGAGGCCGAAGGCCGCGGCGTCGAGGTAATGCGCGTACCACGCCGAGGGCGCGAAGGTGAGGAGCGCGCCGAGCGCACCGGTGTGCAGCATCGTCGTGAAGAGGCTCGCGAGCGCCACGGCATCGCCGCGGCGCGTGGCGGGCGTGATCACCGAGGCCCAGAAGGCCAGGGCCGAAGCGAGGAATGTCGCGTGCTGCAGCGCATGCACGCCCTCGTTCGCCAAGGCGGCCTCGAAGAGCGGCGGGATGTGCCAGGCCCAGATGGCGACGGCATGGAAGATCCACGCCCCGCGTGGCTCGGTGAGCGTCCTCCACGCGGCGGCGAAAAAACGTCCGCGGGTGATGCGCCCGGCCGAACGCCGCCACGACGGCGACATCGCCCACGTCCACGCCTCCACCGGGCGCGACAACACGAAGAACGGGGCCGCCACCACCATCATCAGCTCGTGCTGCACCATGTGCATCGAGAAGAGCGCGCCACCGAGGGCGTCGATGGGCGAGACGAGCGACGCTGCGAGCACCAACCAGCCCGCGGCGAAGCAGGCGGCCTCGCGCCCGGAGATGCCGCGGCCGCGGCCGGCGCGGGCCCAGAGCCGACGGAGTCCCACCACATAGAGCGCGAGGCTCGCGGCGAGGGGCAAGGTTACCCAGGGATCGAAGGTCCAGCGCGAAGCGAGCGCCGCGGCCTCCACGCCGGCAGGGTGGTGCGCCATCGCAGGCAACACCGCGGCGGCGGCGATCGCCGCGAGGCTCAGGCGTGGCAAGGCGCGATGAACCATTGCGGGATCCACATCGCCAGCACGACCAACGCCGAGAAGGCCACCATCATCGCGCCCACCATGCCGAAGAACGAGCGCCGCTCCATGCCCTCGTCGGGTGAGCTGGGCGGAAAACCCGCGTCGAGGCGGCTCCACGCGCCAGGAAGCGTGGCCAGGATGGCCACGAGGAAGGCGGCGTGCGAGACATGCAGGATCGCCATGCCCTGGTGCGAGCAGGCCCAGGGCACCAACGCATAGGCCACGCTCTGGTCGGCAAGGGCGAGGAGTGGAGCGGCGATGACGGCCGGCCAGGTGCGGCGGGGGATCGTCACAGGCGCGGAGCCCAGTACACGATGAAGTAGAGCGGGATCCACGCCAACACCACGAAATCCCAGTAGACCGCGTTGTCCGCCACGTCGGCGTAGCGCCGGCCCTCGATGGGACCCGTATACATGAGCACGGTGAGCACCGCGGTGTCGACGAAATCGGTGAGCAGGTGCGCCGTGTGCAGCGCGAGCAGCAGCCAGACGATGGAGCCGTAGGCGTTGGTGTCCCAACCCACGTTGAGCGAGCGGAATTCGAAAATGCGCACGACCAGGAAGGCGAGGGCGAACGCCACGCAGACGGTGAGCCCGATGCGCACCTTGCGCAGGTCGTGCTGCTCGGCCGCGCGCTTGGTCCAGTGGTTGGGCAAGGTGCTCACCGCCAGGATCGCCATGTTGACCATCCCCCAGGAGAGCTCCGGAGGCGGCACGCCCAGGGGCCACTCGCGCGCGTGGCTTCGCAAGTAGAAGTAGCTGGCGGCGGCGAGCGCGAAAACCATGCCCTCGATCGCGATGACGCCGAAGGTTCCCCACCACATCGTCGCGCGCGGCCCGAACACGTAGCTCGGCAGCTGCGAGACGTAGAGCGCCACGTCGTCGCGCGGCGCCGCCTTGGGCGTGCCGGGGCGGTGACCCTTGGCCCTCACGGCCGCTTCTCCAGGGCGAGGTGGCGCTCGGTCTCCTCGCGGCGCGGCCAGAACCAGCCGATCAACGCGATCGTCACCGGAATCGATCCCCACACCAGGCCCCAGGGGGTGAAGATCGTGGCGATGAACATGATGGAGAGCGCCACGGCGGCGGTGAACGGCCAATGGCTGGGATCGGGCGACGTATCCCGGCTATCGGGCACCGCGTCGATCGCGGTGGTCACGAGCGACTCGCGGGTGTCGAGGGCGAGGCCGGTCACGTGCGGAGGCCGCGACGGGTGGTGCGGCACCCACAGGGGCTCGCGCGAGCTCACCACCGGCGGCAAGGCGAAGTTGTACGGCGGCGGCGGCGAGGAGGTCGCCCACTCGAGGGACGATGCCCCCCAGGGATTGTCGGCGGCAGGCGCACCGTGCCGGTAGCTCTTCACGGCATTCACGATGAAGAGCAGCACGCTGGTGGCCACCATCACCGCGCCCACGGTCGAGAGCAGGTTGAGCGGGCCCCAGCCGCTTTCCGCGGCGTAGGTGTAGATCCTGCGGGGCATGCCGGCCAGGCCCAGGTGGTGCATGGGATAGAAGGCCACGTTGAAGCCTACGAAGAAGAGCCAGAAGTTCCAGCGGCCCATCCGCTCGTCCATCATGCGGCCGGTCATCTTGGGATACCAGTAGTAGAACGCGCCGAAGAGCGGGAAGACGGCGCCGCCGATCAGGACGTAGTGCAGGTGCGCCACGACGAAGTAGGTGTCGTGCACCTGCAAGTCGAGCGCCGTCGAGGCGAGGATCACGCCGGTGAGGCCGCCCAGGACGAGGATGAAGAAGAACGCGAGCACGAAGAGCAGCGGCGTGGCGAAGTTGAGCCGCCCTTTCCAGAGTGTCGCGATCCAGCAGAAGATCTGCACGCCGCTCGGGATCGCGATCATCATGCTGGCGGCGGTGAAGAAGGCCTTGGCGAGCTCGGGGATGCTCGCGGCGAACATGTGGTGCACCCACAGGCCGAAGGAGAGGAAACCGGTGGCGATCAACGCGAGCACCATCGCCGGATAACCGAAGATCGGCCGTCGCGCGAAGGTGGCGATGATCATCGAAAGGAAGCCCAGGCCGGGGATGAAGATGAAGTAGACCTCGGGGTGGCCGAAGAACCAGAAGAGGTGCTGCCACAGCAGCGCGCTGCCGCCGTCGGCGGGATTGAAGAAGTGCGTGCCGACGAGCCGATCCAGGATGAGCATCGTGCTCGCCATCATCACCGCCGGCATGGCGAAGAGGATCATCAGGCAGGTGACGAGGATCGCCCAGACGAAAAGCGGCATGCGCGCGAGCGTCATGCCCGGCGCGCGGTGCTTGAGGATGGTGGTGATGAGGTCGATCGAGACCAGCAGGCCGGAAACCTCGGTGAAGGTGATGAGCTGGGCCCAGAAGTCGGAGCGCTTTCCGGGCGAATATTCGGGGCCGGACAGCGGGACGTAGGCGAACCAGCCTGCGTCCGGTCCCGAGCCGAGGAAGAAGGCGATGTACACCGAGAGCCCGCCGAAGACGTACACCCAGAAGGCGAAGGCCGTCATGCGCGGGAAGGCGGTCGCGCGCGCGCCGATCATCAGCGGCACCAGGTAGATCGCCATCGCCAGCATCACCGGCACGGCGAAGAGGAACATCATCGTGGTGCCGTGCAGCGTGAAGACCTGGTTGTAGAGGTCCGGGCCGACCAGCTTCATCTCCGGGAAGGCGAGCTGCAGCCGCATCGTCGCCGCGAGCAGCCCGCCGGCGACGAAGAAACCGAAGGCCGCGATCACGAAGCGCCGCCCGATGGTCTTGTGGTCGAGCGCGCTGAACCAGCCGCGCACCCCGGGCGGATCGCTCCAGGTGCGATGCAGCGTGGCAGCGGCCTGTGCGGGCAGGCTCATCGAAGCGCTCCCAGGTAGGCAACGAGCGCCTCGAGATCGCCTTGCGCGAGGACATGCGCCGGCATGTTGACGCCGGGCTTGTGCCGATGCGGATCCCGGATCCACGAAGCGAGGTTCTCGGGCGTGTTGGCGAGCCGGCCGGCGGCGATGCGCTCGCGGCTCGCCACGTGCGTGAGGTCCGGGCCCTTGCGGGCCTGCGCGGGCGTCCCCTGGATCGCGTGGCACATCATGCAGGTGCCGCTCATGAATAGATCATGTCCGCGCTTCTGCGGGGCCGTCGAGGGCGCCGCCGCGGGCTTGCGTTGGCTTTCGGCCCAGCGATCGAACTCCTCCTGCGGCACGGCATGGACCACGAACGCCATGAAGGCGTGCTGCAAGCCGCAATATTCGGCGCACTGGCCGTGGTATGTGCCGGCGCGGTCGGCGCGGAAATGGATCGTGCCCTCGGTGCCGGGGATGAGGTCCTTCTTCCCGTGCAGGTTCGGCACCCAGAAGCTGTGGATCACGTCGTTCGCGCGCAGCCGGACGATCACCGGGCGGCCGACCGGCACGTAGATCTCGTTGGCGGTGGCGAAGATGCGCGAGGGGTCCGGGTCATCGTAGCGCACGTCCCACCACCATTGGTTGGCCGTGACCTGCACGTTCAACGCATTCTGGAGGGGCAGCTGCATGAGCGCCCGGTCCGTGGCGGCGCTGGCGGCGACGAGGCCCACGAGCAACACGGCGGAGGCGATCGTGGCCGCGGTAACCACGAGGCGCGTGCGGGGCTCCGCTTGCTGGAGCGGCTTCACGTCGGCCGGTGTCGCGGCGTCGGCGCGCGGAGCGCGCCGCAGGGCGATGAAGAATGCGAGCAGCACTGCCACCAGGACGAGCGCGCAGACCGCTACGGTGAGCCACCACAGCTGGGCGATCAGGGCAGCCTGCGGCCCTGCCGGGTCGAGGGCGTGGAAAAGTCCGTTCACGGCACGCGCACCGTGCGTTTGCCGGCTTCCGGCAGCGGCGGGATCGGATCGCGGCGCATCTCGGGCTCGCCGGCGGAGAGCGTATCCGCGCGCCCCGCCATCGCGTCGTTGGGCACCAGACCGCTCATGGAGCGCACGTAGGCCACGATCTGCCACGCCTGGTCCTCCGGAATGCGGCCCTGGAAGGCGGGCATGCCGTTGGCGCGGCCGCCCATGATGGTCTGGAAGACCTGCTCGGGATCGGAGCCGTAGCGCCAGGCGCCGTCCATCAGCGGCGGCCCCATGCCGCCACCGCCGTTGGAGTGGCAGCCGGCGCAGTTGTACCAGCGGAAGAGGCGCTTGCCCTGCGAGATCTCGTAGGCGTTGCGCTCGTTGTAGGCGCCCGCCGCAGCAACGCTCGTCATGCCGGGCCCGGGCTGCCCCGGCGAGATCGCCGCCTTGCGCTCGGCCTGCGGCATGGGCGGCACCGAGGGCTTCTGGAAGCGGCGCTGCTCGCGTTCGCAGGCGGTAGCGACTACGAGGGCAACCGCGAGTATGCCGGGAAGCGCCGAGTTCATCGCGACGTCGCCGGCTGGTGGTCGGTGCGCGGGACCGCATGGCGCTCGAGGATCGCGTCGATGTCCCTCCGGCGACGGTCCAGGACGGCGTCGATCTCGTCGCGCAACGCGCTCGCCCCCCGCCGCACACCCACCGCGATGGCGTATTCGAACGGGATCCCCTCGAGGTCGGGCGGCGCCGCGGCGATGCGAAGCTCGAGGGCGCGCGAAGCCTTCACCAAGGCGCCGGCCTGCGGCCCCCACAGCAACGCCGCGTCGATGTCGCCGCTTTCCAGCGCCGCGAGCATGCGCTGCTGCACCGTGCCTACGCCGTACAGGGTGAAGCCGCGGACGTTGTCGACGTGCCCGTGGCGCGTGAGCGCATGCCCCGGCGGCGTGGCGGCGAGGTCGTCGCCCGGCAGTTGCACCCCGATGCGCAGCGTGGCCAGGCGTGGGTCGTCGAAACCCTGTATGCCGCGCGCGCGAGGTCCCAGCACGAACACATACGAGGATCGGTAGTAGGGCCGCGTGGTGAGCACGCGCTCGAAGGCCTTGGGCACGCCGATGAACACGTCGCACAGCCCTGCCCCCGCGGTCTTGCGCACGAAACCGCGGCGCAGCGGCTGCCATTCGTAGCGCAGCACGGCACCCATCTCCGCCGCGATCAGCTCCGCGATGCGGTTCTCGAAGCCACTGCCGTCGGCATGGGACAGCGGCAGGTTGTCCGGGTCGCCACACACGCGAAGCTCGCGCCCCGACGCGGCAGCGCTCGCTGCGGCGAGCACCAGCAGCAGGAGAAGCGCGCGCCTACGGAAGGCGGAAGACATAGAGCATGCCGCCCTTCTTCGTGTGCTGCGGCAGGTCGCGCATCGCGTTGGCGAAGCCCAGCGCCGCGGTCGGATCGCGCGTGTCGAGGTCGGCGCTCACCACGGCGCCCGCCCAGCCGCCCACGCCGGCCAGCACCGCGACGTATTGCCGCCCATCGGGGCCGCGGTACGAGACCGGCTGCCCGACGATGCCCGAGCTGGTGCGGTGTTGCCAGAGCAGCTTGCCGCTGCGCCCGTCGACCGCCTTGAAGACACCGTCCATCGTGCCGTAGAAGACCACGTCGCCGGCAGTGGCGAGGGCGCCGCTCCAGACCGGGAAGCTCTCGCGGATCGACCATGCCTTGCGGCGCGCCACCGGATCCCACGCGGTGAACTCTCCACGATGCCCGCCGGGGCCCGCCTTCATCTTTACGTCCGCGCCCACGTAGGGCGTCCCGGCGATGTAGCTCGTCTCGAAGGTGCCGGCGTCCTGGCACAAGTTGTTGTGCGGAACGTAGAGCAGCTTCGTGCGCGGCGACCAGGCGCTCGGCTGCCAATCCTTCGCGCCCGGGGAGGCGGGGCAGATGTCGTGCACGACGCGTCCGGCCTTGGGCTCCTTTTGCGGGTTGTAGCGAAGCGCGCCGCTTTTCAGGTCCACCCCGAGCGAGGTGGTGATGTGCACGTAGGGGTCGGCCGAGAGCACCTCGCCGGTGGCGCGGTCCAGCACGTACATGTAGCCGTTGCGTTCGGGCCTCACCAAAACCGCGCGTGTGCTGCCGCCGATGGGCAGGTCGAGCAGGACGTTCTCGTTCACGCCGTCGTAGTCGTGCAGGTCGTGCGGGCTCCATTGGTAGAACCACACGGCTTCCCCGGTATCGGGACGGCGTGCGAAGACGCCGGCGGTCCACTTGTTGGCGCCGGGACGCTGCTCGGGATTCCAGGGCCCCGGATTTCCCGTCCCGTAGAAGATCAGGTCGAGCTTCGGGTCGTAGGAGATCCAGCCCCACGCGTTGCCGCCGCCGATCTTCCACGCCTCCGGCGGCCAGGTCTTCACGCCGAGGTCCTTGCCGCGGTCCTGTTCGTAGAAGGGTTTGAAGGACGGGCCGATGAGCACATCGCTGTCGGGGCCGGTGCTCCAGGCGCGCCAGGCGACCTTTCCGCTGGCGGCATCCAGCGCCGTGAGCCAGCCGCGCACGCCCAGCTCCCCGCCGCTGTTGCCGACGAGCACCTTGCCCTTGACTACGAGGGGCGCCATGGTCATGGTCTCGCCGATGCCGATGTCGCCGAGGCGGGTGCGCCAGAGCTCCTTGCCGGTCTTCGCGTCTACCGCGATCGCCTGGTTGTCGAGCGTGTTGAAGAAGACGCGCCCGTCGGAATAGGCAGCGCCCCGGTTGACCACGTCGCAGCAGGCCACCCCCTGGGCGCTCGCGTTCGGCCTGGGATCGAAGCGCCACTTCACGTTCGCCCCCGGCTTCGACAGGTCGAGCGCGATGAGGTGGTTGGGGTAGGGCGTGACGACGTACATCGTGTCGCCGGCCACGATCGGCGCTGCCTCGTGGCCCCGCTCCACGCCGGTGGAGAACGTGAAGGCCACCTGCAAGCGCGAGACGTTGTCGGCGCGGATCTCGTCGAGCGGGCTGAAGCGCGTGCTGGCGAAATCGCGCGCGGGCATCGGCCACTCTGCCGGGTCGACCTGAGCGTGCGCCGATGCCGTTCCCAGCAGGAAAACAACAAGCGCAAGGGCGCGATGAACCGATGTCATTGTTTCTTGCCTCATGGCGGTCCGCACCTTGGAGAGCCGCATGACACGCGCAGTTCCGCACCTCCCGGCAATGATTTGTGCGATCGCGGTTGCCATGGCCGAATCCGTCCTCGGCGCGCCATTCGCCTATGTGCCCAATGAAGGCTCCGGAACGGTGAGCGTGATCGACACGCAGACCGACGCCGTGGTGGCCGTGATCGAAGCGGGCGGCAAGCCGCGCGGCATCGCGCTCGAGCCCGGCGGGCGGAGGATCTTCGTGAGCGACCAGACGACAAACGCGCTGGTCACCATCGATACGCAGGCGCGAAAAGTCACGGCGCGCCTGGACCTGGGGCAATCGCCCGAAGGCGTGAGCATCTCGGCCGACGGGCGGCTGGTCGCGGCCGCGAGCGAGCTCGCCAATGCGGTGATCCTCGTCGACGCCGGCTCGGGGAAGGAGGTGGGGCGCGTGCCCACCGAGGGCAAGAATCCCGAGCACGCCGTGTTCAGTCCCGACGGGCGCTGGTTGTACGTGAGCGCCGAAGACGCTTCGCAGGTGGATGTCGTGGATGTCGCCGCGCGCCGGCAGGTGGCTTCCATCCCGGTCGGCAAGCGTCCGCGCGGCATCGCCTTCACTCCCGACGGCAGCCGCGCTTACGTGGCCTGCGAGCTCGACGACGCGGTCTATGCGATCGATGTCCCGAGCGGCAAGGTCGTCGCGCGCATTGCCGCGGGCGCGTACACGAACGGCGTTGCGATGCATCCGTCGGGGCGCAAGGTCTACGTTTCCAACGGCCGCTCGGCCAACGTGATGGCGATCGACGTGGCCACGAACCAGGTCGCCGCCACCATCGCGGTGGGCACGCGGCCCTGGAACATGGCGCTCACCCCCGACGGCGCCAAGCTCTACGTGGCCAACGGCCGCTCCAACTCGGTCACGGTGATCGACACGCAAAGCGACAAGCCGCTGCGCGAGATTTCCGTCGGCACCCGTCCGTGGGGCGTGGCGATCCACTGAGGGCGAGAGTTGCGCGCTGACCTTTCGCGGCACGCTGTCGGTCGCGAGAGACACGCGAATCGCGCCTGCGATCAAGCGCTTGCCGCAAGCGCCGGCTTTGCCGTAGCTGCGCAGCGACGATTCTTCGCGCTTGCGCAGGCGCGTAGCCCTTGCGGCCGCCCTGGCACGGAAAGTGATTGCACCCTCGCCACAACCAACGCGAGGGAGAGATCGAACATGCGCTATGCCGAAGGAATCCTGAACCGCGCGCGAGACGCGCGCGCCGTGGCCGCTACCGCCCCGACGCTTGCGCCGGCTCCGTCACAAGCGGCGACACCCGCGGCGCTGCCGCCACAGCAGGCCCCGCGTTTGGCGGAAGGCGCCGCGCCGCGCAGCGACGAAGGCGGCGGCAGCAAGCTGATCGTCGGGCCGAACATCAAGCTGAAGGGCGTCGAGATCGACGATTGCGACACGCTCGTGGTCGAGGGCCGCGTCGAGGCCACCATGGTGAGCCGCACCATCCAGATCGCCGAAAGCGGCGCGTTCAGCGGCAAGGTGGACGTGGACGTGGCCGAGATCCGCGGCGCCTTCCAAGGCGAGATGACCGCGCGCAAGAAGCTCGTGGTGCACTCGAGCGGCCGCATCAACGGCAAGATCCGCTACGGCAAGATGCTGGTGCAGGAAGGCGGCGAGATGTCGGGCGACGTGGCCGCCCTCGGTGCCGAAACCGGGGACGGACCCGGAATTCGCCCCGTCACCCCCCGGTAGTCGAGCGCGCGCGGAATTCCAGGTCCGTCCCGGGTTTCCGCGCGGTTTCGCGCGCCAGCTGCGCGAGCTTCGCTTTGAGGACCTTGCCGCTGGTGGCAGCGGGAAGGGCCGGAAGGACGATGACTTCGCAGGGGCGCTTGTAGGGCGCCAGCGCGCGCGCCGCGAATTCGAGTAGCTCCGCCGGAGCCACCGTGGCGCCCGGCGCCAGCTCGACGAAGGCGACCACCTCCTCGTCGCCGTTTGCCGGTCGACCGACGACGGCGGACTGCGTGACGGCGGGATGCGCGTTCAGGACCGACTCCACCTCGAGCGGAAGGACGTTGAAGCCGCCGCGGATGATGAGCTCCTTCAGGCGGCCCTCGATGTGGATCGCGCCTTCCGGCTCGCGCCGAGCGAGGTCGCCGGTGGCGAGCCAGCCGCCGGGATGGATCGCTGCGGCAGTCGCGGCCGGATCGCGGTAATAGCCCTTCATGACGTTCGGTCCCCTGGCCCACAGCTCCCCGATCTCGCCATCGGGCAGGTCGCGGCCCCCGCGGTCGACGATGCGCAGGCTGACGCCCGGTATCGCGGGGCCGACCGAGCAATCGTCGCGCGGGGAGTCGTGCCGTGTCTGCGTGAGCGTCGGTGAAGCTTCCGTGAGCCCGTAGCCGTTGTGCAGGCGCACGCCGAAGAACGCTTCCACCTCTCGCTTGAGGGCGGGCACGAGCGGCGACCCCCCCGCGTAGAGGAAGCGCAGGGCAGAGGCGCCGAAGGCGTTCTCTCCACGGCCCTTCAGGTGTTCGAGCAGCTTGGCATACATGGCCGGCACGCCCTGGCATACGGTGAGGCGCTCGTGCCGGATGAAGGCGGCGGACGCTGCCGGCGCGAAACGCGGCTGGGTGCACACCGCCCCGCCTGCGAGCAGCGTTCCGAGCGCCACCGATGCAAGCCCATACACGTGCGACACCGGCAGCAGGCCATAAACGCGGTCCTCCGGCACGATGCGCCGCAGCTGGCCCGAATTGCGTGCGATGAACAGCAGGTTGGCATGGGTGAGCATGACGCCCTTCGGAGAACCCGTCGTTCCGGTGGTGTAGAGCAGGGCGGCGACGTCGTCCTGCGGATCGCCCGTGACGGGCTCCGCAGCGGCATCCGCGGGCGGTGAAATCGCCATCGCGCCCCAAGATGTCGCATCCAGCCCGGTGGCGCGCAGGCGTGCCGCATGGGCGGCCGCCTCCGGCGAATCGTCGAGGAGGAACAGCACGCGCCGCGCGCCGCTGTGCTCGCGGATGACGTCGAGCTCGCGGCCCGAAAGCCTCGCGTTCACGTTCACTACCCAGGCGCGCAGCCGGGTCACTGCGAAGACCAGCATCACCATCGCGGGGCAGTTCTCGCCCACGACCATGACGCGATCGCCGGCGCGCACGCCGAGGGCTTCGAGGCGTCGCGCGAATCCATCGCGGGCCGCCACGAGATCGCGCCAGGTGAAGCGGCCGGCGGCGCACGCAAGCGCCACGGCTTCGGGACGCTCCTTCGCCCAGCGGTCGGGAACCTCGTCGAGCCAGCGGATCGGCGCCGCCGGGGCGGCTGCGGGGTCGCGTATCATGCGTGCGGTTTTCGATCCCATCATAGCGAAAGGCGCGAGCGTGTCCCCCCTCGGCATCGTAGGTACCGGATTCATGGGGCGCGGCATCGCGCAAGTCGCGGCGCAGGCGGGCCTGGAAGTGCGCATGCACGATGCAAGGCCGGGCGGGGCCGCCGAAGCCCGCGAGGCCATCGCCGCGCAGTTGCGCGCCCTGGCCGCGAAAGGCAAGCTCGGGGCCGGCGCGGCGCAGGCCGCGATCGATTGCCTACGGCCGGTGGATGCGCTGGCGGGGCTCGCCAAGTGCGGCATCGTGGTCGAGGCGATCGTCGAAGACCTCGACGCCAAGCGGGAGCTCTTCCGCGCCCTCGAAGGCGTGGTCGCGCCGGACTGCATCCTGGCCACCAACACCTCGTCGCTGCAGGTCACCGCCATCGCCGCGGCGTGCCGCGCGCCCCAGCGCGTGGCGGGCATGCATTTCTTCGGCCCGGTCCCGCTCATGAAGGTGGTCGAAGTGGTGGACGGCGTGCGCACCGATGCGGCGGTGGTCGAGCGCCTCGTCGAGCTGGCGCGACGCATGGGCCACCTTCCGGTCCGCGCCAAGGACACGCCGGGATTCCTCGTGAACCATGCCGGCCGCGGCTACGGCACCGAGGCGTTGCGGCTGGTGGCCGAAGGCGTGGCCGATCCCGCTACCCTCGACGACATCCTCCGCGATGGCGCAGGCTTTCGCCTCGGCCCGTTCGAGTTGCTCGACCTCACGGGGCTGGACGTCTCACAGCCGGTGATGGACTCGATCTACCGCCAGTTCTACGACGAGCCGCGCTTCCGCCCCTCGCCACTGCTGGCGCAGCGGCGCGCCGCGGGGCTCCTCGGGCGCAAGTCGGGCGAAGGCTTCTATCGCTACGCCGACGGCAGGAAGGTCGCGCCTGCTGCGCAGCCGACGCCCGCCGCGATACCCGCGCCGCGGGTCTGGCTGAGCTCGCGGGATCGGGCGGCGCGGGCACGCGTGACGCCTTTGTTGCAGGCGAGCGCAGTGGCCGTGGATGACGGCGCGCGTCCCGCCGACAATGCGCTCTGCGTCGTGCTGCCCTGGGCCGCGGACGCCACCTCGGCTGCGCTCGACGAGGGGCTCGACCCGGCGCGCACCGTCGCCCTGGACGCAGCTTTCGGCTTGGCGTCGCGACGCACCGTCATGACGACACCGCTCACGACGGCGCATTGGCGCGATGCGGCGCGCGCGGCGTTCACGGCCGATGGCGTCGCCGTGAGCGTGGTGCGCGACAGCTTCGGGCTGGTCGCCCCGCGGGTCGTCTGCCACATCGTGAACGTGGCCTGCGACATCGCCCAGCAAGGCATCGCCACGCCCGAGGACATCGACCGGGCCGTGACGCTGGGCCTCGGGTATCGCCAGGGGCCACTCGCGATGGGCGATGCGATCGGCGCCGGCCGCGTGCTCGAGCTGCTGGAAGGACTGCTGGCGTACTCCGGCGATCCGCGCTACCGGCCGAGCCCGTGGCTCAAGCGGCGCGCGCGCCTGGGTGTTTCGCTCGCTACTCCCGAAGCCTAGCGAGCGCGGGCGCGAGGCCCACGTAACCGGTCGGGGTGAGGCGCAACAGGCGCTCGCGCGCCTCGTCCGGGATCGGCAGCGTGCCGAGGAACGCGTGCAGGTCCTCTTTCGTGATGCCGCCCTTGCCGCGCGTGAGCTCCTTCAGCTTTTCGTAGGAGTTCGGGACGCGGTGCGCGCGCATCACGGTCTGCACGGCCTCGGCAAGCACGTCCCAGGCGGGCTCGAGGTCCTGGGCGATGCGCGCCGGGTTCGCCTCGAGCTTGCCCAGGCCCTTGAGGCAGGCGTCGTAGCCCAGCAGAGAGTAGCCGAACGCCACGCCCATGTTGCGCAGCACCGTCGAGTCGGTGAGGTCGCGTTGCCAGCGCGATACCGGCAGCTTCTCCGACAGGTGGCGCAGGATCGCATTGGCGAGCCCGAGGTTGCCCTCGGAATTCTCGAAGTCGATCGGGTTCACCTTGTGCGGCATGGTGGAGGAGCCGACCTCGCCGGCCCTCACCTTCTGCCTGAAATAGCCGAGCGAGATGTAGCCCCAGATGTCGCGGTCCAGGTCGAGCACGATGGTATTGAGCCGCGCGATGGCGTCGAAGAGCTCGGCCATGGCGTCGTGGGGCTCGATCTGGATCGTGAGCGGGTTGTAGGCGAGGCCCAGGCCTTGCACGAAGCGCTCGGCGAAGCGCGGCCAGTCCACCTGCGGCGCCGCGGCCACATGCGCGTTGAAATTGCCCGTGGCGCCGTTGATCTTGCCCAGCAGCTCCACGCCGGCCAAACGTCCGCGGGCCCGCCTCAGCCGGTGCGCGACATTGGCCATCTCCTTGCCGAGCGTTGTCGGCGTGGCCGGCTGCCCGTGGGTGCGCGAGAGCATCGCAAGCCCGGCGTGCTCCTGGGCCAGGGCATCGAGCCGCTCGACGATCCGGTCGATCGCGGGCAGCAGCACTTCGTCGCGGCCGCCGCGCAGCATGCGGCCGTGCGCGAGGTTGTTGATGTCCTCGGAGGTGCAGGCGAAGTGGATGAACTCGGCCGCGGCCGTCGCCTCGGCGTTTCCGGCCAGGCGCTCGCGCATCCAATACTCGACCGCCTTCACGTCGTGGTTGGTGGTGGCCTCGATGTCCTTCACGCGCGCCGCATCCTCCGGCGTGAAACCTTCGGAAAGCCCGCGAAGCTCCTCGCGCGTGGCATCCGAGAAGGGCTGCATCGCATCGAAGGCGAATTCGTCGCCGAGGGCCAGCAGCCACGCCACTTCCACCGCCACGCGCTCGCGCATGAGGGCGAACTCGCTGAAGTGCTGCTGCAGGGGCCGCGTCCGGGCGGCGTAGCGCCCGTCGAGGGGGGAAAGGGCGGTGAGGGGGGAGGGCATCTTCTCGAGCCGAATTTTACCACCCCCTTGTATACTTCCCGCCCATGAAGCTCGTCGGCTCCCGCACTTCCCCCTACGTCCGCAAGGTCCGCGTGATCCTCGCCGAACGCGCGCTTCCCTACGAGTTCATCGAGGAGAGCGCCTGGAACGTCGAAACCACGGTGCCGCGCTACAACCCGCTCAACAAGGTGCCCGCGCTCGTGCTGGACAACGGCGAGTCGATCTTCGACTCCGCCGTGATCAGCGAGTACCTGGATGCGGTTTCGGGCTCGCAGCTCATCCCCGGCACCGACCCGGTCGCGCGGGCGCGCGTCCGGCGCGGCGAAGCGCTGGGCGATGGCCTGGCCGATGCGGGCATCAGCGCCTTCCTCGAGAGGAAGCGCGAAGTCTCGCGGCAGGACCCGGCGTGGATCGGCCGCCAGATGGACAAGGTCAACTCCAGCATCAACGTGATCTCCAAGGAGCTGGGGCGCAAGCCGTTCCTGGGCGGCGACAAGATGAACCTCGCCGACATCGCCTGCGGTTGCGCGCTTTTCTGGGCGGAATTCCGCATGCCGGAGCTGGGCTGGCGCGACAGCGACAGCGCGTTGAAGGCGTGGGCCGAGCGTCTGGAGATGCGCCCGTCGTTCGCCGGGACGAAACCCGGCTAGGCTAGGCGCCCGCGGGCGCCTGCGCGATCACGCCTCCGCCGAGGCACTCCTCGCCGCGATAGACGACCGCCGATTGCCCGGGCGTAACCGCCCACTGTGGCGTGACGAAGTCGACCGTGAAATGGCCGGGCGCGGCGATCCGGAGCGAGCAGGCCGCGTCGGCCTGACGGTAGCGCGTCTTCGCCCCAAGCGGCCCCTCCGACGAGGGCGGCTCGCCGGCTATCCAGCTCGCATCCTGCGCATGCAACCGGCTCTTCATCAGCAGCGGGTGGTCGTGGCCCTGCACGACGACGAGCGTGTTCGATGCCATGTCCTTCGCGGCGACGTACCAAGGCTCGCTGCCGGCGTCGCGGCGCCCGCCGATGCCCAGGCCCTGGCGCTGTCCCAGCGTGTAGTACATGAGCCCGATGTGCTCGCCCACGCGTTGCCCGTCAGGGGTCACCATCGGGCCGGGTTCGCGAGGCAGGTAGCGCGAAAGGAACTCGCGGAACGGGCGCTCGCCGATGAAGCAGATGCCGGTCGAATCGCGCTTGGCGTGGTTTGGAAGGCCGGCTTCGAGGGCGATGCGCCTGACTTCGGACTTTTGCAGGTGGCCCACGGGGAAAAGCGTGCGCGAGAGTTGCGCCTGCGTGAGCCGATGCAGGAAATAGCTCTGGTCCTTGCCGGGGTCGAGCCCCTTCAGCAAGACGAAGCGACCTGCGCGCTCCGCCACCCGCGCGTAGTGCCCGGTGGCGATGCTCGCCGCGCCCAGGGCCATGGCGTGGTCGAGAAAGGCGCGGAACTTGATCTCGGCGTTGCAAAGGACGTCCGGGTTGGGCGTGCGGCCCGCCCGGTACTCCGCGAGGAAACTCGCGAACACGCGCTCGCGATATTCCGCGGCGAAGTTGACCGCGTCGATGTCGATGCCGATCCGCTCGGCCGCGGAGACCGCGTCCACCAGGTCCTCGCGGGTGGAGCAGTACTCGTCATCGTCGTCGTCCTCCCAGTTCTTCATGAAGAGGCCGACGACGTCGTGCCCGGCGCGCTTGAGCAGCAACGCCGCCACGGCCGAATCGACCCCGCCCGACAGTCCGACGACGATTTTCATCTGGTGATGGAAGCTCGAGCCCGTCCGCTACCCCAAAAAGCGAAAGGCGGGGCCGAAGCCCCGCCTTCCATGATGCGCGTCCCGGGGGACGATTACTTCTTCGGGGCGTCGGTCTTGGCTTCGACTTTCTTCTCCGCGGCCGCGGCGGGCGCCTTGGCGACCTTCTTTTTCGCGGCGGCCTCCTCCTTGCGGGCGGCGGCTTTCTTCTTGGCCTCCTCCTTCTTCGCCTTGGCGGCGGCGGCCTTCTCTTCCTTGGTCATCTCGGCCTTGGCGGAAGGAGTGGCCGGCGTCGCGGGCGTGGCGGGCTTGGCGGGCGCGGTGGCGGTTGCGGGGGTGGCGGGCTTTGCAGGCGTCGCCGGGGTGGCCTGGGCCAGCACGGCGAGCGAGCCTGAGGCGAAGAGCACGGCGATCAGGGCGGACAGCTTGTTCATGGTTTTTCCTATGGTGGTTGGTCTTGGGGTCATTAACGTCTCGACAGCGCTTCAGCTAGCCGTGTCGCCCACATTAACGCGGCGGATTATACCGGCGTTGACAAACGGCAAGAGAGTTGTTCAACGCCGCGCCAGGCGCGAGCCCCGCGGCGAGCTCGCAAGCGCTGGATCCGCCTCGCGCCATTCGCCAGGGGCGAGCCCTTCGAGGCTCCAGGGCCCGATGGCCACGCGCACCAGCCTCAGCGTGGGCAGGCCCGCGGCGGCGGTCATGCGGCGAACCTGGCGATTTCGTCCTTCACGCAACCGGATCTCCAGCCACGACGTGGGAATCGCCTTGCGGACGCGGATGGGCGGGTTGCGCGGCCAAAGCATGGCGGGCTCCTCCATGAGCCGTGCGCCGGCGGGCCGGGTCATGCCGTCGCGAAGCTCGACCCCTCGGCGCAACTGCTCGAGGGCTGCGGGGTCCGGCACGCCCTCGACCTGCGCCCAGTAGGTTTTCTCGAGCGAATGGCGTGGATCGGTGATCTTCGCCTGCAGGCGGCCATCGTCGGTGAGCGCGACCAGGCCCTCGCTGTCGGCATCGAGACGCCCGGCCGGATACACCCCTGGCACATCCACGAAGCTCGCGAGCGTCGCGCGGCCGTCCTCGGGCGTGAACTGGCAGAGCACGCCGAAGGGCTTGTTGAGGAGGAGAAGCACGGGATGAGGGATGAGGGATGAGGGATGAGCAGGAGGGCGCCGAGGACCCCGCTGCTATAATTTTCGATTCTGCCCCGACAACGAACCGAGCGAGCGACGAGAGATGGCGAAGATCAAGGTGAAGAACCCCATCGTGGAGATGGACGGTGACGAGATGACGCGGATCATCTGGCAGAAGATCCGCGAGAAGCTGATCCTTCCCTACCTTGACGTCGACCTCAAGTATTTCGACCTCGGCGTGCAGCACCGCGACGCCACCAACGACCAGGTCACCATCGACGCCGCCAACGCCACCAAGCAGCATGGCGTTGCGGTCAAGTGCGCCACCATCACCCCCGACGAAGGGCGCGTCAAGGAATTCGGGCTCAAGCAGATGTGGAAGAGCCCCAACGGCACCATCCGCAACATCCTCGATGGCACCATCTTCCGCGAGCCCATCATCTGCCGCAACGTGCCGCGCCTGGTCTCGCACTGGGACAAGCCGGTGGTGGTCGCGCGCCACGGCTTCGGCGACCAGTACCGCGCGAGCGAGATCCGTTTCGAGGGCGCCGGCACGCTCAAGATGACCTTCACGCCGAAGGACGGGGGCGCACCCATCGAGCGCGAGGTCTTCCAGGCCCCCGGCGCGGGCATCTCGATGGCCATGTACAACCTCGATGCGTCGATCCGCGGCTTCGCGCAGGCCTGCTTCAACTACGCGCTGGGGCGCAAATACCCGGTGTACCTGTCGAGCAAGAACACCATCCTCAAGGTATACGACGGGCGGTTCATGAACATCTTCTCCGAGGTCTACGAGAAGGAGTTCCGCGCCCGCTTCGAGGCGGCCGGCCTTACCTACGAGCACCGCCTCATCGACGACATGGTCGCATCCAACCTCAAGTGGAGCGGCGGCTACCTCTGGGCGTGCAAGAACTACGATGGCGACGTGCAATCCGACACGGTCGCCCAGGGCTACGGCTCGCTCGGGCTCATGACCTCCGTGCTCACCACCCCCGACGGCAAGACCGTCGAAGCCGAGGCGGCCCACGGCACGGTCACCCGCCACTACCGGCTGCACCAGCAGGGCAAGCCCACGTCCACCAACCCGATCGCCTCGATCTATGCCTGGACGCGCGGGCTCATCTACCGCGGGCGCATGGACGGCACCCCCGACGTGGTCAAATTCGCCGAGACCCTGGAGAAGGTGTGCGTAGACACGGTCGAGTCCGGGAAGATGACCAAGGACCTGGCGATCCTCATCCGGCCCGACCATCCCTTCCTCACCACCGAGGAGTTCATGGACGCGGTGGACGCCGAGCTCAAGAAACGGATGGGATGAGCGAGGCGGCCGCCGCGTCCCATAGAAAAAGCCCCTGCGGGGATCCCCGCAGGGGCTTTTTTGCCACGAACTCGTTCCCCTTCTGCCGCTCCCCTGGTTCTTTTCCCTACGCCGCCTGGATGTTGGACGCCTGCTTGCCCTTGGGGCCCTGCGTCACGTCGAAGGAGACCTTCTGGCCTTCCTTGAGGGTCTTGAAGCCCTGCATCTGGATCGCGGAGAAGTGCGCGAAGAGGTCTTCGCTGCCGTCGTCGGGCGTGATGAACCCGTATCCCTTCGCGTCATTGAACCACTTCACAGTTCCGGTTGCCATGCGATTGCTTGCCTCTTGTTAAACGGGTGGAGTCCCGCACATTGTTCGGATCCAGGCTCCGCACGTCGTAACACAAGGCGATGCGAAATGCTTGAAACCAAACTCCAAGGCGCTTTTTACGCGCCGTCCCCAGCAGTGTCAATAGAGCCCCGTACAGGCGTAAACGGGCCCGCAAGAGGCCCCGCGCCGCGCGGGCCGGGTGCGCGGCCCGCGCGCCAAGCGCTTGACGGCCCTTGAAAAACCCCGGGCGGCTCGCCATATTAAACTGGGTCATCGCCGCGTTCATGCGCCCACCCCCGCTCGCCGCCCCATGGCCGAAAAACCCGCCGGTTCCACTGTCCTCAAGCCCAGCGAGCAGAAGACCAAGCCGCCCCCGATGTACCAGGTCGTGATGTACAACGACGACTACACCCCCATGGAATTCGTGGTCGAGGTGCTGCAGCTGTTCTTCACGCTCACGCGGGAACGCGCCACCCAGATCATGCTCAAAGTGCATACGGAGGGCCGCGGAGTCTGCGGGATTTTCCCCAAGGACGTGGCCTCGACGAAAGTGGAACAAGTGACTGCATATTCGCGCCAGCACCAGCATCCGTTACAGTGCGCGATGGAGGAAACATGATCGCCCAGGAGCTGGAAGTCAGTCTGCACATGGCCTTCGTCGAGGCCCGCCAGAAGCGCCACGAGTTCATCACGGTGGAGCACCTGCTGCTCGCGCTGTGCGACAACCCCTCGGCTTCCGAGGTGCTGAAGGCGTGCGCAGCGAAAATCGACGAGCTGAAAAAGGCGTTGTCCGACTTCGTGATGCAGCACACGCCGACAGTGGCCGGCACGGGCGAGGTGGACACCCAGCCCACGCTCGGCTTCCAGCGCGTCATCCAACGCGCCATCCTGCACGTGCAGTCCTCCGGCAAGAAGGAGGTCACGGGCGCCAACGTCCTGGTGGCGATCTACGGCGAAAAGGATTCGCACGCCGTGTATTTCCTTCACCAGCAGGGCGTCTCGCGGCTGGACGTCGTGAACTTCATTTCCCACGGCATCACCAAGGCGCCCCAGCAGCCGGGCCAGCGCGAGGAGGGCGAGGGCGAATCCGAGCAGCCCGAGGTCCAGTCGGGCGGGGCGCTCGAGAGCTTCACCCAGAACCTCAACCAGCTCGCCATCGACGGCAAGATCGACCCCCTCATCGGCCGCGAGTCCGAGCTCGAGCGGGTGGTGCAGATCCTCTGCCGCCGCCGCAAGAACAACCCGCTGCTGGTCGGCGAGGCCGGCGTGGGCAAGACGGCCATCGCCGAAGGGCTTGCCAAGCGCATCGTCGACGGCCAGGTGCCCGAGATCCTCGCCAAGGGCCAGGTGTACGCGCTCGACATGGGCGCGCTGCTGGCGGGCACCAAGTACCGCGGCGACTTCGAGCAGCGCCTGAAGGCCGTGCTCAAGCAGCTGGTCGACAACCCCAATGCCATCCTCTTCATCGACGAGATCCACACGTTGATCGGCGCGGGAAGCGCCTCGGGCGGCACGCTCGATGCTTCCAACCTCCTCAAGCCGGCGTTGTCGTCGGGCTCGCTCAAGTGCATCGGTGCGACGACCTACCAGGAATTCCGCGGCATCTTCGAGAAGGACCACGCGCTCTCGCGCCGCTTCCAGAAGGTCGACGTGAACGAGCCCTCGATCCCAGAGACCGTCGAGATCCTGCGCGGGCTGAAGAGCCGCTTCGAGTCGCACCATGGCGTGAAATACACGGCCAATGCGCTCACCACCGCGGCCGAGCTCTCGGCGCGCTATATCAACGACCGCCACCTTCCCGACAAGGCGATCGACGTGATCGACGAGGCGGGCGCGCTGCAGCGCATCCTGCCCAAGTCGAAGCAGAAGAAGGTGATCGGCAAGCCCGAGATCGAGGAGATCGTATCCAAGATCGCTCGGGTGCCGGCGCGCAACGTCTCGAACGACGACCGCTCGGCGCTGAAGAACCTCGATCGCGACCTCAAGTCCACCGTCTTCGGGCAGGACAAGGCGATCGACGCGCTGTCGGCGGCGATCAAGATGGCGCGTTCGGGACTGGGCAATCCGTCCAAGCCGGTGGGCTGCTTCCTCTTCTCCGGCCCGACCGGCGTCGGCAAGACCGAGGTGGCGCGGCAGCTCGCCTTCATCATGGGCGTGGAGCTGGTGCGCTTCGACATGTCGGAGTACATGGAGCGCCATGCGGTCTCGCGCCTCATCGGCGCGCCGCCCGGCTACGTGGGCTTCGACCAGGGCGGGCTGCTGACCGAGGCGATCACCAAGCATCCCTATTCGGTGCTGCTGCTGGACGAGATCGAGAAGGCGCACCCGGACATCTTCAACATCCTGCTGCAGGTGATGGACCACGGCACCCTCACCGACAACAACGGCCGCAAGGCGGATTTCCGCAACGTGGTCATCGTGATGACCACCAACGCGGGCGCCGAGGGATTGTCGAAGAACGCCATGGGCTTCACGCAGACGCGCGCTGCGGGCGACGAGATGGCCGAGATCAAGCGGCTCTTCACGCCGGAGTTCCGCAATCGCCTGGACGCGATCGTGTCGTTCGCGGCGCTGGACGAGCAGGTCATCCTGCGCGTGGTGGACAAGTTCCTCATGCAGCTCGAGGCTCAGCTGTCGGAGAAGAAGGTCGAGGCGCTCTTCACCGAGAACCTCAAGAAGTACCTGGCGAAGAACGGCTTCGATCCGCTGATGGGCGCGCGCCCGATGTCCAGGCTCATCCAGGACACCATCCGGCGCGCCCTGGCCGACGAGCTGCTCTTCGGGCGCCTCGCCAACGGCGGCAGGGTCACCATCGACATCGACGAGAAGGGCCAGGTCATCCTCGACATCGCGCAGTCGGACGCCCAACCCGCGGAGCCGGTGGAATCCACGTAGTCCACCGGGGCCTCTTCACGAGGCCCTGCGGGTGACAGAAAGCGCCCCCTCCGGGGCGCTTTTCTTTTGCGGCGGCGATTGCGCTATCCTCGGGCTGCCCGAAAACCCGGAGGACTCCCATGAGATGGCTGCTCGCCGGCCTTGCCGTGTTGGGAAGCGCCGCTGCGCTCGCCCAGCAGGCCGCCGCTCCCGCTCCCGCCTTCGCGCCGCCCAACCTCACGCCGGCCGGGGTTCGCGACCTGGCGGCCAACTGCGCCGCCTGCCATGGCACCGCGGGCCGCCCCGCGCCGGGCTCGCCGCTCGCGAGCCTCGCCGGCCGGCCGCGCGACGAGCTGGTCCAGATCCTCGGCCAGTTCAAGGCAGGCCAGCGCCCGGCGACGCTCATGCACCAGGTCGCCAAGGGCTACTCGGACGCCGAGATCGGGGCGATCGCCGAGCATTTCTCCAGGCTGCCACGATAGGAAGGCCCATGACGATGCAACGCAGGCAGTTCCTCAAGGCGAGCGGTGCGGCATTCGCACTTGCCGGGGTCGGCGGTTGCGCCGCGCTGCCGGGCAAGGCCCGGGCGCGTGTCGCGGTGGTCGGAGGCGGTTATGGCGGGGCCACTGCCGCCAAGTACATCCGCCTGCTGGATCCTTCCGTGGAGGTGGTGCTGATCGAGCCCAACGAAGCCTTCATCTCGTGCCCGATCTCGAACATGGTCCTCGGCGGCTTCCGCACGATGGCCGACATCACCACGCCCTACTCGGGGCTCGCTCGCCACGGCGTTCGCGTGGTGCGCGACAGCGCCACCGCCATCGATGTCGAGCGCAGGCAGGTGCGCCTCGCGCGTGGCGACCCCGTCGCCTTCGACCGCGTGATCGTCTCCCCCGGGATCGACTTCATGTGGGAAGCCTTGCCGGCCATGGCGACCGTGGAGGCGCAATCGCGCCTGCTGCATGCCTGGAAGGCAGGGCCGCAGACCGCGCGCCTGCGCGAGCAGCTGGTCGCCATGCGAGATGGCGGCGTGTACGTCCTCACGGTCCCGCTGGCGCCGTACCGCTGCCCGCCCGGACCCTACGAGCGCGTCTCGCAGATCGCGGCCTATTTCAAGCAGGCCAAGCCCCGCGCGAAGATCCTGCTCCTCGACGAGAACGCCGACGTCACGTCCAAGGGGCCGCTATTCAAGAAGGCGTGGAACGAGCTCTATCCGGGCATGATCGAGTTCCGCGGCAACAGCAAGGTGGTGGATGTCGACCTGCCCGGCAACACCGTGAAGCTCGAGTTCGGCGACGTGAAGGGCGACGTGCTGAACGTGCTGCCGCCGATGAAGGCGGGCAACATCGCCGCTCCGTACATCACGGCCAACCGGCGCTGGTGCGAGGTCGATTGGCTCACCTTCGAGTCGAAGGCGGTGAAAGCCGTGCACGTCCTCGGCGACTCACTGCAGATCGCGCCGGCGATGCCGAAGTCGGCCACGATGGCCAACGGCCACGGCAAGGTGTGCGCCTCCGCGGTCGTCGCGTTGCTCAAGGACGAATCGCCCAATCCTTCGCCCACCCTGGTGAACACGTGCTACAGCATGGTCTCCGACAAGCTCGCGATCCACGTTGCGTCCGTGCACAAGTACGACACCCGCGACCGCACGTTCAAGGCCGTTCCGGGCTCGGGCGGCGTGTCGTCGGCGATGAACGAGGCCGAGGGCACCTACACCATGAACTGGGCGCGCAACATCTGGGCCGACACGCTGGGGTGAGCCGGCGGCGCGCGGGCGCCCGAGGAATGGTCACACCGCGGTGGCTGTTCACGCGGTAATGTGGGCGCCATGACGCGACGGATCCTGGTCCTGTTCCCCGACGAGTGGGATCGCGCCGCGGCGCGCGATCCGCGGCTGGGCGGGCGCTTCGAGTTCGTCTTCGAGGGGTTCGACCTTTTCCGCTTCCCGGAGAACGCGCGCCTCTTCTGGTTCGATGCCCTCGCATTCGTGGACCGGGTCGCGCGGCGCCATGCGCGCAGCGGCGTTGCGGCGGTGGTCACCTCCGACGAGCAGTTCGGCCCCTTCCTGGCAAGCCTCGTGGCGGAGCGGCTCGGCCTGCCGCGCACGCCGCTGGCGGCCATCCTCACCGCGCAGCACAAGCACTACGCGCGGCAGGCCTTTGCCCGGCTCGCGCCCGAAGCCAACCTGCGCCATGGGCTCATCCGCTGGGGATTCGACCGGCCGCAGGAAGTGCCGATGGCGTTCCCCTTCTACGTGAAGCCCGCCAAGGCGGCCTACTCGGTGCTGGCGCGGCGCGTCGATTCCTTCGAGGAGCTGCATCGCCACACCCGCTTCGGGCGCCTGGAAGCCGCCATCATCGAGCGCCTCGTGCGTCCCTTCGCGCAGGTGATGCGGGCGCACTCCAGCTTCGACGAGGACCCGCTCAGCATGGTTTGCGAGCAGCTCGCGCACGGCCGCCAGGTGACGGCCAACGGCTTCGCCCGGGACGGCAAGGTGACCATGCTCGGCACGGTGGACTCGGTGATGTATCCGGGCACCGACCAGTTCCAGCGCTTCCAGTACCCCTCGAGCGTTCCGCCCGCGCAGCTGGCCGCGGTGGATGCGCTCGCCATACGGCTCGTCGAAGGCATAGGGTTCACGCACGGTTTCTTCAACGTGGAAATGCGCCTCGATCCGCGCAGCGGCGCGCCGCGGGTGATCGAGATCAATCCCCGCGTGGCCGGCCAGTTCTTCGACCTCTTCGAGCGGGTGGACGGCTTCAACCTGCTCGAGGCTGTCCTCGAACTGCATGCGGGCGAGGAGCCGCGGGTGCGCCGCGGCGAGGGGCGCCAGCGCCACGCCGCGAGCTTCGTGCTGCGCGATTTCTCGGGCGCGGGCCTCGGCCGCTGGCCCTCCGCGCGCGAGGTGGCGCAGCTGCAGGCGCGCCATCCCGACGCACACGCCATGGTCTACGCCAAGCGTGGCGCGGATCTCGCACGCGAAATGAAGTGGCTGGGCAGCTATCGCTACGGGGTCTTCAACCTCGGGGCCGACTCGCTCGAGGATCTCTTCGCGCACTTCCAGCGCGTCTGCGCCGACATCACGTTCCACCCGGCGGGTCACCGCGAGCCCGACGTCTCCCTCATGCTCGCGCAGGCTTCGGGCGCCGGGGACGACTGACTAGGCTGCCTACCCCAGCACCCAGCGATCCTCGTATCGCGGGTTCACCAGTGAGGTGAGCACGTGGTCGCGCCAGGCCCCGTCGATGTAAAGGTAGTCGCGCGCCAGTCCCTCCTCGGCGAAGCCCAGCCGCTCGAGCAGGCGCCGGCTGCGGGCGTTCTCGGGCCGGAAGTTCGCCATGATGCGGTGCATTCGCAGCCGGTCGAACATGAAGGCGTTGGTGGCGCGCAGCGCTTCGGCCATGAGCCCGAGCCCCTCGTGGGCGCGCGCGACCTGGTAGCCGAGGTGGCACGCATGGAAGGCCCCACGTACGATGTTGGTGTAGTTGCACGTGCCGAGTATGTCGCCCTGCACCGCCTCTCCGGCTGCCTGCATCACGAAGCGCGCGGCGCGGTCGGCGTGGTACTCGTCGACCGAGATCGCAAGGCGCTCGCGCCAGAAGGCGGCCGTGAAGTAGCCGTCCGCGGGAGGCGGCGACCAGCGGTCGAGGTGGCCCTCGTAATTGTCCTGCAGGAAGCGGGCCATGGCCGCTTCCATGCCGGGTCGCGCCAGGCGCACCGTCAGTCGCGCAGTGACCAGCTCCGGCAACATCGGCTCACGCCGCGAAGACGCGCCACTGCTGCGGCCAGCCCTCCATGGGCCCGCGGCGGAAGCCGCTCTTGGCGAACTGGTGCCAGCGCCCGATCACGTAGGCGAGCACCGCGTTCGCGTACGCGTTCACGTCCCAGTCGGCGGGCAGCGTTCCCGCGCTGACCGCCAGGCGCGCGCTCTGGCGCAGGCTCGCCTCCAGCCGGTCGAGGAGCTGGTTCACGCGGGTCTGCAGCCGTTCGTCCTCGTTCACGAGCGCATCGCCGATGAGCACGCGCGTCATGCCCGGGTTCTTCTGCGCGAAGCCGAGCAGCGTCGCGATGGTGGCTTCGATCTGCTTCATCGCATCGCCTTCTTCGGCCTGGATGCGGTTGACCAGGCTGAACACGGTCTGCTCGATGAATTCGATCAGGCCGTCGAACATCTGCGCCTTGCTGGAAAAATGCCGGTAGAGCGCCGCTTCCGAGACCTCGAGGCGCGCCGCGAGCAGCGCGGTCGTGATGCGCTCCCCCTTGGGGTTCTCGAGCATCGCCGCGAGCGTCTGCAGGATCTGCGCCTTGCGCTCACCCGTCTTCGCCATCGTCCTCCCCCTAGCGCTTGCCGCCGAGGATCGAGCCCAGCACCCCGCGGATGATCCGCCGGCCCACCTCGCTGCCGATGGCCCGCGCGGCGCTTTTGGCCGCTGCCTCCACCGGCGTTTCGCGCGTGCGGCCCTTCGTCGCGCCGCCGCCGCCCCCACCGGGCAGGCCGAGCGAGTCGAGGATGCCGCCGAGGCCGCCGCCGCCCGGTGCCGGCGCCGCGGACGGCGTAGTGCCGTCGACGCCCTTCGCGTGGGCGCGCGTCTTGAGCTGCTCGTGCGCCGACTCGCGATCGACCAGCTTTTCATAATGCCCGGCGACGAGCGAGCCGTCGATCATCTTGCGGCGCTCCTCGGCGCTGAGCGGCCCCAGGCGGGAAGCCGGCGGCACCACGAAGGCACGCTCGACGATGTTGGGCCGGCCCTTCTCGTCGAGGAAGGACACGAGCGCCTCGCCCACGCCCAGCTCGCCGATCGCCTTCTCCACGTCGAGCTTCGGGTTGGCGCGGAACGTCGTCGCCGCGGCCTTGACGGCCTGTTGATCGCGTGGGGTGAAGGCGCGCAGCGCGTGCTGCACGCGATTGCCGAGCTGTCCCAGCACGGTCTCGGGCACGTCGAGCGGGTTCTGCGTCACGAAATAAACGCCCACGCCCTTGGACCGCACCAGGCGCACGACCTGCTCGATCCGCTCGAGCAGCTCGCGCGGCGCGTCGTTGAAGAGCAGGTGCGCCTCGTCGAAGAAGAACACGAGGCGCGGTTTTTCGGGGTCGCCCACCTCGGGCAGGTTTTCGAAGAGCTCGGAAAGCACCCACAGCAGCAGGGTCGAGTAGACGCGCGGGTTGGACAGCAGCTTGTCGGCGGCGAGGATGTTGATCACCCCGCGCCCGCCCACCGTCTGCATCAGGTCCTCGAGCGCGAGGGCGGGCTCGCCGAAGAGCTTGTCGCCGCCCTGGGACTCGAGCGTGAGCAGCCCGCGCTGGATCGCGCCGATGCTCGCGGTGGAGATGTTGCCGTACTGGGTGCGGAACTTCGACGCGTTGTCGCCGGCGTATTGCAGCATCGCCCTGAGGTCCTTCAGGTCGAGGAGCAGCAGCGCATTGTCGTCGGCGATCTTGAACACCGCGGCGAGCACCCCTGCCTGCGTCTCGTTCAAGTCGAGCACCCGCGCGAGCAGCAGCGGGCCCATCTCGGAGATGGTGGAGCGCATTGGATGGCCGTTCACGCCCCACACGTCCCACAGTGCCACCGGCGCGCCGCGATGCTCGAAGCCCTCGAGGCCCAGCGCCTTCACGCGCTCGGCGACCTTCGCGTTGCCCCCGCCGGGCATCGCCATGCCGGCGAGGTCGCCCTTCACGTCGGCCATGAACACGGGCACGCCGATCGCGCTTAACCGCTCGGCGAGTGTCTGCAGGGTCACCGTCTTGCCCGTCCCGGTGGCGCCGGTGATCAGTCCGTGCCGGTTCGCCATCGCCGGCAGCAGGGTCAAGTCGTGGTCCGACTTCGCGACCAGCAGCGGGGCTAGCACGTGTTTCGCTCTGGAGAGGGGCGGGAGGCGAATGTTACCATCCATACCCATATGGCAGGACACAGCAAGTGGGCAAACATCCAGCACCGCAAGGGGCGCCAGGATGCCAAGCGCGGCAAGATCTTCACGCGCCTCATCAAGGAAATCACGGTGGCGGCGCGCATGGGCGGGGGCGATCCCGACATGAACCCGCGACTGCGGCTCGCCGTGGACAAGGCGACCGACCACAACATGCCCAAGGACAACATCGAGCGCGCGATCAAGCGCGGCATGGGCGGGCTCGAGGGCGCGAACTACGAGCAGATCCGCTATGAGGGCTACGGCCCCGCGGGCGCTGCCGTCATCGTCGATACGCTCACGGACAACCGCACGCGCACCGTTGCGGAGGTGCGCCATGCGTTCACCAAGCATGGCGGGAACATGGGCGCCGAAGGATCGGTGGCGTTCCTCTTCAGGCACGTGGGACAGCTGCTCTACGCGCCGGGCACCGACGAGGACAAGCTGATGGAGGCGGCGCTCGAGGCCGGTGCCGATGACGTCGTCGCCAACGACGACGGCTCGCTCGAGGTGCTCACCGGCCCGTACGAGTTCGCGAAGGTCAAGGCCGCGCTGGAGAAGTCGGGGTTCAAGGCCGAGCTGGCCGAGGTCACGATGAAGCCGGCGACCGAGACCGAGCTCGAGGGCGAGGACGCCGCCAAGATGCAGAAGCTGCTGGATGCCCTCGAGTCCCTCGACGACGTGCAGGACGTGTACACGTCGGCCTCCATCGGCTGAGAGACGCGTGGGCGCCCCGCCGACCGCGCTACAGCCACACCTGCCCCCCGCTGCCCGTGCGCGCATGCGCGGGGTCTCCTGATGCTGGCCGTGCGCATCCTGGGCATCGACCCCGGCCTCGGCATCACGGGTTACGGCGTAGTGGACAAGCGCGGCGCGTCGATCGAGTACGTGGCGAGCGGGCGCATCGTCTCCGACGAACGCAATTGCCTCGCCGAGCGCCTCGCCACGATCCTGCAGGGCCTTGAGCAGGTGATCGGCAGCTTCGCGCCGGCCGAGGTGGCCGTGGAGAAGGTGTTCGTCAACGTGAACCCGCAATCGACGTTGCTGTTGGGTCAGGCACGCGGCGCGGCGATCTGCGCGGCCGTGCTGGCCCGCCTGCCCGTGTCGGAGTACACGGCGCTGCAGGTCAAGCAGGCGGTCGTCGGACAGGGACATGCGCGCAAGGAACAGGTGCAGGAAATGGTGAAGCGGCTGCTCAAGCTGCCGGGCGTGCCGGGGGCGGACGCGGCCGATGCGCTCGCGTGCGCCATCTGCCATGCGCACGGCGGCATGGGCCTGGGCGCGATCGCCACACGCGGCCGCCGCGTGCGCGCGGGCAGGATCGCATGATCGGCATGCTGCGCGGTGTGCTCGTCGAGAAGAACTTCCCGCAGATCGTGGTCTCGTGCGGCGGCGTGGGTTACGAGATCGACGTTCCCATGAGCACGTTTTATCCGCTGCCGCGCACCGGCGAGGAGGTCACGCTGCTCACGCACCTGGTCGTGCGCGAGGATGCGCACCTGCTCTACGGCTTCCTCACCTCGGCAGAGCGCGCCGCTTTCCGCCAGCTGCTCAAGGTGAGCGGGGTGGGGCCGAAGGTGGCCCTGTCGGTGCTCTCGGGCCTTTCGGTCGAGGATCTCGCCGCCGCGGTCGCCGATGGCGAGGCCGGAAGGCTCACCAAGATCCCGGGCATCGGCAAGAAGACCGCCGAGCGCCTGGTCCTGGAGTTGCGTGACAAGCTGCCCAAGTCGGTGACCCTGGCGCGCTCCGAGGCCGCCGGCGCCGCGGGCTCCGACGTGGTCAATGCGCTGCTAGCCCTGGGCTACAATGAACGCGAGGCGCAAGCGGCCGTGAAGGAGCTGCCCGCGGACCTGCAGCTCGCCGATGCCATCCGCCGCGCCCTCAAGCACCTGGCGAAGCCATGAGCCACCATCCGTGATCGAAGCCGACCGCCTGATCTCGGGGAGCAAGGCCTCGCCGAAGGAGGAGGGCGAGGAGCGCGCCCTCCGTCCCAAGCTCCTTGCCGAGTACGTCGGGCAGGCGAAGATCCGCGAGCAGCTCGACATCTTCATTTCCGCCGCGCGCAACCGCAAGGAGGCGCTCGACCACGCGCTGCTCTTCGGCCCGCCCGGCCTGGGCAAGACCACGCTCGCGCATATCATCGCCCGCGAGATGGGCGTGAACCTGAGGCAGACCTCGGGACCCGTGCTCGAGCGCGCCGGCGACCTCGCCGCCATCCTCACGAACCTCGAGCCGAACGACGTGCTCTTCATCGACGAGATCCATCGGCTGAGCCCGGTCGTCGAGGAGATCCTCTATCCCGCGCTGGAGGACTACCAGATCGACATCATGATCGGGGAGGGGCCGTCCGCGCGTTCGGTCAAGCTCGACCTGCCACCCTTCACGCTGGTGGGCGCGACCACGCGCGCGGGCATGCTCACCAACCCGCTGCGGGACCGATTCGGCATCGTGGCGCGGCTCGAGTTCTACACGCCCGACGAGCTGCAGCGCATCGTGCGCCGCTCTGCGCAGCTGCTCGGCGTGCAGGTGGAGGATGACGGCGCACTGGAGATCGCGCGGCGCTCGCGGGGCACTCCGCGCATAGCGAACCGGTTGCTGCGCCGCGTGCGCGATTTCGCCGAGGTGAAGGCGGCCGGCATCGTCACCACCGAGGTCGCGGACCTCGCCCTGCGCATGCTGGACGTGGATGCAATCGGCCTCGACCTCATGGACCGCAAGCTGCTCGAGGCCGTGATCCTCAAGTTCGGCGGCGGCCCCGTCGGCGTGGAGAACCTGGCGGCGGCCATCGGCGAGGAGCGCGACACCATCGAGGACGTGCTCGAGCCCTTCCTCATCCAGCAGGGATACCTGCAACGCACTCCGCGCGGGCGCCTCGCCACGGCGCTCGCCTATCGCCACCTGGGCTTGGCGCAGGTCGCGCCACCGCGCGCGCAAGACCTCTTCTCCCAGCCGGCCGAGGCGCCGCGGGCCGCGAACGGCGAGGGGGCCGCATGAGCCGCATCGCGGTCAAGCCCACCTTGCAGCCGGAGCTCTTCGTCTACTCGTTCCCGGTGCGCGTGTATTTCGAGAACACCGATGCCGGCGGCGTCGTCTACCACGCCGAGTACCTGAAGTTCCTCGAGCGCGCGCGCACCGAATGGCTGCGCCATCTCGGCTTCGACCACCAAACCCTGTCGCGGGACCATGGCTTGGTCTTCATCGTGACCGCCCTGGCCGCCGACTTTGCGCGCGCCGCCCGCCTCGACGACAACCTCGCGGTGAGCGTGCGCCTGCAGTCCCTCGGCAAGGTGCGTTGCGTCTTCGCGCAGGAAGTGCGGCGCGACGACGAGGCCCTGGTGAAGGCTACCGTCACCGTGGCCTGCGTCACCGAGGCGGCGTTCAAGCCCGCGGAGATTCCGCCGGCGCTCAGGAAGAAGATGGAGGCGGCGCTGTAATGAACGTGACGCACGATCTTTCGATCATCTCGATGATCGTCAACGCGAGCATCGTCGTGAAGGGCGTGATGGCGCTGCTGGTGCTCGCCTCGATGCTTTCCTGGACCTACATCTTCATGAAGATGTTCGCGGTGCGCCGCGCGCGGCGCGCCGCCGACGAGTTCGAGCGCGAGTTCTGGGGCGGCTCCGACCTGGTGGGCCTCTACCAGCGAGCGTCGAGCGGGCGCTACGCCGCCTCGGGCATGGAGCGCATCTTCGAGGCGGGCTTCAAGGAGTTCCTCAAGCTCAAGGGCCGCGCCGGCTCCGACCTCTCGGCGTTGCTCGACGGCACGCGCCGCGCCATGAAGGCCACCTACCAACGCGAAATGGACGCCCTGGAGTCCCACCTTTCGTTCCTGGCCACGGTGGGTTCGGTGAGCCCCTACGTGGGCCTCTTCGGCACCGTGTGGGGAATCATGAACGCCTTTCGCGGCCTTTCGAACGTGGCGCAGGCGACACTCGCGCAGGTCGCCCCCGGCATTGCCGAGGCCCTGGTGGCCACGGCCATGGGACTTTTCGCCGCCATCCCCGCCGTGATCGCCTACAACCGCTTCAGCCACGACATCGACCGGCTCGCGAGCCGCTACGAAAGCTTCATGGAGGAGCTGCAGAACATCCTGCAGCGCCAGGCGCACCTGCCCGACCGCGACATGGCCGCCACGGGAGCGCACCGCGCGCGATGAGGCGACCGCGCCGCTCGATGAGCGAGATCAACGTCGTGCCCTACATCGACGTGATGCTGGTGCTGCTCATCATCTTCATGGTCGCCGCCCCGCTCATCAACCCGGGCCAGATCGACCTGCCGCAGTCAGGGCAGAAGCTGCAGCCGGCGGTGGCGCCGCTCGAGGTGCGCGTGCGCCCCAATGGCGAGCTCGTGCTGGTGGACCGCAACCGCTCCTCCGATGAGGTGCGCGTGAGCCGCCAGCAGCTGGTGACGCTCGTGCGCGATGCGCAGCGCCTGGCGCCCGACCAGGCGGTGGTCATCTCCGGCGACCGCAACGTCCGCTATGAGGAAGTGCTGCAGGTCCTCGACGTGCTGCAGCAGAACAAGGTGAAGCGCGTGGGGCTGCTGGCGCGCCCCGCGCCGTGACCGCTTCGGCGAACACGCCGGCCGCGCTGCGCCGCCCCGAGCAACCGGGCAGCGTGCGCGCAGTGATCCTGGCGATCGTCGTGCACGCCGCGTTCTTCTCGCTCATCGTCTTCGGCGTGAGCTGGCAGGTGCGTCCCACTCCCCCGGTGGAGGTGGAGCTCTGGGACAAGCTTCCGGCCAAGGTGATGCCGGTGGAGGTGCCTGCCGCGATCAAGCCCGAGGTCGCGCCGGCCACGGAAGTCGAGCTGAAGGCGCCGCCGGCGATCCACAAGGCCCCCGAGGTGAAGCCCGCGCCCCCCAGGCCCGATGTCGAGATCGCCGAGAAGCTGGAACGGCAGAAGCGCGAGCGGCTGGAGAAGCAGAAGGCGGCCGAGGCGAAGAAGCGCGAGGAGCTCGAGGCGCGCAAGAAGGCCGAGGCCGACAAGAAGAAGCGCGAGGACGAGCAGCGCCGCCGCGAGGAGGAGCTGGCGAAGCGCGAGGCGCAGAAGGCGGCGCAGGCCCGGGCCATCGCCCAGCGGACCGAGTTCGACAAATACGTGAACAGCATTAGGGCTAAAATCCGGGGCAGGGCCAATGTCCCCGACACCGTGCGGGGCAATCCGGAAGTGCACGTGCTGATCCGGGTGCTCCCCGGGGGCGAGGTCCTCGACATCAGGATCACCAGGGGCAGTGGCAATCCCGCCTACGATAACGCCATCGAGAGGGGCATCCGCAGCGCCTCGCCCCTCCAGGTGCCGCCGGCCAACTCGGAACTTTTTCCCCAGTTCCGGGAACTCAACCTGCAAATCCGGCACGAGCGCTAGCCGCGCGGGCCTTCCAACATGAAGCGCATCCTCCTCTTCCTGGGCATCCTTTTCCTCGCCTTCGCCGCGCGGGCGCAGCTCACCATCGACATCACCACCAGCGGCGGGCGCGAGATCCCGATCGCGGTGATGCCGCTCGCGGGCGAAGGCGCGCAGCCGCAATCGGTGAGCGAGGTCGTGGCAGCCGACCTCGGGCGCACGGGCCTGTTCCGCCTGGTCAACACCATCGGCATCAGCCCGATACCGACCGAGCCCTCGGAGGTCAATTTCTCCGACTGGACCGCACGCAGCGCCGAAGCGCTCGTCATCGGCAAGATCGAGCCGATGCCGGAAGGACGCGTCGAGGTGCGTTTCCGACTGTTCGACGTGGCGAAGCAATCGCAGCTCGCGAGTTATGCCTACGTGGTGACGCCGGCGCAGCTGCGCGCCACGGCGCACCGCATCGCCGACCTGATCTACGAAAAGCTCACCGGGGACAGGGGCGTTTTTTCCACCAAAATCACCTACGTGGTGAAGCGCGCCGGCCGCTACGAGCTGCAGGTGGCCGACGCCGACGGCTTCAATGCCCAGACGGTGCTCGCCTCCAACGAGCCGATCATCTCGCCGTCGTGGTCGCCGGACGGCAGCCGCATCGCCTACGTCTCCTTCGACCAGAAGAAGCCAGTGGTCGTGGTGCAGAACCTTGCCCAGGGCACGACGCGCGTGGTGGCGAATTTCCGCGGCAACAACAGCGCCCCCGCATGGTCGCCCGATGCGCGCACCCTTGCGGTCGCCTTGTCGAAGGATGGCCTCACGCAGATCTATCGCATCCCGGCAGGCGGCGGCGAGGCGCAGCGCCTGACCGAATCCAGCGGCATCGACACCAACCCCAACTTCTCGCCCGACGGCCAATGGATCGCCTTCACGTCCGACCGCGGAGGCTCGCCGCAGATCTACCGCATGCCGGCCGCGGGCGGCCCGGCGCAACGCCTCACCTTCGAGGGTACTTACAACGTGGCGCCGCGATTCAGTCCCGACGGACGCCATATTGCCTTCGTGCAGCGCGACGGCGGGCGCTTCCGCATCGCCACGCTCGAGGTCGCCACGGGCCAGGTGACCGTGCTCACCGACGGCACGCTGGACGATTCGCCCAGCTTCGCACCGAACGGTAAAATGATTCTCTACGAGTCCCAGGTCGGGGGGCGCGGCCAGCTGGCCGCGGTTTCCGGTGACGGGCGCGTGCGCCAGCGGCTTACCTCGTCCGCGGGCGATGTGCAGGATCCGGCATGGGGGCCAATGCCGACGAACTGAACGGGGCAGCGCCTTGCGGCGCCATCAAATGTCTTCAACAAGGAGGAAAACACCATGAAGCAAGTCGCGCTCTACATCGCACTCGCCGCCATCGCCGCGGGTTGCGCCAGCCAGGATGCCAAGCGGGACGCTCCGGTGACGGACCGCTCGGGCACCGGTGCCACGCCGCCTTCCTCCGCGACCGCCCCTTCCACGACGACGCGGCCGTCGCAGCCCGGGAGTGTCGCCGGCAACCCGCTGCGCGATCCCAGCAACATCCTCTCGAAGCGCAGCGTGTACTTCGACTACGACTCCAACGCGGTCAAGGACGAGTTCCGTGGGCTGGTCCAGGCGCACGCCCGCTATTTGGCCGAGCAGCGCGATGCGCGCGCGCGGATCGAAGGCCACTGCGACGAGCGTGGCAGCCGCGAATACAACCTGGCGCTCGGGCAGCGCCGCGCCGAGGCCGTCAAGAAGGTGATGACCGTCCTGGGCGCGGCCGATGCCCGCATCGAGACGGTCAGCTACGGGGAGGAAAAACCCGTCGCCACCGGCCACGACGAGAAGGCCTGGTCGCAGAACCGCCGCGCGGACATCAAGTACGCCGGTGAGTGACGCGCACGGCGCCGCGGCGAGGCTCGCCGCGGCGGGGCTGGCGGTCGTCGCGCTGCTCGCGGCGGCCCCGGCCGGCGCAGGCATCTTCGACGACGACGAGGCGCGCCGGCGCATCGAGATCCTGAGGAGCGAGCTCGCGCAGCAGGGCCGGGACAACGAGGCGCGCATCGCCAAGCTCGAGGAGCAGATCCGCAACATCGGCGTGGTGGAGCTGTTGAGGCAGCTCGAGCAGGTCAACTCGGAGCTCGCGCGCCTGCGCGGCCAGCTCGAGGTCCTCGCCCACGACAACCAGCAGCTGCAGAAACGCCAGCGCGATTTCTACCTCGATATCGACTCGCGCCTGAAGCGGTTGGAAAGTGGCGCGGCAGTGCCCGCCGTGCCGGGGGCGCCCGCGGGGTCCACGCCAACGCCGCCTGCGCCTTCCATGGCGCCGGGCACCGCGCCCACGGCGTCGGCGAACCCGTCTCCCACGCCGGCCACGTCCGCGACGACGGAACCCGCCGTGGCGCGCGCGCCCACGAAGGAGGACCAGGCGCGCGAGGTCAAGGCCTACGACGCGGCGTCGAACCTGTTCCGCCGCAACGACTTCGCATCCGCGATCGATGCGTTCCGCGCCTTCGTGAAGGACCATCCCGGCAGCCAGCTCGCGGCGAATGCCGGGTACTGGATCGGCATCAGCTACGCGAACCTGCGCGACTACCGCAGCGCCCTGGCGGCCCAGGAGGAGGTGCTCGCGCGTTATCCGCAGTCGCCCAAGGCGCCGGACGCATTGCTCGCCATCGCGGCCATCCAGGCCGAGCAGGGCGACAACGGCAGCGCGCGCAATACCCTCGAGGACATCATCGCGCGTTATCCCGGCTCAGAAGCGGCGGGCAAGGCGCGAACCCGTCTTTCGGCGCTGCGCCGCTGATCCACCGCGCAGGGTCAGCGACCCTGCAAGCCGAACCCGGGCGCTGAATGCGGCCGGCACGCGATAAAATGTCGCCTCACCGGGGGATTCCTTGAGCAGCACGTCCAACCTCGGCGCCATCGTCGCGTGGGGCGGCTTCGTCCTCGGGTTCGTCTTCGGCGCCGTCGCCAACCGCACCAACTTCTGCACCATGGGCGCCGTCTCCGACGTCGTGAACATGGGCAGCTGGGGCCGCATGCGCATGTGGCTGCTGGCCATCGCCGTGGCGATCATCGGCACGCAGGCGCTGCAGCTTTCCGGGCAGATCGACCTCGCCAAGTCGTTCTACGTGCGGCCGAACATGACCTGGCTCTCCTATGTCCTTGGCGGATTCCTCTTCGGCGTCGGCATGACCCTCGGCTCGGGTTGCGGCAGCAAGACTTTGGTGCGCCTGGGCGGTGGCAGCCTCAAGTCGGTCGTGGTGTTCGTGTTCTTCGGCATCGCGGCGTACATGACGCTCAAGGGGCTCTTCGCCATCTGGCGGATCAGTGCGCTCGATCCGGTGGCGCTGGATCTGGGGAGCCGCGGCATCGCCCGCCAGGACCTGCCCACGATGATCTCGAGCCTGGGCGGCACCAACTTGCGCGCGACCACGGTCGCGGTGGCCGCCCTCGTCGCGGGCGCCTTGCTGCTGTTCGTCTTCAAGGACAGTGACTTCCGCGCGAGCCCCGACCACATGCTGGGAGGCGCCGTGATCGGCCTCACCATAGTCGGCGGCTGGTACGTGACCGGACACCTCGGGTTCGGCGAGAATCCGGAGACGCTCGAAGAAACCTTCTTCAACACCAATAGCCGCACCATCGAATCGCTTTCGTACACCGCGCCGGTCGCCTACACCATCGAGCTGCTCATGTTGTGGAGCGACAAGTCGCTCACGGTGAGCTTCGGCGTCGCCGCTGTCATCGGCATCGTGTTGGGCTCGTTCGCCTACGCCGTGGCGTCTCGCACCTTCCGCTGGGAAGGCTTCGCCGGGGCCGAGGACACGGCGATGCACGTGATCGGCGGCCTCTTGATGGGCTTCGGTGGCGTGACCGCGCTCGGCTGCACCATCGGCCAGGGCCTCACGGGCTTCTCGACCCTCGCGTTGGGGTCGATCCTGGCCTTCCTCGCCATCGTCGCGGGCTCCGCGCTCACGATGAAATGGCAGTACTGGCGAATGAGCCGCGAAGCGTGATTTCGCGCTCGGCGCGCGTTGGGCGAGCTTCGCACGGATGATATAATTTCCGTTTTTCCGGGGCGTTAGCTCAGCTGGTAGAGCAGCGGACTTTTAATCCGTTGGTCACTGGTTCGAATCCAGTACGCCCTACCAAACCAGGACGACGGGCTGGCGCGAGCGCCAGCCCGTTTTTCCTTTCCGCAAGGAGCGCGATTGGGCCAGAACAGCGCGCTGCATGAGGCGCTCGCCGCCTGCGGGCGTGGCGACTGGCCGCGCGTGGAGCGCCTTTGCCGGCAGGTCCTCGCGGCGCAGCCGCGCTCCTTCGAGGCGCTATACCTGCTCGGCGTGGCCGCCGGCCAGGCCGGGCGCGCTGCCGAGGCGGCCGACTTCCTCGAACGCGCGATCGCGGTGAACCCCGCGCATCCCGACGCCCACTTCAACCGCGGCGTGGCCCTCGCATCCCTCGGTCGGCACGAGGAGGCGGCCGAATCCTATGCGCGCGTCATGTCGCTCGCGCCTCGCCACGCGGACGCCTGCTTCAATCGCGGCGTGAGTCTCGCGGCCGCAGGCCGCCACGGCGAAGCGCTGGCGAGCTACGACGCCGCCCTCCGCCTGGCGCCCTCTAACCCGGAAGCGCATCACAACCGCGGCGTTGCGCTCGCACGGATGGGTCGCCACGAGGAGGCGCTCGCCAGCTACGATGCGGCGCTGCGCGTGCGCCCGAACGCGCCCAGCGTGCACAACAGTCGCGGCGTGGCACTGGCCGCGCTTGACCGCCATGGCGAGGCGCTTGCGGCGTATGCGGCCGCGATCTCGATACGTCCCGACTTCACCGCGGCGCATTGCAACCTCGCCATCGCATTGCTCGAATGCGATCGTCCGGCCGAATCGCTGGAGGCGTGCGAGCGCGCCATCGCATTGCAGCCCGGGAATGCCGAAGCCTGGTTCAACCGCGGCAACGCGCTTCGCGAATTGAACCGGCACGAGCAAGCGATCGCGAGCTACGAGCGAGCCATCGCGCTCGATCCCGCGCACGCCTCGGCTCACTGGAACCTGGCCGATTGCCTTCTCCTCACGGGTAGCTTCCAGCGCGGCTGGCAGGAGTACGAGTGGCGCTGGAAATTGCCCGCGCGCCAGGCCGCGCGGCGGGATTTTCCGCAGCCCTTGTGGCTGGGACAAGAGCCCCTCGGCGGGCGCACGATCCTTCTGCACGCGGAGTTGGGCCTGGGGGACACGCTGCAGTTCTGCCGCTACGTGCCCCTGCTCGCCGCGCGCGGCGCACGCGTGGTGCTCGAGGTGCAGCCTCCACTGGTACCGCTGCTCGCGAAGCTGGAAGGCGCGCATCAGGTGATCGCGCGGGGCGCGTCGCTGCCCGCCTTCGATTGCCACTGTCCGATCATGAGCTTGCCGTTGGCATTCCGCACCGATGCCCTCGACGTGCCCGCGAACATTCCCTACATCGCGTGCGATCCGGCGCGAGTGGACCGATGGCGCGAACGGCTGGGCCCGCGCGCCAGGCCGCGTGTCGGGCTTGTTTGGAGCGGCAGCCGCGGGCTTCGCAACGACAAGCGCAGCATGACGCTGCGGCAGGCGCTGCCGATGCTCGATCCCGCCTTCGAGTGGGTGAGCCTGCAACGCGAGGTCGCGGCCGAGGACTCCGCTTTGCTCGAGCGACATCCCGAAGTGCGCCACTTCGGCTCCGATCTCATCGATTTCGCCGAGACCGCGGCGCTGGCTTCACTGCTGGACCTCGTCGTGACCGTGGACACCAGCGTGGCGCACCTTGCCGGGGCTCTGGGGAAGCCTTTGTGGATCCTCCTGCCGCTCAACCAACACGACTGGCGCTGGCAGCTGCAGCGAGAGGACAGCCCGTGGTATCCCCAGGCATGGCTCGTCCGGCAGCAAGGCGCGGGCGACTGGTCCGGCGTCGTCGCAGGCGTGGCCGCGGCGCTGCGGCCGCACTTCGCTTCACCGCGAACCGGTGCCGATGCGCCCGGTCTATGATGGGATGGCCATGAATCGTTTGATCGTTCCTTTGCTCACGGTGCTGCTGTCGGCGTGCGCGGTGACTTCGCTGCGTCCCGGCGCGAGCGAGGCCGAGGTCATGGGCGCCATGGGCCGTCCAGCCCTCGAATTCGAAGGACCGGAAGGCTCGCGCCAGCTGGCCTATCCCACTGGGCCCTTCGGCGAGCAGACGTACATGGCGCACATCGGCCGCGATGGCCGCCTGCAGCGCCTGGAGCAGGTGCTCGACGATTCCCGCATCAACGAGATCCGCCAGGGCATGAGCGCCGACGAAGTGTTGCGCCTCATCGGCCCGCCCTACCAGCGCGTTCGCTTCGGCAACCTCGCCCAGACTGCCTGGGACTACCGCTTCCGCGACACGTGGGGCTACCTGTCGATCCTGTCGGTGATGGTGGATGACGCCGGGCGGGTGGCAAGCCGGATAACGCGCCGCATCGAGCCGCGCGACCGAACGTTCTAGCGGCGTCGCTCCAGCAGGACGATCCGGAACGGCAGCGCGTGGCGCTCGCCGGCGGCGTGGCGCTCCACCTCGCGCTCGCTCCAGCCGCTTCGATCGAAGCGTGGGAAGTACGTGTCGCCCGGCACGTCGGCCTCGACTTCCGTCAGGTGGATGCGATCGGCGATGGGCAATGTCTCCTCGAAGACGCGGCTGCCGCCGATGACGGCGACTTCCGGCGCATCGCCCGCGGCCTTCCAGGCGTCCTCGAGCGAGGTCACCACGGTCGCGCCCGGCGCGGAGTACGCGGGGTTGCTGGTGACGACGATATTGTGCCGCCCGGGCAGCGCCTTGCCGATCGATTCCCACGTGCGCCGGCCCATCACCACCGGCTTGCCCATCGTGACGCGCTTGAAATAGGCGAGGTCGGCGGGCAGCTTCCACGGCAGGGCGTTGTCGCGGCCGATGACGCGGTTGCGTGCCATGGCCACCACCAGCGAGCGGATCATCGCGGGCTTGCTAGACGGCGATCGGCGCGTGGATCGCCGGATGCGGCTCGTAGCCTTCGAGCGTGAAATGCTCGTAGCGAAAGGCGAAGAGGTCGTGCACGGAAGGATCCAGCCGCATTCGCGGCAGGGACCGAGGCTCGCGCGCCAGTTGCTCCCGCGCCTGGTCGAGGTGATTCAGGTAGAGGTGCGCATCTCCCAGCGTATGCACGAAGTCGCCGGGCTTGAGCCCCGTGACTTGCGCCACCATGAGCGTGAGCAGGGCGTAGGACGCGATGTTGAACGGCACGCCGAGGAAGATGTCGGCGCTGCGCTGGTAGAGCTGGCAGGAGAGCCGACCCTCGGCCACGTAGAACTGGAAGAGGGCGTGGCACGGCGCCAGTGCCATCCTGGGGATGTCGGCCACGTTCCATGCCGACACCATGAGGCGGCGCGAGTCCGGGTTTGCGCGGATCTGCGCGAGCACCTGCGAGATCTGGTCGACGTGAGCGCCGTCCGGCGTGGGCCAGGAGCGCCACTGGTAGCCGTACACGGGGCCCAACTCGCCGTCTTGATCGGCCCATTCGTCCCAGATGGTCACGCCATTTTCGCGCAGGTAGGCGATGTTGGTGTTCCCCTGCAGGAACCAGAGCAGCTCGTGGATGATGCTGCGCAGGTGGACCTTCTTCGTGGTGAGAAGCGGGAAGCGCTCCGAGAGGTCGAAGCGCATCTGGTGGCCGAAGACCGAGAGGGTGCCCGTGCCGGTGCGGTCGCCCTTGCGCGCGCCGTGCTCGAGGACGTGGCGCAGCAGATCGAGGTAGGTCTTCATGCGGGGGAGCCTCGATTCTAGCCGATCGTGCGAAACTCCAACGCATGCAGGCATCCCTCAACGACAAGGCCGCCCTCGACGCGGCGGCCATCGAGGCCCTCGGGCGCGGGAATTTCGCGCGTGCCCGGGAAATCTTCGAGCAGGTCGCGGCCTCCGGTCGCGCGGACGCATCCACCCACGTGGGCATCGCCTACGCGTGTCGCGGACTCGGCGACCCGGCAGGCGCGATGCAGGCGATCGACCGCGCCCTGGGCATAGATCAGCGTAACCTCCAGGCCCTCATCGTGAAGGCGGACTTCCTGCACGAAGCCGGCGACGCACGCGCCGCCTCGGCCTTTTATCGCGCGGCCGTGAACATGGCGCCCCCCGCCGAGCGCCTTCCCGCCGCGCTTGCCGCCGAGGTGCGCCGCGCCAACGACATGGTCAACCGGTATGCAGGCCAGTTCGAGGCTCACCTTGGACGCTGGCTTTCCGAGCGTCGGTTGGCGCCGGGCTCCTCGGCCCGGTTCAGCGAGTCCCTCGAGCTCCTCTTCGGGCGGAAGGAGATCTACTTCCAGCGCCCGCGCTACTACTATTTCCCGGGACTGCCCCAGGTGCAGTTCTACGATCGCTCGCATTTCCCGTGGCTTCCCGCCATCGAGGCCGCCACTGCGGAAATCCGCGAGGAGCTGATGTCGGTGCTGCAAGACGAGGCGGCCTTCAAGCCCTACGTGGAGTCGAGTACCGAACGCCCTCGCAAGGACCAGGCCGGGATGCTCGACAATCCGGCCTGGAGCGCCTTCTACCTTTGGAAGAATGGCGAGCGGGTCGAGGCTAACGCGGCCCGCTGCCCCCGGACCATGCGCGCGCTCGAGCTGGTGCCGCTCACGCGGGTGCAAAACCGCTCGCCCTCGGTGCTCTTCTCGCTGCTTCGGCCGGGGGCGCACATTCCGCCGCACAACGGCATGGTCAATACGAGGCTCATCTGCCACCTGCCGCTGGTCGTGCCGGAAGGCTGCGAGTTCCGGGTCGGCAACGAGGTGCGGACCTGGCAAGAGGGCCGGGCGTGGGTGTTCGACGACACCATCGAGCACGAGGCGTGGAATCGCAGCGACGCCACCCGCGTCATCCTGCTCTTCGAAGTGTGGAAGCCCGAGCTCACTGTCGAGGAGCGGCTCCTCGTGAACGCGATGTTCGAGGCCATCGATGCGCACGCGGGAGAGAAGCCCGCGTGGGAGATCTAGCCAACTAGCGGGTGGTGGCCAGCGCCGCTGCGAGATCCTCGGCGTAGCGCCGGAACATCGTGTCGAACCAGAATCGATTCGACACTTCATTGGCCCGCGAAAGCCCCTCGGTCCGCCCGGTGGTGCGCTGCTCGCTCGCGACGAAAAGCCGCTTGCCCGAGGGATCGTTGCCCTCGGCTCGCAGCAGCGCCTGTCCCGCCTCGCGAACGTACTGCCGGCTCGGAGCTGCACGGGCCGGGTCCGGCGCGTTGATGTACAAGTCCTCGAGGGCCGGGCGGATTTGCAGCACATCCGCGCCTGGCGCGGCCGCCAGCTCGAAGCCCCGCGCGCGCAATGCATCGGCCAGTGCGGCTCGGAAGCTCTCGCCCATGTCGCGCGCGAGGCGCTGCGATTCCTCGGGCGTGAGTCGATGCGACAAGCCGCGCAGGCCCGAAGTGGCCTCGAAATCGCGATGGAACCGGACCTCCGCCGGGGCGACGTGCACCTTCCGGTAGGCGAGGGCGCCCGAACCGGCGCTGTATTGCAGCTCGATGGCGGCCTGGCTCGTCGACGCCGAGGCGAGCAGGACCGCGAGGAAAAACGTGGGTTTCATGTTTCACCTCCGTTTGCGCGAAATGCCTTTCATATTCTAGACCCCGGGCGCGGCAGAATAGGGGTCCACGCGAGGAGGGCAGGGATGCAGAAAGTACAATCGGGCGGCGCGGAGATCGCCGCTCTGGAGGCCCAGGCAGCCCGGGCGATCCAGACTGGGCGGGAGGCCGAGGCGGCGGCGCTGTGGCAAAGGATTTTGGAGATCGATCCCCGTCATCGTGGCAGCCTCATGGCGCTGGGCCAGATCGCCTTCCGCCGCGGGGACATGCAGTCGGCGCGCGCGTCGTTCCAGCGGCTCGTCCAGTCCGGCCGTGCAGACACCCAGGGGTGGATCCAGCTCGCCCTGGCGTGCCAGCGCCTGGGCGATGCGGCCGGCGAGGAAGGGGCGCTGCGGGGAGCGCTCTCCGTCGATCCCACCGACCTCCTCGCCCTGGTGCTTCGAGGCAACCTGTATGAGCGCCAGGGGCGCACCCACGAGGCTGCCCGCGCGTACGGCGCCGCGGCTACGGTGGCCCCCCCGATGGAGCGGCTTCACCCCGACCTCAAGCCGTCGGTGGCCCATGCCGCCGCCTTCAAGCGCAAGTACGACGCGGACTGCGCGGCTTTCCTGGACGACTACCTCGCCCCGCACCTGCGAGAGCACGGCGCTCTCGAGGCAGCGCGGTTCCGGGAATCGGTCGATATCCTGGTCGGCCGCAAGCGCCGCTACGACTCGCAATCGGCGATCTACCACTACCCACGCCTGCCCTCGATCGAGTTCCATGAACGAAGCGCATTCCCCTGGCTCGAGGAGGTCGAAGGAGCCACCGACGCGCTGCGTGACGAATTCCTCGCGGTGCTGGACACGGAAGAGGGTTTCACGCCGTACATCACCTACCCCGACGACGTGCCCCACAACCAGTGGGCCGAGCTCAACAATTCCCCGCGCTGGAGCGCCTTCCACCTGTACAAGCTGGGCAGGCGGGTGGAGGAGAACGCCGCGCGTTGCCCGAGGACACTCGAGGTCCTGGGGAAGGTGCCCCAGCCCCTGCAGGCGGGACGCACGCCGGCGGCGATGTTTTCGCTCCTCAAGCCGCGCACGCGCATACCGCCGCACATGGGGGTCACGAACGTCCGGCTCGTCACACACCTGCCGTTGATCGTTCCGGAGGGCTGCGGCTTCCGGGTGGGAAACGACACGCGTCATTGGGTCCCGGGCAAGGCATGGGTGTTCGACGACACCATCGAGCACGAGGCTTGGAACGACAGCGACAAGCTGCGCGTGGTCCTCATCTTCGACGTGTGGAACCCCCTGCTCTCCCCAGAAGAGCGCTCGCTCGTGTCCGCGCTCGCTGCGGGCCTGCAGGCATTTTCCGGCGCGCCGAGCGGCTACCAAGCCTAGGCGGGCTGAAAAAAAAACGGCGGGCCGAAGCCCGCCGTTCCTAGAGGGAAACTACCCGGTCAGAACTTGACCGTCGCGTTCACGAAAACGCGGCGCCCGAACGCATCGTAGGTCTGCGGGTAGGTGTTGCCGTTACCCGTCGTGCCGACCTGCGAGGTGAGCGGGGGGCTCTTGTCGAAGATGTTGTTGACACCCGCGCGCAGCGTGAGCTGCTTGGTGATCGCCCAGGAGCCCGCGAGGTCGATGTAGTTCTGCGCCTTCAGGAACTGGTCCACGGGCGCCGGGGCGCCGCCACCCACCGAGGAGTCGAACTCGACCTCGCTGAAGTAGCGCCAGGTGAGGCTCACGTCCACGTTCCACGGGGTCGCCCACGAGAAGCGCAGCTTGTGGCGCCATTCCGGCAGCGGCAGCAGGCAGACGTTGCCGTAGAGGCCGGCGCAGTCGTACTCGGCCGTGCCCGGGATGTCGATCGACTTGTACTCGGCCAGGTACGTGCCGATGAAGTTGACCCCCAGGGTGCCGTAGCGGCCCAGCGGATGGTTGTAGTTCACCGCCAGGTCGTAGCCGGAAGTCTCGACCTGCGCGAGGTTCTGGTTCGTGCCGACGATGAACGAGCCCGGCAGCCAGAGCGTGCCCAGCGAATCGCGGTTGATGAGGCCGCAGAACGCCGCGCTTCCCGTGTCCAGGCAGTTGGTGAGCGCCGTGACCGGGGGCAGGACGGAGATCACGTCCTTCACCTCGATGCGGTAGTAGTCGAACGTGGCGCTCAGGTTGCGCATCGGCGTGAGCACGATGCCGACCGTGTAGCTCTTGGAGGTTTCCGGCTCGAGCAGCGGGTTGCCGCCCTGCAGGTAGTTGTACTGGCCGGCGGGGTTGTCGAGGATGTTGCCGTACTGCGCCGCCGTCACGCCCGTGCGGGCGCACTCCGTGAACGTCCGGGCCGGCGTCGGGCCTGCGCACGGATCGGAATCCATGTCGAACAGGTTGGTTCCCTGCGCCTGGAAGAGCTCGATCACGTTCGCCGCGCGCACCGCCTGCTGGTAGCTGCCGCGGATCTTCACCGTGCGGATGGGCGCGTACTCGATGCCCAGGCCGTAGGAGTCGGTCTCCTTGCCGGTGTCGTAGTCGGAATAGCGGTAGCTCGCGTTCAGGCTGAGGATGTCCGCGCCGGGCACGCCCTCGAGGATCGGGATGCGCACCTCGCCGAAGAACTCCTTCACCGTGTACTTGCCGCCCAGGCCGATGGTCGGGCCGCCCTGGCCGGAAAGGTCACCGGTCGAGAAGGCGGTATCCGTATCGAGCGTGAGTTTCTCCGTGCGGCGCTCGGCGCCGACCGCGATGCCCACGCCGCTGCGCGCGGACGGGAACTTGAGGCCGTAGTTGCCGAGGTCCGTGGAGAGCGTGGCGCCCTGGACGCTCTGCGAGGTTTCGCCGGTCTGCAGGCCCGGGGTCTGCAGGTAGTTGAGCGCCGCCTGCGTCACGCCGCCCAGCGAGAAGATGTTGTACGGCACGCAGTTGGGATCGCTGCCATCGAGCGCCGAACGGCAAACCGGGGCGCCCGTGGCGGGATCGGGGACGACGTCCAGCGAACGCCCGCCACGCGTGGCGGAGAAGTCGTTACGGTAGACCTGCTGGTAGATCACCTTGCCGGTCTGGGCGAAGACGTCGTAATCCCAGGTCCCGCCGATGTCGCCTTTCACGCCCACGACCGAGCGGAACGACGTGTGGCGGATATCCGCCTGGCGTCCGCCACCCTCGATGTTGCGGCGGAGGATCAGCAGTTGCTGGGTGGTGCCCGGGCCAGTCAGGCCCAGTTGCGTACGCAGGGCATCCGAGAACAACGGGTTCTCGAAAGTGGCCGTCGTCTGCACGCCGAAGAGGCCGGACGGGGCGATCTGGGCGATCGTGTGGTCGTCGTGGAAATTGAACTCGGTGTACACCCGCATCGACGGGTTCACGTCGTAATGCGCCATCGCGGCCGCGGTGTAGCGCTCGGAGGGGCGCTGGTAATAGTTGTACGGGCCGAAGTTGAACTGGTCCGTCGCGCCCACGAAGGGACGCACCCCGCCCTGGGCGTCGGCGATAGTGAAGACCGAGCCGTTGCCGAGGTTGATGAACTGGCCGGGGAAGCTGGTGCCCGAGCCGCCGCACGCAAACTCGGTGCCCGTGGGCGTGCCGCCGCGCGCGAGGGTGCACGCACTGTAATCGTATTCGGCCTGGGTGAGGGGCTTGTCCTTCTTGTAGCCGAAGTACACGGTTGCGTTGCCGCGACCGTTGGCGAAGTTGTCGCCCATCAGGATGTTGACGTCGGTGCTCTCCCCGCCGCGGTCCACGTCACCGGGCACGATGAACTGGCTCGGATTGGTGGCTGCGCGGGCCGCAAGGACGTCACGTGCGCCCTGGGGGTTGTCCTGCTGGTGGTTGAAGAAGCTGTAGTTCACCTCCGCCTGGACGCCGGAGAAATTGTTGCGCATGATGAAGTTCACCACGCCGGCGATGGCGTCAGAGCCATAGATCGCCGAGGCGCCGCCCGTCAGGATCTCCACGCGCTGGATCAGCGGCGCCGGGATCTGGTTCAGGTCGGTCGGGTAATACGTGGGGCTGCCTGCCGGGAGACGGCGTCCGTTCACCAGCACGAGGGTGCGGTCCGCGCCCAGGTTGCGCAGGTCGACGGTCGCGGTTCCGCTCGCGCCGTTGGCCACCGTGCTGCCCTGGTCGGCGAAGACCTGGGGCATGTTGTAGAGCAGGTTCTCCGTGTTCCTCACACCTTCGATCTTGATGTCGTCGGCGCTGATCACCGAGATCGGGCTGGTGCTCTCTACGTTCTGCTGCAGCGGGATGCGCGAGCCCGTTACCTCGATGCGCTCGCCGGGCTTCGCAGCCGGCTGTTGCGCCTGCGCGTGCACGGCCATCATCGCGAGCGCGACCTGCGTCGCGGCTACGCAGGACTTCCTTGCAAAGGGTGCCAAACGTTTGTTCTTTCCAGGTTTCATTGTTCCCCCAGGTGTGAGTTTCGTGACACGAAAGCCAGGACTGAATGCGGATGCTGCAGAGATGTGAATGCTTTTTGTGGGCTTTGTGACGGAGTGTTGAAACAGGCGGATGATAGCCACCCGCGGGGGATATTCCAACAAGAGACGGATAGCGGTGTTGCGTTTATGCAACACCCCGCCGTAGCGCATAATGGCAGGCTTTCCGACCCCTGCTCCCAAGCGATGAAAAAGGCCTTTTTCCTGCTGGCTTCCGCTGCCGTTGCCTTGCCCGCGCCAGTCCTGGCAGACGACGCCGGCCTGCGCCGCTGCCGCGCCATCACCCAGTCGGCTGCCCGACTGGCTTGTTATGACGCCTTGCCCCTGGGGACGGCGCTCCCGCCCGGTGCGGCTGCTCGACCAGCCCCTGGGCTGCCTCCCGCACCACCCGCCGCGGCAAGAACCCCGCCGCCGGCCAAGGCAGCCGCGTCGGAACGCTTCGGGCTCGAATACAAGGCCGCGAAGCCCGCCGACGACCTGGAAACGATCGCCACACACATCCCCGGCCACTTCGAGGGTTGGCGCCCGAACATGCACATTCGGCTCGCCAACGGGCAGGTCTGGCAGGTGATCGACGATTCCACCCGGTTCATGTCGCTCGAAAATCCCAAGGTCGTCGTGCGCCGCGGCATGCTGGGCGCGTTTTTCCTCGACATCGAGAATGACAACCGCTCGCCCCGGGTGAGGCGCATCCAGTAGCGCCGCGCTCACGGAGCACAAAAAAGAAAAAGGGGCCGCCAGGCCCCTTTTTCGTGTTGCAACTGCTTTTTCCTACATCTTCCAGCTCAGGCCCAAGTTGAAGCGGCGGCCCCGGATGTCGTACACGCTGAAGTCGTACAGGAAGGTCGAGCTGAACCCCGGATCGTAAGGCGGCTTCTTGTCGTTGATGTTGATCACTGAGGCCGAAACCGACAGGTTCTTCGTGAGGTTGTACCGCGCGAAGAGGTCGTACGTGGTGTGCGACCGGATCTTCTCGGGGTACACGCCGTTCTGCACGTTCGGATCCAGCGGGGCGGTGAACCAGGTGCCCGGCAGCAGCTGCTGGTAGTAGCCGCGGACGTAGTTGACCTGGAGCGTCGCCGCGAGGGCACGGTAGTCCCAATCCAGCGCGAGGTTGCCACGGGTGCGCGGGATGGTGTTCGTGCCGCCGTTGGTGCCCGCCACCTGCACGCCGGCCTCTTCGAACGTATCGATGTAGGACACGTTGGCCCGGGCGGTGACGCGACCCATGGCCGTGCTCATGCGATAACGCGCTTCGAGGTCGACGCCGTCGGTCTTGGTCTCGGCGAGGTTGATGTAGTTCGACAGCACCGTGGTGATGAGGCCCGTCGCCGGGTCACGGATCACGCGCGTCGGATCGCCCGAGTTGACGATGGACTGGAAGCTCGGCGAGGCGACCTGGTCCTTCCACTCGATCCGGTAGTAGTTCAGGCCGATGCTGAAGTTCTGGTTCGGCTCGAAGATGATGCCGGCGGTGGCGCTCTCGGACTTCTCCGGATTGAGCGACGGGTTGCCCGCGAAGACACCCGAGATGTTCGCCGTGGTGTCCGTCACCGGGTCGATGACCGAGGTGAAGAACGTGGCGACCGAGGGCGAGATTTCCGGCAGCGACGGGGCACGGAAGCCACGGCCCCAGTTGGCGCGCAGCAGGATCGAGTTGGTGGGCTTGATCTTGATGCCGGCCTTCGGGTTGGTGGTGTTGCCGAAATCGCTGTAGCGGTCGTGGCGCGCCGCCAGGTTGAGCTCGATGATGCGGGTGAGCGGCAGCGAGAACTCCCCATAGATCGCCGTGCTGTCGCGCTGGCCGTTGGTGGCCGTGATGCCCTGCGCCAGGATGTTGCCGGTCTGGGCGTTGATGTCGGGGCGGTCTTCGAGCGTCTCCTCGCGATACTCCGCGCCGAGGGCCAGTCCGATCGGGCCTCCGGGCAGGCGGCCGAACTCGGTGCTCGCCTTCGTATCGACGAACTTGAGCTCGGAGTCTGCCTGGCGCGGGAACGTGATGCGCACGCTGTTGCGCAGCGCGTCGGAGTTCTGCGACGGGCGATCGAGGTTGTAGAGGGAGTTGGTTGAGACCGGGATCGGCGGTTGCGGCGTGGCCGGCACGCCGAAGGCGGCGCTGGTGCCCGCGAGCGTCGTGCGGTTGATGTTCAGCTGCTCGATCTCGTTCTTCGAATAGCCGATGGCGCTGTCGAAATCCCAGGTGCGCCAGGAGTACTGCAGGCCGCCCAGGAAACGCATCGTATCGGAGGTCACGTCGAGGTCGCGCGCGCCGAGGTCGGCATGCACGCCGTTGTACGTCGCGTTCGTGTCGAACGGGTTGCCCGCAGAGCCCGGGGCGAAACGCACGTTGTAGACGAAGGGACGCAGGCCGGCGGCCGTCTGCTGCAGGCCGGTGGTGCCGGCGAAGAACGGCGCCTGGAAGCGCTGGAACGTGTTCACCTGCGACAGGCCCACTTCGACGTAGCCGGTGAGGTTCGCCGAGAACTCGCGCGTCACGCGGCCGAGGAAGCCATACCGCTCGGTCTCCGGAAGCGCGGTGAACTGGTCGTTGAAGTCCTTCACGCAGAACGTGTTGCCGTGCTGGTTGAAGTTGCCCGAGTTGGTGCGCGGGTCGTTGACCGGCGACATGATGCCGAGCGCGATCGCTTGCGCAGGGGTCATGGCCGTCGGGCACTCGGAGATCGCACGGAAGAAGTTGGTGTTGGCGTTGGCGGCGGTGAGCTGGCGCCACGTGCCCGTGCCCGTGAGGGACATATGGTTGCGGCCACCCTGCTGGTCGCGCATGTCGCGCGTGCGGCCATAGTCGGTGTCGCTCAGCAGGAGCAGGTCGCGCTTGTAGAAGTCGAACGTGCCGAAAGCAGACCAGCGGTCACGCGCGAGGTCGCCCATGCCGGCCGAAAGGGTCGCCCGCATGTCTTGGACGCCACCTTCGTAGTAGCCGACGTTGGCGGTCGCTTCGACGCCACGGAAGTCCTTGCGCAGGATGATGTTGACCACGCCGGCGATCGCGTCCGAGCCGTAAACCGCCGAGGCGCCGTCCTTGAGGATCTCGATGCGCTCCACGGCGCCGCTCGGGATCGAGTTCAGGTCGACGAAGGCGTCCTGGAGGTTCTGCGCAAAGCCATATCCCGCGGTGCGGCGGCCGTTCAGCAGCACGAGGGTGGTTTTCTGGCCCAGGCCGCGCAGCGAGATGCCGGCCGCGCCCGGGGCAAAGCTGTTGGTGAAGCTCTCGCTGAAGCTGCCGCCGCTGTTGGCGGGGATGTTGCGCAGCACCTCGGCGACAGTCGGCTGGCCCGTGCGCTCGATCTGCTCGCGCGTGATGATCTCGACCGGAGCCACGGTTTCCTGGTCGACACGTTTGATGTTCGAACCCGTGACCTCGATCTTCTCGACGCGTTGCGCCGTCTGCGCGTGGGCCGCGGTTGCCGCAAGCGTCACGGCAACACCGGCACCCAGCGCCTGCAGGAGCGCGCTGGATAGTTGTTTCCTCTTGATTTCCTTCATGATTCTCCCGAATTGTGTTGGGTTAGGAGGGTGGGATTGGGAAGGGTTTGTTGGGGTAACCGATTTTTCTAGTCCGCGAAGGATAGCGACGGACGGGCAAAAACTCCAACAGGATATTTTGGTTTGTGACGTTTCTGCAACAACGATCCGGCCGTGTGAGTGGACGTTCACCCCAATACGGCCGTCGCTCGTAACGCCGATGCCAAGGCTGGTAACAAGTCGCCGGCCCAATGCATGCCTGCCCGACGTCATTTGCGTCGGCGCAACAGTCCGTCGGACGGGGTCGCGCTCGTCCGGGAAGGGGATCCGTGATAAAATCATCCGGTTCTGTAGTCGGGATGGGCCTTGCGCCCATTTTTTGTTTGTGGAGTCGATTGCTTGAGGGCGAGCGCACCTGATCGCGAGCCCTGGCTGCGCGAGACCATCGGCGGGCTGGGGTACGAGCTGGTCGACCTCGAAACCTCGCGGGGCGGGTTGCTCAGGGTATTCATCGACTCGCCGCGGGGGATCACGGTCGAGGACTGCGCACGCGTGAGCAATCACCTCACCCGCGCCTTCGCCGTCGAAGGCATCGACTACGAGCGCCTGGAAGTTTCCTCGCCGGGGCTGGACCGGCCGCTCAAGCGGCTGGAGGACTTTGCGCGCTTCGCCGGGCAGAAGGCGAGCCTGAGGCTAAGGCTGCCGCTCGATGGGCGACGCAGATACGAAGGAACGTTGTGCGGCGTCGAGGACGGCGGGGTCGTTCTCGAGGTCGAAGGGCAGAGGCACCGCTTCGCGATGGTCGACATCGACCGCGCGCGCCTGGTGCCGGACGTTTGAGAAGGCTCGGAGGAATCTGGAATGAGTAGGGACATCCTGCTGCTGGTGGACGCGCTCTCGCGCGAGAAGAACGTCGGGAAGGACACGGTCTTCCTCGCGCTCGAGATGGCGCTCGCCTCGGCCACCAAGAAGCGCTTCAAGGACGAGGTTGACGTGCGCGTGGAGATCGACCGGGAAACCGGCGAATACTCCGCCTTCCGCCGCTGGACGGTCGTACCAGACGAGGAGCATGAGGAGCCGGCGCACCAGATCGCGATTACCGACGCCGTGGCCGAGAACCCGGAAGCCCAGCTGGGCGACGTGATCGAGGAGCCGCTCGAGGCCGAGACCTTCGGGCGCATCGGCGCGCAGGCCGCCAAGCAGGTGATCCTGCAGAAGATCCGCGACGCCGAGCGCGAGCAGATCCTCAACGACTTCCTCGAGCGCGGCGAATCGCTCGTGACCGGGACGGTCAAGCGCGCCGAGCGCGGCAACCTGATCGTGGAATCGGGCCGCGTGGAGGCGCTGCTGCCCCGCGACCAGCTGATTCCCAAGGAAAACCTGCGGGTCGGCGACCGGGTGCGCGCCTACATTGGCAAGATCGACCGGCAGGCGCGCGGGCCGCAGCTCATCCTGTCGCGCATCGCCCCCGACTTCCTCGTGAAGCTCTTCGAGCTCGAGGTGCCCGAGATCGAGGAGGGCCTGCTCGAGATCCGCGCGGCGGCCCGCGATCCGGGGCTTCGCGCCAAGATCGCGGTCAAGTCGAACGACCAGCGCATCGACCCGGTGGGCACGTGCGTCGGCATGCGCGGCTCCCGCGTCCAGGCCGTCACGCAGGAGCTCGCAGGGGAACGCGTCGACATCATCCTGTGGTCGCCGGAGCCCGCGCAGTTCGTGATCAATGCGCTTGCGCCCGCCGACGTGAGCTCGATCGTCGTCGACGAGGAGCGCCACTCGATGGACGTGGTGGTGGAGGAAGAGCAGCTGGCGCTCGCCATCGGCAAGGGTGGCCAGAACGTTCGCCTCGCCTCCGAGCTCACCGGCTGGCAGTTGAACATCATGACGACCGAGGAGCGCGAGGAGAAGAGCCAGCAGGAAACGTCCGTCGTGCGCTCGCTCTTCATGGAGAAGCTGGACGTGGACGAGGAAGTCGCCGACATCCTGGTCTCCGAGGGCTTCACTTCGCTCGACGAGGTGGCCTACGTGCCTATCAACGAAATGCTCGAGATCGAGGCCTTCGACGAGGAGACCGTGAACGAGCTGCGCCGCCGCGCGCGCAACGCGCTCCTCACCGAGGCGATCAAGAGCGAGGAGACGGTGGAGCACGCCGCCGAGGACCTGGAGGCGCTGGAGGGCATGGACAACCAGACCGCCCGCCTGCTGGCCTCCAAGGGCATCACCACGATGGACGCGCTCGCCGACCTCGCGACCGACGAGCTCACCGAGATGACCGGCATGGACGAGGACCGCGCGACCAAGCTCATCATGAAGGCGCGCGAGCCGTGGTTCAAGGATCAACAGCAATCCGCCTGAGCGCGATTGCGGGAGAATAGCTAGACAATGGCCAAATCGAACGTCACCCAATTCGCCGAGGAGCTCAAGCTCCCGGTGGCGCTATTGCTGGAGCAGCTTCATGCCGCGGGTGTGAAGAAGAGCGCTGGGGACGACGCCATCACCGAGCACGACAAGACGCGCCTGCTGGACTACCTGCGCGAGATGCACGGCAACAAGGAAGAAAAGAAGAAGATCACGCTCACGCGCAAGCAGACGACCGAGATCAAGAAGGCCGACGCGACGGGGAAGGCGCGCACCATCCAGGTGGAGGTGCGCAAGAAGCGCACCTTCGTGAAGGTGGACAAGCCGGAAGCGCCCCCCGAGCCTCCCAAGCCGGTCGTGGCGCCCGCCCCGATCATCGACGAGGAAGAGGCGCGCAAGCGCGAGGCCGAGGCGAAGCGCCAGGCCGAGCTCGCCGCGCGCCAGGCCGCCGAGGCCGAGTCGAAGGCGAAGCGCGCCATCAAGAAGAAGGCGGACGAGACCGCCGAGGCCAAGCCCCCCGAGGCCACGCCCGCCGAAGGCGAGGCGCCCAAGAAGAAGCGCGTCGTGCGCAAGAAGGACGAAGAGCCGGCCAGCGAGGCCGAAGCCCCGGTGCTGGTAGAAGTGAAGGCCGAGGCGGCCAAGGCGGAGACCCCCGCTGCCGCCGGCACGGCCGTGCCTGCCGCCCCCAGCGAGGGCACGCTCCACCGGCCAGTCCTCAAGCCGGGCGAAAGCAAGGACAAGAAGGGCCCCAAGCGCACCGCCAAGCCCGCTTCCTCGTGGGTCGATGACCAGAACCGCCGCCGCGGCATCAAGACGCGCGGCGATGCGAGCGGCGGCCGCGACGGCTGGCGCGCGCGGGGGCACGGCCGCCATAGGGACGACGAGGGCGGCACGACGTTCGCGGCGCCCTCCGAGCCGAAAATCCTCGAGGTGCTGGTTCCCGAGACCATCACCGTGGGCGACCTCGCGCACAAGATGTCGGTCAAGGCCGCCGAGGTCATCAAGGTCATGATGAAGATGGGCTCGATGGTGACCATCAACCAGGTGCTCGACCAGGACACCGCGATGATCGTGGTGCAGGAGATGGGGCACCAGGCCAAGCCGGCCAAGCTGGACGATCCCGAGTCGTTCCTCGCCGAGGCCGCGGCCGCCTCGGAGGAAACGCTCGAGACTCGCCCGCCCGTGGTGACCGTGACGGGCCACGTCGACCACGGCAAGACCTCGCTGCTCGACTACATCCGCAAGGCCAACGTGGTCGCGGGCGAGTCCGGTGGCATCACGCAGCACATCGGCGCCTACAACGTGCAGCTGCCGGACGGCCGCCGCATCGCCTTCCTGGACACGCCGGGCCACGAGGCGTTTACCGCCATGCGCGCCCGCGGCGCGCAGGTGACGGACATCGTCATCCTGGTGGTCGCGGCCGACGACGCCATCATGCCGCAGACGGTGGAAGCCATCAGCCACGCCAAGAACGCCGGCGTGCCGATGATCGTCGCCATCAACAAGATCGATCTGCCGGCCGCCGACGTGGACAAGGTCCGGCGCGACCTGCTGCAGCACCAGGTGATCCTCGAGGAGTTCGGCGGCACCACGCTCGCGCAGCCCATCTCGGCCAAGACCGGCAAGGGCGTCCCGGAGCTGCTGGAGCAGATCCTGCTCCAGGCCGATCTGCTGGAGCTCAAGGCCAATCCCGACAAGCCGGCCGCCGGCTCGGTGGTCGAAGCGCAGCTCGACCCGGGCAAGGGACCCGTCGCCACCGTGCTGGTCACCAACGGCACGTTGCGCGTCGGCGACAACTTCATCTGCGGCGCCTTCTCGGGCCGGGTGCGCGCGCTCCAGGACGAGCGCGGCCGCGCGGTCAAGGAAGCGGGGCCCTCCACACCGGTGCAGGTCCTCGGCTTCGAGGGTGTGCCGCAGGCGGGCGACACGTTCTCGG
>DASPNE010000011.1:0-149196 GCA_035626705.1 Usitatibacter sp. | reverse complement strand
CGCCGGGTGCCGGGCGTCGTGGCCGCGATGGCGCAGGCCGTGCGCTGGAGGTGCGAGCAGCTCAAGGCCTTCGATGGCCACGGGCCCACGCCGGTCATCGACCACATGTTCAGCATCGACGAGCCGCGAACCGGCACCGAGGGCACGCTGTCGTGGACGGTCGACATCGCCAATCCCGCCTCGGGCGAGGAGTTCGTGCTGGGCATGAAGGAGATCCAGATGCCCGACGGCACCATGCGCCCCTACTCGCTCTGGCTGTCGGGCCACTACCCGCGCGCGCTCGACGGGCTCACCCGCATCCTCTCGCTCGACATGCGCGTGGTCGACGTGGCGTGGATCGGCATGAAGCTGCGCAAGCTGCTCGACTACTCGGAGCCGCTGGGCGACTTCATGGCGTTCGTGCCGGGCGAGCGCCGCCAGCAGAACTGGCCCTCCACCGTGGCCTACCTCGCGCGCCTGGTGATCCACCGCTACGCGATGCTGGGCCTGCTCGACGAGCGCGGTTATCCCACGCGCGAGATGGGCGTGCTCGAGTCGCCGCGCGCCGAGGACGAGCCCGCGGTCATGAAGGGCGCCTTGTGCCGCGAGTGCGGCAACGCCACCGTCATCCGCAAGGACGGCTGCGATTTCTGCAGCGCGTGCGGGTGGGTGGGGGTGTGCGGATAAAGCAGGGGAAAGGGAATGGGGAGCCGCGACAAGCGAGTCGATGCCTACATAGCGAACGCCGCGGAGTTCGCCCGCCCCATCCTCGAGGAGCTGCGCAGGCGCGTGCACGCCGCGGTCCCCGAAGTGGACGAGACCATCAAGTGGTCGATGCCGCACTTCGACTACAAGGGGAAGATGCTGGGCGGTATGGCCGCCTTCAAGGCGCACTGCAGCTTCGGCTTCTGGCACCCGCTGATGCGGGTCGAGGGCGCCTCCGACGAAGCGATGGGGCAATTCGGCCGCATCCGGTCGCTCGAGGACCTGCCCGCCGAGGCGCGGTTCGAGAAGCTGGCGAAGCGCGCAAAGAAGCTGGTGGACGACGGCGTGAAGGCGCCGCCGAAGCCGCGCGCCGGGAAGAAGGAAGCGGCGGCGCCGAAGGAACTGGTGGCGGCGCTGCGGCGCAACGCCGCGGCATCGAAGGCCTGGGAGGAGTTCAGCCCGAGCCATCGGCGCGAATACATAGAGTGGATCGAGGAAGCGAAGACCGAGCCCACGCGGGTGCGCCGGCTGGCGACCACGCTCGAGCAGCTCGCCGAAGGCAAGCCGCGCCACTGGAAATACGCGAAATGCTGACGCGCGCTAGGCGCGGGACGGGCGCTCCGGCCGCACCAGCGGCACGAAGAAATGGTAGATCGGCGCGGTGAGGATCGCCCCCACCATGAACCCCAGCCCGCCGCCCATCAGGACCTCCATCGACATGCCGTAGGCGATCTTCGCGCCGATGAGGCCGGCGAAGAACAGCACCACCATCGGCGCGAACGCGATCTGGGCGCGCACCCACGGCACGCACACCTCGCGCCGGCAGGCGCTGCATTTCATCGACTTGTGGGGTCCCAGGCTCTGCTTCTGCCAGAAGGAAAACGTCTTGCGCTCGCACCACGGGCACGCATACATCGAATCTCTCCCTGAAAGGCCGCTGCAAGTCGCGGCTCTGTCGAGGAAGGAGTCTAGCCCTGCTGGTCCTTTCGGTCCATGCGCCGACGGGAGGGGAAGATGTTAGGGATGCAACCCGGCTACTTGAAAGACCAGCGATAGACCGCATCGAGCCCGGGCAGGAAGCCCGCGCGGGCGAGCAGCTGGAACTGGCGGGTGATCTGCCACGAGAGCCTCAAGGCGCCCTCGGCATCGGCGAGCCCCTGCTCGTAGGTGAGGTGCAGGTCGCGGGTGAGCTTCTTGCCCACGCTCACCACCTCGGCCGCCGAGGCCGAGCCCGTCTTGCCGGCGACCGTGCTCTGGGGCAAGACGCCGAGGATGCTGTTGGTGTCGGCGCGGCCGATGCGCACCTCGTCCAGCCCGAGCCGCTTGCCGAGGTCGGAGCCCGGATTGTTGCGTCCGAGCATCGAGGTGGCCGCCGCCAGCAGCACCGAGGCGTCGCCGGGGGCGAGCTCCGAGGGTCCGCGGCCCAACACCAGCCAGGAGAGCTTTTCGGGTTCGGGGACATCGGGCGTGGAGACCAGGCGCACGCGTGGCCGGCTCACGGTGCCCAGCACCTCGACGCCGGCTTCGACCGGCAGGCCCTTGCGCAAGGCGAGGACGGAAAGCTGCGGATTGTCCACGGGCCCGGCGAAGCGCAATACGCCGCGCTCGATGGTGAGTTTCTGGCCATAGCCGTTGTACGTCCCGCCCTGGGTGCGGATGGTGCCGGTGGCCTTGAGGGCCGTCGGCGGGCCGGAGACCTGGATGTCGCCGACCAGCTGGGTGTCGATGCCGCGCCCGACGAAGTGCAGGTTCTGGCCGAGGTCGAAGCGCGCCTCGATCCGGATCGCATCGCTCTTCGGCGCGGGCTCCGCGGGGACGCCCGTGGCGGCGCGCACGACCACGACGTCCTCCGAGACCGACGGCGGCGCCGATTCGAGCGCGCCGATCCAGCCGGCGTCGGCCTTGAATGCGCCGCGCGCCACCATGCCGCCCTCGCCGGCCTCGAGGCGCGCCTCGCCGGTCACCGCGAGGAAACGCGTCTGCAGCTGCGTGAGCACTGCGTCGGTCGCCTTCACCACGAGGGCGCCGGTGCGTTTGCCGAGATCGACGCGTCCCTCGGCCGTGATCGTGCCGGAAGCCGGAAGCGTCACGTCCTGGAGATGCTCGCGCGCGGCGGCCGGCGGGTTCCAGGGCGTGGTGGCGGTCAGGCGCTCGATCGTGAGCGTGCGGCCTTCCATGCGCACCGCGACCTGGCCCTGCGTGATCTCGAAGCCGCTCTGCGGCTCGCGCAGCGTGAGGTCCGTGGCGCGCGCCATGCCGGCTACTCGCGGCTCGTTTCCGGTGCCCGAGACGGTGACGTCGGCGTTGAAGCGCCCGCCCAGGCGCGCATCGGGGCCCAGCCACGGCGCAAGCACCTCGAGGTTGGTGTGCTCGGCTACGAATTTCGCCTGCACCGGCGAGGCGGCCGCGAATTCCCATCCCGTGTCGCCACGCACGATGAGCCCGCTTCCCTCGCCGCGCACGCTGCCAACGCGATCCCCGGCGAGGGTGAAGGTGGCCTGCGCGCGGCCGCGCACCGCGGATGCCTTGAGCTCGAGGGTCTTCAGGCCCAGCTCCAGCGCAGGCTCGCCCAGCCGCAGGTCGCCCCGCAGGCGATGCAGGTTCAGCGTGCCCTCGAAGGTTTCGGCGCCGCGGATGTCCCAATCGCCCGCGATGACGAGATTCGAGCGCGGCACGCCACCCAGCCTGAACGAGCGCGCGAGGTTCTGGATCTCGATCCCGGGCGTGGAGCCCTTCAGCTCGAGCGAGCGCGGCGTCCAGCGCGCAAGCAGCATGCGCGCCTCGCCCCAGTCACCTCGCAGTTGCGCATCACCCAGCTCGATGCGGCTCGCCGAGGCATGCAGCGGCGTCGGCTGCAGCAACCTGAAGGCTCCGCGCCCGGTCATGCCGAAGGACTCCACGCGGCCGTTCCATGCGGCTTCGCGCGCGCGCGCATCCAGGCCGCCCTGCAGCGCGATCGCGAGCTCGCTCTCGCGCGTCATGCGGGCGCGCGCCTCCAGGCGGTGCTCGAGGCGCGTGCCTCGCAGGGATGCATCGATCGAGTGCGCGAAGGGTGTGGGCGGGGAATCACCGCCCACCGCGACATCCTGGGCGCGCACCGTCGCCTCAATCGGGCTGCCGGGTTCGACACCGGCCTGCCCGCGGAAGGAAACGTCGCGCACGCGGACGTTGCCCGGCAGCGCGAGGTTCGAGCCCCGCAGCGAGAGCGTCCCGGCAGGCGACTTGAAGGTGCCGGTAAGACGCCCCTCGGCATCGAGCTTGCCGGCGGCGGCGACGCCGAAGGGCTTCGCCAGCAGCGAAAGGTTGGGCGCGTGCAGCTTCACGTCCAGCGCGTCTCCCTGGCGACCGAACGAGCCACGCGCGGCAAGGCGCGCTTCCCCCAACGTCACGTTCACGTCGCCGCGCGCGAGCCGCGAGGCGTCACCCGCCACGTGCACGCGGCCGGACGCGGGCAGGCCCGCGAAGGTGCTGGGCGCGATCTCGATGCGGGCCTCGCCGGCCGGGGTCCCTTCCATCGTGCCGGAGGCGAGGAACGAGAAGTTCAGGTCGCCCTTCGCGGCCTTCACGAACGCGGAGGGATCGAAACGCTGCGCGCGGCCCTCGAGGCGAAAAGCCTTTTCGCCCGCGAGGCCGACCGTGCCGCTCGCCGTAACCGACCCGGCGCCACTCTTCACCGTGACGGCCTCGAGCTCGACCTGCTCGTTGGCGACCGCGCCGCGCGCATCCACCTGGAAACGAGGATCGGCCAGGGCGACATCGAAGCGCTGCGCGTTGCGATCGCCCGATACGCTCGCCGTGCCGCGCACGCGCGTCTTCTGCAGCGACCCGTGCAGCGCGGCCAGGTCGACGTCCGCAAGCGCCAGCTCCGCCACCACGCCGGATTGCTTGATCGTGGCGCGCCCGGCGGCCGAGCCGCCACCGGCGAGGCTCACGGCCAGGTCGGATACGTCGACCTGCTCCGCGCTCGCGACCACGCGCGCGGTGGCGAGGTTGAAGGGCAGGCGCCCTTCATCCCACGCGCCGGGCTCCGCGTTTTCTATGCGCACGGGCCCCGCGAAGGCCTTGCCCTGTCCGGCGAGCCGCAGCTCGAGGCCGAGACGCGTTCGGGGCTGGCCCTCCAGGTGCTTCGAGAGGTCGAAGTCGCGCGCCTGCAGCTCGAGCAGCCGCACCGGCACCGTGGCGAACGGCTCCAGCACCGCCCTGCCCGTGGCGCGCTGGCCCGACACCTCGCCCTCGAGCTTCGCGTCGATCGCCTTGAGCGTCCCGCCGGCGTTCACATTGGCCTTGAAGGGCCGTTCTGCGGCCCGGCCCTCGATCGCGGCCTTCACGTCGAGGGCGAACGGCGAGACCGACTCGACGCGCCCCGACAGCGAAACCTTTCCCTGCGGCAAGGAAGCGATCGCCTTCGAAAGGCGCCACTCGCGCTTGTCGCCTTCGCCGGCCAGGTCTATCTCGCGCACGACCAGGTCGTTCTCGCGCGAGGCGTCCATCAGCGCGCGCTTGCGTGCAGGGTCCTTCTCCGCAGCGGCCTCGCGCGTGAGGTCGCCCAGGCGAAGCTCGCCCACGCGCCCCGCGTCCAGGCGGATCGGATACGGCGCGGCGAACGTGACGGGAAGCTTGGCGGCTTCGCCCGTATCGACGGTGCGCACCTCCACCGAGCGCGCGCCCAGGCGATGCACGTGCAGCAGGCCACCGAAGGGCGGTGAGGCCTCCATCTCGAAGCCTTCGATGCGCGCATAGAGCTCGGGGCGCGAGACCTCGATCACCGCGATGCGCAGCGGCCCGCCGATGGAGCCCTCGAGGCCTTCGTAGCGCAAACCCTCTCCACCCAGCCTCATGGCGCGGTCGAGCGCGAAGCGCGCGCCTTCGGGGGTCTTGACGAGCCAGGTGAGGCCACCCACCACCGCCAACACCAGGGCAAGCAGCACCGCGAGCGTGATCCACAACCAGCGGCGGCGCCGGCGAGGCTCGGGAGCGGGCGGCGGGGCGGTGGCTTGCGCGTCCACGCTAGAAGGCCACGGTGACCGAGAAGGAGAGCCGGAACCGGCGCTCGCGCTGCGCATAGGCGAGGTCGAGCGCGAACGGGCCGGCAGGCGTCTTGAAGCGCGCGCCCACGCCGTAGCTGGGGTTGAGCTGCCAATCGTCGCGCGTATCGGCCGCGTCTCCCACGTCCACGAAAGTCGCGGCGCCCCATTGCTCGTTCAGCCAATGCACGAACTCGGCCGTCGCGGTCGCGATGTAGCGCCCGCCCACGATCGCCTCTCCCTCGCGCACGCCGAGCGCCTGGTAGGCGTAGCCGCGATTGGAGCGCGAGCCGCCGGCGCGGAAGAGGAAATCCTCGGGGATGCCCTCGCGGCTGTTGGCGATCGTGGTGCCCAATTCGGTTCTCAGCAGCAGCTGGTCGCGCGGCGTGATCGGCACCCAGTGCTGGTACTGGCCGTACGCCTTGATGAAGTCGTTGCCGGAGGCGAGCGCCTTGGAGCCCGCCGCGACCTGCAGGTTGAGCACGCCGCCCTTCCTGGGATCGAAGAGGTCATCCACCCAGCGAAATGTCGTGGCCACGATGGGCGCCAATGCGCGCTTGATGCGCTCGTCGGCCCCCTCGGGGTGCGAGCGCTCGATCTGGTAGGAAAGCCCCGCGCGCAGCTCCCAGTTGTCGAGCTTGAAGTGGCGGTAGCCCGCCACGGCGAAGCGGCTGATCTCCAGCTTCTCGATGTCGCTCCTCTCGGCGAGCACGCCGAAGCTGTCCTGGAATGGCACCGTGCCGCGCGAGCGTGAGCGATGCAGCCCCGGCGGCAGGTACACGTCGGCGAAGCCGATCTGGCGCTTCTGGCTCACGCGCAGCGAGCTTTGCAGGTCGAAGCCGCGGTCGAAGAGGTTGCGATGGCGAAACGCGGCCTCGGCGCGGGCCCCGTCGTCGGTGCCGTACCCGAATGCGAGCCCGACCTCCCGTGTCGGGCGCTCCGTCACGGTGACCTTGACCGGCACCGCCCGCGCCCGCGCGGGATCACGCTCGATATCCACGACGACGCTCGAGAACCAGGGTCCGTTCTGCACCGCGCGCTGCAGCTCGGTGAGCCGCTCGCGGTCGTACGGCTCGCCCAGCCGCAGGTCCACCACGCGCCGCACCAGCGCCTCCGAGTATTCGGACAGGCCTTCGATCTCGACATCGCCGAAGGAGAAGGGGGGGCCGCTGTCGAGCACCAGCTTCAGGTGGGCGCGGGCGGCTTCGGCGTCGACGCGGGCCTCGCTGGAAGCGATGGCGCCAGTCGCATACACCTTTGAGGAAAGGTCCTCGCCGATCTTGGTCTTGGCCACTTCCCAGTCGGCGCTCCGGAAGGGAGTTCCCTTCGCCATCGACCAGGCCTCGCGGATCTGACGGCGGCGCGCCTCGCGCTCCCCGCCTTCGCCCGCCAGGTCGCCGGCGAACTCGATGGCGATATCGTCCACCACGGTGCGCGGGCCCGGGTCGACGGTCACCGTCGCGTGCTCGCGCAGCTCGTCCTCGAACTTTATGTCCAGCGTGGGAGAGAAATAACCCTCGGCGGCGGCGATCTGGGGAACGCGGCGGCGGACCTCGCGCATCCATGGGCGCAGGAATCCGCGTGGGCGCCGGTCGCCCTCGAATGTCGGCACCGGCAGGAACTTCTCGAACAGGTCCTTGAGCGGCTCGGGCGCGATCCACGTCACGTCCACGTTGCCGCGGCGTTGCCGGCGCGGCTGCTCGGCCTGGTCGCGCTGGCGCTGGCGGGACTCGCCGGGTTGGACGGGACGCTCGGAGGCGGAGGGATCGGCAGGTGGCGCGGTGGCCCCCTGCCCGTAGGCGAACCCGGCGAGGCTCGTCGCGAGGAGGACCGCGAGGCGTCTCACCTCCGGCCCCTTTCTGGAGGCATTGCGCGCATGATCGGGTCCCCCCCGAGGACCACTCGCATCAGCGAGAAGTTCCTCCCGCAGCGCGGGGCTCAGGCGCCCGGACGCTCCAGGCGCTCGATGCGCTTTTCAAGGCGCTCCACGGCGTCGCGGAGCTCGGCGACGTCGCCCAGGAAGCCCTCGACCTTCACGCGCGAGGCGATGAGCGGCGATTCCTCGGTCCAGTATTCCGCCGCGCCCTGGGCGGTGCGCATCGCGGCCTCGCGGCTCCAGTGCGCCATGGCGCGACCGGCCGTGACGATGCGATGCGCGGCGATGTCGCCCACGATCCTGGCGAGGTCCTCCTCCACGTCCCACGACAGGTGGCGCGCGAGGTAGGCGATCTCCTGCGCGAATTCCATGTCGCCCTCCATGGCGATCTCGCGGAAGGCGGCTTCCTCGCCGGCGGCGAGCCGGGGCAGCAAAAAAGGCGAGATGCGCACCGCCAGATCAGTGCGGGCGTCTTCCACCGCCGGCGTGACCTCGCCGGTCGTCTGCACCGTGAGCCCGAACCTGAACGGGCCTACCGTGAAGCGTGCGGTGCGCCCCGCATGCTTCGCCAGGCGCTCCATGGCGAGCGGCGCGGTGCGCAGGACATGGTTCACTGCGCCGGCCGCGGGATGGGGACGCAGCGGGTTCATACCTTCCACCCGCGATGCAGCGCCACCACGCCGGCGGCAAGGTTGAAGTACTCGACGCGCTCCATGCCCGCCTGCGCCATCATCGACTTGAGCGTCTCCTGGTCGGGGTGCATGCGGATCGACTCGGCGAGGTATCGGTATGCGGCCTCGTCCCGGGCCACGTAACGCCCGAGCGCCGGCAAAATCGAGAAAGAATAGGCGTCGTAGGCGCCGGCAAGCGGCTTCCACGGACGCGAGAATTCGAGGACGATCACGCGACCTCCGGGGCGCGCCACGCGCCGCATCTCGGCGAGCGCAAGGTCCTTGTGGGTCATGTTGCGCAAGCCGAAGGCGACCGAGACGCAGTCGAACGTGTCGTCCCGGAAGGGCAGGCGCTCGGCGTCGCACAACGCGAGCGGGGCGAAGATGCCGCGGTCGATGAGCTTGTCGCGGCCCACCGCAAGCATCGCCGCGTTGATGTCGGTCATCCAGACCTCGCCCGAGGGTCCCGCGCGCTCGGCGAATGCCAGGGCCAGGTCGCCGCTTCCGGAAGCCACGTCGAGCACCCGCGAGCCGGCGCGCACGCCCGACATCTCGACGGCGAAGCGTTTCCACGCGCGGTGCAACCCGAGCGACATGAGGTCGTTCATGAGGTCGTAGTTGCCCGCCACCGAGCGGAAGACCTCGCCCACGCGCTTCGCTTTCTCGCCTTCGGGCACCTCCTGGTAGCCGAAGTGCGTCTTGCGCGTCACGGGTCGCGGCCCTTGCCTGCCTGCGCCAGGCGCGCGAGGTAGGCATTCCAGTTCGCTTCCTGCTTCTCGCCGAGCTCGCGCAGGTACTCCCACGAATAGATGCCGGTGTCGTGCCCGTCGCTGAACGCGAGCTTCACCGCGTACACGCCGACGGGCTCGATGGCGCTGATGTTCACCTCGCGCTTGCCCACCTGCAGCACTTCCTGGCCGGGTCCGTGGCCGCGGACTTCGGCCGAGGGCGAGAACACGCGCAGGTACTCGCACGGCAGCGAGAAGCTGGTGCCGTCGTCGAAGGCGATGTCGAGCACGCGCGAAACCTGGTGCAGGTTGATCTCGATCGGCCGGGGGGTCTTTGCGCTCATCGAAGCATTATAAGATTCGGCCAATGATCGGCATCCTCATCGTCTCCCACGGCGCCTTCGGCGAATCGCTCATCCATTCGGCGAGCCACGTGCTGGGCAAGCGGCCGCAGTACGTGCGCCAGCTCGGTGTCACCGTGCACGACGACCCCGACGCGTTGATTCCCGTCGCCGAAGACCTGATCCGCTATCTCGACCAGGGCGAGGGCGTGCTGGTCCTCACCGATATCTACGGTGCTACGCCGTCCAACATCGCTGCGCGGCTGCTGCGCATGGGTCGGGTCGAGGGCCTCGCCGGCGTGAACCTGCCGATGCTCATTCGCGCACTCACCTATCGCGCGCTGCCGCTGCTGGAGATGCGCGAGAAGGCGTTCGGGGGCGCGACCGAGGGCGTCACCCGGATGAGCGCGCTCGAGATGAAATGATCAAGCGCAACGTGAAGGTGGTGAACAAGCTGGGCCTGCACGCGCGCGCCTCGGCCAAGCTCACCCAGGTCGCCTCGCAGTACTCGAGCGCCGTGTGGATCACCCGCAACGGCCGCCGCGTCAACGGGAAAAGCATCATGGGCGTGATGATGCTCGCCGCGGGGCTGGGCTCCACGGTGGAGCTGGAGACCGACGGCGCCGACGAGGCCCAGGCGATGGACGCCCTCGAGCAGCTCTTCGCCGACAAGTTCGGCGAGGGCGAGTAGGCCGCGATGGCGCAGACCGTCTGCTTCACCATGCATGGCATCGGCGTCTCCGGCGGCATCGCCATCGGCCAGGCGCACCTCTTCGCCGGCATGTCGGCGGAGGCGAACCACTACGAGATCACCGGCGCCGACATCCAGCGCGAGCAGCGGCGCTACGACCGCGCGGTGCGCGAGGTGCGCGAGGAGCTCGAGGCGCTCGAGAAGAGCGTGCGCCACAGCACATCGGCCGAGCTGGCGCCCTTCGTGCAGGTTCACCGGATGCTCCTCGACGACGCGGCCTTCTCGGAGGCCCCGCGCGAGATCATCCGGGAGCAGCATTGCAACGCGGAGTGGGCGCTTCGCATGCAGCTGGACGAGCTGATGGCGCAGTTCAGCGAGATCGACGACCCGTACCTGCGCGAGCGCGAGGACGACGTGCGCCAGGTGGCCGAGCGCGTGCTCGCAGCGCTCGCCGGGACGCGCCGGCGCATCGCGATGAAGCCCGTGCGCGAGGACGCGTCCATCCTGGTCGCGCGCGACCTGTCTCCGGCGGACGTGATCCTCTTCCGCGAGCATCCCTTCGCTGCCTTCATCACCGACCTGGGCGGGGCTACCTCGCATACGGCGATCGTCGCCCGCTCGATGAACATCCCGGCGATCGTGGCGCTGCACCACTCGCGCAACATGATCCGCGAGGACGAGCTGATCATCGTGGACGGCACCCAGGGCGTGGTGATCGTCAACCCCGACAAGGCCGTCCTCGCCGAATACCGGCTCAAGCAGAACCAGGCGCGCCTCGAGCGCGACAAGCTGAAGCGCCTGAAGACGGCGCCCGCCTCGACGCTCGACGGCACGCCGGTGCAGCTGCAGGCCAACATCGAGCTGCCCACCGACCTCGAGGCCGTGCGCGCGAGCGGCGCGATGGGCATCGGCCTCTTCCGCAGCGAGTTCCTCTTCATGAACCGCCGCGTGCTGCCGGGCGAGGACGAGCAGTACGAGGCGTACCGCGAAGTGGTCGAGGGCATGAAGGGCCTGCCGGTGACGATCCGCACGCTCGACTCCGGCGCGGACAAGGCGCTCGACGGCCACGACTACACGGCGATCAATCCCGCCCTGGGCCTGCGCGCGATCCGCTTTTGCCTGTCCGAGCCCGACATCTTCAACACCCAGCTGCGCGCGATCCTGCGAGCCTCGCGCCACGGCAAGGTGATGATCCTGATTCCCATGCTCACCGCCTGGAACGAGCTCAACCAGGCGATCGCCGCGGTGGCTCGCGCCAAGGAGGAGCTGCGCGACGAGGGCGTGAAGTTCGACGAGTACGTGCCCGTGGGCGGGATGATCGAGGTGCCCGCGGCGGCGATCGCCTTGCCGATGTTCATCCGAAAGCTCGACTTCCTCTCGGTCGGCACCAACGACCTCATCCAGTACACGCTAGCCATCGATCGCGCCGATGACCGCGTGGCGCACCTCTACGATCCGCTGCACCCCGCGGTGCTGAACCTCCTCGCGGGCGTGATCCGCACGGCGCAGCAGCACCAGAAGCCCGTGGCGGTGTGCGGCGAGATGGCGGGCGACGTGGAGCTCACGCGGATGCTGCTGGGCTTCGGGCTGCGCCACTTCTCCATGCACCCGGCGCACCTGCTGTCGGTCAAGCAGCGCGTGCTCACCACGAGCATCCCGGACATCGCCCCGCTCGTCGCCCGCATCCTGCGCACCGAGGAGCCCGAGAAGATGCAGGGACTGATCGAGAAGCTGAACGGGTAGGGGGGCAGGGGAAATAGGCCGGGCGGGCGCCGCCGCCCGCCCGCAGTCCGGCCTCTATCGCGCCGCCACCACCATCGGCACGGCCCGGGCGGCTTCCTCGCGGATCACTTCGGTGAGGCGCTTGACCTTCTCATCGTCGCTCAGGCGCTGCCAGGCGTTGCCGACGTTGCGCTCGCGGGGATTGGGCGATTGCGCGTTCGAGCCCACGACGTGCTGCTGCGAGACGATGCGGCCGCTCGAGAGCTCGATGAGCGAAATGTTCATGTAGGCGAAGGGGCCGATGAAGCCGGATTCGGCGTCGTTGGTGTCCACCCCGCGCGACATCGTGCCGTGGTCCACGTAGAAGCCGACACCTTCGAGGAAGCCGGTGCCGACGTGGCCGTCGCGCAGGCGCAACATGGCACGCCCACGGTGCTTGGTCACCAGCACCAGGTGCGTAGCCCCGGTCTTGCCCACGATCGGCTTCACCGCCTGGTATACCCGTGCCACGCCATCGGCGCGGTCCATCGCGTTGTAGGAGGCGGCATAGAGGTCGGCGCGCTGCGAGGCGAGCAGGATCGGCTGGGTGCCGGGATTGGCGCGGCGCAATGCGTCGTCGATGGCGAGCGTGATGGCACGGTCGATCGAGTTGTCCGGCAGGTCGACGACGGTGCGCTCGTTCTTGTCGAGGCGCGAGCCGGTGGTCATCTCGCGCTCGACGATGAGCAGCTTGTCGCCCACGAGGGAAAGGACGGCGTACTTGGGCGCCTGGGCGAGCGCCACCAGCGGCGCTGCGGCGAGGGCGAGGATGGCGATCAGGTGGCGCATGAGACCTCCGGTTTCGGGTTCGCTTGCATGTTCGGCACGGCCCCAATTTAGGGCAAGGCAAAATTCACTCGTGTTTCATCTTGTTACCGCTTGCCCGAAGGCATAGAATCCGCTCCTTGGCGCCGATTTGAGCTCAGCTTGCGGGCGCTTGATAAATACGGCTAAAGCGAGTGGCGGCCCCACCCGGAACCCGACACGCGCGAAAGCCGTTTCGGGTTTTTTGCTTATGGGCGACATGAACGATCGCTCGGTGGGAGCGGTGGCGCCGCAGCGCGCCGGCTTCCTCGAGCCCCTGATCCTCAAGGCGGGCAAGACGCTCGCCTCGTACGAGCTCGTCTACGAGACGTACGGGCGGCTGAATGCCGAAAAGTCCAACGCCGTCCTGGTCTGCCACGCGCTTTCGGGAAGCCACCACGTGGCCGGCCATTACGCCGACGACCCGAAGAAAGTCGGCTGGTGGGACAACATGATCGGGCCCGGCAAGCCGATCGACACCGATCGCTTCTTCGTGATCGGCGTGAACAACATCGGCGGCTGCCATGGCTCGACCGGGCCCGGCTCCATCGACCGCGCCACCGGCCAACCCTACGGCGCGAGCTTTCCGGTCGTCACCTGCGAGGACTGGGTAGTGTCCCAGGCGCGCCTCATGGACCGCCTCGGGATCCGAACGCTCGCCGCAGCCATCGGCGGCTCCCTGGGCGCCATGCAGGCGCTGCAGTGGACGCTTTCGTTCCCGGACCGGATCCGCCACGCCTTCGTGATCGCCGCGGCACCGCGGCTTTCGACTCAGAACATCGCCTTCAACGACGTGGCGCGCCAGGCGATCGTCTCGGACCCGCAATTCCACGGAGGCAATTTCTACGCGCACAGGGTGATCCCGGCGCGCGGCCTCAAGCTCGCGCGGATGCTGGGCCACATCACCTACCTCTCCGAGGACCTCCTGATGGAGAAGTTCGGTCGGGTGCTCAAGCGCGACGAGTACGGCTTCAATTACGACGTCGAGTTCGAGATCGAGTCGTACCTGCGCTACCAGGGCGACAAGTTCGCGCAGGTGTTCGACGCCAACACCTACCTGCTGATGACCAAGGCGCTCGACTACTTCGATCCGGCCAAGGAAACGGGCGGCGACCTGGCGCGCGCCTTCGCCAACGCCCGCGCGGGCTTCTTCGTCGCGTCCTTCAAGAGTGACTGGCGCTTCCCGCCCGAGCGCTCGCGGGAGATCGTGAAGGCGCTGGTGGCGACCAGGAAGCCCGTTACCTACGCCGAGATCGATGCCCCCCACGGTCACGACGCGTTCCTGCTCGACAACCGGCACTACCACGAGCTGGTGGCGGCCTACATCGACAAGGTGGCGGCCGAGATCGGCGCCGGGCCGCGACGCACGCCGCTTTTGCTGGCTTCGAGCGAGCTCGAGGAGCTGTCGGGCTATCGCGGCGCCGCGAAGGAGGGCATATGAGCGCGCTGCCGAACGCCCAATCCGCCCAGGCGCCGCTGCAGCGCTACGACTTCGCCCTCATCTCGTCCTGGATCCCCGAGGGCGCGCGCGTGCTCGACCTGGGATGTGGTGATGGTGCGCTGCTGGCCGGACTGTCGGCGACGCGCAACGTCACGGGCTACGGCATCGAGATCGAGGACGCGGGGGTCCTCGCGAGCGTGCAGAACGGCGTGAACGTGATCCAGGAGGACCTCGACAGCGGCCTGTCGCTCTTCGAGGACAACGCCTTCGACTTCGTGATCCTGTCGCAGACGCTGCAGGCGATGTGGAACGTCGAGGGCGTCATGAAGGAGATGCTGCGCGTGGGGCGCGAGGGAATCGTGACCTTCCCCAACTTCGGCTACTGGCGCCACCGCCTCGACATCTTCCGCGGCCACATGCCGGTGTCGAAGACGCTGCCGCACAGCTGGTACGACACGCCCAATATCCATCTGTGCACCGTGAAGGACTTCGAGGACCTGTGCCGCAAGCTGGGCGCCGAGATCCTCGACGAGCGGGTGCTGCACGAGGGGCGGCAGGTGCGGCTCATGCCGAATCTCTTCGGCAGCCTTGGCGTCTTCCGCTTTCGCGAGCGGCCGTAGCCGCGGCCGGCGACTCAGGGGCGGAACAGGAAGCAAAACGCGGCGGCGAGGAGCGGCAGCAGGATGGCGAACCCGAACCCCATCAAGTACTGCGACGAGGAGACCCCGGGCCGGAGCACCGCCCGCGACGGGTTCAGGGGATCGAAATGGACCGTCACGGGCGAGCCAGGGAAAAATCCGTCGAGCTCGACGGCAGCCTGGGACTGGCGCCGCGACTGGACGCCGATCGTGAGGAAATCCGAAACCCGGATGCGGCTGCCGCGATAGTCGCGGCCCTGCACGCGGTAGGTGTACACGAGCGTCGGCTTGTACGTGCCCATGCCGTGGTGTCCGCGTTGGATCGATTTCACCTCGAGCGACTCGATGCGGCCCTGCACGGTCGGCCAGCGGCGGCTCGCCCGGCCGGCGAGGATCGTGCGCCAGGAGAGGACAGTCCCGGCCAGGAGCGCGGAAAGCACGACCATTGCGACCACCCGGTCGTCGCTCATGACGCTCTGGCGTCCATCGCCTGGATATCCCGGCGCTTCCATGCGAGGAGCGCCAAACCCGGCAGCGCGGCCAGGAAGGTGATGAAGAAGAAAAGCGGCCACGGCAGCGCCAGGTATTGCGGATCGGTCATGTACCCCGCGGCCGGGCCCACGTACACGCGCCCCACCGCGGACAGCGCCGAGAGCAACGCGTACTGGGTCGCGGTGAAACGGTGGTCGCACAACGCCATCAGCAGCGCCACGAAAGCCGCGGTGCCCATGCCGCCGGCGAAATTGTCGAAGCCCACGGCGACCATCAGCACGGGGTAGCTCTTGCCGGCCATGGCGAGCCACATGTAGGTGAGGTTCGAGATCGCCTGCAGGATGCCGAAGACGAGGAGCGATCCATAAAGGCCAAGCTTCACCATCAAGGTGCCGCCCGCGACCACGCCGAAGATGGTCGCGGCGAGGCCCATCCCCTTGTTCACGTAGCCCACGTCGTCGGGGGAGAACCCCACGCCTCGAATGAGGAATGCGGTCGAGAGCGACACCGCGAAGGCGTCGCCCAACTTGTAGAGCACGATCAGCAGCAGCAGCATCCAGGCGCCCGGCCGGGAGAAGAATTCCCGCAACGGCTCGACCACGGCAGCTTGCAGGGTGCGGGGCGCAGGCGCCATGGAGGCGGGCTCGCGGCCCCAGATGGCCGCGACGATGCCTATGCCCATCAGCGCCGCCATCAGCAGATAGGTGTTTTGCCAGCCCAGGCCGGAGATCCATCCCGAGCCCGCCGCGAGCACCAGCGCGAGCGCGCCGGAGGTCAACATCGCCAGGCGATAGCCCAGCACGTTCAGGGCCGCGACGATGCCGCGCTGCTCGGCGGTGGCGATGTCGGTTCGATACGCGTCGATGGCGATGTCCTGCGAGGCCGACAGGAACGCCACGAGCAGCGCGAGCATCGATATCAGGAGGATGTCGGCGCGCGGCGAGCTCATCGCCATCGCCGCGAGGCCTGCCATGATCCCGGCCTGCGTCACCACGATCCAGCCGCGTCGCCGGCCCAGGAAAGGCGGCACGAAGCGGTCCATGGTGGGAGCCCAGAGGAACTTCCAGGTGTAAGGCACGCCGATCAGGGTGATGAGGCCGATGGTGGCGAGGCTCACGCCCTCGACCGTCATCCATGCCTGCAGCGTCGAGCCCACCAGGGCGATGGGCAGGCCAGAGGCGAAGCCCAGCAGCAGGAGGACCGCGAGGTTGCGGTCGCGGAAGACGGCGGAATAGTTCTGCAAGGTGGGCGCAGCTTAACCGACTAGAATTTGGACTGGGTTCGGGCCATCGGCGCGCGCGCGCGCCGGCCGGACGACGGAGATGCCATGGACAAGATCGTGAAGACGGATGCGGAGTGGAAGGCGCAGCTCACGCCCGAGCAATTCCACGTGACGCGCAAGCACGGCACCGAGCGCGCCTTTACCGGCGCCTACCACGCCACCAAGGACAAGGGCACCTACGAGTGCGTCTGCTGCGGACAACCGCTTTTCAGCTCGGAGACCAAGTTCGAATCGGGAACCGGCTGGCCCAGCTTCTGGCAGCCGGTGAGCAAGGAGGCGGTCATCGAGAAGGACGACCGTAGCTGGTTCATGCGGCGCACGGAAGTGCTCTGCTCGCGTTGCGACGCGCACCTCGGCCATGTGTTCGAGGACGGCCCCGAGCCGACCGGCCTGCGCTACTGCATGAACAGTGCTGCGCTAAACCTGAAGAAGCCCTGATGGCTGCGCCACGCGGACCATGGCGGGAATCATCCGCGGGAGCCATTCCTCCAATGTGCTTGATCGACCGAATGGAGGACTCCCCATGGCAGACAACAAGTCGAATCGTGGCTCGCCCGATCGTGATCGCATCGACATGAACGACCCCGACGAGATCCGCAACTGGACGGAATCGCTGGGCGTGAGCAAATCGGAGCTCGAGCGCGCGGTGCAGGCGGTCGGGCCCGTCGCCGACAAGGTGCGCGAGCACCTGCGCTCGGCACGCTAGCAAGGAACTCAGGCCCCGGGGAAAAGACTCCGGCATGCGCCGGAGTCCCGGGGCGACGGCCGCTACTGGGCGGTCGTCGGCTCGATCTTGCCCAGCTTCTCCAGCCGCAGGCGGATCGAGCTATGCGTGCGCTGGTGCTTGCGCGCGATGTCGCCCAGGGTGGTGCCGGCGTCGAACTCGGAGGAGAGCAATCCGTCTTCCGCATCGGTCCACGGCTTGCCGAAGTTGGCCGGCAACCGCTCGCGGCGCTTCTCGCGCTCCATTTCCTTCTGCATCAGGTCCACCGCCGAGAACAGCGCGCGCAGGGCGCGCGGCTCGGCGTAGGGGCTTTCCTCCGGATAGGCCTCACCGGTGACGGGGTTCACGCCGTCCGCGAGCGCGCGGACGATGGGCAGTGCGACATCGATTTGCATGGGGAGTCTCCCTCGAGCGGGTTGATGGGCTGGGGTCGACCTGCGTCGGCGCAGGGCGAGTAGCCGAACAACGGCCCGGGGGAGAAGCGGTTGACGTGCGCGCTCAGGATCCCCGGCGCGCGGCACCCAGCGTGCCGATGAACCGGCAGCTGCCGCCGGCCTGTGCGAACTCGACCCGCCCCACGATCCCGTTCGGGCTCACCTGGACGTCGCGGGCCAGGAACGTCTGGTTCACGCCGTCGCCGCAGAGCCCGCCGCCCTGGATCACGCCCATGCGCCCGCTCTGGGTGTACGTGCCGGTGTAGTTGCACACATACCCGGCGCCCTCCTCGCGCAGCTGCATCGTCGGGCCGTCGTGCGCGATGGTGAACGTGGCCGGGCTCTCCTGGTAGCCGTTGCGCGCCGCCCCGCAGCCGGCCCATGTGCCGGCGGTCGCGCCGAGATAGATGCCGGTGATGTTCTCGGTGTCCCACGTCTGGCGCATTACGGTCTTGGTCACCGAGGACGCCCCTTCCACGTTGTAGGTGAGGGTGGCGCTGGTCGAATCCGATGCGGTGAACGTGAGCGTGCCGACCGCCGTGACGGCGACCGATGCGGACGGGAAGGTGCCGGCCCCGAAGTACGGCCCCGAGGTGCGGTAGAGCGTGCCCGAGAAATTGGACGTGTTGCCGGCTCGCGCCACCGACGAGGCGACGTACCAGAGCGGCTGCGTGCCGGTGCCATAGACGAAGAGCGTCACGAAGAGCACGTCGTCTTGCTGGATGATGTTCGCGCCCCAGCCTGGTTCGTCGGGATTGAACCAGAGGTCGGAATAATCGACGGTGGCGGCAGCGCTAGCCGTCGCCGGAACGGCCAACGACGCGAGGCAGGCAAAGGCGGCGCCAAGGCGGCGCAGCGCGCGGAAGTGATCGCTCATGGAGGACTCCTGGGTAGGGAGCCCCTATTCTAGAGCGCGTCCAGGTCGATCGGCGGTGCGCCAGCGAACATATCGACCGCGAGGCACGCCGCGCCCACGGTCCCCGCGTGGTCGCCCAGCTTGGCCGCCGCGACCTTTACGGCCTTCGCCGACTTGGGCGAGGCGTGATCGTCGATCGCGCGCCGGATCTCGCGCGTCATGAGCCGGGGCATCGCCTCGACCATGCCCCCGCCCAGCACGATGGTGTCCGGATTGAGGAAATCCACCAGGTTCGAGAGCGCCGTGCCCACCACGCCCGCGCGCCCGCGCACCACTTTCTCCACCGCCTTGTCGCCCTTGCGGATCGCCTCGGCGATGTCACCCGCCTTGATGTCGGTCACGTCGGTGCCGGCCGCCTTGCGCAGAGTGGGGGCGCGATGCTTGGCCGCGAGCGAGGCCGCCACCCCCGCAATCGCGGGACGGCTCGCCACGTTGTCGAGCACCTCCTTGCGATCGGGAGCGTGGCCGCCTTCGACGGCGTGCAGCAGGTAATTGCCGATGTCGCCGGCGTAGCCGGTCGCGCCCAGGTGCAGGCGCCCGCCGATGATGAGCGCGCCGCCTACCCCGGTGCCGAGCCAGACGCCGATCACGTGGCGGCCCTTTTTCGCCGCGCCGTGGCGGAACTCGCCGTAGAGCGCCGCCTGCACGTCGTGGCCCACGAACACCTTGGCGCCCGTGAGCTTCTCGAGGCGGTCGTGCATCTCGTAGCCTGCGAGGATCTCCAGGTTGGGCGAGGCGCGCACGACGCCCTTCTTCATGTCGATGTCGCCAGCGCACCCCACGCCCACGCGGCGCACCTCGAAGCCCCCGCGTTTGGCCTTGTTGAGCAATGACTTCACCGTCTTTTCCATCGCCCGGGTGAAGGCATCCACGCCGCCCTTGTCGGGATGGGTCCGCAACTTTTCTTCCGCGATCACTTCAAAGGATTCATCGAAGAGCGCATACAGGCTCTTCGTGCCCCCGATGTCGATGCCGATGTAAGCTCGCCGCCGCTCGCTCTTGCCTGGCAAGGGGTTCCCCGTGATTGGCCCGTATCAAAGACCCATCCGCAGATAATCGGTTCCGTGCGCTATACCGCCATCGCCCTCGACTACGACGGCACCATCGCCAAGGACGGCGTGGTGCCGCCGCACGTGCTCGACGGGCTGCGCAGGCTCCGCGAGAGCGGGCGCAAGCTGATCCTCGTGACCGGCCGCGAGCTGGAGGAGCTGCTCGGCATCTTTCCGGAGATCGACGTCTTCCATCGCGTCATCGCCGAGAACGGCGCCCTGCTCTACCGCCCCAAGACGGGGGAGAAGCGCGAGCTCGGGGAGCCGCCGCCGGAGAGCCTAGTCGATGCCCTGAAGGCGAGTGGAATACCGCTGGCGGTCGGCCACACCATCCTCGCCACCGTCCGCCCGCACGAGACCGTCGTGCTCGAGGCGATCGCCGAGCTGGGCCTGGAGCAGCAGGTGATATTCAACAAGGGCGCGGTGATGGTGTTGCCGCCGGGCTGCAACAAGGCGAGTGGCCTCAAGCACGCGCTGGCCGAGCTGGGCCTGTCCGCACGCAACGTCGTGGCCGCGGGCGACGGCGAGAACGACCACGCGTTGCTCGACATGGCGGAGTACTCGTGCGCGACGGCCAACGCGATCGCCACACTCAAGGACGCCGCCGACCGCGTGACGGTGCGAACCCACGGCGACGGCGTGCTGGAGGTGATCGAGGGCATCATCGAGTCGGACCTCGCGGCGCTGGTGCCCAAGAAACGCCGCCGCGCGTTGTGCCTCGGCCAGGACGCGGAGGGTGGCGATGTCGTCCTGCCCAGCCGGCGCGCTTCGCTCGTCATCGCGGGCGACCCCGCGCACACCACCCAGCTCGGCAGCGCGCTCCTCGAGAGGCTGTGCCGAACCGGCTACCAGGTCTGCGTGCTCGATACGCGCGGCGACTACATCGACTTCCAGAGCGCGGTGGTCTTCGGCAGCCTCGACAACCCGCCGACGGTGGAGGAGGTCCTCACCGCCCTCGAGAAACCCGACGTGCAGACGGTCGTTTGCCTGGCTGCGGTGCCGGAGGAAAAGCGCACCCAATGGGTGGGCAAGCTGCTCCAGCCGCTGCGCCTGCTGCGGGCCAAGACCGGGCGGCCACACTGGATCCTGGTGGACGAGGTCCATGACCTCATGCCGGCGAGCGCCACCGAGGGCGATTCGCCCATGGAAGGCGCCGAGAACACCCTCTTCGCCACCGACGACCCCGCCGCGATCTCCCCGGCGATCCTCGCCACCGTCGATGGCGTGGCGGCCTGCGGCGAAGGCGCACGCGCCATCATCGAATCCTTCGCCCGCGCCCTGTCCTGGGAGCCGGAGGGCATGCCCGAGCGCGATGCGCGCGAAGGCGAGGCCATCGTGTGGTTCCGGACCACGGAGAGGCCCGTGTCGTTGGTCACGCTCGCGCGCGTGAAGGAAGAGCCCAAGGCCGAGATCAAGCCCGAGAAGCGGGAGAAAAGCCCCGAAGTAGGAAATGTCCTACGGCAGGCGTGAGGAACCGATCGGCCTGAATCTTTGTCGGCGGCGCCGGTCGAATTTCCCGAAGACCAATGCATTTTCGCGCGCCTGCGCGAACGGAACCGGAGACAACACCAAATGGGAGGCTCCATCGGCGAGCTGCGGGGCACGCTCGGAGGGCGGCGCGAGGCCACGCGCCCGCTGCCCGATCGCTCGACCATGGCGCAGCTCGCCCGCCAGACCCTCGCGATGGTGCTGGCCGGGGGACGCGGCACGCGGCTGGGCCCCCTCACCGACTGGCGCGCCAAGCCCTGCGTGCCGTTCGGCGGCAAGTTCCGCATCATCGACTTCGCGCTCTCGAACTGCCTCAACGCCGGCATTCGCCGCATCGGCATCGCGACGCAATACCAATCGCACGGGTTGATCCACCACCTGCAGCGCGGCTGGTCCTTCCTCGACGGTCGCTTCAACGAATTCATCGAGCTGCTGCCCGCGCAGCAAAGCTCCACGGGGGACTGGTACAAGGGCACGGCCGACGCGGTCTACCAGAACCTCGAGCTGCTCAAGCGCCATGGCCCGCGTTACGTGCTGGTACTCGCGGGCGACCACATCTACAAGATGGACTACACGTGCATGCTGCACGAGCACGTCGAGCGTGGCGCGGAAATGACGGTGGGATGCGTGGAAGTGCCGCTCGCCGAAGCGGCGGGGCAACTGGGCGTGATGGCGGTGGACCGCGAGTTCCGCGTGATGGGCTTCGACGAGAAGCCCGAGAACCCCCGGCCGCTGCCGACCAACCGCGAGGCGTGCCTGGGCAGCATGGGGATCTACGTCTTCAACGCGGACTTCCTCTACGACGTGCTGGTGGAGGACGCCATGCTCGAGGATTCCAGCCACGATTTCGGCCACGACATCATCCCGCGCCTTGTGGGAAGCGAAGCGCGCGTCTACGCCCATCGCCTGCAGGACAGCTGCACGCAGCTGCAGGAAGGAAGGCCCTATTGGCGCGACGTGGGCACGATCGACGCCTTCTACGAGGCCAACCTCGAGCTCACGCAGGTGTCGCCGGCGCTCAACCTCTACGACAACTCCTGGCCGATCTGGACCTACCAGGAGCAGCTGCCGCCCGCCAAGTTCGTGTTCAACATCGACGGGCGCTGCGGCTGCGCCGTTGACTCGATGGTGTCGGGAGGGTGCATCATCAGCGGTTCCACCATCCTCAATTCGATGCTTTTCTCCAGCGTGCGCGTCCACAGCTATTGCGAGATCGAGGAAGCCGTCATCCTGCCCGAGGTCGTCGTCGGCCGCGGAGCGAAGCTGAGCCGCGTCATCATCGACCAGGGCACTCGCATCCCGCCGGGGCTCGTCGCCGGCCACGACCCGGCCGAGGACCGGAAGCGATTCCACGTGACCGAAAAGGGCGTGACGCTCATCACGCCTTCGATGCTGGGGCAGTACAAGACGCACCTGCACTGAGGGGACGGGCGATGGGGGACGGGGGGCGAGAAGGCCGCGGCAATATCACCATTCGCAACGCTTGTTGCAAGCGCTTTTTCTAATCAGATCTACGTCCCATTCCCCGTCCCCGTTTCCCGTACCCCCTTCCCCGTCCCACCTCCCCCGCCCCGTCCCCATGAAAATGTTGACCCCCCAGGACATCTACCTCTTCCGCGAGGGAACGCATTCCGCGCTCTACCACACGATGGGGTGCCAGATGCGCGCCGGCCGGGAAGGGGGTGCGCATTTCGCGGTGTGGGCGCCGAACGCCCGCGCGGTCGCGGTGATCGGCGACTGGAATGGCTGGCGGCGCGATGCCGACGTCCTGAACCCGCGGTGGGACTCGTCGGGGATCTGGGAAGCCGATGTCGAGCACGTGAAGCGCGGGCAGGCCTACAAGTTCGCCATCACCACCGCGCACGGGCACGTGGAGGAGCGCGCCGATCCCTTCGCCTTCCACGCCGAGATCGCGCCGGCCACCGCCTCGCGCGCCTGGACGCTCGAGTACGAATGGAACGACGAGGAGTGGATGCGCAACCGCAAGTCGCGCAACGCGCTCGACGCGCCGCACGCGGTGTACGAGCTGCACCTGGGATCGTGGCGGCGGCATCGCGAGGACGAGCTGCCGCGTTACCGCGACATCGCGCAGCCGCTCGCCGAATACATGAACTGGATGGGCTTCACCCACGTGGAGCTCATGCCGATCACCGAGCATCCCTTCTACGGCTCGTGGGGCTACCAGACCACCGGCTACTTCGCGCCCACCTCGCGCTTCGGCACGCCGCAGGACTTCATGTACCTCGTGGACGTGCTGCACCAGCACGGCATCGGCGTGATCCTCGACTGGGTGCCGTCGCATTTCCCCGAGGACCGCCACGGCCTCGCTCGCTTCGACGGCACGCACCTCTACGAGCACGCCGACCCGCGCCGCGGCTTCCACCCCGAATGGAAGAGCAACATCTTCAACTACGGCCGGCACGAGGTGCGCGCGTTCCTCATCTCGAGCGCGCTCTTCTGGCTCGACCGCTACCACATCGACGGCATCCGGGTGGACGCGGTGGCGTCCATGCTCTACCTCGACTACGGCCGCAAGCACGGGGAGTGGGTACCCAACGCGTACGGCGGCAAGGAGGATCTCGAGGCGATCGAGTTCCTCAAGCACCTCAACATCGCCGTCGGGCGCGAATTTCCCGACACGCGCACCATCGCCGAGGAATCGACCTCCTGGCCACAGGTCTCGCGCCCGACGTACACCGGCGGCCTGGGCTTCTCGATGAAGTGGAACATGGGCTGGATGCACGACACGCTCGCCTACATGGCGCACGACCCGATCCACCGCCGCTTCCACCACAACGAGCTCACGTTCTCGATCTGGTACGCGTTCTCGGAGAACTTCTGCCTGCCGCTCTCTCACGACGAGGTGGTGTACGGCAAGCGCGCGCTCATCGACAAGATGCCCGGTGACCGCTGGCAGAAGTTCGCCAACCTGCGGCTGCTCTTCGGCTGGATGTGGTCGCACCCGGGCAAGAAGCTGCTCTTCATGGGCGGGGAGTTCGGGCAATGGCGCGAGTGGAACCACGACCGCCAGCTCGACTGGGGGCTCACCGCCGAGCACGACCACTCGGGCATGCAGCGCTGGCTGCGGGACCTGAACCGCGCCTACCGCGAGCAGCCGGCGCTGCACCAGCGCGACTTCGCGGGCAACGGCTTCGAGTGGATCGACGGCAACGACTACGAGAACAGCGTGCTCACCTTCATCCGCTGGCCCGATGAGGGGCGTCCCGTGCTGGTGGCGTGCAACTTCACGCCGGTGGTGCGCGAAGGGTATCGCGTCGGCGTGCCGCTCGCCGGGGGCTGGCGCGAGATCCTCAACAGCGACGCGCCCGATTACGGCGGCAGCGGCGTGGGCAACATGGGCTGCGTGTTTGCCGAGGAGAAAAGCTGGCACGGGCGCGGCCAGTCCCTGTGCCTGCGGCTTCCGCCCCTGGGCGTCGTCATGTTCACGCCGGAATTCTCGGAATGAAGGCAGCGGTGCGGCAGGAAGCGGCGGCCGCCCCGGCCGCCGCGCACGAGCCGGCCCCGGCGTTCGCCGTGGTCGAGGAAGTGTCGCCCCAGGTCGAAGGCGGCCGCTTCGCCATCAAGCGCGTCGTGGGCGAAGACGTCGTGGTCACGGCGGCCTGCTACGCACATGGTCACGAGGTCGTGCGCTGCGTGGTGCGCTATCGCGGCCCGGGCGGCGCGTGGCGCGAAGCGCCGATGGAGCCGCTGGGCAACGACCTCTGGCGCGGCGAGTTCACCGTCGACCGCGTGGGCCCCTGGGAATATTCGGTCGCCTGCTGGGTGGACCACCTCACCGAGTGGCGCGATGGCTTCGCGCGCCGCGTGGACGCCGACGACATCCGCCTCGCCGCGCGCGTGGGCGCGGAGCTCATCGCGCGCAGCGCCGCGCTCTGCTCGCGCGACGATTGCGAGCGGCTCGAGCCCTGGAGCCGGATCCTGCGCGAGGAGCACGACCTCGAGCGCCTGCGCCTCACGGCCATGGACGAGACGCTCTTCCAGCTGGCCCTCGCCAATGCGCCGCGCGACGGCCTTTCCGCCAGCCCGGCCTATCCCGTCACCGTCGATCGCGAGCGCGCGAGGTTCAGCACCTGGTACGAGCTCTTCCCCCGATCCTGCGCGTCGAAAGCGGGTGTGCACGGCACCTTCGCCGACGTGGACGAGCGCCTCGATTACGTGGCCTCCATGGGCTTCGACGTGCTCTACCTGCCGCCCATCCACCCGATCGGGCGCGAGAAGCGCAAGGGCAAGAACAACGCGACCGTCGCGCAGGAAGGCGACGTGGGCAGCCCCTGGGCCATCGGCTCGAAGGAAGGCGGCCATAGCGCGATCCTTCCCGAGCTGGGCACGCTCAACGACTTCAAGCACCTGCTCATGGCGGCGCGCGCGCGCGGGATGGAGATCGCGATGGACATCGCCTTCCAGTGCGCGCCCGACCACCCCTGGGTCACCGAGCATCCCGGGTGGTTCAGGAAGCGTCCCGACGGCAGCATCCAGTACGCGGAGAACCCGCCCAAGAAATACCAGGACATCTATCCGCTCGACTTCGACTCGAGCGACTGGCGCGGGCTGTGGAGCGCGCTGCGGGATGTCTTCCTCTTCTGGATCGAGCAGGGCGTGTGCATCTTCCGCGTGGACAACCCGCATACCAAGCCATTCGCCTTCTGGGAGTGGTGCATCGCCGCGATCAAGCGCGACCATCCGGAGGTGCTCTTCCTCTCGGAGGCGTTCACCCGGCCGCACGTGATGCACCGCCTGGCGCGCCTGGGGTTCACGCAGTCGTACACGTACTACACGTGGCGCACCAGCAAGCAAGAGATCATCGAGTACTTCACCGAGCTCACCCAGTCTGCCTCGCGCGAGTACTTCCGGCCCAACTGCTGGCCGAACACGCCCGACATCCTCCCGTACCACCTGCAGAACGCGGGCCTTGCCATGTTCCGCATCCGCCTGGTGCTGGCCGCGACGCTCGCGGCGAACTACGGCATGTACGGGCCCGCCTTCGAGCTGGGCGAGAACCGCCCGCGCGAGCCGGGATCGGAGGAGTACCTCGATTCGGAGAAGTACCAGCTGCGCCACTGGGACCTGCAGCGCCCCGACAGCCTCGCCCCGTTGATCACGCGCCTGAACCGTTTGCGCCGCGAGCACCCCGCGATGCAGTCCGACTGGAGCCTCGCCTTCCATGCGACCGACAACGATGCGCTCATCGCGTACTCCAAGCGGCAAGGCGACGACCGCGTGCTGGTGGTGGTGAATTTGGATCCGCACCACATCCAGAGCGGCTTCGTGACCGTCGACCTCGCCGCCCTCGGCCTCGACGTGGGGGTGGCCTACGAGGTCCGCGATGCGCTCGGCGGGACCTCGTACACCTGGTACGGCGGGCGCAACTTCGTGAGCCTCGACCCGCAGCGCGCGCCCGCGCACGTCTTCACGCTGGCCTGACCATGGACGTTCGCGCCGCCGGGGCCACCGTCGCCAGCGCCGCCGCCGCTTTGCCGACGGCCGCCGCGGACGACCCGCTTTGGTACATGGACGCCATCATCTACCAGCTGCACGTGAAGGCGTTCTTCGATTCGAACGGCGACGGCATCGGCGATTTCGCCGGCCTCACCGAGAAGCTCGACTACATCCGCGACCTGGGCGTGAACACCGTCTGGGTGATGCCGTTCTACCCGAGCCCGCTGCGCGACGACGGCTACGACGTTTCCAACTACGAGGACGTGCACCCGCCCTACGGCACGCGGCGAGACTTTCGCCGCTTCGTGGACGAGGCGCACGCGCGCGGGCTGCGGGTGATCACCGAGCTCATCGTCAACCACACTTCCGACGAGCACCCGTGGTTCCAGGCGGCGCGGCGCGCGCCCAAGGGCTCGGTAAAGCGTGGCTACTACGTCTGGAGCGACGATCCCAACAAGTACGCCGGCACCCGCATCATCTTCACCGACACGGAGACGTCGAACTGGGCATGGGACCCGGTGGCGCAGCAGCACTACTGGCACCGCTTCTTCAGCCACCAGCCGGACTTGAACTTCGACAACCCGCACGTGCTGCGCGCGGTGCTGAAGACGATGAAGTTCTGGCTCGACATGGGCGTGGACGGCTTCCGCCTGGACGCCATCCCCTACCTCGTCGAGCGCGAGGGCACGACCAACGAGAACAATCCCGAGACCCACGCGGTGGTGAAGAAGATCCGCGCGGAGCTCGACCGGCACTACAAGGGCAAGCTGCTGCTCGCGGAAGCCAACATGTGGCCCGAGGACGTGCGCCAGTACTTCGGCGACGGCGACGAGTGCCACATGGCCTATCACTTCCCGATGATGCCGCGGCTCTACATGTCCATCGCCATGGAGGATCGCTACCCGCTGGTGGAGATCATGTCGCAGACGCCGCCCATCCCGGCGAACTGCCAGTGGGCGATCTTCCTGCGCAACCACGACGAGCTCACGCTCGAGATGGTCACCGACCGCGAGCGCGACTACATGTACCGCATCTTCGCCAACGACCCGCGAATGCGCGTGAACGTGGGCATCCGCCGGCGCCTGGCCCCGCTCATGGAGAACGACCGCGGCAAGATCGAGCTGATCACCTTCCTGCTGATGACGATGCCCGGGGCGCCGATCCTCTACTACGGCGACGAGATCGGCATGGGCGACAACATCTACCTGGGCGACCGGAATGGCGTGCGCACGCCGATGCAATGGACGCCCGACCGCAATGCCGGCTTCTCGCGCGCCGACCCGCAGCGCCTCTACCTGCCGCCGATCATGGACCCGGTGTACGGCTACGAGGCCGTGAACGTGGAGGCGCAGCTGCGCAGTCCCTCGTCGCTGCTGCACTGGACGCGCAGGCTGGTCGCCACGCGCCGGCGCTACCAGGCGTTCGGACGCGGCACGCTCGCCTTCCTCGAGCCGGGCAACCGCAAGGTGCTCGCCTTCATCCGCGAGCACGGCGAAGAGGCGATGCTGTGCGTGGCCAATCTCTCGCGCGTGCCGCAGGCGGTGGAGCTGGACCTCGCGCGCTTCGCCGGCAGGGTGCCGGTGGAGCTCTTCGGCCAGGAATCCTTCCCGCCGCTCGGCAAGCTTCCCTACCTCGTGATGCTGCCGGGGCACGGCTACATGGCCTTTCGCCTCGCCACCGACGCGAAGCCCCCCGGATGGCACGAGGAGCGTTTGCCTCCGCGGCGCTTGCGGGTGCTCGTACTTTCCCCGGACTGGCAGGTGCGCATGGACAACGGCAAGCCACCCTTCGAGGCGGAGAAGCTCTTCATCAACATGGAGCATGAGCGGCTGCGCGACGACATCCTGCTGCCCTACCTGCGGGCGCGGCGTTGGTTCGCCGCGAAGAGCGAGAAGATCGACGACCTGCGCTTCCACAGCGTGGCGCCCTGGCGCGGCGATTCCGCAATTTGGCGCGTGGCCTTCGTCGATGCCAGGCTCGCCTCCGGCTCGACGCAGCGCTACTTCATCCCGATCGCCATCGACTGGGAGACCCGTGACAACGACCCCATGGAGCGTTATGGCGGCTCGGCGATCACGCGCGCGCGCTTCCGCGACCGCATCGGGCTCTTCTATGCCGCTTTCGCCAACCCCGACTTCGCCCGCGACATGGCGCGCGCCATGGGACGCAACGAGGAGGCGCAGCTGGGCGAGGGACGCCTTCGCTTCAGCTCCACGGCCGCGTTCACCGAGTGCGCCGATGCGATCGGCGAGGAAGTGCGCACACCCGCGCTCGAGCAGACCAATACCGCCGTCTTCTTCGGCAGCCGCCTCTTCCTCAAGGGCTATCGTCGGCTGCGCGTGGGCGTGAACCCCGAGCTCGAGATGGGCCGCTTCCTCACCGAGGTGGCGCCCTTCCCGCACATCGCGCCGATCCTGGGCGCCGTCGAATACCTCGACCCCCATGCGGACGAGCCCGTAACGCTCGCGATCCTGCAACGCTTCATCCAGAACCAGGGCGACCTCTGGACCGTGATCTGCCAGCACCTGGGCCGCATGATCGCCATGCCGGCGCCGGATCCCTCGCAGGCGCAGCAGCCGGTCGAGGCGGTCGCCGCGGAATTCCACCTGAACCGCATGGCGCTCCTGGGCCGGAGGGTAGCCGAGATGCATCGCGCCCTCGCGACCGCCACAGGCGATGCGGCGTTCGACCCTGAGCCCGTCACCGAGGCCGACCTCGAGGGCTGGAAACGCACCGTCGAGCGGGACCTGGACGCGACCTTCGCCCTCGTGGATGGCGCGATGGCGACGTTGAACGAGACCGCCCGCGCCCAGGTGCAGCCTCTGGCCGGGCGCCGCGAGGAGCTGCGCGAACGGGTGCGCTCCATTCGATTGCCGCTCGAGGGGCTCGTGCGCACGCGCTACCACGGCGACCTGCACCTGGGGCAGGTGCTCGTCGCGCAGGACGACTTCATCATCGTGGACTTCGAGGGCGAGCCCGAGCGCCCGCTCGAGGAGCGCCGCGCCAAGGCGAGCCCGCTGCGCGACGTGGCCGGCATGCTGCGCTCCTTCAGCTACGCGGCCCACGCGGCGCTGCTGCGGCGCGAGGCCGGGGCGGTCGCCACCGAGGCCGGCGCACGCGCGCTCGCCTCATGGGAGCAGGGCGCGCGGCATTACTTCCTCGACGGCTATGCACGCGCCGCCGAAGGGGTGGCTTCGGTGCCGGCGCAGGCCGGCGCCTTCTCCGCCCTGCTCGACCTCTTCCTCATCGAAAAGGCGCTCTACGAGCTGCGCTACGAAATCGCCAACCGCCCCGACTGGATCGAGATCCCGCTACGAGGCCTCCTGGAGCTGACAACCAATGACAAGAACCGCGGCGCATCCTCCGGCTGAGCTCTGGCCTGGATCCCCCTATCCCCTCGGAGCCCACTGGGACGGCGAAGGCGTCAATTTCGCGATCTACTCCCGCCACGCCGAGAAGGTCGAGGTATGCCTCTACGACGAGACCGGGAAGCGGGAGGTCTCGCGCACGGCGCTTCGCAGCCGCACGGACTTCGTCTGGCACGGCTACGTGCCGGGTCTCAAGCCCGGCCAGCTCTACGGCTACCGCGTTCACGGCGCCTACCACCCCGAGCAGGGACTGCGCTTCAACCCGCACAAGCTGTTGATCGACCCGTATGCGCGCGCCATCGTCGGGCAGATCAAGTGGAGCGATGCACAATTCGGCTACACCATCGGCCACAAGAAGGAGGACCTGTCCTTCGACCGGCGCGAGAGCGCCGGCGGCATGCCGCGATGCCAGGTGGTCGACCCTTCCTTCGATTGGGAAGGCGACCTGCATCCCGAAAAGACCTGCAACGAGCGGATCATCTACGAGATGCACGTGGGTGGCTACACGCGGCTGCACCCCGACGTGCCGCCGCAGCACCAGGGCAAGTACCTCGGCCTCACCACGCCGCAGGTGCTCGACCACCTCAAGTCGCTCGGCGTGACCACGATCGAGCTGCTGCCGGTGCACGCCTTCGTCGACGACCGTCCGCTGGTGAGCCGCGGGCTCGTGAACTACTGGGGTTACAACACGATCGGCTTCTTCGCGCCGGAGCCGCGTTACGCGGTCGCGGACGCGGTCCACGAGTTCAAGACGATGGTGAAGGCGCTGCACGCCGCCGACATCGAGGTCATCCTCGACGTGGTCTACAACCACACGGGCGAGGGCAACGAGAAGGGGCCCACGCTTTCCTTCCGTGGCATCGACAATCCCTCCTACTACCGCCTCGCCGAGGACAAGCGCTACTACGCCGATTTCACCGGCTGCGGCAACTCGCTCGACCTGCGCCATCCGCGCGTGGTGCAGCTCGTGGTGGACTCGCTGCGCTACTGGGTGACCGAGATGCACGTCGACGGCTTCCGCTTCGACCTCGCCTCCACGCTCACCCGCGGCAACCCGCATTTCGACCCCTTCTCGCCATTCTTCGCCGTGCTGCGGCAGGACCCTGTGCTCGCGCCCCGGCTTCTCATCGCCGAGCCATGGGACCTGGGCGAGGGCGGCTACCAGGTGGGAGGCTTCCCGCCCGGCTGGGCCGAGTGGAACGACCAGTACCGCGACACGATGCGCGCCTACTGGAAAGGCGACGGCGGGCTCATCGGCGACTTCGCGAGGCGCCTCACGGGCTCCCACGACCTGTACGGGCACAACGAGCGCGGCCCCTGCGCCAGCGTGAACTTCATCACCGCCCATGACGGCTTCTGCCTGCACGACCTGGTCTCGTACAACGAGAAGCACAACGAGGCAAACGGCGAGGACAACCGCGACGGCACCGACAACAACCTCTCCTGGAACCACGGCGTCGAGGGACCCACCGACGACCCGGAGATCAACGCGCTTCGCGAGCAGCAGAAGCGAAACATGCTGGCCACGCTGCTGCTCTCCCAGGGCGTTCCAATGATCCTCGCCGGCGACGAGGTCGGGCGCACGCAGAAGGGCAACAACAACACCTACTGCCAGGACAACGAGATCAACTGGCACGACTGGTACTGGGACGATCCGAAGTGGCGGCTGCTCAACTTCACCAAGAAGCTGATCCGGCTGCGCAAGTCGCATCCGATCTTCCGCCGCCGGCACTTCTTCATGGGCGTGCCGGTGGGCGACGGCGGCCGCAAGGACGTGGCGTGGCTCAAGCCCGACGGCCTGGAGATGACGCACGAGGAGTGGGAGAAGGACTTCGCGCGCTGCCTGGGCATGTGGCTCAACGGCGAGCAGTTGCCGGAAACCGACGATCGCGGCGTGCAGCTGCACGACGCGAGCTTCCTCGTGCTCTTCAACGCGCACCACGACCAGATCGACTTCGCGCTTCCCGAAGCCGACGGCACGTGGAGCGTCGAAGTCGACACCGCCCTTGAGGACGGAGCACCCCCGCCCGGCGCGCCGCCGCCGGCGGACACGTATCCCCTGAAAGGCCGCTCCCTCGTCGTCCTGAAACAGGTCCCGGCTTGAAACGACGCCACGACATGCCCTTCGGCGCGCGGTGCGGCGCCGGATCGACACGCTTCCGGCTGTGGGCGCCGGCGTGCGAGCGCGTGCGCCTGGTGCTCGGCCGCGAGCAGGCGCGCGAGATGCCGATGGCATCGCAGGAAGGCGGCTGGCACGCGCTGGAGGTCGAGGGCGTGGGCGCCGGCGAAGCGTATGCCTTCCGCATCGACGACGGGCCCCCGATCCCGGACCCCGCCTCCCGCTTCAACCCCTGGGACGTGAACGGCGCGAGCCTCGTGGTCGACCCCGAAGCCTACGAGTGGCGCGATTCCGAATGGCGCGGCCGGCCGTGGCGCGAGGCGGTGGTGTACGAGCTGCACGTGGGCACGTTCACTTTCGAGGGGACGTACCTCGCAGCGATCGCGAAGCTCGATCACCTCGTCCGGTTGGGGATCACAGCGATCGAGCTGCTGCCGCTGGCGGACTTCTCGGGCACGCGCAACTGGGGCTACGACGGCGTGCTCCCCTTCGCGCCCGACGCGTCGTACGGCCGGCCGGAGGAGCTCAAGCGCCTGGTGGACGAAGCGCACCAGCGCGGGCTCATGGTGCTGCTGGACGTGGTGTACAACCACTTCGGCCCCGAGGGCAACCACCTCTCGCGCTACGCGCCGCAGTTCTTCAACGCCGCGCACCAGACGCCGTGGGGCGCGGCCATCAACTTCGACGGCGAAGCGTGCGGGACCGTCCGCAGCTTCTTCCTGCACAACGCGCTGTACTGGATCGAGGAGTACCACTTCGATGGCCTGCGCATGGACGCGATCCACGCCATCGCCGACGATTCGCCCAAGCACATCGTGGTGGAGATCGCCGAAGCGATCGCGGCAGGTCCGGGGCGCGAACGCCCCGTGCACCAGGTGCTGGAGAACGAGGCCAACCGCGCCAGCCTGCTCGAGCGCGGCCGCCCAAACCCCACCGCGCAGTGGAACGACGATGCGCACCACGCCTGGCACGTGCTCGCCACCGGCGAGACCGACGGCTACTACAAGGACTACGCCGATCGCACCGCCTGGCGGCTCGCCCGCACCCTTGCCGAAGGGTTCGGCTACCAGGGCGAGCCTTCCACCGTGAAGGGCGGCGAGCGGCGTGGTGAACCTTCCACGCACCTGCCGCCGGAGGCGTTCGTGCAGTTCCTTCAGAACCACGACCACGTGGGCAACCGCGCCCTGGGCGAGCGGCTCAACGCCCTGGCGCGACCGCAGGCCCTGCGCCTGGCCGCGGCCTCGCTTTGCCTCGCGCCGCAGATCCCGCTCTTCTTCATGGGTGAGGAGTTCGGGGCGACGACACCGTTCCTCTTCTTCTGCGACTTCCACGGCGAGCTGGCCGACGCGGTGCGGGAAGGTCGCCGGCGCGAGTTCGCGGGCTTCGAGCGATTCCGCGATGCCAAGGCGCGGGAGGCGATCCCGGACCCGAACGCGCAGGAGACGTTCGCCGCCTCGCGGCTCGACTGGGCCTGCGTGGGCGAGAAGCCGCATTCCGACTGGCTCGAATTCCATCGCGCCTTGCTCGCCCTGCGCGCGCTCGAGATCGTGCCCCGGCTGGGCGACAAGCCCCTGCAGGGCCGCTTCGAGGTCGCCGGGCGCTGCGGCGTGTCGGTCGCCTGGACACTCGCCGACGGCGCGCGGCTTCACCTGCGCGCGAGCTTCGGCGACGAGAGCGCGCCGCTCGCCGTCGCGCCCGGGCGCGTCATCCATCGCGAAGGCGAGCCGCCGCGCGCCGACTCGATGCCGCCCTGGAGCGGGGCCTGGACGCTGGAGGCGCGCTGATGGATACGCGCCTCGAAGCCCTCACCCGCGCCTGCGGCATCGAGCCGGGTTACCACGACGTCTGGGGCAACTGGCGCGCGACGTCCGACGAGGCCGCGCGCGCGTTGCTCTCGGCCATGGGAATCGACGCCCACGACGACGAGGCGGCGAGCGCGGCGCTCGCCGAGCGCGAGGGCCGCGCCTGGCGGCGAGTGCTGCCGGCGGTGAGCGTGCTGCGCACCGCGCAGCTTGCGCGCGGCGTGCGCATCCACCTGCAACGCGCCTCCCTCGACCGCAAGCTCTCCTGGCGCCTCGCCGAGGAAAGCGGCGACGTGCGCGAGGAGCCCTTCAACCCGCTCAAGCTCGCCCTCATCGAGGAGCACGAAGGCGCCGGCACCTCCACCCGCGCGTTCTGGCTGCCGCTGCCGCACGAGCTGGCCGAGGGCTACCACCGGCTCGCGATCCTCGAGAACGACGCGGTGCTGGGCAGCGGCGTGATCGCCGTGGTGCCGGAGCGCTGCTACCTGCCTCCGGCGCTCGCCAACGACGGGCGCGTGTGGGGCGCCACGGTCCAGCTCTACGGCATCCGCTCGGCGCGCAACGCCGGCATCGGCAACTTCTCCGACCTGCGCGCCTGCGCCGAGGCCTGGGGCGAGCGGGGTGCGAGCCTCATCGGCACCAACCCGCTGCACGCCATCCCATTGCGCGATCCGGGCCACGCGAGCCCGTACAGCCCGTCGAGCCGCCTCTTCTTCAATCCGCTCTACATCGACATCGAAGCGGTCGCCGACTTCCAGGAGCTGGCGGCGCGCGATCCGGCCCTGGCCACGAATTGGCGCCGCGAATGCGCCCCGATGCGCGAGGCGAACGAGGTCGATTACGCGGCGGTGGCCCGCGCAAAGCGCGGCATGTTCACGCGCCTCTACGACAACTTCCGCGAGCACCACCTGGCGGAAGTGACGCCGCGCGCGCGCGCCTTCTCGCAATTCCGCGAAGTGCGCGGTCGTGCGCTGCGGCGACACGCGTTGCACGAGGCGCTGGCGGAGCATTTCGGCAAGCCGTGGCGCGAATGGCCCGAAGACTGTCGCGAGCCCGACGGCGAGGGCACGCGCCGCTTCGCGGAGGAGCACCCCGAGCGCGTCGGCCTGCACGAATACCTGCAGTGGCTGGCCCACCTGCAGCTGGCCGCGGCGCAGGCGCGCTGCCGCGAGCTCGGCATGGCCGTTGGCCTCTACGTCGACCTCGCGATCTCCATCGCGCCCGATGGCTCCGAAGCGTGGGCGAACCAGCGGCTCTACGCGCTGGGCGTGCACGTGGGCGCCCCGCCGGACGAGTTCAACACGCAGGGCCAGGACTGGGGCCTGCCGCCCTTCGATCCCGAGCGATTGCGAGAGGCCGGTTATGCGCCCCTCGTGGCCACGCTGCGCGCCAACATGACGCACGCGGGCGCGCTGCGCATCGACCACGTCATGGGCCTTTCGCGCCTGTGGTGGGTGCCGCAGGGCATGAAGGCTTCCGAGGGCGCGTACGTGCGCTACCCGGTGGACGACCTGCTGGGCATCGTGGCGCTGGAGAGCCACCGCAACCGCTGCCTCGTGATCGGCGAGGACCTGGGGACGGTCTCCGACGAGCTGCGCGCGAAGCTCGCGGCGAGCCAGGTGCTCTCATACCGCCTGCTGCTCTTCGAGCGCGAGAACGGCGGCTTCAAGGCTCCGGCGGCTTACCCCAAGCGCGCGCTGGTCGCCTGGTCCACCCACGACCTGCCCACCTTCACCGGCTGGTGGCAGGAGGAGGACATCCACACCCGGGGCGAGCTGGGGTTGCTCGATGACAACCAGCGGCGCGCGCAGCACGACGAGCGGCGTCACGCGCGTGGCGCGCTCGTAGCCGCGCTCGCGCGCGAAGGCCTGGTGGATGCCGCCACAGCGACGGAGGGGCCCGTCACCGACGCGCTCGCCGACGCGGTGCAGGCTTTCCTCGCGCGCACACCCTCCTCCGTGATGGTGGTGCAGATGGAGGACGTGCTGGGCGTGGCCGAGCAGGCGAACCTCCCCGGCACCATCGACCAGCATCCCAACTGGAAGCGCAAGCTGGCCCTGCCCGTGGAAGCGTGGTCGCGCGACGCGAGGTTCCGGCGCCTCGCGCGCCAGCTCGCCTCGTTGCGCGGCGGGCGCCGCGACCGCCGCGAGGCCCCCACCGCGATCCGCGAAGCCCGCATTCCGCGCGCCACCTACCGCCTGCAGCTGCACGGCAAGTTCACGTTCCGCGACGCCACGGCCCTCGTGCCCTACCTGGCCGCGCTCGGCGTGAGCCACGTCTATTGCTCGCCCTACCTGCGCGCGCGCCCCGGCAGCACCCACGGCTACGACATCATCGACCACGACGCCATCAATCCCGAGATCGGCACGCGCGAGGACTTCGAGGAATTCGTGGCGCAGCTCAAGCGCCACGGCCTCGAGCAGGTGATGGACATCGTGCCCAACCACATGGGCGTGCTCGCGGCCGACAACGCGTGGTGGCAGGACCTGCTCGAGAACGGGCCGGCCTCGACGCTGGCCGAATTCTTCGACATCGACTGGAGCCCCCCGGCGCCGTACCTCGCCAACCGCGTGCTGCTGCCGGTGCTGGGCGACCACTACGGGGTGGAGCTCGCCGCCGGGCGGCTCAAGCTGCAATTCGAGGCGGCGACGGGCTCGTTCGCGGTGACCTACTTCGGGCATCGCCTGCCGATCGACCCGCACGAATACCCGCGCATCCTCTCCCCTGCAGTGCGGGAATTGGAGGCCGCGGGCGAGCACCCGCACCAGGCGCAGGCGCTGCGCAACATCACCGAGGCCTTCGGCCGGTTGCCCGGACGGCAGGCTTCGGGACAGGCGCGCATCGACGAGCGCGCGCTCGGCAAGGAGGTGGCCAAGGGAAGGCTCGCCTCGCTCGCGCGCGTGAACGCCGGGGTTGCCGATGCGATCGCGCAGTCGGTGGAGACGCTCAACGGTCGCAGCGACGACCCGGCGAGCTTCGACGCGCTGCACGACCTGCTCGAGCGCCAGGCCTTCCGCCTCGCCTATTGGCGCGTGGCGCAGGACGACATCAACTACCGGCGCTTCTTCGACATCAACGACCTGGCCGCCCTGCGCCAGGAGCACGCCCCGGTGTTCGACGCCACCCATCGCCTGATCCTCGAGCTGGTGCGAGAGGGCAAGGTGGACGCGCTGCGCATCGACCATCCCGACGGACTCTACGATCCGCGCTCCTATTTCGAGAAGCTGCAGCAGGCCTGCGGCAAGCCGACCTATGTCGTGGTCGAGAAGATCGTGGCGCCGTTCGAGAACGTGCCCGAGCACTGGGCGGTGCACGGCACCACGGGCTATCGCTTCGCCAACGTGGTGAACGGCCTTTTCATCGACACCGCGGGCGAAGCGCGGCTAACGCGGACCTACGAGGCCTTCGTGGGCGCGCCGGTCTCGCTCGAGGACATCACGCGGCGCTCGAAGCGCCTCATCCTGCGCACGGCGCTAGCAAGCGAGCTCACGGTGCTCACGAGCCGGCTCGCGAAGCTCGCGCGCTCCGACCGCAACACGCGCGACTTCACCTTCACGACGCTGCGCGACGGACTCACCGAAGTGATCGCCGCCTTCCCGGTGTACCGCACCTACATCGACGACCAGGTGGCGGCCGAGGACCGGCGCTACGTCGAGTGGGCCATCACGCGCGCCCGCAACGAAAGCCGCGCGGCCGACGTGAGCGTGTTCGATTTCCTGAGGGACGCGCTCACGTGCGAGCTGCCGGTGCGCTCGCCCTCGATGGCCGCGGCGGTGCGCCACTTCGCGCGCAAGTTCCAGCAGCTCACCTCCCCGGTCATGGCCAAGGGCGTGGAGGACACGACCTTCTACATCTACAACCGCCTGGCGTCCCTGAACGACGTAGGCGGCGACCCGGGCGAGTTCGGGTTCCCGCCAGCGCGCTTCCACAAGGCGAGCGCGCACCGCGCGCGCCACTGGCCGCACACGATGCTCGCCACCTCCACGCACGACAACAAGCGCAGCGAGGACGTGCGCGCGCGCATCGACGTGATCTCCGAGATGGTGCCGGAGTGGCGCCTGCTGCTGCGGCGCTGGTCGCGCCTGAACCGCGAGCGCAAGGCGGACCTCGACGGCGTGCCGGCGCCTTCGGCCAACGACGAATACCTGCTCTACCAGGTGCTCCTCGGCTCTTTCCCCGTGGGCGAGGAAGGGCAGGCGCTCGTGGGCTATGCCGACCGCATCGTGGTGTACATGACAAAGGCCACCCGAGAGGCGAAACAGCACACCTCCTGGGCCAACATGAACACGCGCTACGAGGAGGCGACGAGCCGCTTCGTGCGCGCGCTGCTGGAGGACCGGCCGGGCAACGCCTTCCTCGAGGACCTGCGCGCCTCGGTGCAGCCGGTGGCCTGGGTGGGCTTCCTCAACAGCCTCTCGATGGTGGCGATCAAGCTCACCTCGCCGGGCGTGCCCGATACCTACCAGGGCAACGAGGTGTTCGATTTCTCGCTGGTGGACCCGGACAACCGGCGGCCGGTGGACTACGAACGGCGGCGCAGGATCCTGGCGGAATTCCAGCAACTCGCGGCGCCCGTGGATGCGGCGCTCGCCGACATGCTGTCCCGGCTCGAGGACGGCCGCGCCAAGATGTACGTGCTGTGGCGCCTGCTGCAGCTACGCAGGCAAAGCGAGGCGCTTTTCCTAGAGGGCGGCTACACGCCGGTGCGCGTCGTAGGCGAAAAGGCGCGCCACGTGGTGGCCTTCGCGCGCCGGCACAACGGGCAGGCGCTCGTCACGTTGGCTCCTCGCCTCATCGCCGGCTTGGGAATCCGTCCCCGCGACCTGCCGTGCGGCGAGGCCGTTTGGAGCGATACGCGCATCGAACTTGGTTTCCTGAAGGAAGGCACCGCGCTGGTCGACGTGCTGAGCGGGCGCGAGGTGCGTGCCTCGCGCGGCGGGCTCGCGCTCGCCGAGGTGCTGGCGACGTTCCCCGTCGCGGTGCTGGTGGGCCGCTAGCGGAGCCCTTGGCCTAGCCTAGCCTCGCCCACCGCCCTGCTCAATCATGCCCGGTCGCGCTCGAAGGTCTCCGGTCTGCGTTGCTCCCCAAAACCTTCTCCATCTCGGCCTGCATCCACAACCAGTCGTCCTCGAGCGCCGCGATGCGCTCGGCCAGCTCCCCGCGCCGCCGGAGCGCCGCCTGCATGCGCTCGCGGTTGGGCTCCTCGTAGGCTTCCGCGGTCGCGAGCCACGCCTCGGTCGCGCGCGCTTCGGCCTGCAGCGGCTCGAGCTCGGCTTCGATGGCCGCGAGCTTCTTCTCGAACGGCTTGCGCGCGTCGGCGGCGCGCTGGCGCGCGGCGGCTTCGGCGCGGCGGGCGTCGCGGCGGGAAATCGGGCCCCGGCCTTCGGCGGGGAGACCGGCTTCGCCGGCAATCGGGTCCCGGCCCACGCCGGGACGACGGCCTTGATACTCCTTCGCCCATTGCTTGTAGTCGTCGAGGTCGCCTTCGATGGGCGAGAGCCTGCCGTCGGCCACGAGCATCCATTGATCCGTCGCGGCGGAGAGCAGGTGGCGGTCGTGGGCGACGACGATGAGCGCGCCCTCGAAGTCCACCAGCGCCTGGGCGAGGGACTCGCGCATCTCGAGGTCGAGGTGGTTGGTGGGCTCGTCGAGCAGCAGCAAATTGGGCCGCTGCCAGACGAGAAGCGCGAGAGCCAGGCGCGCCTTCTCCCCGCCCGAGAAGCTCGCCACCTTCTGCGTCACCTGGTCGCCGCGGAAGTCGAAGCCGCCGAGGAAATCCCGGAACACCTGCTCGCGCTCGCCGGCCGCGAGCTTCTCCAGGTGCCAGAGCGCGTCCTCGTCCAGGCGCAGCTGGTCGACCTGGTGCTGGGCGAAGTAGCCGATCCGCAGCGCCTGTGCGCGATGCATCTTCCCGGAAAGCAGCGGCAGCTGTCCCACGAGTGTCTTGAGCAGCGTCGACTTGCCGGCGCCGTTCGGCCCCAGCAGGCCGATGGCATCCCCCGGCAGCACGCTCCACTCCACGCCTGCGAGCACGGTTCGCCCGGGATAACCCACATCCGCTTCCTCGAGCGCGAAGAGCTGGCGCGGCTTCTCGGCCGGCGCGCGGAATTCGAACGTGAAGGGCGAATCGACGTGCGCCGCCGCGATGCGCTCGAGCCTTTCGAGCGCCTTGATGCGGCTTTGCGCCTGGCGGGCCTTGGTGGCCTTGGCACGGAAGCGCGTGATGAAAGCCTCGAGGTGCGCCACGGTCCGCTGCTGCTTCTCGTAGGCGGCCTGCTGCAGCGCCAGGCGCGCGGCGCGCTGCGATTCGAAGGCGCTGTAGTTGCCTGTGTACTCGTTCAGGCGCTTGTTCTCGATGTGGACGATCGCGCCCACCACCGCATCGAGGAACTCGCGGTCGTGGGTGATGAGCAGCACGGCGCCCGGGAAGGCGCGCAGCCAGTCTTCCAGCCAAAGGACCGCATCGAGGTCGAGGTGGTTGGTGGGCTCGTCCAGCAGCATCAGGTCGGCCCGGCGCATGAGGGCGCGCGCGAGGTTGAGACGCATGCGCCAGCCGCCGGAGAACTCCGCCACCGAGCGGGATTGCGCGGGCTCGTCGAAGCCCAGCCCGGCCAGCATGGCCTGGGCGCGGGAGCGCGATTGGTAGCCGCCCATTTCGTCGTAGCGGGCGTGGAGGTGGGCGAGGTGTTCACCCTCGGAAAAACCGGGGACAGACCCCAAAGGCGGTGAACCGGGGTCGGTCCCCATGGCCCTCTCCACTTCACGCAGCTCGACGTCGCCATCGAGCACGAACTCGAGCGCGGGCTGGTCGATGGCAGGCGTCTCCTGCGCGACGTGCGACAGGATCCACCGGGGCGGCATCGAGACTTCCCCCGCGTCGGCGTGCAACTCGCCGCGGATCAACGAAAAGAGGCTCGACTTGCCGCTGCCGTTTGGGCCGACGAGTCCCACCTTCTGCGCGGGGAACACGTTCATGGAGGCGCCCTCGAGAACGACCCGGGCGGCGCGGCGCAGCGTGATGTTGGAGATGCGGAGCATTCAGGGCTCGTAGTCGTAGTCGATCACCACCGGCGCGTGGTCGGAGAAGATCGGTTCCATGGCGATCGTGGCCTTGCGCGCGCGCTTGGCGATGCCCGGGGTCGCGACCTGGTAGTCGATGCGCCAGCCCACGTTGCGCGCGCGGGCGTTGCCGAACGCATTCCACCACGTGAAGCGGTCGGGCGACGGATCGAGCTTGCGGAAGACGTCGACGAAGCCGTGCTCCTCGAAGACGCGCGTGAGCCAGGCGCGCTCCTCGGGCAGGAAACCGGTAGTGGTCTGGTTCGTCTTCCAGTTCTTCACGTCGATGTCGCGATGGGCGATGTTCCAGTCGCCGCAGATGAGGAACTCGCGCCCGCGCTTGCGCATGGCCTCGAGGTACGGCAAAAAGCGGTCCATGAACTGGTACTTGCGCGCCTGCGCCTCGGCGCCCATGGTGCCCGATGGGAGGTAGAAGGAAACCACGCTGAGCTCGCCGAAATCGGCCTGCAGGAAGCGACCCTGGACATCGAACTCGGGGATGCCCATGCCCTTCGTGACCTTGTCGGCCGCTCGCCTCGAATAAAGCGCCACGCCGCTATAGCCGCGCTTCTCGGCGGGATGGAAGTAGCCGTGCAGGCCCTTCGGCGTGCGGACCTCCGGCGGCAGGTCCACCTCGCGCGCCTTGATCTCCTGCAGGCAGGCGATGTCCGGCTTCTGCTTCAGCATCCAGTCGGTGAAGCCCTTGCCGTGGGCGGCCCGAAGGCCGTTGACGTTGCAGGTTATGACGCGCATGGCGAAAATAGGCCGTTATCCTACCGTTCGGCTACCCGATGACCGCGACCGCGGGCGTTCCAGGCACTGCTTCGACCGCGGCAGAAGGCTTCCGTCGCGAGTTCGTCGAGTTCTCCATCCGCGCGGGCGTGCTGCGCTTCGGGGAATTCAAGACCAAGGCCGGGCGGCTTTCACCCTACTTCTTCAATGCCGGGCTTTTCGACGATGGCGCGAAGGCAGGCGAGCTGGCCCGCTACTACGCGCAGGCGGCGATCGCCTCGGGCATCGCGTTCGACGTGATCTTCGGCCCCGCCTACAAAGGCATCACCCTGGCCGCCACCACCGCCGTGGCCCTCGCCGGCATGGGCCGCAACGTGCCCTTCTGCTTCAACCGCAAGGAGGCCAAGGACCACGGCGAGGGCGGCAACATCGTGGGCGCGCCGCTGCGCGGGCGGGCCCTCATCATCGACGACGTGATCACCGACGGCGGCGCCAAGCGCGAGGCGATCGAGCTGATCCAGGCGGCGGGTGCCACCCCCGCGGGCATCCTCATCGCGCTGGATCGCCAGGAGAAGGGGCGAGGCGAGCTTTCCGCGACCCAGGAGGTCAGCCGGGACTATGGGGTGCGCGTTACAGCCATTGCGACCCTCTCGGATATCCTTGCGACTTTGGGGGGGCGGCCGGAGCACCGGCAGGACGTGGAGCGCATCGAGGCCTACCGCCGCCAGTACGGGATCGCGTCACCCTAACCACGCAAGAGGGAAGGACCATGAAGAAGACCTGCCTGCTGCTCGTCGCCCTGTTCGCGCCCCACGCCGGCGCCGCGTTCAAGTGCATCGACGAGAAGGGCCGCACCCACATCGGCGACACGCCGCCGCTCGCCTGCGCCAACGTCGTCATGTACGAGGTTTCGCGCAGCGGCCAGGTGCTGCGCAAGATCGAGCCCTCTCTCACTCCCGAGCAGGTGAAGGCCAAGGAGGAGGAGGCCGCGAGGAAGGTGGAGGCCGAGCGCGCCGCCTTCGAGCAGAAGCGCAAGGACACGGCGCTGCTGCAGACCTACAGCTCCGAAAAGGAGTTCGACGTCGTCCTCGAGCGCAACATCGAGCCCCTCGCCAAGAGCATCAAGCTCGCGGAGGAGCGCACCAAGGCGGTGGAGAAGCGCGAGAAGGAAGTGGCCGACGAGATGGAGTTCTACAAGGCCGGCAAGGGCGGCAAGGGCAAGAAGGACAAGGCGCCGCCCAAGTCGCTGCTCGAGGAGCAGGAGCGGCTGAAGAGCGAAAAGGAAGGGCTCGCCAAGTCGATCGCCGGCTACCGCAAGGAGATCGCCGAGATGAAGGCCAGGTTCGAGGTGGACCGCAAGCGCTGGGTGGCGCTGCGCGCCGCGGAGAAGAAGAAGTAGCGGCTAGCCCAGCTTGCGCTTGAGGATCTCGGCCACCTGGCCGGGATTGGCCTTTCCACCCGTGGCTTTCATCACCTGGCCCACGAGGCTGTTGAAGGCCTTCGCCTTGCCGGCGCGGTAATCCTCGACCTGCCGCGCGTTCGCGGCCAGCACCGAATCGACCGCGCCCTCGAGCGCTCCGGCATCGGAGATTTGACGCAACCCGCGCCGCTCGATGATGGCGTCTGCATCGCCCTCGCCCGCCGCCATCGCCTGCAGCACTTCCTTCGCGCCCTTCGCCGATAGGGTCCCGTCGTGGATGCGCGCGAGCAGCCGGGCGAGCTGCGTGGCGGCCACGGGCGAGGCCGCGAAATCGAGCCCGCGGTCGTTGAGGAGGGCCGACATCTCGCCCGTGGTCCAGTTGGCCGCCAGCGTCGGCGGCACGCCCTGCGCCAGCAGGGCGGAGAAGAATTCGGACTTCTCGCGACTCTCGGTGAGGAGCGCCGAGGTATAGCCCGAAAGCCCGTGCGCCTCGCGGTATTCGCTTCGCAGCGCCTGCGGCAGGCGGGGCATCGCGGCGCCGACCCCTTCCTTCCATGCCGGCGAGATCTCGAGCGGCAGGAGGTCGGGATCGGGGAAGTAGCGGTAGTCGTGCGCGTCCTCCTTGGAGCGCATCGGACGCGTCTCGCCGCGATCGGGGTCGAAGAGGCGCGTCTCCTGCACCACCTTCCCGCCGTCCTCGATCAGCTCCACCTGGCGGCGCGCCTCGTAGTCGATCGCCTGCTGCAGGAAGCGGAAGGAGTTGAGATTCTTGATTTCGCACCGTGTGCCCAGCGCGTCACCTGGACGGCGAACCGATACGTTCGCGTCGCAGCGGAAAGAGCCCTCCTGCATGTTGCCGTCGCAGATCCCGATCCAGCGCACGAGCGCATGCAGCGCCTTGGCGTACGCGACCGCCTCGGCCGACGAGCGCATGTCGGGCTCCGAGACGATCTCCAGCAGCGGCGTGCCGGCGCGATTGAGATCTATGCCGGTCATGCCCTGGAAGCCGGCCCCCGAGTGCCTCAGCCGGGGGTCCTCGTGCAGCGACTTGCCCGCGTCTTCCTCCAGGTGCGCGCGCGTGAGGCGCACGACTTTCTCCTCGTCGCCCACCAGGATCGCGAGCGAGCCGCCGGCGACGACCGGCCGCTCGTACTGGCTGATCTGGTAGCCCTTCGGAAGGTCGGGATAGAAATAGTTCTTGCGGGCGAAGACGCTGCGCTCGGCGATCTCGCCCCCCACCGCGAGGCCGAACCGGATCGCGAACTCGACCGCGGTGCGGTTCAGCACCGGCAGCGTGCCGGGAAGGGCGAGGTCCACGGCGGAGGCTTGCGTGTTGGGTTCGGCGCCGAACCTGGTGGGCGCGCTGGAAAAGATCTTCGAGCGCGTCGCCAGCTGCGCGTGGGTTTCGAGGCCGATGACGATTTCCCAGCTCACGCACTAGACCTTTGGAATCCGATTCATCCGCTTCATCCTGCCCCCGGCCTTAGCCGAACCCCGGAGGGGTGTGGGTATGCCAATCCGTGGCCTGCTGGAAGGCGTGCGCGGCGGCGAGCATGCGAGCCTCGTCCCAGTAATTCCCGACCATCTGCAACCCCACGGGCCGCCCCTTGGCCCCGAAGCCACAGGGGATCGACATGCCCGGAAGCCCGGCGAGGTTGATAGGGATGGTGTATAGGTCGTCGAGATACATCTGCACCGGATCCGTAGCCTTGCTCCCCAGGTCGTAGGCGACCGAAGGGGCGGCGGGCCCCACGATGAGGTCGCACGCCTTGAATGCCTCGCTGAAATCACGAGCGATCAAGCGGCGCAGGCGCTGCGCCTGCAGGTAGTACGCGTCGTAGTAGCCGTGGGAGAGCACGTAAGTGCCGATGAGGATGCGGCGTTTCACCTCCGCCCCGAAGCCTTCGGCGCGGGTGCGCGCGTACATCTCGTTGAGGTCGGCGTAGTCCGCCGCGCGATGGCCGTAGCGCACGCCATCGAAGCGCGAGAGGTTGGACGAAGCCTCGGCCGGCGCGATCACGTAATACACCGGCACCGAAAGATGCTGGTTCGGCAGATCCACCTCGACCACTGTCGCGCCGAGCGCCTTCAGCTGCTCGATCGCCCCCAGGATCGGCTGCGCGACATCCGCCGCCAGGTCCGCGGTGAAGTATTGCTTGGGGATCCCCAACCTCATCCCCCGCACCCCGTCCCGCATCCCCCTTTCATAGTCGTCCACCGGGCGATCGACGCAGGTCGAGTCGCGCGCATCGAAGCCCGCCATGACCGAAAGGAGCATCGCGCAGTCGTGGGCGCTCGCGGCGAGCACGCCGCCCTGGTCGAGGGAGGATGCGAAGGCCACCATGCCGTAGCGCGAGACGCGCCCGTAGGTGGGGCGCAGCCCCGTCACGCCGGTGAACGACGCGGGTTGGCGGATGGATCCGCCGGTGTCGGTGCCGGTGGCAGCCGGCGCCAGGCGTGCCGCCACCGCCGCTGCCGAGCCGCCGGAGCTGCCTCCGGGAACCGCGGCCGCATCCCACGGATTCTTCACCGGGCCGAAGAACGAATTCTCGTTCGACGAGCCCATCGCGAACTCGTCCATGTTGGCCTTGCCGAGCAGCACGGCACCGGCGCGATCGAAGCTCTCGATCACGTGCGCGTCGTAGGGCGCGATCCAGTCGGCCAGCATGCGCGAGCCGCAGGTGGTCTTCCAGCCGCGCGCGCAGAAGAGGTCCTTGTGCGCGATCGGAATGCCGGTGAGGGGCTGCGCCTCGCCACGCGCAATTCGCTCGTCGGCGCGCCGGGCCTGCTCGAGGGTCTTTTCGGGATCGACGGTGATGAAGGCGTTCAGCGCCGCGCCATGTCGCGCGATGCGATCGAGGTAGGCACGCGCGAGCTCCACGCTCGAGACGCGCCTTTCACGCAGCGCTTGCGAAAGACCCACGACAGTGGAGATCAACCTCGTCCCCCGTCCCCCGTCCCGAGCAGCGGCGATTTCACTCGATGACCTTGGGCACGACGAACAACCCGTTCTCGACCGCGGGTGCGCCTGCCTGGTATTCGTCGCGAAGATCCGGGTCCGTCGCCTCGTCGTCACGCAATCGCTGGGTGAGGTCCTGGGGATGCGACATGGGCTCGACGCCGGCCGTATCCACGGCGCGCATCTGGTCCACAAGGCCGAGAATGCCGTTCAACTGGCCGGCCAGCACGGGCAGTTCGGCTTCCGGAACGTCGATGCGGGCGAGGCGCGCGATGCGCGTAACTTCTTCGAGGGAAAGCATCAAAAGGGCCCGCTAAGGCCTTAATTTGTCGCTGGAAACTGGGATATTATAGGTCACCCTCTCACGCGGCCCCCAGCCGCGTACAGATTCTCCTTACGGATCAAGATGTTCTCCTTCGTTTCCAAGTACTTCTCCACCGACCTCGCGATCGACCTCGGCACCGCCAATACCCTCATCTACGTGCGCGGCAAGGGCATCGTCCTGGACGAGCCGAGCGTGGTGGCGATCCGGCAGGAAGGCGGCCCCAACGGCAAGAAAACCATCCAGGCCGTGGGCCTGGCGGCGAAGCAGATGCTGGGGCGCACGCCGGGAAACATCACCGCCATCCGCCCGATGAAGGACGGGGTGATCGCCGACTTCACGATCACCGAGCAGATGCTCAAGTACTTCATCAAGAAGATCCACGACAACCAGTGGTTCCGGCCCAGCCCGCGCATCGTGATCTGCGTGCCGTACGGGTCGACGCAGGTCGAGCGGCGCGCCATCAAGGAATCCGCCATCGGCGCGGGCGCTTCCCAGGTGTTCCTCATCGAGGAGCCGATGGCCGCGGCGATCGGCGCGGACCTGCCCATCGCGGACGCGACAGGCTCCATGGTGGTGGACATCGGCGGCGGCACGACGGAAGTGGGCGTGATCTCGCTGGGCGGCATCGTCTATTCGGCCAGCGTGCGCGTGGGCGGCGACAAGTTCGACGAGGCGATCATCAACTACATCCGCCGCAACTACGGGATGCTGATCGGCGAGTCGACCGCGGAGAACATCAAGAAGACGATCGGCTCGGCCTTCCCCGGCAGCGAAGTGCGCGAGATGGAGGTGAAGGGCCGAAACCTCGCCGAGGGCATCCCTCGATCGTTCACCATCTCCTCCAACGAGATCCTGGAAGCGCTCACCGATCCGCTGAACTCCATCGTCTCGGCGGTCAAGAGCGCGCTCGAGCAGACGCCTCCCGAGCTGGGCGCCGACATCGCCGAGAAGGGCATGGTGCTCACCGGCGGCGGCGCGTTGCTGCGCGAGCTCGACCGTCTCCTCATGGAAGAGACCGGCCTGCCGGTGATCGTCGCCGACGATCCGCTCACCTGCGTGGTGCGCGGCTCGGGCCGGGCGCTCGAAGAGATGGACAAGCTGGGGACGGTGTTCACCAACGATTGAGAAAGGGTGACGGGGAACGGGGTATGGGGTACGAAACCGCGCCAGCCCCCGTCCCGCGTCCCGCGTCCCGGCCTTTCCCTTGATCCGCGAACCCCCTCCCTTTTTCCACCGGGGGCCATCGCCGCTCGCCCGGCTTACGTTTTTCATCCTCGCGGCGATCGTGCTGATGATCGCGGACCACCGCTTCCGCGCGCTCGAGACGGTGCGGCTGTCGCTTTCGGTGCTCGCGCACCCGCTGCAGCAGCTCGCCTCGACGCCCGCCGAGGCGCTCGGGCGCATCGCCGACTACTTCACCAGCCAGCACCGGCTGCTGCGCGAGAACCAGGAGCTCAAGCTCAAGGTGCTGGAGCAATCCGCCGCGGCGCAGGAAGCACGGCTGCTGCGCGCGGAGCAGGAGCAGCTGCTCAACATGCTGCCCGGCAAGAGCCGCTACGCCGAGGGCGGCATCGTGGCCGAGGTGCTCTACAACGCGCGCAATCCCTTCACCCGCAAGATCATCGTGGACAAGGGCCTCACGCAGGGGCTGAGCGCGGGAATGCCGGTGATCGACGGCACCGGCGTCGTGGGACAGGTCACCAACGTGGGCACGCTCACGAGCGAGGTAACGCTGGTGACCGAGAAGGACCAGGCAGTGCCGGTGATGCTGGTGCGCAACGGGCTGCGCGCCATCGCCGTGGGCTCGGGCAAGGATTCGATCGACGTGCCCTTCATGCCGGTCTCGGCCGACATCCAGAACGGCGACATCTTCGTGACCTCCGGCATCGACTCGACCTACCCGCCGGGGCTGGTCGTGGCCGAGGTGACCAGCGTGGAGAAGAACGCGGCCTACGCCTTCGCCAAGATCGGGGCGCGGCCGCTCGCCGGCGTGACCAACCATCGCTACGTGCTGGTGCTGCCCGCGCCTTCGGCAGCGTTGCCGCGGCCGGAGACGAAGGCCGAAGAGCTCAAGCCCGGGAAGGGGCGGCCGCGAATCAGGGAAAACAGGCGCGCCCAATGAGAAAAACCTGGGACGCCCCCCATCTTGAAGAATCGCCGGCGCCGGGAAACCGGGGTCCATCCCCTAGTGCGCCCCGCTGACCTGACGCCGGTCGCGCGCGACGTGATGAAGCTCCCCGCGAGCGCGGGGCTCATCTTCTTCTCGCTGCTGGGCGCCTACCTGCTCTCGGTGCTGCCGTGGTCGGGCACGTGGCTGCTCGCGCGGCCCGATTTCGTGCTCATCGTGCTGCTCTTCTGGGCGGTGCACGAGCCACGCTCCGTGGGCCAGGGCATCGCGTTCACGATGGGGCTGCTGATGGACGTGAGCGACTCGATGCTCCTGGGCCAGCACGCGTTCGCCTACGTGGTGGCGGTGTATGGGGCGCAGGTATTGCGTGTTCGCATCCTGTCCTTCCACTTGCCGGAGCAGACGCTGCACGTGCTGGGGCTGACCATCGTGGCGCGCATCGTGACGCTGCTGCTGAACCTGCTGCTGGGCGCGGACTTCCCGGGCATCGCCTACCTCGTGGCACCCGTGCTCACCGCATTCCTGTGGCCGCCCACGAGCTGGCTGCTGTACTCGCCCCTCATGCGCCGCGGCCGCCAGGAGATGGCGCCGTGATGCTCGGCCAGGCGCTGCGCGACCAGCAGCGCGAGCTCACCGTCTTCCGCAACCGGCTGATGCTGGCCGGGCTCGGCATCCTCGTGGGCTTCGGCATCCTGCTCGGCCGCTTCGCCTGGCTTCAGGTGGTGCAGCGCGAGTACTACCACACGCTCGCCGAGGCCAACCGCATCTCGCTGGTGCCGGTGGTGCCCAACCGCGGCCTCATCCTCGATCGCAACGGCGAGGTGCTCGCCGCCAACTACTCGGCGTACACGCTGGAGGTCACGCCGAGCCGGGTCGCCAACATCGAGCGCGCGATCGACGAGCTCGGCACGGTGATCGAGGTCTCGCCGCGCGACCGGCGCCGCTTCCGCCGCCTGCAGGAGGAGAGCAAGAACTTCGAGAGCCTGCCCATCCGCACGCGCCTCACCGAGGAGGAGGTCGCGCGCTTCGCGGTGAACCGCTTCCGCTTCCCCGGCTTCGAGATCAAGGCGCGGCTCTTCCGCTCCTATCCGCAGGGGGAGGTCGCCTCCCACGCCATCGGCTACATCGGCCGCATCAACGACGCGGATCTGAAGCGCATCGAGGCCGCCGGCATCGCAACCAACTACAAGGGCACCGACCACATCGGCAAGCTGGGTATCGAGGGCGCCTACGAGCAGGAGCTGCACGGCGTCACGGGTTCCGAGCAGGTGGAAGTCGACGCCGGCGGACGCGCCATCCGCTCGCTCGCGCGCAACGAGCCGCAGTCCGGCAACAACCTCGTGGTGACGCTCGACCTGCAGCTGCAGAAGGTGGCCGAGGAAGCCTTCCAGGACTATCGCGGGGCGCTGGTGGCGCTCGATCCGAAGACGGGCGAAGTGCTGGCGCTGGTCTCGCGCCCGGGCTTCGATCCCAACCTCTTCGTCGACGGCATCGACCCGCAGAACTGGGACGCGCTCAACAATTCGCCCGACAAGCCCCTCAACAACCGGGCGCTGCGCGGCCAGTACCCACCGGGCTCGACCATCAAGCCCTTCATGGCGCTCGCCGCCCTCGAGTACAAGAAGCGCACGCCGGAATACGCCATCTCGGATCCCGGCTTCTTCACGCTGCCGGGTGTCTCGCACCGCTGGCGCGACTGGAAGAAGGAGGGACACGGCAGCGTGAACCTGCACAAGTCCATCGTGATCTCGTGCGACACCTATTACTACGGGCTCGCCGTGGACCTGGGCATCGACGCGATCCACGATTACCTCTCCCGCTTCGGCCTGGGCTCCAAGACCGGCATCGACATCGAAGGCGAGCTGGGCGGCCTCGCTCCTTCGCAGCAATGGAAGTGGAACCGCTTCAAGCAGAAGTGGTTCACCGGCGACACCGTGAGCGTGGGCATCGGCCAGGGCTACATGCTGGCCACGCCGCTGCAGCTCGCGGCGATGACCGCGACCCTCGCCAACGGCGGCACGCCGGTGTTCCCGCGATTGCTGAAGGCGGTGCGCGATGCCAGGACCCAGGAGCTGCGCCCGGTCGAGCACAAGCTCGGGGAGCCGGTTTCGGTGAAGCCCGAGCACCTCGCGATCGTGAAGGCGGCGATGGTGGGCGTGACCCAGCCGGGCGGCACGGCGGTGAAGGCGGGGCTCAACGCCGGCTACACCATCGCGGCCAAGACCGGCACGGCGCAGGTCGTCGGCATGAAGCAGGGCGAGCGCTACGACGCATCCAAGCTGCGCGAGGAGCACCGCGACCACGCGCTTTTCGTGGCCTTCGCGCCCGCCGACGACCCCAGGCTGGCGATCGCGCTGCTGGTGGAGAACGGCGGCAGCGGCAGCGGCACCGCCGCGCCGATCGCCCGCGAGGTGTTCGACTTCCACCTCCTGGGCAAGCGCAACCCCGCGCGCCAGAAGCTCGACCCCGAGACATGATCGGCCGCGCCTTCGACTTCCTCTCGCGACGCATCGACGGCCCGCTGATGGCGGCGCTGGCGCTCACCATCGCGCTCGGCGTGACGGTGGTCTATTCGGCCTCCGGCGGCGCTTCGGCCGACCGGCTCGTGGGCCAGTTCCGCAACCTCGGCGTGGCGCTCGCCGCGATGTGGCTGCTTGCCCATGTGCATCCGCAGCTGCTGATGCGCCTGGCCTTGCCCGTCTACCTCGTCGGGCTCGCGTTGCTGGTCGGCGTGGCCCTCTTCGGCGAGATCCGCGGCGGCGCGCGGCGCTGGCTCAACCTGGGGTTCACCACCCTCCAGCCCTCCGAGATCATGAAGATCGCCGTTCCGCTGGCACTCGCCTGGTACTTCCATCGCCGCGAGGAGGGCCTGCGCATGCGCGACTTCTTCGTCGCCGGCGTGATCCTGGCGCTTCCCTTCGGCCTGGTGCTGCGCCAGCCGGACCTGGGCACCGCGATGCTCATCGGCGCGGCGGGCTTCTTCGTGATTTTCCTCGCCGGCCTGTCGTGGAAGATCATCCTGTCGCTCGGCGTGGTCGGGCTGGGCGCGCTGCCCTTCGCCTGGTCGATGCTGCACGACTACCAGCGCCAACGCGTGCTCACCCTGCTCGATCCCACGACCGATCCCCTCGGCGCGGGCTACCACATCATCCAGGCCACCATCGCCATCGGCTCGGGCGGCGTGCTCGGCAAGGGATGGCTGAACGGCACCCAGTCGCAGCTCGATTTCGTCCCGGAGCGCCATACCGACTTCATACTGGCGGTGTTCGGCGAGGAGTTCGGCCTCGTCGGCAACGTGATCCTCATCGTGCTCTACCTGCTCATCATCGCCCGCGGCCTCATGATCGCGGCAAACGCCTCCACGGTCTTCGCGCGCCTCACGGCCGGGGCGATCACGCTCTCCTTCTTCACCTACGCGTTCGTGAACATGGGAATGGTGAGCGGCATCCTGCCGGTGGTGGGCGTGCCCTTGCCGATGGTGAGCTACGGCGGCACGGCGCTGCTGTCGATCCTCGCCGGCATGGGGATACTCATGTCGATATCGACGCACAAGCAGCTGGTGGCAAGTTGAAAATGAAGGGACGGGGGATGAGGGATGAGCGATGGGGAAGAGCGGCAGCATCGCTGCTGATACCCGCGCTCCTCGCCGCCTGCGGCACGGCACCCAAGGCGCCATCGGCCCCGTCCCCCGTCCCTCATCCCTCATCCCGGTTCGATACCGATGGCCCCCCGGAAACCATTCCCGACAACCTCGCGTCCATTCCCGATGCGGTCCCGCGCGACGAACCGTTCCACCGCTTCGCCAACCGGCCGTACACGGTGTTCGGCCAGACCTACGTGCCGGTGGTCAACAAGCAGCCGACCAAGGAGCGCGGCATAGCTTCGTGGTACGGCCGCAAGTTCCATGGCCAGAAAACGGCCTCGGGCGAGACCTACGACATGTTCGCCATGACCGCGGCGCACAAGACCATGCCGATCCCGAGCTATGCGCGGGTCACCAACGTGCGCAACGGCAAGTCGGTGGTGGTGCGGATCAACGACCGGGGGCCCTTCCACGCCAACCGCATCATCGATCTTTCGTATGCCGCGGCCGAGCGCATCGGCATCGTGGCGGCGGGCGCGGCGATGGTGGAGGTGCAGCGGCTCTTGCCGGGCGCCGAAGGCGAGGTCCTGGCTTCGGCATCCACGCCGGCGCCGGCGCGCTCGGCCACGGTGGAAACGCCGCTCGTCGCCCAGGAGGCGGCGGGCCTGTGGCTGCAGCTGGGCGCCTTCTCGAGCGCCGAAGCGGCCGAAGGCTTCCGTGACCGCGTGGCCCGCGAGATGCCATGGCTGCTGGAGCCGGTCTCGATCTCCTCGCGCGACGGGTTGCATCGCGTGCGGCTCGGCCCCTACCGGAACGCGCAGGAGGCCGAGGCCATCGGCGACAAGGTCCGCCGCAGCGTTGGCCTCACCCCCGTCCTCACTCCGCGCTGAACCATGCTTCGAAATCTCCGGCCCGCGCTCGCGGCCCTGGTTACGCTTCTCTTCCTCCTCGCCGCGCGCGCCGCGCTGGCCCAGCCGATCACCCCGCCGCCCATCGCCGCGAAGGCGTTCATCGCGGTCGACGTGCTCTCGGGGCACGTGCTCGCGGCCGCCTCGGAGAACGACCGCCACGAGCCGGCCTCGCTTACCAAGATGATGACGGCATACCTCGCCTTCACCGCCTTGCGCGAGGGCAAGCTCGATGTCGGCCGCCCGGTCACGCCTTCCGAGCGCGCCATCCGCGCGCCCGGCGCGCGCATGTTCCTCGCCCCCGGCAAGCCCGTCGCGGTGAACGACCTGCTGCGCGGCATGATCGTGCAATCGGCCAACGACGCCGCGATCGCGCTTGCGGAAGCGGTGGCCGGCGACGAGGCCGCGTTCGTGGCCGCGATGAATGCGCAGGCGCGCCGGATGGGCCTTGCCGACACCACCTTCATGAATCCGACCGGCCAACCGGTGCCGGGGCACCACGCCTCCGCGCGCGACCTGGCGACGCTCGCGATGCACCTCCTGCGCGACTTCCCCGAGCACGTGGGGCTCTACGCCGAGCGCGAGTTCACCTACGGCGGCATGACCCAAGGCAACCGCAATCGCCTGCTTTGGATCGATCCGACCGTGGACGGCCTGAAGACCGGATTCACGGAAAGCGCGGGTTACTGCATCGCGGCTTCGGCCCGACGCGGCGAACGCCGCATCGTGGCGGTCGTGCTGGGCGCGCAGTCCGATGGCCTTCGCGTTTCCGAGACGCAGAAGCTGCTCAACTTCGGCTTCCAGGCCTACGACACGCGGCGGCTGTATCGGAAGGGCGAGGCAGTCGCCCGGCCCGTGGTCTACAAGGGCACGCAACCGACGATCGCGCTCGGGTTCGATCGCGACATATGGATCACGCTTCCACGCGACCGCTTCGACGGCCTCACGGCGACGCTCGAGACGCGCCAGCCCTTCGTGGCGCCGCTTGCCGCGGGTCAGAAAGCGGGGATAATGAAGCTCAGGCGCGCCAACGCGCCGATCGCCGAAATCCCCGTCGTCGCGCTCGAGGAAGTGCCGGTCGCCGGCTTCCTGTCCCGGGGATGGGACACCCTCCGACTCCTCTTCCGCTGATGCCATGACCAGCCCCATCGCCTACTTCAACGGGCAACTCGTGCCCGTGGACCAGATCTCGATTTCCCCGCTCGACCGCGGATTCCTCTTCGGCGACGGCGTGTACGAAGTCATCCCGGTGTACGAGGGCGTGCCGCTGCGCGCTCGCGAGCACTTCGAGCGGCTGCAGCGCTCGATGGACGAGATCCAGCTCGCGAACCCCCATACCGTGGACGAGTGGATCGGCATCGTGGAAAAGCTGCTCGCGCGCCATCCGGGCAACCAGTCGGTGTACATCCACGTGACGCGCGGAGTGCCGGCCAAGCGCGACCACGCGCTGCCCAAGGGCCTGCCGCCGACCGTGATGCTGATGTGCTTTCCGCTCGCCTCGCCGTCGAAGGAAGCGATCGAGAACGGCGTGGCCTGCGTGACCGCCCGCGATTTCCGCTGGGAGAAGTGCCACGTGAAGTCGATATCCCTGCTGGGCAACGTGCTCGCGCGCCAGCTGTCGGCCGAAGTGGGCGCCACGGAAACGATCATGTTCCGCAACGGTTTCCTCACCGAAGCTTCGGCCTCGAACGTGTTCGTGGTGAAGAACGGCGTCGTGGCGGCACCGCCGCAGGACAACCTGATCCTGCTCGGCATCACCTACGACCTGCTGACGCGGCTCGCGGCCGAGGGCGCGGTGAAGCTCGAGATCCGCCCCGTTCCCGAAGCCGAGGTGCGCTCGGCCGACGAAGTCTGGCTCACCTCCTCCACCAAGGAAGTGCTCGCGGTGACCACCCTCGACGGCAAGCCGGTCGGCAGCGGCAAGCCCGGTCCGGTCTTCAAGCGCATGCACGCCCTCTTCCAGGAGCACAAGGCGAAGCTCGCGCGGCGGGGCACCGTCGCGGCTTGATCGCGGGGCTTCGCGCCCCCATGTGGCAGGCATGCACGCGACCATGACGCAGCCCGATCCGACCCAGTCCCTCCTCACCTTCCCTTGCGTCTTCCCGATGAAGATCATGGGGCGGCGCGAGGACGGCTTCGCGCAGGCGATCTCGGAAGTGGTCCTGCGACACGCGCCCGACTTCCATCCCGAGACGATCGGGATGCGCACGTCGAAGAACGGACGCTACCTCTCGCTCACCGTTACGATCAACGCGAAGTCCCGGGAGCAGCTCGACGGCCTGTATTCGGAGCTTTCGAAGAATCCGCTGGTCTTGATGGTGTTGTGAAAAACCGGGCACGGGGGTCGGGGGAGGGGGATTGATGCGGGCCCGCAACCTCGGCCTCGTGGCGTATGAGCCGACCTGGCGCGCGATGCAGGCATTCAATGCGTCGCGAACACCCGACACCGACGACCAGCTGTGGCTGGTCGAGCACCCTCCCGTCTTCACGCTGGGACTCGCCGGGCGGCTCGAACATCTGCTGGCCCCCGGGCACATTCCCGTCGTGGGCACCGATCGTGGGGGGCAGGTCACGTATCACGGTCCCGGGCAGGCGATTGCCTACGTGTTGCTCGACTTGCGCCGAGCGGGGCTGGGCGTGCGCGAGCTGGTGCGGCGGATCGAGCAATCGGTGATCGATGTGCTCGCCGGCTATGGCATCGAGGGCGAGCGGCGCGAGGGCATGCCCGGCGTGTACGTGCGCGGGGCCAAGATCGCCGCGATCGGGCTTCGCATCGCGCGCGGCTGCAGCTATCACGGCGTGGCGCTGAACGTGGATCTCGACCTCGAGCCCTTCGGACGCATCGATTCGTGCGGCTATCCCGGCCTCGCCGCCACGAGCCTCGCCGCCCGGGGGGTGCGTGATAAAATTTCTTCGGTGCAACAAAGACTTGCGGACGCCCTTCGCCGATGCCTGATTCCGAACTGAAGCTGCAGCAGAAGCGCGCCCTCAAGACCGCGAGGATCCCGATCAAGGTCGTCGCCGCCGAACCGTTGCGCAAGCCCGAATGGATCCGGGTGCGCGCGGGCGGCGGCGAACGCTTCATGCAGGTGAAGCAGATCCTGCGCGACCTGGACCTGCACACCGTTTGCGAGGAAGCCTCGTGCCCCAACATCGGCGAGTGCTTCGGCCACGGCACCGCGACCTTCATGATCATGGGCGACCTGTGCACGCGCCGCTGCCCGTTCTGCGACGTCGCGCACGGCCGGCCCGATCCCCTCGATCCCGACGAGCCGCGGCACCTCGCCGAGGGCATCGCCAAGCTGGGCCTGGCGTACGTGGTCATCACGAGCGTGGACCGCGACGACCTGCGCGACGGGGGCGCCGGCCATTTCGTCGAGTGCATCCGGCAGGTGCGCGAGCTGTCTCCGGCCACGCGCATCGAGATCCTCACCCCCGACTTCCGCGGGCGCCTGGACCGCGCGCTCGCCATCCTCGAGGCGGCCCCCCCGGACGTGATGAACCACAACCTGGAGACGGTGCCGCGGCTCTACCGCCAGGCGCGCCCGGGCTCGGACTACGCCCATTCGCTCAAGCTGCTGAAGGACTTCAAGGCTTCCCATCCGCGCGTGCCGACCAAGTCGGGCGTGATGGTCGGCCTGGGCGAGACCAACGAGGAGATCCTGGAAGTCATGCGCGACCTGCGGGCGCACGACGTCGACATGTTGACGGTGGGCCAGTACCTGCAGCCGTCGAAGCACCATTTGCCGGTGCAGCGCTTCGTGCATCCCGACGAATTCCGCATGTTCGAGCAGGAAGCCGCACGCATGGGATTCGTGAACGCGGCGTGCGGGCCGATGGTCAGATCGAGCTACCACGCGGACTTGCAGGCGAAGCTCTCGACCTGAGCGCGTTTTTTCGAGAAATGGGGTCTGTCCCCGGCTTTCATGGATCCCACCGCCTCCATCCAACGGCTCGGATTCCGCAAGTGGTACGAGCGCGAGCTGATCAAGTGCCATGCCGCGCTCGTCACGTGCTTCCTTTGCGGGATCACGGTCGCCGCGCTGCTCGAGCAGGTCGAGATCGTCGAATTCGGCTGGCGACCGCTGTCGATGCTCGCCATCGTGTTTTTCGCCTCGCTGCTCGGCTGGGCCTCCTGGCGCAGCTACATCACCGTGCTGCAGCGCGCGGAGCGGTATGGCGAGCGTTCCAGCTGCCCCAACTGTCGGGCCTACGCGCGCTTCAGGGTGATCGATACCGGCATCGACACGTATCCCAGCCAGGCGGCCGAGGCGGTTGCGCCGTTGCAGTCGGCGTGGCTCAAGGTGGTGTGCCGCAAGTGCGGCACCGGCTGGCGCATGCCGGAGTGAATCAGTCGATCGCGTCGTAGGCGGGCAGCGTGAGGAACTCGACGTAATCGTCGGAGACGGTGAGCTCCTCGAAGAGCCTGGCGCCCTCGGCGAAGCGGCCGGCGGCGAAAACTTCCTCCCCCACGATGGACGGCGTCTTCGCGAGCTCCTCGGCCAGGATCGCGCGGAAGAGCTCGTTGGTCACCTTGCGGCCGTCGTCCAGCACGCCCTTGGGCGATCGCATCCATTGCCACACCTGCGAGCGCGAGATCTCGGCGGTGGCGGCGTCTTCCATCAGGTTGAAGATCGGCACGCAGCCGTTGCCGGCGAGCCACGCCCCGATGTACTGGATGCCGACCTGCACGTTGTTGCGCAGCCCGGTCGCGGTGATCGGCGCCTCGGGCTTGAAGTCGAGCAGCTCGCGCGCGGTCACGTTCACGTCGGGGCGCTGCTTGCCGTACTGGTTGGGCCCCGGCATGTGGCGATCGAATACTTCCCTGGCGATCGGCACCAGGCCCGGGTGCGCGACCCACGTGCCGTCGCAGCCGTCGGTGGCCTCGCGCTCCTTGTCGGCGCGCACCTTCGCCATGGCCGCCTCATTGGCGGCCGGGTCGTTCTTGATGGGGATCTGCGCCGCCATGCCGCCCATCGCGGGGGCGTTGCGGTGGTGGCAGGTCTTCACGAGCAGCAGGGCATAGGCGCGCATGAAGGGCGAGGTCATGGTGACCTGCGCGCGGTCGGCGAGGCAGAAATCGCGCCGCGAGCGAAGCTTCTTGATGCACGAGAAGATGTAGTCCCAGCGCCCGATGTTCAGGCCCGAGGAGTGCTCGCGCAGCTCCCAGAGGATTTCGTCCATCTCGAAGGCGGCGGGAAGCGTTTCGATGAGCGCGGTGGCGCGGAGGGTCCCGCGGGGCACGCCCAGCTCCTGCTGCGCGGCGAGGAAGATCTCGTTCCATAGCCGGGCCTCGAGGTGCGATTCCATCTTCGGCAGGTAGTAGTAGGGGCCGCTGCCCGCGGCGATGAGCTCGCGCGCGTTGTGGAAGAAGTGCAGGCCGAAATCGAAGATCGCCCCCGAGACCGGGCGCCCGTCGATCAGCACGTGTTTCTCGTCCAGGTGCCAGCCACGAGGCCTCGGGATGAGGACCGCGGTGCGCTCGTTCAAGCGATACGACTTGCCGCCCTGTTCGAGCGATATGGTCCGGCGGGTGGCGTCGCGAAGGTTCACCTGTCCCGAAACCATGTTGTCCCACGTCGGGCAGTTGGCGTCCTCGAGGTCGGCCATGAAGGTCGAGGCTCCCGAGTTGAGCGCGTTGATCACCATCTTGCGGTCGGTAGGCCCGGTGATCTCCACGCGGCGGTCGAGCAGGTCGCGCGGTTGCGCGGCGACGGTCCAGTGCGACTCGCGGATCTCGCGCGTCTCGCCGAGGAAGCCGGGCAACACGCCGGCGTCGAATTGCGCCTGGCGCTCGGCGCGTGCACGGAGCAATTCCTGTCGACGCGGCTCGAAGCGGCGGCAGAGCAGCGTCACGAAGGCGAGCGCCTCGCGGGTGAGCACGTCGGCGTGGGTCGGCTGGAGCGCAACGGTGATTTCCATGCCGGCGGGAAGGGTGAGTTTTGTATCCATGACGGTGGCCTCTGCGGGGTACCCTTGCAGTCTATTACCTGACTGGCATACCATTAATCGAGCAAAATAACCGATCGCCTTTTACTTTCGACTCGCCCCATGGACCGCTTCAAGGAGCTCACGACTTTCGTGGAGGTCGCCCAGCGCGGAAGCCTTTCGGCCGCCGCGCGCGAGGAGGGCATCACCCCGGCCATGGTCGGGCGGCGCATCGACCAGCTCGAGGAGCGGCTCGGGGTGAAGCTGTTCAAGCGCTCGACGCGCAAGGTGACCCTCACCCCCGAAGGGACAACTTTCTACGAGGATTGTCACCGTATCCTGAGCGAGCTTCGGGAGGCGGAAGACTCCCTCACCCTGGGTGCGAAGAGCGCCTCGGGACGCCTCATCATCACCGCGCCAACGGCCTTCGGCCGCAAGCACATCGCGACCCACCTGCCGGCCTTCATCGCCGAGCATCCGAACCTGCAGATCACGATGCATCTCTCGGAGCGCCTCGTGGACTTGAAAAACGAGCGCTTCGACCTCGCCATCCGCATCGCCGACATGAAGAGCGCCGACCTGATCGCCGCCAAGCTCGCGCGCAACCACCGCGTCGTGTGCGCCGCGCCCGCCTACTTCAAGCGCGCCGGCAAGCCGAAGACACTTGCGGAGCTGGCGCGGCACAACTGCCTCGTCACCAGCACCGAGGACGGCGTGGCCGACCAGTGGAGCTTCCAGGACAAGGGAAAGCCGGTGACGGTCAAGGTCGGCGGCAACCTGCAGTGCAACGACGGCGAGGTGCTTACGCGCTGGGCAATCGCCGGCGAAGGCCTCGCATGGCGAAGCGCCTGGGAGGTGAGCGAGGAGGTCAAGCGCGGCCGCCTGGTCACGGTGCTCGACGAGTTCGCCTTTCCCGGCAACAACATCTACGCGGTCTATCCGGAACGGCGCCTGCTGCCGGCGAAGGTCAAGTTCTTCATCGAGTTCCTGCGGAAGACTTTCGGGGATCCGCCTTATTGGGAGTGACCCTCTCCCAAGGGAGACGGGGCGAATGAGGGAAACGGTTTCGCGAAGCGCCAGCGACGGTTCAACGGAACTGCTTCACCACGTGCTGCTGGCGGCGGCTGACGGCGAGCTTCTCGCCGGTGGCCTTGATCACCACGTTCCAACCCGATTCGCCGTCCTCGGCGTTGCGTTCGAAGCCCCCGATGGCCGCGCGCGCGACCAGGCAATTGCGGTGGATCCGCACGAAGGCATCGCCGAACTCCTCCTCCAGCCGGGTGAGCGATTCCTCCACCAGGTACTCGCGGGATTCGGTCCGGACGGTCACGTACTTGAGCTCGGCGCGCAGGTAGAGGATCTCGCCCACGGCGACCAGGTGGATCTTGCCGCGCTCGTGCACCGACAGATGTTTCCGCGGCTGGTTGGCGGCGGCGTCCAGCGCCTCGCGTGAGACCGGCGGCGCCGCGCGCGTCTTGCCGAGCGCGGTCAGCAGGCGCTCGAGCCGGATGGGCTTGAGCAGGTAATCGATCGCGTTCACCTCGAAGGCCTTGAGGGCGTAGGAGTCGAACGCGGTCGTGAAGATGATCGCCGGCGGATGCTCCATGCCGGCGATATGGCGCGCGGCCTCCATGCCGTCCATGTCGGGCATGCGGATGTCGAGCAGCACGATGTCCACCTTCTCGCGATTGAGCACGTCGAGCACTTCCCGGCCGTTGCGCGCCTCGTCCACGATGGCCAGCGGGAACTCTCCGCGCACCTCGTCGAGAAGGTCGCGCAGGCGCGCCCGGGCGGGGCCCTCGTCGTCGGCGATGAGGATGCGCGGCGTTTCGGCGGCGGCGAGCGACATGTCAGGCCGGCGCGGTCATGTACGGCAGGCGGATGGTGACCCGGTATTCACCGCCGCTCACCTCGGCCAGCATGCTCGCCTCGGCATCGAAGTGCAGTTGCAGGCGCTCGCGGATGTTCTGCAGCGCCATGCGGTTTCCGCCGGGGTGGTTGCTGGCGCCCTGGTACGGATTGCGCAGCGACATGACCAGGTCTTCTCCGGCGCGCCCCACTTCGATCTGGATCTCCCCGCCCGCCTCGAGCGGCTCGATGCCGTGATAGACGGCGTTTTCCACCAGGGGCTGCAGCACCAGGGGCGGCACCAGCGCATCGCCGGGCATGCCCTCGGTCCTCCAGGTGACGCGAAGGCGCTCGCCCAGGCGGAGGCTTTCGATGGCGAGGTACTGGCGCGCCAGCCGCACCTCGTCGGCGATCGGCGCGAGGGTGCGGTTGTCCGCCATCAGCACGCGGAAGAGATCGGCCATGTCTTCCAGCGCGCGCTCGGCCCGGCGCGGGTCCGAGCGCATGAGGGAAAGGACCGCATTGATGCTGTTATATAGGAAGTGGGGCCTGATCCGCGCCTGCAGCGCCTGGATGCGCGCCTCGGCGACCGCCGGCGCCAGGGCCCGGGAGCGCAGGTCGAAATACGCGATGAGGCAGCCGGTCACGAAGAGCGTGAGGAAGGCGAGCTGCGCGAGCGACATGGCCCCGGCGAGCGCCAACCCCGCGCCCAGGTGATACACGCCCCAAGCGAGCGCGATCTCGAAGGCGGCGATGATCGCGAGGGAGACGACATAGGGCAGCCGGTGCAGCCAGCGGCGCGCCGCGCACAGCGCAACGAGGCTCGCGATCAACACGGGTTCGCAGAAGGCGGCCAGCACCATGAACTCGGCGCCGACCCTTTGCACGTTCGCCGCCTTGAGCGTCGCGGCCGCCAGCACGAACAGGTTGGCGATGACAAGCGAGCGAAGCATCACGCCCAGGTTGCAGAAGTTCGGCAACCGGATGCCGGAACCCGTCTGATTTATACTCGCCACGTCAATCATTTGGCCACCGCCGCGGTTTCCATGCAACAGGACGACAAGCCGGGCGGCGCGCGCTCCGATTCCGCCGCGGCTTCGCCAACCCGGGGCAAGGCCTGGTCCGGAAGGTTCGCCGAGCCGCTCGACGCCCTCACGCAGCGCTTCAACGCTTCCGTCGATTTCGACCGCCGCCTCGCGGAGTTCGACATCCAGGGCTCCCTCGCCCATGCGCGCATGCTCGGGCGCTGCAAGCTCATCTCGCCGCAGGACGTGGCCGCCATCGAACGAGGCATGGCCCAAATCCTCGAGGAAGTGCGCGCCGGCACCTTCCCCTGGTCGATCGAGCGCGAGGACGTGCATTTCAACATCGAGTACCGGCTCACCGAGCTGGTGGGCGATGCCGGCAAGCGCCTGCACACGGCGCGCTCGCGCAACGACCAGGTGGCCACCGACATCCGCCTGTGGCTGCGCGCCGAGATCGACGCGCTGTCGGGGCTCGTGCGGAAAGTGAGGCGGGCGCTCCTCGACCTGGCCGAGCGCCACGCCGGGATGCTCATGCCCGGCTTCACGCACATGCAGGTCGCCCAGCCGGTCACCTTCGGGCATCACCTGATGGCGTATTTCGAGATGTTCGGGCGCGACGCCGAGCGCCTCGCCGACTGCCGCAGGCGCGCGAACCGCCTGCCCCTGGGCGCCTCGGCGCTCGCCGGCACCAGCTTTCCCATCGACCGCGAGTCGGTCGCGCGCGAGCTCGGCTTCGAGGCGGTCGCCGCCAATTCGCTGGACGCGGTCTCCGACCGGGACTTCGCGCTCGAATTCCTTGCCGCGGCGGCGATCGCGGCGATGCACGTCTCGCGCCTGGCCGAGGAGCTGGTGATCTGGATGAGCCCGCCCTTCGGCTTCGTGGACATCGCCGACCGCTTCTGCACCGGCTCCTCGATCATGCCGCAGAAGAAGAACCCCGACGTGCCCGAGCTCATGCGCGGCAAGACGGGCAGGGTCTACGGCTCGCTGGTAGCGCTCCTCACGGTCATGAAGGGGCAACCTCTCGCCTACAACAAGGACAACCAGGAGGACAAGGAGCCCCTCTTCGACGCCGCCGATACGTTGAGGGACGTCTTCACCCTGCTCGCGCAGTTGCTGCCGGCCGTCACTCCCCGGCCCGATCGCATGCGCCGCGCGCTGCGCGAGGGCTACGCCACCGCGACCGACCTGGCCGATTACCTGGTTCGCAAGGGAATGCCCTTCCGCGATGCCCACGAGGTCGTCGCGCGAGCGGTTCGCGCCGCGGAGCAGGCCGCGTGTGACCTGGCCGAGCTGCCGATCGCCGAGCTGCGCGCCTTCTCACCGCTCATCGGCGAGGACGCGCTTCAGGCGCTGACCGCCGAAGGCTCGGTCGCCTCGCGTTCGCACGTCGGGGGCACGGCGCCCGAGGCGGTGCGGGCGGCGATCAAGCGCGGGCGCGAAATCCTCTAGGTTCTAGGCGCTTTCGGCCACCTTCGCCGCGTAGATGCGGCAAAGTTTTCGCGTCTCGGGCCCCGAAAGGCGATCGCCCATCTTGCCGCAGCGGTAGATGCGCTGCGACAGCTTCTGGCACCAGCTGCAGCTCGAGCAGACGCCGAAGACGGCGCCCTCGTTGTCTTCCTGCAGGGTGGCGAGCGCCTCGCGAAGCGCCGAGGTCGCGTTGCGGATGCGGTTGGGGCTGATGTTGCGGGTCGCGTTCTGCCACGCGAGCATCGGCTGGGACTCGGCGAGGAGCTGCTCGCCGGCCGAGGACAGGCGCAGGCGCACGACGCGGCGATCGACGTCGTCCTCGAAGCGCTCGATCAACCCGCGCCGGTCGAGGAGGAGGAGGGTCTGCGAGACGGTGCCCTTGGTGAGGCCGAGGTAGTCGGCGAGGGCCTGCGGCGTGTTGGAGTAGCGGTTCGCCTTGCCCAGGTACACCAGCGCCTGGAGGTGCACCGGCTGCAGCGACTCTTCCGAGCCCGCCTTGCGCAGCTCCGAGCGCATGAGGTTGCCAAGCCGTTCGACGAGCTCGAGAAGGACGAGCGGGTTCTTGTCCAGGGCGCGCCTCCATCGCGGAAACCACCGCGTGAGCGCATTAGTATCGGCTCAATACGAATTTGTCAAGGATTTCGCGCGCCGATTTTTCGTATCGGATCGCTACCAACGGCCTTCCGGGGCCTTCCGGCGGCGTTTTCGATCACTCGAAGCGCACTTCCGCGCCCGATTGCGACGCGATCACGCGCGCGAGCGACGCGAAGAGCGCCTCGCCCGATCGCGTGTCGCGCCATTCGCCGTCGCGCCACGCGAAGTGGAAGCCGCCCGAGCGCGCGGCGACCCAGATCTCGCGGTTGGGCGTCTGCCGGTTGACGATCACGCGCGAGCCGTCGGGGCACGTGACGGTGAGGATGCCCGCTTCCAGGTCGACGTCGAGCGCATCGACGTCCTCGACGGCGGCCTCGATGCGCGCGAGCACCGCATCGACGGCGCGATGGAATTCGCTCTCGTTCATAATGCGCCGAATGATACGCGCCTGCGTCTTCCTTTCGGCTTTCCTCCTCTGTGCCGTGGCCCTGGGCGGCTGCGGCCAGAAGGGCCCGCTCAAGCTTCCCGATCCCGCCCCGAAGCCGGCCACCTTCGCGCCATGACCGGCTTCCAGCGCGTGGACGGCGAGCTCGCGCTCGACGGCGTATCCCTCCGCGAGATCGCCCGGCGCTTTGGCACGCCCTGCTATGTGTATTCGCGCGCGATGATCGAGGCGGCGTTCCGGGAATTCGACCAGGGACTCGCCTCGGTGGACCACCTGGTCTGCTACGCGATGAAGGCCAACTCCAACCTGGCGGTGCTCGACGTCCTCGGGCGCCTCGGCGCCGGGTTCGACATCGTCTCCGGTGGCGAGCTCGCGCGGGTGCTCGCCGCCGGCCAGCCCGCCTCGCGCGTCATCTTCTCCGGAGTCGGCAAGTCGCACGCCGAGATGCGCGCCGCGCTGACCGCCGGCATCAAGTGCTTCAACGTGGAAAGCGAGCCCGAGCTCGAGCGCCTCGACGCGCTCGCGCGCGAGGCCGGCGTGCAGGCGCCGGTCGCGCTGCGCATCAATCCGGACGTGGACGCGCGCACCCACCCGTACATCTCCACCGGGCTTGCGGGAAACAAGTTCGGCATCCCCCACGAGCGCGCGCTCGCGGTCTACCGCCGTGCGGCGGCGATGGGCAACATCCGCGTCGAGGGCATCGGCTGCCATATCGGCTCGCAGATCCTGGAGACGGCCCCGATGGAAGCGGCGCTGCAGCGCGTGCTCGACCTGGTCGAGGCGCTGGCCGATGAGGGAATTCGCCTCTCGCACGTGGACCTCGGCGGCGGCTTCGGCATCCGCTATCGCGACGAGGCCCCGCCGGACATCCGCGCCTACTGCGAGCGCCTGGCCGCGCGGCTCGCTGCGCGTGGCCTGCAGGTGCTGCTCGAGCCGGGGCGTGCGATCGTGGGCCCCGCCGGCGCTCTGCTCACCCGCGTCGAGTACCTGAAGCTCGACAAGGCGAAGCGCTTCGCCGTCGTGGATGCTTCGATGAGCGAGTTGATCCGCCCCGCCCTCTACGAGGCGTGGCACGACATCGTGCCGGTGGCCGGACGCAAGTCGGCCGGGCGCAGCTACGACATCGTCGGCCCCGTGTGCGAGTCCACCGACGTGCTGGGCGTCGATCGCACGCTCGCCATCGAGGAAGGAGACCTCCTCGCGATCCTGTCAGCGGGCGCCTACGGCATGGTGATGGCGTCGAACTACAACACTCGCCCGCGCCCCTGCGAGGTGATGGTCGATCGCGGCCGCGCCGTCGAGATCCGCGCGCGCGAGCCTCTCGCGACGCTGTTCTCGCTCGAGCGGCGCATCGACTGAGCGCCCAGCGCGCAAAAACGCGCGCTGGGTAAGGTTTCGGTATCGACCCGATACCAATATGTCGCGAGTCCGATCAAATAGTCACCCTTGACACGTGCGTATCGACTGATGTTGCGCATAGAATCCGCTCACCAATCTCGTTCGATGCGAATCGAAAGCTTGGTAGTGCGACAAACCTCCGCGGAGAGATCCAGACGAGGAGCGCACGACAGACAATCGGTCCAACATTGAAAGGAGTTGAACATGGCAACGAAGAAAAAGGCCTCCAAGAAGAAATCCGGTGCGAAAAAAGCCAAAAAGAAGTCCAAGAAATCATCTAAGAAATCTTCAAAGAAGCGCGTAGCGAAGAAAAAAGCTTCCAAGAAGAAAGGCTCAAAGAAGGCTGCGAAGAAGAAGCCGGCCCGCAAGGCGGCTAAGAAGAAGCCAGCCAGGAAAGCGGCGAAGCGCTCAAGGCCGATGGCTCCGGCTGCGGCCCCGATGAAGCCGATGGCGGCTCCGGCGGTCACCCCGGTCATCACGCCGCTGATCAAGCCGATGAGCTGAGAGGGGCAACCCTCGCAGCGCAGAGGTTGACCCGAATACGAGGCGCGACCTTACCGGTCCGCCGCGCACCGCGGCCAGCAGCACGGCCGGGTCGCGCCTCGCAAGCGGGCTCCCTGACCAATTCCTTACGGTTGCAGGCGCCACGCGGCGATCCGCGCGTATCTCCCCGCCTGTGATCGCACCAGCGTGAACTCCCGCACGGTCCACTGAATCGGCTCGATGGCTTCGAACGCCGGCGGCCGCTCGATCTTGTGAGCAAGCGTGACGTGGGCGGCGAAGGGGCGATCCTCCAGCTCGAATCCGGCCACATGAAGCGCTTTCGCCAGCGTCGACTGCAGCTCCAGCAACTTGCGGGGCACGGTTTCGCACCCTGCCCACGCCACCCTGGCGCGGCGAAACGCGCCGAGCCGGTCGAGCTCGAGCCGAAACGACCGCGTCGAGACTCCCGCCCCGATCGCCTGCAGCGCCGGTAGCCGGTCGTCGGCGACTTCGCCCAGGAATTCGAGCGTGAGGTGGATGTTGCCGGGGGGCGACGCGCGCCCACCGCTCGATTCAGCCACGCGCTCGGCCAGCTCCACCAGCTTGCCGAGCGCCGCTTCGCCGGGCCAGATCGCGAAGAAGAGCCTCATCCCTCACCCTCATCCCTCATCCCTACAAGAGAAACACCGTCGCCAACCCGAGGAAGATGAAGAACCCCATGCTGTCGGTGACGAACGTGAGGAACACGCTCGAGCCCACCGCCGGATCGCGGCCGAAACGCTCCATGGCGAGCGGGATGAAGATGCCGGCGAGCGCCGCGACCATTAAATTGAGCAGCATCGCGAGCGCCATCACGCCGCCCAGGGCCACGTTGCGGTAGAGGCCATAGGCGACCAGGCCGAGCACGCCGCCCCACATCACGCCGTTCAGCACCGCGATGCCGACTTCCTTGAGCAGCAGCCGGCGAGCGTTGGCGGCGCTCACCTGGCCCAGCGCGAGCGAGCGCACGATGAGCGTGGTGGTCTGGTTGCCCGAGTTGCCGCCGATCCCGGCCACGATGGGCATGAGGGCGGCCAGCGCCGCCAGCTTCTCGATGGAGCCCTCGAAGGCGCCCACGACGCGGGAAGCGAAGAATGCGGTGAGCAGGTTGAGCGCCAGCCACGGCCCGCGGTTCTTGGCGCTGTCCCAAACGCTCGCGAAGATGTCCTCCTCCTCGCGCAGGCCGACCTGCCCCAGTTGCTGGGCTTCCTGCTTCTCGCGCACGTATTCGAGCACCGCGTCGACCGTGAGGCGGCCGATCACGCGGCCGTCGGCGTCGATCACCGGCACGCTCACCAGGTCGTAGCGGTCGAATGCCTCGGCGGCCTCGTCGGCGTCGTCCTCGGGGCTGAACGAGATGGGATCGCGCTCGTGGAGCGTCTCGACCTCGACGTCGGGGTCGCTCACCAGCAGCCGCTTGAGCGGCAGCAGGCCCTTGAGGCGGTCTTCGCGATCGACGATGAAGAGCGCGTCGGTCTGGCCGGGGAGCTCGTCGAAGCGGCGCAGGTAGCGCAGCGCCACCTCGACGGTCACGTCCTCGCGGATGCTCACCACCTCGAAATCCATGAGCGCGCCGACCGTGCCTTCGGGATAGGAGAGCGCCGCCTGCAGCTCGGCGCGGTCTTCGACGTCCTGCGCCTCGATGATGTCCTGCACCACCTCGCGCGGCAGGTCGGGAGCGAGGTCGGCGATCTCGTCGGCATCGAGCTCCTGGGTCGCCGCGACGATCTCCGCGTTCTCCATGTCGGCCAGCAGCGACTCGCGCACCGCGTCGGACACTTCGAGCAGGATCTCGCCCCGGTCGTCGGCCTCCACCTGCTCCCAGACCAGGAGGCGGTCGGCGAGCGGCAGGTTCTCGAGCACGTACGCCACGTCGGCCGGGTGAACGCGCTCGAGCCTGCGTCGCAGCGGCGCCTGCATCTCCGCGCTCACGACCTGGCCGGGCGTAAGGGAAGCCGCCACGCGCGCGCGGCGAATGAGGTGCTCGAAAGCCTCCAGGTGATCCTGCGGCGAGGCGCTGCTGTCGGCGCGCGGCGGGTTGGCGCTCATGGCACCTCGGCGGCGGGCATGCGCGCGAGGATCAGCTCGGTCTTGCGCGAGAGCCAGCGCGTGCTGCGGTTCCTGTCGTAGAACCTGGGATTCGGCACCATCGCCGCCAGTCGCGCCGAAGCCTCCGGTCCCAGGCCGGAGGCGGTCGTGCCGAAGTAGTGGCGCGCCGCGGCCTCGGCGCCGAAGACGCCGTCGCCCCACTCGATCACGTTGAGGTAGATCTCGAGGATGCGGCGCTTGTCCATGACCTGCTCGATCATCACAGTGATGATGGCTTCCTGGCCCTTGCGCCATGGCGTGCGCGCGGGCGAGAGGAAGAGGTTCTTCGCCAGCTGCTGCGAGATCGTCGAGGCGCCGGCCACGATCTTTCCCTTCTCGCGGTTCTTCTCGATGGCCTTGTCGATGGCCTCCCAGTCGAAGCCTTCGTGCTCGGTGAAGCGGGAGTCCTCGGCGGCGACGATGGCGCGCTTGAGGTGCGGCGAGATGCGCGCGTAGGGCACCCAGTGGTGGCGCAGCTTCGCGTCCGGCTTGCGCGCCTTCATGCGCTCGAGGCTGGCTTCCATGAACGCGGTGGTCCCCGGATTATGGTCCTTCCACCACCAGACCCGCGCGAGGAATGAAAGTTGTACGGCCAGGAAGATGCCCGCCGCGGCGAGCGCGAGCCAGCCCAGGAATTTCGCGAGGCGCTTCACGCGAGCCTTTGGCGCAGTTCGCGCAGGACCTCGCCTGTCGCCGGGCGGCGACCGCGCCAGAGGAGGTACGACTCGGCGGCCTGCTCAACCAGCATTCCCAGCCCATCGCTCGCGGCCGCGCCGCGAGAACGCGCAAGGGAGACGAACGGGGCCGCGGCAGGGCCATATGCCATGTCGTAGGCGAACACTGCCGGCGAGAACATGGCCGGATCGAGCGCAAGCGCTTCGCCGCGGGTCGAACCCGATGTCGCGTTGATCACGAGGTCGAAGGGCTCGGGCGGAATCGCCGCGAGCGCCACGGCCTGCACCGGGGCGCCGAATCGCTGCGCCAGGTCCCGCGCGCGCTCGACCGTGCGATTGGCGATGACGACCGCGAGGGGCGCCAGCGCAAGCAACGGCGCGATCACGCCGCGCGCGGCGCCGCCCGCGCCGAGCACGAGGATGCGCTTGCCGGACAGATCCAGGCCGAGGTTGTCGCGCAAGTCGGCGACGAGTCCCGCGCCATCGGTGTTGTCGGCTTCGATCGCCCCATCGCGAGCCGCAAGCACATTGGCCGCCCCCGCCGCGTCCGCGCGAGCGCTTCGCCGGGTGGCGAAGGCGAACGCGTCGAGCTTGAACGGCAGCGTCACGTTGGCGCCCCGGCCGCCGGCAGCGAAGAACCGTCGCGCGTGCGAATCGAATTCGCCGAGCGGGACCGGCATCGCCTCGTAGGAGAGCGAGTCGCCCTCCGCTCGCGCGAAACGCGCGTGGATCTCCGGCGAGAGGCTGTGCGAAATCGGATTGCCGATGACGACGTAACGGTCCATCGGGGCGTGCGGAAGGGTGTAGGGCGGCGGGTGTGCGTGTCGGCCGCCATGATACGGGCCCGGCGCGGGCAACCGCCAATTTATATAGTATGGCGGCAGCTTCGCGCCGACGCTCCACGATGGTGCGTCGGAAGCGTGATCATGCACGACATTGGTGCATCCGAGGTCGCCAATCGCTCATAAGATCAATCGAATCAATGACTTGACGACGCCCCGAGGTGGCATGTTTCTCGCTACGTCGAGGGCTCAGCCGGGGCTTCCAGCACCCGACCTTCCCATTTCAGGGCACAACCACCAGACCAGGAGAAATCAATGGCATCCGCTGTCGCCGACGTGTTCAAGACCATCAAGGAAAACGAGGTCAAGTTCGTGGACCTTCGCTTTACCGATACCAAGGGCAAGGAGCAACACGTCTCGGTTCCCGCGAAGGCTTTCGGCGAGGACAAGTTCAAGGAAGGCCACGCATTCGACGGCTCGTCGATCGCGGGCTGGAAGGGCATCGAAGCCTCCGACATGCTGCTCATGCCCGATCCGGATTCGGCGCGCATGGACCCTTTCTACGACGAGCCCACGCTCGCAATCTCCTGTGACGTGCTCGAGCCTTCGACAGGCAAGGGCTACGACCGCGACCCCCGCTCGATCGCCAAGAAGGCCGAAGCGTATTTGAAGAGCTCCGGCCTCGGCGACACCGCCTACTTCGGTCCCGAGCCCGAGTTCTTCATCTTCGACTCGGTCGAGTGGAAGGTGGACATGTCGGGTTGCTCGGTGAAGATCAACTCCGAGGAAGCGCCGTGGTCGTCGGACCTGCGGCTCGAGGGCGGCAACCTCGCCCACCGTCCGCCCGTGAAGGGCGGCTACTTCCCGGTGCCGCCGGTGGATTCGCTGCAGGACATGCGTTCGGCCATGTGCCTGGCGCTCGAGGAACAGGGCGTCGAAGTGGAAGTGCACCACCACGAGGTGGCCGCGCCGGGCCAGTGCGAGATCGGCACCAAGTTCAACACGCTGGTGAAGCGCGCCGACTGGCTGCAGATCCTCAAGTACACGGTGCTCAACGTCGCGCGCTCGTACGGCAAGACCGCGACCTTCATGCCGAAGCCCATCGTGGGCGACAACGGCTCTGGCATGCACGTGCACCAGTCGGTGTGGAAGGGCGGACAGAACCTGTTCGCGGGCGACGGCTACGCGGGCCTTTCGGAATTCGCGCTCTACTACATCGGCGGCGTGATCAAGCACGCCAAGGCCCTGAACGCGATCACCAACCCGGGCACCAACTCGTACAAGCGCCTGGTCCCGGGCTTCGAGGCGCCGATCAACCTCGCCTATTCCGCGCGCAACCGCTCTGCATCGTGCCGCATCCCGTTCGTGTCCAGCCCGAAAGGCCGCCGCGTCGAGGTGCGTTTCCCCGATCCCACCGCCAACCCATACCTGTGCTTCGCGGCGTTGCTGATGGCGGGCCTCGATGGCGTGCAGAACAAGATCCACCCGGGCGAGCCGATGGACAAGAACCTCTACGACCTCGAGCCCGAGGAAGCCGCCAAGGTGCCGCACCCGTGCGCCTCGCTCGACGAGGCGCTGGAGAACCTCGACCGCGACCGCGACTTCCTCACCCGCGGCGGCGTCTTCAGCAACGACATGATCGATGCCTACATCGCGCTCAAGTACGAGGAGGTGCAGCGCTTCCGCATGACCACGCACCCGATCGAGTTCGAGATGTATTACTCGGCGTAAAAGCAGGGAAAGGGAAAAGACACGGCAGGGGAAGGAAACGCGCCTCGCGGTTCTGGGTTTCCTTTCCCCTTTCCCCCTTTCTTCTTGTGTTCCCCTGCGCCCCAAACCACAACCTATGGGGCCCTTTCGCATCTATCCCATTGATCTTGTTGCAATTTCAATGATCGCTGGCTATCGTTCCCTTCCGCTTTTGCAAAAGGGAGCGCGGCATGAAGACCGTGTGGATCACCAGCCTCGCGATCGCTGCGGCGATGCCGGCGGCATTCGCGCAGACCACGATCTACAAGCACGTGGACGAGAGCGGGCGCGTCACCTATTCGAACAAGCCGATGAAGGGAGCGAGCGTGGTCGACCTCGAGCCGCTCACGACGATTCCCGGAACGCCCGGCGGCACGCTGCAGCCGCGCGCCTCGGCGGCGAGTGCCGTCGCCGCGCCTGGCGCCGAAAAGTCCGAGGCGCCCATGCTGGAGATGAAGCTCGATACGCGCATCGATGCGAAGGCGGGCGATGCGGCGGAGCCCCGGGGCGGGATCAAGCCCGCGGCGCTGGTGGTGCCCGTTCCCAAGCAGACGCTCGCGGCGGTGCAGCCGCAGGTGCAGCGCCGGCGCGACGAGGAGCGCCGCAGGATCCTCGAGAAGGAACTCGCGCGCGAGGAGGAATCGCTCGCTTCCGCCCGCGCCGCGGTGGCGCAGGAGCAGCAGAACCCGGCGTTGATCGCCGCCGTGCGCGTGATGCAGCAGGCGCAGGAGCCGACGGCGTCCCAGCTGGTGGAGTACCGCAACAACATCGACAAGGCATCGGGCCGTATCCGCGGCCTGCAGGCCACCGTGGCCGAGCACGAGAAGAACATCGAGGCGCTCAGGAAAGAGCTCGGCGCCATGAAGCCCTAGCCTCTCCGGCCCTCGCGCCGGCCCGCGCGGCCGGCCTGCTCGTCCCCGGCAGCTCCGGCGCGTGATGAATGCCCACGCCGGCCTCGAGCTGCTTTCCACCGCCGTGCTCATGCTCGACGAGCGCTTGCACGTGACCTACGCGAACCCGGCCGCGGAGACGCTGTTCGCGCAGGGGCGCAACCACCTGGTGGGCGCGGCCTTCGGACGTGCGCTTCCGGGCAACGACGAGTTCGTGCAGCGCCTGGGCCAGGCGCTCGACTCGGAGCTCGGCTTCAACGACAACGACCTGCTGCTGGAGGTCGAGGGATATCCCGCGCACCTTCATTGCGTCCTCACTCCGGTGGAGGGGCCCGCCGAGGCGCGGCTGGTGCTCGAGTTCCGCGAGCTCGAGCAGCAGATGAAGATCGCGCGGGAGGCGAAAATGCTCGAGCAGCAGCAGGCCAACCGCGAGCTCATCCGCAACCTCGCGCACGAGATCAAGAACCCGCTGGGCGGAATCCGCGGCGCGGCGCAACTGCTCGAGCGCGAGCTGGGCGAGCCCGACTTGCGTGAGTTCACGCAGGTGATCGTGAAGGAGGTCGATCGCCTGCAATCGCTCATGAACCGCCTGCTCACGCCCAACCGCCTGCCGCGCGTGGAGACGCTCAACATCCACGAAGTGACCGAACGCGTGCGTACGCTGCTGCTGGCCGAGTTCCCGCACGGCCTGTCGGTCCGGCGCGACTACGACACCAGCCTGCCCACCATCGCCGCCGACAAGGAGCAGCTCATCCAGGCGGTCCTCAACGTGGCGCGCAACGCCGCGCAGGCCACCCAGGGGCAAGGCGAGATCCGCATCTGCACGCGGATCGCGCGGCAGGTGACCATCGCGCGCGTGCGCCACCGCCTGGCCGTCGCTATCTCGATCGAGGACAACGGGCCCGGCGTGCCGGCCGAGCTCGCCGAGCGCATTTTCTATCCGCTCGTGAGCGGTCGCGACGGCGGCACCGGCCTGGGGTTGCCCCTCGCGCAGAGCTTCGTGAGCCAGCACCAGGGAATCATCGAGTTCCAGAGCGCGCCGGGGCGCACGGTCTTCACCATCCTGCTTCCGGTCAGGGACGAGGGCGCCTTCCCGGCCACGGGGGCCAGGCGATGATCTGGATCATTGACGACGACCGCTCCATCCGCTGGGTGTTCGAGAAGGCGCTTTCGCGCGAAGGGATCGCGCACCGCACCTTTCCCACGGCCCGGGAAGCGCTCGACCTGCTGCCGGGCGAGGCCCCGCAGGTTGTCGTGAGCGACATCCGCATGCCGGGCCTGTCCGGCCTCGAGTTCATGCAGCAGCTGAAGGCGCGCCTGTCCTCCACGCCGGTGATCATCATGACGGCCTACTCCGACCTGGAAAGCGCGGTCGCCGCCTTCCAGGGCGGCGCGTTCGAATACCTGCCCAAGCCCTTCGACGTGGACCACGCCGTGGACCTCGTGAGGCGCGCGCTCGAGGAAAGCCGGCGGCGCTTCGAGGCCTTGCCCGCCAACGAGGAGCCGCCCGAGATCCTCGGCCAGGCGCCGGCGATGCAGGAAGTCTTCCGCGCCATCGGCCGGCTCTCGCAATCGCACGCCACGGTGTTGATCACGGGCGAATCGGGCACGGGCAAGGAGCTCGTCGCGCGCGCCCTGCATCGCCACAGCCCGCGCGCATCCAAGGCCTTCATCGCGATCAACACCGCAGCGATCCCGAAGGACCTGCTGGAAAGCGAGCTCTTCGGGCACGAGCGCGGCGCCTTCACCGGCGCGCAGGCGCTGCGCCGCGGCCGCTTCGAGCAGGCCGAGGGCGGGACCCTCTTCCTGGACGAGATCGGAGACATGCCGCCGGAGCTGCAGACACGCTTTTTGCGCGTGCTTTCCGACGGGCAGTTCTACCGCGTGGGCGGCCACACCCCGCTCGCGGCCAACGTTCGCGTCATCGCAGCCACCCACCAGGAGCTCGAGGGCCGCGTGAAGCAGGGGCTCTTCCGCGAGGACCTCTACCACCGCCTGAACGTTATCCGGCTGCGGTTGCCGGCGCTGCGTGAACGCGGCGAGGACATCGCGGCGCTGGCACGCCACTTCCTCGCCCGAAGCGCGCGCGAACTGGGAGTGGAAGGCAAGCGCCTCACCGAAGCCGCGGCCCGGTTCCTGGCGGCGCAACCCTGGCCGGGCAACGTGCGCCAGCTGGAGAACGTGTGCCATTGGTTGACGGTGATGGCGCCGGGCCAGGCGGTGGACGTGGGCGACCTGCCTCCGGAGCTGCGCGGCGAGTCGCGCGGCGCCGAGGCCGCCGAAGACTGGCAGCGCCTGCTCGAGCGCGAGGTGGAGGCGCGCCTCGCGCGCGGCGAAACCGGCATCGCCGGGGCGCTCACGCGCGCGTTCGAGACGGCGCTCATCGCCCGGGCGCTGCAGCACACCGGCGGGCGCCGCGTCGAAGCTGCCGGCCTGCTCGGCATCGGACGCAACACCCTCACGCGCAAGGTGCAGGAGCTCAAGATCGAGACGAAGGACTAGGAAGGAAGGGGAAAGGTGGATCTCAGAGCGGGTAGCCGTACCGGATGAACCCCTGGTGGCGCGCGACCTTGTCGTAGAGCCTGCGCGCGGTTGCGTTGTGGTCCTGGGTGAGCCAGCAGTAACGGGCGGCTCCCGCGGTGCGCGCTTCCCCCGCGACTGCCTCGATGAGGGCGCCCCCGACGCCTAGGCCGCGAGCGCCTTCGGCGACGAAGAGATCCTGCAGGTAGCAAACCTTCGGTGCCCATACGCTCGTATGGAAGAGGTAGTGCGCGATGGCAAGAGCGTTCGTCACGGGCGCGCCGTCGTGGCGGCGTAGCGGCGCTCGAATTCGGCCGGCGGCAGCGCCGGGCTTTCGTGGAAGCCCTGGAACTCGTCGCAGCCGAGCGCGCGCAGGGCCTCGAACTGCGCCGCTGTCTCCACGCCTTCGGCGACCACCGACAGCTTCAGCGAATGCGCCATGGCGAGGATGGCGCGGATGATGGCCTCGTCGTTCGGGTCGGCCTCGATGTCGCGCACGAACGAGCTGTCGATCTTGATCGTGTCCACCGGCAGCCGCTTGAGGTACGAGAGCGACGAGTATCCGGTGCCGAAGTCGTCGATCGCCACGCGCACGCCGAAGTCGCCCAGCTTCTGCAGGATTGCGGCCTTGCCCTCGATGTCCTGCACCAGGTGGCTCTCGGTGAGCTCGAGCTCCAGGCAGGAGGCGTCTATGGAGGAGTGGGACACGGCCTGCGTCACCGCGCCGAGCAGCCGCTCGCCGTCCCTCAGCTGCCCCACCGCGAGATTGACCGACACCTTGAGACCGGGCTTCACCCGACGCTGCCACACCTGCAACTGCGCGCATGCCGTCCGGATCACCCACTCGCCGATGGGCACGATGAGCCCCGAATCCTCGGCCACCTCGATGAACTTGCCGGGCAGCAGCAACCCGCGGCGCGGATGCTGCCAGCGCACCAGCGCCTCCACGCCGACCAGCTCGCCCTGGAGCGTCTTGCGCGGCTGGTAATGCAGCACCAGCTCGTTGCGGCGCAACGCGAGGCGAAGGTAGCTTTCGACCGAAAGCCTCTCCTGGGCGCGCGCGTTCATCTCGGAGGAGAAGAACTGGTAGTTGTTGCGCCCCTTCTCCTTGGCGAAATACATGGCGACGTCGGCGTTCTTCATGAGCGTCGAGCTGTCGCGCCCGTCGGTCGGAAAGAGGCTGATGCCGATCGAGCACGACGTGGTGAGCGGCTGGGCATCGATCATCATGGGCGAGGCCATCGCCGCGATCATCTTCTCGGCCACCTGCTGCGCGCCTTCGTCATCGTCGCGCAGGTTCTCCAGGATCACCGCGAACTCGTCGCCGCCCAGGCGCGCCACGGTGTCGGAGGCGCGCACGCAGGCGGTGAGCCGCGCCGCCACGCCCTTCAGCAACTGGTCCCCGGCATGGTGCCCGAGGGAGTCGTTGATCGTCTTGAAGCGATCCAGGTCGATGAACATGAAGGCGAAGCCGATGTGGTGCCGCGCGGCGTTCACGACCGCCTGCTCGAGGCGGTCGTGCAGCAGCACGCGGTTGGGCAGCCCCGTGAGCGCATCGCGCGTGGCGAGGTACTCGGCGCGTTCCTCGGCCTGCTTGCGCTTGGTGATGTCGGTCGACGTGCCGGTCATGCGCTGGGCGCGGCCGGACGCATCGCGCTGCGTCACCTTGCCGCGCGAATGCACCCACACCCATTCGCCGGCCGAATTGGCGACGCGGTATTCGCAGTCGAAGTGCTCGCTCACCCCCTTGGCCGCGTTGGCGAGCGCGGCCTCGAACACCTCGCGATCGGCCGAGTGCGTCCATCCGAGCACCTCGTCACCGCTGAACGTGGACTCGCGCGGGGGCGCGCCGATGAGCGCCGCCCAGCTCTCGTTGAAGTACACCCGGCTCGCCCGCAGGTCCCAGTCCCAGAGCGCGAGGCTCGAGCTCGCGAGCGCCAGGTCGAGGCGCTCCTTGGCGCGGACCATCTGCTCCTCGGCGCGTTTCCTCAGCGTGATGTCGCGCGCCATGCCGATCATGAGGCGCCGCCCCGCGAGCACGACTGGCCGGCCGTTGATCTGGTAGGGCCGCACGCTGCCATGGCTGTCGACGATCTCGGCCTCGATCGAGACGTCGCGCCCTTCCTCCAGCACCGCACGCATGGCATCCGCCACGTGGGCACGGTCATGCGCCGAGACGAAGTCCAGCGGATGCATGCCGGCGATGCGCTCGTCCGGGTAGCCGACCGCCTGCGCGAGCAGGCTGTTCCAGCGCAGCAACGTGCCGTCGGGCGCCACCAGCAGGAAGGCGCCGCTCAGGTTCTCGAGCACCGCTTCGCTGAAGGCGCGCTCCTCCTCGAGGCGACGCTCGGCCTCACCGCGGCGCCGGGCCTCGTCGTCCATGCGCTGCGCCTGCGTGAGGCCCATCGCCTCGACACGCGCCACGGCGAGGGTAGCGATGTTGGCGAGCGCCGTGCGCTCGCTCTTGCGGATGGCGCGCGGCTGCGGATCGACCACCGTGAGAGCGCCCACCACGCGGCCGGCGGGTGTCGCGAGCGGGACCACGCCCACGAAGCGCGCGCGCGGCTCGCCGCGCACCAGCGGATGGTCGCGCCAGGTTCCGGAAGCGGCGTCTTCGACGTACAGCGGCGCCTCCAGCGTGCCGGCGTTGAGCGCGAAGGAGCGCGTGGCCTCGAGCTCGACGAAGGCGATGCCCACGCCGGCCTCGATGCGCTCGCGCCGGTCGTCGATGAGGGAGATCCAGCCAACCGGAACCGCGGCTGCGTCGAGGGCGCGCCGCACCAGCTCCTCCAGCGCGCTGCGTGGGGCCTGCACCTAGGCGAGCTCGCACACGAGCGGCGCATGGTCCGAGGGCCGCTCGAGCCTGCGGGGCGCCACATCGATGGTGCATGCCCGGCACGCGGCGGCGAGCTCGGGGGAAAGCAGCGCGTGGTCGATCCGCAGGCCCATCTTGCGTCGGAAGGACAGCATGCGGTAGTCCCACCACGTGAACGAGCGCTCGGGCTGCTCGAAGAGGCGGAAGGCATCCACGAAGCCCAGCTCGAAGAAGCGCCGCAGCGCCGCGCGCTCGGGCTCGCTGAAAAGCACCTGTCCCGCCCAAGCTTCCGGATCGTGCACGTCGCGATCCTCGGGCGCCACGTTGAAATCGCCCATGACGGCGAGCCGCGGCGTCCTGCCGAGCTCGGCGCCGAGCCAAACGGCGAGCGCCTCCATCCAGCGAAGCTTGTGGGCGTACTTGTCGGTGCCGACTGCTTGTCCATTGGGAACGTAGACGCTCACCAGGCGGATGCCGCCCACGTCCGCGGCGATCACGCGGCTCTGCTCGTCGGTGAACTCGGGTATGCCGCGGCAGAATTCGGTGCACGGCTCCCGCGAGAGGATCGCCACCCCGTTGTAGGCGCGTTGGCCGTTGTGCAGCGCGCAGTAGCCGGCCGCCTGCAGCGCGGCCGCGGGAAACGTGGCGTCGTCGCACTTGGTCTCCTGCAGGCACATGGCGTCGGGCTGGTTCGCCGCCAGCCAGTCGAGCAGGTGCGGCAGCCGCACGCGCAGCGAATTGACGTTCCAGGTCGCGATCTTCACGCGACCGCTACTGCGTCTTGGCGGCGGCTTCCGGCGTGGCGGCCTTCGGGGCCGCGGGGAGGTTGGCGATGGTGGGCTTGGTGGGCGGCATCCCGTATGGCCGCTCGCGCGGGTAGCCGGCGGTGTCGAGCGCGGAATGCCACGAGCCTTCCTCGTATCCCTTGATGCGGTTCGAGCCGATCTCCAGCACGGGCACGTTCAAGTCGCCCTGGAGCTTCTTCAGCGCCTCCTGGGTCGGCACGTTCGACTGCGCGTCGCGCTCGCTGAAGGGAATGCCGCGATTGGCCAGGAGCTCCCGGCCCCTGGCGCAGGGCTCGCAATCCGGCACGACCCAGAGCATCACCGGGTTGCGGCGCATCGCCTCCTGGGTGGCGAACGGCAGCGGCTGGTCGTCCGGGGCGCTGCCGTAGCGCTTCTGCGTGGCGCCCTTGGCATCGGCGGGCGGAGGCGTGTCCGTGAAGTGCACCTTGCCGTCCTTGTCCACCCAGCGATAGAGCGTGGACTGGGCGGCCGCCCCGAGGCAGGACACGGCCGCCGCGAAGACGAGCGCGCGTGCAACGAGGGATGCTGGCATGGCTTTCCTCCGCCTAGGCGGTTTCGGTCATCCCATTATGCCGCAGCAACGCGTCGATCTGCGGCTTGCGGCCGCGGAAGGCGACGAACGATTCGAGCGCCGGGCGGCTGCCGCCCGCGGCGAGGATCTCGTCGCGGAAGCGCCGGCCGACCTCGGCGCTCGCGCCGCCCGCCTCCTCGAAAGCGGAGAACGCATCGGCCGAAAGCACCTCGGCCCACTTGTAGCCGTAGTACACCGCCGCATAGCCACCGGCGAAGACGTGCGGGAACTGGTGCGGGAAACGGTTGTACTCCGGCACCGGGTAGACCGCCACCTCGCGGCGCACCTCGCGCAACACCTCCATCACGTCGCTCGCGCGCGGATCGAAGCCCGGGGCGTGCACGCGCATGTCGAAGAGGCCGAACTCCAGCTGGCGCACGGATTGCATGCCGGCCTGGAAATTCTTCGCCGCCAGCAGCTTGTCGAAGAGAGCCCTCGGGATGCGCTCGCCGGTTTCGACGTGCCGGCTCATCGGCGCGACGACGTCCCATTCCCAGATGAAATTTTCCATGAACTGGCTCGGCAGCTCGATCGCATCGTGCTCCACGCCGTGCAGTCCGGAGACGCCGAGCTCGTCGACGCGGGTGAGCAGGTGGTGCAGGCCATGGCCGAACTCGTGGAAGAGCGTTCGCACCTCGCGGTGGGTGAAGAGGGCGGGCTTGCCGCCCACCGGGGCGGAGAAGTTGCAAACCAGGAACGTTACCGGGGTCTGCACGCCCCGGCCGCGGCGGCGGCGATTGATCGCGTCGTGCATCCAGGCACCGCTGCGCTTGTGCTCGCGAGCATAGAGGTCGAGGTAGAAATGGCCGATCACCCCGCCCGTGGCGTCGCTCACCTCGTAGAAGCGCGCATCGGGATGGAAGAGCTCGGCTTCGGCCGGCCGGATGCGCGCGCCATAGAGCCTTTCGATGAGCCCGAAGAGGCCGTCGAGGACTTGCTTCTCGGGGAAATACTGCTTCACCTCCTGGTCGCTGTACGAATAACGCCGCTGGCGCAGCTTCTCGCTCGCGTAGGACACGTCCCAGGCGCACACCTGCGCGAGGCCCAGCTCCGCGCGGGCGAATTCACGCAGCTCCTGCATGTCGCGCTCGGCGTGGGGGCGGCTCCTGCGCGCGAGGTCCTGCAGGAACGAGAGCACCTCGTCCGGGTTCCCGGCCATCTTGTTGGCGAGCGAGACCTCCGCGTACGAGCGATACCCCAGCAGGCGCGCGGCGGACGCACGCAGCTCGAGGATGCGGCGGATGAGCTCGCCGTTATCCCAGGCGGGCTTGCCGAGCTCCGAGGCGAGCGTCACGTTGGCGTGGTACATGGTCTCGCGCAGGCCGCGGTTGTCGGCGTACTGCATGACCGGCGTGAAGCAGGGCGTCTGCAACGTGAGCTTCCAGCCCTCCCGGCCGTCCTTCCGGGCCTCTTCACGCGCGCGGTCCACGACGTCGTGGGGAATGCCGGCGAGCTCGCGCGCGCTTTCCACGTAAAGAGCGAAGTCGTTGGTCGCATCGAGCAGGTTGTCGGAGAAGCGCGCGGAGAGCTTGGCCAGCTCTTCCTGGATCTCGAGGAAGCGCGCCTTTTCGGCGGGAGCGAGCTCCGCGCCGCCGAGGCGGAACTCGAGCAGGGAATTCTCGATGAAGCGTCGCCGCGCCGGAGGTTGGGCCGGAAAACCGGGATCGGCGCGAAGCGCCTTGAAGCCGGCATGCAGCTTCGGAATTTGGCCCTGCTCGCTGAAGAATTGCGTGACCTTGGGCAGGTTGGCGTTGTACGCCTCGCGCAGCTCGGGGGAGTTGCGCACGGCGTTGAGGTGCTCTACCAGCGTCCAGGCGCGCGCGATGCGCTCGTTCGCGTCGTCCAGCGGCTCGACGAACGTCTCCCAGCCAGGTTGCGCAAGGGTGGCGACGCGCTCGATCGCCTGCCGGCCTTGGGCGATGAGCTCGTCCATCGCGGGCCCGATGTGCGCGGGCGCGATCGCGGAAAAGCGGGGAAGGCCGGAGAAGTCGAGGAGGGGGTTCATGAGGAGCAGGGGAAAGGGGAAAAGGGGAACGAACCCGAAGGCTAGGACTGCGACCGCGTGAAAACCGTTCGACCGCCCAGCACGGTGCGAGCGACGCGGCCCACCACTTCGAGGCCCAGGAACGGCGTGTTGCGGCCCTGGCTCACGAGCTGGGCTGGCGTGACGACCCAGTCCGCGTTCGGATCGAAGAGGCAGATATCGGCCTCGGCGCCCACGGCCAGGGTGCCCGCGCGAACGCCCAGGACCGCGGCCGCGCGATGCGTGACGGGGGCCAATGCCTGGTCCATCGGAAGCCGCGCCTGGCCTGCCCACTTGAGGGCCAGCGGCAGGAGGAGCTCGAGGCCCGTGGCGCCCGGCGCCGCCTCCGCGAAGGGAACCTGCTTTTCGTCGTCGTCGACCGGGGTGTGGTCCGAGCAAAGCGCGTCGATGGTGCCGTCGGCGAGCGCCCGCCGCAGCGCGTCGCGGTCGGCGGGATCGCGCAGCGGGGGCACGAAGCGGCACTGCGAATCGAACTCGCCGATGTCGCGATCGCTCAAGTGCAGGTGGTGCATGCCGACATCGCAGGTAAGCGGCATGCCCTTGTCCTTGGCGGCGCGAACCAGCGCCACGCCGGCTGCCGTGGACAGCCGCTCGATGTGCACGCGCGCTCCGGTGGCGGACATGAGCTCGAGCACCATGCGAAGCGCGACAGTCTCGGCGACCGCGGGAACCGCGGCGAGGCCCAGCCTCGTGGAGACCTCGCCTTCATGGGCCACGCCGCCTTGCGCGAGCGAGGCATCCTCGCAGCGCAGCCAGACCGTGTAGCCGAACGTGGACGCGTACTTCATCGCCTGCAGCAGCGTCGCCGCGGGCGGCAGGGCCGCGTTGCCCTGCGAGAAGCCCACGCAGCCGGCTTCGACCAGCTCGGCCATTTCCGCCAGGCGCTCGCCGCGCAGGCCGACGGTAAGCGCCCCGAGCGGAAAGACGCGCGCGAGCGCGAGGCTGCCGGCCCGGCGCGTGAGCATCTCCACCAGGCCCGGCTCGTCCAGCGTGGGGTCCGTGTCCGGGGGACAGGCCAGCGAAGTCACGCCACCGGCCGCCGCCGCGCCCAGCTCCGACTCGAGCGTCGCCTTGTATTCGAAGCCGGGCTCGCGCAAACGCGCGGCGATATCGACGAGGCCGGGGCAGGCCACGAGCCCGCTGGCGTCGACCGTCTCGTCGGCCCGGAAGCCCTCGGGCGCGCGATCGAGCGACGCGATGCGCCCGCCCGTCACGTGGATGGCGCCGGGCGAATCGCGCCCGGCGGCGGGGTCGACGACGCGGGCGTTGACGATGGACAGGTTCATGGCGCGCCGAGCATCGCCATCACCGCCATCCTCACGGCGATGCCGAAGGTGACCTGCGGCAGGATCACGCTCTGGCGGCCGTCGGCGACGGGCGAATCGATCTCCACCCCGCGGTTCATCGGGCCAGGGTGCATGACGATCGCATCGCGCTTCGCGCGCGCGAGCTTGTCCGCGGTGAGGCCGTAGCGCTTGAAGAACTCGCCCGCCGATGGGAGCAACGCCCCGTTCATGCGCTCGTTCTGCAGGCGCAGCATGATGACCACGTCGCAGTCGCGCAAGCCCTGCGCCATGTCGTGGAAGACACGCACGCCCAGCCGCTCCACCTGCTCGGGCAGCAACGTCTTCGGGCCGATCACGCGCAGGTCCGGCACGCCGAGCGTCTTCAGCGCATGGATCTGGGAGCGCGCCACCCGCGAGTGCAGCACGTCGCCCACGATGGCCACGGTGAGCGCGGTGAAGTCGCGCTTGTAGTGGCGGATGGTGTACATGTCCAGCAGGCCCTGCGTGGGATGCGCGTGGCGCCCGTCGCCCGCGTTGATCACCGCGACGCCGGGCTTCACGTGGCGCGCGATGAGGTGCGGCGCGCCCGACTGCGAATGGCGCACGACGAACATGTCCGCGTCCATCGCCTGCAGGTTCCAGACGGTGTCGAGCAGCGTCTCGCCCTTGGAGGTGGAAGAGGCACCCACGTTGAGGTTGATCACGTCGGCCGACAGCCGCTTGGCGGCGATTTCGAAGGTGGTGCGGGTGCGCGTCGAGTTCTCGAAGAACACGTTGAAGATCGACTTGCCGCGCAGCAGCGGCACCTTCTTCACTTCGCGCTCCGACACGGAGACGAACTGGTCGGCGGTGTCGAGGATGCGATGCAGCATCGCCGCGGGCAGGCCCTCGGTCGAGAGCAGGTGGCGCAGGCTGCCGTCGGGCCCGACCTGCAGGCTCGCCCTGGCGCTCATGCTCACGAGGGACGCTTCACGGCGGCGAATCGCAGCCTGCCGTTCTCGTTGGACAGCACGAGCTCCTCGTCGCGGCCCACCTCCACGCGCGCACCGGTGAAGTCGGCAGCCACCGGCAGGTCGCGGCCGCCGCGATCGGCCAGCACCGCCAGGCGCACCGCGGCCGGCCGGCCGAAGTCGAAGATCTCGTTCAACGCCGCGCGGATCGTGCGCCCGGTATGCAGCACGTCGTCGACGAGCACCACTTCGCGGCCATCGACGGGAAACGGGATCTGGCTGCGGCGCGACTCCCGGTGCAGCCCGATGCGGCCGAAGTCGTCGCGATGCAGGGTGACGGCGAGCACGCCGAGCGGCACCTTGCAGCCGAGCAAGCGATGCAGCCGTTCTGCGACCCAGGCGCCGCCGGTATAGATGCCCACGAGCCCCGCGTCGGCGCCCACCTTGCCGCGCATCGACTCGGCCAGCTCGACGACCAGTTGCTCGGGATCGGGCAGCGAGGGGCTCACGCCGAAACGCCTCGCTTCCCGGGTCCGCGCTCGCCGGAAAGCGGGTCGTCGAGGAAGCTTTGCAGGATGAGGGTGGCGGCCATGGCATCGATATCGGAGCGGCGCTTGGCCCGGGTGCGATTGCCGCGCAGCGCCGACTCCGCAGCCGAGGACGAGAGGGTCTCGTCGACGAACACCACCGGCAACGCATATTTCGCCGACAGCCGGCGCGCAAAACGCTGCGCAAGCTTCGCGATCTCGTGCTCGGCGCCGTCGGAGTGCCTGGGCCGGCCCACCACGAATGCCGCGGGCTTCCATTCGTCCACCAGCTTGCCGATCTCGCGAAAGCGGACCTCGTTGGCTTCCGATTCGATGGCGCCCAGCGGGCTGGCGATGCGGGTGGAGGTCTCGCCGACGGCGACCCCGATCCGGCGCACGCCGAAATCGAAGCCGAGCAGCGTGCCCTGCATCACGCGTGCCCCGCCTCCTCCGAGAGGTTGGCGGCGCTGATCCCGAGCGCATGCATCGCCGCGTCGTAGCGCGCTTCGGGCGGCACGTTGAAGATCAAGTCCACGTCGGCTTCCACAGTGAGCCAGCCGTTGCGCTTGATCTCGTCTTCCAGTTGGCCCGGGGCCCATCCGGCATAACCCAGCGCCACGAGCTGCTCGCGCGGGCCTTCGCCCTTGGCCATGGCCTCGAGGATGTCGCGGGAGGTCGTGAGACCCACGTCGCCCACCGGCAACGTCGACTTCCAGTCGCCCACGGGCCGATGCAGCACGAACCCGTGGTCGAACTGGACCGGCCCGCCGAAGAACACGGGCTGCTCGGCGAGGCGCGAGCGAGCCAGCGGAATCTCCACCTGGCGGAAGAGCGCTTCGAGCGTGACCTCTATGGGCCGGTTGACCACGATGCCCAGGGCACCGCGCTCGTTGTGCTCGCAGATGAAGGTGAGGGTGCGCGAGAAATTCGGGTCCGCCATCGCCGGCATGGCGATGAGGAAGTGGCTGGTGAGGTTGATCGTTAACATTGGCCACCGGTCGCGTATTTTATGCCTACGACCGGTTTGGCTCAAATGTCCGCGGGAGGTTCACGCCCTCCCGCGCCGATTAATGCCTCACGGCGCCGAACCTGCCACGTCCGATCTCCGCGGCGAAGGTGGCAAGATGCCCGGTGATGCCGCTCGTGGTGATCTCCAGCCGAGACACGTCGAACGCGCCGCCCGGCCCTCGCGCGCAGGTGAAGCTGCCGGAGAAATAGCCGTAGCGGCCGCTCTGGTGGTAGGGACCGCGGTATTCGCAGATCCCGGTGACGGGTTCCTCGACGCGCAGCACCGCCTCGCCCTGCTCGGTCATATGGAAGAGGAAGTCGGCGTTGTAGTCGCGAACGCCGAAGGGGGTGTCGCTTCCCGGCAGCGACATGCGCAGCCTGAAGCTGCCCGAATACCAGGCGGTGGCATCGGGATGGGCGAAAGTCTGGCGCGTGAGCTGCTTGCGCACGGCCACGTTGTTCACGTTGTACTCGAGCTCGAGCACGCTCTCGTGCGTCGACGAAAGGAAGAGGGTGCCGACGGGTATGGCCTCGACCTGTCGCGGATCGTAGGGCCCGCTGTACGCGGGGCCGCGCGTGCGATAAAGCGTGCCCCGGAATTGCGGATAGGCGCCGAGGTAGCCGTACACCCGTGCATCGGGCGACACGAGCCACATCGGCTCGCCGTTGCCGGCGTAGACGTAGAGCGTCACGAAGGCGCTCTCCCCCTGCTGCACCACGGTCATGCCGTAGCCGGGCTCGAGCGGGTTGAACCAGAGATCCGAATAATCGGCGGCGCGCGCGCCGCCGGCGAGCCCGAGGAGGGCAAGCAGGGACAGAAGGATGCGTTTCATGTTGTTCGAATTGGATGAGGAGGCGCGATTCTAGGCGGGCGTCGCGGCAACTCGCAGCCGCCATGCGACGGAACGCGCCGGACGCGGGTCGAACGGGGAAAAGCGCCCGCCTGCCTACTGGGCCAGGACCTGCTCCGAGCGGGTGAAAGTCCAGGTGCGCGTGATGTAGAGGATGTCGGTGTCCACGCGGACGTTCTGCGGAAACCTCTCGAACGGCGCGGCGAGCCGCACGATGCGCACCGCGGCCTGGTCGAGCACCTTGTGGCCCGACGAGCGATTGATCTCCACCGATTCGACCTCCCCGTCGGGCTTGACCCCGACGGTCAGCTGCAGCGAGCCGTAGAGGCGCCGGGCCTTCGCTTCCTCGGGGTAGTTCAGGTTGCCCACGCGCTCTATCTTCTGGCGCCACGTATCCACGTACTGGGCGAACCGATACTCCGAAGTCCGCGCGCCCACGAATTTCTTCTTCGGACGCTCCTGGTAGGCCTGCACCTCCCGGCGGATCTGCGCCTCCAGGCGGGCGATCTCGAGGCTGCGCTCCATCAGCTCGCGCGCCTCGGCGTCGCTCTTCGCGGTGGACTCGGGCTTGACCTCCACGGTCGCCACCTGCGCCTTCGCCTTCATGCGTGTCATGAGCTCCTTCGCCTCGAGCTCGAGCATCTTCATGCGGTTCTCGGCGGCCTTGAGCTCGCGCGCCGGATTGCGGTCGTCGACGGCGGGAAGCGGGGTGGAGGCTCGGAGCTTCTGGTCCGTGTTGCCGCCCCCGTCCAGGTTCGCCTGCGCCAGCGCGTCGGCCTTCTCCGGCTTCGAGAGGCTGCGCGCGTTCACCAGCACCACGTCGAGGACGTTATGCGGCGCGTCCCACTTCGGGATCTCCGTGAGCCGGAAACCCAGGCCCACCACGAGCAGCAGGTGCAGGCCGATCGAGCCCACCAGTGCCACCTGCATGGAGGCCACGAGGCCGAAGCGTTCGAGCAGGAAATCCGAGAAGGAAACGAGGGGATCGGGGGAGGGCTGCCTCAACTCCATCGGCAGTCGCTACGCGGTTCGTTCAGGTCTCGGCATGAGCGGGAATTGTAGAGGCTTTGCCTGCGTAACGGGCGATCACATGGGCCTCCCACAGGTCCACTTCACCGAACGCGATGCGCATGCGCTCGCCGGGCGGGGCAGCGGGAACGCCGAGCGCGCGCAGCACGAGCGGCATGCCGTCGATGCGCACCAGATCTTCGCGGATCAGCGTGGCGTCGGCCGCCTCCAAGCCCTCCTGCCGGATGTACTTGAGGCACCAGAAGCGCTCGAGTGCGCGCTGGTGGTCGGCGTACGCCTCGTAGGCCACCTCGAAGGCGCGCGCCGCGGAATCGAGATCGTCGCGCGTGTACTCGGGCTCACGGCCGGAGATCAGCGCGGCGAGCTGGCGCTGGTTGACGAGGTCCACATAGCGCCGCAACGGGCTGCTGGACCAGGCGTAGTGGGACACGCCCAGCCATTCGTGCGTGCCGGGGGCCGTCTCCATGCGTGTCTTGCCGCCCTTCTGGTTGCGGTAGATGGCGTCGAACCCCCGGTCGGCCAGCCACCGACCCCACGTGGAATTCAGGTGGATCATGAGCTCCGAGACGAGCAGGTCCACGGGCGATCCCCGGCGGCGCGGCTCGATCGATACGCGCCCGTCCACGATGCGGAAGGTGTAGTCGAGCCGGTCGGTCTTCTCGTCGCCCGCGCCGCGGGCGGCCTGCAGGAACTTGGCGAGCTTCCACAGTGCCAGGAGGTCCCCGCCGTGCGGGCCTTCGACCGCACCCCGGGCGACCGCGTCGTCGTTGAGCCGGGCGTCGAGCTCGGCCAGGCGCAGGTTGTCGGCGACAGTGATCCACTCGAGCCTCGATTCGCTGCCCGTCACCTCCATGCGCTGCGGATCCACGTGCAGGTAGAGCGAGGCCGTCGGCACGCGCCGCCCGGCGGCGAGCGAAGCGCGCTCGACCGCCGCCGGCGGCAGCATCGTCACCTTGCCGCCGGGAAAGTACACGGTCGAGAGGCGTTCGCGCGCGAGCGCCTCGAGCGGATGGCGCGCGCCGAAGAGCAGCGCCGGCGCGGCGATGTGGATTCCCACGAGCCAGCGATCCTGCTCGCGCGTGATCGAAAGCGCATCGTCGATCTCGGTGGTCTCCTCGTCGTCGATGGAGAACGCGGTCACGTTCGCCTCCGTGAGCCCGCTCGGCTCCTCGGGTTCGGGCAACGGCGGGAACCCCAAACCCCCGGGGAAGAACTCGAAGGCGAAGCGCCGGAGGAAGTAGTCCTCGGGACCGGCGAGCGCGCCGGCCGCGGCCAGCACGCGCGGCGCCTTCATGCCGAGCGCGCCGGCTGCCTGGTCCAACGCGCGCCACTCGAGCGACATCTTGTCGGGCTTGAAGAGCAGCGGGTCGAGCTTGTCGACTATGGCGCCCGGGACCTTTCCGGCGGCGAGCTCCCGCGCCCATTCGTCGACCTGCGCCTGCTGGCGCTTTTTCTTCTCCAGCCCGGCGAGCGCTGCCTTCAGGTTCTGCTCGGGCGCTGCCTGGTAGCGTCCCTTGCCGCGCTTGTAGAAATGGACCGGGTTTGCGTGCAACGCGATCGCCACCGCCGTGGCTTCCTGTGGCATTGGCGCGCGCCCGTAGTACTCGCGGGCCAGGTCCTCGAAACCGAACTCCCCGGGGCCGCACACTTCCCAGAGAAACTGCGGGTCGAGCGAAGCCGCCAGCTCCTGGGCGGCCGACATGAAGCTGGCGAGCGGCTGCCCGTCGAATCGCAACAGGATCGAGCCGGCCTTCACCTTCGAGCGCTTGCCGTGCGCGGCCTCCACCTGGAAGGACGCGCCCGCCTCCGCGAGGACCGTGCCCACGCGGAAAGCGCCGTCCTCCTCGAACAGCACCTGCTTCATCGCGAGCTTTCCCTGCCGGAGAGGCAGAACGTGTCGGTCATGGCCCAGTCCACGATCTCCGGGATCCTTTCCGGAAAGCAGGTGAGCGCATGGTCCCCGCCGCGCACCACTTCCTGCACCGCGCCAGCGTAGAACCCGACGGCCTCGCGGTAGTCGAGCACCTCGTCGCCGGTCTCCACGAAAAGCCAGTAGCGCTCGGGATGCGTGATGCGCTCGACGTCCAGCGCCCGCAGGTCCTCGACGTGCTCGCGCGTGAGCTCGAACTCCTCGCCGGTGTAGAGGTTGCGTTGCGGGCCCAGGTAGCGCTCGAAGTGGCGCTGGGGATGCACTGCGGGATTGAGCAGCGCCGCGCGGCAGCCCAGCCGCTCGGCCAGCACGGTGGCGTAGAAGCCACCGAGCGAGCTGCCCACGAAGGTGAGGTTCGCGGGGTCGATGCCCCGGCAAAGCTCGGTGACCTGGGCGATCGCGGTGATGGGCCGGTGGTGCAGCCGCGGCACCCGATAGTCGACTCCGCTCACGCACCCGCGCACGTAGTCGCCGAGCATCACGGCCTTGCGCGATTCGGGCGAGCTGATGAAACCGTGGAGGTAGACGAGGGTTCTCAAGTGCCGCGCGCCCTAGAGGGCGATGCGCCCGCGCCCGAGCTCGATCACGTCGCCGCCGACGTGGATCGCGCGCCCCGTGACATCCAGGTACAAGGTCGAGGGCCGGCCGACGGCGTCGCCCTGCGAGACCGTGCGCCGCACGTCGCTGCCCGGCCGGATCAGCTGGTACCAGCCGCCGAGGTTCGCGCATGCGGAGCCCGTGGCCGGATCCTCGAGCACCGCCGCGCCGCTCGGGAAGAAGAAGCGCGCCTCGACCGTGGCCGCCGCATCGCCCGCATCGTGGAAGACGTAGGCCATGCCCTGCCCGTCCTCGCTCTGAAGGACCGAAAAAATCTCGGCTTTCGGCCGGGCGCGCCGCACCGCACCCGCGCTGGCGAGGGGAATGACGAGCTGCTCCTTGCCGGCGTTCACCCAGAGCGGCCAGTCGCCGATGTCGCCCGGCGCGAGGCCGAGCAGCGGCTCCAGGTCGGAGCGCGCCATCGCGACCGCGCGGCTCTTCGCAGCTTTGGCCTGCAGCGTCCACCGGTCCCCCGAGGCTTTCACCGGGATGGCGCCGACGTGCGTTTCCAGCGACAGGGAATCGCCGCAAGCCTTCAGCTCACGCACGACGTGCGCCGTGCCGAGCGTGGGATGGCCGGCGAACGGCATCTCGTAGGAGGGCGTGAAGATCCGCACGCGCGCGGTAGCCGTTTCGCTCGGCAGGATGAATGTGGTTTCCGAAAGGTTGAACTGGCGCGCGAGCGCCAGCATCGTCGCGGTTTCGAGGCCGGCCCCATCCTCGAAGACGCAGAGCGGGTTGCCGGTGAGCACGCCGCCACGCGTGAAGACGTTGACGATGCGGAAGGTGAGCTCGCGTGCCATCAGTCGGCCGGCACCGTGCGGTCCTCGGCCCAGGCCCGCAGCGCGGCGACCTGCTCGCGGCGCACCACGGCCAGCGGCCGGGTGGAGGCGAGCTCCTCGAGGACATGTCGGGTTTCCATGAGGTTGCCCTCCGAGTGCGCGGCGTAGGCCGCGGCGATGATCGCCTGCTCGATCTCCGCGCCCGAAAAGCGCTCGGCCGCGCCCGCAAGCGCGCCGACGTCGAAGGCTTCGACCGCGTGGCCGCGCTTGGCGAGGTGGATGCGGAAGATCTCGGCGCGGCTCTCCGGCGCCGGCAGGTCGACGAAGAAGATCTCGTCGAAGCGGCCCTTCCTCAGCAGCTCCGGCGGCAGGGACTCGATGTCGTTGGCGGTGGCGATGAGGAAGACGCGCTCCTTCCTCTCGCTCATCCAGGTGAGCAGCGTGCCGAGCACGCGGCGGGAGACGCCGCCGTCGCCCTCGCCGCCGCTCGCCACGCCTTTCTCGATCTCGTCCAGCCACAGGATGCACGGCGACATGTTCGCCGCGGTCTCGAGCGCCGTGCGCAGGTTGCGCTCGGTCTCCCCGTGGAACTTGTTGTAGAGCGCGCCGAAATCGAGGCGCAGCAGCGGCACGCGCCAGGCGCCCGCCACGGCGCGCGCGGCGAGGCTCTTGCCCGCTCCCTGCACGCCCAGCAGCAGCACGCCCTTGGGCGCGTCGAGCTTCTCGGTGCCCGGCTTGCGCAGGAAGGCGCCGCGTCGCAGCTCGAGCCACTTCTTGAAGCGCGCCTGGCCGCCCACGCGCTCGAGCGATTCGACTTCCGTCACCATCTGCAGCGTGCCGCCCTGGCCGAGCGACTCGTGCTTGAGCTTGAGCACCCGCGCCACGTCGTCCAGCGTGATCGCGCCCTCGTGCTCGATCGACTGGCGCACCAGCCGGCGCGCATCGTCGCGCGACAGGCCCACGAGGTGCTGCACCAGCATCTCGTAGGCGGCCTGGTCGCCGCGCGTGCCCGTGGTTCCCATCTGGTAGTTGTAGTTGTCGAATTCCTCCTTCACGAGCTTCCTCACCTCGGCCGCGCCGATGAGCGCCGGCCGGAAGCTGGCACTCATGCGCTGCAGGTCGGGATCGAGCGCGACCCGGGATCCCACGAAGACCATCGTCTGGTGCGTGCGGTCATGGTCGAAGGCGATCTCGCGGATGGTGCGGATCACCTCGGGGTTGTCGAGGAAGGGCATCGCATCGAAGAAAACGTACACGCCGTTCTGCGGGGACTTGGGAATCTCCTGCACCGCGAGCGCGAGATCGCGCGTGTTGGGCGAATGCTCGCGCCGGGCGGGCCGGCGCAGGCCCTGCACCGCGCTCCAGGTGAAGAGGGGCTGGTCCTCGAGGTTGGCGACGTTCTCGATGAGGTCGAGGAAGCGGCGCTCCTCGGGTGTCTCGACGACGATGATCGGGAACTTCGACTTGAGCAGGAACTGCAGCTCCTCGCGCTCGCTTTTCATGCGCTCGCCCTTTGCGCCTGCAGGCGGGCGAGCAACTTGCCGTGGACGCCGCCGAATCCGCCGTTCGACATCACGAGGACATGATCGCCGCGCGCGAGGGCGCCGACCACCGACTCGACCATCGCTCCCAAATCGGCGTGGCACGTGGCGCGCCCTCCCAGCGGCGCCAGGGCGCGTGAAGGATCCCAGCCCAGGTTGTTCGAGTAGCAGAAGACGAGGTCCGCGCCGGAGAGGCTTTGCGCCATGCGGTCCTGCATGGTTCCCAGCTTCATCGTGTTCGAGCGCGGCTCGAACACGGCCACGATGCGCCCGCGGCTGCCGATGCGGTGGCGCAGGCCTGCGATCGTGGTCTCGAACGCCGTCGGATGGTGCGCGAAGTCGTCGTACACCGTGATGCCGTCCACCACGCCGCGCACCTCCATGCGGCGTTTCACACCCTGGAAAGCGGCGAGCGAGGCGATCGCATCGGCCGGGCGCACGCCCGCGTGGCGCGCGGCCGCGATGGCCGCGAGCGCATTCTGGCGGTTGTGCTCGCCCATGAGGCTCCAGCGCACGGTGCCCATCGCCTCGCCGTCGCGCTCCACCGCGAAGGAATCGTCCTCGCCGGCCGGACCGGCCCGCCACGGGCCCTGCTCGCCGAACCGCTCGACCGGCGTCCAGCAGCCACGCGCGAGCACGCGCTCGAGGGAGGGCTGCGCGCCGTTCACCACCAGCAGGCCCTGCGCGGGCACGATGCGCACCAGGTGGTGGAACTGCGTCTCGATGGCCGCGAGGTCGGGAAAGATGTCGGCGTGGTCGTACTCGAGGTTCGCCAGGACCGCGGTGCGCGGCCGGTACCAGACGAACTTGGAGCGCTTGTCGAAGAAGGCGGTGTCGTACTCGTCGGCCTCGATCACGAAGAAGCTCGAGCCCGTCGCCCGCGCAGTGACGCCGAAATTCCTCGCCACGCCGCCGATGAGGAAGCCCGGCTCGAGGCCCGCGTCCTCGAGGATCCAGGCGAGCATCGACGAAGTGGTGCTCTTGCCGTGCGTGCCCGCCACCGCGAGGACCCATTTGTCGACGAGCACGTGCTCGGAGAGCCATTGCGGCCCGGAGTAGTAGGGCAGGCCGCCGTCGAGGATCGCCTCGACCACGGGCTTGCCGCGCGTCATCGCGTTGCCGACCACGTAGAGGTCGGCGCGGTAGCGCTCGAGCTGGGCGGCGTCGTAGCCCTCGTGCAGCTCGATGCCGAGCGCGCGAAGCTGCTCGCTCATCGGCGGGTAGACCTGCGCATCGCACCCGGTGACCGTGTGGCCGAGCTCGCGCGCGATCTTGGCGAGCCCGCCCATGAAAGTGCCGCAAATGCCGAGGATGTGGAGGTGCATTACTTGAAGATGAAATACACCGCGCCCACCAGGCAAAGCGCCGCCCACAGGTAGTTCAGCTTCAAACCCTCGCCCATGTACAGCATCGCGAACGGGACGAAGATCGCGAGCGTGATCACCTCCTGCAGGATCTTGAGCTGCGCCAGCGAGATGCCGCCGCCGTAGCCGATGCGGTTCGCCGGCACCTGCAGCAGGTATTCGAAGAGTGCGATGCCCCAGCTCACCAGGGCCGCCATCCACCAGGGCGACGCCTGCAGGTGCTTCAGGTGGCCGTACCAGGCGAACGTCATGAAAAGGTTCGACAACGCGAGCAACGTGGCCGTCGCGGCGAGGGTCTGCAAGGGGGTCATGGGCAGTCGAAGAGGCGCTTTGGAGGTAGTTTAAACTGGGGATCCGCCCCCACGGACGCCGGACATGGTCCCGCACCTCACCACTTCCCTCACCGGTCCTTTGCAGGAGCTCGAGCGGGTCATCCTCGAGCAGCGCCCCGAAATCGAGCGCTGGTTGCGCACGCAGTGGCTCGAGCACGAGGTGCCCTTCTACAGCTCCGTGGACCTGCGCAACGCCGGCTTCAAGCTGGCCCCGGTGGACCTGAACCTCTTCCCGGGCGGCTTCAACAACCTCAATCCCGAATTCCTGCCGCTTTGCGTGCATGCGGCGATGTCCGCGGTGCAGAAGGTCTGCCCCGACAGCCAGCGCTTCATGCTCGTGCCCGAGAACCATACGCGCAACCTGAACTACCTCCAGAACGTGGCGACCCTCAAGCGCATCCTCGAGAACGCCGGCCTCACGGTGCGCCTGGGAAGCCTCATCCCCGAGCTCGAGGGGCCGATGGAGGTGGAAACCTCGAAGGGCGAAAAGCTGCTGCTCGAGCCGATCCAGCGCAAGGGCAACCGCGTCGTGCTCGACGGCGGCTTCGATCCCTGCGCGGTGCTGCTGAACAACGACCTCTCCGCGGGCATCCCGGCGATCCTCTCGGGCATCGAGCAGCCGGTGGTGCCAGCGCTCGTGGCCGGCTGGAGTACGCGGCGCAAGTCGCACCACTTCCACGCCTACGACCGCATCGCCGAGGGCTTCGCCGCCCTCGTCGGCATCGATCCCTGGGTGATCAATCCCGTCTTCAGCCAGTGCGGCAAGGTCAACTTCGCCGAGAAGGAGGGCGAGGACTGCCTCGCGCAGAACGTGGAATTCGTCCTGGGCGAGATCCGCGAGAAGTACGCGCACTACGGCGTGACCGACCAGCCCTTCGTCATCGTCAAGGCCGATGCGGGCACCTACGGCATGGGCATCATGACCGTGAAGGACCCCTCCGAGGTGCGCAACCTCAACCGCAAGACGCGCAACAAGATGAGCACCATCAAGGAAGGCCAGCCGGTGCACGAGGTGATCATCCAGGAAGGCGTGTACACGTTCGAGAACGTGGCGGGCGGCGTGGCCGAGCCGGTGGTGTACATGATGGACCAGTTCGTGGTGGGCGGCTTCTACCGCGTGCATACCGAGCGCGGCATCGACGAGAACCTGAACTCGCCCGGCGCGCAATACGTGCCGCTCGCCTTCGAGACCGACTGCCACTCCCCCGATTGCGGCGGCAAGCCCGGAGATCCGCCCAACCGCTTCTACACCTACGGCGTGATCGCCCGCCTCGCGATGCTCGCCGCCGCAGTCGAGGTCGAGGAGCTGGTCGCCCAGTCCGCCGCCCTGGAGGTCAAGGCGGCGAACGCATGAGGATCGCCTTCGTCGTCGATCCGCTGGCGGACCTCAAGGCGTACAAGGACTCGAGCATCGCGATGATGCGCGAGGCCGCGCGCCGCGGCCACGACATCGCGGCCTTCGAGGCGCGCTCGATGTTCCTGCGTGAAGGCTCCGTGCGCTGCAGCGCCCAGGCGCTCGAGGTCCACGACGACAACGAGCGCTGGTATTCGCCGCGGGGCGAGCCGGCCGATGCCCGCGTGGCGGACTTCGACCGCGTGTTCATGCGCAAGGATCCCCCCTTCGACCAGGAGTACTACTACGCGACGCTGCTGCTCGAGCGCGCCGCTGCCGAAGGCACGACGGTTGTGAACGACCCGCGGGCGCTGCGCGACTGGAACGAGAAGCTCGCGATCCTGCGCTTCGGCGAGTTCACGCCGGCCACGCTGGTGGCGAGCGACATGGCGCGCATCCACGCCTTCATCGACGAGCACGCCGACGTGGTGGTGAAGAAGCTCGACGGCATGGGCGGCACCATGATCTTCCGCGTAACCGCGAGCGATCCCAACCGCAACGTGATCGTCGAGGCCATCACCGACATGGGCGCGCGCACCGTCATGGCGCAGCGCTACATCCCCGAGATCGTGCGGGGCGACAAGCGCGTGCTGGTCATCGCCGGCAAGCCCTTTTCCCATTGCCTCGCCCGCATTCCCAAGGCGGGCGAGACCCGCGGCAACCTGGCCGCCGGCGGCCGTGGCGTGGCGCAGCCGATCTCCGCTCGCGATCGCGAGATCGGCGAGACGGTCGGCCGCGAGCTGGTGAAGGCGGGCATCGTGTTCGCCGGGCTGGACATCATCGGCGACGGGCTCACCGAGGTGAACGTCACCAGCCCCACGTGCATCGTGGAAATCGCGCAGCAGACCGGCAACAACGCGGCGGTCGACTTGATGGACGCTGTCGGGGTTTAGTCGTTCGGGGCCGTGGTTGGCGGGGGGAAGTGGCTGGCGGATGCGCAGTCATTTCACGCCGAGGGCCGCCGACAAAGGCACGCCGATCAAATGTGCTTCGTGGCTCCGCTCGACGATCGTGCCATGGGCACGGGACGCACAATAAATCTGCGGAAATCGGCGTGGGGTATCGGCGGCAATCGGCGTGAAAGGCTCACGCTCGCATTACTCCCCAGTCGCGCCTAGAAGATCGTGATCCGATCGAAATCCGACCCACGCTTCACGATCTCGTAGACGGTCTTCTCCTTGGGCTCGCCCTCCCAGACCTCGACGCCGCGGCCGCGGTGCGCCATCCCGGCGGGCAGCAGCAACGTGGCCGGCACCTTGAGCTTCTCCATCGCCGGCAGGCTGAAGCCCTGGCTCCACTTCGCATTGGAGCGGTTGCGCGCATCGCCCGCGCGCACCGCGATGGCCTCGGGCTTGCCGGGAAAGAGCGTAAGCGTCACGACCATCCTGCCGTCGGTTTCGAGCACCAGCCCGCTCACCATGCCGAGGAAGAAGGGGGCGGCGTCGCCGGCGCGCATCGCGGCCAGCTTGCCGACCGCCATGGAGCGCGCGGATGCCGCCGGGCGCATGAGGCGCCAGGCGCCCAGCATCTCGTCCATCGCTTCCCACTTCTCGACGGTGAAGTTGTGCTCGGTGAGCATCATGCTCTGCGTTCGCTCGGTCACGCGGCCGAACACCTCGATGTCCTGCTTCTCGCGCGCCGTGAGCTCGCGCTTGCGGTCGGGTTGCTCGAAGACCTTGCCGCCCGAAAGGAAGAAGTGGATTTCCGGACCGCCGAACACCAGCCCCACGGCCTTCTCGGCCGGAGGGCGCGCGCCGGCCTCCACGGCAGCCGGCTCGCACCACCGCGCGTGCAAATGCAGCAGCATGGCCAGCACGTCGACTTCCGGCGCCGCCGCGGGCAATCCCAGCTCCGTGGCGGATTCGTCCTTGTTCAAGGCGTGGATGCGCTTTCGAACGCTCATGGCGAGGCCCGCCACATCCTCGAGCGACCCGGCGGCCACCTTCACCTTGCGCGTCCAAAGGCGGGCCAGGGCCGCAGCAAAGTCGATTTCCGCCGGGCGCAACGCGGACAACCCGGCTTGCGCGAGCAGCAGAGCATGGGCGTACGCCTCGGCCACGCTCGATCCGGCCTCGTCGGCCTCGAGGGAATCCTTGACGCGTTCCTCGTGACGCCCGGCCGCCTGCGCCTGCGCATAGGTGTCGTGCAAGCGCGCCAGGCGCGCAGGCTCGAACCTGCGATAAACCAGCGCGTGGTAGAGCAGCTGCGAAGAGATGTAGCGCACGATGCGCTGCGAGACCAGGGCCGCGTGCCGCGCGAGCTCGGGCTCCGTGGCACACGCTTCGAGGGCCCTGCGGTAGCCGGCCTCCATCTCGTCGAGCAACCCGCGTCCCGTGAGCCAGTTGCTCGCGTCGTTGGGCGGCAGCGGCACGGCCTTGCCGAAGAAGCTCGCGCGCTGCTCGCCCATGAGCAAGGCAACCTTGTCGCGCATGAGCTCGAGGCTCTTCAGGCGCTCCATGCCGGCGAAGCTCCCCGCGTTCAGGCGCCGCAGCCCGCCGAGCAGGGTGGCCTGCGATTGGGCGAGGTTCGTGAGCGGCAGGCCGGCGAGCCACTCGCGGCAGCCACGCGCGTCGGCGAAGGGCAGGCTCGCGCCGGTTTCGGTATCGGGAGGTGCCGACGACATGGTCAGGCTCCCAGCTCACGGGCGAGCGCAGCCGCGAGGCCTTCGGCGCGTGCCGCGCGCTCTGGCGGCACGGCGCCCTCACGCTGAGCGGCCGCCCAGATGGGCGTGGGGAAGTGGCGATCGTCGCGAAAGCGCGGGATGACGTGCCAATGCACGTGCGGCGTCATGTTGCCCAGGCTCGCGAGGTTCATCTTGTCGGGCCTCATCGTTTCACGCACCACCTTCTCGATGGCGAATACCACCGCCATCAGCGCATCGCGCTCGCCTGGCTCGAGATCGGTCATCTCGCGCGCATGGCGCGCGAGGATCACGCGGCAGAACCCCGGATAGTCGGGATCTTCCACCCGCACGACGCGGCACGATTCATTCTGCCAGAGCACCACCCCCCCGGCGCTGTGACAGAACTCACACGGCGGGGCGGTGCTATTCATGGCTCAGAAGGGCTGGCGCGTGATCGGCTTGGAGCCGGAGACGCCGTCGATGGTGTAGCCCATCGTGGCGTTGTTCACGTCGTGGAAGGTGAACGTGACGGTGCCCGACGGCTGCGCGTTGAAGGCCGCGGGGTTGTACGCGGCCCCCAGCCACGGCGACCCGCTCGTGCGGTAGGCGGTGCCGCGATAGGCGTTCGCCGAGATCCACTCGCCGCCGGGGACCACGTACCACACGGTCCGGCCCTGCTCGTCGTAGGTATACCAGACCGCGAAGAGCGTCCGGTATTGCTGGCTGATGGCCACACCCCAGCCGTTCTGCGCAAGGCCGCCCCACCAGAGATCGGCATAGCTGGCGATGGGTGTCGGATCGACGGGGCCGAAGCCCTGGCGCGTGATGCTCTTGGTGCCGGAGACGCCGTTGATGGTGTAGGTGAGGGTGGCCGAATTGGCGCCGTTGAAGGCGAGGCTCGCAGTCCCGACCGACGCCCCCACCGAAAGGCGGCTCACGTCGTAGCTCCCGAACCAGGATCCGGTGGGCGCGTAGAGCGCGCCCGAGTACGTCGTGCCGGAAGCGTTCCACGTTCCCGCCGGCAACACCACCCAGATCGGGCGGCCGTGCGCGTCGTAGATGAAGAACGCGGCGAAGATGGTCGAGCCGTGCTGCGTGATGCTCATGCCCCAGCCGTTCTCCTGCGTGCCCGCCCACCACAGGTCCTGGTAGCTGGCGGGCCCGCCCGAGGCGACGGTGGTCTTGAACATGCCGCGTCCGTAGGTCGCGGCGCCGAGCGTGTTGTCGTCGAGCCAGAAGAGCTCGCGCACGCGGATGTTTGCCGGTCCCTCGTTGGTCGTGGACCACGATGCGCCCCCGTCCTCGCTCGTGAACACGCCCACCGAAGTGGCGGCATAGAGCCACTGGCCGTTGTGCGGATGGATCTTCACGTCGAAGACCGGCACGCTGGGCAGGTTGTGGGTGATCGAGGTCCACGTGGCGCCACCGTCCAGCGTCTGCCAGACGTTGTCGGGCACGAAGCCCGTCACCGACACGATGGCGCGATTGGGATTCGCCCGGTCCACGGTGATTCTCTGCACGCGACGGGCGGGCAACACGCCCTGCCCCACGCGAGTCCACGTAGGCGTGGCCGACAGGCCATTCTGCGTGCGGTACACCTCGCCGTTGTTGTGCCCCACCCAGATCAAGTTGCCGTTGCCTTCGTGCACCGCGATCGCGTTGATGAAGTTGTCGGTCGCGGGCGAGGGCTGCTTGATCACGCGCCACGCAGGCGCGGTCTGCAGGCGCAGGTTGTCCGTCACCCAGAGCGAGTTCGCGCCCACCAGCATGCGCGCGGGGTTGTTGGGATCGAGGATGAAGGGCGAGATGAAGTTCGCCTTCTGCGTGGTGTTCGCGCCGCACACCTTGTTGCTGCTGGGGTTGTAGGCCTCGGTGATGCCGGTGCAGATGTAGGTCGCGAAGCCCCCGCCGTTGGTGCTTCGAAAAACCGCGGCGTAGTAGAGCTCGCCGTAGATCGTCTGGTCGTTCTGCGGATCGACCGCGACGAACCCGCCGTCGCCCCCGCGCCACGCGACCCAGCTGCCGTTCACCAGCGCGAGCGATCCGTTGTCCTGCGTGCCGCCGATGACCTTGCCGCCGGCGGCCGTCCGCCCCGCGCCGCTGTAGAACTGCGTCACCGCCAGGCCGTTGTTCATGTTGGCCCAGCCGGTGCCGATGGAGCTGATGCGGGTCGCGTCGAGCGCGCGATAGATGCCACCGTCGTTGCCGTTGAAGAGCACGCGATTGTTCGGCCCGTAGTCGGGCGGCGAGACGAGCGCGTGGTGGTCGGCATGCGGCGATTCCGGCGTGAGGTTCCAGTCGCTCACCTTGGTGAAGGTCGCGCCGGCGTCGAAGGACTGGTAGATGTCGAGGCCGGCAACGAGGACATGGTTGGCGTCGATGGGATCCACCCAGATGGCATTGTCGTAGTCGCCCTGGGAAGCCAGGTGCGCCGGCGTCGCGGTCTTGGTCCACGTGGCGCCGCTATCCAGCGAACGCCACACCTCCCCGTTCGCGTTGTCCACCGAGGCATAGGCGGTGCCGGGTTGCGAGGCGGCGAAGGCGATCTCGATGCGCGCGGTGTTGCCACGCCCCGAGGGATCGGCCACCAGCGGCGTGGTGCGCGTCCAGGTGAGGCCGGCATCGCGCGAGTACGCCACGGCGCCGTCGTCGAGGCCGGCGAGCACGTTGTTCGCGTTCGACGGCTCGAAGGCCATGTCCAGGGCCTTCAGGCTGGAAACCTTGGCCCAGCTCGCGCCGCCGTCGGTGCTGCGATAGATGGCGCCGGTGACGCCGTTGTTGTTGGTCACGCCGGCGACCACAACCGAAGGCAGCGCCGGGTGCACCGCCAGGCGATTCACGTAGCGCCAGTCGGGATTCACGTCGAAGTTGGTGGCCGGCAGCAGCGACCAGGTCACGCCGCGGTCGGTGGACTTGAAGGCGCCCACGCCCACGAGGCCCGCGCTCGCTTCACCGGTGCCCAGGTACACGACGGCCGGGTTGACCGGATCGAAGACGATCGCCGAGATCGAAAGGTTCGGCAGGAAGTCGTGGTTCGCCCGCCAGGTCACTCCCTGGTCCTCGGAGATCCACAGGCCCCCGGAAGCGGTGCCTACGAGCATTCGCCGCGCATTGGCCGGATCGAACGCGATGGCCCGAATGCGCCCGGCTACGTTGCTGGGCCCGATCTCCTGCCATTGCGAGGGTGTGATGCCGGCGGACTTCAGCACGCCGTCGGCCTCTAAGCGGCGCACGATCGCCTCGCGCTGCTCGTGGGCGCGGAAGAACTGCGCCGCCGTGGGCGGGCCTTTCTCGTCGGCCTCCGTCTCGAGCTGGTACTGCTTGTTCATGAGCGCCATGCCGCGGCGGCCGCGCTCGCGGTTGGGCACCTTGAACTTGCTCCCGAGGTCCATGGCGGCGCCGTGATGCTGGGGCGCGCCTGCGGGAACGTGCGCCGGCGGTGCGGTCGCGCAGCCGGCGAGCACGGCGGCCGCGGTGGCCAACGCCCAGGAAATGTTACGGAACATGCACTTAACCTCGCTGATCGACAGCAGAGTTTACCTGTCGCGAGGGCCCGGCCGGACCGCCGAACGGATCACAACAGGACGCGCTCGATCCCCCCGCGGTTGGCGCGCTCGACGAACTTCGGCATCCAGTCCTCACCCAGGAGGTGGCGCGCCATCTCGACCACGATGTAATCGGCCGTGGTCCCCGAGTCGTCGTCGTAGCGCGAGAGTCCCTGCAGGCACGAGGGACACGAGGTGAGGACCTTGACCGGGCCCTTGAACCCGTCGGCGCGCACCGCGTCGGCGCCCTTGCGCATCTCCTCTTCCTTGCGGAAGCGCACTTGCGTCGCGATGTCGGGCCGCATGACCGCGAACGTGCCGGATTCGCCGCAGCAACGGTCGTTGATCTTGATGTCTTCGCGTCCCATGAGCTCGTTCACCACCTTGTGAGGATGGTAGGTCTTCATCGGCGAGTGGCAGGGGTCGTGGAACATGTAGCGCTCGCCCTGGACGCCATCGAGCTTCAGGCCCTTCTCCATCAGGTACTCGTGGATGTCGAGCAGGCGGCAGCCGGGAAAGATCTGTTCGAATTCGTACTTCTGCAGCTGGTCCATGCAGGTGCCGCAGGAAACCACCACCGTCTTGATGTCGAGGTAGTTGAGCGTGTTGGCGACACGGTGGAAGAGCACCCGGTTGTTCACGGTGATCTGCTCGCCCTTGTCGGCGCGGCCCGCCGAGGTCTGTGGATAGCCGCAGCAGAGATAACCCGGCGGCAGGACGCACTGGCTGCCCACGTGGTAGAGCAGCGCCTGGGTGGCCAGGCCCACCTGGCCGAAGAGCCGTTCGCTGCCGCAGCCGGGAAAGTAGAACACCGCCTCCGAATCTTCGCTCATGCGCGCCGGGTCGCGGATGATCGGCACGATCGCCGGGTCCTCGATGTCGAGCATTGCGCGCCCCGTCCTAGCGGGCACGTTTCGCGGCAGGGGCTTGTTGATGAAGTGGATCACCTGCGACTTGAGCGGCGGCTTGCCGTGCGTCTCGGGCGGCTTCCTCACCAGCTTCTGCACGAACGGCGTGCGGCCCCAGAGCTTGTTGGCGAGGCGCTGCGCGCGGAATCCCACGTCGATCATGCCGGCCTTGAGCAGCTTGATGCGCATCGGGTCCTGCGTCGAGAGGAACTGCATCGAAAGCCACGTGCCCGGGCTCGGACGGCGCTTCCTCATCTTCGAGAGCAGGTTGCGCATGTGGATCGAGACGGTGCCGAAGTCGATGTCCACCGGGCAGGGCGAGACGCACTTGTGGCAGACGGTGCAGTGGTCGGCAACGTCGCCGTACTCCTCGAAGTGCCGGATGGAGACGCCGCGGCGGGTCTGCTCCTCGTAGAGGAAGGCCTCGGTGAGGAGCGAGGTGGCGAGGATCTTGTTGCGCGGGCTGTAGAGCAGGTTCGCGCGCGGCACGTGCGTGTTGCATACCGGCTTGCACTTGCCGCAGCGAAGGCAGTCCTTGAACATGTCGGCGATGGCGCCGATGTCGTTCTGCTCGAGGATGAGCGACTCGTGGCCGATGAGCGCGAACGACGGCGTGTAGGCGCCGCGCAAATCCGCGCCCGCGAGCAGCTTGCCGCGGTTGAAGCGCCCCTCCGGGTCGACGCGCTGCTTGTACTCGGCGAAGGGGGCGAGCTCCTCGGGCGTGAGGTACTCGATCTTGGTGAGCCCGATGCCATGCTCGCCGGAGATCACCCCGCCCAGCGCGCGCGCGAACTTCATGATGCGCGCCACCGCCTCGTTCGCCGCGCGCAGCATCTCGTAGTTGTCGGAGTTCACCGGGATGTTGGTGTGCACGTTGCCGTCGCCTGCGTGCATGTGCAGCGCCACGAAAACGCGCCCGCGCAGCACCTCGCCATGGATCGCCTCCACGGCCTTCATCACCGGCTCGAAATCCCGCCCCGAGAAGATCTGGCGCAGCGGGTCACGCAGCTCTCGCTTCCACGAGATCCGCAGGTGGTGCAGCTGGATGCGCGTGAACAGATTGGCCTCGGGATCCTCGCCGATGGCATCGGGATCCATGCCCAGCCCCTCGAGGTCGGTGCGAACCCGGCTCGCGAGATCGTCCATGTGGGCGACGATGTATTTCCAGCGCTCGGCCACGCGTTTCAGCAGCTCGAGCGCCTGCGCGGGACGGTCGCCCAGGAGCTCCTCGCGGCCGATGCGGTCGAGGGTCTGGTCGTCGTCCCAGAGCGGCATCGGGCCGGAGAAGAAGTCCGCCAGGCGCGAGACCAGCTCGAGCTTGTTGGCGATCGAGAACTCGATGTTGATGCGCTCGATGCCGTCGGTGTAATCGCCCAGGCGATCGAGCGGGATCACCACGTCCTCGTTGATCTTGAAGGCGTTGGTGTGCTTGGAGATCGCCGCGGTGCGGGCGCGGTCGAGCCAGAAGCGCTTCCTCTGCTCCACCGTCACGGCGATGAAGCCTTCGCCATCGCGCGCGTTGGCGATGCGCACCACCTTCGACGCGGCCTCGGCGACCGCGTCCTCGTCGTCGCTCACGATGTCGGCGAGCAGGATCATGCGCGGCCTTCCGCGGCTCTTCGCCTTGGTGGCATAGCCCACGGCCTTCACGTAGCGCTCGTCGAGGTGCTCGAGGCCCGCGAGGATCGCCTTCGGATGCTGGTCGAGGTAATTCTTGATCTCGACGATCGAAGGCACCGCCTTCTTCACGTCGCCGAAGAACTCCAGGCACACCGTGCGGATGTGCCTGGGCATCCGGTGCAGGATGAAGGTGGCCGAGGTGATGAGCCCGTCGGTGCCTTCCTTCTGCACGCCCGGGAGCCCGCCGAGGAACTTGTCGGTCACGTCCTTGCCGAGGCCCTCCTTGCGCAGGCGCTTGCCCTCGATCTCGAGGATCTCATCGCCCTTGGGCGTCTTGCCGTCGGCATGGAAGCGCTTGAGCCGGAAGCGCGCCAGCGGAGCGTCGTGGATGCGGCCACGGTTGTGGTCCAGGCGCTCGACCTCGAGCCAGTCGGCCTCGGGCGTCACCATGCGCCACGAGGCGAGGTTGTCGAGCGCGGTGCCCCACAGCACCGCCTTCTTGCCGCCGGCGTTCATGGCGACGTTGCCGCCGATGCACGAGGCATCGGCGGAGGTCGGGTCGACGGCGAAGATCCAGCCCGCTTCCTCCGCGGCTTCCATCACGCGCTTGGTGACCACGCCCGCGCCGCAGCGGATCACCGGCGTGGGTTCGGCGAGGCCGGGAAGCAGGCGCATTTCGACGCCGTGGTGCCTGTCGAGCTTTTCCACGTTGATCACCGCGGAGAGGCGGTCGAGCGGGATCGCGCCGCCGGTGTAGCCGGTACCGCCGCCGCGCGGGATGATCGTGAGGCCCAGCTCGATCAGCGCCTTCACCAGGCGGGCGCACTCCTCCTCCGTATCGGGGTTCACGACGACGAACGGATACTCGACGCGCCAGTCCGTGGCATCGGTCACGTGGGAGACGCGCGCCATGCCGTCGAACTGGATGTTGTCGCGATGCGTGATCGCCGAGAGGCGGCGCGTGACCTTGCGCCTGAGGCCCCTCATCTCGGCGAACTGGTTCTCGAAGGCGTCCACCGCCGAGCGCGCGGCGGCCAGCAGCTCGGCCACTTTGTCCTCGATGCCGTTCTTGTCGGCGCGGCGCTTCTCGATCTCGGCCAGGCGATGGCGCATGGCATCCACGAGCAGGTTGAGCCGCCTGGGGCTGTCGAGGAGATCGTCCTGCAGGTAGGGATTGCGCTGGACGACCCAGATGTCGCCCAGCACCTCGTAGAGCATGCGCGCCGAGCGGCCGGTGACGCGCTGGGCGCGCAGCTCGTCCAGCGCTTCCCAAGCGGGCTCGCCGAGCAGGCGGATGACGATCTCGCGATCGGAGTACGAGGTGTAGTTGTACGGGATTTCGCGCAGGCGGGCGGTCATTGCAGTTCGATGCCGCCAGGCGCGGGGAGTTGCGGGCGGGGAAAAAGTTTACCGCGCGGCTGGAACCGGTCCGCGGTCCTGCACCTGGACCTTGCCACGCAGGCCCGCATCCTCGACCGCCTCGCGCGCGGCGTGCTGCACCACCTCGACGATCTGCGTGGCGAGGAATTCGTCGTGGAAGCCGGAGAGGATGCCCTTGACGTTGCCGGAGTCGTCGGAGAGCTTGCGGTGGCCGTGCTGGATGGTGCGATCGATCACTTCGAGGGTGCGCGGATCCATCACCCACACCTCGATGAAGGTGTACGGCGCGATGAACGTGTTGGCGGCCGTGGTCTCCCCCTTGGGCGTGTGCGCCTCCGGACCCGACGCCGGACGGAAGGAGTTCTCGCAGGAGCCGATGCGCCCGCCCCACCCCGTGTCGCTCTGGCACTGCGTCTGGACGTAGAGCCCCATGCCCTGCAGGCGTCGGCCCAGGCCGTCCTTGTCTTCGACCCGCTGCGCGGGCACCGCGACCAGCAGGCGGTCCCAGCCGCTGCGGTCCATCTTGCGCAGCTCGTCCAGCACGGAGGCGGGCAGCTTGTCGCTCAACTTGCGGTAGCGGCCGCTCCAGTTGGGCTCCATCGACAGGTAGACGCGGCGACTGCCGGGGTCCAGTCGTGCGACGGCACGATCGAGGCCCTGCAGCACCAGGCGGTTGAGGACGTTGCCCTCGACGCGGTAGGCCGCCCGATCCGCAGCCTCCAGATGCGAGCCGGTCTGTTGACGCGTGTGGATCACCTCGAAGCGGCTGCCCACCGCGGAGAGCAGCGCATAGACGTTCGAATGCGGCGCCGCGTGCACCGGCGCGGCCAGGGAGCCCAGCACGGCGATGAGGAGCCTTAGGCACTTCATCGCCAAAGGATACGCCCCCACGACTCAGGGGATGAAAGCCAGCGCCTGGGCGACGGCGACGTAGCGCGCGAGCTTACCCACGGCCATGGCAAGCGCCGCGGCCCAAAGCGGCACTCGCAACCATCCCGCCGCCGCGCAAAGCGCGTCGCCGACGAAAGGCACCCACGAAAGCAGCAGGGCCCAGGCTCCATGGCGACGTACCCACGCGACGGCGTGTGCATCGGGCACATGACGCTTGGGGACGAGGCGGCCGAGGCCATAAGTGGTGAGGCCGCCCAGCGTGTTGCCGAGCGTCGCCACGGCGATGGCCGCCACGAATCGATCCGGAAACGACCTCAACACCGCCGCGAGCACGACTTCGGAGTTGGCCGGCAGCACCGTGGCCGAGACGAACGCCGCGGCGAAAAGCGCCGCGAGCCCGGTATCTGCGCTCCATCCCAGCATCGCCCGAGTGTAGCAATCGTGCTGGTGTAGGCTGCAGCCATGCCCGCCCCGCAACGCATCCGCATCGCCACGCGCGAAAGCAAGCTCGCGCTCGCCCAGACCCACATGGTGGCCGGCGCCCTGCGCGCGCGCGATCCGCGATGGCAGGTGGACATCGTGGGCATGACCACGAAAGGTGATCGCGTGCTCGACCGGCCGCTCGCGCAGGTTGGCGGCAAGGGCCTTTTCGTGAAGGAGCTGGAAGTCGCCATGGACGAGGGCCGTGCCGACATCGCGGTGCACTCGTTGAAGGACGTGCCGATGGAGGTCGCGCCGCGGTTCGCGCTAGCCACCTTCGGGGAGCGCGAGCTGCCCCTGGATGCCTTCGTCTCCGAGCGCCACGCGAGCCTGGAGGCCATGCCCGCGGGCGCACTCGTCGGCACCTCGAGCCTGCGGCGCGAGTGCCAGCTGCGAAGGGCGTTTCCGCAGCTGCGTTTCGCCGCGCTGCGTGGCAACGTGAACACGCGCCTGGCCAAGCTGGCGGCCGGCGAATACGACGCCATCATCCTCGCCGCCGCCGGGCTGCGGCGCCTCGGGCTGGGTGATCGGATCCGCGCCACCCTGCCGGAATCGCTCGCGCTGCCGGCGATCGGGCAGGGCATCCTCGCGATCGAGTTTCCCGCCGCGCGAACGGACCTGGCAGCCGCCCTCCAGGGCTTCGAGCTGCGGGCAGTCAGCGCCGCCGCGCGTGCCGAGCGCGCGCTCGGGCTCGTCGTGGAGGGCAGCTGCGAGGTTCCGGTGGCCGCCTACGCGCGGCCCGTCGGAGACTCGCTCGAGATGGAAGCCCTGGTTGGATTGCCCGAGGGCTCGCGCGTCGTGCGCCAGGGCGCCCGGGGCAGCCTCGCCGAGGCCGAGCGCCTCGGCCGCGAGCTGGGCGAGCGCCTGCTTGCCGCCGGAGGACGCGAGATCCTGCGCGAGCTGGCGGCGCGGAAGGCATGACGTGGGCCGGCTCGACGGGCTGGGCATCGTGATCACGCGGCCCCTTCCCGCGGCACGCGCGATGGCACGCGACCTTGCCGCCGAGGGAGCGCGCACCTTCCTCTTCCCGGCGCTCGCCATTGAGGCCTTGGAAGGCTCGCCTGCGCTCGGCGAAGCGCTCGACCTCCTGCCGCGGGCGCGGATGGCGATCTTCGTGAGCGCCAACGCGGTGGAGCATGGCCTCGCCGCCGTGCGTCGCCACGCCGCCTGGCCGCCCGCCTTGCAGGTGGCGGCGATCGGCCAGGCTACCGCCGAAGCGCTCCGGAACTCGGGTTTCGAGCGCGTGATCTCACCGCGCGAGGGCGAGGACAGCGAGGCGCTGCTCGCGCTCGCCGAATTGCAGGCCGACCGCGTGTCCGGCGAGAATGTCGTGATCTTTCGCGGCGAAGGCGGCCGCGAGCGCTTGAAGGACGAGCTGCAGGCGCGCGGCGCGCAGGTGGTCTACGCCGAGTGTTACCGCCGTTCGCGTCCGCCGGGAGATCCGGCTGCGTTGCTGCGGGCCCTGGCCGACGGAGAAGTGCAGGCGATCAGCGCCATGAGCGGCGAAACGTTGCAGAATTTCGTTGCGATGGTCGGCGAGGCGGGCGCATCCGGCCTCGCCGGGACGGTCCTCGTGGTGCCCCACGAGGCGGTGGGCCGGCATCCGGCGGCGCGCGCCTTCGAGCGCGTCGTGGTGTGCGGTCCGGGAATAGAAGGCTTGACCCACGCGTTGTCGCGGTTGCGAGTGATCCCATGAGCGAGCAGTCTCCCCCGCCCCTTCCCCGCACGTCCGACGCGCCCGAGGCGAAGCGCCTGGCGGCGGATCGCATGGCGCGCACTCTGGCGGTCCTCGCGCTCGCGGCGACGGGAGCGGCCGCATGGATCGCCATCGATGCGCGCATGTCGGTCCGGGCGATCGAGGGGAGCGTGGGGGCGCGCCTCGCGGAGTTGGGCGCCGAAGCGCAACAAGCGAAAAGCGGCCTCACCCAGGGACAGGCAGGGCTGCGCGAGGCGCAGATCCGCATCGCTGAGCTCGAGGCGCGCGTGGCCGACACCCACGAGCAGCGCGTGGCACTGGAAGAGATGTACCGGGAGCTCTCGCGCAGCGCCGACGACCGCGTGCTCTCCGAGGTCGAGCAGATCCTGGTGGTGGCGAGCCAGCAGCTGCAGCTGGCGGGCAACGTGCGCGCCGCCCTTGCCGCGCTGCAAGCCGCCGACCAGCGACTCGCGCGCGCCGAGAAGCTCGCCGCCACGCCGCTGCGGCGCGCCATCGCCCAGGACATGGAGAAGCTCAAAGCCGTGCCACAGGTGGACACCGCCGGGCTCGCCCTGCGACTCGACCAGGTCATCAACCAGGCCGAAACGCTGCCCCTGCTGGTTTCGGAAACGCTGCCCGCCACCCGCGTCACGCGCGTGCGCACTACCGAGGAAAGCGGCTTCACCCGCGCCGCGCGTGATTTGTGGGACGAGATGAAGGGCCTGGTGCGCATTCGCGACCTGGCCACGCAGGACGCCGCGCTGCTCGCCCCCGGACAGAGCTATTTCCTGCGGGAAAACGTGAAGCTGCGCCTGCTGGCCGCGCGCATGGCGCTGCTGGCACGCGACGAGGCGGCGTTCCGCGAGGACCTGCGCACGGCGCAGTCGTACATCTCGCGCTACTTCGACGCCAAGGCCAAGCCCACGATCGCGGCGCTGGCCACTCTCAAGCAGGTCGCGGAGTCGCCCCTCACCATCGCGGTGCCCGACATCAACGCGAGCCTCGCGGCGGTGCGCACGGCGCGCGCGGCGCGGGAAAAGCGCTAGCCATGCGCTTCGCCCTCTGGTCGGTCATCCTCGCGGCGGTCGCCGTCGGCATCGCGCTTTTCGCCCGGAACTCCACCGGCTACGTGGTGATCGTGTCGGCTCCATACCGCATCGAGCTCTCGCTCAATCTCCTCGTGTTCCTCGTGGTGGCCGGATATTTCGCGTTCTATTTCCTGGCGCGGCTGGTGAGCACCCTGGTGGGCATTCCGCGGCGGGTGCGCGCCTATCGGGACGAGCGCTCGCGCTCGCGCCTGCGCCAATCGCTCAACGATGCGTTGCTCGCGTTTTTCCAGGGGCGCTACGCCTCGGCCGAGAAAAGCGCCGCGGCCGCGTTGCTGGGAGAGGAGACCAAGGGGGTAGCCGCCATCATCGCTGCCCGCAGCGCCCACGAGCTCGGGCGCTTCAACGAGCGCGAGCTCTTCCTCGACCAGGCGAAGGGCGAGGCTCCGGAAGTCGACCAGGCGCGGCTCACGACGCTCGCCGACCTGCTCGTCTCGCAGGGGCGCCACGAAGAGGCGCTGGCGGTTCTGAAGGACCTCTCCGCGCGGGATTCCCGCAACCTGCGGCTGCTGCGCCTCAAGCTGCAGGCCGAGCAGGCGCTGCGCAACTGGGACGAGGTGCTGGAGACGGCGGCCTCCCTCCTCAAGCTGGGCGGCATAGGCCCTGCGGAGGCGGCGGCCGCGCGGCGGGCCGCGCACCTGGGCAACCTCGGGCGCAAGGCGCAGGACGCGACCGCGCTCGCCGCCTACTGGAAGCAGCTGCCGGCCGAGATGCGCCTCGATCCCGCCGTCGCCGCGACCGCCGCGCGCCATTACCTGGCGCTCGGGGGCAGTGCCGAGGCGCAGGCCATCATCGAGCAGGCGCTCGAGCGTGAATGGAGCCCCACGCTGGTCGCGCTGTATGGCGATGCCGCGGGCGACGACGCCTTGCCGCAGATCGAGCGGGCCGAGAAATGGCTGCGTTTGCACGCGCGCGACCCGGCGTTGCTCCTGGCCCTCGGCAAGCTGTGCATGCGCCAGGGCCTCTGGGGCAAGGCGCAGAGCTACATCGAGGCGAGCCTCGCGCTCGAGCCCACGCACGACGGGCACATGACGCTCGCCGCGTTGATGGAGAAGATCGGCAAGCCGCAGGAGGCCGAGAAACATTTCCGCCGCAGCGCCCAGCTGGCCGGCTGAGCGCGCCCACCGCAGGAAGGCGAGGACACCATGCGCGAATATTCTGCACTCTCGCTCGACAGGATTCCTGCCGGCAGCCGCATCGCCCGGCCCGAGCCCCCGGGGCGTGTGAGCCTGGACGATCCGGCATTTTCCGTCATGACGGACCTGCGCGAGGTCGCCGCCGTCACCACCCGGCCCGAGGAGGCGATGTATCGCGCCCACCAGGTGATGATCGAGCGCGGCGTGCGCCTGCTGTTCGTCGTGGACACCGAGGGCGCGCTCGCGGGCGTGATCACGGCCACCGACATCCTGGGCGACAAGCCGTTGCGGTTCACGCGGGAGCGCAGCCTTTCGCACGCCGAGATCACTGTCGCCGACGTGATGACGCCGGCCGACCGGCTCGAGGCCCTGCCGATGCAGGACGTGGCCCAGATGCGGGTCGGCCACATCGTGGCGACCATGAAGGCCGTTCGCCGCCAGCACCTGATGGTCGCCGACGAGGGCGGGCGGCTGGTGCGCGGCATCTTTTCCGCCTCGCAGGTGGCGCGCCAGCTGGGCATGGAGCTGCAGACCTTTTCGGTAGCGAGCACCTTCGCCGAGATCGAGGCGGCGCTGGCGCGGTAGCGTGGACCGCTGGCGCGAGACCTGGGAGTCCTTCCGCTGGGATGTCCCGGCGGACTTCAACATCACGCGCTGGGCCTGCACGCGCTGGGCGGGCGAGCGCGAGCGCTTCGCGCTCTACTGGGAAGACGAGTCGGGCGAGGCGCGCGCCTATACCTATTGGGATTTGCAGCAGGCCGCCAATCGCCTGTCCAACGCGCTGGTCCACCTGGGTGTTGCGCGCGGCGACCGCGTGGCCCTCGTCCTGCCGCAGCGACCTGAGACAGTCGTCACCTACCTCGCCTGCTTCCAGATGGGGGCGATCGCGGTGCCGCTGTCACACCTCTTCGGTCCCGAGGCACTCGAATACCGCGTGCGCGACAGCGGCGCGAGCGTCGCCATCGTCGATGACGCGACCCTTCCGGCTCTGGACTCGGTGCGCTCGAAGCTGCCGGCGCTCGCCCATGTGATCGGGGTCGCAGGGGCGCGCGGCGGAAATTTGCTCGATTGGGATGCCCTGCTCGCCCGGGCATCGAGACGTTTCGAGCCGCCCGCCGCGCAGTCGGCACGCGATCCCGCCGCGATCATTTATACGAGTGGCACCACCGGCCCTCCCAAGGGCGCGTTGCTGCCGCATTGCGCGCTCCTCGGCAACCTGCCTGGCTTCGAGCTCTCCCACGACGGCTTCCCGCAAAGTGGCGACATCTTCTGGACGCCCGCCGACTGGGCATGGACCGGCGGCCTGTGGGATGCCCTCATGCCGACGCTGTACCACGGCCGCGCCATCCTCGGGTTCCGCGGGCGCTTCGACCCCGAACGCGCCTTCCACCTCATCGAGAAGTACGGCATCCGCAATACCTTCCTTTTCCCGACGGCGCTCAAGATGATGATGCGCGCGGTGCCTCGCCCCCTGGACCGCTTCGACATCGGACTGCGCACGCTCATGAGCGGCGGCGAGCCGGTGGGTCCGGCGGTGTTCCACTGGGCGCGCGAGCGCCTCGGCGTGACCGTGAACGAGATCTTCGGCCAGACCGAGATGAACTACATCGTCGGCAACTCGCACGCGATCTGGCCAGTGCGCCCGGGCTCGATGGGCCGGCCCTATCCGGGCCATCGCATCGCGGTGATCGACGAGGCCGGCCGCGAGCTGCCGGCCGGCGAAGCCGGCGACGTGGCGGTGCATCGCCGGTGGCTCGATGGCACGCCGGACCCTGTCTTCTTCCTCGGCTACTGGGGCAACGACGAGGCCACCGCGGGGAAATTCTCGGGCGACTGGTGCCGCACGGGCGACGAGGCCGTCGCGGACGAGGAGGGCTACCTCTGGTACCGCGGCCGCGCCGACGACATGTTCAAGAGCGCGGGCTACCGCATCGGCCCGGCGGAAATCGAGAACTGCCTGGTGCGCCACGAGGCCGTGGCCAATTGCGCCGTCGTGCCCTTCCCCGACGAGACGCGGGGCGCGCTCATCAAGGCCTTCGTGCTGCCGGGCCCCGGCCACGTCGCATCCGAAGCGCTCGCCGACGAGTTGCGCGAGCACGTGAAGAAGCACCTCGCGCCCTGGCAGCAGCCGCGGCTGATCGAATTCGTCAGCGAGCTGCCGATGACGACAACGGGCAAGGTGCAGCGGAAGGTATTGCGTGAAATCGAAGCCGCGAAGATCACACCGCAGGGATTACGAGGGACCCCAGAAAAGCCGAGCTAGCCTCCCTTATCAGTGGTCCCTGTGGTCTCTGTGGTAAATCGCTTCACTTCTTCGGATCCACGGACGGCGTGAAGGCATCGCAGTAGAACTCGTCCTCGGGCAGCCCGCGCTGCTCGACGAAAGTCTGCTTCGCCACGTCGGTCATGGCCGGCGCGCCGCACGCATACACCTGGTAGCCGGACAGGTCGGCAAAGTCGTCGAGCACAGCCTGGTGGACGAGACCCGTGCGCCCCGTCCAGCCATCCTCGGCGAGGGGATCGGACAGCACCGGGATGTACGACACGTTCGGATGATCCTGCTGCCAGCGCGCCGGCAGGTCATTCAGGTACAGGTCCTTGCGGCCACGGGCGCCCCAATACACGACGATCGGCCGGTCGTCGCCGTGGTGGAGCAAATGTTCGACCTGCGCCTTGATGGGCGCGAAGCCGGTGCCGCCAGCCACGAAAATGAACGGCTTGTCGGAGTCCTCGCGCAAGTAGAAGGTCCCGAGCGGCCCCTCGAATCGAAGGATGGCGCGCTCCTTCATCTCCTCGAACACGTACCGGGAAAACGCGCCGCCCGGGGTCTTGCGCACGTGCAGCTGCAGGAACTGGTCGTCGTGCGGGGCGTTGGCCATGGAGAAGCTGCGGCGCTTGCCGTCCTTCATGAGGATATCGATGTACTGGCCGGCGAGGAACTGCAACCGCTCGCCCGCAGGCAGCTTGAGGTACATCACCGCCACGTCGTCGGCGGGCTTCTCGATCTTCTCGACCCGGCACGGCAGCGTGCGGATCGCCAGATCCTTGGCCCCGCCGAGCTCGCGCACCTCGAAGACGATGTCCGTTGCCGGACGCGTGCAGCAGGTCAGCGCCTTGCCGGCGAGCTTCTCGGAGTCGTGCAGCGCACGCTCCTGGTAGTCGCCGTAGATGAGCTCGCCGGACCTGAGCACTCCCTTGCAGGCGCCACACGCGCCGTTGCGGCAACCGTAGGGCAGGCCCAGGCCCTGGCGCATCGCCGCTTCGAGGAGGGTCTCGCCCGGGGCGACCTCGAAGGTATGGCCGCTGGGCTCGAGCCGGACGGTGTGCGCCGCGGCTGGGGATTCAGGCAAGTCGAGGATCTCTTGATCGGGGGCGGACGCGCGCCTCTCGCGCGGCCCGGAAGGCACGCCGAATTCTAACCCAGGGGGTACCGCGAGCCGTTAACGGCTGCGGCGGAATTCGCCCTCGATGAGGGTGCCGCCATGGCGCCGGCGGACGGCGGACTCGACCACGACGCGCGGGCCCGGCAGCAGCAACAGGGTCACGGCGATGAGGTCCGAGACCACGCCGGGAAACACGAGGAAGAGGCCGGCAACCACCGTGCGGACGCTGTCGGTGAGGGCGACGATCGAAAAGCGCCCCTGGGCCAGGCCCGCTCCGAGGCGCGCGAGCATCGCGAAACGCGCCTCCTTGATGAGGGCGATGCCGGCACACGCCGCGAGCACGACCCAAGCCGCGAGCCACCAGCCCATGGATTCGCTCAACCGCACCAGCACCACGGCTTCCAGCAGGGGGAAACCCAGTAAAATCACGATCAGAACAAGCCGCATCCGCTCCACCACTTTTTTCGATTCGTTGCCATTCGCCGCGCGACCGCGCGAGCACTCCCCGTGGCCGTCATCGTCGTCCTCACAAACCTACCCGACTCCGCCTCGGCTTTCAATGTCGCGCGCGAGGTCGTGCAGCTCAGACTGGCCGCCTGTGCCAACGTTCTTTCGCCCGCCACGTCCTTCTACCGCTGGGAAGGACGCGACGAGCAGGCGGTCGAATACCCCGTAATCATCAAATCCACCCCTGCTCGCTACGAGGAACTGGAGCAGGCGATCCGCCGCCTGCATCCCTACTCGCTGCCGGAGATCATCGCCTGGCCAGTCGAGCGCGGCCTGCCAGAATACCTGCGCTGGGTGGAAGCGGAAACCGGCCCGTGAGCGCGCGCACCTCATTTTTCCTGGTGGCCCTGCTCGCCTTCGCCGCCGGCGGGGGACTCTGGTGGCACCAGCACGAAACCCGTTCCAAGACACGCACCCCCGTCGAAGCCGGCGATATCGGCCCGGGCGCCCTATACGCCACCCGTTTCTTTGCGCCAGACGGAAGCCCGCAGGGATTGGGGCAGTTCCAGGGGCAGCTCCTCGTTCTCAACTTCTGGGCCACCTGGTGCGCCCCGTGCCGGGACGAGATGCCGGCGTTCGATCGTGTGGCCCGGCGATGGAAGGATCGCGGCGTCCAAGTCCTGGGAATCACGGCCGAGGAGCCCGCGCGGGTTCGGGACTTCGCCACTTCACTCAGGGTGTCTTATCCATTGTGGACGGGGGGCGCCGAGGTGGGCGAGCTTTCACGCCGCCTCGGAAACCGCTTGGGTGTTTTGCCTTTCACGGCGCTGGTTGGGCGCGACGGTCGACTGCTGGAAACGCGAGTGGGCCCTTACACTGAGGACGAGCTGGAGACGCGCTTGACGCGATTTTCAGCCAATTGACGCGATCTGTGGCGATCACTCCACAAAAGTTCATGTCGCCGAATAGCCACAGTGCGTTGGGATTTTCATCAAAGCTGATTTCGTGCCTGCTTTTGGGCTGATTGTCGCGAGCTTCGGCGATCTCCGCGCAAATCTGGACATCGTGCGGCCTCTTCGGCAAACTCGCCCGCCATGCACAAAATCCTGGTCCTCCACGGACCCAACCTGAACCTGCTCGGCGAAAGGGAAACCCGGCACTACGGGACACACACTCTCGAGGCCATCAATGCCGGGCTGGTCGCACGCGGCCGGGAAGCAGGCGTCGAGGTGGTTGCTTACCAGAGCAATGCCGAGGCCGCGCTCATCGATCGCGTGCATGCAGCGAAAAGCGACGAAACGAGGTACATCATCATCAATCCGGCCGCTTATACACATACCAGCGTCGCACTGCGCGATGCGTTAGCCGCCGTGGCGATCCCCTTCATCGAAGTCCATTTGTCCAACGTGCATGCACGGGAGGATTTCCGGAAGTTTTCCTATTTCTCCGACCTCGCGTCCGGCGTGATCAGTGGCTTGGGCGCATACGGATACGAGGCGGCCCTCGAAGCCGCCTTGCGGACCCTCAGGGACCAATAAAGGCGCCGGCCCCGCGCAGGCGGGACGCGAACATCCATGGACCTCCGAAAACTGAAGAAGCTGATCGACCTGGTGCAGGAGTCGGGCATCGGCGAGATCGAGATCACCGAAGGCGAGGAGAAGGTACGAATCAGCCGCCAGGTGAATGCGCCGCCTATGATGATGGCCGCGCCGGGCATGCACGCCATGCCCATGACCGGCCCGGCCGGGGGCGCGGGCAACGCTCCGGGCCCCGAGACCGCAGCCCCGCCGCCGGAGCCCAAGGGCCATGCGCTCAAGTCACCCATGGTGGGCACGTTCTACCGCGCGCCCTCCCCCGGGGCTCCGCCTTTCGTGGAAGTGGGCCAGGCGGTCTCGAAGGGCCAGACGCTCTGCATCATCGAGGCGATGAAGCTGCTGAACGAGATCGAGAGCGACGTCGCCGGCACCGTCAAGGCGATCCTGGTCGAAAACGGGCAGCCGGTGGAGTACGGGCAGCCGCTTTTCCTGATCGAGTAGGCGCGAGATGACCCTCTCCCCAACCCTCTCCCAAGGCAGAGGGGGCGAACGTCGGATGCGTCATTGCGATGTTTGAGAAGATCCTCATCGCGAACCGCGGTGAAATTGCGCTCAGGGTCCAGCGCGCCTGCCGCGAGATGGGCATCAAGACGGTCGCGGTGCATTCCGAGGCCGACGCGGACGCCAAGTACGTGATGCTCGCCGACGAGTCGGTGTGCATCGGGCCGGCGCCCTCGCGCGACAGCTACCTCAACATCCCCGCGATCATCAGCGCCGCCGAGGTGACCGACGCCCAGGCCATCCACCCCGGCTACGGTTTCCTCTCCGAGAACGCCGACTTCGCCGAGCGGGTCGAGAACTCGGGGTTCGTCTTCATCGGCCCGACGGCCGCCTCGATCCGCCTCATGGGCGACAAGATCTCGGCCAAGGCGGCGATGAAGAAGGTGGGCGTGCCCTGCGTGCCGGGCTCCGATGGGCCGCTGCCGGAAGACCCCAAGGAGATCCGGCGCCTCGCCGCGGCCATCGGGTACCCCGTCATCATCAAGGCGGCCGGCGGCGGTGGCGGACGCGGCATGCGGGTGGTCCACACCGAGGCGGCGCTGGTGAACGCCGTCGGCATGACGCGCTCCGAAGCGCAGTCTGCGTTCAACAATCCCACCGTGTACCTCGAGAAGTTCCTCGAGAACCCGCGCCACATCGAGATCCAGGTGCTGGCCGACGAGCACAAGCAGGCGATCTTCCTGGGCGAGCGCGACTGCTCGATGCAGCGGCGCCACCAGAAGATCATCGAGGAGGGCCCAGCCCCGCTGGTGAAGCCGCGGCTCATAGAGCGCATCGGCGAGAAATGCGCCGACGCGTGCCGCAAGCTGGGCTACCGCGGGGCGGGCACCTTCGAGTTCCTCTACGAGAACGACGAGTTCTACTTCATCGAGATGAACACGCGTGTGCAGGTGGAGCATCCGGTGACGGAGCTCATCACCGGCGTGGACATCGTGCAGGAGCAGATCCGGGTCGCCGCCGGAATGAAGCTGCGCTACAAGCAGCGCGAGATCGTGAAGAAGGGCCACGCGATCGAGTGCCGCATCAACGCGGAGAACGCCTACACGTTCGTGCCCTCGCCCGGACGCATCACGCAGTACCACGTGGCGGGAGGGCCGGGCATCCGCTACGACTCCCACGTCTACGCCAACTACTACGTGCCGCCGCATTACGACTCGCTGATCGGCAAGCTGATCGCCTACGGCGACACGCGCGAGCAGGCGATCGCTCGCATGCGCGTGGCGCTCTCCGAGATGGTGATCGAGGGCATCCAGACCAACATCCCGCTCCACCAGGAGCTCATGAACGACGCGGCCTTCGTGCGCGGGGGCGTGAGCATCCATTACCTGGAGGAGAAGATGGCGGCGCTCAAGTCGATCCAGCCGGAGGCGTAGCCTCCATGGCCTGGCAGCGCGTGGGCCTCGTCGTCGCGGGGCCGCACGCGCAGGCCCTTGCCGACGCGCTGGAGGAATCCGGCGCCGTGTCCGTCGAGCTCACCGATGCCGACGCCGGCACCGCCGCCGAGCAGGCCGTGTTCGGCGAGCCGGGCGCGGAGACCCAGCCTTGGCCGCGTTGCCGGGTGAGCGCGCTCTTCGCCGAAGATTCCGACGTCTCGGCGGCGCTCGACGCGGCGCTGGCCGCAAGCGGCAACGTCGCCCTCGAAGGCGCCTGCGTCGACCGCCTGCAGGACGAAGACTGGGTCGCGCTCACCCAAAGGCAGTTCCAGCCGATCCGCGCGGGCGAGAGGCTCTGGATCGTGCCCACCTGGCACGAGCCTCCGGCGCCTGACGCGATCAACGTGGTGCTCGACCCGGGCGCGGCATTCGGCACCGGCAGCCATCCGACCACGCGGCTATGCCTGGCCTGGCTCGAGCGCAACGTTCGCGGCGGCGATTCCGTGCTCGACTACGGCTGCGGCTCGGGCATCCTCGCGATCGCCGCGCTCAAGCTGGGCGCCGCCCGCGCGCTCGCGGTGGACGTGGACCCGCGCGCGCTCGAGGCCGCGGGCTACAATTCCCGCAGCAATGGCGTGGCCCTCGAGCTTCGCGACGCGCAACGCCCGATCCCCGAGACTTTTCGCATCACCGTGGCCAACATCCTCGCCAACCCCCTGCGCGTCCTCGCTCCGCTCATCGCCGCACGCACTTGCGAGGGCGGGTCGATCGCCCTTTCCGGAATCCTCGAGGAGCAGGCGCGCGACGTGATTGCGGCTTATGCGCCCTGGGCGCGCCTGGACGTCGCCGCCGAGGACGGCGGATGGGTCCTGCTGGCCGGGCGCAAGGCGCCCTGAGCGCGAACGATGCTCATCACCACCTGCAGCCATTGCCAGGCGCGCTTCCGCGTCTCGCCGCAGCAGCTCAACGTGCGCCAGGGGCAGGTGCGTTGCGGCCGGTGCAACCAGATCTTCAACGGCTTCCAGTCGCTCGAGCGATTCCCGGACGACGATACGGGCTCGCGGCTGCTCGCGGCGCAGGAAGCCGCCGAGCGCGACCAGGCGCGCGCGGCGATGTCGAGCGCAACCGTGGACTTGCCGCTGGATGCGTCGGCTGCGCCGGTGGACGACATGCCTGCGCTCGAGACGGTTGAGCCGGCCGCGCCCGAGCCACGCGCCTCGCGCCCTGCACCCGCCGCGCGTGAGCCGCTCGAGCCCGAGCCCGAGCTCACGCTCGAGATGCCACCGCGCAAGCCCGTGTCACGCGCGTGGTCGTTCGGCGTGGTGCTGCTCGCGTTGATCCTGCTCCTGGAGGTGGCCTTCGCATTCCGCGGCCCGGTGGCCCAACGTTATCCCGCGCTGCGCCCTGCGCTGGAAGCGGCGTGCGAGCCGTTCAAGTGCACCGTGCCGTGGGTTCGCGAAGATGGCCTGCTCAAGCTCGAGGATTCCGAGATGCTCGAAGTCCCCGGCAAGCCCGGCGAGATCGCGCTCGGTGCGCGGCTTCGCAACCTCGCGTCGGTCGCGCAGGAGTACCCGCACCTCGAGCTCACGCTTACCGACAATACGGGCCAGGCCGCGGCGCGACGGGTATTCCGTCCCACCGATTACCTCGGACGGCCCCTCGCACCGGGGGAAGTGATGGCTCCGGGCATCGAGCTCGCGCTTCACCTGCGCCTGCACACGCCCAACCTCAAGGCCACCGGCTACGAGCTGCTGTTGTTCTATCCCTGAGTCCCTATACTCCACGCATGACCATCCTCGTCTGCGGTTCCCTCGCCTACGACACCATCATGGTGTTCCCGGACCAGTTCAGGAAGCACATCCTTCCCGACCAGATCCACATCCTCAATGTGTCATTCATGGTCCCCGAGATGCGTCGCGAGTACGGCGGCACGGGCGGCAACATCGCGTACAACCTCCGCCTGCTGGGCGATTCGCCCGCGCTCATGGGGACCGCGGGCCATGACTTCGGCGCCTACGCGCAGTGGATGGAAAGCCTCGGCGTCGGCCTGCGGCACGTGCGCATCCTCGAGGACCAGTTCACGGCGCAGGCCTTCATCACGACCGATATCGACGATAACCAGATCACCGCATTCCATCCCGGGGCCATGTCGCACTCGCACCTGAACCGCGTGGCGGACGCGAGCGGCGTGCGGGTCGGCATCGTCTCGCCCGATGGCAGGCAGGGAATGGTCGAGCACGCGCGTGACTTCGGCGCAGCCGGCATCGATTACGTCTTCGATCCGGGGCAGGGCCTGCCGATGTTCTCCGGGCCGGAGCTGCTGGAGCTGATGGGACGCGCACGCGCGCTCACCGTGAACGACTACGAGGCGCGCATGGTGGAGCAGAAGACCGGCAAGTCGGTGGACGAGATCGCGCGCATGATCGGCGCGGTGGTCGTCACCAAGGGTGGCGAGGGCTCCACCATCCATACGCGCGAGGGCACCGTCGACGTACCGGCGGTCAAGCCCGACGCGCTGGTCGATCCCACGGGCTGCGGCGATGCCTACCGCGCCGGGCTGCTGCACGGCATGGCGCACGGCTGGTCGTGGGAAAAATCGGCGCGGCTCGCCTCGGTCATGGGCTCGATCAAGATCGCGCACCGGGGAGGGCAGAACCACCGGCCCTCGCGTGACGAAATCGCAAAGCGTTACCTCGCCGCGTTCGGCGAGGCTCCCTGGAAGGAGAATGAGGCATGACAAACCGCAAGACCATCGCCGCCATGGCGTTCATGGCGATCCTCGCCGGGGCGTGCGCGCATCCGCGGGGCAGCGCGGATTATCGCGCCTACGAAGTGGGCGCCGAGCAGACCGTTCGCTTCGGAGTCGTCGAGTCGGTGCGCGAGGTGCGCATCCAGCCGCGACAGACCGGGGTCGGCAGCACCGCCGGCGCGGTGATCGGCGGAGTCGCGGGAAGCCACGCTGGCAGCGGCAGCGGGCACATCGTGGGCGCCATAGGCGGGGCGATCCTGGGTGGCATCGTCGGCAACGAGATCGAGCGCGGCGCGAACGAGCGCCTCGGCGTCGAGGTGACCGTGCTGCTCGATTCGGGCCGCTATCTCGCCGTGGTGCAGGATGCGGACGAGCGCTTCCGCGCGGGCGATCGCGTGCGCGTCCTCTCGGGCCGCGGCAACACCCGGGTCACGCATTAAGCGCGGCGCCGGGCGGCTCACGCGGGGGCTGCGCTGGGCGCGCATGCTCCTGCACCTGCTGCGCGGCGCGTTGATCCTGAAGCTCGTCTTTCCGCGGGCGAGCGCTGCGCGGCGCCGGGAGCTCGTGGGCTGGTGGTCGGCCAAGCTGATGCGCATCGCCGACGTGACCGTGCGCGTGGAGGGCGAACCACCTTCGGCGCTCGAAAGCGGCGCCATGATCGCGGCCAACCATGTTTCGTGGCTGGACATCTTCGCGATCTCGTCGGTGCGATCCACGCGTTTCATCGCCAAGAGCGAGATCCGCGACTGGCCGGTGGCGGGTTGGGTCGCCGAGCGTGCCGGCACGATCTTCATCCGCCGCGACCGGCGTCGCGATACCGCGCGCATCAACGAGCTCGTGCATGCGGCCCTGGCCGCCGGCGACTGCGTGGGCCTCTTTCCCGAAGGACAGACGACCGAGGGCGACACCCTGCTCAAGTTCCACTCGTCGCTCTTCGAGCCCGCCGTCGCCAACGACGCGCACGTGCACCCCTGCGCCGTGCGCTACGAGCGAGCCGATGGAAGCCTGTGCCGCGAGGTGGCGTACGTGGGCGAGCGCACCTTCCCCCAGTCGATGGGGCTGGTTCTGCGCCAGCGCGGAGTGGTCGCGCGCATCTCGTTTGCGCCTGCCCTCCCAGCCACCCATCGCACGCGCCGGGAGCTCGCGCGCGATTCGCAGGCCGCGGTCTCTAGCCTGCTCGGCGTGGTGCCGGGCACTCCACCTGGAACACCCGCCGATCCCCCAGCCGCACCGCGCTGAGTGCGCGCCCCCACACGCAGCCGCTGTCGAGCGACAGAAGGTCGGGGCGCAGGCGCAGGCCGAGCGCCGACCAGTGGCCGCAGACGATCGCATGATCCCTGCTGCGGCGGCCCGGCACGTCGAACCAGGGGCGCCACGACGGGTCCGCAGCCTCTTCGGGCTCGCCCTTGAAGGCGAGGACCATCGAGCCATCGGGGGCGCACATGCGCAGGCGGGTCATCGCGTTGATCACCACGCGCAGGCGCTCGATGCCGGCGAGGTCCTCGCTCCAGCGCGCCGGCTCGTCGCCGTACATCTGCGCGAGCAGCTCGAGGTAGCCGTCTCCCGCGAGCCGGGCTTCGGCCTCGGCGGCCAGGGTGCGCGCGCGTGCCACCGTCCATTCCGGCAGCAGGCCCGCGTGCACCATGGCGTGCTCGCCTTCCACGTGCAGCAGCGGCTGTCGCCTCAGCCAGTCGAGGATTTCGTCACGGTCCGGCGCGCGCAGCACCTCGTCGAACGTGTCGCGCTTCCTCGGTTTCTGCACGCCGTGCGCGACGCACAGCAGGTGCAGATCGTGGTTGCCGAGAACCGTCGCGGCCGCTGCACCGAGCGACTTCACGAAACGAAGGCACTCGAGGGATTCGGGGCCGCGGTTGACGAGGTCACCCACGAACCAGAGGCGGTCCGCGCCGGCATCGAATCCGATCGCGTCGAGAAGCCGGCGCAGGGGCGTGAAGCAGCCCTGCAGGTCTCCGATCGCGTAGACGGCCAGGGTTACTGCACCGACGAGGTCATGTAGTCGACGGCTGCCTTGACCGCATCGTCGGAGAGCGCGGTCTGGCCACCCTTCGGTGGCATCGCGCCCTTGCCCTTGATGGCCGACGCGTACAGCTGGTCCTTGCCGGCCTTGAGGCGCGGAGCCCACGCGGCCTTGTCGCCAAGCTTGGGCGCGCCGGCGACACCCGCGGCGTGGCATGCGGCGCACGCGCTGTCGTACGTGGACTTGCCGGCTGCGGCGGCCCCTGCCGAGCCCTTGGCCGGAGGCGGCGGAACCGTCACGGCAGCTACCGGCGCTGGCGCCGGGGCCGCGGCGGCTGCCGGAGGCGGCGCGTTGGGGTCGATGACCACCTGGGCTACCGGCGCGATGCGCTGCGCCACGGCTTTCGGTTGCATGGAGGGATCGCCTTCCAGGGAGCGCGTGCCATACATTCCCACGGCGAGCTTCGTGAGCAAGACGATGCCGATGATGAGCGCGAGGGTGCCGATGCCGATGGCGATCGCGAGCCGCACGGGGTTCGAGCTGCCGTCTTGTTGGTGGGGATCGGAGTGCGTGGAGCCGGCCATGTGTTCCTCTGGATTTGCCGCGAATTATAACCGCATCCATCTCGACGCCCCCCGTTTTCAATGGACGATGGGAGGTGAAGTCATTTAGAATTAGGGAGATACGCGCCCGTAGCTCAGCTGGATTAGAGTACTGCCCTCCGAAGGCAGGGGTCGCACGTTCGAATCGTGTCGGGCGCGCCAAATTCTCGTGACCGGTCCCTCGCAGGCCTTCGATCCACCGCCCGGGGCCTCGCTCCCGGCCTCCGGCCGGATCCTCCTAGGCGCCACCTGCGCCTTGCTTTTCCTGGCCGCCGCTTCGGGCTCCGCCGGCCTTCGCGGCGCCATGCTCGTCATCGCTTCGGCCGCCTTGTTGTGGGGACGTGGCGCGCGGCTTGCGGGTGACCTTCTCGAGTTGCCACGCACGGTGTGGATCCCCTGCGTCGCCTGGGGTGGGCTCGCGGCATTGTCGGTCTCGTGGAGCGTTTCGCCGCGCTTCAGCCTTGCCGAGCTGCGTGCCGAGGTGGGCTACGGCCTGCTCACTTTCGCGATCTCGTTCGTCGCTGCGCTCACGCTGCGCCGCTGGCGCGCATGGTGGATCGCGATCGTCGCCGGCACGGCCACCGTTTTCGCCGTGCAGCTCGCACAGGACGTGCTCGCGCTCAAGCTGTCGCGCCATCCCATGGACGGCGGCCCCGGCCCATGGTCCACGCACCTCGTGCTGGTCGCCCCGCTGCTGCTCGCGCTCGCATGGCCTCGGCCGTGGGGCTTCGAACGCGGCGTGCTCGCGCGAGTGGTTGCGCTCGTGCTGGTGCTGGTGGCGGCGGCGGAGACGGCGAATCGCATAGTCTGGGCCGCCTTTGCCGTGCAGCTCGCGGTGGCGCTCGTCGCCACGCGCGCCTTGTCGCACGCGCAGCCGGCCCACCTCGCCTCGTCTCGCAGGCTTGTGGTCATCGCGGCGCTCGCGGTCGTGCTGGGCTTCGGCGCGGCGGTCCTCGAGCGAAACCAGCGGCACTTCCGCGCCGATCCCTCTCTCACGGCGAGCATCGATGGCGACCTGCGCCCGCGGCTCTGGTCGGTCGCCTGGGAAGAGCTGGGCAAGGCACCATGGCTGGGCCACGGCTTCGGCCGCGAGATCCTCGAGGAGCGCTTCCTGGCGAAAACGCCCGCGCCCTCGACGGGACACCCGCCGATGCGCCACAGCCATAACGCCTTCGTGGACGTAGCCTTGCAGCTCGGGCTGGTAGGCCTTGCCGCGTTCCTCGCGATCTGGGTGGGCCTTGCGCGCGAGCACCTGCGGGCGCTGCGCGAACCGGCGCTCGCCCCGCTGGGGGTGATCGGGCTCACGATGCTGGCCGGCTACGCGGTGAAAAATCTCACCGACGATTTCTTCTACCGCCACAACGGGCTGGTGTTCTGGGCGCTGAACGGGTTGCTGCTCGGCCTCGCGCGCGCGGTGCGAGGACCCGGCCGAGGCTAGGAGCCCCCGGCGGCGCGCGTGGGCGGCACGCTCGCCAGGCGCGGGCGCACCTGCGACTGGTACTCCGGGACCCAGCGCTTCAGATCGCGCCGCACCTCGGAGTCGCTGGGAATGCGCTCGCTGCGCAGCCAATCGAGCAGCTCCTCGAGCCAGCCTGGATCGACCTCGCGAGCCTTCGCGATGCGCAGCTTCGGATGCGGCGTGGGACGCGTGTGCTCGTCATCGGCGAGCAGCTCCTCGAAGAGCTTCTCGCCGGGGCGCAGGCCCGTGTAGACGATCTTCACGTCGCTTTCCGAAAGCTCCGCCAGGCGAATCATGTCGCGCGCCAGGTCGACGATCTTCACCGGCTCGCCCATGTCCATCACGAAGATCTCGCCGCCCAAACCCATGCTCCCGGCCTGCAGCACGAGCTGCGCGGCCTCGGGGATCGACATGAAGTAGCGAACCATTTCCGGGTGCGTCACGGTGACCGGGCCGCCCTTGTCGATCTGCTCCTGGAACTTTGGGATGACGCTGCCGGCGCTTCCGAGGACGTTGCCGAAGCGCACCATCTCGAAGCGCGTGTTGCTGCCCGATTGCAGCACCTGGCAGACCATCTCGGCCATGCGCTTGGTGGCGCCCATCACGTTGGTGGGATTCACCGCCTTGTCGGTGGAGACGAACACGAATTTCTTCACGCCATAGTCGATCGCCGCGCGTGCCACGACATATGTGCCGAGCACGTTGTTCTGGACGGCCTCCCATGCATTGGCCTCTTCCATCAGCGGCACGTGCTTGTATGCGGCGGCATGGAACACCAGGGCGGGCGAGTACTGGTGCATCACCTGGTTCACCCGGCGGGCGTTCTTGATGTCGCCCACCACGCTCGCCACCGGAATGTCGGGGAAGGCCTCGCGCAGGTCCTCGTCGATGCGGTACATGGCGTACTCGTTCACCTCGAAGAGCACCAGCATCGAAGGCTGGTAGGCGGCGATCTGCCGGCAAAGCTCCGATCCGATGGAGCCGCCCGCGCCGGTGACCATGACCACCTGGCCCGAGAGCAGCCCATGGAGCTGCGCGTCGTCGAGCGTCACGCTGTCGCGCCTCATCAAATCCTCGACGGCCACCTTGCGGATGCGCGCCGGCGGCCCCGACTTGCCGGCCACCACGGTGTTGAGCGTGGGCACCGTCATCACCGACACCTTCGCCCGGTTGCAGATCTCGACCACGCGGCGCCGCACCTGGTAGGGCACCGAGGGCATCGCGATGATGGCGTGCCGGATCTTGAGGCGGGCGGCGAAGCGCGGCAGCTCCTCGAGCGGGCCCATCACGCGCACGCCGTGCAGCAGGCGCCCGCGCTTCTTCTCGTCGTCGTCGAGCATGCCCACAACGCGCCACTCGTGGCTGCGCGAGAGATCCTTCACCAGTCCGACGGCGGCGTCTCCGGCCCCGAGGACCACGACGGGCGCGCCCTGCTCCCCTCCGCGGCCGTAGAGCGCCCACTCCTTGAAGGAGCGGAAACCCATGCGGGAGAGCGACATGATGGTGATGAGCAGCAGCGGATAGAGCAGGTATTCGCGATGCGCGAAGCGTCCGTCGAGCTCGAGGAGCTTGAGCGCCGACGAGACGCACACGGTGCCCGCCAGAACGGCGAATACGATTCGCTGGATGTCCGGCAGGCTGGTGTAGCGCCAGACGCCCTGGTACACGCCGAAGAGCACGTTCACCACGACCTGGATGGGGATCGCCACGGCGAAGGCGACGACGAGCGAGTGGATGTCCGCCGGGAACGAGGCCGGATGCAGCAAGGCCATCGCGCCCAGGAACGCCACCGCGAGCGCAAGGCCGTCGTGCAGCGCGGCAGCGACGGGCCGGATGTCGAAAAGCGGCATCTTCATCGAATTCCCCGAACGGGTTGCGGAAACGCCATTGCGCCGTTTCGCCTCTTGTTGTTGTCGCCGTTGGTTGTCGGCGGGTGGACTCAGGCCGCTCGACGCGGGCCGGCCATTCGCCGCTCGATCGCGAAAAGCATCGCGGGATAGATCGCGAGCCAGGCGAGAATTATAGCGGAACGGACCTGCGCGCCCGCTTCGTTCGCGACCAACGCGCTCGTCGCGGCGAGAGCGATGAGGACATACGCGCACGAGGCGAGGCGCCTGCGCGACCAGCCCGAAAGCACCAGGCGCTGATAGGCGTGGTCGCGATGCGCGCTCGCCAGCGGCCGGCGGGCGAAGAGCCGCCGAAGGAGCGTAACCGTCGCATCCACGATGAAGGGAGAAAAAACCAGGACCGGAAACCATGCCGCCCAGGCGCCCATCGCGAGCCCCTGCAGCCCCAGGCCGTAGGCGAGGAAGCCCAGCGGGATCGATCCCGAATCTCCGAGGAACACGCGGGCCGGCGGAAAGTTGTGCCAGAGAAAGCCGAGCGATCCGGACGCGAGCGCGAGCGAGGCGAGCGCGAGCGCGGTGAAGCCACCGCGAAAGGCCGCGATGGCGAAAGCGGTGAACCCGATCGCCGCCATGCCCCCGGCGAGCCCGTCACTGCCATCCATGAAGTTGAAGAGGTTCGTCATCCACACGCAGCCGAGCGTGAGCACCGCCGCCGCGGCCCATCCCCAATCGCCGAGTGGCGCCGCGCCGATCGATAGCACCGCGATCATGGCAGCCACCGTGTGTGCCGGCAGCCGCACCTGCACCGGCAACGGTCGCGCATCGTCCAGCAGCGAGATCACGGCGAGGAAGACGGCACAGGCCACGATCGGCACCGCCGCGGGCAGTGCGCTTGCAGCGACGAAGGGCAGGCTGGCCACGAGCAACCCGGGGCCGCCCAGGCGAGGCGTGGGTCGGGTGTGCAATGAACGTTCATTGGGCCTGTCGGCGAGCAGGCCCGCCCAGCGTGATCGATGCAGCAGCGCGATGACGATGGCAGCCACGAGCGCGGGAAGGACTGCCACCAGCGCAGCGGTCGTCACGAGCGTCCTTCATGCGGCCCGACGACCACGTCGCGCGCGCAGTCCTGCAGCGATCGGTGCGCACGCCATCCGAGCTCGCGTTCCGCGTCGGTCGGATCCACCTCGAGCGATCGCGTAAGCCGTCGCATGCGAGCGCCCTGGCTCGCGACCTCGGCCAACGCTTCCAGCACCGCGGGCGGCATCGGGAAAAGGCGCGGCTTGCGGTGCGAGGCGGCCCTGAACGCACTCACGAGCGCCGCCGTTGAAGTGGGCTCGGAGGCCGCCGCGAAGTACGTCCTTCCCACGGCGGCAGGATGCGAAGCGCACAAGAGGAGCAGGGCGGCGAGGTCATCGACGTGGACGTAGCTGCGGCGGTTATCGATGGCGGCGAACGGCAGCGGCCACGGCGAATCCGCGAGCCGCGCCAGCGAACGAAGGTTGCCCAGTGCCGCGCGCCCGAAGACGAGCGGCGCGCGCACGACCGCGACCTCCATCGCGCCCGCCCGGGCAGCCTCGGCCAGCGCGATCTCCGCTGCCAGCTTCGAGCGCCCGTAGGCGTCCTCGGGAGCAGGCGGATCGCCGCGACGAAACGGTCGAGCGGCGCTTTCCTCCCCATTCACTTTGACGCTGCTCAGGAACACCATGCGCCGGGCACCTTTCTCTCGCGCGAGTTGCGCGAGGTCCCGCGTCTTGGCGGCGTTGTCGCGCATCAGGTCCGCCTCGCTGGCGCCGAAGTCGTGGACCCGACCTGCGAGGTGCAGCACCGTGACGCCGGGCTGGAGAAGCGATATCGCCTCGCGCCACCAATCCTCGCGGCGCATCGAAAGCGTCCGCGTCGCCGGGCCGGACATTGCGGCGACGGCGCGGCCGACGAATCCGGACGCGCCGGTCACGACGAGCGGGACGCTCGCGGAGCTCATGGCTGCGCCGGAAAGAAAACGGGCATCCCTTTCGAGATGCCCGCTGTGCAGGTCGAGGCGAAGCTTACGGCGCGCAGGTCGCCGGCACGGTGGCAGTCACCGTGGAGATGGTGCGCCCGTCGCTTACGCCGATGGCCACCGCGATGGTTCCGCCGGTTCCCGGATCCCGTCCCAGGCGCGTGATCGACACCGTGTTGCCGCTCGCGACTGCGACCACATTCGGGTTGCTCGAGGTGGCGAAGTAGTTGCCGGTCCCGCCGACGACCGCGACCGAGCCGGTCTGGCCGCAGCCGAGGATCAGCGTGCTCGGGCCCACCGCGAAGGCTGCCGGCGGTGTCGGAGCGATGCTGCCGGTATTGGTGGTGACGGTCGCAGTGCCCACGGCGCCGCGCGAGTCGGTGACGACGATCGTGGCGTTCGCCACGCACGTGTCGCGGTTGTTCGCCGTGATGGTGAAGCGGCCCGGGTTGGAGTTCGACACCGAAGGCGTGACGCTCACGTTCGGGGAGGAGCTGATGGCGGTAAACGGCGGCACGCCGTCGAATACCAGGAAGTCCGCGGTGCCCGTGCCGCACTGGGTCGTGAGCGCGCCGGTAAACGTGAACTCGTTGGGCAGGACCGTGAGCGTCGTGCCCTGAGTGCGGCCGCTGATGGTGAAGACGGTATCGGAGTAGACGCCGGTCTGCACGTCGATGACCCGCAGCACGGCGAGCTGGGACGGGGCGTTCAGGGGAACTTCGATGATCCCGGTGATCACGCCGTCGTGCGCCGAGGTCAGGACGATGGAGGAGGACGCCTGGCCCGTCGCCGGATTGCGCAGCGAGAAGTTGCCGCGCAGGACCTCGACACGGAACTGGCGACCGCCGGCCAGGTTGCCGTTGAACGTCGCCAGCATCTGGAAGACCGTTTCGCCGCCGGCGCAGGCCTGGCCAGGAGGATCGGCGGTGCCGGACGAGTCGGCCGGGCAATTCGTGGACGTGAAGGCCACGCCGTAGCCCGTGACGAAGTTCTGCGCCACGCGCACGTCCTGGGTGGAAATCAGGACACCAGTCGAATCCCGCACCGTGATCACGACTGAACGGGTGGGCAGCTCGCCGGGCTGCAGGCCGGCGTCGATCACGCCCGGGTTGTTCGGGATCGTGGTGAACTGGTGGTCCTCGATGATGCTCGGCACCGGAAGCAGGTTCGGCTCGCTGGATGTGATCGCGTACGGAGCGCGCCCGCCTTGCACCGTGAAGGTGACAGGTACCCCGGCATAGAAGGTGCCCCCGTTGGGCGTGATGGAGACCGCGCCCCCCTGGTTAGGGTTGCCGCCAGCGCCGCCGCCGCCGCAGGCCGCGAGCAGGACAGCCGCGCCGAAGGCCAGGACGACCGTTGTGAGGGAGTTGCGCAACGAGTGGTAGTTCACGATGGATTCCCCTTTGACCGTGGCCCGCACTGCTTCGGGTTTCAGAAATCTTAAAAATTAGCGGGTTATGGCGGGTTATTAAAGCGCAACTTTCAGTTTGGCGCAAGTAGAGCTTTCCGGCCGGCCTCCTAGCACCCTTGGGCCGCCTGCCCGGTCAGCGTAACGGTCACCGAAACGCTGGTTTGGCCATCGGTGAATCCCGCTTGGGCCGTGGTGGCGCCTCCCGGATTTGTGCCGGCACGGCGTTTTATGTTGAACGTCGTGCTGCTCGCTTGGGCGACTTCCAGCAGATCACTGCCGGCGGTGCCGAAGTAACGACCGCCTTGGCCTCCAGCGAGGATGACGGTGGCGCTCTCGTTACAGGAAGCCAGCGTCACGGATTCGGGCGTAACTACCAGCGGCGAGCCGGAGAAAGCCGAGCCGAGCGCATTGGTAACCGTGACGGAGGTCGTCGCCCCGCTGCTGTCGACGATGGCTATCGACTGGCCGGCCACGCACTGGCCGTTGGCAGTGACGCGGAACCGCCCGCCGCTGCCTGAGACCGAGTCGCGGTCGATGGTGACCGTCCCCGGCTGCGAAATCTGGTATGGCGGTCGGCCACCGAAGACGATCACGTCCGCGGAGATGCCGGTGGCGCATGAAGTCTGGTTGGGCCCGGTAAACGAAATCGTGGAGGGCTGGGCATTGAGCGGGCTTGCGCTCGAGGGCGCGATAGGCACCGCCGCGCGCTGGAAGAACCCGGAGGTGAGGTCGGTGATATCGAGCAGCGCGGTCTGTGCGGCCGCGTCGTTGAGCACCCGCACGCGCACGCGCGCCGTGCCCGTCACATCCGTTGCGGTCGTGGCCGTAGTCGAAAGCACCTCCGCGGTACCGGCTGGTGAGGTGATGATCCGAACATCCCCCGAGACCACGTTGAAGCGCACCTGCCGGTTCGCCAACGGCACGCCGTTTTGCACCAGCCGCGCGCTGACTTCCGCGTCGCCACCCGCACATACGGCTGTGCCGCAGGCGGCAGGCTGGGCCGCGCTCGGCGTCACCGTGACGACGTTGTTGATCGTGCGAGGGCGGACGGTCAGGGCTGCCGTGACAGGCGTGGCGGTACCGCTGTCATCGACCGTGAGCGTGGCCGTCGTATCCGCGGCTACCGGGTTGGGAACGATGGTGATGGTGCTTCCGCTCGTCGTGCCGACCACCGGAATCGCGGCCTGGTCGCTGGAGGTGATGATGTACGGCGGCGTGCCGCCGGAGATGATGAACGTGGTCGGAAGCTCGGAATAGAGCGTCGCCGTGGAGGGCGTTATCGTGAGCGGCCCTGGTGCAGGCGTGCTTGCCGGGTCGGTGACGCCACCGCTGCACGCGGTTAGCCCGGCGAGCGTTGCGGCGACGAGGAGAAAGCGGCAGAGCGAAGCGGGCATGTGGGTCACGAATGATTCTCGGTGTGCGCGGATGCGCGGCTGGGCTCGATTCTACTCAAACGACCCGCGCGGCACGCCGTAAATCTCGTCGCCGCGAAGGCGCTTATATTGCACCGCACCATTCGCTCCGCTACGATGGAACCGTTTCGCCCCGCATCCTGCCCTTCCGCCCCCAGGGGGCCGCCCGGTCAAAAGCCGCGGCGCCAGGCCGGCAGCCGTGGCCCGGCCAAAAGCCCGAACGCAGTCCCGCTCCTGCCGCGTTCCCGCGCGGAAGGCGGATACCATTGAGTTGTGAGTTTCGAGGGTCACCAGCAATGGACGTGAAAGCCGGCTTGCCGCCCGCACAGGGCCTCTACGACCCGCGCCACGAGCACGATGCGTGCGGCGTGGGCTTTGTCGCGCACATCAAGGGACGCAAGTCGCACGACATCGTCGCCAAGGGGATCACGATCCTCGAGAACCTGAGGCACCGCGGCGCCACGGGCGCCGATCCGCTGCACGGTGACGGCGCCGGGTTGCTCACCCAGATCCCCGACGGCTTCTTCCGCGAGGAGCTGGCCGCGCGCGGGGTGAAGCTGCCCAAGGCGGGCGCCTACGGCGTCGCCATGGTTTTCCTGCCGCGCAACCCGGCGGCGCGGGCGGCATGCGTGCGGGAGCTCGAGCGCGCCGCGGTGAACGAAGGCCAATCCATCCTCGGCTGGCGCGACGTGCCGGTCGACGACTCGTCGCTGGGCGAGACGGCGCGCAAGACCCAGCCCGTCATCCGGCAGATGTTCGTGGGCGCCGGCCGCGGCAGCCTCGACCGTGACGCCTTCGAGCGCAAGCTCTACATCATCCGCAAGTCGAGCGGCCACGCCATCCGCGCGCTCGGCCTGTCCAACGCGGGCGAGTTCTACGTCCCGTCGTTCTCGCACCGCACCATCGTCTACAAGGGCATGCTGCTCGCCGAGCAGGTGGCCAAGTTCTACCTCGACCTTGCCGACAAGCGCTTCGTCTCGGCGGTGTGCCTGGCCCACCAGCGCTTCTCCACCAACACGTTTCCCACGTGGGACCTGGCGCACCCGTTCCGCTTCATCGCGCACAACGGCGAGATCAACACGCTGAACGGCAACCTCAACTGGATCAAGTCGCGGCAGGCGACGATCCATTCCAAGCTGCTCGGCGACGACCTGGACAAGATCTGGCCCCTCATCTACGAGGGCCAGTCGGATTCGGCCTCGTTCGACAATGCGCTCGAGCTGCTGGTGATGGGCGGCTATCCCATCGCGCACGCGATGATGCTGATGATTCCCGAGGCGTGGGCCGGCAATCCGCTCATGGACGCGAAGCGGCGCGCCTTCTACGAGTACCACGCAGCCCTCATGGAGCCCTGGGACGGGCCCGCGGCGGTCGCCTTCACGGACGGCAAGTTCATCGGCGCCACCCTCGACCGCAACGGGCTGCGGCCGGCGCGCTACTTCATCACCGACGACGACCTCATCGTGATGTCCTCCGAGATGGGCGTGCTCGACATCCCGCAGAAGAAGATCATCCGCAAGTGGCGCCTGCAGCCAGGGAAGATGCTGCTCGTCGACATCGAGCATGGCCGCATCGTCTCCGACGACGAGTTGAAGCGCGACTTGGCCGCGGCGCGTCCGTACCAGGACTGGCTCGACCGCACCCAGATGCGCCTGGAGGACATCGAGAAGCCCCATGAGGTCCCGACGCCGGACACCGACAAGCTGCTCGACCGCCAGCAGGCCTTCGGCTACACGCAGGAAGACCTGAAGATGCTGATGACGCCGATGGCGCTCGCCGGCGAGGAGGCGATCGGCTCCATGGGCGACGACACGCCGCTCGCGGTGCTCTCCGACCGCGCCCGGCCCCTGTACGCGTACTTCAGGCAGCTCTTCGCCCAGGTCACCAACCCGCCGATCGATCCCATCCGCGAGCAGCTGGTGATGTCGCTCGTGTCGTTCATCGGCCCGCGCCCGAACCTGCTCTCGCCGGACTCTACCGAGCCGGTCATGCGCCTGGAGGTGTCGCAGCCCATCCTCACCTTCGAGGACATGGAGAAGCTGCGCCGCGCCTCGACCTTCACGAACGGGCACTTCAAGAGCGACATCCTCTCGATGTGCTACCCGGCGGAGTGGGGCGCGGAAGGCATGGAGCCCGCGCTCGCGCAACTGTGCGCGGATGCCGAGGACGCCGTGCGCAAGGACACGAACATCGTGATCCTCACCGACCGCGAGGTGTCGGCCGAGCGCATTCCCATCCCGGCGCTGCTCGCGACCGCCGCGGTTCATCACCACCTGGTGCGAGCCGGCCTGCGCACGCGCTGCGGGCTCGTCGTGGAAACGGGCAGCGCGCGCGAAGTGCACCACTTCGCCTGCCTGGCCGGCTTCGGCGCCGAAGCGATCCATCCCAATGTCGCGTTCGCCACCATCATCGACCTGCAGGATTCGCTGCCCACAAAGGTGGCCGAGGGCGACCTGGTCAAGCGCTACATCAAGGCCATCGGCAAGGGGCTGCTCAAAGTGATGTCGAAGATGGGCATCTCGACCTACCAGTCCTACTGCGGAGCGCAGATCTTCGAGGCCGTGGGCCTTTCCACCCGGTTCGTGGACAAGTACTTCACCGGCACCTCCACAGCCGTGGAGGGGGTGGGCCTCCCCGAGGTCGCTGAAGAGGCCGTGCGCCTGCATCGACTCGCCTATTCGGATGCGCCGCTCTATCGCAACCAGCTCGACCCCGGCGGGGAATACGCCTACCGCATCCGCGGCGAGGCGCACATGTGGACGCCGGATTCGATCGCCAAGCTGCAGCACTCCGTGCGCGCGAACAATTACGCGACCTTCAAGGAGTACTCGCGCCTCATCAACGAGCAGGGCGAGCGGCTGCTCACGTTGCGCGGCCTCTTCGCCATCCGCGAGGATGCGGCGAACGCCATTCCCATCGAACAAGTCGAGCCCGCGAAGGAAATCGTGAAGCGCTTCGCCACCGGCGCCATGTCGCTCGGCTCGATTTCCCACGAGGCGCACTCCTCGCTCGCGATCGCCATGAACCGGATCGGCGGCAAGTCGAACACCGGCGAGGGCGGCGAGGACCCTATCCGCTACGTGCCGCTCGCCAACGGCGACTCGATGCGCTCGGCCATCAAGCAGGTGGCCGCCGGGCGCTTCGGCGTGACCACCGAGTACCTGGTGAACGCCGACGACCTGCAGATCAAGATGGCCCAGGGCGCCAAGCCCGGCGAGGGCGGACAGCTTCCCGGCCACAAGGTCTCCAAGTACATCGCCAAGGTGCGCCATACCGTGCCGGGCGTGGGGCTCATCTCGCCTCCCCCGCACCACGACATCTATTCGATCGAGGACCTTGCGCAGCTGATCCACGACCTCAAGAACGTGAACCCACGCGCGCGCATCTCCGTGAAGCTGGTGAGCGAGATCGGCGTGGGAACCGTGGCGGCGGGCGTGGCGAAGGCCAAGTCGGACCACGTCACCATCTCCGGTCATGACGGCGGCACCGGCGCCTCGCCGCTGTCGTCGGTCAAGTATGCCGGCAGCCCGTGGGAGATCGGCCTTGCCGAGACGCAACAGACGCTCGTGCTCAACAAGCTGCGCGGGCGCATCGTCGTGCAGGCCGACGGCCAGATGAAGACCGGGCGCGACGTCGTGATCGGAGCGCTCCTCGGGGCCGACGAGTTCGGCTTCGCCACGGCGCCGCTGGTTGCCGAGGGCTGCATCATGATGCGCAAGTGCCACCTGAACACCTGCCCCGTGGGCATCGCGACCCAGGATCCCGAGCTCATCAGGAAATTCGAAGGCAAGCCCGAGCACGTCATCAACTACTTTTTCTTCGTGGCCGAAGAGGTACGCGAATGGATGGCCCGGCTGGGCGTGCGCAATTTCTCCGAGCTGGTCGGCCGCAGCGACTTGCTGGACACCCGCCGCGGCGTCGAGCATTGGAAGGCGCGGGGGCTCGATTTCTCGAGGCTCTTCTATCGTCCGGTCATTGGCAGCGAGGTTCCGATCCGGCATGTCGAGGCGCAGGACCACGGCTTGGCGCGCGCCCTCGACCACGAGTTGATCGATAAGGCGGCCAGCGCGCTCGCCTCGAAGAAGCCGGTCACGATCGAAAGCCGCATCTACAACCGCAACCGCACCGTAGGCGCCATGCTTTCGGGCGAAGTCGCGCGGCGTTACGGCCATGCGGGGCTGGCGGACGACACGATCCACGTGCGCTTCACCGGCACGGCGGGCCAGAGCTTCGGCGCCTGGCTCGCGCACGGCGTCACGTTCGAGCTGGAAGGCGACGCCAACGACTACTGCGGCAAGGGGCTGTCGGGCGGCCGCCTCGTCGTCTACCCGCCCAAGGAGTGCCCGATCATTCCCGAGGAGAACATCATCGTGGGCAACACGGTCATGTACGGCGCGATCGCGGGCGAGGCGTATTTCCGCGGCGTGGCCGGCGAGCGCTTCGCGGTGCGCAACTCCGGCGCGACCGCCGTGGTGGAGGGCGTGGGTGACCACGGCTGCGAATACATGACGGGCGGAACCGTGGTCGTGCTCGGCAAGGCGGGGCGAAATTTCGCCGCGGGCATGTCGGGGGGCATCGCCTACGTGCTCGACGAAGAGGGCGACTTCAGCCAACGCTGCAACATGGCGATGGTGGAGCTGGAGCCGATTCCCGAGGAGGAGCACGCAGCCGCCGCGGAGGGCACGCTCGAGCTCGAGACCCACGGCAAGGTCAAGATCGACCACGTCGCGGGCCACGACGACGAGATGCTCAAGGGCATCATCCAGCGCCACCTGCTCTACACCGGCAGCGAGCGCGCGCGCCGCGTGCTCGAGAACTGGGCGGCGTACCTGCCGCGCTTCGTGAAGGTGATGCCGCTGGAATACCGCCGGGCGCTCGCCGAGATGGCGCAGGAAGCTCGCCGCGACCAGCAGATCACGCCCCCGGTGGCCGAGGTTCGCGCGAATGACTGATCTTTCCCCTTTCCCCTTTCCCCTTTCCCCTGCGTGATGGGCAAAATCACCGGTTTCCTCGAGATCGAACGCGTCGACCGGCCATACGTGCCGGTGCCGGAGCGAATCAGGTTCTACAGGGAGTTCGTCCGTTCGCTGCCGGAGCAGGAGATGGCGCAGCAAGGCGCGCGCTGCATGGACTGCGGCATCCCCTTCTGCCAGACGGGCTGCCCGGTCAACAACATCATCCCGGACTGGAACGACCTGGTGTATCGAGGCCACTGGCGCGATGCGCTGGAGGTGCTGCATTCCACCAACAATTTCCCGGAATTCACCGGCCGCGTGTGCCCCGCGCCCTGCGAGGCCGCCTGCACGCTCAACATCAACGACGACCCCGTCACCATCAAGTCGATCGAGCAGGCGATCATCGACAAAGGGTGGAGCGAGGGCTGGGTCGGGCCGCTGGTGCCGGCGCGCAAGACCGGCAAGAAAGTGGCGGTCGTGGGTTCGGGCCCGGCCGGCATGGCGTGCGCGCAGCAACTGGCGCGCGCCGGCCACGACGTGACGCTCTTCGAGAAGAACGATCGCATCGGCGGCCTGCTGCGATACGGCATCCCCGACTTCAAGATGGAGAAGCACCTCATCGATCGCCGCGTCGAACAGATGGCTGCCGAAGGCGTGACCTTCCGCACCGGCGTCCACGTGGGAGTGAACATGATGGGCGCCGAGCTCATGTCGCAATTCGATGCCGTGGCCCTGGCCGGCGGCAGCGAGAAGCCGCGCGACCTGCCGGTGCCCGGCCGCGAGCTCGAGGGCATCCATTTCGCGATGGAATTCCTGCCGCAGCAGAACAAGGTGGTCGCGGGCGACAACGTGGCCCACCAGATCCTCGCCACCGGCAAGCACGTGGTGGTGATCGGCGGCGGCGACACGGGCAGCGACTGCATCGGCACCTCGATCCGGCAGGGCGCGGCCTCGGTCACCAACTTCGAGCTCATGCCGATGCCCCCGGAAGAGGAGAACAAGCCGCTCACCTGGCCCTACTGGCCTCTCAAGCTGCGCACGTCGTCCTCGCACGAAGAGGGCGCGGCACGCGACTTCGCCGTGGCCACCAAGTCGTTCCAGGGCAAGGACGGACGCGTCGAGAGCCTTACCGCCTGTCACGTCGAGTGGGTGAAGGACGAGCGCGGCGCGCTGGCCATGAAGGAAGTGCCCGGGACCGAGTTCACCCTCCCGGCGCAGCTCGTCTTGCTGGCGATGGGTTACCTTCACCCGGTCCACGAAGGCCTCGTCGAGCAGCTGGGCGTGGGCAAGGATCCGCGCGGCAACGTGAAAGCGCCGACGGACGGCGCGGGCGCCTACGCCACCTCGGTGCCCAAGGTCTTCGCCGCAGGCGACATGCGCCGCGGGCAGTCGCTCATCGTGTGGGCGATCCGGGAAGGGCGGCAATGCGCTCGTGAGGTCGACGCTTTCCTGATGGGCGCTTCGGACCTGCCGCGCTGAGCCCCGGCTTGGGCCTGGTCGAGTTGAAGGCCCTGCTGCTCGCGCTCCTCGCGGGCTACCTCGGGATCGCGGGTTTCGTCTGGTTCTCCCAGGAACACCTGATGTTCCACCCGCGGCCGGTGATGGCGCGCCCGACGCCGCCCGCGGGGTGGCGCCTGGAAGAGGTCGAGGTCGCTGCGCGCGACGGCACCCGCCTCGCCGGGGTGCTCGTCCTGCCACCGGTGCAGCGCGTGCCACTCGTGATCTATTTCGGCGGCAACGCCGAGGAGGTCACCGAGTACGCGCCGGCCGTGGCCTCCGACTACGGCGCGCGTGCGGTTCTCCTGGTGAATTACCGCGGCTACGGACGCAGCGAGGGCAAGCCCGGCGAAACCGCCATGGTCTCGGATGCGCTGGAGCTTTACGACTGGTCGGTGAAGCACGAGGCCATCGACCCCTCGCGGGTCGCGGTCCATGGCCGCAGCCTCGGCAGCGGCGTGGCTGTGCAGCTCGCGGCAGCCCGCCCGGTGCGTTGCGTGGTGCTCACGTCTCCCTTCGGCAGCGCGCTGGACGTGGCGCGAGCACTCTACCCGTGGCTCCCGGTGGGCTTGCTCATGCGGCATCCATTCGATTCCGCCCGGCTCGCGCCGTCGATCAAGGCGCCGCTTCTGGTGATCGTGGGCGCGGACGACAACATCATCCCGCCGCGGCATTCGCAGCGGCTCGCGACGGCGTGGGGTGGAAAGGTTGTGCACGTCTCGTTCCCCGGCTTTGGCCATAACGACCTGCAGGTGAATCCCGGATATGCGCGCGCCATCAGGGAATTCCTCGACGGCAATCTCTGAGAAAATCGCCGACCCATGCGCAACGACACTTTCCTGCGCGCCTTGATGCGCGAGCCGACTCCGTATACGCCGATCTGGATCATGCGGCAGGCCGGGCGCTACCTGCCCGAATACAACGCCACCCGCAAGAAGGCGGGTAGCTTCCTCACCCTCGCCAAGACGCCCGAGCTCGCTTGCGAGGTCACCCTGCAGCCGCTCGAGCGCTTCGCCCTCGATGCCGCGATCCTCTTCTCGGACATCCTCACGGTGCCCGATGCCATGGGACTGGGCCTGCATTTCGTCGAAGGCGAGGGCCCGAAATTCTCGCGGCCGCTGCGCGACGAGGCGGCTATCCTCGCGCTGCGCGAGCCAGACCTTGGATCGCTGGCTTATGTCTTCGACGCCGTGGCACTGATCCGCCGCGAGCTGGCGGGTCGCGTTCCGCTGATCGGCTTCTCGGGCAGCCCCTTCACGCTCGCCTGCTACATGGTGGAGGGTGGGGGCAGCGACGACTTCCGCTTGGTGAAGACGATGCTGTATTCGCGCCCGGAGCTGCTTCACCGCATCCTCGAGGTGAATGCAAAGGCCGTGGCCGGATACCTCAACGCCCAGATCGACGCGGGCGCCCAGGCCGTGATGATTTTCGACACGTGGGGCGGCGCGCTCTCGGACCGGGCGTTCCGGGAATTCTCCCTGGCTTATTCACGCCGCGTCCTGGACGAGGTCAAGCGCGAGGCGCACGGGCAAAGGGTGCCGCGCATCCTTTTCACCAAGGGCGGGGGCCCATGGCTTGAAGGACTTGCCGACGCCGGCGCCGACGCCCTGGGCATCGATTGGCAGACTTCGCTGGCCGACGCCAGGCAGCGGGTAGGCGGCCGGGTCGCGTTGCAGGGCAACATGGATCCCATGGCGCTTTTCGGCACGCGCGAGGCGATCCGAGCCGAAGCCGCACGGGTGCTGCAGGACTTCGGACCAGGACCCGGGCACGTCTTCAACCTGGGGCACGGCATCTCGCAACACACCGACCCGGCGTGCGTCCGGGACCTTGTCGACGCCGTCCACGAGCTTTCCCTCGGGGCCCATCGCGGCTAGGCCGTGTCAAGAACAATATTTGCGTCGATGTGATTGCTTATTCACACGGTCTTGGGGTTGGGCCCGCCGCGAAGCGGTTTTTGGCGGAATTCGCGCGATCCCTCGAAAACTCCAGCCATTCAATGATTTGCCGCTGGGTGCGACCTCGGCGCGGCGCCGCGCGAAAGACGAGCGCAATCCGTTTGATCGCACCGTCACAGCCTATTCACAGACTTATCCACAGGGCGCGGCGCCCCGGAAACGACCTCGCGGTGGTGCCGTGAAAGTGCTGCGCGTGGCGCTGGACCTGCCGCTCGCCGATGCATTCGATTTCCTCGCTCCGGAGGCCATGGCCGTCGCCATCGGGGCGGTGGTCGTAGTGCCGTTCGGACGCACGCGCAAGGTTGGAGTCGTGGTCGGCGTTGCGGCCGGGAGCGATGTCGCGCCTGAGCGCCTGAAGCCGATCGAAAGGGTCGTCGAGGACGTTCCCCCCTTCGGCGCGGAGGACCTGGAGCTCTACCGGTTCTGTGCGGCCTATTACCAGCGCGCCTTGGGCGAGGTCGTTGCCGCCAGCCTGCCGCCGAGGCTGCGCCAGGTGAATCGCCGCAAGTTGGCCGCGCCTGCCCCGGCGCCGGTCCCCGTGCACGGATTCCTGGCCGAGGTGGCCCTCACCGCCGAGCAACGCAACGCGGTGGAGGCGGCAGGCGGCGAAGGCTTTCGCGCCCTGATGCTGCAAGGCGTCACCGGCAGCGGAAAGACCGAGGTGTACCTGCATCTCGCCGCCCAGGCGCTCGATTCCGGCCGCCAGGTGCTGCTGATGCTTCCGGAGATCGGCCTTACGCCGCAGTTCGAGGACCAGGTCAGGCGCCGCTTCCCCGGAGCGAGCGTCGTCACCGCGCACAGCGATCTCGCCCAGGGCGAGCGCGCGGCCGCATGGCTGGCCGCGCAATCGGGCGCGGCCCACATCGTGCTCGGGACCCGGCTTGCGGTGCTCATGCCGTTTCGCGACCTCGGGCTGATCGTCGTGGACGAGGAGCACGATCCCTCGTACAAGCAGCAGGAGGGGCTGCGCTATTCGGCCCGGGACGTGGCGGTGCGCCGCGCCCATCGGCTCGCGATCCCGGTCGTGCTGGGCTCGGCCACGCCATCGCTCGAAACGGTCTTCAACGCGCACCAGGGGCGTTATGCAATCGCGCGCCTCGCTTCGCGCACCCTGGGCGCCTCCATGCCGGTGGTGCGCACCGTGGACACCCGGGCGGACATCCCGCGGGAGGGCCTTACGTTCGCCCTCGTCGAAGCGATCCGGCGGCGCCTCGAGCGCGGGGAGCAGTCGCTGGTCTTCCTCAACCGGCGCGGCTTCTCGCCGGTGCTCTTCTGCCGCAAGTGCGCATGGCACTCCAGCTGCACGCGTTGCAGCGCGAACCTCGTGATGCATCGCCGCGAAGGCGAGCTTCGTTGCCACCACTGCGGGCGGCGGGAGCGCATCCCGGCGTGCTGTCCCCAATGCAATTCCACGGACCTCGCCCCCGTGGGACACGGCACGCAACGGCTCGAGGAGACGCTGGCGGAATTGCTTCCGCAAGCGCGCATCGCCCGGATCGACCGCGACAGCACCGCCCGCAAGGGTTCCCTGCGCAAGGTTCTCGACGACGTGCGCGAGCGCCGCATCGATGTGCTCGTGGGCACCCAAATGCTCGCCAAGGGGCACGATTACCCCCGCCTCACGCTGGTCGGCGTGGTGGACGCCGACAGCGCCCTCTTCAGCGCCGATTTCCGCGCGGCCGAGCGGCTGCACGCCCAGCTGGTGCAGGTCTCCGGTCGTGCCGGGCGCGCGGACCGGCCGGGCGAAGTGCTGATCCAGACGGACTTCCCCCAGCACCCGCTGTATGCCGCGGTCGCCGCGCAGGATTTCGACCGTTTCGCCGCGGATGCGCTGGACGAACGCCGCCTGGCGGGTTTCCCGCCGTTTTCGCACCTCGCGATGCTGCGTGCCGAGGCGAAGAAGGCCGGCGAGCCGATCGGTTTCCTGCGCCAGGCGGCACGCACTGCACGCGCGTTGGGCCCGGAGGTCGAGGTGTTCGACCCTGTCCCGGCCACCCTCGAACGCAGGGCAGGCTACGAGCGTGCGCAGTTGCTGGTCCGGGCCGGGACGCGGGCTGCGCTCCAGCCCTTCCTGTCGCGGTGGCGGCACGCCTTGCTGGAGCAGGGTGAGCGCCGCGTGCGCTGGACGCTGGACGTCGATCCGCAGGAGGCGTGAGGGCACGGCCGGTATAATCTGCGGTTTGGATTCGCTCTTTTCCGCCGTGTCATCCCCCGATTCGAAGGCGCGCCTCACGCAGCTCGTGCAGGAGGCCGTGCGCAAGGCGTTTCCGCACGCCGCCGAAGTCGCCGTCGACCTGGAGCGGCCGAAAAACCCCGAGCACGGCGACTTCGCCACCAACGCGGCGCTGCAGCTGGCGAAGCACGTCGGCATGAGGCCGCGCGATGCCGCCGCGGCCATCGTGGCGGCGCTGGGATCCGACCCGCTGCTCGCGCGGGCCGACATCGCGGGTCCCGGATTCATCAACCTCACGCTGTCCACGGCGTCGCGCTTCGCGGTGGTCCACGAGGCGCTGTCGGCAGGGGATCGCTTCGGGCGCTCGGATGCGGGCGGCGATCGCAAGATCATGGTCGAGTTCGTCTCGGCCAATCCCACCGGGCCGCTGCATGTGGGCCATGGCCGCCAGGCGGCGCTGGGCGACGTGATCTCCGCCCTGCTCGAGTGGCAGGGCTGGCGCGTCACGCGCGAGTTCTACTACAACGACGCCGGCAACCAGATCGCCAACCTCGCGGTTTCGGTGCAGGCGCGCATCAAGCAGGCACGTGGCGAGGCGGTGGAGATGCCCAGGGATGGCTATCTCGGCGACTACATCCGCGAGATCGCGCGCGAGTACGTGGCGGCGCATTTCGGCGACGCCGCCGGCAACAACCTCGAGCAGATCCGCGCGTTCTCGGTGGACTACCTGCGCCGCGAGCAGGACCTGGACTTGCATGCCTTCGGCGTGAAGTTCGACTCGTACTTCCTCGAAAGCTCGCTCTACACCGACGGCAAGGTCGACGAGACCGTCCGATTGCTCCAGGCGGCCGGGCACACCTACGAGTCGGAAGGCGCGCTGTGGCTGCGCACCACGGACTTCGGCGACGACAAGGACCGGGTGATGCGCAAGTCCGATGGCACGTATACCTACTTCCTGCCCGACGTCGCGTACCACCTGGACAAGTTTCGCCGCGGCTATGGCGCCGTCGTGAACGTCCAGGGGGCCGACCACCACTCGACGGTGACGCGCGTTCGCGCCGGCCTGCAGGCGCTCGAAGCCGGCATTCCCGAGGGTTATCCGGACTACGTGCTGCACCAGATGGTCACCGTGATGCGCGGCGGCGAGGAGGTGAAGATCTCCAAGCGGGCGGGCTCGTACGTGACGGTGCGCGACCTGATCGACGAGGTCGGCCGCGACGGCGTGCGCTATTTCTTCCTCATGCGCCGCCTCGACTCGCACCTGGTCTTCGACGTGGACCTGGCAAAGAGCCAGTCGGACGAGAACCCCGTGTATTACGTCCAGTACGCCCATGCCCGCGTATGCAGCGTGCTGCGCGAGTGGGGCGGCGATGTGTCGGCGCTTGCGGGCGCAAAGCTCGACAATCTCACCTCGCCCCATGAAAACGCGCTCGCGCAGAAGCTCGCGGAGTTTCCCGCGTTGCTCGCGCGCGCCGCATCCGAATTCGCCCCGCACGTGCTCACGTATTACCTTCACGACGACGTGGCGGCGCGATTGCACACCTACTACAATGCCGAGCGCTTCCTGGTCGAGGACGAAGCGCTCAAGCTCGCCCGGCTCGCCCTCGTCGCTGCGACCCGGCAGGTGCTCGCCAACGGCCTGGCCGTGCTCGGCGTGAGCGCCCCGGAGAGGATGTAATGCCCAAGGACTACAAGGATTCCCCGCCCGCCCGGGCCGAAAGCCGGCTCAGCCATCCGTTGCTGCTGGGCATGATCATCGGCTTGCTGTTGGGAATCGTGATCTCGCTAGCGGTGGCGCTGTGGCTCAACCGCCTGTCGAATCCGTTCGTCGAGAAGGGGCGGGCCGCCGATCCGGTCTCGAAGCTGGCGCCCACGCCGGCGCCTGCGCCGGCCGATCCCGCCAAGTCGCCCGACAAGGCCGCGAAAAGCAAGGAAGCCGGCGACAAGCCCCCGGCCAAGAGCGATCGCCCCCGCTTCGAGTTCTACCAGATCCTGCCCGGCGACCGTGATACGGGCGACAAGGCCGTCGCTTCCGCCCCGCGCGTGGCCCCTCCGGTCGCAATACCGCCGGCCGCGCCAGCGCCGGCAGCCGCCGGAAAGCCGGGCTCGTCGCCGAACCTTCCCAAGCCCCATTCGGGCGAGACCTACTGGTTGCAAGCTGGGGCCTTCTCCGAAGAGCGCGAGGCTGACAACCTGAAGGCGCGCATTGCGTTAACAGGGTTGGAGGCCTCGGTGCGCGCGGCGAACATTCCGGACAAGGGGACGATCTACCGCGTGCGCCTGGGCCCGTACCAGAGCCTTGACGATGCCAACCGCATCAAGACGACGCTGACCCAGAACGGGGTCGGCGCCGCGATCATCAGGACCACCGACGAAGCCAGGTAAAGGAAACGCCATGTTGCGCAAAATGCTCGCCCTCGCCGCCGCCGCCATCGCCCTCGCTTTTCCCGCGTGGGGCCAGCAGCAGCCCTACCAGGTGTTGAACCCGCCGCAGCCGGCCGAAGGCGGCGGCAAGATCGAGGTGATCGAGTTCTTCTGGTACGGCTGCCCGCACTGCTACTCGCTGGAGCCCGAGGTCAACGCGTGGCTCAAGAAGGCGCCCGCGGATGTCGTGTTCAAACGCGTCCCGGCCACACCCAACGAGCAGTGGCGCCAGGCGGCACTCGTCTACTACACGCTGGAAGCCATGGGGCTGCTCGAGCAGTACCACGGCAAGGTCTTCGATGCCTTCCACAAGGAGAACCAGAACCTCGCCAACAAGCGCATCCGCGAGGAGTGGCTGAAGAAGAACGGGATCGACGTGGCGAAGTACAACGAGGTGGAGAAGTCCTTCAGCGTGGCCACCAAGGTGAACCGCGCGCGCCAGATGACCGAGAACTACAGGGTCGACGGCGTGCCGCGCATCTTCGTGAACGGCAAGTACTACACCGCGGCCGAGTTCGCCGGCAGCAATGCGCGCATCTTCCCCGTCGTGGACCAGCTCATCGCCATGGCGCGCAAGGAAAAGACCGCCGCCGCGCCGGCGGCCGCGCCCGCCGCCGTCGCCAAGAAGTGACGTGAAGGTCTTCCTCACCGGCGCCTCCAGCGGCATCGGTGAGGCGCTCGCCCGGCACTACGCGGCGGGCGGAGCGACGGTGGGCCTCGTGGCGCGCCGGGCCGACGTCCTCGCGGCGCTGAAGGCCGTGATTCCCGGGGAAATCGAAACCTACGCGGCCGACGTGCGCAATCCCGTAGCGCTGCGCGAGGCCGCCGCGGCCTTCATGGCGAAGCACGGCGCGCCGGACATCGTCATCGGCAACGCCGGCGTCTCCTTCGGAAACCTCACCGAGCTGGAAGGCGACGTCGAGGCCTTTCGCGAGATCCTGGAAATCAACGTGCTGGGCCTGGTGAATACCTTCCACCCCTTCATCGGGCCGATGCGCGCGGCCCGCCGTGGCACTCTCGTGGGCATCGCGTCGGTGGCGGGCTTCCGCGGCATCGCCGGGGCCACCGCCTATAGCGCTTCGAAAGCCGCGGCCATTCGCTACCTGGAAGGCCTGCGCGTGGAGATGCGCCCCCACCGAGTGCGAGTGGTGACGATTTGTCCGGGCTACATCGACACGCCGATGACCGCGAAGAACCCCTACAAGATGCCTTTCATCATCGGTCCCGACGACGCCGCGCGGCGTTTCGCGCGCGTGATCGCCGCCGGACGCGGCTACGCCGTGGTGCCCTGGCAGATGGCGATCGTGGGACGCATCTGGGCATTGCTGCCCAACTGGATCTTCGACCGGGTGGCGGGAAAGGCGGGGCGCAAGCCGCGTCGGACCGAAGCCTAGAGCTGCTCGGTCTCGCCCTGCGTGGGCCGCCATACCAGCAGGCGCCGCTCGGCCTGGCCGACCGCGAAGTCGAGCACGAGCGCGAACGCGGTGAGGACCAGGATTCCCGCGAACACGGTGTTGATGTCGAAGGCGCCCTCGGCTTGCTGGATGAGGTAACCCACGCCCTTCGCCGATCCGAGGTACTCGCCCACCACCGCACCCACGAAAGCCATGCCCACGGCGGTGTGAAGGCTGGAGAACACCCACGACGTGGCCGAAGGCAGGTATACGTGCCGCAGCAGCTGGCGGCGGTTCGCCCCGAGCATGATCGTGTTGTTCAGCACGACGGGGCTCACTTCCTTCACGCCCTGGTAGACGTTGAAGAACACGATGAAGAAGACCAGCGTCACGCCCAGCGCCACCTTCGACCAGATCCCCAGGCCGAACCACACCATGAAGATCGGCGCGAGGACCACGCGCGGCATCGCGTTCATCGCCGTGATGTAGGGGTCGAACAGCGCCGACGCGGTGGGCGAGAGCCCCAGCCAGAGGCCCACCGCCAGGCCCAACACCGAGCCGATCACGAAGGCGAGCGCGGTCTCCTGCAGCGTGACCCAGAGATGCTGGTAGATCTCTCCGCCGGCGAACCACGCCCAGATGACCTTGAAGATCTTCAACGGCTCGCCGAAGAAGAACGCCGCGCGGTTCTCGTTCTCCCACACGAAGGGCGGAACGAGCCCCGGCTGGGCGAGCAGCTGCCAGAGGAGGAAGAGAATCGCCAGCAGCGCGAACTGCCAGAAGCGCAAAGTGGACTTCTTCATGCCGACACCCGATTGCGGGTCTGGGCATAACCCTTCAGGACCTCCTCCTTCATCGAGTGCCAGATGAGGTCGTGCAGCTCGATGAAGCGAGGCGTGTGGCGGATCTCAGAGACGTCGCGCGGACGCGGCAGGTCGATCGCGAATTCACCGATCGGGCGCGTCCCCGGACCGGCCGAGAGCACCACCACGCGGTCGGACAACGCGATGGCCTCCTCGAGGTCGTGGGTGATGAAGATCACGCTCTTGCGGTTGGCGCTCCAGAGCTCCAGCAGCTCGTTCTCCATGAGCTGGCGCGTCTGGATGTCGAGCGCCGAGAACGGCTCGTCCATCAGCAGGATCTGTGGATCCAGGATCAGCATCTGGGCGAGCGAGGTGCGCTTGCGCATGCCGCCCGAGAGCTGGTGGGGATATCGGTCGCCGAAGCCCCCCAAGCCCACGCGTTCGAGCCACGCCTGCGCCCGTTCCCGCGCCTGGCTGCGCGCAACGCCGCGAAACTCGAGCCCGGCCATCACGTTCGCGATGGCGCTTCGCCACGGCATGAGCGCATCCGACTGGAACATGTAGCCCGCACGCCGGTTCACGCCGGCGAGGGGTTCGCCGAAGACTTGCAGCGTGCCCGACGAGGGACGCAGCAGCCCGGCGGCGACGTTGAGCAACGTCGACTTTCCGCAGCCCGTCGGCCCCACGACCGAGACGAACTCGCCATCGCCCACGGCCAGGTCAACGTCCTTCACCGCCGTGTACGAACCCCCGCCGCCGCGCGCGGCAAAGGTGCACGTGATCCTGTCGAACGAGACGGCCGGCGCGGCTCCCTCTCCCCGGCCCTCTCGCAGGGGAGAGGGATGCTTTGTCACCTGTACTTGGCGGCCGCCTTGCGCGCGAACGTATTGTCGAACGTCTGGTTCAGGTCCATCTTGCCGGCGGCCTTCACCGAGGGCTCGAACTGCACCAGCACCTTGTAGACGTTCTCGGCGGCCTTCATCGACATCTGGCCGTCCTCCGAATACCCGATCATGTTCTTCAGCAGCCCCTGCTTGTACAGGGAGGGATTGCCCGCCTTGTAGGTGTCCGGCATCAGGTCCACGATCTCCTGCGGGGTGGCCTTGGCGATCCAGCGGTTGGCGCGCACCATGGCGTTGACCACCGCCTGCACGGTATTGGGATTCTTCTTGATGTATTCGTCGGTGATGTAGATCACCGAGGCGTGGTAGTCGCCTCCGTAGATCTCCTTCATTCCCTTCTCGGTGCGGCTGTCGGCGACCGGCACGAACTTGCCCGTGGCCTCGAGCTGCGTGATGACCGGATCGAGGTTGGAGAGCGCATCGATCTCGCCTTTCTCCATGGCCGCAACGGCCCCGGCGCCTGCGCCCACGCCGACGATGGATACGTCCGTAGGCTTGAGGCCATCCTTCGCGAGCAAATTGTTCACGAACATGTTCGTGGAGGAGCCCGGCGCGGTCACCCCGATCTTGAGGCCCCTCAGGTCGCGGCCGCTCTTGTACTTCGCCGCCTTGTCCTTCGGCAGCAAGAGCACGATGGAGCTGAACTTCGCTTGCAGGACCACCGCCTTGATCGGCTGCTTCTTGGCGACCATGTTGATCGTGTGCTCGTAGGCGCCGGACACCATGTCGGCGCTGCCGCCGACGAGCGCCTGCAGGGCACGGGCGCCTCCGGGAAAGTCGGGGATCTCGACCTCGATGCCCTCTTCCTTGAAATATCCCTTGCGCTCGGCCACCGTGAGCGGCAGGTAGTAGAAGAGGCTCTTGCCTCCCACCGCGATGGTCACCTTCTTCTTCTCGGGGGCCTGGGCAAAGGCGCCCGCGGCCATCGCGAGCCCGAGCGCTGCGGCCGCGAACACACGGATCAAACGGGTCATGGTCTTTTCTCCTCTCTGGTCGTCGTAGGGGCTCAGAAGCGCAAGCCCAGCTTGGCCGAATACGAGGTGTTGCCCCCCATCTTCTCGGCTTCGAGCGCGAAGTTCGTCGTGAGCAGGTTCAGGTTCACGCCGGCGAACATGCGCCCCTTGGTGAAGCTTTCATCGGCGAGCGGCGCGCCGCGCACCGAGCTTTCGACGCGCACCGCGCCGCCACCCAGGTAGGGCGTGACGATCGCGAACCGCTTCGAAACCATCACGTCCAGAGCGGCGGTGCCGATCCGGAGGTCGCCGGTGCCGGTGGCGCGCGAGCCCGACAAGCGCATCCCGACGGCCGGCGTGGCGATGCCGTCGTCCACGATCGCGTAGCGCAGCTCCGCCCCGAAAAGAGCCGCGTCCACATCGCGGGCGCCCGCGATGAACGCGCCGATGTCGAAGCCGCCCCAGAGTCCCTTGTGGACGTGGAATTTGGGGATCACCAGGTCGGAGGTGCCGCCTGCACCGGCGCGCGCGAAGACCGACGAGTCCTGCATCCGGGTGAGGGTGGCTTCGATGCCCACGTCGAATCCCGCGATGCCGAGCGGCGTCGCCGGGGTGACGCCCTTGTACGAGAAGGCTGCGCCGAGATCCTGCGACAACCGGCGGAATTCTTCCTGGGCCAGCGTGCCGACCTGCGACAGGTCGGCGGCGGAAACGGGCAGCGCAGCGGCCACGAGCAGCCAGGCGCCGATTCGGGAAGCGTTTTTCATCAGTTCCTCAGCGATTGCGGCAGCTCGTGCAGCTCGAGCGTCTGGCCCGACTTCATGACCTGGCCGGGCGTGTCGTGACCCACCACCACCGGAATGCGGCGCGAGACCGCCAGCAGCTTGGCGAGGTCCACGCGAGTGTCGTATCCCATGTCCTCGAGCATGTTCACCATGTCCTCCGTGCAGATGTTGCCGCTGGCGCCGGGAGCGAACGGGCAGCCGCCGAGCCCGGACACCGAGCCGTCGAACGAGCGCACGCCCGCCTCGATGCCGGCGACCACGTTGGCGAGGCCCATCCCGCGGGTGTTGTGGAAGTGCAGCGTGTAGTACGTGTCGTTCGGCGGATGGAAGCGGTCGAGGACCTTCTTGACCAGCTCGCGCACCTGTCGCGGGTTCGCCATGCCGGTGGTGTCCGCGAGCGAGATGCCGTCGAAGCCCATGGCGCGAAAGCGCGACACGAAGTCGAGGACCACGTCCTCCTGCACGCGTCCCTCGAAGGGGCAGCCGAAGGTGGTGGACAAGCTGACGGTGATCTTCATGCCGGCAGCATGGGCGGCGCGCACCATGCC